>NZ_FXXB01000006.1 GCF_900184245.1 Brachybacterium massiliense | reverse complement strand
AGGGGTTCAAGCACTCCTCCACTCCCAGTGAAGATGTCCGGCGGCGACCTACTCTCCCACACCCTCCCGAGTGCAGTACCATCGGCGCAATCGAGCTTAGCTTCCGGGTTCGGAATGGAACCGGGCGTTTCCTCGACGCTATGACCGCCGTAACACGATGAGACAACCAGCCACTCCAGAACCAGACACACCCCCACAAACGAGTGATCCAGCTCCGAGGAGTTGTTTCCCAAGAACCGCACAGTGGACGCAAACACACACGCAAACAATAGTGTTGAAGTAAGTCATCGGCCATTAGTACCAGTCAGCTCCACACATTACTGCGCTTCCACATCTGGCCTATCAACCCAGTCATCTACTGGGGGCCTCCCACACCAAAAGGTGCACGGATATCTCATCTCGAAGCAGGCTTCCCGCTTAGATGCTTTCAGCGGTTATCCCTTCCCGACGTAGCCAACCAGCCATGCCCTTGGCAGAACAACTGGCACACCAGAGGTCAGTCCATCCCGGTCCTCTCGTACTAGGGACAGGACTTCTCAAATATCCAACGCGCGCAGCGGATAGGGACCGAACTGTCTCACGACGTTCTAAACCCAGCTCGCGTACCGCTTTAATAGGCGAACAGCCTAACCCTTGGGACCAACTCCAGCCCCAGGATGCGACGAGCCGACATCGAGGTGCCAAACCATGCCGTCGATATGAGCTCTTGGGCAAGATCAGCCTGTTATCCCCGGGGTACCTTTTATCCGTTGAGCGACACCCATTCCACAATGAGGTGCCGGATCACTAGTTCCTGCTTTCGCACCTGCCCGACTTGTCAGTCTCGCAGTCAAGCTCCCTTGTGCACTTACACTCAACACCTGATTGCCAACCAGGCTGAGGGAACCTTTGAGCGCCTCCGTTACTCTTTAGGAGGCAACCGCCCCAGTTAAACTACCCATCAGACACTGTCCCTGATCCGGATCACGGACCGAGGTTAGGAATCCAGAACGACCAGAGTGGTATTTCAACAACGACTCCACACTCACTGGCGTGAATGCTTCCCAGTCTCCCACCTATCCTACACAAGCCGTCCCGAACACCAATATCAAACTATAGTAAAGGTCCCGGGGTCTTTCCGTCCTGCTGCGCGTAACGAGCATCTTTACTCGTAATGCAATTTCGCCGAGTTCGCGGTTGAGACAGTGGAGAAGTCGTTACGCCATTCGTGCAGGTCGGAACTTACCCGACAAGGAATTTCGCTACCTTAGGATGGTTATAGTTACCACCGCCGTTTACTGGGGCTTAAATTCTCAGCTTCGAACCCCGAAGGGCTCTAACCGGTCCTCTTAACCTTCCAGCACCGGGCAGGCGTCAGTCCGTATACAGCGTCTTACGACTTCGCACGGACCTGTGTTTTTAGTAAACAGTCGCTTCTCCCTGGTCTCTGCGGCCCTCACCGCTCTCACGGATAGGGCCCCCCTTCTCCCGAAGTTACGGGGGCATTTTGCCGAGTTCCTTAACCACGATTCTCTCGAACGCCTCGGTATTCTCTACCTGATCACCTGAGTCGGTTTAGGGTACGGGCGACCGTATTCGTCACGCCGGAACTTTTCTTGGCAGTACAGGATCACTCACCTACGCCCATACGGGATCCCCATCACGTCTCACCCTCAAGGCCCCAGCATTACCCGGGGCCGGGCTGCACGCTTAGACGGACTATTCCATTAAGTCCGCGGAAGCTACCTCTCTGCGTCATCCCATGCGCTGACCTACTACAACCTTGGTTCCCAGCCTCACCACCAACCCCACCCCGAAGGGTGAAGAGACGGCTCGGGTGGTTAGCATCGACTGCCTCGGTATGGGTCCTCCTACGATCGGTTCGGGAATATCAACCCGATGTCCATCGACTACGCCTGTCGGCCTCGCCTTAGGTCCCGACTAACCCAGGGCGGATAAACCTGGCCCTGGAACCCTTGATCAATCGGCGGACGGGTTTCTCACCCGTCTTTCGCTACTCATGCCTGCATTCTCACTCGTACAGCCTCCACCACTGGGTTCCCCCGCAGCTTCGCTGGCTGTACGACGCTCCCCTACCCACCCCAGTACAAGACCGGAGTGACACAGCTTCGGCGGTGTGCTTGAGCCCCGCTAAATTGTCGGCGCAGAATCACTTGACCAGTGAGCTATTACGCACTCTTTCAAGGGTGGCTGCTTCTAAGCCAACCTCCTGGTTGTCTCAGCAACTCCACATCCTTTTCCACTTAGCACACGCTTAGGGGCCTTAGCTGATGTTCTGGGCTGTTTCCCTCTCGACTATGAAGCTTATCCCCCACAGTCTCACTGCTACGCTCTCACGTACCGGCATTCGGAGTTTGGCTAAGGTCAGTAACCCGGTGGGGCCCATCGCCTATCCAGTGCTCTACCTCCGGCACGAAACACGTAACGCTGCACCTAAATGCATTTCGGGGAGAACCAGCTATCACGAAGTTTGATTGGCCTTTCACCCCTATCCACAGGTCATCCCCTCCATTTTCAACTGAAGTGGGTTCGCGCCTCCACGCGGTCTTACCCGCGCTTCACACTGCCCATGGATAGATCACTTCGCTTCGGGTCTAGAGCCGGCGACTGAACGCCCCGTTCAGACTCGCTTTCGCTACGGCTACCCCACACGGGTTAACCTCGCCACCGACCACTAACTCGCAGGCTCATTCTTCAAAAGGCACGCCGTCACCCCTAAAGGCTCCGACGGATTGTAAGCACACGGTTTCAGGTACTATTTCACTCCCCTCCCGGGGTGCTTTTCACCTTTCCCTCACGGTACTTGTCCGCTATCGGTCAAGAGGTAGTATTCAGGCTTACCAGGTGGTCCTGGCAGATTCACACCGGATTTCACGGGCCCGGTGCTACTCGGGAACAGCATCACGCCGCACATCGATTTCGTCTACGGGGGTCACACCCTCTACGCCGTCGCACTCACCACGACTTCGACTACCGCTGCACGTCCACGCCGAACTGCCGGCAGACAGTTCTGATACGTCCCACAACCCCCAACCTGCAACCCCTGCCGGGTATCACACAGACCAGGTTTAGCCACCATCCGCTTTCGCTCGCCACTACTCACGGAATCACTATTGTTTTCTCTTCCTGCGGGTACTGAGATGTTTCACTTCCCCGCGTTCCCTCCACACCACCTATACATTCAGTGGCGGGTACCACGACATGACTCGTGGTGGGTTTCCCCATTCGGACATCCTCGGATCACAGTTCGGTTGTCAACTCCCCGAGGCTTAACGCAGACTCCCACGTCCTTCGTCGGCTCCTCTTGCCAAGGCATCCACCGTGCGCCCTTTAAAACTTACGGCAACACAAAGACACAATGTCAATAAAAATTGCTTACAAGATGCTCGCGTCCACTATGCAGTTCTCAAGAAACAACCCCACACCAACACCACCTACGCATTCGCGCCAAGCAGCATCAGGGAGGACCAGCCACACACCCCCACAACGCCCTTCCAAAGAAGGGCCCGTCGGGGCTGCGTGCAGCCTCACAACCCAATAGCGTGTCTCCACCTCAAACCCACCGGCCATTCCCGTTCCAGACCCCGAAAGGTCGTACTAGAAGACATCGCCGGCAAGCGAAGTGCCCATTCGTTGATGTTCCACCCTTGAGCAACCACCCCCACCACACTCGGGCAGGCAGATGGCCACCATAATTGGTGATGCTCCTTAGAAAGGAGGTGATCCAGCCGCACCTTCCGGTACGGCTACCTTGTTACGACTTAGTCCCAATCACCGATCCCACCTTCGACAGCTCCCTCACGAGGATGGGCCACTGGCTTCGGGTGTTACCGACTTTCGTGACTTGACGGGCGGTGTGTACAAGGCCCGGGAACGTATTCACCGCAGCGTTGCTGATCTGCGATTACTAGCGACTCCGACTTCATGGGGTCGAGTTGCAGACCCCAATCCGAACTGAGGCCGGCTTTTTGGGATTCGCTCCACCTCACAGTTTCGCAACCCATTGTACCGACCATTGTAGCATGCTTGAAGCCCAAGACATAAGGGGCATGATGATTTGACGTCGTCCCCACCTTCCTCCGAGTTGACCCCGGCAGTCTCCTATGAGTCCCCACCATCACGTGCTGGCAACATAGAACAAGGGTTGCGCTCGTTGCGGGACTTAACCCAACATCTCACGACACGAGCTGACGACAACCATGCACCACCTGTGCACCAGTCCGAAGAAAACCCCATCTCTGGAGTCGTCCGGTGCATGTCAAGCCTTGGTAAGGTTCTTCGCGTTGCATCGAATTAATCAGCATGCTCCGCCGCTTGTGCGGGCCCCCGTCAATTCCTTTGAGTTTTAGCCTTGCGGCCGTACTCCCCAGGCGGGGCACTTAATGCGTTAGCTACGACGCGGAAAACGTGGAATGTCCCCCACATCTAGTGCCCAACGTTTACGGCATGGACTACCAGGGTATCTAATCCTGTTCGCTACCCATGCTTTCGCTTCTCAGTGTCAGTAATGGCCCAGAGACCTGCCTTCGCCATCGGTGTTCTTCCTGATATCTGCGCATTTCACCGCTACACCAGGAGTTCCAGTCTCCCCTACCACACTCTAGCCTGCCCGTACCCACCGCACGCCCGAGGTTGAGCCTCGGGTTTTCACGGCAGACGCGACAAGCCACCTACAAGCTCTTTACGCCCAATAATTCCGGACAACGCTTGCGCCCTACGTATTACCGCGGCTGCTGGCACGTAGTTAGCCGGCGCTTCTTCTGCAGGTACCGTCACTCTCGCTTCTTCCCTACTGAAAGAGGTTTACAACCCGAAGGCCGTCATCCCTCACGCGGCGTCGCTGCATCAGGCTTTCGCCCATTGTGCAATATTCCCCACTGCTGCCTCCCGTAGGAGTCTGGGCCGTGTCTCAGTCCCAGTGTGGCCGGTCGCCCTCTCAGGCCGGCTACCCGTCATCGTCTTGGTGAGCCATTACCTCACCAACAAACTGATAGGCCGCGAGTCCATCCCCCACCGATAAATCTTTCCAACCCCCGCCATGCGACAAGGATTCATATCCGGTATTAGCCACGATTTCCCGAGGTTATCCCGAAGTGGAGGGCAGGTTACTCACGTGTTACTCACCCGTTCGCCACTAATCAGACCGTGCAAGCACGGTCGTCATCGTTCGACTTGCATGTGTTAAGCACGCCGCCAGCGTTCGTCCTGAGCCAGGATCAAACTCTCCATGAAAAAACATGAAAAACAGTATCCTGACAATAGAAACAAACAACCAGCATATAACTGCTGTATCATCCGTTAAAAATTGCCATTCAAAATAATGGCATCAACAAACAGACACGCTATTGAGATATCAAGCAACACGCGCACATCGTCATCTCCCCGTTGCTGCGGTTCGAGTCAGAGGCTCGGAGGCGCCGGCGGGATTCCCGTCCGACCGAAGTTCGCTTCGTCGTTCCGGCGCGAGTCACTACTCTAGCAGTTCTTCGCGGCCCTTCACAACTCCGCTCCGTGTGGTCCCGGTCTCGTCCGGATCGACTCGCGATCCTTCCTCGACCAGCACTCACGGCTGCCGAGCCGGTCTCCCGGTCCAGCAGTCCGCTGCGACGTCGCTTCCACTCCGTTCCGGTGACTCCCGCTGGGAGGCTCTCGGTCCTTCGTGTCTGCGTCCTCGCTGCTGACAAGAAAGAACATTACGGGTCTCCCGGAGCGCCGTCAAACCCGGAAGTTCGACTCCCGTTCATCTCGGAATCCGGGTAAAACTCCAGGTCAACCCCACTATTGGGCGGCCGGGAAAGCGCTCGTTCATCCGGATGTGACCCACGCTTGAGAGGGGCATCACCGAGGCTTCTCGTCGGCTTGACACTTTCTGCTCGCGTCGCGTACTCGCGGGCGCGTCGTTCTCTTCAGATACGTCTTCCACTTCAGAGACGGCTTCTCCCCCGGGTACGCCTTGCCCGAGCGTGCACGACGTCGCCCGCAGTCACGCCGTCCGCGCGGGCACGCGCTCCACTCCCGCGCCCTCTCCCCCGCACGTCCCTCCTCCGCACGCCACCGTCCCGGCCGACGCGTGAGAACGACTCGAGCCCCGTACCCTGCCGAGGGGCAGTGCACGGGGCTCGAGCTCAGGGTGTGGGACCGATCAGCCGTGGAGGCGGACCATCGCGACGTTCTTGCGTCCGCGGCGCAGGAGCAGATGTCTGCCCGGCAGCGGAGCGAAGTCGCCGGCCTCGCGGGCGAGATCCTCGGCGCTGACCTTCTCGCCGTTGACCGAGAGCCCACCGCTGCTCGCGTCACGGCGGGCCGCACCCTTCGAGGCGGCGATACCGGCCTCGACGAACGCATCGACCAGTGCCGTGCCGGTGGAGATCTCCGCGCCCGGCAGCTCGCGGGCGATCGCTTGGATCGTGGGCTCGTCGAGCTCACGCACATCCCCTCGGCCGAAGAGCACGGCCGCTGCGGACTTCGCCTGGGCGGTGGCCTGCGCGCCGTGGACCATCGTGGTGATCTCGTCGGCCAGCAGCTTCTGCGCCGCCCGCTCGTGCGAGGCGACCTCGGTCGCGTGCTCGAGCTCGGCGATCTCCTCCTGGGTGCGGAAGGTGAAGTACTTCAGGTAGTTCACGACGTCCGCGTCGGCCGCGTTGAGCCAGAACTGGTGGAAGGCGTACGGGCTGGTGAGCTCCGCATCCAGCCAGACCGCTCCGCCCTCGCTCTTGCCGAACTTGGTGCCGTCCGCCTTCGTGACCAGGGGTGTGGTCAGGGCGTGGACGTCGTGGCCCTCGACCTTGTGGATGAGATCCACGCCCGCGAGCAGGTTCCCCCACTGGTCGTTGCCCCCGTACTGGAGGGAGACGCCGTGACGGCGGTGCAGCTCGAGGTAGTCGATGCCCTGGAGCACCTGGTAGCTGAACTCGGTGTAGCTGATGCCCTCGTCGCTCTGCAGACGCCGGGCGACAGTGTCCTTGGCGAGCATGGTGCCCATGCGGAAGTGCTTGCCCATGTCCCGCAGGAAGTCCAGGGCGCTCATCTGCCCGATCCAGTCGAGGTTGTTCACCAACCTCACGGCGTAGTCGCCCTCGAGATCGAGGAAGCGGGAGATCTGTCCGCGCAGGCTCTCCACCCAGGTCTGCACGATCTCGGCGTCGTTGAGCACCCGCTCGCCCGACATCCTCGGGTCACCGATCAGGCCGGTGGCCCCGCCGACGAGCGCGTACGGGTGATGGCCGGCCAGCTGCAGCCGGCGCATGGTGAGCACCTGCGTCAGGTGGCCGACGTGCAGCGAGGCCGCCGTCGGGTCGAAGCCGCAATACAGGCTGATCGGTCCGTCCGCCAGAGCGCTGCCGAGCGCCTCGCGCCCGGTGGTCTGCACGACGAGTCCTCGCCAGGCGAGCTCGTCCAGGACGGAATGCATCGATCGTTTCCTCTCGGAGGGGCACAGGGTGCCGATGGTCCGGTCGCGACGGACCGGGATGGGGCCCCGGCAGTGGCGGGGAGGCCCTCCCCCTCAGTGCCGAGCGGACTCCTGCGCGAGGAGTCCGAGCGCCATTGTCACAGATCCGTGCACGGCACGGCATCTCGGCGTGACGGGTGGGACGCGCACGCCCCGTCCCGCGGGATCCGGGGAACGGGGCGTGCACGGCGCACAGGATCGCTCAGCGGTCGCGCGTGAACTCGCGCAGCGCGGCGATCGTGGCGGAGGCGGCGTCCTCCTGCTCGGCGACCCGGGACGGGGCTGTCCCGCCCTTGGCGTCGCGCGAGGCGATCGAGCCCTCGACCGAGAGCACCGAGCGGACCGAGCCGTCCAGGTGCTCGGAGATCGAGGCGAGCTCCTCGTCCGTGAGGTCCCACAGCTCCTTGTCCTGGGACTCGGCGACCTTCACGCAGGCTCCCGAGATCTCGTGGGCGCTGCGGAAGGGCACGCCGCGGCGAACCAGGTGATCGGCGATGTCGGTGGCGAGGGAGAAGCCCTGCGGGGCGAGCTCCGCCATCCGGTCGGTGTGGAAGACCAGCGTCGCCATCATCCCGGTGAACGCCGGCAGCACCAGATCCAGGGAGTCGACCTGGTCGAACACCGGCTCCTTGTCCTCCTGCAGGTCGCGGTTGTACGCGAGCGGGAGGGCCTTGAGCGTGGCCAGCAGACCCACCAGGTCACCGACGATCCGCCCGGCCTTGCCGCGAGCGAGCTCGGCGATGTCCGGGTTCTTCTTCTGCGGCATGATCGAGGAGCCGGTGGAGTAGGAGTCGTCCAGCGTGATGAAAGAGAACTCCTTGGTGTTCCACAGGATGATCTCCTCGGCCAGGCGCGACAGGTCGATGCCGATCATCGCGAGCACGAAGGAGAACTCGGCGGTGAGATCGCGCGAGGCGGTCCCGTCGATCGAGTTCCACACCGAGTCGGTGAAGCCGAGCTCGCGGGCGACGGCCTGCGGGTCCAGGCCGAGGCTCGAACCGGCCAGGGCGCCGGAGCCGTAGGGCGAGCTGTCGGCGCGGACGTCGAGATCCCGCAGGCGCTCCACGTCCCGCAGCAGCGGCCAGGCATGGGCCAGCAGGTGATGGCTCAGCAGCAGCGGCTGGGCGTGCTGGAGGTGGGTGCGTCCGGGCATGGGCGCGCCGTGCACCTCGCGGGCTCGAGCCACGAGCACGTCCACCAGGTCGAGCACCTGATCGCCGATCGCCCGCGACTGATCGCGGAGGAACAGGCGGATCAGGGTGGCGATCTGGTCGTTGCGGGAGCGACCCGCGCGCAGCTTCCCGCCGAGGTCGGGGCCGGCGCGCTCGATCAGGCCGCGCTCGAGGGCGGTGTGCACGTCCTCGTCGTCGGGCGCGGCGGTGAACTCGCCGGAGGCGACGTCGGCCGCAAGACGATCGAGCGCCTCCTGCATGCCGATGAGCTCCTCATCGGTGAGCAGACCGGCCGCGTGCAGCACGTTCGCGTGCGCCTTGGAGCCGCGCAGGTCGTACTGGGCCAGGCGCCAGTCGAAGTGCGTGGACACGGACAGCGCTGCCAGCGCGGACGCCGGACCGGAGCCGAAGCGTCCGCCCCACAGCGAGGCCTTCTCCTTCGCGGCCGACGGATCCCCGCTCTGCGCGGCCGGGTCCTGGCTCATGCCTGCCCCTCGGCGGCACCCAGGTCCTCACCGTTGCCGAAGGCGACGTCGCGGGCCGCGGCCTGCTTGGCGGCCAGGCCGTAGATGTCGATGAAGCCGCGGGCGCTGCCCTGGTCGAAGGTGTCGCCCTCGTCGTAGGTGGCGAGGTTGAAGTCGTACAGACCGGTCTCGGTGCGGCGACCGGTCACGGTGGCGCGGCCGCCGTGCAGGGTCATGCGGATGTCGCCGCTGACGTAGCGCTGGGTGTCCTCGATGAAGGCGTCCAGGGACTTCTTCAGCGGGGAGAACCACTGGCCGTCGTAGACCATCTCGGTCCAGCGGTCGCCCACGGTGCGCTTGAAGCGGGCCTGCTCGCGCTCGAGGGTGACGCGCTCGAGCTCCTGGTGGGCGGTGATCAGGGTCATCGCGCCGGGGGCCTCGTAGACCTCGCGGGACTTGATGCCCACCAGGCGGTCCTCGACGATGTCGATGCGGCCGATGCCCTGGGCGCCGGCGCGGGTGTTGAGCTCCTGGATGGCCTGGAGCGGGGTGACCGCACGGCCGTCGATCGCGACGGGGATGCCGCGCTCGAAGCTGATGACGACCTCGTCGGCGACCGGCGGGAAGGCGGGGTCGTCGGTGTAGCTGAAGACGTCCTTGGTGGGCTCGTTCCAGATGTCCTCGAGGAAGCCGGTCTCGATGGCGCGGCCCCAGACGTTCTGGTCGATCGAGAAGGGGTTGTGCTTGGTGGTCTCGATGGGCAGGCCCTTGCGCTCGGCGTACTCGATCGCCTTGTCGCGGGTCAGCGCGAGGTCGCGCACCGGGGCGATGCACTTGAGCTCGGGGGCGAGCGAGGTGATCGAGACCTCGAAGCGCACCTGGTCGTTGCCCTTGCCGGTGCAGCCGTGGGCGACAGTCGAGGCGCCGTAGCGCTTGGCGGCCTTGACCAGGTGCTTGGTGATCACCGGGCGGGAGATCGCCGAGACGTTCGGGTAGGCGTCCATGTACAGGGAGTTCGCCTTGAGCGCGGGCATGCAGTACTCGTTCGCGAACTCGTCGCGGGCATCGGCCACGTAGGCCTCCACGGCGCCGCAGTCCAGGGCGCGCTGGCGGATGACCTCGAGGTCCTCACCACCCTGGCCCACGTCCACCGCGCAGGCGATGACGTCGGCGCCGGTGGCGTCGTGGATCCAGCCGATGGCGACGGAGGTGTCGAGGCCGCCGGAGTAGGCGAGGACGATCTTTTCGGTCACGGGTGATGCTCCTAGTCGTGGGTCACGGGGTGGTGTGTCGGGTTCGGCGGGGCCGGTGCCCGGAGGTCGTGCGGTCAGGGTCAGGCGCTGCGGGGTGCGTCGGGAAGGGTCGGGTCGGCCAAGTCGCGCCGGCCCTCGGCGAGATCGAGCAGGCGCTCGGCCAGTCGATCCCCGCCGGCGGGGTCCCGGGCCACCAGCAGCACGGTGTCGTCGCCAGCGATCGTACCGAGGACGTCCGGCATCACGGAGCGGTCCATGGCCGAGGCGAGATACTGCGCACCTCCGGGCGGTGTGCGCACCACCACGAGGTTGCCGCTCGCCTCGGCGGAGACCAGCAGCCCCTCCGCCAGGCGCGGCAGGCGCGCCTCGAGGAGCTCGTTCTCGGCCGAGGGGCCCGCGGGGCGCGGGGACCCGCCCTCCGGGGGCAGGCGGTAGACGAGGCTGCCCGCGGAGCCGCGGATCTTCTCCGCCTGCAGCTCCACCAGGTCCCGGGAGAGGGTGGCCTGGGTGACCTCGATGCCCTCGGCGGTCAGCAGCTGCGCGAGCTGCGACTGGGAGGAGACCTCCTGGCGGGTGAGGAGCTGGACGATGCGCTGCTGGCGGGAGGTCTTGGTCTGGGCGAGCGCGCGGCGGGACTCGTTCATCGTCGCTCCCCCACCGGGCGCGCCTGCTCGGCGGTGGCCTGATCCGGGTGCTCGAGCAGCCAGGTCAGCAGCGCCTTCTGGGCGTGGAGGCGGTTCTCCGCCTCGTCCCAGACCACGGAGGCGGGACCGTCGATCACCTCGGAGGTGACCTCCTTGCCGCGGTAGGCGGGCAGGCAGTGCAGGAAGATCCCGCCGGAGAGCTCCATCAGCTCCTCGGTGACCTGGAAGGGGGCGAAGGTCTCCTCGCCGCGGCCTCCCTCGCCCTCCTGACCCATCGAGACCCAGGTGTCGGTGATGACGGCGGTCGCGCCGGTAGCGGCTGCGCGCGGGTCATCGGTGAGGGTGACCGAGCCGCCGGTGCGCTCGGCGATCGCGCGGGCGTCGGCCACGATCTGCGGATCCGGCCGGTGGGAGGCGGGCGAAGCGATGCGCACGTCCATCCCGGCGGTGACGCCGCCGAGGAGGTAGGAGTGGGCCATGTTGTTGGCGCCGTCGCCGAGGTAGGCCAGGGAGCGGCCGGCGAGCGCGGCGTCCCCTTCGGCCAGGCCCCCGGTGTGCTGGGCGATGGTCTGCAGGTCGGCGAGGATCTGGCAGGGGTGGAACTCGTCGGTCAGGGCGTTGACCACGGGCACGCTCGAGTGCGCGGCCATCTCCTGGATCCGCTCCTGCCCGAAGGTGCGCCACACGATCGCGGAGACCATGCGGGTGAGCACTCGCGTGGTGTCCGCGATGGACTCGCCGCGGCCCAGCTGGCTCGAGGCCGCCTCGAGCACGAGGGGGCTGCCGCCGAGCTCGGCGACGCCGGTCGCGAAGGAGACGCGGGTGCGGGTGGAGGACTTGTCGAACATGATCGCGACCGTGCGGGGGCCCTCGAGGGGGCGCTTGGCGAAGCGGTCCTCGCCGAGCGCGAGCGCGAGGGAGAGGACCTCCTTCTGCTCGGCGGGGCTGAGGTCGTCATCGCGCAGGAAGTGGCGGGGCATCTCAGTTCTCTCCTTCGGGCGCGACGGCCTCGAGCAGGGCGGGCAGGGCGGCGGTGAAGGTGGCCAGCTGCGCCGGGGTGATCACCAGCGGGGGTGCGAGGCGCAGCGTGGTGGGGTTCGGGGCGTTGACGATGAAGCCCGCCTCGAGGGCGGCGGCCGCGAGCTGCGGCGCGACCGGGGCGTTCAGCCCGATGCCGAGCAGCAGGCCGGCGCCGCGCACCTCCTGGATCAGGGGGTGCGCGAGGCCCAGCAGCTCGCGGGTGAGCTCCTCGCCCACGTCGCGGACGTGCGTGAGCAGACCCTCCTCGAGGATCGTGCCGATCACGGCGAGACCGGCGGCCGCGGCGATCGGGTTGCCGCCGAAGGTGGTGCCGTGCTGGCCGGGCTGCAGCAGATCATGGGTGTGCTGCCCGAAGCTGATCACGGCGCCGATCGGGAAGCCGCCGCCCAGTCCCTTGGCAAGGGTCATCACGTCGGGCTGGAGCCCCTCGATCGCCTGGTGGGCGAACCAGTGCCCGGTGCGGCCGATGCCGGTCTGGACCTCGTCGAGGATCAGCAGGGTGCCGTGCTCGCGGGTGAGGCGGCGCAGCGCCCGCAGGTAGTCGGGGTCCAGGGCGCGCACCCCGGCCTCGCCCTGGATGGGCTCGGCGAACACGGCGGCCACGTCCCCGGGCGCGAGGGCGTTCGCGAGGGCCTGCTCGTCACCGACCTCGAGGAACTCGACACCTCCGGCCAGCGGCTCGAAGGGGGCGCGATAGGCCTCCTTCGAGGTGAGGGCGAGGGCGCCCATGGTGCGGCCGTGGAAGGAGTCCTGCAGCGCGAGGATGCGGGGGCGCCCGGTGCGGCGCGCGATCTTGAACGCCGCTTCGTTGGCCTCGGTGCCGGAGTTCGCGAAGAACACCCCGGAGCCGGCCGGGGCGTCGGCGAGCTCGAGCAGCTTCTCGGCGAGCTCGATCTGCGGGGCGGAGGCGAAGAAGTTCGAGACGTGCCCGAGGGTCTCGGCCTGCTTGGAGATCGCCGAGAGCAGGGCGGGGTGGGCGTGGCCGAGGGAGTTCACCGCGATCCCGGCGAGCAGGTCGAGGTACTGCTTCCCGTCGGTGTCCCACACGTGCACGCCCTCGCCGCGGGCGAGCACCCGCTGCGGGGTGCCGAACACGGGCAGCAGCGCCCGGCCGTAGCGGTCGGCGAGCTCGTGGCTGCGATCCTGATCAGACATAGTCGTCCCTCCTCACCATCGTGCCCACGCCCTTGGTGGTGAACACCTCCAGCAGCACCGCGTGCTCGATGCGGCCATCGATCATCGCCGCCGTGCGCACTCCGGCGTCCACGGCACCCAGCAGCGCCTCGGCCTTCGGGATCATCCCGGCGGTGAGGCCGGGCAGCATCTGGCGCAGCTCCGAGGCGGAGATCTCGGGGATCAGCGAGGCGCGGTCGGGCCAGTCGCGGTAGAGGCCCTCCACATCGGTGAGCATCACGAGCTTCTCGGCGTCGAGCCCTTCGGCGAGCGCCGCGGCGGCGAGGTCGGCGTTGATGTTGAGCACCTCGCCGGTGGGGTTGCCGTCGGCGTCCAGCTCGGGGGCGATCGAGGAGATCACGGGGATGCGCCCGGCCTCGAGCAGGTCGCTGATCCCGGCGATGCTGACGCCCTCGACCGCGCCCACGTGGCCGAGGTCCACCTCCTCGCCGTCCACCACGGTGCCGCGACGGGTGGCGCTGAACAGGCGGCCGTCCTCGCCGGACATCCCGATCGCGAAGGGTCCGTGGTGGTTGATCATGCCCACCAGCTCGCGGCCCACCTGGCCCACCAGCACCATGCGCACGATCTCCATCGTCTCCGCGTCGGTGACGCGCAGCCCGCCGCGGAAGGTGGACTCCTTGCCCACGCGCTCGAGCATGGCGTTGATCTGCGGGCCGCCGCCGTGGACGACGACCACGTGGATGCCGGCCAGGCGCATGAAGACGATGTCGGCGGCGAAGCCGCGGCGCAGCTCGTCGTCGACCATGGCGTTGCCGCCGTACTTGACCACCACGATCTTGCCGCGGAAGCGCTGCATCCAGGGCATGGCCTCGATCAGCACCTCGGACTTCTCGCGCGCCTCGGTGCGGGCGGCGTCGAGCTGGGCGAGGGGGTTCTTGCCGACGAGTGGGCCGTCGTCGGCCGCTGCGGCGGCGGGGCCCGAAGGGGGTGAGGTGCTCATGAGGAGTAGGCGCTGTTCTCTTCGACGTAGTCGTGGGTGAGGTCGTTGGTCCAGATGTCTCCGGTGGCGTCGCCGGCGCCGAGGTCCACCTCGATGAGGGTCTCGCGCGGGGTCATGTCCACCTCGGAGCGGTCGCGATGGGCGCCGCCCGCACGGCACACCTCGACGCCGTTGACGGTGACCGAGAGGTCCGCCACGTCGAACGGTGCGACGTGCTCGGGCACGCACCCGGCGGCGGCGACGATGCGGCCCCAGTTGGGGTCGTTGCCGAAGATCGCGGCCTTGACGAGGTTGGAGCGGGCGATCTCGCGGGCCACCGCGAGGGCGGCCTCCTCGGTGGTCGCCGAGCGCACGATCACGTGGACGTCGTGGCTGGCGCCCTCGGCGTCGGCGACCAGCTGGCGCGCCAGGTCGGCGCTGACGGCGCGCACCGCTTCGGTGAGCTCCTCGAGCTCGGGGGCGATGCCGCTCGCGCCGGAGGCCAGCAGGATCACGGTGTCGTTGGTGGACATGCAGGCGTCGGAGTCGACGCGGTCGAAGGTGGTGCGGGTGGCGGCGCGCAGGGCCGCATCGGCGGTGGCGGCGTCGATGTCCGCGTCGGTGGTGAGCACCACGAGCATGGTCGCGAGCTGGGGCGCGAGCATGCCCGCGCCCTTGGCGATGCCGCCGACGGTGATGCCGGAGGCGGTGGTGGCCTCGGCGGTCTTCGGCACGGTGTCGGTGGTCATGATCGCGCGGGCGCTCGAGGCGTCGGCCTCGGCACCTGCGGCGAGCTGGCCGATCGCGGTGGTGATGCCGGTCAGCAGAGGCTCCATGGGGAGGCGCTCCCCGATCAGGCCGGTGGAGCAGACCAGCACGTCCTGCGCGGACGCCTCGAGCTCGGCGGCGAGGTGCTCCGCGGTGCGGTGGGTGTCAGCGAAGCCCTCGGGGCCGGTGCAGGCGTTGGCGCCGCCGGAGTTGAGCACGACGGCGCGGGCGCGGCCGTCGGCGACGGCCTGGCGCGACCAGAGAACGGGGGCGGCCTGGACCCGGTTGGCGGTGAACACGGCGGCGGCGGTGTCGCGGGGGCCGTCGTTGACGATGACGGCGAGGTCGTGCGCGCCGGTGGTCTTGATGCCGGCGGCGAGGCCGACGGCGCGGAATCCGCTCGGACGGGTGAGGGACACGGGTGCTCCTGGAAGGGCTGGGAGGTGGGTCTCGGCGGTGCGGGACGAGGTCAGGGGGCCAGAGCGGTGCGGGTCAGGCCCGTGGTCTCGGGGAGGCCGAGGGCGAGGTTCATCGACTGGAGCGCCGCCCCGGCGGTGCCCTTGACGAGGTTGTCGAGGGCGGAGATGACGGTGGCCTGGCCGCTGCGGTGATCGACCGCGGCGCCGATGCGCAGGGTGTTCGCGCCGGTCACCTCGCCGGTCGCGGGGAAGCGGCCCTCGGGCAGCACGGTGACGAAGTGCTCGTCCGCGTAGTCCGCCTGCAGGGCGTCCAGCAGACCGGCGGTGGTGGTGCCCTCGGCCACGGGGGCGGTGCACACGGCGAGGATGCCGCGGCTCATCGGCACCAGCACGGGAGTGAAGCCGAGCTTCTGGCCGTCCTGCCCGGTGGCGCGGCGCAGGTTCTGCAGCACCTCAGGGACGTGGCGGTGAGTGCCGCCGACGGCGTAGGGGGCTGCGGTCCCGGAGGCCTCGGAGAACATCAGGTGCTGCTTGGCGGCGCGCCCCGCCCCGGAGTAGCCCACAGGCAGCACGGCGCTGAGCTGCGCGGCATCCACCAGCCCGGCGCGCACGAGGGGCGCGAGGGCGAGGGTGACGGCGGTGGCGTTGCAGCCGGGCACCGCGATCTCGCGAGCACCGACGAGCAGGTCGCGCTGGCGGGTGCCATCGGCCAGCGGGAGCTCGGGCATGCCGTAGGTCCAGGTGCCGGAGTGCTCGCTGCCGTAGTAGTCCCGCCAGTCCTCGGCGCTCTCGAGGCGGTGGTCCGCCCCGAGGTCCAGCACCAGCACGTCCGGGTCCTCGGCGCGCAGGGCGGCGGCGATCTGCCCGGACTGCCCGTGGGGCAGGGCCAGGACCACCACGTCGTGCCCGCGCAGTGTCTCCACGCCCGTCTCCTCGAGCACCGGATCACGCCCGAGGTCGATGTGGGGAGCGACCTCGCTGAGGTGCTTCCCGGCGCTCGAATGGGCGGCGACGGTGGTGACCTCGACCCCCGGATGGCCCGCGAGCAGGCGCAGGGTCTCCCCGCCGGCGTAGCCCGAGGCGCCGACGACGGCGAGGCGGGGGCGAGGCGCCGAGGACTGCGACGCAGGGACACCGAGATCGCGTGAAGAGGACATGACGGAAGTATATACAGCGCCCTGTATGAACAGCCAGTCCAATCGCCACGGGATGTCCCGTCACCCGCGCCCCGGCAGCGCCGCCCTGAGGGAAGGCCGCGAATGCTACGGTTGAAAACTCATCTATTCGGGGCTGTGAAAGCCCTGCAGGAGGTAGCTGTGAAGGACTTTTTCATGGGGGAACCGTCGCCCGGGATGATCGACTGGACGACGATGCCGACGTACAACACGATCATGTCGCTCGCCGCCGGCGCCGGCCTGGTCGCACTGGTCCTCTTCGCGCGGGATCTACTGCGCCATCGCAGGGAGGACCCCGTCAGCACCGACGGCTGGGCGATGACATTCGGCGCGCTCGGCTCGATCCTCACGCTGACCGGCCTGCACATGAGCCTCACCTGGCCGCTGGCTGCCGGCGGCTTCGCCTTCGACAACGTCATCTTCGGAGAGACGAGCCTCGGCTTCGGCGTGCTGATGCTCGCCCTGGCCCTCTTCCTGTGGAAGCGCGGCGACCGGATCCTCGAGTCACCGAGGCCGGTGTCCGAGGTGGCTCGGGCCGCGCGCCCGCTCAGCATCTTCATCGCGGGTCTCGGGCTGGCGCTGCTGGCAATCATGTTCGCCGGCATCGTGTACCAGCTGTTCGCCGCGCCGCCCCAAGAGCCGATCTCCGGGGCATTCGCCGAGTGGCCCATCGTCGAGGCGATCTTCATGTCCCTGCTGTTCGGGCTGGTCGGCATCGGCGCGGTCCTCGCTCCCCTGTCGATCCGCTCCTTCGCGAGCCTCCCCTCGAGCGCCGGGGAGGACCCGTCGATCCGGGTCCCGACCCTCGCCAAGGTCGTCGGCGTGCTCTGGCTGGTGACCGGGATCGTCTTCGTCCTGTTCGGCGCGATGAACTTCTACACCCACATCGGTCTGATCGTGAACACGATGTGACGCCGTAGGCCCCTGTCCGCGATGAGGGCGGCGTGGGAGCGCGAGAGGGGTGCAGCCGTTCGCTGCACCCCTCTCGCGCTCCCGATCACCGGCTCACCCGCGTGAAGTCCTCAGGACGAGGATCTCGCGCAGGACGGTCCGTCGCTCATGCCCTCAGCACGCCTCCGACGGCCGAAGCGACGGCGGCGATGCAGCGGCTGCGCGCCTGCCCGATCTGCTCCGCGGTCAGGGTGCCCTCGACCGAGCGCAGTCGCACCGCGAAGGCGAGGGACTTCTTCCCCTCGCCGATCTGCGCGCCGGTGAAGACGTCGAAGAGGTGAACGCTCTCGGCGAGGTCGCCGATGCCCACCACGATCGCCGCCTCGACGGCGGAGGCGGGGACGTCCTGGTCGACCACGAAGGCGAAGTCCTCCTTGGCGACCGGGTAGGTCGGCACCGGGGCGGCGGGTACCACGGCCGGGGCCGCGGCGATCAGCGCCTCGAGGTCGAGCTCGAAGGCGCTGGTGCGCGCCGGCAGGTCGAACTCCTTGACCACGGCGGGGTGCAGCTCACCGGCATGACCGATCACGGTGCTCTCCCCGTCGGCCGTGAGCACGCGCAGCTCACCGGCGCGGCCCGGATGGAAGGGGGCGTGCTCGATCTGGCGCACCTCGATCTGCGCGCCGACGGATGCCGCCGCGCGGCGGGCGAGCTCGAAGGCGTCGGCCCAGCCCCAGGGCGCGATCTCGCCCTGCCAGGAGTCCGGGCCCGAAGCGCCGCCCACCACGGCGGCGAGGCTGCGGAACTGGCGCGGCAGCGCGGCGAGGATCTCCTCGAGCTCGGCGTCCGAGGGACGCTGCGCCGCAGCGGGCACCGGGGCGCGGGCGCCCTCGGTGCTCGCCAGCGAGGTGGTGCCGAGCTGGAAGATCGCCACCGACTCCTCGCCGCGGCCCAGGTTCCGGCGGGCGACGGGCAGCAGAGTCTGCAGCAGCGAGCTGCGCATCAGCGGCTCGACGTCGGCCAGCGGGTTCAGCAGCCGCACCGCGGCGCGACGGGGATCGCCCGCCTCGTAGCGGAGCGCATCGAAGATGCCCTCGCCCACGAACGGGTAGGAGGTGACCTCGACCAGGCCCGCCTCGGCGAGAGCGCGGTTCGCGGCGCGGCGGGCGCGCTGGGCGCGGGTGAGACCGCGGCCGCCGGGAGCGGTGGGCAGGATCGAGGGGATCGTCTCGTAGCCGACCAGGCGGGCGATCTCCTCGATCAGGTCCTCACGGATGGCGAGGTCCGGGCGCCAGGTGGGCGGGGTGACCTGGAGCGTGCCCTCGGGACCGTCCTGCACCTGGCAGCCGATCTGCTGGAGACTTCCGCGCACCTGCTCGGCGGTGTAGGCGATGCCGACCACCCGCTCGGCGTCGCCGACGGGCAGCGAGATCGCCGCGGCCGAGGCCGGAAGGGCGCCCTCGTCGGTGACTGCCGCGGCGATCTCGCCGCCGCCGTGCTCGACGATCAGCTGGGCCGCGCGGTAGGCGGCCGCGAGCGGGAGCTGCGGGTCCACCCCGCGCTCGAAGCGCTTGGAGGCCTCGGAGGGAAGGCGGTGGCGGCGCGCGGTGCGGGCCACCGAGATCGGGTCGAAGGTCGCCGCCTCGAGCACGATGTTCGTGGTGGCGGCGGAGACCTCGGTGGACTCTCCGCCCATCACCCCGGCGAGGCCGAGGATGCGGGCGCCCTCGCCGCCGTCGCTGTCGGTGATCAGCAGGTCCTCGGGGTCGAGGGTGCGGGTGACGTCGTCGAGCGTGGTGAGCTTCTCGCCGGCGCGGGCGCGGCGCACCACGATCGGGGCCACCACCTTGTCCGCGTCGTAGGCGTGCAGCGGCTGGCCGAGGTCCAGCATCACGTAGTTGGTGACGTCCACGATCAGGGAGATCGGGCGCATACCGGCCAGGGTGAGGCGGCGGGCCATCCAGCGCGGGGTCTGCGCCGAGGGGTCCACACCGTTCACCTCGAGGGTGACGAAGCGCGAACAGCCGTCCGTGCCGCGCAGCGGTGCCTGGTCGCGCAGCTGCACGGCGGTACCGCCGGCGCCTGCCTGCGGGATCTCGACCTCGGTGACCGGGTCGGTGTAGGCGGCGCCGGTGGCGTGGGAGTACTCCCGGGCCACGCCGCGCATCGAGAAGCAGTAGCCGCGGTCCGGGGTCACGTTGATCTCGACGACCTCGTCGGCGAGGCCCAGCAGGGCGATCGCATCGTCCCCGGGCTCGCCGGTCAGGCCCTCGGCGTGGCCGCGGCCAAGCACGATGATGCCGTCCTCGCCCGAGGGGTCCTCGCCCAGGCCCAGCTCGTCGCCGGAGCAGATCATGCCGTCGGAGGTGTGGCCGTAGGTCCTGCGGGCGGCGATCGCGAAGTCGCCGGGCAGCACGGTGCCGGGCAGGGAGACGACCACCAGGTCACCTTCGACGAAGTTGTGGGCGCCGCAGATGATGCCGCGGGAGGGGCGCTCCTCACCGGGCTGGGGATCCTTGGGGTCGTCGGCGTCCTGGTTGTGCTCGGGGCCGACGTCCACGCGCACCCAGTTGATGGTCTTGCCGTTCTTCTGGGGCTCCTTGACGAGATCCAGCACGCGGCCGATGACCAGGGGTCCGGTCACCTGGGCGCCGAAGATCGTCTCCTCCTCGAGCCCGATGCGGGAGAGATCCGTGGCGACCTGCAGGGCGGAGACGTCAGCGGGCAGCTCGGTGTGCTCGGCGAGCCAGGTCAGGGGAATGCGGGGCATCTCAGATCTCCGTACCGTAGTGCTGGGAGAAGCGAACGTCGCCCTCCACGATGTCGCGCATGTCCGCCACTCCGTTGCGGAGCATCAGGATGCGCTCGATTCCGAGCCCGAAGGCGAAGCCCTGGTACTCCTCCGGGTCCACCCCGGCCGCGCGCAGCACGTTCGGGTGGACCATGCCGCAGCCGCCCATCTCGATCCAGCCGGTGCCGCCGCAGACCCGGCAGTTCGGGTCCGCGTCATGGTCCAGTCCCTCGCGCGCCTCGCAGCGGAAGCAGCGGAAGTCCATCTCGGCGCTGGGCTCGGTGAAGGGGAAGTGGTTGGGGCGCAGGCGGGTGATCGGCGCGCCGCCGAAGATGTGCGCGGCGAAGGCGTCGAGGGTGCCCACGAGGTTCGCCATGGTCAGGTCCTTGCCGATGGCGAGGCCCTCGACCTGATGGAACATGGGCGAGTGGGTCGCGTCGATCTCGTCGGCCCGGTAGACGGTGCCGGGGCAGGCCACGTACAAGGGTGCGCCGCGCTCGAGCATCGCGCGGATCTGCACGGGCGAGGTCTGGGTGCGCAGCAGCATGCCCGAGTCCTCGGGGGCGAGGTACAGGGTGTCCTGCATCGAGCGGGAGGGGTGCTCGGCATCGGCGTTCAGAGCGTCGAAGTTCAGCCACTCGGACTCGATCTCGGGGCCCTCGGCGATCTCCCAGCCGATGCCCACGAAGAAGTCGTTGATGCGGTCCTGCAGCACGGTCAGCGGGTGCGAGGCACCGCGGGGGCGCAGGTCGGTGGGGAGGGTGACGTCGACGGTCTCGGCGGCGAGTGCAGCCTCCTCCTCGGCGGCGGCGAGCTGCTGCTGGCGTGCGGCGAGCTCCTTCTGCACCCGGCCCTTGCTCTGTCCCACGAGCTTGCCGGCCGCGGCCTTCTGGTCCTTGGGCAGGTCCTTGATGGCGCGGTTCGCGCTCGAGAGCACGCTGGCATCACCCACGTGCTGGATGCGCACCTGCTTGAGCTCGTCGGTGGAGGCCGCCGCGGCGATCGCGGCGAGCGCGGCATCGACGGCGGCGCCGATGGTCGCCTCGTCGATGACCGGGGCGGGAGTCGGGGATGACTCGGACACGGGTATCGCTTTCGTCCGGGGGCAGAGGGGGCGCACAGGCCGGGGCACGGGCACCACGGGCCATTCTAGGAGGCCCCGCACCGCCTCGGGCGCCCCGTCCCGCCTGTGCGCGACGCACCTCATGGCGGGCGAGGGCTCCAGCCCGCACGGCGTCGCCGTCGGGCGTCGGCGGCGGGCCGGCGGACGGCCGACGGCGGCGCTGCGCGGGACTCCCGGTGGGGCCGACGGACCTGGCTGGTCATGGATAGGCTGGCGGAGAACCTCGACCTCGAAGGAGGCCAGCATGTCCTGGACAGTCAAGGGCGTCGTCGCCCGCAGCGAGAAGCAGCCCGCGGAGCTGCTCGACATCATCATCCCCGACCCCGGGCCGCACGACGTGGTCGTCGACATCGAGGCGACGGGTGTGTGCCACACCGACCTCGCCTACCGCGACGGCGGCATCAACGACGAGTTCCCCTTCCTGCTGGGGCACGAATCCGCCGGCCGCGTCTCGGCGATCGGCGCGGACGTCACCCATGTGGAGGTGGGCGATTACGTGGTACTGAACTGGCGCGCCGTGTGCGGCGAGTGCCGCGCCTGCAAGAAGGGCGTGCACCAGTACTGCTTCGCGACCCACAACGCCTCGAAGCCCATGACCCTCACCGACGGCACCGAACTCACCGCCGCTCTGGGCATCGGCTCCTTCGCGGAGAAGACCCTCGTGCACGAGGGTCAGTGCACCAAGGTCTCCGAGGACGCCCCGGCCGAGGTGGCCGGCCTGCTGGGCTGCGGCGTGATGGCGGGCATCGGCGCCGCGATCAACACCGGTCAGGTCCAGCGCGGCGAGTCCCTCGCCGTGATCGGCCTGGGCGGCGTGGGCTGCGCCGCGATCGCGGGTGCGAAGCTCGCCGGCGCCACGACGATCATCGGCCTCGACGTCGACGAGAAGAAGCTCGCCGCCGCGAAGGAGCTCGGCGCGACCCACACCCTGCTCACCAAGGATCTCTCCCCGCAGGAGGTCGCCGAGAAGGTGCAGGAGCTCACCGGCGGCTTCGGCGCGGATGTGGTGGTCGATGCAGTCGGCATCCCGCAGACCTACGAGACCGCCTTCTACGCCCGTGACCTCGCCGGGCGTGTGGTGCTGGTGGGCGTCCCCCGCCCGGGTGTGGAGCTGACTCTCCCGCTGCTGGACGTGTTCGGCCGCGGCGGGGCGCTGAAGTCCTCCTGGTACGGCGACTGCCTGCCCGAACGGGACTTCCCGTACCTGATCGACCTGTTCCTCCAGGGTCGCCTGCCGCTGGACCGCTTCGTCACCGGCCGCACGGATCTGGCCGGGACTGACGCGGCGCTCGATGCGCTGCACGGGGGCGACACCCTGCGCACCGTGGTGGAGGTGGCCCGATGACCGCGCGTCTCTCCCATGCCGTCACCTCCGGCACCTTCAGCCTCGACGGCGAGACCCACCAGGTGGACAACAACGTGTGGGTGCTCGGCGATGACGAGCAGTGCGTGGTGTTCGACGCCCCGCACGACATCGACACCGTCGTGAACCTGGTCGGTGAGCGCGAGTGCGTGGGCATCCTGCTCACCCATGCGCATGACGACCACGTGCGCTTCGCGCCCGAGCTGTCCGAAGCGCTTGAGGCCCCGATCCTGCTGAACCCCGCCGATCGCGAGGTCTGGCAGCTCACCCACGGCGATCTGCCCTGGGACGATGACGTCGCCGACGGTGACATGTTCACCATCGCCGGTGTGAACCTCGAGGCGATGCACACCCCGGGCCACTCCCCCGGCTCGACCTGCTACTACTCCGAGGAGCTGGGCGCCGTGTTCACCGGGGACACCCTCTTCCAGGGCGGACCCGGAGCCACCGGACGCTCCTTCTCCTCACGGGAGACGATCGAGGAGTCCGTGCGCGAGCGCCTGTTCGCGCTGCCCGAGGACACGGTGGTCCACACCGGTCACGGCCCGGACACCACCATCGGCACCGAGAAGCGGGCCGCGCAGGGCGACTGGCTGTGAGTCTTCCCCACCACTGAGTCACGTCCGAGAGCGGCGGCGATCATCCTGCGATGGTCGCCGCCGCTCTGCATCCGCCGAGGGTGTCGCATGGGGCTGGTGCACAGGTAGGTGACGGCTGGGGTTCGGCGGCCCGTGTGACAGTGAGGTCCATGATGGCGTCGAGAGGACCGCTCGACACAGAAAGGCCTGTCGACGATGGCGGTGAGAGGTTCGTTCGAGCCCGTTGACGAGGTCGACTCAGCCGTCCCGGCCGTCGCCGGCGGCGCCCGGCGCGCCGTCTTCCCGACTGTCCGCACTCGCCGTGGACGTGGGCGCAGGCGCACCGCCCTCGCCCCGCAGACTCGCAAGGTAGGCGTTGTAGGCCTCGAGCTCAGCCCCGCCGTCCCGCTCTGCCTTGCGGTCGTACTGGCGGGCGCGGCGGTCCTCGGACTTCATCCACAGCACCGCGACGATGATCGCGTAGCCGACGGTGGGCACCTCAGAGATCGCCCACATGATGGTGCCGCCGCGCACCTGGATCAGCTCGAGGCGCTCGAGCGAGTACATGCCCAGATCCGTGTACCAGCCCTCGGCGATCAGCCAGGTCGCCGAGACCAGCGCCACGCCGAAGAAGGCGTGGAACGCGAGGGTCACCAGCAGGGTGATCAGCTTGAGCACGGGGTTGATCGGCTTGGTCGCGGGGTCGATGCCGATGAGCACCCAGGCGAACAGGTAGCCCGAGCCGAGGAAGTGCACGGTCATCAGGAAGTGCCCGAGGTGGTGGTACATCGCCATCTCGAACAGGGGCGTGAAATAGAAGATGACCAGCGAGCCGGCGAAGATCAGCCCCGCCAGCGGCGGGGAGGAGACCACACGGGCGTAGCCGGAGTGGACGGCGGCGAGCACCCATTCGCGGATGCCGCGGGAGCCGTCCGTGCGCGGGGAGACGGCGCGCGAGAGCAGCGTGACCGGTCCTCCGAGCACCCACAGCGGAGGCACGATCATCATCATCGCCATGTGCTGGATCATGTGCGCGTCGAAGCGGAACTTGCCCCAGGCCGCCGCGCCCCCGCTCATCACCCAGGCGAAAGCCACGCAGCCTGCGACGAATGCGAGGGTGCGGTGCCAGGGCCACTTGTCACCGCGCCGGGCCAGGCGCACCGCGCCGAGGAGGTAGGCACCGGCCATCACCGCAGCGAGGGCGAGCGCGACCCAGTCCGGCTGGAAGAGGGTGAACATCGTGGTGGGGTCGAACTCCTGCTCGGGCGGCAGGAAGCCGACCAGCGAGAGCACCTTGAGGTCGCCCACAGGCGGGATGGCCTGCGGGACCGGCGGGGCGGAGCGGCCCAGCGCGATCGAGGCACCGATCACCGCGGCCATGAGCAGGCCCTCGGTGAGGGCGAGGTGGCGGAAGCGGAGGCGCTCCCCGAGCCGGCGCCGCTGGAGAGCACCGAGCACGGCGAGGGCGATCAGGCCCACCGCCTTGGCGAGCACCACGAGCCCGTAGCCGGTGCTGAAAAGGTCTGTCCAGCTCGAGAGGCGGATCAGCGCGCTGACGACGCCGCTGAACGCGAGCGCGACCACCGCCGCCAGCGCCCAGGGCGAGAAGCGCTGGATGGTGGTGGCGAGGGCGGCGTCCGGCATCCGGGGCGCGAGCAGCGCGATGACCAGCAGCCCTCCCGCCCAGACGGCCACGGCGATCAGGTGCACGGCCATCGCGTTGACGGCGTTGATGTGGTCCAGGCTCGCCCCGGCGTGCCCGGCCATCCCCAGTGCACCGGCCGCGATACCGGTGAAGGCGAGGCCCCAGCAGGCCAGGACCGTGGACCGGGCCAGCAGGTAGCAGAGCGCGGCGGCGGCGGCGAAGACCGCGACGCCCATCTGGATCCGTCCGAGGGCGCCGCCCATCGCGACGTCCCACACGTTCAGGTCGGTGCCGGCGCCGGTCGCTTCGAGCCCGCCGAGCGGGATCTGGGCGAGGGCGGCGAGGGCCCACAGCAGCGCGCCGGCCGCGCCGAGGCGCACGGTGGTGCGGCGCAGCGGGTCCAGGACGGTGACCTCCCGGCGGGAGGGTCCGGGCAGGAGCAGCACCGCGGTGCCGCCCGCGCCGACGGCGAGCAGCAGGCCGAGGTGGTGGAACGCTTCGACCACCGGCAGTCCCCAGGTCACCAGCGGTGAAGCAGGCACCAGGGCGGCGGGGGCGAGGGCGCCTGTGGCGGCCATGCCGAGGCCCGCGGTGAGGACGGCGAGCAGGAGCAGCAGCGGGATGGCGAGTGCGGTGGAGCGCCGCAGGAGCGCGGTCATGCGCTCGCCCGTCGGCGCCGGAGCGTCTCGAAGAGGCAGACGGTGGCTGCGGTGTGCACGTTCAGCGACTCCGCACGGCCTGCGAGCGGGATCCGCACCGCGAGCGGGGCGGCGGCGAGGGTCTTCTCGTCCAGTCCGCGGGCCTCGTTGCCGAGGATCCAGGCGAGCCGGTCCGGCAGCTCGGCGGTGAACAGCTCCTCGGCGGCATATCCGCTGGTCGCAGCGGCGGCGATCCCCGCGGTGGAGAGCTCGGCGAGGAGATCCTCGATCTCGGCGCCGGCGATCACCGGGAGGTGGAAGAGGCTGCCGACGGCGGCTCGCACGGCCTTGGGCGAGTACGGGTCTGCGCAGGTGCGGGTGAGCAGCACCAGGTCGGCGCCGGAGGCGTCGGCGGTGCGGATCAGTGTGCCCACGTTGCCGGGGTCGCGCACCTCGTGGAGCACGAGCACGGTGAGGGGCCCGGAGGTGGGCAGGGCGCGGACGGCCTCGGTGGCGCGGGCGGGATCCTCGGCGGGGAGTGCCGCGACGGCGACCGCGCCCTGCGGGGTGACCGAGGCGCCGTCGGCGCTCGTGCTCTCGGCGCCGGTGCTCTGATCACGAAGCATCGCGCGGAGGATCTGCTCGTCGACTCTGCGCACCGGTGTGCCGGCGGCGCAGGCCAGCTGCGCGAGCTCGGGGTGGTCGCTCGCGGCGCGCTCGGTGAGGAACACCTCGCGTGCGAGCTCGGGTCGGTGCTCGAGCAGGGAGTGGACTGCGAGCGGTCCCTCGACCCGGAATCGTTCCTGTCTGCGACGCGCAGAGCGCCCGGTCAGCGCCGCCACCTTCTTCACCCGCTCGGAGCGGGGAGAGGTGATCGGGGGCTGATCCGGGCGCTCGGACATCGCTGCGTGCGGCGCGATGTCAGGCTGCCGGGGCGTTGACGTCCTCGGGGAGGGCGTTCTTGGCGACCTCGACCAGGGCGGCGAAGGCCGGGGCGTCGTTGACCGCGAGCTCGGCGAGCATGCGGCGGTCCACCTCGACACCGGCGAGGCCGAGGCCCTGGATGAGGCGGTTGTAGGTCAGGCCGTTGGCGCGGGAGGCAGCGTTGATGCGCTGGATCCAGAGCTGACGGAAGTTGCCCTTGCGCTTCTTGCGGTCGCGGAAGTTGTAGGTCTGCGAGTGCAGCACCTGCTCCTTCGCCTTGCGGTACAGGCGCGAGCGCTGGCCGCGGTAGCCGCTGGCCTGCTCGAGGATTTCCCGACGCTTCTTATGGGCGTTGACCGCCCGCTTCACGCGTGCCACGTGATACTCCTTCGATCGTTAGTTCAGGGGCGCGGGAGCCGTGCTCCCGCGTGGGCGATCAGCGGCCCAGCAGCTTCTTCATGCGCTTGACATCAGCCTTGGCGATGTCGGTGTCGCTGCCGAGGCGACGCTTGCGGGTGGAGGACTTGTGCTCCAGCAGGTGGCGGGCGCCCGCCTTCTCGCGCATGAGCTTGCCCGAGCCGGTGACGCGGACGCGCTTCTTGGTACCCGAGTGGGTCTTGTTCTTCGGCATCTGCCAATTCTCCTTGGTTACGTTCTCAGGACTCGGCGCCGGCGGACGCGTCGTCCCCGCTGTCGGACGGAGTGTCCTTCTGGCGGGCCGCGGCCTTCTCAGCGTCGGTCTTGCGCTTGCGGGCCTCGGCCATGGCCTGGGCCTTCTTCTTGTGGGGCCCGAAGACCATCACCATGTTGCGGCCGTCCTGCCGCGGATGCGACTCGACGAAGCCGTAGTCGGCGACGTCCTCGGCCATGCGTCCCAGAAGCTTGACGCCCCTCTCGGGACGGGACTGCTCACGACCGCGGAAGCGGATGATGACCTTCACCTTGTCGCCACCGTCAAGGAACTTCTCAACATTGCGGCGCTTGGTCTCGTAGTCGTGAGTGTCGATCTTCAGGCCCATCCGGATCTCCTTCTGGACCGTGTTCGCCTGGTTCTTGCGCGACTCACGTGCCTTCAGGTTGGCTTCGTACTTGTACTTGCCGTAATCCATGAGACGGGCAACCGGCGGGTTGGCGCCGGGCGCGACCTCGACGAGATCGAGGCCTGCTTCCTGTGCGAGACGCAGAGCGTCCTCGACACGGACCTCACCGACCTGCTCGCCGGCGGGCCCGACCAGCAGGACCTTGGGGACCCTGATCTGACCGTTGATGCGCTGTTCGCTGATGTTGGCTCCTCACCTTGTTTCGAGTCGGAAGACGACGAAGGCCCCCGCATGATCATGCGGAGGCCCCAGGGTGCGTGCGCGACAGCGCGGACCAGACACTGCTGCCTGGCTGCGATACTGACCTGGCGGCCGTGAGGCCACGAGGTGGGAAGGGACTCCACTTGACGGAACGGATGACGAGGGTTTCGACCTGTTCCAGTCGTCTATCCTAGCAGGAGCGCGGCCGTCGTCCAGGTGATGTGCATCGCGTCCGCACGCCGCGACCAGCGAGGAGCATGGGTGGGAACCGATCGCGACGCCTCCGGCGAGGGCGCACAGCCCCGTCCCGGGCCCGCCGCACCGCACAGCCCCTCCGCGCAGAGCCCCCCGCCCGCGCCCACGGAGGAGCACGCGCGCGACTACGACTACGGCGCCGAGCCCCTGCCCGCCGCGGGGGATGACGGCCCGCAGGCCGCGGACTCCGGCACCGAGGACCCCTCCAAGGATCCGCAGGTCACCCCTCAGATCGACCCGGTCACAGGGATGCGCACCGCCCCGCGGGCCGTGCTGCGTCCGGTGCCCGAGGGGTTCCCGACCCCTCCGCCCCGGCCGGCCCGCCCCAATCGTCGACCCGCGCCCGCCCCGGAGCCCGCTCAGGTGCGCTCCCGGCATCGAGGTCTGCTGATCACCGGGTTCGCGGTGGCCGCAGCGCTGCTGCTGGCGATCGTCCTCGGCGGCGGCGTGCTCGCCTACCGGGCGCTCTCCCCCGCCGAGCCCGCCGCGTCCGGCGCTCCCGTCACCGAGGAGGATCCCGCCTCGGCCGACTCCGCCGGCCCCGGGCGGGTCGAGATCGCCGGCGTCACCCTCACCGAGGTCAGCACCGAGACGGGGGTGCGCAGCGTGGGCGGGCAGAACGACGCCCTCGAACCCGAGGGCGAGTTCGTGATCGTGGTCTTCGAGGTCGCCAACGACAGCGACGCCCCGGTGATGGTCGACTCCTCGATCAGCCTCGAGACCGCCGAGGGCGAGGAGCATCTCCCCCATTCCGAGGCGGGGCTGGTCCACGTGGCCTCGAGCCTCCCCTATGGTGTGGTCAGCCCCGGGACGACCGAGGTCTTCCACAAGGTGTACGACGTCCCGATCGGCACCGACCCCACCGGTCTGACCGTCCGGTTCAGCGCACTGGACGAGAGCGGGACCCTCCCCGTGGACGCCTGAGCGCACCACGGACCCCAGCAGGCTCCCCGCCGGGGAGCGCCCACCCACGAAGGACGTGCCCACACGTGAACGAGAACCAGACCCACGACCACGACGGCCACCAGCACCAGGTCTCCGGCGGTGAGGAGCTGCGGGACATCGCCGAGGTGTCCTCGGTGGAGATCATCACCTCTGCCTGCGTGCACCTGATGAGCGCCGCCGCGGTGAAGGTGGGTCTCGCGGAGGACGAGGCGACCGGGCAGTACCAGGACCTCGCCGAGGCACGGAAGCTGATCAACGCGCTGGCCGGCCTGGTCACCGCAGCGGCGCCCGAGATCGGGAACGAGCATGCCCGCTCGCTGCGCGATGGGCTGCGCTCCCTGCAGCTGGCCTTCGCCGAAGCGCTGCCCTTCCCGGACGAGCCCGGTCAGGCGCCCGGCGAGAAGTTCACCGGCCGGGTCTCCTGACCCGGCGGCGGCCGGCGCGGCTCAGGAGCCGAGCACCAGCCGCATCGAGCTGATCCGCTCGGCGACGATCTGCTCCTGCGCGAGCTGCGCCGTCACGCCATCGACCACCTCGCGCACCGCCGATGCGGTGAGGCCCGGCAGCAGCTGCAGGTGCAGATCCACCTCGGCGCGCTGCCCGGAACGGGCCACCAGGCCGGTGACCGCCTCGGGCGAGCGCTGCGCCACCTGATCCAGCACCGCCGCGACCTCGGGGTCGCGGTGCGGGGGGATCCAGGTGCGGCCCTGCGCGAGAGCCCACAGCACCGAGCGCGGCAGCAGGATCGGGCCACCCTCCTCGCTCGACGTCGCGGGATCCAGCAGCAGGGCGGTGCAGCCCTCCTGCACCGCGGCCTGCGCGGCCTGCGGCGCGACCACCGGCACCGGCCGGGCATCGCTGCGCCAGGCACTGAGCGATGCCACGGAGGTGAACAGCGGCAGCACGGTGGTGCCGTCGGGCGCGGTGATCGAGACCATCGCCATGTCCGCGCCGTTGTCCCCGGTCAGGCCGTGCGCGGTGGTGCCGGTCTCGGTCGCGACCGCCATGATCGGCACCAGCACCCGGGCCTGCGCGAGCGCGGCGACCAGCTGCTCTCGGTCCGCATCCTCGCCGGCGCGGTGGGCGCGCAGCGCGGCGGCCAGCTCGGCAGGGACGGAGCCGTCATCGCCGGGGAAGGGGCTGACGGGGTAGTCGCGCCCCTCCCAGGACACGCCGGCGGTGTCCGTGAGCGGGGACTTCTCCCGGAAGTGGGCGGGCAGCGTGCGGCGGACCTGCTCGCTCGAGGAGGTCTCGGGCTCGGGGACGCGGTCCCGCCCCGGGGTCACGGGCGACCCGCGACGTCGAGCGCCTCGCCCATCGTGAACGCCTGCGCGTACAGGGCCTTTCCGACGATCGCGCCCTCGACACCCTCGGGCACCAGCTCGCGGAGGGCGCGCAGGTCCTCGAGGGAGGAGATGCCGCCGGAGGCGACCACCTTGGCGTCGGTGCGGGAGCAGACCTCACGCAGCAGCTCGAGGTTCGGGCCGCGCAGGGTGCCGTCCTTGGTGACGTCGGTGACGACGTAGCGCTGGCAGCCGGCATCGTTCAGACGCTCGAGGGTCTCCCAGAGGTCGCCGCCCTCGCGGGTCCAGCCGCGGGCGGCGAGGGTGGTGCCGCGCACGTCGAGGCCGACGGCGATGCGGTCGCCGTGCTCGGCGAGCACCTCGGCGGTCCACTCGGGGTTCTCGAGCGCGGCTGTGCCGAGGTTGACGCGTCGGCAGCCGGTGGCGAGGGCCGCGGCCAGGGACTCGTCATCGCGGATCCCGCCGGAGAGCTCGACGTTCATGTCCACGGCGGAGACCACCTCGGCCAGCAGCGAGGAGTTGCTGCCGCGCCCGAAGGCGGCGTCGAGGTCGACCAGGTGCAGCCAGCTCGCACCTCCCTCCTGGAAGGCGAGGGCGGCGTCCAGGGGTGCGCCGTAGGCGGTTTCGGTGCCGGCCTCGCCCTGGACGAGTCGGACGGCCTGGCCGTCCTGCACGTCGACGGCGGGGAGCAGCTCGAGCACGGGAGCGGTCATAGGGGTGCCTCCTGGCAGATGGTGCGGGATGGGGCGCGCCGGGGCGCGCGAGGATCAGAGGTTCTGGAGGGTCCAGAAGGACAGGCCGAGGCAGATCACGCCGATGACGCCGAGCGCTGCGACCGACCACCAGGGCTTCTTCGAGCGGAAGAAGGAGTAGGCGCCGCCCACGAGGGCTCCGCCGACGAACAGCATCACGAAGGCGCCGATCATGCGGTCTCCTCCGCGTTGTAGCGGGGGAGGGTGCGCAGCCAGTTCGCGAGCAGCCGGGCACCGGCCTCGCCGGACTTCTCCGGGTGGAACTGGGTGGCGGTCAGCGCCCCGTTCTCGACGGCGGCGATGAAGCGGTCGCCTCCGTGCTCGGACCAGGTCACGCGCGGTGCGAGCAGCGAGCCGATCTGCTCCATCTCCCAGCGGCGCGCGGCGTAGGAGTGGACGAAGTAGAAGCGCTCCTCGGCGAGGCCCTCGAACAGGGTGCTGCCCTCGGCGACCTCGACGGTGTTCCAGCCCATGTGGGGGACGACGTCCGCCTCGAGGCGGGTGACCTCGCCGGGCCACTGCGCCAGGCCCCGGGTGCGCTCCCCGTGCTCGTCGCCGGCGTCGAACATGACCTGCAGTCCCACGCAGATGCCGAGCACCGGGCGGCCGCCGGCGAGTCGGCGCTCGATCAGCCGGTCCCCGCCCACGGACTGGATCTGCTCGAGAGTCGCGGCGAAGGCGCCGACGCCGGGGACGACCAGACCATCGGCGGTGAGGGCGGCTTCGCGGTCCGCGGTCAGCTCGACGCGTGCCCCGGCGGCCTCGAGCGCACGGACCACCGAGCGGACGTTGCCGGAGCCGTGGTCGAGGACGACGACGCGGGCGGCGGGCAGGGCCTGTCCCGCCGTCACTTCCGCTTCTTCCCGGAGGCGATCCAGGCGAGCGCCTCGGTGCGGCTGAGGGCCGCGGGGTCCAGCCCCTCCCCCAGCTCGTCGACGCCGGTGGCGCCCAGCAGCAGCTCCTCGACCAGGTCGTCGACGGCGCCCAGCACGATCGCGGGCGAGATGTCCTCGCCGCGCTCACCATTCTTGTACCGGGTGGCGGTCATGCGGTCGCCTCGGCGCCAGAACAGCACGATGCCGTTGCGCTGCAGCGCGGTCGAGGCGATCGCGGCGAGATCGTGCGCGGCGGTCTCGGCGAGCGGGCCCACGGCGATCGCGCCGGTGGAGGTGTCATGGGTGCGGGTGCCGACGGGGATGTCGATCCCGTCGGTGCGGGCCTCGCGTCCCAGCCGGACCACGCCGGCCAGCGCCTTCGCGGTGGCGACGGAGGTCGCGATCACGGCGATGCTGGGCTCCTGGTCCTCGCCGCCGTCGGTGAGGACGTCCTCGACGGTCAGCGGGGCGTCCTCCTCGAGGGAGATGCCCTCCATCATCCGGGCGAACTCGGCATCGATGTCGTCCGAGGGGCGTCCGGCGCCCTCCGGCTGCTGATCCGGGCCGTCCTGGCGCGGATCCTCCGGGTCGACGGTGCTCACAGTGCTCCCTTGGTCGAAGGGACGTCGAGGACTCGGTCATCGTAGGCGCAGGCGGCGCGCAGCGCGCGGGCGAGGGCCTTGAACTGGGCCTCGACCACGTGGTGGGGGTCGCGGCCCTCGATCAGCCGGATGTGCAGGCAGATCGCGGCATGGTGGGCGAGCGACTCGAAGACGTGGCGGGTCAGCGAGCCGGTGAAGTGCCCGCCGATCAGGTGCAGCGCCTGGGCCTCGCTCTCGCCCGAGTGGACGCAGTAGGGGCGCCCGGAGAGGTCCACCACGGCCTGGGCGAGGGACTCGTCCAGCGGCACCAGCGCGTCACCGAAGCGGGCGATGCCCTTCTTGTCGCCGAGCGCCTCGCGCAGCGCCTGGCCGAGCACGATCGCGGTGTCCTCGACGGTGTGGTGGGCGTCGATGTGCACGTCCCCGGTGGCCTTGACGGTGAGGTCGAAGCGGGCGTGGGTGCCCAGCGCCGTGAGCATGTGGTCGAAGAAGGGCACGGAGGTGGAGACGTCCACCTGGCCGGTGCCGTCGATGTCGAGGGTCAGCTCGATCGAGGACTCACGGGTGGTGCGGCTGATCGTCGCGGTGCGTGCCGGGCGGGCGGCGGGGCTCTGGGTGTCGGTCATCGGGGGTCGGCCTCCTCGAGGGCGGTACGGAATGCTGTGTTGTCCTCCGGCGTGCCGATGGACACCCGCAGCCAGCCGGCGGGGCCGACGGCGCGGACGAGGACGCTGCGCTCGAGAAGGGCCTCGAACACCGCGTCGCGGTCGGTGAAGGTGCGGAACAGGATGAAGTTCGCGTCCGACGGGGCGACCTCGTGACCGCGGCCCGCGAGGTGCTCGGCCAGCGCGTCGCGCTCGGTGCGCAGCGTCGCGACCTTCCCCAGCAGCTCCTCGCTGTGGGCGAGGGCGGTGCGGGCCACGGCCTGGGTCACGGCGGAGAGGTGGTAGGGCAGGCGCACCACCCGCACGGTGTCCACGATCGCGGGATCGGCGACGAAATACCCCAGGCGTGCACCGGCCAGGGCGAAGGCCTTGGACATGGTGCGGGTGACCACGAGGTTGCGGTGCGCGGGCAGGAGGGTGAGGGCGCTGGGGACGCCGTCACGGCGGAACTCGCCGTAGGCCTCGTCGACCACCAGCAGGCCGCGCGTGGCCGCGAGCGCGGTCGCCGCGGCCTCGACGACGTCGAGGTCGAGGGCGGTGCCGGTGGGGTTGTTCGGGGAGGTGAGCACCACGATGTCGGGGCGGTGCCGGGTGATCGCCTCGACGACGGCCTCGGCGCTCAGCGCGAACTCGGGGGCCGGGCCCCGCTCGGCGGTGACCCAGCCGGTGTAGGTGTCACGGCCGTACTCGGGGTACATCGAGTAGTGCGGGGTGAAGCCCAGCGCGGTGCGGCCGGGGCCGCCGTAGGCGAGCAGCAGCTGGTGCATGATCTCGTTCGAGCCGTTGGCGGCCCAGACGGACTCCGCCGCCGGTGCCGGGATCCCGGACTCCTCGGCGAGGTAGGCACCGAGATCCGCGCGCAGGCCGAGGGCCTCGCGGTCGGGATACCGGTTCAGGCCGAGCGCGGCCTGCGTGGCGGCGGCGCCGATGGCCGCGGCGAGCTCCGCGGAGGGTCCGTAGGGGTTCTCGTTCACGTTCAGCGCATGGGCGACCTCGAGCTGCGGGGCGCCGTAGGGTGCGGCGTGCGCGATGCCGTCCCGCGGGGCGGGCAGCACGGTGTTCTCGAGGGTCGACGCAGGGTTCGCTGACATGGGCACCATGGTAGTTCGCGGCGTGGGAGCGCGGCCTTCCCGTCCGCCGCGGGGACGCTTCAAAGGGCCCGCGAGGGCGTGTCCGTGGCGCCCTTCACAGGCCTGGACCGGGCCCGCGCCGCGCTCAGCGGGCGGCAGTACCCTGACGCCATGTTCCGCTCCCTCGGTGCCCTCGTCGGCGACCTGCTGATCGTCCTGCTGTTCGTCGGAATCGGCATGATCCAGCACGGCACGCCGCTGACCTCGCAGAACGTGCTCCTGGTGGGGTGGCCCTTCGCCGTGGGCGTGCTGCTGGGCCATCTCGCGATCCGTGCCTGGCGCGCGCCCTTCCGCCTCTGGCCGCACGGGGTGTTCGTGTGGGCGATCACCCTCGCGACCGCGATGGCGCTGCGCACCCTGTTCAGCGCCGGCACCGAGGTGTCCTTCGTCATCGTCACCGCCGTCGTGACCGGTGTGCTGATGCTCGGCTGGCGTGCGCTCGCGCTCTATCTCACCCGCGCCGAGCGCGCCCCGCGCGCGACGTCGAAGGCTCCGGCGGAGTCCGACGCCGCGCGCTGATCAGCGCTCAGCGTCGTCCAGCATGATCCCGTGCCCGCACGGGTACAGGGGATCCTCCGTCCCGCCGGGGACGTCCTCGGGCGCGGCCCGGACCGCCTCCATCGAGCGCGGCAGATCGATCGGCAGGCGTCCCCGCGCCGGGATCCGCCCGGTGAGCGCATCGACCCAGGCCGCGCCGGAGACGCCGAAGCTCCCGGTGAGCGCGTCGCAGTGCTCGACGATGCCGGTGAGCACCGCCGCCCGGTCGAGGTCCACGTCCAGGATCAGCGGGCAGGCCGCCCGGATCCTCTGAAGCCGGTGCGCGAGCCCGGGCGGGTGCTCGAGATCGCCCTGGTGGAACCAGGCCTCGAGGAACAGGTCATCGCGCGGCTGGAAGGGTGCGCCGATCCGCAGCAGCGCGAGGTCGGCCTGCGAGGGATGCGGGACCTGCTCCCCCAGCGTCGCGATGACCTCGTCGGGCAGTCCCTCGGCGTAGATCCGCAGGCGCTGGCCGGAGCTCCCGAGCGGGAGCATCCCGCCGTCGTCGTGCAGGACCACCACGCTGCGGGCCTGCGCCCGGTGCCCTCGCTCTCGCGCCTCGAGGGTGCCGACGAGATGGGCGGCGGCGGACTCGTCGACATAGGGGTCGTCGAACAGGCCCAGGCGGAACTTCACCCGCAGCAGGCGGCGGGCGGAGTCGGTGACCCGCTGCTCGCTGACGCTCCCCTCGCGCACGAGGTCGAGCAGCAGCTCGGTGCACTCCTCACCGCCGAACTGGTCCGCACCGGCCTCGAGGATGCGCTGGATGCGCTGGTGGGGCGTGAGCTCCTCGACGCCCCAGGCACGAGCGGGGAGCACCTGGTCGCCGACGTGGTTGTCGCACACCAGCTCCCAGTCGCTGACGATCACGCCGTCGAAGCCGAGCTCCTCGCGCAGCAGTCCGGTGAGGATCTGCCGGTTGAAGCCGAATCCCACCTCCTCGATCGCCTCGCCGTCGATCTCGAGCCCCAGGGGGCGGCCGTAGTACGGCATGATCGCGTCGGTCCCCTGGGCGATGGCCGTCCGGAAGGGCAGGAGGTGGTCCTCGAACCGCCCTCCCGGGTAGACCTGGTCCCGACCGTAGGGGAAGTGCGCGTCCTCGCCGTCCTTCTGCGGGCCGGCCCCCGGGAAGTGCTTGATCGTGGTCTGCACGGCCGGCTCGTCCTGCCCCCCGTGCAGCCCGTCCAGGGCCGCGGCCACCAGGCGGGAGACCAGCTCGGGATCCTGGCCGAAGCATTCGCGCTGCCGGGCCCAGCGAGGCTCGGTGGCAAGATCCGCGACGGGGTGCAGGCCCGCCCGGATGCCGACGGCGGTGTACTCGCGCCGCACGGTGCGCGCCCAGTCCCGCACCAGCTCCTCGTCGTCGAGCGCACCGAGGCCGAGCGGCTCGGGCCACAGGGAGAAGAACGAGGTGGCCCACGAGGTGCCGGCGTTCTGCGCGCCGCCGTGACGGGGGTCGGTCGAGATCGTCACGGGGATGCCGTGCGGGGCCTGCTCGGCCAGCTGCTGGAGCCGGTTCTGCCAGCGAGCCGCATCCTGCGCGCTGGCCAGGCCGTGGATGTTGAAGTGGTTCATGTGCTTGCCGAGCACCACCTGCTCGGTGCCGGACTTCGAGATCGCGCCGGGGCCCTCGAGCAGCGTCCCCTCCGGCCCGGTCTCGATGACGGTGTGGAACATCAAGCCCACCTTCTCCTCGAGGGAAAGGCGGCCCAGCAGGTCCGCGGCGCGCTCCTCAGGGCTGCGGCGCGGGTCCTCGTAGGGATCCATCCGGCCGTTGCCGTTCAGATCCCGGTAGCGGGTCCCGTCGGGTGCTTCGTGGAGACGGGGCAGGGAGCGATCAGCCGTGGGCACGGAACACCTCCTGCGCGATCACGGGGCGCAGCCGGGCGGTGACCTCGTCGGTCGCGAACCATTCGTGCAGCACGCCGCCGAGCAGCACGTTGCCCAGGGCGCCGAGGATCATCGACTGGTCCAGGGACAGGTGGCGCCGAGCGATCGCTCCCGAGCCCACGGCCACCGCGTCGTGGAAGCCGCCGGGACCGTAGGCCCCCAGCTCGGTCTCGATCCGGGAGAGGTTCTCGGCGGCCTCCTCCGGCTCGTACTGCAGGGCGAGCGCGGCGGCATGCGGGGTGATCACCCCGTCGAGCCCCTGCGGGAAGGGTTCCCCCTGTCGCCAGTCGGTGCCGTCGGCGTCGGAGAAGTAGCCCTCGGGGTTCAGGCCCAGGGCGTCCACACCGTACTCGCGGTACTCGGCATGCGGGTCCGAGGAGGGAGAGAAGCCCCAATAGCCGTAGCCCGCCTCGTCGAGGCCGTGCTCGCGCTGGGCGCGCACGTGCAGGGGATGGTTCCTCCCCCAGCTCTCCGGCCCCCATGCCGCTTCGGGCACGAACAGGTCCGGCATCAGCTCCTCGAACATGGAGCCGCCCCAGCCGGGCACGATCTCCATGCCGCGGTAGGTGTGGGCGCCCTCGAAGACGGCCACTCCCTCGTGCTCGGCCCACTCGCCCACCGGCGCCATCTCGGGCCAGGTCCACTCCGGCGGGAAGGTGCGGTAGGTCGCGAAGTAGGCGGCCGCGGGGATCTGCCCGGTCATGATGCCCAGGTAGGTGACCATGCGCGCCTCGGAGACGGCGGTGTCGTAGTGGTGCTCAGAGTGGTACCAGACCTCCTCCCCCTCGATCCCGCCCATCAGGGGGCGCAGCTCGGTCCCCTCGCGGCGCGGGTCCTCGGGCCAGAAGCCGCCGATGGTCAGGCCGGGCTCGGCCTCGACGTCCCGGTCGAAGAACACGTCCCAGCGCATCGCCTCGAAGAGCCGGCGGGCGCGGCGGCGGTGGGAGGGGTCGGCCTGGGCGACCACGTGCAGCGCGGCGCCGAGCCAGCCCATGTCGACGCTCGAGACGAAGGGGACCACCTCCGCCCCGGTGCCGGGCCAGGAGCGCAGCACCGAGCCGTCGTTCTCGTCGTACCAGTTGAAGTACATGCCCGAGGGCTCGTGCTTCTCCATCCGCTCGAGGCTCTCGAGGGTGCGGGCGATGCGGCGGCGGGCATGACCGGGGGTGAGCAGTCCGAGCTCCCGTGCGATCAGCACCGACCAGAGGGAGCCGCCGATGTTGGTGGGCGAGGTGTGGCCGGAGTGGCCGATGAGATCCGCGCCGATGTTGTCCGAGATCAGCCCGGTCGACGCCACGGTCATGGTGTCCAGGCAGTGCCAGGTGTCCGCGGCCCAGCGGCGCAGCAGCGCTTCCTGGCCGCCACCAGCGGGCGAGGGGCTCGCGGGTGAGCCGGCCGACAACGCGCCGGCGCGGCGGGGTGCGGCCGCGGTGCCGGTGAGCGCGCCGGCGCCGATCAGCGGGACGGTGAGCAGGGTGCGTCGGTCGACGGTGTGCACGATGCCTCCTCGAGGCGGTGGAAGATCACTTGATGCCGGTGGTGGCGATGCCCTGGATGAAGTAGCGCTGGAAGAAGAGGAAGACGACGAGGATCGGCAGGACCACGAGGGTTGCTCCGGCCAGGAGCAGCCCGTAGTCCGTCTGGTTCTGTCCGGTCGAGATCAGGGCGAGGGCGACCGGCAGGGTGTAGGTCGACTCGCTCGAGGAGACGACCAAGGGCCACAGGAAGTTGTTCCAGGAGCCGAGGAAGGTGAGGATGCCGAGCGTGGCGAAGGCCGGCCCGGCCAGCGGCAGGTAGATCCGGAAGAAGATCGCGATCTCGCCGACCCCGTCGATCCGTCCCGCCTCGAGCAGCTCGCGCGGCAGGCCCAGGAAGAACTGCCGCATCAGGAACACGCTGAAGGGCTGGACCAGGAACGGCAGGATCAGGGCGGGGATCGTGTTGGCCAGCCCCAGGTTCACCACCAGCACGTACTGGGGGATGAAAGTGACCAGTCCCGGGATCATCAGGCAGCCCAGCACCAGCAGGAGCATCACGCGCTTGAAGGGGAAGTTCAGGTGCGCGAGCGCGTACCCGAACATCGAGGAGAAGAACAGGTTGCCGACGGTGACCGCGATCGCCACCACGGCGGAGTTCTGGAAGTACCGGCCGAAGGGCCGGTCGAAGAGGCGGCGGAAGTTGTCCCAGGTGGGCTCTTCGGGGAGCCAGGTCGGGGGCACCCTCAGCAGCTCTCCCTGGGTCTTCACGCTGCCCAGGATCATCCACACGAATGGGGTGATCACCAGCAGCAGGAAGGCGGTCAGGACGATGTAGGTCAGGACGGGACGGCGACGGTCGAGCATCACTTCTCCCTCATCAGGCGGAACTGCGCGAGGGTGACGATGCCGATGACCACGAAGGTCAGATAGGCCATCGCGCCGGCGACCCCGTAGTTGCCGAAGCCGAACTGGTTGTAGGTGTACATCGAGGCGGAGATGGTGGCGTTCAGCGGCCCGCCCTGGGTCATCACGAAGGGCTCTTCGAAGAACTGCAGGTACCCGATCGAGGTGGTGACCAGCACGAACAGCATCGTCGGGCGGATCGCGGGCAGGGTGACGTGCCGGAAGCGCTGGCGGGCGGTGGCGCCGTCGAGCGCGGCTGCCTCGTGCAGCCCACGGTCCACGGCCTGCAGCCCGGCCAGGAAGATGACCATCGAGGTGCCGAAGTTGCGCCAGACGGCCATCACGATCAGCGACAGCAGCGCGGTGCGCTCATCGCCCAGCCAGTTCGGGCCATCGATGCCCACCCCGCCGAGCACGGTGTTCACCAGGCCGTTGTCGGGGCGCAGCAGGAAGCGCCACACCACGGCGACGGCCACGATCGAGGTGACCACGGGGGTGTAGAAGCCCATCCGGAACACGGCGCGCAGGCGCATCACGCCCCGGTTCAGGGCGAGCGCGGCCGCGAGCCCGGCGATGATCGTCAGCGGCACACCGACCAGCACGAACACGGCGGTGTTCAGCGCGGCGCGACGGAAGACGGGGTCCTCGAAGGCGGTGATGTAGTTCTGCAGGCCCACGAACTCCACCGCGAACGGGGAGCGGATGTCGCTGATGCGCATGTCGGTGAAGGACATGATCATCGACTGCAGCACGGGCCAGGCGATGAACACCCCGAACAGCAGCAGGAAGGGCAGCGACAGCAGGATCCCGGCGCGCGCCTCCGCGGCGGCGCGGCGACCTCGCCGGCGCGGGGAGCCCTCCCCGGCCCCGGGATCCGTCCCGGGGGCCGAGGAGGTCAGCGGAGCGGTCGACATCTCAGGCCCCGGTCCCGATGCCCTGCGGCTCGGACTGCGTGGTCTCCAGGGCGGTCGCGGGGTCGAGATCCTGCTTGCAGACCTGTTCGATCTGGGCGTCGAACTTCGAGGCGACCTGCTCCCAGGTGGCGATGGTGGGCGGCGCGAAGGCGGTCTGCAGCTGGGTGTGGAAGGCCGCGAACTTCTCGTTCGAGACGACGGTCTCGTCCTCCCAGGCGGCCTGGAGGCCGGGCATCGCCGAGACGAGGGAGAACCACTGGACCTGCACCTCGGGGCGGGAGAGGTACTCGACCAGCTTCCAGGCCCCGTCGCGGTTCTCGCTGCCGGTGAAGACGCCGATGTTCGCGCCGCCCAGGAAGCTCGCGCTGGTCTCCTTCTCGGGCATCACGAACACGCCGTACTTCTCGGCGAAGCCCTCGCCGCCCACGCCCTCGACGGCCGCCATCATCCACGGACCGGAGATGAACATCGGCACCGCCCCGGAGACGAAGTCCTGCTCGGTGGTGCCTTCCGCGGGGGCGGGGTCCGAGACGCCCTCGGTGAAGAAGGACTGGTAGTAGGCCAGCGCCTCCTCGTTCTGCGGGGAGACGAAGGTGAACTCGGAGCCGTCCTCGGAGACGACGTCCCCGCCGTTGGACCAGCAGAACGGCAGCGCGGTCTGCCAGGAGCCGGTGCCGCCGGGCTGCAGGGCCAGTCCCCACTTCCCGTCGGGCCCGCCCTGCATGGTGCGGGCCATCTCGATCAGGCCCTCCCAGTCCGTGGGCGGTTCGGTGATGCCGAGGGACTCGGCGATGTCCTTGCGGTAGTAGACCAGGCGGGTCTCGACGTACCACGGGACCCCGTAGACGGTCTCGTCCACGGTCACGGACTCGAGGGCGCCGGGGAAGTAGTCGTCGGTGGGGATCGAGTCCGGGGTGGCCTCGAGCGCGCCGAGGCTCACGAACTCGGCCATCCAGGTCGAGCCGATCTGGGCGACGTCCGGCGCGGTGCCGGCGGCGATCGAGGAGGTGAACTTGTCGTGCGCGCTGTCCCAGGGCAGGGGCGTGACCTCGACGGTGACGTCGGGGTTCTCCTCCTCGAAGCCGGCGAGCAGCTCGGGCAGGGCCTCGCCCTCGGCGCCCATCGCCCAGACGGTCACGGAGCCGGTGGCCGGGCCCTCGGCGATCGGCTCGGCGGGGGCGTCGCCGCCTGCCTGCTCCTCCTCGGGGCGCCCGCATCCTGCGAGCACGCCCAGTGCGGCGGCGGCGCCGAGTCCGACGACGGTGCGGCGGGTGGGCCGGAAGGTGGTGTTCATGATGACTCCTCGGGTGACGGGCAGCCGCATGAGGCGCGCGGCACGAGCGTCGAGGCGACGGTGACGGGATCCTGGACGCCCTGCCCGTCGATACGGGCGGCCAGGCGGTGCGCGGCGAGCCCGCCGAGGGCGGTGACGTCCTGGCGCACGGTGGTGAGGCTCGGGGTGAGGTAGCGGGCGGTGCGGGTGTCGTCCCAGCCGGTCACGGCGAGGTCCTCGGGCACGCGGACCCCCGCGGCGGTGAGGTGGGCGATGATCGCGATCGCGAGCTCGTCGTTGCCGCAGACCAGGGCGTCGAACCGGTGGATGTCGCCATCGGCCAGCAGCTGCTCCGCGACGGCGATCCCGGCCTCCTCGACCGGGTCCACGGCGAGCTGCATCGCCGGGGCCAGGCCCGCCGTCTCGAGCGCCTCGAGCCAGCCGCGGTGCCTGCGGCCGATGTCCGATCCGCTCTCGGCGCGGCCGACGAAGCCGATCCGGCGGTGCCCGTGGGCCAGCAGGTGCTCGGTGAGGTGGCGTGCGGACTCGCGGTTCTCGGCGAAGAAGGCGTCGGCCTCGTCGAGGCGGCGGCGGGCGACGGTGACCGTGGGGCGCGTGGCGGCGACCCGGCGCACGGTGTCGTCGTCGGCGCCGCTGCGCGCCATGAAGGCGATCCCGTCGACCCGGCCCACCAGATCGCGCACCGCGGCGGCGCGGTGGTCGGTGGGCGAGGCCAGGGCGAGCACGACGGACAGCCCCAGCTGCGAGGCGGCGAGCTCGAAGCCGACCAGCAGCTGCGAGTAGTACGGGCCCGCGATGTGGGGCAGCACCACGCCGAGCGCCTTGCTGCGGCGCACGGCGAGGGCGCGGGCCGCAGCGGCGGGGGCATAGCGCAGCTCCTGGGCGGCGGCGAGCACGGCCTCCCGGGTGCGGGGGGCGACGCTGCCGTTGTCCGCGAAGGTGCGGCTGACGGTGGCGATCGAGACACCGGCGCGCGCGGCGACCTCGTAGATGGTCGCCCCGGATGCGGGCTGCGCGTGCGATGCCATGGCCGTCCTCCTCGTCCTCGAGTCGTCTCAGCGGCTGCCCGCAGCTCGCCACCAAAGTTGGAAGCGCTTACAACCGGGCGTTGATCGTAAGCGCTTCCATTCCGTGGGCGCAAGCCCCTCGAGCAGATCCGGAGGATGCCCGCCGCGCGGGTCGGCGGCTATCGCTGGGCCCGGCGGGGACGCCGGCGCGGTGCACGGCTCCGGCGCAGCGGCCCGGACGACAGAACGGACGGCCTGCTCAGCAGGCCGTCCGTTCTGTCAGCGGGTTCTCCGGGGAGCGCGGGCGCTCCCCCGGGCTCAGCGCGCGAAGCGGATGTCGATCGCCGCGCCGTGGGCGGGCAGTCCCTCGGCGCGCGCGAGCGTGGTCGCCGCCGTGCGGGCGCCGTCGAGCGCCTCGCGGTCGTAGTGGACGACGTGGATGCCGCGCAGGAACGTCTGCACGCCGAGGCCGCCGGTGAAGCGGGAGGTGCCGCCGGTGGGCAGCACGTGATTGGAGCCTGCGGCGTAGTCGCCGAGGCTCACCGGGCTGTGGGGGCCCACGAACACGGCGCCAGCGTTGGTGACGCGCGCCGCGACGGCGGCGGCGTCGGCCGTCTGGATCTCGAGGTGCTCGGCGCCGTAGGCATCGACCACGGCGAGCCCCTGGGCGATGTCCTCGACCAGCACCACGCCGCTCTGCTCGCCGCGCAGCGCCTGCTCGATCCGCTCACGGTGCAGGGCTGCGGGGACCTGGGCGGCCAGCTCGTGCTCGACCGCGTCGACGAGCGCGGTGGAGTCGGTGACCAGCACGCTCGCGGCGAGCGGATCGTGCTCGGCCTGGGAGATGAGGTCCGCGGCGACGAACGCGGGGTCGGCGGCGGCGTCGGCCAGGATCGCGATCTCTGTGGGGCCGGCCTCCGCGTCGATCCCGACGGTCCCGCGCACGAGCCGCTTGGCGGCCGCGACGTAGACGTTGCCGGGACCGGTCACGAGATCCACCCCCTGCAGGGCGCGGCCATCGCCGAGGTCCTCCGCGCCGTGGGCGAGCAGCGCGATCGCCTGGGCGCCGCCGGCGGCGATCACCTCGGTGACCCCGAGCAGCTCGCAGGCGGCGAGGATGGTGGGGTGCGGGAGGCCGCCGAACTCCTTCTGCGGCGGGGAGGCGAGCACGATCTGCTCGACCCCGGCGATCTGGGCGGGGATCACGTTCATCACCACGGAGCTGGGCAGCACGGCGCGGCCGCCGGGCACGTACAGGCCCACGCGGCGCACGGGGACCCAGCGCTGGGTGACGGTGCCCCCGGGCACCACCTGCACGGTCTCCTCCGGCCTGGCCTGCGCCGCATCGACGGCGCGCACCCGCGCGGCGGACTCCTCGAGCGCGGCACGGATCTGCGGATCGAGCTCGGCCAGGGCGCGCTGCAGCTCAGCGCGGGGCACGCGCAGATGCGCGGGCCGCACCCCGTCGAAGCGCTCCGAGGCATCGAGCACCGCCTCCGCGCCGCGGGCCGCGACGTCCTCGACGACGGGACGCACGGCGGCGACCGCGGACTCGACGTCCAGCTCGGCACGGGGCAGGGCCGCGGTGAGCTCCGCTGCACCCATACGGCGCGCGCGCAGATCGATCACGGAGAGGAAGGGGGTCTCAGGCATGGCCCCAGTGTAGGAGCGTCGCGGCGCCCGCCTCCGAGCCGCCCACGACGCGCGAGGACGTCCTTCCGGGGGTCCGCCCGTGACAGGCACTAGTGTCTCCTCCGTGCTCATCGCGTTCCTGCTCACCCTCGTCGCCGGCGGCGCCACCAGCATCGGCGCCGCCCTCGGAGTGATGGGACGCGGAACCAGCCCGAAGCTCCTGGCCGGCGGGCTGGGCCTCTCGGCCGGGGTGATGCTCTTCGTCTCCTTCGTGGAGCTTCTTCCCGAGGGGGCCCACGTGCTCTCGGGCGGCGGCGAGGTGACCGGTCACGGCACCGCGCTCGCGGTGCTGTCCTTCTTCGTGGGCATCGCGCTGATCGCGGTGCTGGACCGCCTGGTCCCGAGCTCCGTGAGCCCCCACGAGTTCTCCGGCCGGATGAGCGGTGACGAGGGCGTGCTGCGCGCCCCGGACGAGCAGGCCGCCGATCGTGCGCTGCGGGCCCGGCTGATGCGCACCGGCACGGTCACCGCGATCGCCCTGGCCCTGCACAACGTGCCGGAGGGCTTCGCGACCTTCGTCGCCGCCCTGCAGGCGCCCGAGGTGGCGATCCCGGTGGTCGCCGCGATCGCGCTGCACAACATCCCCGAGGGTCTCGCGGTCGCGGTACCGGTGCGCCGGGCCACCGGTTCCCGGGCCAAGGCGTTCTGGCTGGCCACCATGACTGGGCTCGCCGAGCCCGTGGGCGCGGTGCTCGGCTTCGTGCTGCTGGCGCCGCTGCTGAGCGGTGCCGGGATGGGTGCGATCCTCGCCGGGGTGGCGGGCGTGATGGTGTTCGTCTCCCTCGATGAGCTGCTGCCGGCGGCCGAGGAGACCGGCGAGCACCACACGGTCATCTACTCGCTCATCGCGGGCATGGCGGTGATGGCGCTGACGTTGCTGGTGCTGTGAGCAGCGCCGCTCTCGGGTACGTTCGCTCCAGGGCGCGAGCCCGGTGAGATGCCGACGGGGCGAGGAGGGTGGGGCGCGATGCGCGTGAGGCGAGGACAGCAGGCACCTCCGGGCCCCGCACGCCCCCTCGCGGCCCTCACGGCGACGCTGCTCGCGCTGACCCTCGCCGCCTGCGACGCGCTGCCGGGCACCGCCGAGGACTCCCCCGCCGCTGAGGCCGCGCCCTCCGCGCAGCCCATGGACCCCGCCGAGGTCGCCGCCGCGCAGAGCACCGCGGTGGATCCCACCTGGCTGTGCCGTCCCGGCGAGGGGGACTCCCCGCTGCCGCAGAGCACCGACGGCGCCCGGATGACCCCGCAGGCGGTGCACGCCGAGGGCCACGAGATCACCGTCTCGGGGCCGTTCCAGCTGGGCCCCGAGCACAGCTATGACGGCTTCCGCCCCGAGGGCGTGCTGCTGCCCGCGCATCCGGACAATCGCGGCCTGCCCGCCCCGGAGCACGAGGGCCCGCTCGGTCAAGAGGACTCCCCGATCCCGCCGATGGTGGTGCGCGAGCGCGTCGAGGTGCCCGCGAACACCGGCGCTCCCGCCCCCGCGGCGGTCAGCGCGCATCTGACGGTGGGCACCTGCGATGACGCCCCGCTGCCCGAGGGTCAGTTCGTGCTGCAGCTCAGCGGTGCCCTCGCAGGCGGTGACGACTCCGGCTGGGCCGCGAGCGAGGACGTGATGGTGGATGTGGTCGACGGCCGCCTGCGCGCGGTGCCGGGCGTGGTCTCCGCCCCCAGCGGCGAAGCCCCGGCGGACCTCTCGCCGCTGGCCTGCCACGCCGTGCTCGAGCCCGTCGGCGACTCCGCGGGTTACAGGATGAGCGTCGAGAACCCCTCCACCGAGGTGAGCCGGGCGCCGAGAGAGGACGGCTCCCCGGCCTCCGTCACCGCGAGCCTCACGGTCACCTCCCCGGATCACGGCACGCACGCGCTGTTCCAGACGGTCGTTGTGGTCGATCCCGAGACCGGCCGGATCGTCGCCGGGGCCCGCAACGCCTCCGAGATCCCGCTGCATTGGATGGATGAGGAGGGCGTCACCCAGCAGGAGCAGGCCTCGGTCACCGGGTCGCTGTGCGGGGCGCGCGCCCTCTCTCTCGGCACCTACCGGGCCCACGGCGTCGCGGTCACCCTCGATGAGCACGGCCGCACCGAGCTGCTGGTATCGGACCCCTGGGACGTGGAGATCCACGACGAGGCGCCGCCGCGATGAGTGCCCGCTGCGCGGACGAGGCGCGCGAGGGCCATCTCACCTATCGTGGAGGCATCCGGATCGACGAGGGCGGGTCCGCGCCCTTCGTCGATTAGTCTTGACGTCAAGACAAATGCCGCACCGACCCGAGGGAGCCCCGCGACACATGGCGCGCATCATCTACACCCACACCGACGAGGCACCGATGCTGGCGACGGCATCGTTCCTGCCGATCCTCGACGCCTTCTCGAACACCGCCGGCATCGATGTCACCACCCGTGACATCTCCCTGGCGGGCCGCATCGTCGCGGCCTTCTCCGATCTCCTGCCCGAGGACCAGCGTGAGAGCGATGCCCTCGCGGAGCTGGGCGAGCTCGCGAAGACGCCCGAGGCGAACATCATCAAGCTGCCCAACATCTCCGCCTCCGTGCCGCAGCTCAAGGCCGCGGTCGCCGAGCTGCAGGCCCAGGGCATCTCCCTGCCGGACTACCCCGAGTCCCCCTCGACCGACGAGGAGAAGGACATCCGGGCGCGCTACGACTCCGTCAAGGGCTCGGCCGTGAACCCGGTGCTGCGCGAGGGCAACTCGGACCGTCGCGCCCCCGCCGCGGTGAAGAACTTCGCCAAGGCGCACCCGCACCGCATGGGCGAATGGTCCAAGGACTCGAAGACCTCGGTAGCCACGATGGACGCCGACGACTTCCGCAGCAACGAGCAGTCCGTGGTGATGGACGCCGAGGACACCCTCTCGATCGTGCACGTCGCCGCCGACGGCACCGAGACCGTGCTCAAGCCGTCCGTGCCGGTGCTGGCCGGCGAGGTCGTGGACTCCTCGGTGATGCGCGCCGCCGCGCTCGACGCCTTCCTGCGCGAGCAGGTCGCCGCGGCGAAGGAGCAGGGCGTGCTCTTCTCCGTGCACCTCAAGGCCACGATGATGAAGGTCTCGGACCCGATCCTGTTCGGCCACGCGGTGCGTGCCTTCTTCCCCTCCGTCTTCTCCGAGTACGGCGAGCAGCTCGCCGCGGCGGGCCTGTCCCCGGACCACGGCCTGGGCGGCATCCTCGCCGGCCTCGAGGAGCTCGACTCCTCCGTGCGTGACGGCGTCAAGGCCGCGATCGACAAGGACCTGGCCGACGGCCCGGACCTCGCGATGGTCAACTCCCACAAGGGCATCACCAACCTCCACGTCCCCTCCGACGTGATCATCGATGCCTCGATGCCCGCGATGATCCGCACCTCGGGCCACATGTGGAACAAGGACGACGCCGAGCAGGACACCCTCGCGGTGATCCCGGACTCCTCCTACGCGGGCGTCTACGCCGCGACTATCGAGGACTGCCAGCGCCACGGCGCCTTCGACCCGGCCACCATGGGCACCGTCCCCAACGTGGGCCTGATGGCGCAGAAGGCCGAGGAGTACGGCAGCCACGACAAGACCTTCCAGATCGCCGCCGACGGTCGGGTCGAGGTGCGCGACGCCTCGGGTGCCGCGCTGATGAGCCACGAGGTCTCCGCCGGGGACATCTTCCGCGCCTGCCAGGCCAAGGACGCCCCCATCCGCGACTGGGTGCAGCTGGCCGTGCGCCGCTCGCGCGAGTCCGGGATGCCCGCGGTGTTCTGGCTCGATGAGTCCCGCGCCCATGACCGAAACCTCATCGCGAAGGTCGAGAAGTACCTCGCCGAGCCGATCGACGGCGCGGGCACCGAGGATCTCGATATCCGCATCCTCTCCCCGATCGAGGCGACCAAGCACACGCTCGAGCGGGTGCGCCGCGGCGAGGACACCATCTCGGTGACCGGAAACGTGCTGCGTGACTACCTCACCGACCTGTTCCCGATCATGGAGCTGGGCACGAGCGCCAAGATGCTCTCGGTGGTGCCGCTGATGAACGGCGGCGGCCTGTTCGAGACCGGTGCCGGCGGTTCCGCGCCCAAGCATGTCCAGCAGCTCATCGAGGAGGACTACCTGCGCTGGGACTCCCTCGGCGAGTTCCTGGCCCTGGCCGAGTCGCTGCGCCACCTGGCCCGCACCGCGGACAACCAGCGCGCCCGCGTGCTCGCCGACGCACTGGACCGCGCCACCGAGACCCTGCTCAACGAGGGCAGGTCCCCGCAGCGCAGGCTCGGCAGCATCGACAACCGCGGCAGCCACTTCTACCTCGCCCTGTACTGGGCACAGGAGCTGGCGCAGCAGAGCGAGGACGGCGAGCTGGCCACGGCCTTCGGCCCGATCGCGGCGAAGCTGGTCGACGGCGAGCAGACCATCGCCGACGAGCTCCTGGCCGTGCAGGGCAAGCCCGCCGACATCGGCGGCTACTACCGCCCGGATCCGGAGAAGACCGCGGCGGTGATGCGCCCCTCGGCCACCTTCAACCGCATCCTCGAGGAGATCTCCTCGGCGCTGTGAGTCCGCTGCCGCTCCGCTGAGGAGCGGCCGGCGCTGCCACTATCCGACGCCGGTCCTGCCCGCTCTCCGCGGGCCGGGCCGGCGTCGTCGTCCCACCACCTCGCCGGCCTGCCCGCCGACGTACGCTGGGAGAGCGCACGAACCGCCCCACCGGCTGCATCGCGCTCGACTCGTCCCCTGCTCCGGAAGGTGCGCCGTGCCCGTCATCCCCTCCCCTGTCGACGGCATCGACCTGCGCTACGACGTCTCGGGCGAGGGTCCGCCGCTGGTGCTGCTGCACGGCTCGGTGCTCTCCCGCGCCATCTGGCGGGGGCTCGCCTATCTCGCACCGCTGGGCGAGCAGCACACGGTGGTGCGGGTGGACCTGCGCGGGCACGGGCGTTCGGGCACCCCGCACGAGGCGTCGGCCTACACCCAGCAGGCCTTCACCGCGGATCTGCTCGCCGTGCTCGATGCCGAGGGGATCGGCTCCGCGTCCCTGCTCGGCTACTCCCTCGGGGCGCGCGTCGCGCTGACCACAGCGCTCAAGCACCCCGAACGGGTCGATCGACTGGTGTGCCTCGGCGGCTCGGCCGCTCCGCAGCGGGGTGCGGTCGACTCCGTGTTCTTCCCGGGCGTGATCGAGGCGGTGGCCGAGGAGGGGATGGAGGCGTTCTGCGCCGGGCAGGGCCTGGGCCCCGAGGTCACGGCGCGGCGGGCCCGGGCGACCCGCACCGCGTTCCTCGCCGCCGATCACCGGGCGATCGCGGCCCTGCTGGCCGCGACCGATGCCACGCCCGGCGTGCCGGACGACGTGCTCGAGGCCTGTGAGATCCCGGCGCTGTGGATGGCGGGCACCGAGGACCATCCCCGCTTCGAGGAGTCACGTCGGGCGGCCGCGCTGATGCCCGCGGCCGAGTTCGTGCCGCTGCCGGGCCGCGACCACGGCGGCACCCTCTCCCCTGCGCAGGACGTGCTCGAGCACGTGCTGCCCTTCCTCGCCTGAGCCCTGGGCTCGAGCGGCTCGCGGGCGCGGTGAGCGCTCAGAGCACCTGCCGGGCGAGGGCGAACAGGGCGACCGCCACGATGACGCCGCGCAGCAGCCACTCCGGCATCCGCTTGGCGAGGTGGGCGCCGAAGTAGCCGCCCAGCAGGGCGCCGACGGCGATCGCGGCGGTGGCGATCCAGATGATCTCGACCCCGAGCGTGATGTGCGCGATGACGTACACGAGTGCGGCGGCGAGGTTCACCACCAGGCTCAGCAGGTTCTTCACGCTGTTGACCGAGCCCATGGTGCGCCCGGTGAAGGTGCCGAGGATCCCGAGGTAGAGGACCCCCTGGGCGGCGGTGAAGTAGCCGCCGTAGACCGAGGCGAGACCGAGCGAGGAAACCAGCGCCGGCGAGCGGTACGGGCTCGAGGACGCAGCGAGCCCGCGGTCGGCCCCGTGCTCGCCGGCGGCGCGCCGACGCTCGGAGCGCCGCTCACGGGCGGCGCGCAGTGCGGCGGTCAGTCGCTTCTGGAAGATCACCATCGCGAGTGCGACCACGATCAGCACGGGCACCACCACGTCCAGGGCCTGCGAGGGCGAGACGAGCAGCAGCAGCGCGCCCGCCGTCGCCCCGATCGCCGCGACGATCGTGAGCAGGCCCAAGTTGTTCTTCTCCTGGGCGATCTCTCGGCGGTACCCGTAGACCGAGCCGATGGTCGAGAACAGGATGCCGATCGTGTTGGTGCGCACCGCGACGCCTGGCGGGATGCCGAGGGCGAGCAGCACCGGGAGAGTCAGGAGCGAGCCCGAGCCCACCGCGGCGTTGATCGCACCGGCAAGGGTGCCCATCACGAGCAGGATGACGAGCGAGATGGGTTCCACGAGGGTCGACCCTACTGTGCCCAGCGGTGCAGAGGGCGGATGTCCGCGCGCGGCGCCGGGCTCAGCTGCTCACCAGGTCCTGCAGCACCTCCTGCAGCACCTGGGCGTGATTGTGCTCGGTGTCCTTGGCCGCGAACAGCAGGACGATCTTCCGGGCGCCGTCCTCCTTCGCCCGGTCCAGCAGCGCCTGCGGGGCATCGCTGCCCTCGAGCTCTCGGCGGTAGTGGCGGGAGAACTCGGAGAAGCTGAGCTCCTCGGAGTGGAAGGCCTTCCTCAGATCGGGGCTCGGGGCGACGTCCTTGTCCCACTCGTCGTGGGCGAGCCGCTCCTTCTTGATGCCGCGGGGCCACAGCCGGTCCACCAGCACGCGGCGCACGGTCTTTCCGGCGCCGTCGTCGTCGAGCAGGTCGTGGACGCGCGCCAGGGTGATCTCGGGGGTGCTCATGCTCTGTCCTTCCTCTCGTGCTCGTCAGCGCCGGCGGGTGCAGGGGAGCGTTCAGGGCCCGGTCCGCGCCGGAGGGCGGGCCGGGCCCTGAAGCCTGGGGCGGCTGCGCCGCTGGGGCAGGCCGTGGGAGAGAGGCGGGCTCAGCTCAGCGCTGCGACCGCCGCGTCGTAGTCGGGCTCCTCGGTGACCTCGGCGACCTGCTGGGTGTAGAGGATCTTGCCGTTCTCGTCCGCGATGACCACGGCGCGCGAGAGCAGCCCGGCCAGGGGGCCGTCCTGCATCGTCACGCCGAGATCCTCACCGAAGGAGGAGCGGAAGGCGGAGCCGGTGACCACGTTCTCGAGGCCCTCGGCGCCGCAGAAGCGGGCCTGGGCGAAGGGGAGGTCCTTCGAGGCGCAGACCACCACGGTGTTCTCAAGGCCGGCGGCGAGCTCGTTGAACCTGCGCACGCTCATCGCGCAGGTGCCGGTGTCCAGCGACGGGAAGATGTTCAGCACGACGCGCTTGCCGGCGAGGTCGGCGCTCGAGACGGCGCCGAGGTCCTGGCCCACGAGCTCGAAGGCCGGCAGGGCCGAACCGGCCTGGGGCAGCTCGCCGACGGTGGAGACGGGATTGCTCTGGAAGGTGATGGAAGCCATGCCCCCATCATCGACCCCTGACGCGGCAGACACAACCCGGGCCAGGTGAGGGCCCTGATCAGTCCATGGTGGAGCGCAGGCGCTCCTTCTCCTCGTCGACGTCGAAGTCCGCCTCGGGCCATTGCGGGTCGATGTCCTCGAGCGCGTTCAGCAGCAGCTGCTGGACGGCGATGCGCGCGTACCACTTGCGGTCGGCGGGGACCACGGTCCAGGGCGCGCCGACCGTCGAGGTGGCCCGCAGCGCGCGGGTGTATGCGTCCATGTACGACTCCCAGTGGCCGCGCTCGTCCACGTCGCCGGGGTTGTACTTCCAATGCTTGTCGGGCCTCTCGAGACGCTCCATGAGGCGCTCTCCCTGCTCCTGCGCGGAGATGTGGAGCATCACCTTCACGACGGTGGTGCCGGCCTCGGCGAGCTCGCGCTCGAAGGCGTTGATCGCGGTGTACCGCTCGCGGATCTCCTTCGCATCGGCCCAGCCGTGGACCCGGTGGATCAGCACGTCCTCGTACTGGGAGCGGTCGAACACGCCGATGATGCCGGGGGCGGGGGTGCGCTTGCGGATGCGCCACAGGAAGTCGTGTCGCTTCTCGGCCGAGGTGGGGGCTTTGAAGGCGGTGATGTCCACGCCCTGCGGGTCCACGTTCCCGACCACGTGGCGCATGATCCCGCCCTTGCCGGAGGTGTCCATGCCCTGCACGATCAGCAGCACGGAGCGCCCCTCCTCCTGCCCGTGGTGCGCCGCGTACAGCCGCTCCTGGAGATCGTCGAGAGCGGCATCGCGCAGGGCCAGCAGCTCCTTGCCGTCGGCCTTCTTCCCCTCGAAGCCCGGCGTGGCGCGCGGATCGAAGTCGGTCACCTCGCCCTTCCAGCCCGAGGGGATCGGGAAGCCGGTGGGCGTCTGCTCCGCGGGGTCGGGGTGCTTGCTCTTCTTCTTCGACATACGGGCACAGTAGTGGCCAGGCTGCTCAAGCGCCCGGCGATGCGGGAACTTGACTCCACCGCGCTGTCGGCCCAGTGTCAGGGGCATGACGCTCACCGCCATCACCCATGCCCATGTCGTCCCGATCGAGGGCGCGCCCTTCGACGGGACGGTCCTCGTCCGCGACGGCCGGATCGCGGACCTCGGTCCCGCGCTCGAGATCCCTGCCGACGCCGAGGTGGTCGACGCCGGCGGCGGCTGGCTGCTGCCCGGCTTCATCGATGCCCACGTGCACCTGGGGGTGGATGAGGAGGGTGAGGGCTGGGCCGGCCAGGACACCAACGAGATGACCGATCCGGTGATGGCCGCCGCGCGGGCGATCGATGCGATCAACCCCGTGGAGGTGGGCTTCGACGACGCGATCATCGGCGGCATCACCACCGTGAACGTGAACCCCGGCTCGGGCAATCCCATCGGCGGGCTCGCGGTGGCGCTGCACACCCACGGCCGGGTGGTGGACGAGATGGTGCTGCGCAGCCCCTCCGGGCTCAAGGCGGCGCTCGGGGAGAACCCCAAGCGCGTCTACGGCGAGCGCAATCAGACCCCCTCGACCCGGCTGGGCGTGGCCCTGACGATCCGTCAGGCCCTCGCCAAGGCTCGGGCCTGGGCGGCGAAGCCGGCCGAGGAGCGAGATGCGGATCTGGTCTCCGAGGCGCTCGCCCGGGTGCTCGAGCGGGAGATCCCCTGGCGCCAGCACTCGCACCGGGCCGATGACATCGCCACCGCCCTGCGCATCGCCGAGGAGTTCGGCATCGACCTGGTGCTCGATCACGGCACCGAGTCCTACCTGATCGCGGACAGGATCGCGGCGGCCGGGGTGCCGGTGCTCTACGGCCCCCTGATCGTCTCGCGCTCGAAGGTGGAGGTGCGCCACCGCACCCCGAAGGCGCCCGGTCTGCTCACCGAGGCCGGGGTGAAGGTCTCGATCATCACCGATCATCCGGTGGTGCCGATCGAGTTCCTGATCGACCAGGCGGCTCTCGCGGTCAAGCACGGGATGGCCCCGGCCGAGGCGCTGCGTGCGATCACCCTGAACCCGGCGGAGGTGCTGGGGCTCGCGGAGCGGGTCGGTTCGCTCGAGGTCGGCAAGGACGCGGATCTGGTGCTGTGGGAGGGCGATCCGCTGGACGTGCGTCACCGCACCCTGCGGGTGTGGCAGGGAGGCCGCGAGGTCATGCGCCGTGACGCCTCCGGCGAGCCGGTGATCGCCCCTCGCTGACGAATCTGCGGGTCAAGAGCGGCCGGCGGAGGGCGCGCCTCTCAGGGGGCGGGGAGCCGCTGCAGGTCCGGCACGTCGCCGAGCTCCCGGTACCCGGCCGAGACATAGGTGGCGACCGCTCCGGTGAGCGCGCGCGGAGTGCACACCGTCGCGCTCGAGGCGCCCATCGCCCGCAGCTGTGCGGTCCCGGCCAGGCACATCGCCCGCCCGTGGCCCCAGCCGCGGTGGTCGCGGTGCACGCCGAGCGGCTCGATCAGGCCGGGCCTGCCGGGTCCGGCCGACCACACGCTGATCACCGCGACGGCGTTGCCTGTTTCGTCGCGTCCCAGCAGGGAGGCCGCGTCGCGGTGGGCGGGACCGTCCAGCATCGTGAGCACGCGCTCGACGGTGAGACTGCGGCTGTCGAAAGCGGAGCGATGCACCTCGGCGTACTCTCCGGCGGTGCTCTGCCGCACGGGCTCGATGGTGAGCGTCTCGGGCACCGTGACGGGCTCGGCGAGGTCGCGCCGCAGGGGCACCCAGGCCTCGCCCTTGCTCCACCCGTGCTCCTGGAGCACGGTGCGCAGGGCGAATGCCGAGCGCGCCTCGAGGAAGGCCTGCCCGGACGGAAGAATCCCGCGCTCGGGCTCGAGGAGGTCCTCGGCGAGACGCCGCGCGAGGGGCTCGTCCTCGGCGAACTGCGGGGCGATCGCGAGGCGCAGCAGGTCGTGGCCGTCCAGCATCCCCAGCGCCGCCGGTCGGCTCCCCCGGCTCCACAGCCGCAGGTTCTGGGCGGTGGGATCGGCGCCCCGCAGGTGGTGCCAGCCGAGGTCCCCCGGATGGAGCTGGAGGAGATCTTCGCGCTGCCAGCGGCGCAGCGCCACGAGCACGTCCTCGAGCTCGTCGGCGGTCGGGGTGCGGAGCGTCGTCGGGGTGGAGAGCATTGTCGCCATGCCCTGATCCCATCACCGGAGCGCAGCGGCGTCCACCGGATTCTCGTCCCGGGTTCGCACGCTGTTTCGTGCGGGGCCCACCTGGATAGGCTCAACGGGCCGGGTCGAGCTGCGGACGGGAGACAGGAATGGACGAGACGCCAGCAGAGGAGGACGTGATCCGCCGGATCGTGCGCGTGCGCGGCCGGGTCCAGGGAGTCGGCTTCCGGATGGATGCCGCGGCGGCGGCATCCCGGATCGGCGTCTCCGGCACGGTGCGGAACCTGTGGGACGGCACCGTCGAGGCCGACGTGGAGGGCCCGACGGGCACGGTCGAGGAGATGCTCGAGCATCTGCGCACGGGCCCGCCGGCCGCACAGGTCGAGGGGATCGACGTTCGCCGGGAGGCACCCCGCGGCACGGAGGGCTTCCGCGTCACCGGCTGAGGGAACGCTCCGGTCCCGGCGCGGCGGTGCGCAGATAGTGCATCGCGAGCAGCGCGGCCGCGCCCACCATCACCACCGAGGTGAGGATCATCGGGGTCTGCCCTGCTGCATCGAGGATCAGGCCGCCCACCAGCGCACCCACCGCGATCGACGCGTTGAACGCGGCACTGTTCAGGGCGGTGGCCTCCTCGAGCACCGCGGTGGCCTCGGAGCCGACGAAGGCCTGCATCGCCACCGAGATCGCCCCCACGAACAGACCCCACACCGGCATCACCAGCACCGCCCGTACCGGGGCGTCCATCAGCAGCAGCACCCCGGCCAGGCCCGCCATGGTGCCCAGCAGCACCACCAGCGCCCCCAGCGGAGGGCTGCGGCGCAGCAGGAAGCCGACGGCGAAGTTGCCGATCAGCCCGGCGATGCCGAACAGCAGCAGCATCAGGCCCACGTCCAGCAGCGGCACGCCGGCCCGCTCGACGAGCACCGGGCTGATGTAGCTGTAGGTGATGAACTGGCCGATCACGGCCAGCGAGACCAGCGCCAGCACATAGCGCACCCCGCGGTGTCGGGCGGCGGCGAGCATCATCCGCCCGGACACCTTCGCCGGGGAGTGCACGGGCCGCACCAGCAGCAGGATCAGCACCGCGACCACCGCGGCGAGGGCACCGACCACGGCGAAGGCCATCCGCCATCCCACATGGGCACCGATCCAGGCCGCGACGGGTACACCCAGCACGAGCGCTCCCCCGGCACCGCTGAAGGCGATGGTGAGGGCACGGGCGATGTGCCTGCGCGGCACCTGACCGATCGCGACGATCGCCATCACCGCCCAGTACAGTCCGATCGACACCCCCGCGAAGAGGCGCGCGAACAGCAGCACCGCGAAGCTCTGCGCCACGACGCTGAGCGCGCACGAGATCACCACGGACACCAGGGCGAGCACCAGCACCAACCGGCGGTCCAGCCCGCGCACGATCACCGGGGTGCACAGCGCGACCGCACCGGCCAGGATGCCGGGCACGGTGACGGCCAGGCCGGCCACACCCTCGCTGACGCCAAGCTCGGGCGCCATCACGCTGAGCACGCCGATCGGCAGCTCCTCGATGGTGATGAGCACGAAGATCCCCACCGCGAGAGCGACCACCGCGGCCCAACGGCGTGCACTGTCCACTGCTGCTCCTCGTTCCTGCACCCGGTGCCCTCCGGGTAACCTCCCCACAATAGGGCACCGCGACCTGCGCGCTCCGCCCCTGGACGGCCGTCGGCCCCAGGAAGCCCTCGGCCCTGGGCAGTCGTCGGCCCCGGCAGCTTCCGCCGCCGGGGCCGCTCCTCGTCCAGGGGTCAGGAGACGGCGTCGAACGCCTCGCCGATCTCCTGCTCGCCGTCGTTGTAGGCGAGGAACTTCCCGGCGGTGCCGGGGCGCTCGAGCGCGGCCACGATGGTGCGCGCGACGTTCCCGCGCGAGACGGTCCCGGCCTCTGCCGCCGCGGTGTCGATCCGGCCCGTCGGCTCTTCGAGAGTCAGGCCCGAGGGGCCGAGGATGGTCCATTCCAGGATCGTGCCGCGCAGGTGCTCGTCGGCACGGGCCTTCGCCTCGGCGTAGGCGTGGAACGGCTCGTCCTCCGGCACGCCGTGGTCCAGGCTCGCGCTGAAATAGCTGACCATCACGTAGCGGGCGGCGCCGACTCGCTGCGCCGCCTCCATCGAGGCGATCGCGGCCTCCTGGTCCACCGCGCGAGTGCGCTGCGGGTTGCCGCCGCCCGCACCGGCGGCCCAGACCACCGCGTCCTTCCCGCGCAGCAGCTCGTCCCAACCAGCATCGTCGAGGGTCTCGACGTCGCTGAGCACCGCCTTCGCGCCGGTCGCCTCGACCTCCGCGGCGTGCTCGGGATTGCGGATCACCGCGTGCACGGTGTGCCCTGCCTCGACCAGCAGCGGCTCCGCGAGCAGCGCGACCTTGCCATGACCTCCGATGAGTGCGATATCCATGGCCCCACCATCGCACCGGCCCCGCGGGGCGTCGACCCCGCGGACCATCTGTTCGCCACCGGTGGACGGCTGCCGCACGAAAACCCGCCCGATGAGCATCACCTCGGCATCGGACCGATCGTGCTCCTCGCGCCGCTATCCTGAGCCGGGCCGCATCACAGCGGCCCGCACCTCCGGGGAAGGAACTGACATGGCCGGTGGACTCGCCGCCCTGCTCGATGACGTCGCCGCGCTCGCGCGCCTGGCCGCGGCGAGCGCCGATGACGTCGCCGCTGCCTCCGCGAAGGCGGGCTCGAAGGCGATCGGCGTGGTGATCGACGACGCCGCCGTGACCCCGCAGTACGTCCAGGGCATCAAGCCCAAGCGCGAGCTGCCGATCATCTGGCGGATCACCAAGGGGTCCCTGCGCAACAAGCTGGTGTTCATCCTGCCCGTCCTGCTGCTGCTGAGCGTGTTCGCGCCGTGGCTGCTGACGCCGATCCTGATGCTCGGCGGCCTCTATCTGAGCTTCGAGGGCGCGGAGAAGATCTGGGAGCTGGTGCGAGGCAAGCCCAAGCAGGCCCCGGCCGCGGCCAAGGGGGCCCAGGCCGAGGACAAGGTCGTCTCCGGCGCCGTGCGCACCGATCTGATCCTCTCCGCCGAGATCATGGTGATCTCGATGAACTCGGTCGACACCGACAATCTCTGGATGCGCGCCGCGGTGCTGATCGTGATCGCGCTGGGCATCACCGTGCTGGTCTACGGCGCGGTCGCCCTGCTGGTGAAGATGGACGACATCGGGCTGGCGATGACCGAGGGCGGCGCCTCGGAGTTCAAGAAGAGATTCGGCAGCGGCCTGGTGAGGGCGATGCCGCGGGTGATGGACGTGATCAGCTACGTGGGCATGATCGCGATGCTCTGGGTGGGCGGTCACATTCTGCTGGTGGGCACCCACGACCTCGGGCTCGCCCAGCCCTACGGCGCCGTGCACCACCTGGAGGGGCTGGTGGCGGGGATCGCCGGTGTGGGCGGGGTGCTCGCCTGGCTGATCAACACCTTCTTCTCCTTCGTGATGGGCCTGGTCGTCGGCGCGCTGGTCGCGGTGATCGTGCACTTCCTGCCGTTCGGCCATCACGGTGATGCAGAGGCCGCCTCGGCGAGCGCCGACGGCGCCGTGCAGGCGCAGGGCGGCAGCGGCCCGGCGCAGGGCGGTGACAGCGCCGACCGGCCGCAGCGCGGGGATGGTGCTGCGAGCACCTGACCGCCCGCCCGCCGCTCGCGGTGAGCGGCCTGCACGGCCAGACGCAGAAGGAGCCGGATCCCTGGGGATCCGGCTCCTTCTGCGTCGTGGCGGGCTCGGGGTCAGCCGGCGTTCGGCGTGACCGGCGGCTCGGCGGACCAGGGGAAGACGATCCACTCATCGGTGCGGCGCCAGACGAAGTCCGGCGAGACCACGGAGGCGGACTTCGCATAGAGCACCGCGCTGCGCGCATCGGCGCCCATGTCCCGCAGCAGGTCCAGCACCAGGGCAAGGGTGCGGCCGGAGTCGGCGACGTCATCGACCACCAGGAGACGCTTGCCCTTGATCGACTCGGTGTCGAGCATCGGGGCCAGCAGCACCGGATCGGGCAGGGTCTCGTGCACGTCGGTGTAGAACTCGACGTTGATCGCGTCGGCGAGTTTGAGGCCCAGCGCATAGGAGAGCGAGCCGGCCGGCAGCAAGCCGCCGCGAGCCACGGCGATCACGATCTCGGGATCGAAGTCCGAGTCCGCGACGCTCTGGGCGAGCTCGCGCGAGGCCGTGCCGAACAGGTCCCAGGTGAGGACCTCCTTGACGACGAGGTCGGCGGAATCGGCGTGATAGGCCTGGGACATCGGTGCGGTTCTCCTCGAGACGCGGGCGCGTGGGTGGATAGATGGTATCCGGCTCCGGCCCCCTCATAGATCGTCGAGGGAGGGCGGGGTGCTCGTCCTCACGGCGAGACCGGGCTCAGGGATCACCGCGACAGCACTGCACTCGTCTCCCGGCCGACGCAGGCGCGGTTATAGTGCTGAGATGATCAGGCCTCCCGCTCCACGCAGGAGCGGTCTGTCATTGTCTGTCGTCATGATCGCCGTGGTGCTCGCCCTGTGCCTGGCGCTGGTCCTCGCCGTCGTGCGAGCCGACCCGCCGGAGCGCTCGCAGCCCCTGCAGATCTCCACCTCGGAATGGCTCCCGTACATCTCCCCCGATCTGCCGAACAACGGGCCGGTGGCCGAGATGCTCACCGAGATCCTCGGCCGCGCCGGGTACACGCCGGTGTTCACCTTCAGCACCTGGCCGCTCGCCGAGCGGGATGTCACCAACGGCGCCAGCATCGGCATGGCTCCCGTGATCGTCTCCGCATCCCGAGATTCGTTCGCCCTTTACACGGAACCCCTGCTCGACTTCCGCTACACGCTGATCGGCAAGAAGGGCGAGCTGCTGGATTCGGTCGCCGACCGCACAGATCTCGACGGCCTCCGGATCGCCCGCGTCGAGGGCTATCAGTACTGGGACGAGTTGGATGACTCCGGTGCCACCTTCTCCGATCACCCCTCCTCGCTCGCCGCCTTCACCGCGGTGATGAACGATGAGGCGGACCTCGTCGCAGAAGGAGCGATCGCCGGACGAGCGGTCCTGGAGGGGCCGTCCTTCCCCGACGATGCGACCGCCTACGCCGAGGTCTCCCCCAGCTCGAGCCTGACCTCGTCGACCCAGGGCCTTCACCTGCTGCTGAAGGACTCCTCCGAAGGGCAGAGACTCAAACGGGAGATCGACGCCGCTCTCGCGGACTTCCAGCGCACCGAGGACTACCAGCGTCTGCTGGACTCGCTGACCCCCGGTCCGCCGCAGGTGACCCTCAGCGCCGCCCAGGGCGGTGCCGTGGAGCTGATGGACGACTCCGGCGCTCCTGTGGGAGCGACGCCGTCGGGCACCTCGGCCTCCGTGCTCGAGTGGCCCGACGGTACGCCGACGGCGCAGACCCTCGTCCCCGTCAAGATCCTCGACGGCCCGCTGGCCGGGAAGCTTCTCGCAGTACGCCTCGACGACCTGGAGATCTCCGATGCATGAGTTCCGATGGATGGCACCGATCCGGGTCGGTTTCACCAGCACTCCCGGGGCAGCGGATCGTGACCCAGAGCGCTTCCGCGCATTCTGGGATCGTCTCGCCCATCGGGTCTCCGCACAGCGATGGCACATGCACCGGGCTGCAGATCATCGGACTGGCCCGGCCGGCTGGTCGAAGGCCGCTGCGGACACCCTCCCCCGACCGCTCGAGGTGGTCTCCGGCGCGGTCGAACCCGCGGAGGCTCCGCGCATCCCGGGTCTCGAGGTCACGGAGCTGAGCTGGAGCCTCTTCGACCACGACGTGCTGCTGGTCGAGGGGCGCCTGCGCACGGAGCCGGGGCTCGATGCCGAGCTGCTGCGCGACGCGGACCATTGGGAGGACGCGGTCCAGCAGGCCGGTGCGAGGCTCGCCCGCCACTGCGCCGAGACCGATTACGCGTTCCTCGTACAGCAGATCCGCCATTTCTCCGACGCGAAGGAGTTCGTGGACCTCGAGGAGCGGGATCTCGATCGCCCCCTCTGGGTGACCCGGGCGCTGGTACTCGACTCCGAGGGGACTGGCGGGGAAGCTTTCGCGCGACGCTGGGTCTCGGACATCGACACCGAGCATCGCGCGCAGGTCGGCGAGCTCATCGCAGGTGCTCGCCCTCTCGTCGCGCAGTGGATGAACCACATCCACCGCCCTGACCGTCCCGGGGAGATCGAGCTGAGCTGGCAGGCCCTGCGCAAGGCGCAGTTCTTCTGGTCCGCAATGCACTGGGTCGACGAGAGCCTGCGCCAGATCCTCGCCTGGTCGATGGCCGAGAGCCGTGACGTCTCGATCACCGACCTCCGGCATGAGCTCCGCGCCACCCGACACAGAGCCCAGGAGCTGCTGATGCTCCGTGCCGAGGTGCGCCAGCACGTGAGCAGGAGAAGTCACGAGGAGATGCAGCGCTTCCTCGGGACGTGGGAGTACCTGGAGCTGCTCGAGGAGCCTGTTCGGGAGAAGGTCGAGATCTGCCGCGAGCGTCTCGCCTCCCTCGCGGAGGACCGTGCCGCCCGCTCGGCGATGTTCACCGACATCATCCTGATGAGCATCGGTGTCACCTCGGTCCTCGCCACGGCGATCGCGCTCGTGCAGTTCGGCAGGGACGCCGGTCAGGATCCCTCGCAGTCCGTCTTCGACCTCGGCAACGGGTCGATCACCTCCTGGCTCTCGTCCCAGTCGATGGATGCGATCCTGATCCTCAGCCTGATGCTCTCCGTCGTCCTGGTCGCAGTGTTCATCTGGAAGCGGCGTCAGAGCCTGTCATGAATCACGACAGCGCACGCACATGATCGGTCCGCTCGGTCGCCTCCTGGGTGTCCGGATCCTCCTGGATGTCCAGTTCTGGTTCCCCACCTGGATGATCTTCCTGCTCGAGCAGGGATACACCCCGATGCAGGCGGCCGCTGTCGATGCCGTCTTCCACGCCGTCCTCGTCCTGGCGGAGGTCCCCATGGGCCATCTGATGGACAGGATCGGGAGGAAACGCGCCCTCCTGGCGACGTGTGCGCTGACGGTTCTCGTCTTCGCCGGGATCGGACTGGTCTCGAGCGTCTGGCTGATGGCTGTCGTCTGGGGCGTGTGGGGGATGCTCTGGGCGCTCGCCTCCGGACTCGACTCCACATACGCCTGGGAGCTCGCGGAGTCCCGTCCCGAGGAGCTCTCCCCCTCGCGCTACCTGGGGCGCACCCGGCTCGCCGGCGGACTGGCCGGAGTGGTCTCACTGCTCAGCGCCGGGCTGCTGCTCGAGGTCTGGCCCCCCTTGCCCTATCTCGTCACCTCGGGCCTGGGGCTGATCGCTCTCCTGGTCGCCATCACCGTTCCCTCGGTCCCCGTGCCCGCCGCCCACGCCTCTGCGGCATCGCCGGACTCGCTGCGAAGCTCCCTCCGAATCCCGGCCGTGCGCACCGGGATCATGCTGGCTGCGATCGTCCTCACGGTCGGTATCTCCATCAGGATCCTCATCCAGCCGTTGGGACTCCAGATGGGGCTGGGAGCGGCCGCGATCGGAGTCGGCTACGGGATGATCGCCGTCGCCGTGGCCCTCGGCGGATGGCTCGCCACCCGGCTCGCGCCCCGTCGTCACGGGCGCTGGATCGTCTTCTCGATCATCCTCATGGCGCTGAGCTATGTGCTCGTGGCGCTCACCGCACATCTCGGCCAGGCGTGGCTGACGTTGGTGATCGTACTGCCCGCCGGCACCGCGGCCTTCGGTCTCGGCAAGACGATCACGGATATCTGGCTGATCGACGCGGTGGGTCCGCGATGGAGGGCCACGGTCCTCTCGCTGGCCTCCGCCGCGAACGGACTCGCGATGGTCGGATTGCGACCCGTGATCGTCGCAGCGGGAGATGCTGCCGAGCATTCCACCGCCTTCTTCGGCTGGGGCGTGCTCAGCGGGCTGTGCGGCCTGCTCTGCCTCGTCCTGCTTCGCCGGGTTGGTCCCAATTCCTCCGCACCGAAGACTTCCGCACGAGAGTCCTCCTGAAACGCGGCCTCCCGCGTCAGCATCGGTGGCGGCATACTCGTCGCCATGGATGGACCTCCCCTGGGGCGGATGACCCCGTACGGTCTCGAGCACGTCGGTGTCCTCGTCCTGCTCGCGCTCGCCTCTGTCGTGCTGGTGCTCGTCGTGCGACGGTCGGAGCCCGCGGCGGTCGACCGGTGGCTGCGACGCGCGGGCTGGATGCTGCTGGCGAACTCACTGCTGTGGCTGCTGTGGGGGCTGATGCCGTGGGCGTGGAACCTCGAGGAGTCGTTGCCCCTGCACTACTCCGATGCGCTGCGGATCATCGTCCCGATCGCGATGATCACGCAGGCCCGCTGGGCGATCGTGATCAGCTGGTTCTGGGGTCTGACGCTGAACCTGCAGTCGGTGCTCACCCCGGACGTCAACTACTTCGTGTGGGTCCCGCTGGAGTTCGCGCAGTACTGGATCGCCCACGGGATGGGCGTGGTGGTGCCCGTGGTGCTGGTGTGGGGCCTGGGCTACCGGCCCACCTGGCGCGGCTACGGCCTGGCCTATGCGGCGACCGTGGCCTGGGCCGTGATCGCCTTCACCGGCAATGCGCTGACCGGCGCGAACTACGGCTACCTCAACCGCGCCCCCGCCGGGCCCTCGATCCTGGACCTGCTGGGCCCGTGGCCGCAGTACCTGCTGGTGGAGGCCGTGCTGATCGCTGTGGTGTGGGCGCTGATGACGCTGCCGTTCGCACTCGGCGATGCACGGCGGGGCGCGCCCTGTCCGGTCGCGGCGCTCTGGTGCGCAGGCCCGTTCAGGCCAGCAGCTCGACCTCGGCCAGCCGCAGCGGCCCCTGGGAGGTCGTGACCACGAGGCGGTGATGGGTGCAGGGCCTCGGTGAGCCGATCTCGAAGGGCCGGGTCTGGCGGCGCCAGGGGAAGCGCTGCCCGGAGCGTGCGTCGAGCGTCACCCAGCTCGTGCCGTCGTCCGAGCCCTCGAGCCGCCAGGCGATCGGGTCCCCGCCCGTCTGCGCGGAGGAGGTCAGGGTGAGGAAGCGCGCCTGCAGCGGCTCCCCCAGCTCGGGCAGTGCGATCACCGCGCTCGCGCTGTCGAAGGCGCGCTCGGTGCGGGCGTCGTCGTCGCGCAGCGGATCCGACGGGTCGGCGGCGAACAGGTCGCGCAGCGGCTGCGACCTTTCCCCCGGTGCGCTCAGCGACGGCGGGATGCGGCCCCAGTCCTCCGGCTCCGCGGCCAGGTGCAGGTGGAGGCGGCCGCGCAGAGCGGAGTGGTCGATCCAAGAGTCGCGGTGCTCGCGCCCGTCGACGGTCATCGCGACGATGCAGGCGTCCTGCGAGGAGGCGGACTCCGCGGTGATCGAGAAGGGCTCCCCGCCCAGGGGGCGCACGGTCGCGCGCGGGAACAGCGGGGCGACCAGGTGGTACCGCCCGGTGCCGAGCTGCAGCGGGTACAGGCCCAGGGCCGTCAGCAGCCACCAGGCGCTCATCTCGCCGTTGTCCTCGTCCCCGGGATAGCCCTGGCCGATCTGTTCGCCCACGAACAGCCGACGATGCACCTCGCGCACGATCCGGGAGGCCTCCTCCGGGGCGCCCACGTGGTGGAACAGGAAGGGGATGTGGTGGGAGGGCTGGTTGGACATGCCGAACTGCCCCATCCTCACCGCCCGGGCCTCGACCATCTCGTGGATGACCCCGCCGTAGCTGCCGGGACGGTCGGCCCGCTCGGGGGTGTCGAAGAACTCCTCGAGCCGTCCGCGCAGCATCTCGCGCCCGCCGTACAGCGCGGCCAGGCCCTCGCCGTCGTGGGGGACGTGGAAGGCGAAGTTCCAGCCGTCGGTCTCGGTGTAGTCCCCGCCCCAGGTGCGCGGGTCGTACTCACACGGGGCCTGCGCGAAAGCGCCGTCGGCGCGTCGGCCCTGGAAGAACTCGATCGCGGGATCGAACAGGAGCGGATAGTTCAGGCTCCGTGCCCGCAGGTAGTGCGCTTCCTCCCGCAACCGCGCGGCGGACGGGTCCCCCGCGTCCTCGGCTCGGCGGGCGAGCAGCTCGGCCTGCGCGGCCAGGCCCGCGTCGTTGATGTGCGCCTCGAGCGCCCAGGAGACGGATTCCGCGGTGTCGGTGTCGACGTACCCGGTGAACACCGCCTTCTCGTTGCCCTTGCGTCCCACCTGGGCCGACGGCGGGGCGACGGTGGCGTTGCGCAGTCCGGACTCGTAGGCGGAGAGCGGATCGGGCAGCGGGACGCCCTTGACCTGGAGATCGGCGAAAGCGATGTCGCTGCTGGTGCCGGTCATGCAGTCCGCCCAGCCGGGAGCGGACCAGCGGGCGATCCAGCCGCCCTCGCGGTACTGCTGGACGAAGCCGTCCGCGAGCTCCGCGGCCAGCTGCGGGTACAGCAGCGCATAGGCGGGCCAGCAGGTGCGGTAGGTGTCCCAGAAGCCGTGGTTGACGTACATCTTCCCCGGCACCACCTGGGCGTTGGTGCGGGTGGCGGTGGCATGCCCCTTGGGGGGCAGCACGGGGCTCGCGTGGACGGGCTCGGGCCGCTCGACCGTGCCGGCGTTCTCCCAGTGCGAGGAGGGGTAGAGGTTCAACCGGTAGAGGTTGCCGTACAGGGTGCGACGCTGCGCGGGGGTGGCGTCGGGGGCCTCGATCACCCCGAGCCGCTCGGCCCAGGCGGCGTGCGCCGCGGACCGGATCTCCTCGAAGGAGCGCTCCGCGAGCTCCTGGGCGAAGGTGCGGCGGCTCTGCTCGAGGCCGAGGAAGCTGGTGGCCAGGCGCAGCGTGACCCGGCGGGTGCCCGGCGCGAAGGTGAGCACGCTGCCGGTGCTCTCCCCGCGCGCGTGCTCGACCGCCACCGGGGAGGGCTCCACCTGCCCCAGCAGGTACATGCGGGTCGCGCCCTCGGTCTGGGAATGGCCCTGGGCGGGTGAGGAGTCGACCCAGCCGTGCAGTCGGCCGTCGAAGACGGAGCCGGCCGCGTCGATCCGCGAGTGCTCGTCGACGCCCTCGAGCAGCAGATGGACTACCTCCGGCTCGGCGGGCAGGTCGATCTCGCACATCGCGCCGTGGTCGGTCGGGGCCAGGCGGAGGGTGATGCCGCCGTCGAGGGCGACCTCGTACAGGTCCGGCCGGGCGGTCTCGCCCGCGTGGTCGAAGGCGCGGGCGCGCGCCGTGGGGCTGGCATCCGGTGCAGCGCCCAGTAGCGGCATCATCATCAGCTGGTGCCGGTCGCCCATCCAGGGGCTGGGCTGGTGGGACAGCGCCATGGCCTGCAGGCGCGGGCGGTTGTCCGGCCCGTTGGCGCGGTGGTGCTCGTACACCCAGCGCCGGGTGCGCGCGTCGGTCGCCGGGGTGAACAGGGCGAAGCCGTTGGGCAGCGCGGTCAGCGGAAGCGTGTTCCCCCGGGAGAAGTCCCCGGAGGCATTGGTGCCACGCCGCGTGTCCACCCAGGCCACGGAGTCCTCAAGGGGCGGATCGGCGGGGCGGGCCGCCAGGTACGGCCCGTCCACCCAGGCGGTCAGCGGCTCCGGCTCCACCTGCGTCCAGCCCTCGGGTCCGTCAGCCGCATCGAGCAGATCGGCCTCGGGATCGCCCGGCGCATCGAGCACGGCCAGCACCTCGGTGATGGTGCGGCCGGCGAGGGCGGAGAGGTCCACCTGCACGTCGTTCCACTGGTCGGCGTACAGGATCCGGCCCTCGCCGAGGCCGCGGGCGGTGGCCTCGGTGCCGTACTGATCGCGCGGCGCGGCCTGCGAGAGGCGGCTGCCGTCATCCAGCTCGAGGTCGAGGGCGATGTGGGTCGCCGCCCAGGTCTGGGCCTCGTCGAGCTCGGGGTGGACGTACCAGCGCAGCACGTCACCGGCGGCGATGGTGCGCCCGCGCAGCTCCTCGAGCCCGTCGAGCACCGGTACCGGGGCCTCGGCCGCCTCGCCGCCGTGCCCCGTCACGCGCAGCGCACCGGGCGCGAGGAATCCGCTGCCGTCCCTGCTGGTCGGCGATCCCATGGGTCCCTGGTCTGCGGTGACGATCATGCGCGCCAGGTTATCGAGTGCAGGCCCCTTCCTGGGCGAGGCATGCCCGTGGGGAGAGCTCCCCATCGCGCGGGCGGCGGGGGTGCGGGATACTTCCGGGCACAGGTCCGACGAACCCGGGAGACACCATGGTCCACGCTCAGCCGCCCCTGCCCGGCCCCGCGCCCGCAGGGAGGCGTCCCCTCTGGCACTGGCTGGTGGTGGGCGGCGTCGCAGCGCTGGGCCTGCTGGTGGTGGGGGTCCTGGCGCTCGTGATCGCCGTCCAGCTCTTCACCCGCGGGAACCCTCAGAACACTCTGGAGGACTTCTACACCGCGCTCGCGGAGACCGACTGCGAGCTGTTCATGGACTCCACCACGGAGGCGTACCGGGAGGCGACCGGTCTGACCAGCTGCTCGGTCTTCGAGGAGGAGCTGGGACAGTTCTCCTCCGTGGACTACGAGGTCAACGAGCGCATCAACCGTCAGGGCTACGCGGTCTTCGAGGTCACCGAGACGTACTCCGTGAGCGGCGAGGACACCGATGTGGATCTGCGCTACTACGTGCGCCGCATCGACGGCCAGTGGGATCTGGACGGCATCGAGGTGATCGATCCGGGCGGCGTGCCGCTCACCTGAGCGCCGCACCCCGCCGCCCGCGGTGCGTGCGGCACCGGGCCTGATACGACTCGCTGCCGCCGATCTGCGCGGCGGTCGCCACGAGCGGATCTGCGGAGTCCTCGAGCAGCCGGATGTGGAAGGCGGCATCGGCCCCGCACACGGTGCACACCGCCGTCAGCTTCACCACCTCCTCGGCCATGGCCATCAGGACCGGCAGCGGCTCGAAGGGCCCGCCCTCGTAGGTGATGCACAGCCCGGCGACCTCGACCAGGATCCCAGCCTCGAGCAGCTGCTCGATCACCGGCACGATCGCGGGGCCGAAGAATTGGGCCTCGTCGATCGCCACCAGGTCCACCTGCTGTTCGTCGAGCAGTCCGAGCAGCTCGTGCGCGTCCTCGAGCATCCGGGCCTCGGCCTCGCGACCGGTGTGGGTGCTCAGCCGGTCCCCGCCGCCGCGGGCATCGAGCCGGTGGCCGATCACCTCGGCGCGCAGCCCCGCCAGGCGCGCGCGCCGCACCCGGCGCAGCAGCTCCTCCGTCTTGCCCGCGAACATCGGGCCGGCGATCACGTGCAGTCGTCCTGCCTCCATGGGGCGCATGACAGGAGCGTACGCGCACCCGGGGCGTGCGATGCGGAGCAGTACAGTGCCGGGATGAGCACTCGGCGCCCCTCCCCCTTGGCCGGCCGGAAGCCCACCAAGGCCGATCTGGCGGCCTTCGCCACCGCGGACCCGGACTCGATCGATGACGTGCTGCCGCCCGCGGGCGGCGATCCGCTGCGCCTGCTGATCGTGGGCATCAACCCGGGCCTGTGGACCGCGGCGGTCAACGCGCCCTTCGCTCGCCCCGGCAACCGGTTCTGGCCCTCCCTGCACCGGGCGGGGCTCACCTCCCGACCGGTCGATGCCTCGCGCGGGCTGGATCCCCAGGACGAGCAGGACCTGCTCGAGCGCGGCATCGGGATCACGAACCTGATCGGCCGCGCCACGGTGCGCGCGGACGAGCTGAGCCGAGAGGAGCTGCAGCGCGCCGGCGCGCACCTGATCGAGCGGCTCGAGACGCTGCGACCCCGCACCGTCGCGATCGCGGGGATCACCGCGTTCCGCACCGCGTACTCGCTGCCGAAGGCGCGCCTGGGGCTCCAGGATCCGGCGGCTCTCCCGGGCTGGCCCGAGCGGACCGCCCTGTGGGTGGTGCCGCAGCCCAGCGGCCTGAACGCCCACGCCTCGATCCCCTCGCTCGCGGAGAACTGGCGCGAGGTGGCTCGCAGCGCGGGGCTCGCGCATCTCGGCGGCGAGTGACCCGAGCGGCCGGGCGGCGTGACACACGAACGCCGGCGATGACGGCGTGCGAACCCCCGCGACGGGGCGATGAACACCGCGGTCCCCTGCGGTCACGATGATTCACATCGCGTGCACCGGCGCCGGAAGGGGCGGATCGTTCTGGAGCAGCAGCCTCAGCCACCCGCCGTGAACGGAGCCCCGATGTCCCCCAAGCCGCTGATCCTGAACCTGTTCGAGATGAACTGCGTCGGCCACATCACCCACGGGCTGTGGCGCCTGCCCGGCAACCAGCGCCACCGCTACACCGACCTGTCCTACTGGACCGAGCTCGCGCAGATCGCCGAGGAGGGCGGCTTCACCGCGATCTTCCTGGCCGATGTGGTGGGCGCCTACGACACCTACGGGGGCTCCGCGGAGACCGCCCTGCGCGAGGGGCTCCAGATCCCGAACAACGATCCGATGCTGGTGGTGCCGGCGATGGCCGCGGTCACCGAGAACCTCGGTTTCGGGATCACCTTCTCCACCAGCTACGAGCCGCCCTTCGCCTTCGCACGGCGGATGTCCACCCTGGACCACCTCACGAAGGGTCGGGTGGGGTGGAACATCGTCACCTCCTATCTTCCCAACGCCGCCCGCAACTTCGGGCTCGCCGAGGAGATCGAGCACGATCATCGCTACGAGATCGCCGACGAGTACCTCGAGGTGCTCTACAAGCTGTGGGAGGGCTCCTGGGAGGACGACGCCGTGATCCGCGACGCGGAGGCCGCGGTCTACGCCGACCCCGAGAAGGTGCACCGCATCGACCACGTCGGCGAGAACTTCTCCGTCGCGGGCCCGCATCTGTCCGAACCCTCGCCGCAGCGCACCCCCACGCTGATCCTCGCCACCGCCTCCCCCGCCGGGGCGCTGCGCGCCGGGCGCCACGCGGAGCTGGTCTTCACGCACGGACCGCTGCTGGAGCGGACCGTCCCGGCGGTGCGCGCCGCCGCCCAGGAGGCGGGCCGTGACCCATCGGATCCGAAGTTCGTGGTGCAGGCCGCGGTGATCACCGGCCGTACCCAGGAGGAGGTCGACGCGAAGCTCGCGCAGTACCGCGAGCATCGGTCGCTCGAGGGGATGCTGGTGCATCAGTCGGTGCCGCTGCGCGCGCTGGACCATCCGCGGGAGCGGACGATCGCGGAGGCGCTCGAGATCGAGGGCCTGCCCGCGGACACCACGGTGGGGCGGCGCGGCGCCTCGGGCACGATCGGCGAGCTGCTCGATGCGGTCGACGAGGCCTGGCAGGACAGGTTCTTCGTGGCGGGGACGCCGGAGGTGGTCGCGGATGCGATCGAGCACTGGCTGGACGTGGACGGGATCGACGGGATCAACCTGCGCCAGTACCACTCCTTCGACACGGTCCGGGACTTCGCCGAGCTGGTCTCCCCGATCCTGCGCGAGCGGGGCCGGCTGCCCGGCAGCGGCGGCACCCTGCGACGCCGCCTCAGCGGCACCGATCGCCTGCCCGCGGAGCATCCTGCGGCCCGCTTCCGGGGCGCCTTCTCCCGGGTCGGCGTCTGAGCGGAGCGTGGCGCAGGGAGCGCCCGCGCTGTCCGGACGGGGACGGCGCGGGTGTCCGCCACCGCAACACGGGGTGACCGCTTCCTGACCGCCTCGGGACGACAGCACGAACCTGCAGGTCGCGCACGGTCCGCGGGCAGCGGATGCCATACAGTGCCTCGCAGGGTCCCGGAGCATCCGAGGCGGCCGCGAGCGTACAGGGCCGGGACCGAGCGACAGGAGGAACCAGCGGTGGAACACAGCGAACGTCCCGAGTACCCCGACGACCACAAGCGGTTCTCGCTGAACGAGGACTGGGCCGCCACGATCGTCGGCCTCGTGCTGTTCCTCGCCTGCCTGCTCGGCCTGCTCACCCCGGAGCTGATCCCGTGAGCGCCGCGGATCGCACCGCGGACGAGACCGTCCCGGCAGCTGCCGCACCGGCCGCCCCCGCGCCGGGCTCCCCCGCACCCCCCGCCCCCGAGCCGGCGCCGCCCACGAAGGCCTCCCCCGCCTGGACCCTCGCCGGTCTGGCCGTGGTGGTGCTGCTGGCCTGGCTGGTCTCGGTGCTCACCGATCAGGTGCCCGAGCTGACCGCCGGCACCTGGTTCGGGAACATCGCCGAGTCCATCGAGTACCCCGTCTATGCGATCGCGCTCGGCTTCGCGGGCAATACGGTGCTCTCGGCCACCGGCGTGCGGCGGCGGATGGCCGCCGCCTTCCGCACCGAGTTCTTCATCAAGATCGGTCTGGTGCTGCTGGGCGCCACGGTGAACTTCGCGATCGTGGTGCGTGCGGCCGGCCCTGCGGTGCTGCAGGCGGTCCTGCTGATCACCGTGGTGTTCCTGTTCACCTGGTGGTTCGCCGGACTGCTGGGGCTGGATGACAAGCTGCGCGCCCTGCTGGCCACCGCCCTGTCGATCTGCGGGGTCTCGGCGGCCGTGGCCGCGGCCGGTGCCGTGGAGGCGAAGAAGGAGCAGCTCGCCTACACCGCCACGCTGGTGATCGTCTTCGCCGTCCCCTCGATCTTCCTGCTGCCGTGGCTCGCGAACCTGATGGGCCTGTCCCCCGCGGTGACCGGCGCCTGGATCGGCGGCAACATCGACACCACCGCCGCGGTCACCGCGGCCGGCGCGGTCGCGGGCGAGCAGCCGCTGCAGATCGCCTCGATCGTCAAGGTCACCCAGAACGCGCTGCTCGGTGTGGTGGCGGTGCTGCTGAGCCTGTACTTCTCCCTGCGCGTCGCATCCTCCGCTCCCGCCGAGCAGGGGCGACGCTTCGGCGATCGCAGCACGCTCGCGGTGATCTGGTCGCGGTTCCCGAAGTTCGTGCTCGGCTTCCTGCTCGCCTCCGTGGTGGCGACCGTGCTCGCGGAGTCGCTGCCCGAGGCGGTGCTCGAGCCGCGGCTCGATGCGGCCAAGGAGCTGCAGACCTGGGCGCTGACGCTCGCGTTCGTGGCGATCGGTCTCGAGTTCAACGCCTCGAGCGTGCGCGAGGCCGGCTGGAAGCCGATCCTCGTGTTCGCCGCCGCGACGCTGGTCAATCTCGTGGTGGGCCTGGGCCTGGCGGTGCTGCTGTTCCGCGGCTTCACCTTCTGACCCCACGAGGCGGTCGAACTGCTTGCGGAGGCCGTTCCTGCGTGCAAGGGTTGAGCGGACCCAGGCGGGGTGACGAGGCCTAACCGGGTGCTCGCTCCCCCGCACGTCGAGCACGTTGGAGGTCCCCCTGTGAAACTGCCCTGGCTCTCACCCGTCCTCGAGCAGTCCGGTCCTGTCGTCTCCGTCCATCTCGACACCACGCGCACCGATCCGCAGGCCGCCGGTGAGCTCGAGGCGCGCTGGGCGCGGATGCGCTCCGACCTCGCCGCGGACGGCGCCTCGGCCGCGCTGCTCGACCAGATCGAGGAGTCGGTGCTCAGCCCCTCCCCGCTCGGCGGTCGTCATGGCCGCTCGGTCTTCGCCTCGGACTCCGAGATCCTGGTGGACCGGGTGCTGCCCGCACCGCCGCGCCGTGAATCCGCCCATCGCGGGGAGTTCCCGCAGCTGCTGCCGCTGCTGCAGCTGATCCCCTTCGCCGTCAGCCAGCTGCTGATCGTCGTGGACCGCGCCGGGGCGGATCTGCACCTGCGCGCCCCGGAGAATCCTTCGATCGCCCACGGCCCCAACGGGCTGGGCAGCGATGCAAGGGTCGAGGGCGGTCACGACGTGCTCCACAAGGCGAGCGTCGGCGGCGGGCCCCAGCACGGCTGGCGGGCCGACAACTTCGAGGCCCGGGTCGAGGACTCCTGGGAGCGCAATGCCGACGCGGTCGCGAACGCCGTGGAGAAGGTGCTGCGCGAGAAGCAGGTGGACATGGTGATGCTCAGCGGCGACGTCCGCGCCATGGGTCTGCTGAAGGAGGCGCTCGGGCGGGAGACGCGCGAGCGCCTGATCGAGGTCGCCGGAGGTGCCCGCGGCGCCTCCCTGGACCGCGGCCCCTTCCGGGAGGAGCTGGGCCGCGCAACCGACGAGTTCATCACCTCGCGGCAGCACGAGCTCGCAGCCCGCTTCCGAGAGAGCCAGGCCCGTGACGGGGCCTCCGTGGGCGGAGCGGCGGAGGTCTCCCAGGCCCTCTCGCGAGGCCAGGTGGAGGAACTGGTGTTCGTCAGCGGCCATGAGCCCGGCGGCATCGAGGAGCTGCTGCGTGGGGCGCTCGCGACCGATGCGTCGGTCTCCGCGCTCCAGGAGGAGACCGACGGCATCCCCGAGGGCGTCGGCGCGCTGCTGCGCTGGAAGGACGGCACCACACCCTCCAACAGCATCGGCTCGATGTCCGGGGATGCGCGCCGCGAGTGACCGCGTCGGCACGGCCGGCGGCACGGGCCTCCCCCGGAGGCTCGGCCGTCGGCCGTCGGCCGTCGACCGTCGACCGTCGGCCGTCGAGCTGCCCCCGCCCACTCGACCGTTCGGTCCCGCACCTCGACCCGGCGCGGCACCTGGCCCAGGATGGCCGGACAGGGACGGCGCTCCCGCCGCCCCGGTGCCGACGAGAACCGCAGGAGCGAACATGCCCAGGGCCTGGAGCGAGAAGCGCGAGCGCCAGTACGAGCACATCAAGGACAGCCAGCTCGAACGCGGCAGCTCGCAGGACGAGGCGGAGGAGATCGCCGCCCGCACCGTGAACAAGACCCGCGCCCAGGAGGGCGAGTCCGACGAGGCCAGCCGCACCTCCACCGAGGACAGGTCACCCTCCGAGCGCGGCGGCGAGCGCTCCCACTCCGGCGCGCAGGGCCGCACCAAGGAGCAGCTCTACCAGGACGCGAAGCGCCACGGGATCGAAGGACGCTCCGACATGGACAAGGAGGAGCTGAAGGACGCGGTGGAGGACCGCTGAGCCGCCGGGAGTGGGACGTGAGGCCGGTTGCACCGGCCGGTGAGCCCTTCACCTCTCTCATGGCCCGCATGTAGACTCCCTGACGGCAACGGGGGAGTATCCGTCACGCTGCGCACGTCACCACGAGGACTGACGATGGTCCTCCGGGCGCAGTGGCCGGTCGCAGGTCGACCGGTGGAGAGACCCGGGTCCACTCCGCGACCCAGGAAAGCAGAATCGTGACCGTCTCCCCCTTGATCTGGGCCCTCACCATCGTGGGCGTCCTCGGCCTGCTGGCCTTCGACTACTTCTTCCATGTGCGCAAGGCGCACATCCCCACCATCCGTGAAGCGGCGATCTGGTCCGCCATCTACGTGGGCATCGCACTGCTGTTCGGCGTGGGCGTGCTCGTGTTCGGCGGCGGTGCGATGGGCGGCGAGTACTTCGCCGGCTATGTCACCGAGAAGGCGCTGAGCGTCGACAACCTCTTCGTGTTCCTCGTGATCATGGCGACCTTCGCCGTGCCGCGCGAGGACCAGCAGAAGGTCCTCCTGTTCGGCATCACCTTCGCGATCATCGCCCGCTCGGGCATGATCGCGATCGGCGCCGTCGCCATCGAGAAGCTGTCCTTCACCTTCTACTTCTTCGGCGCAATCCTGCTGTTCACCGCGGTGAAGATGATCATCGACGAGTTCAAGGACGACTCCCCGGAGGACGAGGAGAAGGAGGGCTTCTTCGTCCGCGTGGTCAAGCGGTTCCTCCCCGCGACTGATGAGTACGACGGCGACAAGCTGTTCACCATCGAGAACGGCAAGCGCGTCCTGACCCCGATGCTGCTGGTCATGATCGCGATCGGCGCGACCGATCTGCTGTTCGCCCTCGACTCGATCCCGGCGATCTTCGGCCTCACCCAGAACACCTACATCGTCTTCACCGCGACCGTGTTCTCGCTGCTGGGACTGCGCCAGCTGTACTTCCTGATCGACGGTCTGCTGGACCGCCTGGTGTACCTCTCCTACGGCCTGTCGCTGATCCTCGCGTTCATCGGTGTGAAGCTCGTCTTCCATGCCCTGCACGAGAACGAGCTGGGCTTCATCAACGGCGGCGAGCCCGTCCACGCCGTCCCGGAGATCACCACCGCGTTCTCGCTGACGGTGATCATCACGGTCCTCACCATCACGGTGATCGCCTCGCTGATCTCGCCCAAGGGCCGTGCCCAGGCCACGGTCAACAACGCCCACCGCGAGGCGCAGGCCTACATCGAGATGACGTATGCGGACTTCGAGCAGCGTCGCGATGCGACCTACGACCGCATGATCGCGAACGAGAAGATCGTGGACAGCCTCCCGGCGAAGTACGAGGACATAGTCGTCGCGGAGAAGAACGTGCGCGAGCTGCTGGCGGATGCGCACCGGATCCACGACCGCCGCGTCGAGTTCAACGAGCGCGGCGAGCGCTCCGACGAGCAGCCGGAGGGCCTCGAGGTCACCCGCGCCGACGGCTCGGTCGCGACCGATCCCAGCGGCAACGTCATCACGGTCGCCGAGGAGGAGCAGGCCCTCGCCGCGAAGGAGGCCAAGCGTCTCGAGCGCGAGCAGGCCCGCGCGGATCACGCGGCCTCGCGCAAGCGCTGACCTCCCCCGCCTGACGCACAGCGCCCCTCGGTTCGCCGAGGGGCGCTGTGTCGTCTCCGCCCGAGAGGTTCCTGCCGAAGTTCCTGGACGGTACGGGACCGGAGGAGGAGGATCGCCGTATGACGACGGTGAGGACATGTCTCTGGTTCGACGGCGGAGTCGATGAGGCCGCCGACTTCTACGTCTCCCTGCTGCCCGGTGCCCGGGTGCTCGAGCGCATGCCGTACACGCCCGTGCCGGACTCCCCCGCGGGCCCGCCGGCCGACGGCGGATCGCTCGTGGTGGTGATCGAGCTCGGCGGCGCCCAGTACACGCTGCTGAACGGCGGCCCGCACTTCCCGCAGTCCGAGGCGGTCTCGATCGAGCTGATCGTCGAGGACCAGGCCGAGGTGGATCGCCTGTGGGACGCGATCGTGGGCCACGGCGGCGAGGAGTCGCAGTGCGGCTGGTGCCGTGACCGGTGGGGCGTCAGCTGGCAGATCGTGCCCCGGCGCCTGTACGAGCTGTTGGGTGAGTCCCCGGCGGTGGCCGCCGCGGTGACCGCGGAGATGTACACGCAGCGCAGGCTCGACGTGACGCGCCTGGAGGCCGCCGCGCAGTCCGCCCGGCCCGTCAGCCCCTGAGCGAGGGCGCCTCCCCGCTGGCGCGGACCTGCCGGTGCACGGCGAGGATCAGCATCGTCTGCGCGGCGAGGTAGGTGAGCATCACCCAGAAGCCGTGCCCCGGCAGCGTGAGCACGCCGAAGCTGTTCAGTGCGATCAGCGCATCGGAGAGCACGAACACCGCCGCACCGATGCCCGCGAGGGCCCCGAGCCCGGTGGCGAGCACCGCCATCAGGGCGATCACCGCGGCGTACACGGCGACCGCCGGCAGCAGCGTCCCCGCCGCGGGCGCGCACAGCACCACGATCACCCCCGCGACGGCCAGGTAGATCAGGGCCAGGCCGGGACGCCGCAGCAGCGACCTGTCTCGGAAGGGCCAGAAGGCTGCCGCGTAGAGGCACTGGGCGATCAGGAAGCCGCCCAGCATCGCCAGGAAGCCCGCCTCCCCCGCCAGCAGCCTCGGCACGGAGTCGCCCAGCCAGGAGAAGCCCAGGCCCAGCAGCATCAGGCGCACGAGGCGCGGCCGCGGGGAGGCGGTGGCGAGCACGAGCGCCGCGGCCAGCAGCGGCATCAGCAGCACCTGGGTGAGATCGGCCAGGCCCTTCAGCCCCAGCAGCTGGGTGCCGAGGTGCGCTCCGGAGATCGCCAGGAACCCGGCCGACGCGGCGGAGAGCGCACGTGCCGGCGCCGCCCGCATCGGGGCCCCGTCGCGCACGGCTCGCTCCCGCCCGCTCCCTCGCATGCACGGAGACTACGCGGTGGAGATCGCGGGAGGAATTCCCTGGCCGGGGCCGGGGCGGCGATGGCACACTGCCCGCATGCCCGAGACGCAGCCGCCGCAGGATGCCGCCGACCTGCTCGCCCTGGCCCGGGACCACGGTCTCGAGCTCGAGGCCTCGAGCCTGCGCACCGAGGAGATGGGCCTGGACTTCCGGGTGGCGTTCGGGAGGGGATCGGACGGGCAGCAGTGGGTGCTGCGCATCCCGCGCCGTGCCGATGTGCTCTCCCGCGCCGACATCGAGGGCCGTCTGCTCGAGCTGGTGCGCCCGAGGCTGGATGTGGCGGTGCCCGACTGGAGGATCTCCTCGCCCTCCCTGATCGCCTATCCGCTGCTGCCCGGCGTGCCCGGGCTGAGCCTCGAGGCGGACGGCACCGTCACCTGGCGCCTCGACATCGCCTCGCTCGAGTACGCGGACTCGCTCGGGCAGGTGGTCGCCCAGCTGCACGGCATCGACTCCTCCGACGCCGCGACCACCGGCATCGAGGTCCGCTCCCCCGCGCAGGTGCGGGAGGCCTGGCGACAGGACCTGGAGCGGGTCTGCGCGGAGTTCGAGGTCGCGCCCGCTCTGCGGGAGCGCTGGCAGGCCTGGATCGCGGAGGACAGCTACTGGCCGCAGCACAGCGTGCTCACCCATGGAGAGATCTACCCGGCGCACACCCTCCTCGAGGGCGAGAGGATCTCGGCGCTGCTGGACTGGACCACCGCGGCCGTCGGGGATCCCGCGAGGGATCTGGTGTTCCATCAGGCCAGCGCGCCGCCGGCTGCGTTCGAGCGAGTGCTCGAGGTCTACGCTCTCGGCGGTGGCAGGCCGTGGCCGCGCCTCGCGGAGCACTGCGCGGAGATGTTCTCCGCCTCTCCCCTGGCCTATGGCCTGTTCGCGCTCGAGACGGGCGAGGCCGAGCACCGGGAGGCCGCGGCCGCCGGGCTGAACCCCGATCAGGAGTCCTGACTCACTGTCCGTGACCGCCATCGTGATGTTGCCGTGACATGGCAGACACCGTGAGGGTCACGTCTCCCTAAGTCCTCGCCTCCGCGGTGACACCGCGTCATCGCCGGTCATGGCGCCGTCCGCGCCTGCGGCGGGTCCCATGGCCGCTGCATGACGAGGTCAAGTCTTCCCCACAGGCACGCCGGGGGCTTGCGTCGCCGGGGAGGGCTCCCCCTACGGTGGCCGACGTCCAGAACGCGGACGCCGCATCCGGCGGCTCCGCGCACCCCGCGAGAGATGTGAGAGGACGTGTTCATGTCCCAGCACAGCACGCACGCCCGCAGGACCCCCAAGATCTCCCCGCTGCGCCGTGGCCTGACCCGCACCGCAGTGACCCTGGCCGGAGGGGCCGTCGTGGCCACCGGCATGCTCGCCACCGGCACCGCGGCGAACGCCGCCGGAGGCTGGGACGAGGTCGCCCAGTGCGAGGCCAGCGGCGACTGGTCCATCAACACCGGCAACGGCTACTACGGCGGCCTGCAGTTCTCGCAGTCCTCGTGGGAGGCCGCAGGCGGCCTGCAGTACGCCGAGCGCGCGGACCTCGCCTCCAAGAGCCAGCAGATCGCCGCGGGCGAGAAGCTCCTGGAGATGCAGGGCCCGGGCGCCTGGCCCAACTGCGGCGTCCACCTCACCGGCGGCGCGGACACCAGCGGCGCCCCCGAGGGCGAGCAGTCCCAGGACGAGGGCGAGCAGGAGCAGGGCGAGGGCGAGCAGGAGCAGGGCGAGCAGCAGGAGCAGCAGCCCCGTGAGGACGACGGCGCCACCCGCGACGAGCAGCGTGAGCAGCCGGCGGGGCAGCCGCAGGAGCAGCAGGACAGCAGCGGCGGCTCCGAGCCCTCGAACGCCCCGGCCGGCGAGCCCGGCTCGAAGGCGACCGGCGACCTCTCGGTGGCCGGCACCCTCGAGGTAGACGGGAAGATGGGTCCCAAGACGGTCACCGCCCTCCAGGACTGGCTGGGCGTGGAGCAGACCGGCGAGATGGACGAGGCGACCACCCTCGCCCTCCAGAAGTGGGCGAACACCGGCCAGGACGGCGTGATCGGCGAGGACACCGTGGCCGGCCTGCAGCATGAGATCGGCGCCGAGCAGAACGGCTCCGAGAAGATCGACGAGGACACCGTGGAGGTCCTGCAGACCTTCCTGAACCTCTACTGATCTCCTACGGCGCACAGCGCCGCCCCGTGATCGCCGCGGCGCGATCACGCCTGGATCCCGACGGCCGGGCCACCCTGAGCGGTGGCCCGGCCGTCGGCCGTCCAGCGGGCACAGCCTCAGTTCCGCACGATGGCGACAACAAGCAGTTCTGGACGCTCATCGCACCATGAGAGCCGAGGTGGCGTAGGACTCATCCGCATGTGGGGTCGCCCTCGCAGCTGACAGCGCGCCCACCAAGTAGTACCATTTTCTACGACACGGCACCGACACTGCAACTGTTGGCAACAAGACCTCCTGGCGGAGCTCCATCACCAGACTCAGGGCACTCGCCGGCGCCCGTTCCCGCACCTCGCCCGGCACGTCGGAGCACCACGCGCGGACCGACCCCACGTTCAACGCTCCGGCAGTCTCAACGATGAGTCCCGAGGAGCACGATGAGCACCACCCACGCGGCAGTACCCGAGCAGAAGAAGGCCGTGCGCCCCTTCTGCTTCCGGGACGAGATCGGCTACCAGTCCGGCACCGGCACGATCGCCCAGACCGACGAGGTCCTCGAGGGCATCTACAACCCCAGCGCCCGGCCGCCAGCCCCTCACCTGCACCTCTGCTCATCCTCCGCGACACTCGACCGGGTGCCGCCCCATAGAACGCCCCACAGAACGGAGACACCATGTCGGAGAAGAACGTCCGCCTCGGAATCATCGGGCTCGGCGCCCAGGGCGGCATGTACGCCGGCCTGCTCGCCGACGGCAAGGTGGCCGGGATGACGCTCGGCGCGATCGCCGACGTCGACCCCGCCAAGCAGGAGCTCGCCGCGCAGAAGCACGCGGGGGTCCCCTTCTACGACGACTACCTCGCGATGCTGGACTCCGGGGACGTGGACGCCGTGGTCACCACCGTGCCGCACTATCTGCACCCGGAGATGACGATCGCCGCGATCGGCAAGGGCATCCACACCCTCACCGAGAAGCCGGCCGGCGTCTACACCAAGCAGGTGCAGGAGATGAACGACTTCGCGGCCGCTCATCCCGAGACCACCTTCGCGATCATGTTCAACCAGCGCACCAACCCGGTCTACACCGATCTCAAGGCGCTGATCTCCTCGGGCGAGCTCGGGAAGCTGCGCCACACCTCCTGGATCATCACCACCTGGTGGCGTCCGCAGGCCTACTACGACCAGTCGGCCTGGCGTGCGACCTGGGGCGGCGAGGGCGGCGGCGTCCTGGTCAACCAGGCCCCGCATCAGCTGGACCTGTGGCAGTGGTTGTGCGGGGCGCCGAAGAAGGTCTTCGCGAAGCTGGCCTTCGGGTTCCAGCGCGACATCGCCACCGAGGACGAGGTCAACGCCGTGGTGGACTTCGGCGACGGTGCGACCGGCAGCTTCATCACCTCCACCAACGACATCATCGGCACCGACCGCCTGGAGATGCTCTTCGACCAGGGCAAGATCGTGGTGGAGGACTCCAAGAAGGTCACCATCACGCGGCTCACGCAGGACGAGCGCAGCCTCAGCGACGGCATGTCCGCCGAGGACGTGGGCCGCCTGTTCATGGGCCAGATCGACACCTCCGAGCTGTTCACCACCGAGGTCAAGGAGTACGAGTCGGCCTGGGGCCAGCAGCACATCGACGTCCTGACCAACTTCGCCGCCCACCTCAACGACGGCACCGCGCTGATCGCCGACGGCGCCGAGGGCATCAACGGCGTGCGCCTGGCCTCGGGAATGCAGCTGTCGGCCTGGACCGGCCGTGAGATCGACCTGGTCGACTATCCGGCCGACGAGCACCTCGTCGAGCTCAACCGGCGCATCGAGGAGGAGGGGAAGTTCCCCGCCCGCTCCTGAGGCGACGCCGGCCGGGCAGGTGCTCCCGAGCGTCGGCCCGACCTCTCCCGCCCGCTCCCTTTCCCTCTCACCACTCTCACCGGCGCCCTTTCGCGCCGCTCACTCGACTCGAAGGAGACTCACCATGGCCGTCGTCGGACTCCAGCTCATGATGCTCAAGGACCGGATCAACGAGAAGGGCATGTACGAGGTGCTGCGCGAGGTGCGCGAGCTCGACATCGACTCCGTCGAGGTCTCCCAGGTGGAGATGACCGACGAGCTCATCGACGACCTCGTGCGCGGCAAGGCCGACTTCGGCGTCGAGACCGCGGCGATGAGCGCCTCGATCGCTCCCGGCGGCAACGGCTTCGCGCTCGAGACCGAGTTCGACCGTGCCGTCGAGGCATGCCGGAAGACCGGCTCCCGCTTCCTGCGCATCGGCATGATGCCCTTCACCGCGATGACCTCGAAGGCCGCCACCGAGGAGTGGGCGGCGTCGGTCGAGCCCTACGCGGCCCGTCTCGCAGAGCAGGGCATCAGGCTGTGCTACCACAACCACCACGTGGACCTGATCCAGTTCGAGGGCGAGCGGATCTTCGACATCGTGCGCCGGGTCGCCCCGTCGCTGCTGTTCGAGGTGGACCTGCACTGGGTCCAGCGCGGCGGGATGGCCCCGCTGGACATGCTCGAGGCCTACGCCGGCGCCTGCAAGCTGATCCACGTCAAGGACTTCCGCGTCGCCCCGATGCCGGCCGACGCGGTGGCGAGATTAGAGGCGAAGGAGCTGGATACGAAGGACTTCTACGGCATCTTCCTCTCCCTCGCCCAGTTCGCGGAGGTGGGCCAGGGCAACATGAACTGGCCCGCGCTGCTGCCCGCTGCGGAGAAGGCCGGCGCGGAGTACTTCCTCATCGAGCAGGACGACACCTACGGCCGCGATCCGATCGACTGCATCCGCGAGTCCCGCGAGTACCTGAAGTCCATCGGGTACTGACCGCAGCAGGACGGGCGCGATGGGAGCCGTCCACGACGGGCCGATGGTGAGGTCCACTGACACTATCGCCAGCAGACCTCGCCATCGGCCCGACTGTGCCATCAGGGGCGGAACGGAAGGCTCACGGTGAGCCATGTCTCCACGGAGAGGCCGCCTCCGGGCCGGCGTCTCCCCCGCGCACAGGCTTTCTGACCGCCGCCTGGGCATCTGTGCAACACGGTTCCAGGTTTCGGGGCGTACCGTCGCTCGCGCCAACGATCTCAGGAGGCACAGTGAAGGTTCCCAGCAGCCGAGCGCTCCGGCGCACCCTCGCCGCAGTCACGCTCACCGCAGGGCTCGCCCTGACCGGGTGCAGCGGCGATCAGGCCGCCCCCTCGGGCGGCAGCGACGGCGGCGGCCAGCCGCCCGCGGCCAGCGACGGAGGCGGTGCCCCCGCTGCTGCGGGCGGGGAGGGCGGCGCGCAGCAGGCCCCGGAAGCGGATGTCTCCGACGTCCCGGACGTGGTGGCCACCGTCAACGGCGAGGACATCACCAAGGACGAGTTCGTGCCCATCTACGAGAGCCAGTTCCAGCAGATGGCGATGCAGCAGCAGACCACCGGCGAGCAGCCCGACCAGGCCGACCTCAAGGGCCAGGTGGCCCAGCAGCTGGTGGACAACGAGCTGCTGCTGCAGGGCGCGAAGGACGCGGGCATCGAGGCGACCGACGAGGACATCGACGCCACCCTCGAGGAGGTCGCCTCGCAGAACGGCCTGGGCTCGGCCGACGAGGTCGTCTCCTCGCTCGAGCAGCAGGGCATGAGTGCGGAGGAGATCCGTGAGGACGCCGCCTCCCAGTTCGCCCTGACCGCGTACATCGAGCAGGAGGCGGACATCGCCGAGCCCACCGAGGAGGAGCTGAAGCAGCAGTACGAGCAGCTCACCGCGCAGCAGTCGCGGGCCGGTGGCGACACCTCGCAGATCCCGCCCTTCGAGGAGGTCAAAGAGCAGCTGGCCCAGCAGGCCGTCACCCAGCAGCAGAACGAGGCGGCCACCACCCTCGCCGCCGAGCTGCGTGAGGCCGGGGACGTCACGATCAATCTCTGATCCCTGCCCTCACGGCCGATCACGCTGACGAGCTGGCAAGCTGGTCCCACCCCGATCTCTGAAAGGACGCGACGATGATCCTCATCAACGTGAAGTTCCCTGTGAAGCCCGAGTTCGCCGACCAGTGGCCCGAGCTGTCCCGCGAGTTCACCGAGACCACCCTCGAAGAGCCCGGCAACCTGTGGTTCGAGTGGTCGCGCAGCGTGAAGGACCCGAACACCTACGTGCTGATCGAGGCGTTCACCGACGAGGGCGCGGGCCCGCACGTGAACTCCCCGCACTTCAGGAAGATGCAGGAGGAGTTCCCGCAGTACCTCTCGGCGACCCCGCAGATCATCTCCCACCAGATCGACAGCGACGGCTGGGGCCCGATGGGAGAGATCACCGTCGAGTGAGCCTGCCGCCGGGCCGCCGTCGGAGGGCTCAGCCTCCGCAGCGGTCCGGCCGGCTGCGCGCCCGCCCGTGGAGCTCAGGCACGGCGCGTTCCCCGCGCTCCGCGCACCAGCGTGGCCACCAGCCCGCTGAACACCGCGAGCCAGGCGAGCACGGCGATGACCAGACCGGCCACGCCGATCCCCGCCACCAGCGGCAGATGCTCCACCGTCCCCAGCCGCAGCGAGGCCACCGCGAACATCCCCAGCGGGAACACCATCGACCACAGCGTGGGCACGTAGCGCAGCGGAACGCGATGGATCAGATGGCGCCACACCCCCGCGCCGAGCAGCAGCGGGTACTGCCACAGGGCGAAGCACCAGAAGAGCACCACGGTCCCGCCGATCAGCCCACGGGAGGCCTCCACCATCGGCACCGGCGCCATGGCGTAGATCCCGGCGCCCGCGACTACCGAGATCGCCAGCGCCCCCATCGCCACCCAGTAGGTGGGCTCGAACTGCTGCGGGGTGATGCCGTGATGGACGACGCGCAGGATCACCAGCACCGCGATGCCCACGTACAGGATCGCCCCCACCGACCAGGACAGCACGGTCAGCAGCCCGAGCACCGCGGCGAAGCCGGGCGAGGCGGGCTCGAGCCCGGACAGCCCCACGGCGAGGGACTGCGAGGCGACCGACCAGATGAACCAGCTGCCGTTGGTGCGTGCCAGGATCGGTTCTCCGTCGCGGGCCATCAGCACCTGCCAGGGCAGCACGTACCCGAGCACGATCCAGATCGCGGCGCCGATCCCGAGCAGCACGGCCGAGAGCAGTCCGAGACCCACCTCCTGGAGGCCGACGGCGAGCACGCTGCACGCGGCGACGACGGTGAAGTATCCGAAGGCGATCTCGGGGTTCTTCGCGTCGGAGCGCACCCGCTCGCGATGCCGCAGCCACCGCACGCCGTAGAGCACGGCCAGAACCGCCGCCTCAAGAGTGGCGAGCACCAGCAGCGCGAGCGCCGCGGCGTCGGCCCCGACGCCGCGCAGTCCGATCGAGACGATCCCGGTCGCCATGACGAGCGCGAAGTAGCCCGGAGCGAGACCTGCCACCGCCGCGTCGGCACGGGCGGGGAGCGTCGGGGCGGTCACGGTCGAGGAGGGCACTCCCCCATTGTGCCGAGCCCGACGCGCAGGGGCAGACGCCGAGACATGGATCCCACCCCCATGTCCTTGCACCCAGTGCAACTTCGCACCTAGCCTCGTACGGGCGACATCCGCCGCATACCCGACGGGGCAGGGCCCGGCGAGGATCGAGACAGGAGGGGATCCGACCATGGGCCGCACGCATGAGGGCGCTTCAGGAGCGCACGGCGCCTCCCAGCCGGCGGTGAACCCGAACCTGGTGATGATGGTGCTGCTCGGCGGCGCCTTCGTGATCATCCTGAACCAGACCCTGCTGAACACCGCCCTGCCGGCCTTCATGGACGACTTCGGCATCTCGGCGAACACCGCGCAGTGGGTGACCACGCTGTTCATGCTGGTCAACGGCATCATGATCCCGGCCACTGCGTATCTGATCCAGAAGTTCAGCACCCGCACGATGTTCTTCGCGGCGATGGGGATCTTCGCACTGGGCACCGTCATCTGCGCCGCGGCGCCGGTCTATGCGGTGCTGCTGCTGGGCCGCATCGTGCAGGCCGCCAGCGGCGGCATGATCATGCCGCTGATGCAGACGATCCTGTTCGCGATCTTCCCCATCCATAAGCGCGGCACCGCGATGGGCACCTTCGGGCTGGTGATCTCCTTCGCCCCCGCGATCGGGCCGACGCTCTCGGGCTTCGTCGTGGATCACTGGTCCTGGCGGGTGCTGTTCGTGATGATGCTGCCGATCGCGCTCGGCGCGCTCGCCTTCGCGTACTTCACGCTCAAGAACGTCACCGAGCAGACGAACCCCCACCTGGATCTGCTCTCGCTGATCCTGTCCACCTTCGCCTTCGGCGGGCTGCTGTTCGGGTTCAGCAACGCCGGCAACGTGGGCTGGATCAGTCCGCAGGTGCTCGTCCCGCTCGGCGTGGGCGTGGTGACGCTGGTGTGGTTCGTGCATCGCCAGCTGAGCCTGGCCGATCCGCTGCTCGAGCTGCGGGTGCTGGGCAACCGCATGTTCACGCTCGGCACGGTGCTGGGCATGCTGGTGTTCATGGCCATGATCGGTGGGATGCTGATGATCCCGCTGTTCATGCAGAACATGAGCGACTTCACCGCTCTCGAGTCCGGCCTGGTGCTGCTGCCGGGTGCGGTGATCATGGGGCTGATGTCCCCGGTGACCGGCCGGATCTTCGACCGCTTCGGTGCGCGGGCGCTCGCGGTGATCGGCTTCGCGCTGCTGACCGTGACCACCCTGCTGCTGGCTCGGCTGAGCCCGGAGACCACCTTCGCGTACATCGCGATCGTCAACGCGGTGCGGATGCTGGGCACGGCGATGGTGATCATGCCGGTGACCACCGCTGCGCTGAACCAGCTCTCCGGGCGGATGATCCCCCACGGTGCCGCGGTGAACAACACGATGCGCCAGGTCGCGGCGTCCGTCGGCACCGGCGTGCTGGTGACGGTCATGACCGCCGCCGCCCTCGATCCCCAGGAGTACGGCGTGACCGGGGCGATCCATGGCGTGAACGTGGCCTTCCTCGTGGCCGCCGGGATCTCCGCGCTCGGGCTGCTCGGCGCCTGCTTCCTGCGCGGCTCGCGGCCGCTGCCGCCGGAGCCTGAGCCGGAGAACGAGGCCTGAGAGCGCTCAGCGCCCCTCTCGACGCCGTTCTCGGCGGCCCCTCCGCGTGACCCTCCATCACGCCCCGGGTCGCCGGACGACGCCGTGCGACTGAGCCCTGGCGCCTGACCGGACGCAGCTCCTAGCGTCGGCAACCACGCACCATGTGGGACGACGAAAGGACAACCATGACCACGCTCGCCGAGCTCCGTGCTCGCTTCTCCCCCGTTCTCGAGACCATCGCCGCCGGCGCCCTGGACCGGGAGCGTGAGCGCTCCCTGCCGGTCGAGGCGGTGCGCGCCCTGGCCGAGGCCGGGTTCGGGACCCTCCGGGTGCCGGTCGAGGCTGGCGGCCTGGGCGCCACGTTCCCGCAGCTCGCCGCGCTCCTGGTGGATCTCGCCGCGGCCGATTCGAACCTCCCCCAGATCTGGCGCGGCCACATCGCCTTCGTCGAGGACCTGCTGGTCTCCCCGCACGCAGATTTCCGCGACCGCTGGCTGGAGCGGATCGCGGGCGGGGCCGTGATCGGGAACGCGTGGTCGGAGATCGGCAGCGTGGAGCGCGGCACCTTCGGCACGAAGATCACCGTCGAGGGTGATCGTGCCCAGGTGAGCGGGAAGAAGTTCTACACCACCGGATCCCTCTTCGCCGACTTCTCGGACACCCTGGTGGAGGCGGCCGACGGAAGCCAGCACATCGCCGTGGTGCCGCTGGTGCAGCCCGGGGTGACCCGCAGCGATGACTGGGACGGGTTCGGGCAGAAGCTCACCGGGACCGGCACGATCGTGTACGAGCGCGCCGAGCTCGAGGCACGCGACGTCATCCCCTTCACCGATCGCTTCGGCTACCAGACGGCCGTGTACCAGCTGGTGCTCGTGGCGGTGCACGCCGGGATCGCGGCGGCTGTGCTGGAGGATACGACCGCGGCGGTCGCCGCCCGCACCCGCACCTACAGCCACGGCAACGCCGACCGGGTTCGCGAGGACCCCCAGATCCTGCAGATCCTGGGCGAGATCTCCGCGGTCGCCGCAACCTCGGCAGCGCTCGTGGAGCAGGTCGCAGGATCGATCGAGGCCGCCGTGGCGGCCACCCGCCGGGGCTCCGAGGAGGCGCGCGCCGCGGCCGTCGAGGCGGAGCTCGCCTCCGGCCGCGCGCAGATCATCACCACACGACTGGTCCCCGAGGCGGCCACACGCCTGTTCGACACGCTCGGCGCCTCGGCCGTGCGCGAGGGCTCGGCGCTGGACCGGCACTGGCGCAACGCCCGCACCGTCGCCTCCCACAACCCGTGGGTGTACAAGGCCCGCGAGATCGGCGCCTTCGAGGTCAACGGCACCCTGCCGGGCTTCCAGTGGTCGATCGGGACGGTCACGGCGCCGTCCGGTGAGGAGCGCGCAGAGTCCGCGCCGGTGCCCGTCGGCGCCTGAGGGAACGGGCGGCGCCGCGGCCGAGCGACGGCGCCGCCCATGGCACCCCTGCGCCCCGCCCCCGTCCCGGATCCGCGGGCGAATGCCACATCGGTCACTTACTTAGCCATCTGGTTGGATCGACTGGCTGTCGGACAATATGGTCATCTGCGGCGCCTGGCCCGAGCACCCCTCGAGCCCTCGGCGCTTCTCCCGTCGCCGGGCAGAGCGGCCCGTGCGGCCAGCGGCGCCCGGTCCCCCGACCGAAAGGACCGAGATGGCTGAGGCCGCGATCCCTCGCCCCACAGATCCCTCCGACGGCGGGAGGGATCCCGGAGCAACGGGCGGCGCAACCCCCGGCGGCGGTGCCACCGCGGCCCGCACGCACTCCGCGGTCAACTGGCCGGTGTTCATCGGCACCTCGGTGATCATCGTGGCCTTCGTGCTGTTCGCCGCGATCTGGCCGGGCACGGCCGAGACGGTCATCTTCGGCTCGATGGACTGGGTGGCCACCAACTTCGGGTGGTACTACGTGCTGACCGCCACGATCGTGGTGGTGTTCGTGCTGATCGTCGCCTTCTCCAAGGTGGGCGGCACGAAGCTGGGCCCGGATCATTCCCTGCCCAAGTACAACCTGTTCACCTGGGCGGCGATGCTGTTCGCCGCCGGCATCGGTGTGGACCTGATGTTCTTCGGGATCTCCGGGCCTGCCTCGAACGTGCTGACCCCGCCGGACGCCCCGGCTGGTTCAGACGAGGCGGCCCGGATGGCCGTGATCTGGACGATCTTCCACTACGGCATCCCCGGCTGGGCGATGTACGCGCTGATGGGCATGGCCTTCGGCCTGTTCGCCTATCGCTACCACCTGCCGCTGTCGATCCGCTCCGCCCTGGCTCCGATCTTCGGTCGCCGCATCCATGGCGCCGTGGGCCATGCAGCGGAGATCGGCGCGACGATCGGCACGATCTTCGGCATCTCGGTGTCGCTCGGCATCGGCGTGGTGTTCCTGAACTACGGGCTCTCCTCGCTGTTCGGGGTCCCCAACTCGATCTCGGTGCAGATCGCCCTGATGGCCCTGGCGGTGTTCATCACCGTGCTGTCCACCGTCTCCGGCGTGGACAAGGGCATCCGCCGCCTCTCCGAGCTCAACGTGGTGCTGGCCCTGACGCTGATGCTGTGGGTGCTCTTCTCCGGCCAGACCCACCAGCTGCTCAACGCCCTGGTGCAGAACATCGGCGACTTCTTCTCCCGGTTCCCCGGGATGATGATGAACACCTTCGCCTACACCGACGGCGCCGCGGACCTCGGCTACCCCGCCTCGCAGTGGATGGCGGACTGGACCCTGTTCTTCTGGGCCTGGTGGATCGCCTGGGCACCCTTCGTGAGCCTGTTCCTCGCGCGCATCTCCCGCGGCCGCACCCTGCGCCAGTTCGTGGTGGGCGTGCTGCTGATCCCCTTCGCCTTCATCCTGCTGTGGGTGTCGATCTTCGGCAACGCGGCGCTGAGCTTCTTCGATGACGAGAAGTTCCTGGACCTGGCGGTGAACCTGCCCGAATCCGGGTTCTTCAACCTGCTCGAGCAGTACCCGGGCGCGACCTTCACCGTGGCGCTGGCCGTGATCACGGGCCTGTTCTTCTACGTCACCTCCGCGGACTCCGGCTCGCTGGTGATGGCGAACATGACCTCGAAGTCCTCGACCACCGACTCCGACGGCGCGCCCTGGCTGCGCATCGTGTGGGCCGTGATCACCGGTGCGCTGACCCTGGTGATGCTGTTCATCGACGGCGTGTACACGCTGCAGGCGGCCACCGTGATGGTGGGTCTGCCGCTGTCGATCCTGGTGTACCTGGTGATGTTCAGCCTCTGGAAGGTGCTGCGCACCGAGAGCATGAACCTCGCCGCCCGCCAGGCCGCCCTGCCGGGGCTGCTGAACAGCCGGGTGCTGGGCGCCGACGGCGGCGAGCGCGGCTCCTGGCGCAAGCGCCTGCAGCACCGCATGTCCTATGCGAGCGCCGAGCAGGCCACGACGTTCATCGAGACCGTCGCCACCCCCGCGGTGGAGGAGGTCGCCGCCGAGCTCAAGGGGCTCGGGGCCGATGTCTCCTGCGATCGCGGCGAGCATCCCGACAGCGGGATCCCCTTCGTGGACCTCGTCGTCTCCTTCCCCGAGTCCGAGGACTTCAAGTACCAGACCTACCCCGTGGCCTACTCGACCCCGAGCTTCGCCACCAACCTCGCCGCGGTGCGGGACACCTTCTACCGGGTCGAGATCTTCTCGATCCTCGGCTCCCGCGGCCGCGACATCATGGGATACACAAAGGAGCAGGTCATCGCGGATGTCCTGGACGCCTACGACGCGCACATCATGTACCTCACGATGAGCACCGACATCGGCACCGCGACGGGCACGATCGCCGTCACGGCGCCGGACACCTGGGACGACACCGACCAGGTCGAGGCTCCCGCGAGCCTCGAGACCTCCAGCACGCCCGACACGAAGGAGCGCCATGACTGACACCATCGCCACCCTGTTCATCGACGGGCAGTGGGTGCCCTCCTCCTCGGGCGCAACCCGCACCGTCACCTGCCCCGCGGACCAGTCCGAGGTGGGCGTGGTCTCCGAGGCCACCGCCGAGGACGTCGAGCGCGCGATCCTCGCGGCCCGTCGGGCCTTCGACGAAGGTCTCTGGGCCGACAAGCCCGCCTCCGAGCGCGGCGACTTCCTGCTGCGCGTGGCAGACGCCCTCCAGGAGCGCAAGGACGAGTTCGCCCGCGCCGAGGCCCTCGACACCGGCAAGCGCCTGGTCGAGGCCGAGGGCGACATGGACGACATCACCTCGTGCTTCCGCTACTTCGGCAAGATCGCCGATCAGAACCCCGGCCGCCTGGTCGATGCGGGGGACGCCAGCGTCATCTCGCGCGTGGTGCACGAGCCGATCGGCGTGTGCGGCATGATCACCCCCTGGAACTTCCCGCTGCTGCAGGCCGCGTGGAAGATCGCCCCGGCGCTCGCGGCGGGCAACTCCTTCGTGATCAAGCCGGCCGAGCTCACCCCGCACACCACGATCCTGATCATGGATGTGCTGGACTCGCTGGGTCTGCCCGCCGGGGTCGCGAACCTCGTGCTGGGCGACGGCGGCGTGGTGGGCGCTCCGCTGTCCTCCCACCCCGAGATCGACCTGGTCTCCTTCACCGGCGGCCTGGTCACCGGGCGCAAGATCGCCGAGGCCGCCGCGCACGGCATCAAGAAGGTCGCGCTCGAGCTGGGCGGCAAGAACCCCAACGTGGTCTTCGCCGACGCCGACTACGAGGCGGCGCTCGACAATGCGCTCAACGCCGGCTTCCTCGACTCGGGCCTGGTCTGCTCGGCCGGCACGCGGCTGATCGTGCACGAGTCGATCGCCGAGCGGTTCGTGGACGAACTGGTCGCCCGCGCGGAGGGCATCGTGATGGGCGGTCCGCTGGATCCGAAGGCCGAGACCGGCCCGCTGGTCTCCAAGGAGCATCGCGACAAGGTCACCGACTACGTCGAGCGGGGCGTCGCCGCCGGGGCGCGGCTGCGCACGGGTGGGCACTGGGGCGGCCCCGAGCACGAGCAGGGCTTCTTCTACGCGCCGACGGTGCTGGATCAGTGCACCGCGGACAACCCCGCCGTGATCGAGGAGGGCTTCGGCCCGGTGATCACGGTGGAGACCTTCTCCACCGAGCAGGAGGCGATCGCGATCGCCAACGACACCGAGTACGGCCTGGCCGGCGCGGTGTGGACCTCGGACGCCGGCACCGCGCAGCGCGTCTCGCGGCGCCTGCGCCACGGCACCATCTGGATCAACGACTACCACCCCTACCTGCCGCAGGCGGAGTGGGGCGGCTACAAGATGTCCGGCGTCGGCCGGGAGCTGGGTCCCTCCGGTCTCGAGGAGTACACCGAGACCAAGCACATCTACCACAACACCGAACCGGCCGTCTCCGGCTGGTTCCCGCGCAAGGACTGATCCCGCGCGGTCCCGGAGCGTCCCGCCGCACGCCTCGGCGGGGCGCTCCCTCCCCCGTTCCATCCCTTCATCGACAGGAAGCAGCTGACATGTCCGCACAGGACCTCACGTCCGAGAACCCCGTCTCCGAGTTCGACTACATCGTCGTCGGCGGCGGCTCCGCCGGTGCCGTGCTCGCCTCGCGCCTGAGCGAGGACCCCTCCGTCGAGGTGGCCCTGCTCGAAGCCGGGCCCTCCGATCTCGAGCACCAGGAGGTGCTGCAGCTCAAGCGCTGGCCCGAGCTGTTGGAGTCCGGTCTGGACTGGGACTACCCGATCGAGCCGCAGGAGAACGGCAACTCCTTCATGCGTCACTCGCGTGCGAAGGTGCTGGGCGGCTGCTCCTCCCACAACTCCTGCATCGCCTTCCACCCGCCGGCCGAGGACATGGACCTGTGGGAGCAGCTCGGCGCCGAGGGCTGGAACGCCGAGACGATCATGCCGCTGATCTCCCGTCTCGAGACCAACATGGATCGCACCGGCGAGGGCCACGGCACCGACGGCCCGGTGCACCTGATGGACGTGCCCGCCGAGGACCCGGTGGGCGTGGCGATCCTGGACGCCTGCGAGCAGGCCGGTATCCCGCGCGCGCGGTTCAACGACTTCGAGACCGTGGTCAACGGTGCGAACTGGTTCCAGGTCAACCGCCAGGCCGACGGCACCCGCGCCTCCTCCTCGGTGTCCTACCTGCACCCGCACCTCGAGCGGGAGAACCTGCACGTGCTGACCGGCCTGCAGGTGATGCGGGTGCTCTTCGACCAGGAGCAGCGGGCCACGGGCGTGGAGTACATCGACAACGCCTTCGACCGTTCCTCGCTCATGCACGCGCGCCGCGAGGTGATCCTCTCCGCCGGGGCGATCGACTCGCCGAAGCTGCTGATGCTCTCCGGCATCGGCCCGGCCGAGCACCTGCGCGAGGTCGGTGTCGAGGTGCGGGTCGACTCCCCCGGCGTCGGCTCGAACCTGCAGGACCACCCTGAGGCGGTCATCTCCTGGGAGTCCACGCAGACGATGACCCGCGAGTCCACCCAGTGGTGGGAGATCGGGATCTTCTCCCCCACCGAGGAGGGTCTGGATCTGCCGGACCTGATGATGCACTACGGCTCGGTGCCCTTCGACATGCACACCCGCCGTCACGGCTATCCCACCTCGCCGGAGTCCTTCGCGCTGACCCCGAACATCACCCACGCCCGCTCGCGCGGCACGGTGCGGCTGCGCACGATGGACTACCGCGACAAGCCGCGTGTGGATCCGCGCTACTTCACCGACGAGGAGGGCCATGACATGCGCGTGGCCGTCGCCGGGATCCGCCGGGCACGCGAGATCGTCGCGCAGTCCGCGATGGACGAGTTCCGCGGCCGGGAGCTGTTCCCGGGCGAGGACGTCCAGACCGACGAGGAGATCGCCGAGTACGTCGCCAAGACCCACAACACCGTCTACCACCCGGCCGGCTCGGTGCGGATGGGCGCGGCGGACGACGAGATGTCGCCGCTGGATCCGCAGCTGCGGGTCAAGGGCGTGACGGGCCTGCGCGTGGTCGACGCCTCGGTGATGCCGCAGCTGGTCGCGGTGAACCCGAACATCACCACGATGCTGATCGGCGAGCGCGCCGCGGAGCTGATCCGCGCCGAGCACAGCGCCTGACCGCGCCCCCTCCCCGGAGGGCTCGGTCCACGAACGGGCGGTCCCGCACCTCGGTGCGGGGCCGCCCGTCTCTCGTGCGCGCTGCTGCTGCACTGCTGCGGCGCAGAGCTGGACTCTGGTGCGCTGTCCGCACCGTTCCCTACACTCGAGTGCGTGACTGCGCTCACATCGACGCCCGTGCCCACGCTCTCCGAGGCCTCCTTCGCCTCCGTGATCGACCTCGCCCGCACGCACACGGCAACCCTCAGCGTGGGCGATCTCGCCGAGCACGCCGGCTACAGCCCCTTCCACTTCTCCCGCGCCTTCCGCACGCACATGGGCATCGGCCCGGGCCAGTACCTCACGGCCCTCAGGATCGATGCGGCCAAGCGCCTGCTGCTCGCCGAGGATGATCCGGTGATCGACGTGGCCATGGCGGTGGGCTTCGACTCGGTCTCGAGCTTCAGCCGCCGCTTCCGCGCCACCGTCGGGGTCGCTCCGGGCCAGCTGCGCCGCCTCGCCGAGCGCGTCAGCGCCCGGCCACCGCGGCCGTTCACGCTCCTGCCGCCGCATCCCGAGCACGTGCGGGTGCATCTGGAGCTCCCCGCCGGCGCCGAGACGCGCGGTGACGCGTCGATCTGGGTGGGCTGGTACCCGCATCCGGCACCGATCGGCCTGCCCCGGGCCGGGGCGCTGCTGAGCGGGCAGCCCGTCGCGGACCTGCCGCTCTGCCCTGGGGCGCCGTTCCTGCTGGGCTTCGCGGTGCCCGCCCACGCGGACCCCGAGGACATGCTCGTGCCCACCGCGCCGCTGGTCGCCGTCCACCCCGCGCCGCTGACCGCACCGGCCGAGCTCACCCTGCACCTGCGCGCCGCGCCCGGTGCGGGCCGTCCCCCGCTGCTGTCCGCGCTGCCCGTCCTCTGCCGCAGCTGACCGGCTCCGCCTCCAGGCTGCGCAGGATCGGACATCGATCGCCGAGCCTGCGCGCCTAGCGTGGAGGCACACCGGGCCCACGGCCCCGACCCCAGGAGGAACGATGACCCGCACCACCGGCACCAGCACCTGGCTCGACCTCGGCGTCCATGACCTCGAGGCGGCGAAGACCTTCTACACGGGACTGTTCGGCTGGTCCTTCGAGGACCTCGGCGAGCAGTTCAACCACTACCACCTGATCCGCAACGACGGCGCCCTGGTGGGCGGGGCGATGTCGATCGCAGGCATGACCTGCCCGGAGGGGAAGGAGCTCACTGCCGAATGGGGCGTGCACCTCAGCGTGGACGACATCGATGCCCGTTCGACGAAGGCCCTCGAGAACGGCGGCACCGTGGTGATGCCCGCCCACGACATCGGCGATTGGGGACGCAACGCGCTGATCCTGGATTCCACCGGCGCACTGATCAGCATGTGGCAGCCGAACCAGCTCGAGGGCTATGACTTCACCGGCGTCCCGGGCTCCCCCGTCTGGTTCGAGCTGATGACCCTGCGCTATGACGAGGCCTCCGCGTTCTACACCGCGGTGTTCGACGCCCAGCTGGTCCCGCTCACCGAGCCGATGGACTCCGACGACTTCCGCTACGCCACCAACGGCCCCGGAGAATCCGCCAGCTGGGGCATCGGCGATGCGACCGGGGTGATGCCCGAGGAAGCCACCGGCTGGCGCCTCTACCTCGGTGTCGGCTCGAGCGAAGCGGCGCTCGCCAGGGTGCGGAAGCTCGGCGGGACGGTGCTCGATGGACCGGTGGACTCCCCCTTCGGCCGGATCGCCACGATCGCAGATCCGGAGGGCGCGACCTTCCAGATCAGCGCGATGGAGGAAGCGGTGCCGGAGGGGTGAGCACGCCCCGCCTGTGACGGCGGATGACGCCGCGAGTCCGCGATGCGTCATCCGCCGTGCGCCTGCTGCCGCTCACGGCCTACAGTGCGAAGCATGCTGACCGACATCGCCCTCCGCGAGGCGTTCTCCCACTTCCCTCAAGGTGTGGTCCTGGTCGCCGCCGAGATCGACGGCGTGCGCCACGGACTGCTCGCCTCCACCTTCACCGTGGGCGTGTCCCTGGACCCGCCGCTGGTCTCGGTCGCGGTCCAGCACACCTCGCAGACCTGGCCCGTGCTGCGTGAGCACGGCCGGCTCGGAGTGAGCGTGCTGGGCCTCGAGCAGGCGCACCTGGCCCGCCAGCTCGCCTCGAAGGATCGCGACCGGCGCTTCGAGGGCGTGGATCTCCACATCGACGAGGCCGGTGCGCTGACCCTCGGCTCCACCCCGGCCTGGATGACGGTGCAGGTGCACGACCAGGTGCGCGCCGGCGATCACGACATCGCTCTGCTCGAGGTGCTCTCGATCGGCAGCCGGCCGGAGGCAGAGGCGATGGTGTTCCACCGCAGCGAGTTCAAGGAGCTGGTGCAGTGCCGCGCCTCATGAGCGCCTGAGCACCGCATGCAAGCACGAGGAGGGGCTGCCGTCGAGTGACGGCAGCCCCTCCTCGTGGTCGGTCGCCTCCGCAGCGCTCAGGCGGTGGCGGGAGCGGTGCCGGCCCGGTCCCGGTTCCGACGGCGGCGGATGAGCTGGAGAGCGATCACCAGCGCGGCGAGCACCATGCCCGCGAGCGAGACGGGTATCGAGGGATAGACCATCAGCACGCCGCCCACGATCAGCAGCGTGCGCTCGAGCGTGGTCGTGTTCCCGAACAGGTAGCCCGCGAGCCCGGCGGCGATCGCGACCATGCCCAGGATCACCGTCACCAGCGCCGGGATCATCTCCGTGACCGTGCCGGCGAGCAGCAGCGAGGGCTCGAGCACGAACACGAAGGGCACCAGGAAGCCGGCGATCGCGAGCCTCAGAGCGGTCACACCCGTCTTCAGCGGGTTGGAGCCGGCGATGCCGGATCCCGCGTACGCCGCCAGGCACACCGGCGGGGTGACATCGGCGAGGATCCCGAAGAAGAACACGAACATGTGCGCCGCGATCACCGGGACATCGAAGTTGTTGATCAGGATCGGCGCCGCCACGGTGGCGGTGACCACGTAGTTCGCGGTGGTGGGCAGGCCCATGCCCAGGATCAGGCAGACGATCATGGTCAGCAGCAGCACCAGCAGGAAGTTGCCCTGCGCGATGCCGATGACCGCGTTGCCGAGCCGCCCGCCCAGCCCCGTGCCGGTCACGGTGCCGGCCACGATCCCGGCGGTCGCACACGCCGCGATCACCGGCAGCGCGGTGCGGGCACCGGCCTCGAGGGTCAGCACGATTCCCTTGGGGGACAGGCGGGTGGACTTGCGCAGGAAGCTCAGCGCGAAGGCCACGGCCACGCCCCACAGCGCCGCACGCGCCGGGGAGAAGCCCGAGAGCATCATCGTCACGATGATCACCAGCGGTGCGAGCAGGTCCAGCCGCGCCAGGATCGACGTCCAGCCGGGCAGCTGATCCTTCGGCATGCCCGCGATCTTCATGCGCTTCGCCTCGAAGTGCACCGAGACGAACACGCCCAGGAAGTAGAGCACCGCCGGGATGATCCCGATGATGATGATCTCGTTGTAGGGGATCCCCGTGTACTCGGCCATGATGAACGCCGCCGCGCCCATGATCGGCGGCATGATCTGCCCACCGGTGGAGGCGGTCGCCTCGGCGGCCCCGGCGAAGTGGGACCGGAAACCGGCCTTCTTCATCAGCGGGATCGTGAAGGAGCCCGAGGCGACGGTGTTGGCCACCGAGGAGCCGGAGATCATGCCCTGCAGGCCGGAGGCGGCGACCGCGGCCTTCGCCGGGCCGCCGGTGAAACGACCCGTGAGGCGGAAGGCGAGGTCGTTGAACAGGGCGCCGATGTTGGTGCGGATCAGCACCACCGCGAACAGCAGGAACAGGAAGATGAAGGTCGAGGAGACCTGGATCGGGGTGCCGAAGATCCCGGCGCGCGAGGTGAAGTACGTGCCGGTCGCGTAGTTCTGCCAGGACTGGCCCACGATCAGCGTGGAGTACCCGATCGCGGCCAGGGCGATCAGCACGATCGGCAGGCCCACGCAGCGCCGGGTCGCCTCGAGCGTGAGGGCGATGCCCAGGGTCGCGACCACGTAGTCGATCGTGTCGAAGCCCATGATCTGCACGAAGTTGCTGGTCAGGTGCGAGTACCGCACCACGATGTACAGGTTCACCGACAGCGCGACCAGGGACAGCACCACATCCCACCAGGGGATGCCAGCCTTGCCGCCGCGCCGCTCGACCCGCTTGCCGGCGGGGTAGAGCAGGAAGATGATCGAGCTCGCGGCGCCCAGATGGATCGCACCCTGGATCAGCGAGGGCCGCGACCCGAAGATGCCGGTGTACAGATGGAAGACGGTCAGTGCGACCGACAGCCCGCCCACCAGCCATGCCCACCAGCCCAGGTTCGTGCGGAACCGGCTGGAGGTGTCGTGCTCGCGCAGCAGCTCCTCGGCCTTCGCCTCGGCCTCATGCTGCGCTTCCTGATCGACCTCGAGCGCTGAGACCTGCGGAGTGTCCTCGTGGTCCTTGGCGCTCATCTCAGAGGAGTCCCTCTTCCTCGTAGTACTTCTGAGCGCCCGGGTGCAGCGGCACATCGCCCTGGCCCGAGAGCGCGAAGTCGTGCCCGATCAGGCCGCCCTGGGCGAGGGTGATCGACTCCGAGTGCTCGAAGGTGGCCTTGGTGATCTCGTACCCGAGCTCGGGGCTGACCTGCGTGGTCGAGGCGATCAGCGCCGCCGCGACCGAGAGGGTGATCACCGGTTCCTCGAGGAAGTCGTAGGCGTCCGGCTCGATCGTGTACACGTCGAACAGGCTCTCGGCGGCGACCTGGTCGGCCTTGTCCTGCTCGAGGGAGACGAGCTTGACATCGTTGGTCGCGGCGAGGTCCCCCAGGGACCCGGTGGGGGTGCCGACCACGAACACCGAGGCATCGATGTTGTTGTCCCGCAGCAGGTCCAGGGAGCTGGCGAAGTCCTGCTCGAACGCCTCGTAGTCGCCCTCGCCGATGTCGTGGGCGGCGAGGATCGCATCGGAGACGGCACGGGTGCCGGAGCCGACGTCGCCCACCGCGATGCGCTTGCCCGCGAGGTCCGCGGCGGTCTCGATGCCGCTGCCGGCGAGGGTGACGATGTGGGCGGCCTCGGGGTAGAGACCGGCGATCCAGCCGATGTTGTCGACCTGCGCCCCCTCGAACTCCCCGGCCCCGGTGACCGCGGAGTTCGCGGTGTCGGACTGGGCGATGCCGAGCTGCCACTCGCCCTGGAAGATCATGCCGATGTTCTCCACCGAGGCGCCGGAGTCGGTGTAGTTGACGGTGACGCCGTCGATGTTCGCCTCGTAGATCGCGGCGTACTCACCGCCCAGCGGGTAGTACACACCGCCGGTGCCGCCGGTGCCGAAGGTCAGATCGGTGACGAAGTCGCCCTCACCGCCGCCTTCTCCTCCTCCGCCGGCGCTGTCGCTGCAGGCGGCCAGGAGGCCCAGCGCGGCCAGCGGGCCGAGCGTCGCGAATGTCCGTCGTCCGATTCTCATGAGTGCTCCTCATCCTCGAGGCGATCGTGCCGATGTACGGGTAGGCCCGCGCTGTTCTCCAGGACAGGAGCAGAGCGGGTGCGCCCATCACACCACAGATGCGCACTTCCTCCAGGGAATGTGGATACCTGCTAGGCAACAGTGCCGTAACGGTCGCTCACCCAGCGTGATGCGGCCGGACGCCCGGACGACAGCGGCCGACGGGTTCCCGGGAGGAGCTCAGCCCTTCGCGGCGGCGCCCAGGTCTGCGGCATGCGCGCTGATGGCGCGTGCCAGATCGATGTCACGGCTGGTGACGCCGCCGACGTCGTGGCTGCTCAACGTCACCGTGACCTCGGGATAGGTGAGCGTGAGATCGGGATGGAGGTTCGCCTGCTCGGCGGAGGCGCCGATGCGCTGCACCAGCTCGAGGCCGGTGGCGAAATCACCGGTGGCGAAGCGTGCCGAGAGGGTCTCCCCCTCGCTCCTCCAGCCGGCCAGCTCGGCTGCGGAGATCTCGGAGGCGGTCAGGATCTGCGTCGGATCTGCCATTCCCCCATCGTGCCCCTCAGCCGCCCTCCCGGCTACCCCTGTGCGCAGGAGCCGTCGCGCGCGGTGACGAAGGCTGTCTTGGCCTGCAGGTAGGCCAGCCGGTCCCCGGGATGCTCGCTCGCCAGGCGCTGCTTGAGCCGCCTGTACTCCTCCCGTGCCTCGGTGCTGGTGCGCAGGTGGTCGCGGAAGCTGAGATAGCGGCGCCACTGGGCGCCGCCGTGGTCGACGACGTGCACGTTGACCAGGCGGATCCCGGGCTCGAGCTCGAGGGCGTACATCCGGTCGGGCCGGGTGCCGTCGGCCTCGCCCCGGTAGAGGTGGCCAGCCGCCATCAGCCAGCCGTGCAGCACCTGCGGGGCGGTGCCGGGACGCTGACCGATCGCCACGTCCAGGAGCGGCTTGGCGGGCAGGCCGGGCACGGCGGTGGAGCCGACGTGCTCGATCCCGAGCACCTCGGCCGGCCGGGGGGGCGCGAGCGCTGCGGCGAAGCCGTCGAAGGCCTCGGCCCAGCGGGGCGAGGGGGCGGCGACCACGACCCTGCCGCGGCGCACCCCGAGATCGGCATCGCAGAGCGCAGCCGCGAGCGCGGGCAGCATCGGGGCGGCGTCCTCGCTGCGCCGCAAGGGTGCCTGCGCCATCCCGCCGCTCCTCTCGCTGGGCTCACTGGTACTGCTGTATTGGCTGGTCCCGCTGGTCCCGCGCTGCGGGTGATGCCCGCCGCCGCGATGACCATAGGCCGCACGCGCGTCGCGGCGGCGCGCTGATCGCAGGGCGGACCTCCCGCCGTGCGGCACACTGGCGGGATGGACGATCTGCTGATCACGCCGGGGCCCGGAGCGCCTCGCGGGCTGCGGGTCCCGGAGTCGGAGCTGGTGGAGCGGTTCTCCCATGCCTCCGGGCCCGGCGGCCAAGGCGTGAACACCACCGACTCGCGAGTCCAGCTGAGCCTTGACCTGGGATCCACGAGCGCGCTCGACGAGGCGCAGCGCAGCAGGGCGCTCCTCCAGCTCGCGGCACGCCTCACCGGCACGGTGCTCACCGTGACCACGGCCGAGCATCGCTCGCAGAGGCAGAACCGTCGGGCGGCCCGGGAGCGGCTGGCCGCGCTCCTGCGCGAGGCCGTGACCCCGCCGGTGCCGCGGAAGGCGACCCGGCCCACCCGCGGCTCGACGCGTCGGCGGCTCGAGGCCAAGCGCCGACGCTCCGACCTCAAACAAGCACGCCGACGTCCCGGGGCAGGGTGATACCGGGCCACCTCCGAGCCGACCTGCGGATTCCGCTCCACGGCGAGGCGGCTGTCGCTTAGGTTGAGCGCATGGTCCGACGCCTCCTCGCCTCCGCCTTCTGGGCCCTGTCCCCCTGGAAGCTCGTCACGGAGCCCGCTCCGCAGCGGCCCGCCCTGCTGATCGGAGCGCCGCACACCTCCAACTGGGATTTCGTGCTGATGCTCGCGATCGCCTGGCGCCTGCAGCTCCCGATCCGCTGGCTGGGGAAGCACAGCCTGTTCACCGCGTGGCGAGGGCCGATGATGCGCGCCCTGGGCGGGATCCCGGTGGATCGCAGAGCACCGAGCAAGGTGGTGGGCGAGGTCGTGGAGCGCGTGCGCTCCGGTGAGGTGTTCGGGCTGGTCGTCACCCCGGACGGCACCCGGCGCGGCCACTCCCACTGGAAGTCCGGCTTCTACCGCATCGCCCGCGCCACGGGCATGCCGCTGGTGCTGGGCTACGTGGACCGCACCACGATGACCACGGGCCTGGGACCCATCCTCGAGCTGACCGGGAACATCCCGGCGGACATGGACCGCATCCGCGCCTTCTACGCCGACAAGGCCGGATACCTCCCCGAGAACAGGGTCGAGCCGCGCCTGCGCGAAGAGGAGGCACCGCCGGCCGACGCCGGCTGACTCCCCTCGGTCGCTGCTCAGCCCATGGCGGACCCGGGGCCGCGGGGCAGATCTCCCGGGCGCGGCAACCAGATCCATCCCTCCTGGAGCGCGAGCTCGCGCTCCCGTGAGGATGGGCCGACGGCGCGGCCCGCCTCGACCTCCCGCGCCACGAGCGCGGCGAGCACCGCGTCGAGAGCATCGTCGTGGGCCTCGCAGACGGCGCGATGCCCGTTCCAGTCCAGCCACGGCAGCGCCTCCTCGAGCGCTGTGAGCAGCGCGGCGCGGGCGGCGGCGTGGCGGGCACCCTTGTAGCCTCGATGCGGCAGCCCCCACTGCCGCAGGGCAGCGGCCGGGTACACCTCGCACAGCACCCCGGAGCCATCGCGCGAGACATCGACCCCGAGAACCCGCAGCCTCGCCTCGATCCCCGCCCAGCGCAGCGCGGGGTGGGCGATCCTGTCCGTGGAGACGCTCAGCGGCGTGAGCCCGGTGCGCTCATGGACCGCGAGGTCGGTGGCTCGCATCGCGAGGCCGCGCCGCCACGCACCCCCGGTGGACTCGGGGGCGGGCAGCTCTCCTGCCGCATGCGCACCCAGCAGCTCCACGAACCCGCGCGGCCATCCCAGCGGCACGTCCACCCCGACCTTCAGCGCCCCCTCGAGCACCTCGAGCAGGTGCTCGTCCTCCGCGCCGCGCACCGCCCGCTCGATCCGCACCCCCTCGAGATCCTCCGCGAGCACGGCCACACCGGTGCCGCGGGCCTGGGCGGCGAGGTCGATGCCGACGAACCGTGCACTCATCCCACCAGGCTACGACGGGAGGAGAACGCTTCCCTGGTCCCGCGTTTCTGCGGAGTCCACGGCGCACACTCCTCTACCGTGGGCATGTGTCACAGCCCACCGCCCCGCGTCCCCGACTGCGATTGACGCGCCGTGGCCGGCTGGTGCGCTCGCTCCTGGTGCTCGTGCTCGCAGTGCTGCTGGTGATCGCCCTGATCTCGCTCGTGCGCTCCCTCGGAGGCGATGCGGCGAGCGCCGACCCGGCCCCTGCATCGACGTCGCCCGGTCCCGAGAGCGCCTCCCCCGCTCCGTCGGCGGAGCCTGCTGCTCCGGAGCAGGCGAGCAGCACCCCGGAGACGGAGGGTGAGACCTCTGCGGAGCAGACGGAGATGGTGCGCAGCGGCACCGTGGGCGAGGGCACCTGGCAGTTCGCTCCGGCCGCGGAGGCGGAGGTTCCGGAGGGCGCGACGGTCCACACCTATGCGGTGCGGGTCGAGGACGGCATCGGGATCGGAGCGGGCGAGGCCGCGGAGGAGATCGCACGGGTCCTCGCCGATCCGCGCGGCTGGCAGGACGTCGAGGACGTCGTCTTCCAGCAGGTGGGCTCCGCGGAGGACGCCGAGTTCACGATCTCCCTGGGATCGCCGCCCACGGTCGATCTGCTGTGCCTGCCCGCGCGGACCGGCGGCATCTGGAGCTGCCGGATCGGCAGCGAGGTGGCGCTGAACTCCGATCGCTGGCTGCACGCGACCCCCACCTACACCGACCTCGCGGAGTACCGCGCCTATCTGGTCAATCACGAGGTGGGGCACTTCCTGGGCCATGGCCACGTCGAATGCACCGGTGACGGCGATCCGGCGCCAGTGATGCTGCAGCAGTCGATGGAGCTGCAGGGATGCGTCCCGAACGCCTGGCCGGTGAGCGCCTCGTAGTCACGCGTAGGGTGCAGAGATGGAACTCCTCGAGCACGGCGCACAGGTTCCCGACCCCCTCCAGCCCTATCTCGACGTGGATCGCTCCCACCCACGCCACGAATGCTGGGTGACCGGGCACATGGTCGCAGGTCTCGACGGCACGGCCGCCATCGACGGACGAGTCGGCGCTCTGTCCACCGCTCCTGATCAGTCGCTGTTCCGGCGCATGCGCCAGAGCGCCGACGTGGTGCTGATCGGCGCGGAGACCGTGCGCCGGGAGGGATACGCGCCGATCCGTCTGTCGGAGCGGGCGCGCGCACTTCGCCGTCAGCGCGGGCTCTCCCCCGTCCCGCCGGTCGCGGTGGTCAGCCGGAGCCTCGACCTGGACCTGTCCTCCAGCGTCTTCGTCCGCGCCCACGAGGAGGCACGCACCCTGCTGATCACCTGTGCCGCGGTGGACCCGCAGCGGCTGGAGACGGCACGCGAGGTGGCCACGGTGCTGATCGCAGGGCAGGGGCGGGTGGACCCCGCCACCGCGCTGCGCGCCCTCGCCGAGCGCGGGCACCGAGTCGTGCTGTGCGAGGGCGGTCCGCGCTGGCTCGGCGAGCTCGTGGCGTCGGACCGTCTCGACGAGCTCTGTCTGACACTCTCCCCGCTCATGGGCGGCGATCCCCTGCCCGTCAGCGTCACCCCGCCCGGGGCCGGCCTGAGCCGCTTCGCGCTCCGGGGAGCCATGGTCGAGGAGGACACCGTGTTCCTGCGCTACGAGTCCGTTCCCGCCGGGGGCAGCGCCGATGGTTGACGGGGACTTCACCGCTCTGATGAGCGCGGCGGATCCCGCGATGATCGTGGTCACCACCGCTGTGGAGGGCGAGCCGGCGGGATGCCTGGTCGGCTTCCACGCCCAGTCGAGCGTCCTCCCGGCGCACTACGCGGTGCGTCTGTCGAAGGCGATCCACACCTACCGGGTGGGACTGCGCGCTTCTCATTTCGCCGTCCATCTCCTCAGCGTCCATGACATCGCTCTCGCGGAGCTGTTCGGGACCCGCTCCGGGATGGATACCGACAAGTTCTCGGGTCTCGACGTCGACCTCGGTGTCGCGGGCGTCCCGCTGCTCGGCGCGTGCCCGCATCGGCTGCTGCTGGAACGGATCACCCTGCTCGACGACGGCGGAGACCATGTGGGCGTGAGCGGGAAGGTGCTCAGCGCGCAGTCGCCGGGCCGCCTCGAGCCGCTGCGGCTCTCTGCCGTCGCGCATCTGAGGGCCGGTCACGACAGCGCGGAGCGGGCCATCCGACCCTGATCAGCGCGCCGGGGTCTCCTGACTCGCCGGTGGGTCAGCGCAGGAGGGGGCGTCGCGGGGCGCCTTCCCCCGTGCGGATCTCGCGGCGCTGCGGCGCGCGGTGCTGACCGACGAGGAGATGCTCGGCCGGCGGCTCGGCGGGAGCAGCCGGTGGCCGTCCCTTGCCGGTGACGCCCGTCGGGGCGGGGGCACGGGGCGTCCTCTCGGGGCGCGGCTCCGCCTCGATGTCCGTGGCGATCCCGGTGCGCTCTGCGGCCTCGTCCCGTCGGCGCCGTGCGCGCCGGTCCCAGTCGACGATCAGGCGCAGGAACAGCCCTCCGGCGAGCAGCCCGCCGATCAGATCGGTCATCCAGTGCCAGCCCAGCAGGAAGGACACGGTCACGGAGTTCACGCAGATCAGCACGACGGCCCACTGCAGGCCCCGCACGAGGCGGCGGGAGGCTCCGCTGTACTGGGCGATCAGATAGACCGCCGCACCGTAGATGAGCACCGCCTCCGAGGCATGGCCCGAGGGGAAGCTGATCCCCTTGGTGCCCATCTCCAGCAGCCCGGCCTCCATGAACTCGGGGTCGCGCTCATAGGTCACGCCCCGTGCCATCAGCACCTTCATCGATCCGATGCCGACCACGAAAGCGGCCTCGGCGCGCACCGCGATGAGGATCGGCCGCCAGGAGCGTCGACGCCGGGCGAGCACGATCGCGACCGCCGCCAGGATCGGGACGCACACGATCTGGCTCGCCACCCGGTCCAGCACGTTCTGCGCGAACGGGATCAGCGAGGGGTCCAGCCGGTACAGCCATCTCTTGGCCAGGAACAGGTCGAGATCCTGCAGCACCCCGGCGGCGAGGATGGTGAAGAGCACCAGCGCGACGGTGAGCACCGGGGCGGAGGTGAGCCGCTCGAACAGGCTCCGTTCGCCGTCGGTGCCGGGACGCCGGGCGAGTCGGGACTCGCGCACGGCGTCGGCCGGCGTATGCGAGTCGGCGACCATGATCCGTCGAGCCTAGGAAAGTTCTCGGTCTGCTGTCTCGCCCGGGCGGCGGACCCCGCAGAGGATCACACTGCGCCATCCGCCCCGGGTTCAACGAGCTCGCCGCGCCGCTCGGCGAGCTCCGCTCGGCGTGAGCGCCGCTGTGCGGGCCGGTCAGTCCCCGGTCAGCGCGGTGAGCTCACGCTGGTGGCGACGCATTGACATCACGAGGTAGGTGCTGAGCAGGCCGCCGCCGACGAGGGCGATCGCCACCAGCAGCCAGACGCCCACCACGGGCTCGACCAGCTGCAGGACGTACACGACGATCACGGCGATGGCGAGGACGAATCCCTCGGCCACGGCGAATCCGATCAGCGCACGCTGCTGCCGCTTCTGCTGGGTACGCCGGAGCTCCTCGGCGCGTGTCGAGGCGGGAGACCCGTGGGGATGCTGACTCATACACACATCGTAGTGAGCTCTCTCGCCCAGGTCTGCTGGTAGAGAGCGAGCCGTGCGGCGCCGTCCGTGTCCACGCAGGTGCTCGACACCAGGACGCGGAAGGGCTCTTCGGCGCCGCATCTCGCGACGGCGAGGTAGATGAGCGCGGCGGCGTCAGTGCCGACGGGCACCAGCCGTGCCTCGGTCAGCTAGTAGTCGTCCCAGCCGCGGCGCTCCAGCGCCATGAGCTCCTCGGGCACCGGCATGATCATGCCTTCAGCACGTAACGGAGGGTCTCGACCACCTGATCGGTGGTGGTGCACCAGGCCTTCGCCTCGGCGTCGACCTCCTTGAGCGGGTGGATGAGGTCGGCGTCGTGGAGCGTGATGTAGGGCGTGCCGAGCGCTGCGGCGAAGCCGGCGTCGAAGGCGGCGTTCCACTGCTTGTACTTGTCGCCGAAGCGCACCACCACGAGGTCCGCCCGCTCGATCTGGGTGCGGGTGCGGATGGCGTTGACCTTGGCGGACTGGTGGTCGCGCCAGAACTGACTGTCGTTCTCGCCCAGGTGGTCGCCGGCCGCGTCGCTCGCGGGGTGATCGGTCACAGGGGCGGTGAAGGTGATGTCCAGGCCGGCGGCCTCGATGCCGCGGCGGATCTCCTCGCGCCAGTCGGAGTGGATCTCACCGGAGAGGTGGACGGTGAAGTTCATGACGGGATCTCCTGAGGTGTGGGTGGGCACTGCCTGCACGCTCACCATCCCATCATCTCAGCGCGGATGCTCACCTGACCGGCGTCATCACCTCGATGCGGTTCCCGAAGCCGTCGCGCGCATGGAACCGCAGGTATCCCTCGAAGGTGTCCCGCTCCGCCCAGGAGAGCTCATACCCGCCGCGCGCGATGCGCCGGGCCACCTGCTCCAGCTGGTCGAGGCTGTCGCAGACCAGCCCGGGGTGGGCCTTGTTCGCCGGGCGGAACGGGTCCTCGACGCCGAGGTGGATCTCCGCGGTGACGAGCTCGCCGTCGAGAGCCCGGAACCAGCACCCGCCGCGGCCGGCGAGGTCCGGCGGCTTCTGGACCTCCTGCAGTCCGAGGGCTTCCCCGTAGAAGCGTCGCGCCTCGTCCTCCTCGCCGCGGGGCATGGACACCTGCACGTGGTGGAGTCTCATCTGCATTAATCTTCCTTCCGCTCCTGCCACTGGATATCTTGAGATCAAGACATATCAAGCCTAGGTCTCGCACCGCGCCGGATCCAGGCCCCGCCCACAGCCTCCGCAGCTGCGCTTCGGTAGGCTCGCCCCCGTGGAACCCGTCCTCAACATCGCCGCCTATCTGTTCACGCCGATCACCGATCGTGAGCAGCTGCGCCCCGTGCTGCGCGAGCGCGCGGACGCCGCGGGCCTCAAGGGCACGATCCTCCTCGCGGAGGAGGGCATCAACATGTTCCTCGCGGGCGAGGCGGGCGCCGTGCGCGGCTTCGTCGAGCAGCTGCGCGAGGAGCCGAGATTCGCCGCGCTGACCACGAAGGAGAGCTGGTCCGCCCAGCAGCCGTTCGGGAAGATGCTGGTCAAGCTCAAGCGCGAGATCATCCGCATGGACCACCCCACGATCCGACCGCTCGAGGAGCGAGCGCCGGCAGTCGCCCCGCGCACCCTCAAGCGCTGGCTGGACCAGGGGCACGACGACGAGGGCCGCGAGGTCGTCATGCTCGATACGCGCAACGCCTTCGAGGTGGACTACGGCACCTTCGAGGGGGCGCTGGACTGGCGCATCGCACGGTTCACCCAGTTCCCCGAGGCCGCCGCCGCCCACCGCGAGGCTCTCGAGGGCCGGACGGTGGTGAGCTTCTGCACCGGAGGGATCCGGTGCGAGAAGGCCGCGATCCACCTGCGTGAGGAGGGGATCGATGCCCTCCAGCTCGACGGGGGGATCCTCGGTTATTTCGAGGCTGTCGGCGAAGCGCACTACGACGGCGAGTGCTTCGTCTTCGACGAGCGCGAGGCGCTGGCGCCCGACCTCAGCCCGCGGGCCGACGTCGCCGCGTCCTGAGAGTCCGCCGCCCCCGCGGCAGCGCGCTCACCGCTGGCGCGGCGGGCTGTCGAGGAACAGCTGGTGCGCGGCGTTGAGCAGCCCCATCACCTCGCCCTGACTCATACCCTTCACGCCGGGGACGTACACGTGCCGGTGGGTGCGATTCCAGATCGGTCCGGTGGCCGGTGAGATCCGCGGCCGGAGCTCCGGGGCGAGCCTCTGGTTCACTGCGGCGAGGCCGGCGGCCGTCAACGGCATCACCGCCCGTCGGACGAATCCGTCGGAGTTCTCGTTACGCACCAGGCGATGCTGGGCCGGTCCCACGTCATGCCACGGGATCGGGCCCACGCCGCGCAGCGTGAGACCGCGCGCATCGAGGATGACGGGCTGGCGTTCGAGCGCGAGGTAGCGCACCTGCCGGCGATAGCCGAGGACGAGCAGCACTCCCAGCACGGCGAGCATGGCGTAGACGCCGAACACCCCGAACACGATGCCGAGGCTGATCTCCGCTCCCCCGAGCAGCACGAGCGGGATCACGACCAGGGGAGCCAGCGCGAGCAGGCCCACCAGGCCTCCCAGCACCAGGAAGAGCCACCGCGTCACGCGTGACCAGGTCGCCGGTTCGCCTCGCAGGGTGACCTGCCCCGTCTGCCGCAGGGCGCTCCAGGCCGTGTCGGTTCCCGATGCCATGGCAGCAGGATAGTCAGGCGCCCGGGGCACCGGAGAGGCCGCGGAGGCCTTCGTCCAGATCCGTCCAGAGGTCCTCGACGTTCTCGATCCCCACCGACATCCGGCACAGCGTGGCGGGCACGCCGGAGGCGGCATCGCCCGCCCAGCGGGCCCGACGCTCGATCGAGCTCTCCACGTCGCCGAGGCTGGTGGCGTGGGCGAACAGGCGCAGACCGGCGAGGACCCGCTCGGTCTGCTCCGCCGTCCCGAGGGTCTCGAAGGAGACCATCGCCCCGCAGCCGCCCGGCAGCACTCGGGCCGCGCGCTCCTGCTCGCTGTCCCCGGGCAGTCCCGGGTAGTGCACAGCGGCGACCGACGGATGCTGGGAGAGCCGGCGTGCCAGCTCGAGCGCGTTCGCCTCGGCGCGGTCCAGGCGCACGGCCAGGGTGCGCAGCCCGCGCAGGGCGAGGAACGGTTCGATCCCGCCGGGGATGGAGCCCGCGTCATGCCGGTATCCGGCGATGCTCCGGGCATGCTCCTCCGACGCGGCGATCACCACGCCGAGCAGCAGATCGGAGTGGCCGCCGAGGAACTTGGTGGCCGAGTGGACCACGAGATCTGCGCCGAGCTCGAGCGGTCGCTGCCGCAGCGGGGTCGCGAAGGTCGCATCGACGGCGATCAGCGCGCCCTTCTCGCGGGCGCCCGCGGCGATCGCGGGGATGTCCGCGACCTCCATGGTGGGGTTCGCGATCGACTCGAGCCACACCAGATCCGCGCCGTCGGCCGCCGCGAGCACGGCGGCGGTGTCCGAGGGGTCGGCGGTGCGCACGCTGAGCAGGCCGCGCTCCGCGAGGCGCCCGAACCAGTGGCTGACCCCGTGATAGGCGGTGGGCGGCAGCACCACCACGCCGCCGACGGGCACCAGATCGGCGACCGCGGCGATGGCCGCCATCCCGGAGGCGAAGCTGATGGCGTGCCCGCCCTCGAGCGCGCCGAGCGCGGTCTCCAGCGCGTCCCAGCCCTCGTTGCCGTCACGGCCGTAGGGGCGGTCGCTGTCGTGGATGTACTTCGCACTCAGCGTGATCGGAGTGTTCACCGGTGCACCGGGGGTGCGGGCGGGGCGACCTGCCTGCACGGTCACGGTGTCCGGGCGCAGGGAGAGCTCAGGGGTGTGCGGATCCGGGAAGGTCATGATCCACGGTAACGCCACCCCCGGTCCCGCTGCGCCCCGGTCCGCTCAGCGGCGCGGGGCGGCGAAGGTCGAGTGGCCGGGGCCCGAGCCGGGGGCGACGACGGCGTCGATCGCCTCGAGCTCGTCGGCCGTCGGCTCCCAGGCGACGGCGCTCGCGTTGGCGGCGACCTGCTCGGGGCGGGTCGCCCCGGCGATGATGGTATCCACCGCGGGCTGTGCGCGCAGGCCGCCGAGGGCGATCTCGAGCATGCTGCGACCAGTGCGCTCGGCGAGCTCCCGGAAGCCCTCGACGACGTCCCAGCGGGCGCTGTCGAAGCGGGCCGTCTCGGTAGCGAGGCGGGTCCCCTCGGGAGCGCCGTCGGCCTTCGAGTACTTGCCGGTGAGCAGCCCGTAGGCGAGGGGGAAGTAGGGCAGCAGGCTCATCCCGAAGTGCTCGAGGGCCGGCACCAGCTCCGTCTCGGCGCTGCGGTTGTACAGGGAGTACTCGTTCTGCGCGGTGATGAAGGCGGGGGCGCCGACGGCATCGGCGAGGTGCGCGGCGTCGGCGACCTCCCAGGCGGCGAGGTTCGAGCAGCCGATGTAGCGGACCGTGCCCGAGCGCACCAGGCCGCCGAGGGTCTCGAGGGTCTCCTCCATCGGGGTGATGCGGTCCGGGGTGTGGAGCTGGAGGAGATCGATGTGGTCGGCGCCGAGGCGGCGCAGGGAGCCCTCCACCGCACGGAGGATGTAGCCACGGCTGGCCCGGTTCGCGCGGGCACCGGGATAGGTCTCCCCCATGTCCATGCCGAACTTGGTCGCGATCACGACCTCCTCGCGGCGAGCGCCGAGGGCTCTGCCGAGCATCGTCTCGGACTGGCCGACGCCGTAGGCGTCCGCGGTGTCGAAGAAGGTCACGCCCGCATCGAGGGCGGCGTGGACCACGGCGGTGGCCGCGTCCTGGTCTATCCGTCGCCCGAAGGCGTTGCATCCGATGCCGAGCGCGGAGACGACGAGACCGCTGGAGCCGAGGGAGTCATAGCGCATGGCTCCAGGCTATCCCTGAGCAGGCGCTGCTCGGCCGACGGTCTGCACCTCGGCTCCGAGGGCGGCGGCACCCCCGGGTCAGTCGCGGCGCGCGAGGATCGCTCCGTGCCGCCGTGAGCCGGGATCGGTGCGCGTCTCGGTGCGGGTGACCGTGAAGCCGGCCGACCAGGCGATCCATGGGCCAGAAGAAGGCGGTCGTGACGGCATGCTCGAAGGGCAGCAGGTCGGGACCCTCGAAGAAACCCACCGCGAGGCCGCCTCCGGGGGCGAGGATCCGGTGGAGCTCGCGCAGCGCGTCAGGGAGGTTCTCGGGCGCTGTGTGGATCAGGGAGTACCAGGCGAGCACCCCGCCGATGGTGCCCTCGTCAGCACCGATGGCCTCGGCGCGGCCGACCGAGAAGCTCTCCCCGGGGTAGGTCGCACGGGCCAGCTCGACGAACTCGGCCACAGGGTCGATGCCGCGCGCGTCGGCTCCTAGTCCTCGGAGGAGGTGCGTCCACTGTCCCGGCCCGCATCCGACATCGTGCACCGGCCCTTCGATGGCCAGTGCCCATTCGCGCACGAGGGCGATGTCCGCCTCGGCGAGGCTCTCCACGGCCCCGAGGAGGGAGGCGTACTCCTGCGCGCGCCTGCCGTAGGCGTCCCGCACGGCGCTGAGCGCTGCAGGTCCGGGGGTCTCCATACGATCCAGAGTAGAGCGGATCGATCTCAACCAGGGGCGGGCTGCTCCTCGTTCCGGGTGACGACGTAATCCCGCGGGATCGCCGTCGTGGCCTGGCCCCACTCGCTGGCCCTCACCCTCGCCTGATGCGCATCGAACGCCGTCTGGTCGGCGAACAGCTCCGCGACGGTCCAGACGAGCGGGTCCTCCGACTCCGCGACCTCGAAGCGGAGGCAGCCCTCCTCGGCGCGGGTGAGCTCGACGTGTCGGGGCAGGTGGCGTCGGACGACCTCCGCCTGCTCGGTGTTCTCACAGAGCAGGCGGCCGGTCAGCTCGATGGTGGTCATGCGGCACGGTATCGCGTGCCTGGCGGAACGGTGGCGCCGAGGCGCGGAGGACCGTGAGGTCCCGCGTCGCGCTGTGATCTCGTCGGCTCCCGACCTCCCGCGCGAGCACGCGTCGATAGGCTCGACGCGTGGAACCCGTCCTCAACATCTCCGCCTACCTGTTCACCCGGATCACCGATCGTGAGCAGCTGCGTCCCGTGCTGCGCGAGCGCGCGGGGGCGGCCGGGCTGAAAGGCACGATCCTCCTCGCGGAGGAGGGCATCAACATGTTCCTCGCCGGCGAGGCGGAGGCCGTGCGCGGGTTCGCCGGCGCGCTGCGCGGGGACCCCCGCTTCGCCTCCCTGACCACCAAGGAGAGCTGGTCGCTGGAGCAGCCGTTCCGCAAGCTGCTGGTCAAGCTCAAACGCGAGATCATCCGGATGGACCACCCCACGATCCGCCCTGGCCAGGAGCGCGCCCCGGCGGTCACGCCGCACACCCTGAAGCGCTGGCTCGATCAAGGGCACGACGACGACGGCCGAGAGGTCGTCATGCTCGACACCCGCAACGCGTTCGAGGTCGACTACGGCACGTTCGAGGGCGCGATCGACTGGCGCATCGAGAGGTTCACGCAGTTCCCCGACGCAGCCGACACGCATCGCGATGCTCTGGACGGGAAGACCGTGGTGAGCTTCTGCACCGGAGGGATCCGGTGCGAGAAGGCCGCGATCCACCTGCGTGAGGAGGGGATCGATGCCCTCCAGCTCGACGGGGGGATCCTCGGTTATTTCGAGGCTGTCGGCGAAGCGCACTACGACGGGGAGTGCTTCGTCTTCGACGAGCGCGAATCGCTCGGCCCCGACCTCACGCCGCGCCGGTCCTCGCAGTGAGTCCGCGGCGGTGATCGCGCCGGTCTCCGCTGCGGGGAACGACGCAGGCGTGGGCCTGCCGCGCCGGTGAGCCGCTCACGCGTGGCGGACCCAGCGACGTCTCTCCCCCTGTGGGCGGTAGCCCATCGCTGACCATGCCCCTCGCCGAGAGCGTTCCCCCTGGGAAGCATGAAGGCCCGCACGCAGCGGTGCTTGACCGGCCAGGATGTCCCACGCCCCGTCCGTCGTTAGGCTGAGGGGATGGCAACGGTTCTCCTCGTGCGGCATGGCCGCACCACAGCCAATGCGACGGGAATGCTGGCCGGACGGGCTCCCGGCGTCCACCTCGATGATCTCGGAGAGGACCAGGCGGCGCGGACCGGGGACAGGATCGCCGCCGTGCCCGTGGCCGCAGTGGTCTCCAGCCCTCTCGAGCGCTGCGCGGAGACCGCTCGGGCCATCGTCGAGCACCAGAGCGGCGCACCGTCCTCGTCGGTCGAGCCCGACCTCACGGAGTGTGATTACGGCCGGTGGCAGGGCCGCCCGCTCAGCGAGCTCGCGGCCGAGGATCTGTGGCAGGTCGTGCAGTCGCACCCCTCTGCCGTCACCTTCCCCGGCGGTGAGTCCATGGCAGGGATGCAGGCCAGGTCCGTGGCCGCGATCCGTCGCCACGATGCGGCCGTGGAGTCCGAGCACGGGCCGGGAGCGGTGTGGGTGGCGGTGAGCCACGGCGACATCATCAAGTCGGTCCTGGCCGACGCGCTCGGCATGCACCTCGACCTGTTCCAGCGGCTCGAGGTGGGGCCCGCCTCCGTATCGATCGTGAGCTACGGTGCGAGCCGCCCGAGGGTCCTCGCGACCAACACCGCCGCCGGCGATCTGTCGTGGCTCGCTCAGGGCATCCCCTCCGGCGATGCAGCGGTGGGGGGCGGTGCAGGCACTCCCACCGAGGGCGGCCGGACGCCTAGGATCAGGACATGACCGACGCGCCTGCACACGTTCACGAGTTCGACTGGCCGGATCGAGTCGTCATCGGGACGGTCGGGCCCCCGGGAGCTCGCACCTTCTACCTGCAGGCGCGCGCCGGGGCGCAGATCGTGAGCGTCGCCCTGGAGAAGGAGCAGTCGGCACTGCTCGCGCAGAAGATCGACGAGATCCTCGACCAGCTCCGGACCCTCGAGGGCAACCGGTTCAGCGTTCCCACCAGCACTCCCGTCGAGCTCGTCGACAACGATCCGCTCGAGGCCGTCCAGGAGCAGTTCCGCACCGGGACCATCGGCATCGGGTGGGATCCCACCACCGCCCAGGTGATCATCGACGCGCATCCCCTCCCCGCCGACGACGACGCACCCGAGGAGGACTCGCTCGACGGCATCGCCGAGGCGGAGTCGGAGATGCTCCGGGTGAAGATGCCGGTCGGCACCGCCCGCGCGTTCACCCAGCGCACCCGGGAGATCGTCGACGCCGGCCGGCCCCTGTGCACGCTCTGCGGCTATCCCATCGACCCCGACGGCCATACCTGCACCCTTCCCGAGATCTGATGACCGGGCCGGACCTGGTGACCGCGGAGCTGACACTCACCGGTCGCCTCACGACGGCGTCCAACGCGACGTTCCTGGGCCGCATCGGTGACGCAGCGGTCGTCTACAAACCGGTGGCGGGCGAGGCCCCGCTCTGGGACTTCCCCAGCGGCACCCTGGCTCGCCGCGAGGTGGCCGCCCACCTGATCTCCCAGACCCTCGGATGGGACATCGTGCCGCGCACCTGGCTGCGCGACGGCCCGCTGGGCGAAGGGATGGTGCAGCTCTGGCAGGAGCAGGACCCTTCCCAGCGCGCCGCGGACCTGGTCGCGACGGACCAGATCCCTGAGACGGGCTGGCGAAGCGTGCTCGAGGGAGAGGCCCAGGACGGCCGGAGGATCACCCTCATTCATGAGGACTCACCGGCGCTGCGACGCATGGCGGTGTTCGACATGATCGTCAACAATGCCGATCGCAAGGGCGACCACATCCTCGCCATGGCGGACGGGCATCGCTACGGCGTCGACCACGGGCTCACCTTCCACCGCGAGCACAAGCTGCGCACGATCCTCTGGGGGTGGCTGGGAGACGAATTGAGTGCCGAGGAGCGCGAGGGCATCGACCGTGTCAGCGACGGGCTGCACGGAGAGCTGGGCCAGCACCTGAGGGAACTGCTCAGCACCGACGAGATCGCAACGCTCGCCGCGCGCTGCGCCGAACTGCGTGCGGAAGGACGGTTCCCGGCCCCGAGCGGGCAGATGCCGGCGGTGCCGTGGCCTCTGTTCTGAGGGTGTGCCACATCTTCCGGCGAGGGCGCAGATCCGCTCTCTGCGTGGGACTCACTCGAGGCCGAGCTCGTCGACCACCTCGGCGACTCGAGCGCGCTGGGCCGCGTCGAGGCCCTGGATCGGCAGCGGAAGGCATTTCTCCGGGGCGAGGCCCAGCTGCTCGGCGATCACGGCGACCACGCGCAGACTGCCACCGAACTCCGCGAACAGGCTCCACAGCGGGGCGAGGCGCTCGGACCCGGCCATCGCGTCCTCGGTACGCCCTTCCCGCGCGGCCCGGCTGATCGCGAGGGCAGGGCCGGGGACGGTCCCGCCGAGGACGGAGTACCAGGCGTCGCAGCCCGCGTTCAGCCCGGTCGCGGCCATCGCGTCACCGGAGACCCCGATCGTGACGTGCTCGGGCACGGCAGCGCGGATCTCCGCGACCTGTGCGCGAGCCCGCGTCGGGTCGGCGGGGACGCCGGGGATCTTCAGCGAGGCGATGCCCGGCAGCTCGGCGATGCGCGCATACAGCTCGGTGGTGAAGGTGAAGCGGGTGGTGCCGGGGTTGTCGTAGACGATGACCGGCAGCTCCGTGCGCTCGGTGACGGTGCGGAACAGCCCGAGCACGTCATCCTCGGTGAGCGGCTGATAGGTGATCGGGCCGAGCAGCACGCCCGCCGCACCCGCGGCCTCCGCGCTCTCCACGTGCGTCAGCACCTACGATGTCCGCAGCGCCCCGACCCCCACGAACACCGGTGTCCCGCCCGCGTGCTCGACGGCGAGTCGCGCGACCCGTGCGCGCTCGGCGGCCGTGAGATAGGCGTAGGAGCCGGTCGAGCCGAGCGCGGTGATCGAGTCGACGCCTGCCGTGGCGAGCCGCTCGATGAGGCCGACGAACGCCCGCTCGTCCACGGCGTCGTCGGTGATGGGGGTGAGCGGGAAGGCGCTCAGTCCGGTGAAGGTGCTGTCCATGGGCTCTCGAAGTCGACATCGGGGTGCCGCTCCTCGTAGGAGAGGGCGAGCTCGAGCCAGACCCCGCGCGCCGCGCTCTGCTCGGTGCCGTCGGTGAGCATGCGCAGCGAATCGTGATGGGCCATACGCCACAGCAGGTCATGGACCGTGGCCTCGGCAGCCGGGTCGATCGTGAGCACGACGTCCGCAAAAGCCAGATCGTGCTCCTCCCCGAAAGGCCGGACGAGCCCGTGGGCGCGCTCGCACGCGCGCGTGTACGGGGCGCGCCACTGATCGAGCCTGTCCCGGTGCTCGCGTCGTCGCCGACTGCTGATCAGGCGGGCGATCATGCCGAGCTCGGGCCTCGGGGTGCTGTCGACCTCGGCGTTCGCGCGGGCGATCCGTGCGAGGGCGTCACTCACCGCCGCCGGGTCGGCCCCCGGGGCGTGGATCCACACGGGGAAGTCGCTGCCGGGCAGGACCGAGGCCCAGTGACGGCTCGCCACGAGATCACGGATCCGTTCGTCCTCCCAGGCGAACTGCTCGTCCAATCGGCTCTCGGACTGTTCCGGCATGACACCTTTCCGCGGCACGGCCCGTCCGTCCTCGCTCGGGCATCCTACGGTCCAGGGATCTCCGCAGGCTCTGCGCACTCCCCGAAGGACACGCCAGTGCCGTTCCGGTCACCTCCGACGAGTGCGGGGCGTCGGGGACAGCGCCCATGCCAGCACCAGCGCCAGCACGGCGACCGAGAGCGGCCCCACCGCCATCCCTCCCAGGACCGAGGAGAGCGCGTCGGCTATCCACCCATTATCCGTCCATCCGGACGCCAGCCCCTCACCCCAGGTCAGCAACGTGACGCCCACACTCACGAGCGCGACGAGACCCACCACGGCCGTGATCCAGATCTTCCTCCACGGGATCCGCACTGCGTCGCGCTCCGGGTCCCGGTGGCGGTCGACCTTCTGACCGCTGTGCCTCTCGACGGCAGCGATGATGCGGCGACTGCTCGCTCGGATCCGGGAGAGCGCGAAGCGAATCGGCCCGCTGCCCGAGCCGGTGTCGCGGATCCCGACCTCGAGCTCGCCGGTGGACCGATTCCACACGAGGCTCTCCACGCGCTCCCACTCGATGACATGCGCATCACGATCCTCGAAGGTGCGATGCAGGCCCCGCTGATCGACGATGAGGCCGAACGCCCCTTCCTTCTTCGTGCCTCGCTTCACGAAACGCACGCACAGCGCCACCACCATTATCGGGCCCGAGGCGAGCATCGCCGCTTCGATGTTGGTCGCGGTCTTCATATGCTCGAAAGTCGTCTGGCTCGCGAGGATTCCGTGCCCGCCCACGATCCACAGAGCGATGACCTGCGATGTCGCGACGACTCCACACCCGACGACGGTCAAGAACGCCATCTCGAGGACGAACGCGTTCCCCCTGCCCTTTCCTCCGGCTCCAGCGAATGTGGTCATCTGCTGATCGTCATCCCTCCTGTTGGCCACCGCTCCCGGACAAGGCGCGGTGTGCGAGCATATCGACTGCATTGCTGATCACGACAGTGACTGCGGTTCCGCAAGTGCGGCATCGACCGCGGCCGCGGCATGCAGTGCGGTCGATGCGAACACCGGCACGGGGACGTCGTCCTCGCCGAGGAGCAGCTCGATCTCGGTGCAGCCGAGGATGACCCCTTCGGCGCCCTCGGCGACGAGACCTTCGACGATCTCCCGGAGCTCGCAGCGCGACTCGTCACGGACGATGCCGAGCACGAGCTCTTCATAGATCACCCGGTGCACCGCCGCTCGTCCGGGCGCATCGGGCACGAGGGTCCGCACGCCGTTCGCCGCCATCCGATCGCGGTAGAACTGCTCCTCCATCGTGAATCGAGTGCCGAGCAGCACGACCGTCGACAGCCCGGCATCGATGATCGCGGCGGCGGTCACGTCGACGAGATGGAGGAACGGGACGCTGATCGCGTTCTCGATCGTGCTGGCGACCTTGTGCATGGTGTTCGTGCAGAGCACGATGACCTCCGCACCGGCGGCCTCGAGCGAACGCGCCTCCTGCGCGAGCACCTCGCCGGCCGCCGCCCACTCCCCCGCCACCTGCATGCGTTCGATGTCGGCGAAGTCGACGGATCCGAGGACGCAGCGTGCGGAATGCAGACCGCCTCGACGCTCGCGCACCCGCTGGTTGAGCAGGCGGTAATAGGGCTCTTCGCGGCTCGTGGTGAAGGAGAGCGTCGCGTCGCTGGCGTAGAACGACCCGTGGTCCTGCTGTGATGGGTGTTGTCTAGACAGCCACATCCCAGAGGACCACGAGCCTGTGCATGAGAATACGGGTTCGCAGCGAGATGCTGCGAGCACGATCTTCAACCTGCCCGACTACCGCGTCATCGACGCGATCGACCTGCCCGATGGAGGCCGGCGGGTGGTGATCGAATCCATCGAGCCGCCGGGCTGTCCGTCGTGCGGGGTGCTCGCGACCAAGGCCCACTCCCGCCGATCCCAGAAGGTGCGAGACGTGCCCGTGGCCGGGGCGATGGCGGTGGTGTGGGCCAAGCGGCGCTGGTTCTGCCTCGAGTCGGCCTGCGCCCGGCGCACGTTCTGGGAAGCGACCGACCAGGTCCCGCACCGCGCGCGCTCGACGACCCGGCTGCGGGATCAGGTCGTCTCCGCGGTGATCACCTCTGGCCGGGCAGCCTCGGAAGTCGCCCGGGCCCATGGCGTCTCGTGGTGGCTGGTCCAGGCCGCGCTGGCGGCTGCCGCCGTGGTCCTGCCCACCGCCGAGGACGTGTCAGTGACGCGCCTGGGCATCGATGAGCACCGCTACCGGTCGGTGCGCTGGTTCCGCACCGACGACGGTGCCTGGAGATGGTTCGAGCCCTGGATGACGACCCTGGTCGACCTCTCCACCGGGCAGGTCCTCGGTATCGTCGACGGCCGGGACTCCACCGCCGTCGGCGACTGGCTCGCCCAGCGCTCCGAGCTCTGGCGGGAGCGGATCGAGATCGTCGCCATCGATCCCTCGGCCGCGTTCCGCAAAGCACTGCGGACCTACCTGCCCCGCGTTGCGGTCTCGGTCGACAAGTTCCACCTCGTCAAGCTCGGAAACGACATGGTCACCACCGTCCGTCAGCGTCTCGCCCGCGCTCATCGTGGTCGTCGGGGCCGGAAGGACGACCCGGCCTGGGCCCACCGGATGCTGCTGCTGCGCGGAGCTGACACCCTCACCCCGAAAGCGTGGGACCGCCTGGAGACGGTGTTCCGCACCGATGACCCCACCGACGAGCTCTCGGCCGCCTGGGGCATCAAGGAGCAGCTCCGCCGCTTGCTGGCCACCGACACCCTCGCCCAGGCCTGGGACGAACGGATGCGGATGGGCTACTTCGCCCAGCTCGCGAACATGCCCGAGGCGACCAAGCTCTACGACACCGTCGTGACCTGGTGGGACGCGATCGAGGTCCTCATCGTCACCGGCGCGACCACCGCCCGAGTCGAGGCAGCGAACACCGGCATCAAGAACATCAAACGCACCGGTCGCGGCTTCCGTAACGCGGAGAACTACCGGACCCGTATCCTGTTAGCCAGCGCCGCGAGAACCGTAGCGTGAATACCCGCTACAGCAGGGTCATTCACCACGAACCGCGAAGAGCCGGTAATAGAGGGCGGAGCTCTCCCAGCTCATCCCGCCGATCAGGCCGATCTTCTTCATGGGTTCGATGCTATAAGGCACGACGGTCACACACGAGCGGGCCGAGCGCGCGGCTCCCGCCGGACGTCACAGGGCCGCACCTGACCTGGCTGTCGCGATCAGCTGCTCCGAGACCTCCCAGAGCCGTCGGGCGGTGTCGGGATCCAGGGCGTGCGGCAGCACGCCGGCCAGACCGTGGAGCTGCTCGACGACCTCGGCCTCATGGCAGTCCTCGAAATAGCGCCCTCCGATGCCCCGCACCTGAGGCGACGCGGCCAGGAACAACGACGTCGCGGCGCCCTGCTCGGGGGACTTCATGCGGAACAGCCCCGTGGCCTCGGCCTGGCGAGCATTCTCCTCATTGGTGGCCCGCACCTCGTCGCTCCAGTGCCGTTGCAGCGGTGTCCAGACACCGCCGGGCGTCAGGGCGTTCGCCGTTCGTCCTCCCAGGCGAAATCTGCGTCCATTCGGCTCTCGGCCTGATCCGGCAGGGCATCTTTCCGCGGCAGGGCCCGTCCGCCCTCGCTCGGGCATCCTACGATCCAGGGATCTCCGCAGGCTCTTCGCACTCCCCGAAGGACGCGCGAGCGCGGCTCGGGTCACCTTTTACGAGTGCGGGACGTCGGCGACAGCGCCCATGCCGTCGCCCGCCGCGCGCAACATCCTCGCCGCGGCAGCCCTGACACGGTCTCGGAGCTCGTCCGGCCCCTCGATCGTCACCTCGCAGTCGAGAGCCCCGATCACCGACGGCAGCCAGTCGAGGCTCTCGGCATGGATCTCGGCCCGGAACCAAGGCAGACCACGCTCGCCCATCCCGGCCTCACCGCGGTCCACTCGCTCGAGCCGGGCCACGCTCCGCGGCAGGTGAACCCGTATGTGATCCTCGGTCGTTCGGAGGCGCAGCACCACGTGCCACCGATACTGGGCATCGGCGAACAGATCGAGCAGGTGCCCTTCCGCGTCGGGGAGCCGAGGCGGGGTGAAGGTCTCGGGCAGAGTCCGGGCCGATCGCACCCTGTCGACCCGGAACGTCCGCTCCTGCTGCTGGTCCGTATCGAAGGCGACGAGATACCACCTGTTCGCGTGAGCCACCAGGCCGTACGGATGAACCGCACGCCTGGACGCGACACCGTCACGGCTGACGTAGCGCAGGTCGAGTCCCTGTCGGCGTGCGACGGCCTCCGCCAGGGTCAGCATCACGGCAGGGTCAGGAGGAGTCTCGCCGTGCTGGGAGGTACGCGTCATCACCCCGAGCAGGGCATCGACCCGCTCCGCTTCAGAAAGCGGCAGCGCTCGTCTGATCTTCGACAGGGCAGTCTGCGCGGAGATCTCCGGCTCGCGTGATTCCGCCTGCGCGCGGGCGAGCCCGAGAGAGACCGCGACGGCCTCCTCGGCGCTGAACATGAGCGGGAGGACTCGCTGCCCAGGGGCGAGCCGATAGCCGCCGTAGCGCCCCCGCAACGTCTCCACGGGCAGCCCCAGATCGACCATCCGCGCCACATCTCTGCGGATGGTCCGCTCGTCGACACCGAGCCGATCTGCCAGCTCGGCGACAGTGCGCTGCTGCGCGGACTGCAGGAGCTCGAGCAGCTCCAGCGTTCGAGCGGTCGTATCGGCCATGACATCCATTGTTGCGCAGATACAGGACAGTTCCCGCCCGGTATCCGCCATACCGTGATGTCCGTGGCCGATCCCGTGGGCCACATCGACGACAGGAGAAGAAGGCCATGCAGCTCTCAGCCACCCGCATCATCACCGACGACGTCGACGCACTCGTCGCGTTCTACGAGTCGGCCACCGGCATCACCGCCGACCGGCTCCACCCGATGTTCGCCGAGCTCCGCACACCCTCTGGCACGCTGGCCATCGCCAGCTCCGCCACGGTGCCGCTTCTCGGGGACGACGCCGCCGAAGCTCGCGCCAATCGCAGCATCACCCTGGACTTCCTCGTCGACGACGTCGAGGCGACCTACAAGGATCTTCAGGACGTCGTCGACGTGTTCGTCAACGCGCCGACCGACATGCCCTGGGGAAACCGCTCGCTGCTTGTCCGGGATCCGGACGGCAACCTCCTCAACTTCTTCACGCCGAACAGCGAGGCCGCCCAGCGTCGGTCCGCGGAGACGACGCGCGCCTAGTTCGGGACACCGTCAGCGCAGCTCGAGCGAGTGGGCCGCACGCGGAGTCGTGCTCGATCGCACTGTCACACCTTCTGCAGGTGGCGGGAGAGCCCCGTCTCGGCGGTCTCCATCGATGCGAAGGTCAGCGGACCGCCGAGATAGCTCGTCACCCAGCGGCCTCGCGCGTGGACGCTCGCCTGCCCGCGCGAAGCCGCGGGCGTCCGGGTCTCGGAATCCGTCGCCGCGGCGGGCGGGACTTCGGCCACCGCGACGGTCAGGGCGCCGCGCGGGAGCGCATCGGGGCCCGGGTCGCTGAAGACAGTCAGCTGCAGCAGGTAGCGGACCCTGTCGTGCTCGACGCGACGGAAGACGTGCTCCGCGCGCGCGAACACGAAATCACCGAACGGCATGAGAGGCCCCAGACCGCGGAGCCGCTCGACGTCGGATTCCGGGAAGGCCGCCGAGTAGGCGTACCCGTGCTCGCGCGCCCAGTCCGGGAACTCGGCGGCCTGCCGGGCCTGCAGCGCGAGCTGACGACGGAGTCCGCGGCGCATCGTGCTATACACGATCGCGAGACCGGCGATGACGGCCGCGACGATGATCCCGAGGACTGCCCATACCCACGTCATCGGTCCAGCCTATCGATCCAGGTCGAGCCAGGCCCGCTGCGTCGAGTCGCTCGCCGGCTGCTCCCGCAGGACCCGCTTTGCGGCGAGACGCCCGGCGATCCCTGCGGCGATGCAACATGCGATCGTCCAGAACAGGGCGATGCACAGCGTGGCGACGACGATCGGGACGGCCGCGCCCGGCCCCTGGGCGATCATCGAGACGATCATGACCGCGCCTCCGGCGAACAGGCCGGACGAGGCCGCGAACAGCCAGGGAGCGTGCGCGCGATGCGCGGCCTCCCACGTCGCCTCCGACGTCCAGAGGAGACTGCGCAGATCCTGCCGATCCGCCGTGGCGACGTTCCGATCCGGCTTTCCGTGCAGGGCGATCACAGCGAACACCAGGATCATCGCCGCCAGCAGCAGGACCGTGACGGTGATCAGGGCGCTGCCCGTCGGGCCGATCGCGCTGTCCATGCTCCAACAGTACGGAGCAGGAGACATCGCGCACGGCGAGACGCTGGAGAGTTCAGCGGTCGTTCATCTGTCGTGGGTCGTGCGGGATCGAGCGGCGCGGATGTCCTGTGGCCCCGGGGGCGATCAGTCCGGTGTCGTGGGCCAGTCCGCCGCCGACGGCTCGACGCTGGATGACGTCGCCGACAATGCGCGGCGGGCGCGTTGCTCGGCCTGCCAGGTGTCGTCGGTGATCGCGGCGCTGAACTCGCCACGGTAGTCGCGGCCGGCCTCACCTCCGCGCCGGGACAGGTCGCGCGAGTAGTACGGCGATCCCCTTCGGCCAGCAGGCCTCCTCTGCATCCGCTTCGCGAGCTCCGCGAGGTACGAGCGCCCACCGATGCGGTACCCCTCACGCTCCTCCCCGTTCAGCTCTATCAACGCAGAATCGTCAGCAACGCCGAGGGAGTAGCGCGCGTCGAAGTAGAGGGCATCGCCCTGCCGGACCAGGAACCAGCATCCTGGCTCATGGTCGACGTACTGCATCGCTGCCTGAGCCATTGCGATGCGTTCGGCCGATCCCCACTGCTCCACCGGCGGGATCGGCTCCATCGGTCTGAGCATCGCGTCGTCGCGAACGTGGTAGCCGAACGTCGCTGGCCCGTCGCGGTACAGCGTGAGACAGATGACGCGCCTGCACGTTCGGCACCTCAGCTGACTCTCGGCCCGAGCCACCAGGCCGGACGCATGGATCGCAGTCAGGTCGCCGAGCGTCACCCAGTGAGCATCTTCCGCGATCGCCTGGGACGACACGGCGGCCTCGAGCTGGCCGATGGTGGCGTCGACGTCGACCCCACGCTCACCGCGCACCAGCAGGTCGCTGCATGTCGGGCACTCATCCCCGTCGAGCATTGCGAGACCAGGCGCCTTTCCCGTGACGACGATTCTCGCCAGGTTCCCCGGCTCCTTCCACCCACCGCTGCCGTCTCGCCGGATGAAGCGGAAACAGGCATACCCGTGTCCCACGGCGACGTACGGGGAGGAGAAGCCGGCGAATCGAACGGGGAGCTCGAGCGCCGCCTTGAGCTCATCCAGAGTCGCAGCATTCGTGGCCCCCGCGATCCACTGACCGAGGTCGACCACGCCAGGACAGCCGGCGGTGGGCTCCACGTGAAGGATCGCGCCGACCACCGCTCCGTCGTACAGCACGATCTCCCCGCCCGAGGAGAACCGTAGCTTCCGCACCCGGTTCACAGGCTCCCCCAGGCAGTGCTCGGCGACCGAGGCAGGTTCGCCGCCGAAGGCCTCGACCAACCGCTGCACCTCCTCGTCCGCCTCGGCGCCGGAGAGGGCGTCGACGAGGACGGGCAGGAAGCTGCGGGTCTCCCATCGCTGCGCGACTGTCACGGCTGGTCCGACCGCCACGGGCAGGCTCCCCTCTCGTCGATGCGGTGCGGCGAGACTCCGATCGAGACAGCGAGATCGTCGTCGTGACGAATGCTGGCGATCAGATCAGCGGCGCCTTCGTCGTCGAACGGCCCCACGCCCCATGCACCCATACGTCCTTCTTAGCAGAGATCCGGGTTCACCTCACTTCATCCCTGTCAGGACTCCCGGTAACGCCGGAGCTCACACGTTGAAGCGGAACTCCCCCACGTCGCCTCACGGAGAACCATCTGCCGTCACTCACGTCCTCGAACCTCGGCAGCACGTCGAGACCCTCAGCGGTCGCCGTGCAGAGGCCGAGGATTGCGCCGCGGTGGCTGCCAACGCCTGGCTCGTCGAGCCGGACTCCCCCGACCCACTTCGTCTGGACCGAACCGCTCAGCCAGAACTCTTCCTCACGGCCCCCGCGCGGTCCCGCCACAGCATGGGGACGAGCGAGAGGCAGAGGCCGACGAGGATGACCGTGAAAGGCGCGGCAGCGATGACTGCCGCGTCGCGAAGACTGTCCGAGCCCCCGCTGAGGAGCAGGACGGCTGCGAAGGCCGCCGCGAACGACCACATCATCCGCACCGGACGCGGCGGCTTCAAGCTGCCGCCCGTCGTCGCGCTGCCGAGCATGAACGACGCCGAGTCTGCGGAGGTGATGAACAGCAGAGCCAGCATCGGCACGAGAATCACGAGCGCGAGCCCGGTCAGCGGCAGGGTGTCGAACACAGCGAAGGTGGCAACGGATTCGGCCTCAGCGGCCACGCCGGACACTGACACGGCGCCACTGAGCTCGCGCCCGAGCGATGTCCCGCCGAAGACCGAGAACCACACGACGCTCACAAGGCTCGGCACGAGCACGACAGCGACGACGACACTGCGAATCGTGCGACCGCGAGATATTCGCGCGATGAACGCCCCCACGAACGGCGCCCACCCGATCCACCACGCCCAGAAGAAGGGGATCCACTCCCCCGTCCACGCATCGCCTGTCGCACCCTCGCTCGCGAGGCTCATCGGCACGAAGGCGCGCACGTAGTCCGCCACGCCCGTGCCGAGCGTGGACAGGATCGACGCCGTGGGGCCGGTGACGAACGCGTACGCGAGGAGCAGGCCGCAGACGGCGACGTTCGCGAGGCTGAGAATACGGATCCCACGCCCCAGCCCGGTCATCGCCGAGATCGTCGCGAACGTCATCAGGGCCACGATGATCGTGATCTTCACACCGTACGAGTCAGCAATGCCGAACTGGTCGGCGAGGCCGGCATTGAGCTCACCGGTGCCGAGCCCGAGTGAGGTGGCGACGCCGAACAGGATCGCGAGCACTGCGAGCGTGTCGATGACGTTCCCCAGCCATCCGTCGACGAGGCGCCCGAGCAGCGGGCGCAGCGCGGCGCTCACGAGCATGCCGCTGCCCCGGTTGAAGGCTGCGTAGCCGATCGCGATCGCGACGACGGCGAAGATTCCCCACGCGTGCGGTCCCCAGAACAGGTACGAATACCGCATTCCGGCGCGGGCAGCTTCCTCAGACCCGGGATCAGTCGCGCCGTACGGCGGTGCGGCGAGATGGATGAGGGGCTCGGCCTCACCCCAGAACAGGAAGCTGAGCCCGACCCCGGCACTCATGAGCATCGCGACCCAGGAGATGGCGCCGAACTCCGGCTTCGCGTCGGGGCCGCCAAGCCGCTTTCGCCCGACCGGCACCAGCGCGAGCACGACGACGAACACGAGCAGCTGCGAGACAGTCACCGGATAGACGGGGCCGAGGGTCCCGACCACGGCCTCGCGGATCGCTGCGAGGGAGTCTATGAGCACGGCCGGGAAGACCAGGCCGAACGTGACGAACGCGATCGACAGTCCTAGTGAAGGGGACTGATGCGCGATCAGGTGTCAACATGACCTGACCTACGGCCTGGTTTCCAGTGTGACCTGCCCACGGATGCTCGCCTCGCCGGCCACCGCGACCCAGACGTCCGCACACCCCTACAGACCGGCCGGATGACCGACGATGATCGTGTGAAGAGTGGGCACGTGGTCTCCAGATCGTCGTCGGCGACGCAAAGGCTCGTGGCTGCCGCGCCGCAGCCATGGGCGCGGCGCGGCAACCTGTCCTGCTACGCGACCTCCGGCTTTCCGGCAGTGGCGGACGGCGAACGGGAGATGATCCCTGCACCGACCATCAGCCCGATCACAGCGAGAACCCCAGCGACCACGAACGGGTCTCCGCCGTGCAACGCCGGGGCGAACCCGAGACCGACGTACACGGCCACACCGGCCGCGCCCCCGAGCTGGTCCGCGGCACGCTGGACTCCTGAGGCGATCCCGGCGTCCTCCTCGGTGGTGCCGCTGACCGCGATGTACTGCAGCCCCACGATCCCGAAGCCCATGCCCGCGGCGATCAGCAGCATCGCCGGGAGCAACCACGCCGCGCCGCCACCCTGGAGAGCCACGAGTGCGACCACTGCCATGGCGCCCGCTGCGGCTGCGAGCCCGACCAGCACGCATGCACGTGCGCCCCAGCGTCCCAGCAGTCGGGGCACGAGCACCGAGGCCAGGATCAGCGCCGCGGCCAGCGGCAGCATCGTCAGGCCCGCCCCCAACGGCCCGATCCCGAGCCTGTCCTGCAGGTAGAAGGTGAAGAGCAGGAACGACGTCGACAACGCGCCGCTGAGCAGCATCGTCGTCAGGTTCGCCCGGACCCGGGCCCGGTCCGCGAAGAAGGCCAACGGGACCAGCGGGTTCGGCGACTTCGATTCCACACGCACGAACCACGCGCCGGCCAGCACCGCGCCGGCCAATGCGGCGACGCTCACCCACGGATCAGTGCCCGGTTCGCCGGCCTCGATCGCGGCGAAGACGAACAGCAGCGGGCACGCCGCCAGCAGGAGCGCCCCCGGCAGGTCCAGACGTACCGGCTCACGGGTCGCGGGCCGGTCCGCCGGAATCAGCACGAGCGCCGCCACGATCACGATCACGATGAACGGCACCGAGATCAGGAAGATCCAACGCCACCCCAGATGAGCGGTGATGATCCCTGAGAGGGCGAACCCCAGCACCAGGCCGCAGCTGGCGACCGCGGCCCACACGCTGAGGGCGCGCGATCGCTCCGGCCCCTCGGGGAACAACAGCACGATGGTCGCCATCGCCGCGGGCAGCGCAACAGCTTCGCCTGCGCCTTGGAGCAGGCGAGCGGTGACCAGGACGGGGTACGACGGGGCCAGGCCCGCCAGCAGGGATGCGGCCCCAAAAAGTGTGGTGCCGATCAGGAGCGTGCGGCGGCGGCGGCCGAGAAGGTCGCCGAGCCTGCCGCCGAGCATCAGCAACGCGCCGCCGGTGATCGTGTAGCCGACCACGACCCAGGTCAGCGAGTGACCCTCGACGCCGAAGTCCGAGCCGATCGAGGGCAGGGCGATGTTGACCACGGTCACATCGACGGCGATGAAGAACTGCAGCATGGACATCGCGCACAGCACGAGCCATCCGCGAACAGGCACGGGACTGAGCCTGCGGGAAGAAGAGGAAATGAAGGAAAGCACCTATTGCTCCGTCGCTCTGAGGAGTTTCGAGCAGCACGAAGGGCCGCTCCGGATGGGTCACGAAGCGACTGGACGTTCTCGGTGGTGAGTGGTGTGAGGAGGACGTCCCGCCGCTAGCGGGACGTCCTGGTCACTGCCGCGCAGGCGGCGGAGCACGAAGAGGCTGACATACGACTGACCCTAACAGCGGAGACGTCATCCCCCACTCTCATTTTTCCGGCATAGGCGAGGTCCGCGACCGTCATCGCAGGGACACCGCCTCCGCAGTGCTGCCCGCTCTCGATGCGCTCAGCGCTTCGGGCCCTCCGGAGAAGCGGTCACCGAGCGTCGTCCTCGGGAGGGGGATGCAGCCGCTCACCCCGTGGCACTTTCGACGCAGGGCGCATCTAGATCGTCCGCACGGATCCAAGAGTCACTGTTCCTGCGCGCAGGACGCATGATGCGTCCTCTGGCCTGGGATTCAGACGGTGAACCGGAGCACCGCCACGTCCCCGCGCGCAGGGCCGTTGCCCACGAGGTCGTGCGCAACACCTTCCCACGCCCCGCCTCCTTCGAGGCCGATGCCCGCCGCCCCCAGGTCCGAGGCGAGGTCGGCCGGTGCCTGGGCTGTCCAGACGTCCCGGACGCAGACGTCGCACACGGGACCACCTCGATCGTGGGGATCAGGTGCATCTCGCTCTGGAGGGAGTTCGCGATGCAGCAGCGCTCATGGGCCTGGTGACCCAAGGTCTCGACCGCATCCGGTTCCGCCCGGCGCACATGGATGACTGGCATGAACTCGCAGACACGACCACGAGCTGCTCCGGGTTGGTGAGGTGCACTTCGCCTCGGGATGCCGCCTCAGCACTCATCGTCAGGTTCTCCGATCGAGCGAGCGAGGCCGTGTGCTCGCGGGAGAAGGACCGGTATCCACCGCCAGTGCTGCCGGACCAGGTGATCGTCGTGGCGTTCTCGTGCTCAGCCATGTCACGTCGGCTGGTGCGGAACACTTCGGCCTGCATCGAGGTGTTCCGCTCCGGGCCGGGCGGTCGAGCCACCGCCGATCACGACGATCGACGGGGCGCCGACAGGTATGCTCGGGTCACACGTCGAACCGCAGCTCCACCGATGCACGGTCGACGACCTGAGTGACGAGATGAGAGCTTCCAGACATGGCACGGAAGAAGACTGCCGAGGAGAAGGCCGATGAGCAGCGTCGGTACGCTCGTGCTCGCGCGGCAGTGGAAGAAGCGGATTTCGAGCCGTTCTTCTCCGATCCCCATCAGGGAATCCGGGATGCCGCCGCAGGGAACCCGTCGGCAACAGCCTTCGTGCTCGACAAGTTTGCCTCCGACCGGTTCTGGGGCGTCCAGGTCACGGTGGTGCAGCATCGGAACGTCTCCCGCGAGACGCTCCTTCGCCTGGTCGCGGACGGTCCGAAGAATCGTGGCGTCGTCTATACGGAGGCGAGGAAGCGGCTCGAGACCGACGGCGTGCTGTTCGGCGACGACGGCTTCGCCATCTCCGTCTGACCAGCATCACCACACAGCTCCGACGAGCCCGCCTGGGTCATCATCACGAGCGATTCCCGGAGCAGTCGGAACGCTCTGGAGCCTCCGTCGTGGCCCGGAGATGCCATTGGGCAGTGGTAGCGACGCTGTCGAAGACTGCCGTCGCCGCGATCAGCGCGACGCCCAGCCGGGATGGCCGTCGTGACAGCGCCACGAGACAGATTCCGACCCAGCCGACGTTGAGGGCCGCCGAGAGAGCGAGGTCACTGTCGCGGCAGCGCACCGCGCCGGCCAGCAGCGTCGCGCTCGTGGCCCCCAGCGCGGCCCCTACGATCGGGCGGGACGCCAGCGAGCGGTCGATGGATGAGGCGAGGAGATCACTGCCCAGCACGGCCGATGCGGCGACTGCGCACCCCACGCCGTCCGCAACGAGCACGCTCCTGGCGTGGACCAGACGATTCATGTCTCCTCGCTCCCCGTGACCGCACTGCGGTTCGAGCACACATTGACGGGGAATACCACCACACGCCTGCACGGATGGCTATCTGCCTGAGCCCTCGAGGTCAGGTCGACGCACACACCGACGTGCATATCCCGGCGACGACGAACGCGGATCGGCGATCGTAGTCTTCGCGAGGCGGCCTGCCGCCGTGCTTGAGAACCAGGGCATTGTCTCGGGCGAGTGTCTGGAAGTCTGCGGCCGTGACGTCGTGCACCAGGACGCCTGCGAAATGCCCTTGCGCGACCAGGCTGTCGTGGAATGCAGTCCCGACATCGCACAGGGCGAGCAGAGGTTCGGAGTCGCTGTACTCCTGCAGCAGGACATCGTTCACGGGTGGCAATCGATACTGCAGGTCCCGGAGCGCACCGATGTACCTCTGGATCCGCTCCCGGACCTCGACGACGGATCGCGATCGTTCAATCGAGTGGCGACCTCAGCGGTTTAGTTCGAGAAGCGGAACTCCACCGCGTCGCCGTAGCTAACAACCTCAGCGGACAACGGTCCGCGAGTCGCTGGCCTGATCGCGAGATAACCAGCGGCGAAGCACGTCGATCCACTCGTCGAAGGCGTCGAGGTGCGCATCATGGCTGCCGCCAGAGAGATCGACTCTGACCGTCTCGGGCCTGCGCCGGATCAGCTCGTCCTTGTCGGCATCGCTGAACATCCCGTGCTTGGCGAAAATCGCGAGCGTCGGAACCTGCAGAGCTTCCCACTCGTCCCAGCGCGGTTCATGCACAGCCTCGATCGTGCGTTGCATGACCGCAGCGTCGAAACGCGGGACGAGCCCATCATCCGTCGACTGGAGATCCGCTACCCAGGCATCAACGATCGCGTCATCACCGAGGAACTCGCGGGCAGCGGCCTCGTCCCGGAACGGAACCGGCCAGGACGCGAAGTACGCGCCGAGACCAGCAGCCTCGCGCGGATCGTCACTCCCCGACACATGACCTTCGAGCATCACGAGCCCCTCGACCAGGTCTGGGCGCGCTGCTGCTGCGAGAAAAGCAGTGTGGGCTCCCATCGACTGGCCGACGAGCGTCGCTCGACTCCCTGGGGCGAGCTCCTCGATCGCCGCCACGACGTCGCCGACGAAGGCGTCGCGGGATAGATCATCGGGAAGCCGCGTGCTCGCACCGTGCCCTCGCTGGTCCACGAGCAGGACCCGATGGTCCTGCAACGCTCGCGCCGTGCGCAGCAACTCCCGCGAGCTCCCGGCAAGCCCGTGCAGCAGCACGACGACAGGGCCGTCGCCGCCGAGGTCGGTGACCGCGATGCAGACGCCTCCGGGGCGTTGCACGACGCAGCTGGTCACGCGACCTGTAGCGGCGCGATCGCCGCGATCTGCTCACCTGCTGCGTCCTCGGCGCGGTCGAGCTCATAGTGGCTCTGCAGGTTGATCCAGAACTCGGCCGACGTGCCGAAGTACCTCGCGAGCCGCAGCGCCGTGTCTGCGGTGATCCCCCGCTTGCCGTGCACGATCTCGTTGATCCGCCGGGGCGGGACGCCGATCGACACGGCGAGCTTGTTCTGTGTGATGCCGAAGCCCTCGATGAAGTCCTCCATGAGGACCTCACCCGGGTGGATCGGCTCGATCTTGTCAGTGGTAGTCAACGATCTGCACCTCCTCTGGTCCAGCGTCGGTCCACACGAAGCAGATCCGCCACTGGTCGTTGATCCTGATGCTGTGCTGCCCGGCACGGTCGCCCTTGAGAGCTTCGAGGCGGTTGCCGGGTGGGACACGGAGGTCCTCGATGGACTCCGCGGACCCCACCTGACGAAGCTTGCGCAATGCGACTCGATGGATCCTCGGATCAATCGACCTCACGCGTTCACGACGCCACAGCCGTTCAGTCTCCTTGTCGCCGAACGATCTGATCACGGAACCAGCATATAACGGCGAGCGTCATTAACGCTAGACGTTAAACGGCTCTTCACAGATGACGGTGTAGTTCGGTTCTGAATCCTCCGGTGTCCAGTAGGGCGCGGATGACGTAGTGGGCAAGGTTGCGGAAGCCCAGCGCGGTGCCGCGGAGGTGCTCGAGTCGGCCGTTGATCGCCTCGGTCGGGCCGTTGCTGGTGCTGGGGTGGTCGAAGTAGGCCAGCACATCGAGGGCTCGGCGTTTCAGTGTCCGGCCGAGGGTGATGAGTTCTTTGAGCTGCTTGGGCACCCCGTCGGTGAGGTCGTCGATCACTGCCTGCAGTTCTCGCTTCCCGGCAGCGCGGTCGGGATGGCGGTAGGCGGCGACGATCCGCTGATAGACGCCCCAGGTCGCCTCGACCTCGACGTGCTCATCACTGGCGAACACGGCCTTCAGGCGGGTGATCTGCTTGTCGGTGAGCAGGTCAGCGCCGGTGTGCAGCACGCGGCGGATCCCGTAGAGCGGGTCCCCGGACCGGCCACGATGGCCGAGGGTGGCCTGTTGGACGCGTTGGCGGCACTGATCGATCTTCTCGCCGGCCAGGGCGACGACGTGGAAGGGATCCATCACCGCTGTCGCCTCGGGCAGCTCCTCGGCGGTCGCGGTCTTGAAGCCGGAGAACCCGTCCGTTGCGACGACCTCGACTCCGTCGCGGAACTCGGCGGTCTGGCCCTCGAGCCAGGCCTTGAACACCTTCTTCGAGCGCCCCGGGACCATGTCCAGCAGTCTGGAGGAGCCGGTGCCGTCGCGGATCGGGGTCAGGTCGATGATGACGGTGACGTACTTGCTGCCCCGGCGGGTATGGGACCACACGTGCTCGTCCACGCCGATGACGCGGACCCCGTCGAGGCGGGTGGGATCGTTGATCAGCAGCTGTTGGCCGGTGGCCAGGATCGCATCGTTGGCGGTGTTCCAGGCGACTGCGAGCCCGGCGGCGATCCGGGCGACGGACAAGCGATCGATGACCACGCCCTTGAGCGCCCACAGCGCTGCATGCCGGGAAAGGACCGCGCGAGGTTCGGCGGCGGCCGAGGTGTCCTGCCGCCACACGCTGCGACAGTCCAGGCACCGGTAGCGGCGCACTCTGACCTGCAGCGTCGTGGGACGCCAGCCCAGCGGGACGTGGGCGAGGCGACGGACGACGGTTCCTCGGGAGACGCCCTGCTGACCGCACTGGTGGCACCAGTTGTCCGGGTCGAGCACGCGGCATTCGAGGATCGAGCGGTCGGCGCCGATCGACTGTTTGGTCGCGGTCAGGCCCAGCCGATCGAGCTGGCTGAAGGTATCGAGATCGGGCGCGGTGAAGGTAGCGTTGGGCACGTCGAGGTCTTCCAGATGGCGAGCGTAGGAACTTCCATCATCGGGAGACCTCGACGTCTATCCCGACACCGCCGCGCCGCCAGCTCCTACACCCTCATCTGTGAAGAGCCGGATTACCTCGCCAGTTCGTACTGGTTGTTGTCCGAACTCGCTATACAGGATTGCGGAGCCGTCTCGGACGACAATCACTTTCACGCAGTCGTACGAGAGAAGGCCTACGGCATTTTGTATCGTGCGTGTGCGTGCACGTATCACTCGATGCTCACGCGGCGCCAACAGACTCATCGGGCATCGTCGACTAGTGCCCTCGCCGAGAGATCGTGCAAAGGTGTGTCTGCTCCGTTTCTTGTCATATCGACCAAGAGGGTCGACTGTGAGGCCGGAGTGCTTTCACTCATGAGTGCCAGGCGTAGCGGACCTCGACAGCAGGGTGTCTCGCGGGCCAGATTGAGAACTCCGCTGCTGTCGAGGCCGCACAGGAAGCGCTTAGCGCATGACCTGAACCAGTCGGACGAGCTTCATCGGCTGCAGATGCTCTTGGTTGGCAAAGAACCCTTCAGGCACGCTCGAGGATTCATCGACATCCTCTTGAAGCTGCCAATCGTGTTCTGCCAACCATTTGCCCATCTCCTCCGGTGTCGATGAGCACTGCCAAGGCTCACCCTGATGGCCTGCCATCGCCGCTACGGCCTTAGCGTACTCGGCTCCTGGTTGGTCGCGGAATTCCGGGGCGAGGTGGTAGTCGAAGATGAGCCTGGAGCCTGCCGCGAGCTCTGACAGGTCCCCGAGGAAGGTGCGGCAGTCGGCAGGGTGGAGGTACATACTCACGCCAAGCCAAACGACTAAAACCGGACGATGAAGATCCACGCCGGCCCTTCCTAGGAGTCTTACGTCGAAGCCTTCGGCGAGGTCAGCTGCGATGTGGCGTGTTGTGTCTGGCAGTCCAGCACGATCGAAGAGCTGGGTACGCCAGGCGAGCACTCCAGGGCGGTCGATGAGCCACACCTTGGCGTCAAGCGCCGATGGTAGGCGGAAAGCAGTAGTATCCAAACCTGCACCGATGACAACCACCTGGTCGACGCGAGTTTCAGACAATGAGGCGTCAGCGTAGCGAGAGCGTGCGCAGGCCGACAGACGCGCTGCAGCGAGGACGCCCACCTCGGGTTGTGCCAGCTGGAAGTCGAGCGGCGACGGGGTCACCAACTTGCACAGTTGGGCGGCAGGTTCATCGCGCAGCAGATGCGGTTGCTGGTCCACGATGGGGTGCGCTGCGCGAGCGGCGGCGGAGAAGAGGGCGGTTTGGCTTGGAGTAATTTCTTCTGTCATCTCAACTAATTACCCGGTATTCAACTACGCTTCCAGGAGGCACGCCGGTCACGCTCAACAAGAGCGCCAAAACAGGCTCATTGAGCAGGTTGGCGCCCTCATGTCAAAAGGTCTGCGTGCCATGTCCGTCACAGCCGATAGTCAGTCGTCGCACGGTCAACACTGGCGTGGTGGCGTTAAAGCAAGCACGCCCGTAACTTGTCGACCGAGACCGCGGCGCGAGGCAGGTAGGTCCGCAGCGCCTTGAACGCGGCCGAGGGATCGATCGCGACGATCTCGATCCGCTCCCGCCACACCTCGGCACGCTGGGCGAGCCAGTCCCCGACGGCCCTGGAGTCCCGGCCGTCGACGATGCCCAGGACCTGTCCGGTGGCCAGGTCGACCAGCGTCGTCATCCACGGCTCGAACCTTCTCCAAGCGCCCTCGTCGGCGCGGAACCAGCGCACTGACCGGTAGCGGTGCTCATCGACCCCCAGACGCCTGACCCGCCTCTCGTCGACCTCAGGCAGGACCCTTGCGGCGGCGCTGAGGGCGGCCTGGACCAGCCACCACGAGACGCCGTGGGCCCGGGCCACCTCGGACGCTGCTCGGCCGGAGCTGATCACGGCCGAGACGACCTGGTCCCGTAGCCGGGTCGTCGAGCGTGCGTACCGGGAAGAGCCCATTTACACCCATCCGGCCCGGATGCCTCACAGTTGACGCACTCTCCGGTACACCCGTACAGTACCGCCCATACACTCGTATTGGAGATCGTCATGGCTCGCCTCATCGAACTCGTGGGACTGCTCGCACCAGTCGCGGGCATCGCACTCCTGCTCGTCCACCGTCGCCGCTCGCGGGCAGCCTTCGCCTGGGGGATGCTCGGCTGCCTGCTGGGCCTGATCGCTTCGGGCATCGGTCTCGGCCAGCTGCGTTGGAGCCTCCTCGCCGCCGTTCGGGCGGACTCCGGCACCGCCGGGGTCATGGACTCTCTGGAGACCTGGACGCTGCTCCGCTTCGGCCTGATGCTGCTGGCCGGCGCGATCCTGGTGATCGCCTCCCTGGTGGACCGTCGGGGACGACGGCCGACCGGCTGGATCATCGGCGGAGCGGCGGTGATGGCGGCCGGGATCGGTCTGCAGCTGGTCGGGGTCGAGCTGGGAGCGGAACACGAGCGGCTGGTCCGGATCCTGCTGGTCCTGCGCGAGATCGTCCAGGCCGGCCTGCTCGGCGCCGGCTTCCTGGTGCTCTGCGCGGCCGCCGTGTCGCATCGTCCGGGGGCAGGCGGCCGCCGAGAGCCCACCGACCAGCTGCGCAGTGCGGGCGCCGCCGCCTGGCGGTTCTATCGGGAGTCCCGGCGATGACCGCGCACGCCGCGAGCTCTCCTCGGTCGGCGCTGGTCGCGACCATGATCGCCGTGGTCGCCGAGCAGGGGTTCGAAGGGTTGACGGTGCGGGCGGTCGCTGCCCGGGCGGGCGTCTCCCCCGGGTCGGTGCAGCATCATTTCCCGTCGAAGTCCGCGATGCTCGACGCGGCACTGGACGCGATCGCCCAGGCCGCCGCCGCGCGCGGCGGCGAGCTCGAGGCGATCGCGGATCCCTCCCAGCGCCTGCACGCCCTGGTCGACCTGCTGGTACCCGACGGCGCCGATCACGCCGCCACCCGGGTCTGGCTCGCAGTCGCCGCCCGGGCCGGCATCGACCCCTCCACCCAGGAGAGCTACCGACGGCTCTGGGCGAGCTTGCGGGACCAGGTGCGATTGCTGATCGCCGCCGCGAGCGGTCGCCTCGAGGGCGCCCAGGAGGTGAGCGCGGAGCTGATCGCGCTGGTCGACGGCCTGGCACTGTCAGTCGTGGCCGAAGGACAGGAGCCCGAGGCCGCCCGTCGGCTCGTCCATCGCCGCGTCGACGCCCTGATCGCGCCGACGAGCTGAGCGCGCACCCGGGCCGCGTGCTGCGCGGGTCACTCCGTCCCGTCGGCCGCCGGGATCGATCCGATCAGCCGGTCCACGGTGCCGCGGAAGGCGGCGTCCATGTCGACGTGGGCGGCGGTCAGCATGCCCTGCACGGCTCGCGCCAGGTGCGGCAGCTCGGGATCCTCGGCGATCCTGCGCAGGTGATCGACCCGGGCGGCGGCGTCAGCCGGGTCGCGGGCGGGCGGTCCGGGCCGCTCGTTAATGGCGAAGGTGGCCACGGAGGAGGTGAAGTGGGCGATGAACTCCATCGTCTCGCCCAGATCCAGAGAGGTCGGTTCCAGCACCGCCAGGAGCGTGTCCATGTAGATCTGGGTGCACGGCCCCCCAGGTCGCCTCGGTCAGCAGCCCCAGCGCCCACGGGTGACGGCGGTGGACCGGTCGAGCCCGCCCGGCGATCAGATGCAGGTCCGCGCTCCAGGAATCAGCAGTCGACACTTCAACTCCAATTGTTCGACGAGCGGAGTCCACATCCAGCCTCCGACTCCACCACCGTGAAGCAAAAGAACTGTGGATTGTCCGGCGCCGCCCATTTCGACATGCAGCCCTGACCCCTCACTCGTCACGGAAGAACTCTATCGACGTTCGAGACCTCACCGATCAGCGCGTCGCACGTTGAAGCGGAACTCCACCGGGTTCCCGCGCGGAGAACCATCTCGCGTCCCACTGCTACCCGTCGACGATCGGGACGGGGTCGAAGGATGGCGAAGGATCGGAGCTGAGCCTCCCGTAGGTGTCCACGTCGATCCGCTGCCCGCCCACGAGGAACTTCGCCCGCTCGGTTCCCTCTTTCACGAACCCAGCGCTCCTCTCCACCGCTCCGGATACGGGGTTGTTCACCCGATGACCGAGCTCCAGGCGCTCCAGCCCACGTGTGGTCAGGGCCCACTGCGCGATGGTGGACGCAGCCGCCGAGGCCCATCCGCGTCCGCGGGCGGTATCCGTCATCCAGTACCAGAACCAGCCGCTGCGGTTCTCGTCGTCGACGCTCACGCACACCAGGCCGACCGGTGCATCGTCCGCGACGATCACCCAGGCTTCGTGCGGCGAGTCCGGCTCCGTCAACCTGCTCACATAATGCTTCGCCTCGGTGAGCGTCGATACGTCGCCCTGGCGTGCCATATCGGGGTTGGACCTGAAGGCGGAGAGAACGGCGGGAGCATCAGCACGACGAAGTCGGCGCAATGCCGGGGACGCAGCACTCAAGCGACGCTCCACGGAGTGATCGCGGCGACCCGCTCTCCCGCGAGATTCTCGCCGTAGAAGCTCATCCGGATCAGCCTCCGTGAGCCCCTTGTGAGCCAGGGCCCGGATCGAATGATGCCTCACTCGTCGACCGCCCATGGATTGACCAGCTCGACGCCGGTGTGCGCGAAGTCCTTCAGGTTGCGCGTCGCACAGGCGGCTCCGTGCGCCAGACAGATCGCGGCGATCTGCGCATCGGCGGTGCTGATCGGGGCACCTGCGGCCCACCGTGCCGCGAGCACGTCAGCATAGCTGTCGGCCGCCGCGTCATCGAACGGCAGCACAGCACGACTGCCCCGGTACGGGGCGAGCGCTATGTCGATGCGCCCGGTCAGCTCATCCCTGCGCCGACCGTCCGGCAGCCGTCGCACACCAGCCAACAGCTCCGCGAGCGTGACGGACGTGATCGCGACATCACCCGCCAGAGAGGCGAGCCAGTCCACCACGCGCGGTTCCGGCGACGGCCGGAAGATCTCCGAGATGACGTTCGTGTCGACAACGATCACTCGAAGTCCACCGCCTGCGCGACGTCATTGCGGACCGGGATCGGCAGATCGTCGATACCGCCGACGTCCCGCGCCGCGGCCAGCAGAGCGATTCCGATGTGCGGCCTCCGGGCAGCCTTGGTGAGGATCGCGCGAACCTCGGCCTCCATGGACCGGCCGTGCTCCTTCGCCTGCGCGGCGAGCTGCTGTTTCACGGCGTCGTCCAGACCGCGAACGATGATGGTTGACATCAGCGACCACCTCCTCTGCTATCAATGATGATAGCGCCGCGCACGCAACCTCGCCAGAAGGGAGGACTCCCAGCACGACTCCGCCCCGACCGCCTCATCACTAAGCGGCCGGGGCGATGTCCGGATCAAGGATCGACAGCGCCGGTCACGCGTTGAACCGGAACTCCACCGAGTTCCGTCACCGAACAACCTCTGCCTGGAGGTTCAGTGCGCCCTGATGGAACACCATCAACGGCTCCCCTGCCCACGCATTCCCTCACCCTGCCGCTCGATGGTTCGGGAATCCTCGAACCATCGGGCGCGTATCGTCGGTTTCCATGAACGGTGCCAGCAGCCCACGCCTCGCCGAGATCGCGTCGGTTCTCGCGAACGAGGCGCGCGCCACGATGATGCTGGAACTGCTCGACGGGCGGGCGTGGACCGCGACCGAGCTCGCGAAGGCGGCTGGCGTCTCCCGCCCGTCGACGACGGAGCACCTGCACCGCCTCGTGCAGATGGGCCTGCTCGGCGAAACGCATCAGGGCAGACACCGCTACGTTCGCATCGAGGATCCCGCCATCGCAGAAGCGATCGAATCCCTCGCCGCACTGTCCGGGCGCGTCCGCCCCGCCAAGCCGTCACTCCGCGCGCAGAACGTGGACCGCGCGCTTCGAGAGGCCCGCACCTGCTACCGCCATCTCGCCGGCCGTCTGGGCGTCGCCCTGAGCGGCGGCATGCGACGGCTCGGGTACGTGGATGCACAGTGGAACCTGACCGGAAGCGGCCGCGAGTGGCTGACTTCGCTCGGCATAGAACTGCCGTCATCCACGCGACGGCCTTTGCTGCGCCCCTGCCTCGACTGGACCGAGCGACGCGACCATCTCGCCGGCGTGGCGGCCGAACAGATGCTGGTCGCCTTCCAGGACAGACACTGGATCGACCGGTCCACGACATCGCGCGCCGTGCATCTCACGGCGGCCGGTCATGACGCGCTCTCCGCAGTTCTCGCCGACGCCGACGCGGCGTGAGGCTCGCTCAGAGACGTGAGCGACCAGTCAGTCATTCACGCGTCGGAGCGGTGCTCGCCCCAAGCATCCGCCAACTCGGCGTTCACCGCGGACCCGTCGTGCCTGCGGAACACCCACCCATGACGAGCACTTTCCGGTTCCGATGGTCGGAGTACTGCGCGACAAGTTCGTCACCGCGCCCTGCGAACTCGGCCATCAGGTGCCCCAATGCCCCGGGCACATCCGCGTCCAGCTCCGCGACCACGACCGGGCGCACCTCCACGTTCACGTATCCAGCGTCGGCCAGCACCGCCTGTGCTCGATCCCCGTCCTCGACGAGGTAGCGCGCGACGCCTTCCCACATTCCCCCACCCTCGAGACCGATCCCCGCCTGCCCCAGCACCCGAGCCACCTCGGCCAGCTCCCCGGCAGTCGTCACGCCGCGAACGGCAACGTCGTTCACGGGATCACCTCGATCGTCGGATCCACGCGGACCTCGCTTCGGAGAGAGTTCGCGATGTAGCAGTGCTCGTGCGCCTGATGGACGAGAGGGACAACGTCCCCAACGCGCGCTCCGCGAACGCGGATCACCGGACGAAGCTCGATCTCCGTGATCGCAACCGGATCCGGCCCCAGCGGCATCGCCCCACGCGCCGCGTCCACGTACGACACCACGTCGACACTCGCGGGCTACCGCACCGAGGAACGAGAGCATCTGGCAGGAGCTCGCGGCCAGGACGAGCAACTGCTCGGGGTTCGTGAGCTCGGCATCGCCCCGGAACTCGGCGTCCGCGCTCACAGCCAAGTCCTGGGTCGCGGTGAGCGTGGCGGCGTGCTCGCGAGAGAAGGATCGGTAGCCGCCAGCGGTGGTGCCCGTCCATTCGATGGTCGTCATGTACTCGTGTTCGGTCATGGAACCACGCTAGAAGCGGGACACTTCGGCCCGAACCGGGCCATCGCACAGGCGAGAAGCACAGGGCCCCGCCGATCATGAAGATCGACGGGGCCCAGCGGGGTCAGCGCAACTCACACGTTGAAGCGGAACTCGACCGAGTTCCGGCACGGACGAACATCTGGCACACCTTCCTCGCAATCCGATACACTCGTATCGATTAGGAGGTGCCAGTGAGCCGAGGTGTGGGGCGGGACCACGAGACAGTGCGCGGCGCTATCGCTGCCGCAGCGTGCGCACTGGTGGCGGAGGAAGGTGCCGGCGCGTTGACGGTGCGACGAGTTGCTGCCGCTGCTGGGGTCTCGCCCGGCCGGGTTCAGCACTACTTCCCCGACCGCACTGCTCTGATGCTCGCGGCCTTCGACTCGGTACAGCACGCCGTTGCCGCAGAGGTGGCCACGGCCGTCGGGGAAGCCGCCGCGCCGGAACAGGTGTTGACCGCCGTCCTGCGCGCGATGATTCCCACCGCCGACACAGCGATGCGACGACTGCGGGTGGTGGCGCAGTTCGAGTCGCTGGCGCTCACGGAGGACATCCTGGCGACGAGGATCCGCGAGGGGCACGCCGAACTTCTCGCCTTCCTCGAACGCCTCCTGGAATCCAGCAGGATCCGCCTTGACTCGAACAACACCGAAGGCACTCTTCAGGGACTCCTTGCTACGGCCGAAGGGCTCAGCGGGCAGGTTCTCCTCGGCCAGTCGTCGCCCGATCGGGCGCTCGCGCTGCTGCAGACATCCATCGACGACATGTTTCGAGGAGTCGCATCGTGACCGCGCAATCATCAACGACGCTGAGGCCCCTCCGGTGGGGAGCCGGCCTCATCCGGGGGAGATTCGAGGTGCACCGGAACGGACATCACTACGTCGTCGACTCCGGGTACCTCGATCTCGATGAGCGCATCTCCCTGTACCGCGACGGTCGCCTCGTCGACACAACGCGACGCAAGGCCTCCTTCCCCATCGAAGACGGCGCGCACATCGAGGCAGCTGTCGCAAAGCTCGGGATGAAGTACGTACGCATCCGCGAGGCAAAGGCACGGGAGACCCAGCCGCTGACCCCTGCTGCGGGCACCGCCGAGGCTTGGCGAGCGAACCTCGACCGACAGCACCCCGCAACCAGTCGAGCAGTCGGAATCGTTGCCACCCTCATCGTCGTGGGGGTGCTTCTGCTCGAGCTTCCTCAGCTGATCAACCTCGTCGGTCTGCTGACGTCGTACGTCGGGCTCCCAGTATTCGAGATCCCGGCGATCCGCCTCGCGGGTTGGCAGAACCTCCTCGTCATCATCGCCGGAGGCCTCGCGGCGATCGAACGAGGGCTGAGCATGAGATACAGCCCACTCTTGGACGACTGAACCCCCGCTGGTCAACGCGATAGGCAGCCAATCGCCTCACACATTGAACCGGAACTCCACCGAGTTCCGCTACAAACCAACCTCTGACGATGAGTAGTCAAGTTGGCAGCGCCAATCATCCCGCGGGTCAGAGCGTTGCTCTGATCCGTTCGTACAGTGCACGGCCGAGACCAGGTGCGCATAGCCACCGGCGACGCAAAGGACCATTCTCACCGCGATGCGGTCGGCCAGCTATGACCGAGGATCGCAGTTGAAAAGCAAAGCGCGTCGCTCGCTCCTGAGCACCGCGATCGGGTGCAGAAGGATCTCAGATAGAGGTTGCCAGGTCAACGCCGGTTATCGAGCGCCGACTGTTTCGATGTCGTGTACGCGGTGTGGGCGGCGAGAATAGCCGTCACGGAGAGTACAGCGACGCTCAACGCAATCACCGGCAGGTGATCGATCAGCAGCATCGCGGCGATCATGATCCCCACCAGCACGGCTGCTGCGATGAATCGTGACCGTGCGAGGCGTCCGAATCGGGACCGGAGGAACAGCAGGTTCCCTGCCAGGTATACGAGCGGACCTGCGGCCGTCACGAGAACGATTGCGGGCGTGAGGTGGTCGTGGGAGAGCCGCAGCTCGATGGAGACGGCGACGAGGATCGCGCCCAAGACCATAAAAGCATGCGCATAGGCGTAGGCCGATCGGAGAGCCCCAGTTGACGAGTCCCCGCCGTGGGTATCAGGGCCAGCGAGGGCGAAGTAGTTCCACCAGAGCACGAACAGGGACGCGAAGCCGACGATCAAGCTCAGAGCGAGGCCGGGGGTGAGCTGCCCGTGGGAGACGATGCTGCCGCCCATGAGCAGGATGGACTCGCCCAGGGCGATGATGAAGACGAGACGGTTGCGCTCGGCCAGGTGCTCGGCGTCGGTGTCCCACTGGTGCATGGGGGCTGCGCCGATACCGGGGATCCGGTAGTGGGCGAGCGGGGCCGCGTAGTCGATGAGCACCGCGATCAACCAGAGACCCAGCCGCCACTCGAGGGGCAGTGCCGCACCGAGGACCCAGAACATGCCGGCCAGCAGGGTCCACAGCAGCAGCATGCGGTAGTTGGCTGCGAGCTGGTGGCCGCGGTAGGTGATCATCATGAACATAGGACGGAGGAGGCCCATGAACAGGTAGCACCCGACGAAGAGCCAGGCTCCGTCGCCGAAGGCGCTGGGTATAGCGATCGACATGCCCAGTGCGGCGAGCATGAGCACCCCGGAGAGCAGCTGCACTGGGGTGCGGCTCGGATCCAGCCAGTTCATCGCCCAGGCGGTGTAGTTCCAGCCCCACCACACCGCGGCGAACGCCACGATGGTCTGGGCAGCACCCTCCCAGGAGAGGTGCTCGATGAGCAGGTGCGAGAGTTGGATGATGGCGAAGACGTAGACCAGGTCGAAGAAGAGCTCGACGGGGCCGACCTCGGATCGACGGTGCCCGATGCGGGCGAGCGGGACGGTAGTCATGGTTGGTGAATCTCGTATGTGTGGTGTGGGGGCCTCGAAGACGACAGCGACGAGCGGGCGTCCAACTGGCTGGACGCCCGCTCGAGACGCTCGTGCCGGCTCTCAGCCTTCGCGGATCGTCATCTTCACAAGCTTGTCGCCGTCGACGTCGAAGACGAACTTCGAGCGGCCGTTCGCGTGGTTGGAGCGCCAGTCGCCGATGACGGTGATCGTGCTAGCGGCGATGTCGACCTCCTCGACCGCGAGGGTGCCGCGCGAACCGATGAACTCCTTGTCGCTCCAGGCTTTGATCTGCTCGCGCCCAGTGAAGTCGCGGCCCCAGTCGTCGACGGTCCCGTCAGGAGCGAAGGCGTCGAGGAAGGCTTGTTCGTCGTGGTCGTTGACCGCGGTGATGAACGAGGCCACGGGTTCGGGGATGGTGGGTGCTGCCATGGGGTGCTCCTTATTTCGTAGGGTCGAGCTCAGCGGGTGGTGTAGCCGCCGTTGGCGAAGATCGTCTGGCCGGTGATCCACCAGCCCTCGGAGGCGAGGAAGCGGACGATCGGGGCGATGTCCTCGATCTTCGTGAGCTGACCACCCATACCCTGCGACTTGTGGAACTCGACCCGCTCCGGGGTCTCCTGGCCGTAGAAGAACGGCGTGTCCATCGGACCGGGCGCGATCGCGGTGACGGAAATGCCTCGGTCGGCGAACTCCTTGGCCGCGGCGCGAGTGAAGTGCTCCACCGGCGACTTGCCTCCGGCGTAGGTGGAGTAGCCGTCGGTGAACGCGGCCAGCAGCGCGGTGACGATGGTGATGATCTTGCCGCCGTCGGCGAGGTGCTTGCCGGCCTCCTGGATGAAGAAGTAAGCGGCCTTGGAGTTGATGTCGAACATCGAGTCGTACTCGTCCTCGGTGGTCTCCACGATCGGCTTGCGCAGCACCTTGCCCGCCGTGTTCACCGCGACATCGATCGCCCCCAGAGCCGCCTCAGCGTCGGCGAACAGTTCGGCCACGTTCGCCGGAACCGTGAGGTCCCCCTGAAACACCGCGCCCTTGCCTCCAGCCGCTTCGACGGCGGCCAGCGTCTGCTCCGCGTCCGCGCGACTGGAGTCGGAGTTGTAGTGGATCGCGACGTTCGCGCCGGCCTCGGCTGCTTGACGAGCGACCAGCCCGCCGAGGTTCTTCGCGCCGCCCGCGATCAGGACGTTCTTGCCGTTGAGCGTGTGATCGGCCATGACAGCCCTCCATATCGTTGGTATGCAACAGTATTACTCTGCTACATACGCTAACGTAGCACTATGACAGGAGCACCGACAAGCGATACACGGGAGCGACTGATAGCGGCAGCCGCCGACCTCATCGCCGCCGCCCCCGGCGAGGAGTTCTCCCTGCGCGCGGTGTGCGACGCAGTCGGGGTGAAGATGCCGACGCTCTACCACTTCTTCGGCTCCAAGCAAGGGCTGATCGACGCTGTCATCGAGCACGGGTTCGACCTCTACCTGAACGAGAAGTCGTCGATGGAGTCCTCGGGCGATCCCATCCAGGACATCCGTGCCGGCTGGGATGCCCACGTCGCCTTCGGTCTGGCCAACCCCGGGTTCTACACTCTGATGTACGGGAAGGTCCGCCCTGGGCACTCCCCCGAGGCGCAGTCCCGTCCCAGCGAGATCCTGCGCGCGCTCACGGCGCGGGCCGCCGAACAGGGCAGGCTTCTGGTGCCCCCTGAGCAGGCTGCCGCGCACATCCTAGTGACCAACATCGGCGTCACGCTGCGCCAGATCATCCTGGTAGCGCCGGATCCTGCCCTGTCTCAAACTGTCCGCGAAGGTGCTATCTCGGCGATCACCGGCAAGGGAACACGAGCCAACGACTCGCTCACCACTGCCATCGAGCTCGCTGCAGCACAACCAGATGTCCTCGGCAGGGCGGAGACCCAGCTCCTCATCGAATGGCTCGGCCGGTTGAGCAGGGTTGAGAAGCTGCAGTAGGCGAGTGCCACGAGCTTCGGAGAGGCACAGCGGTTCAGGAGGTAGACAAGAGACCTTCTTCGATCAAACCAACGCCGTGCAAGCGGGCAGGATTCACGCCGCGCGTACAGAGTGCCTAACTGGCTCTTCGCGGTTCGTGGTGAATGACCCTGCGGTGGCGGGTATTCACGCTACGGTTCTCGCGGCGCTGGTCAGCAGGATACGGGTCCGGTAGTTCTCGGCGTTGCGGAATCCGCGGCCGGTGCGTTTGATGTTCTTGATGCCGGTGTTCGCTGCCTCGACGCGGGCGGTGGTCGCGCCGCTGACGATCAGGACTTCAATCGCGTCCCACCAGGCCACGACGGTGTCGTAGAGCTTGATCGCCTCGGGCATGTTTGCGATCTGGGCGAAGTAGCCCATCCGCATCCGTTCGTCCCAGGCCTGGGCGAGGGTGTCGGTGGTCAGCAGGCGCCGGAGCTTTTCCTTGATGCCCCAGGCGGCCGAGAGCTCGTCGGTGGGATGATCGGTGCGGAATACGTGCTCAAGCCGTTCCCAGGCGCGAGGGGTGAGGGTGTCCGCGCCGCGCAGCAGCAGCATCCTGTGGGCCCAGGCCGGATCGTCCTTGCGGCCCCGACGACCACGGTGGATGCGTGTCAGGCGCTGACGGACGGTGGTGACCATGTCGTTGCCCAGTTTCACGAGGTGGAACTTGTCGACCGAGACTGCGGCCCGGGGCAGGTAATCCCGTAGTGCCTTGCGGAACGCGGCTGAAGGGTCGATCGCGACGATCTCGATCCGCTCCCGCCAAGGCTCTGAGCGCTGGCCGAGCCAGTCACCGACCGCAGCGGGGTCGCGGCCGTCGACTATGCCGAGCACCTGCCCGGTGGCCAGGTCGACCAGCGTCGTCATCCACGGTTCGAACCGTCTCGAGGCTCCCTGATCGGTGCGGAACCAGCGCACCGTGCGGTAGCGGTGCTCATCGATGCCCAGGCGCGTCACCGGGACGTCGTCGACGGCAGGCAGGACGACGGCAGCAGCCGCCAGGGCGGCCTGGACCAGCCACCACGAGACGCCGTGGGCCCGGGCCACCTCCGAGGCTGCTCTGCCGGACGTGATCACGGCCGAGACGACCTGCTCCCGCAACCGGGTCGTCGAGCGTGCGTATCGCGGGACCTGCTCGGTGGACTCCCAGAGCGTGCCCCTGGTGCAGGCCGGCTCGAGGCAGAACCAGCGCCGCTTGGCCCACACCACCTCTATCGCCCCAGCAATCGGAACGTCCCGAATCTGCTGGTCCCAGGCCGATGGCCCTCGTCGATCTCGGCCTGCACGACCCAGTTCCTCAGAGTCTCGGGATTAATCCCGAGCTGCTCGCCCACACGACGGAACGTGCCTGACTTCGTCGCTGGATCCCGTCGTGCGTCCACGGCAACCCTCGTGGCCCTCTCCCGAAGCTCATCGGGGTACTTCCTCGGTGCTGCCATGCTCCTCATCCTCCCGTAGATTCAGAGCCTCCACCAGACTCGGGGCGATACACCCTTGTCCTCCTTACGCACCAGCACCACGCAAAAGACCAGACCACCTAGTCTCACCGCCCCCTGCACCGCCGCGATTCATTCGAGGCTCCGGTTGCGAGGTGGGGCTTTCGCGTTACAATTAAGTCAGAATCCTCGATCGTTGCCACGATGATCGAGGCCCGCACGGAAGGCGCACCCCATGTCGGAACAGATCACCGGCGAGGTCTCCATTTTTCTCGACGCTCTCGGCCAGGGAGTATTTGGTGCTGGCGGTCTTGGTCTCCTGGGCCTCGTCGGACCCAGTTACGAGGATGACCTGTTTCCCGAAGGGGAAATGTATCGAGAATTTACAAACCAGGGCGTCACTGTTCTCTACGAGGGCGTGCCTGATTCACCGCTCGCAAAGGCTGTATTCATTTCCATCAACGACAGCGATAGTAGCGGAACGTACCCAACTCCCAATAGCCTCATCGACGGTCTCGAGCTCACCAGCACAGATCGCAAGACTGTCACGTCCTTCTTTGGTGATCCCGTGATATCGGGCGGAGCATTCGACGTGTTCGCAGCCGGTAACAAGTTCTTGCACTTTGAGTACGATGGCGAAGCACCGAAAACGATCACGGCGATGAGCGAGGTCCCAGGACTCTAGGTCCCCCTCACTCGCTCGAAGGGCCCAATAGCTCAATAAGTCTGGGAATGAGGGGGATGATCGCGGCTTTAAGGGCGACGGGCGAGCGTCGACGAAACGGATTGATTCCAAACAGATTGCGCGCATGTCCGCGCAATGTATCCACTCGCTGGCCACCCTTCAGACCCACCACCCCCCCCCCCCGGTTTGCGAAAAAGCAATACTGATATGCGGAGTTTGCCTCTGGCGCGGGAAACCGCGAGCTTCGAGGGCATAAAAAATCTCGTTTACCGGCCATTCCTGTTCAGGCGATAAATTTAATACAATGCCCTGCGGTGACGCCACGAGCATCTTCCTCACGCGTACGTTTTTAATAGCCTAACCACGCAACACCCGTGGGTTGCGCATGATCATCGCGGCTGACTGAACGAAACCGAGCCGATCACAGTGGCGATGTCAAGGCGTCGAAGGCCTCCAGCCTGGCTATCAACGACTCACAGATGAACAATGGAGCTGGATCGAGCACATCGTTCATTCAGAAGAGGGCCCTCGCCGCGGGCGTCCACACACTGACGCACGATCGTCGACGCCGCTCTCTACAAGACCCGCACCGGCATCACGTGGCGCGAGCTCCCAGCAGAGTTCGGGCCATGGCAGACCGCCTTGCGCCGGCACCGCCAACTGATCGCGAGCTCCCAGTGGGACGAGATCACTCGCACTCTGGCGGAACGAGACCTGCTCCAGTGAACCGCGGCGTCGTCGAGGCGACCGACTATTGAGTCAGGCTGCTTATTGAGTCAGCGCACCTGCCGAGAGATCGCGCGTCGAACGACTCGAACCCTCCGCAGCATTGGCCAGCCGAGGCTGCGTCCCAGAGGCGCTCCCGCACCGCAGAGAGCAGAATCGGCCCCTGCGGAAGATCCGCAGGGGCCGATCAAAGTCCCAGGTCAGCGGACCAAACGCTTAGCAACTGATGGTAGATCGGAACTCGTCCGCCAAGCCAAATCGGAAGCCGCGAAGGCAAAACCCCTGGTCAGACGCGCTTTTTTAGACATTAAACCTGAATTCAACCACATCCCCGTCGCGCATGACGTATTCCTTGCCCTCCATGCGCACCTTGCCCTTCGCCTTGGCTTCAGCCATGGAACCCGCCTCGACGAGCTCGTCGAAGGAGACGATCTCGGCCTTGATGAAGCCGCGCTCGAAGTCGGTGTGGATGACGCCGGCGGCCTGCGGGGCGGTGGCGCCCTTGGGAATCGTCCAGGCGCGGGACTCCTTGGGTCCGGCGGTGAGGTAGGTCTGCAGGCCCAGGGTGTCGAAGCCGACGCGGGCGAGCTGGTCCAGGCCGGACTCCTCCTGGCCGGTGCTCTCGAGCATCTCGGCGGCTTCGTCGGCGTCGAGCTCGATGAGCTCGGATTCGAACTTCGCGTCGAGGAAGATCGCCTCCGCGGGGGCCACGAGGGCGCGCATGCGCTCCTGCATCGCGGTGTCCGCGAGGCCCTCCTCGTCGGTGTTGAACACGTAGATGAAGGGCTTGGCGGTCATCAGCTGCAGCTCGCGCAGCGCGGTGACATCGATGCCCGCGGCGTCCGCGCCCTGGTAGAGGGTCCTGCCGGTCTCCAGCAGGGCCTTGGCCTTGATGACGTTGTCGAGCACTGCCGAGTCCAGCAGGCCGCGCTTGGTCTCCTTCTCCAGGCGTTGCATCGAGTTCTCGATGGTCTGGAGATCGGCGAGGATCAGCTCGGTGGTGATGGTCTCCATGTCGCCAGCGGCGTCGACGGAGCCCTCCACACGGGTCACGTCTGGATCGGCGAAGGCCCGGGTGACCTGGCAGATGGCCTCGGCCTCGCGGATGTTTGCGAGGAACTTGTTACCCAGGCCCTCCCCCTCGCTCGCGCCCTTGACGATGCCGGCGATGTCCACGAAGGACACGGTCGCGGGCAGCAGCTTCTGGCTGCCGAAGATCTCGGCGAGCTGCGCCAGGCGCGGGTCCGGCAGCGGCACCACGCCCACGTTGGGGTCGATGGTCGCGAACGGGTAGTTCGCCGCGAGGACCTCAGCGCGGGTCAGGGCGTTGAACAGGGTGGACTTGCCGACGTTGGGCAGACCGACGATTCCGATAGTAAGAGCCACGGGAGGTGAGTCTACGGGACCGGGCTCCCCCGAACCGCCCCGCGACGGGTGAGATCGCGGACCCTGCCGGGGTCAGAGTCCGGACACCTCGGGGATCGCGGCGGCGATCAGCGCGACCAGGCCCTCCGCGCTGACCTCGCGCACCTCGGTGCTCTCGCTCATCGCCTCCGGGGTGTCCATCGCGAGCACGGCCTCGGAGGTGGCCATCAGGCTGACCTGGGCTCCCGCGCCCTCGGCGCCCGCGGCGGTCATCACCGTCATCGCCCGGGTGTCGGCGAGCTGCTGGGCGATCGCCTCGCCGGGTGCCTCGAGCGTCGCCGTCGGCCCCTCGAACACCACCCGGTCCTCGCTGCCCGCGACCTGCGCCTGGTCGATGTACCGGGCCAGGCGCTCCGGCAGCGCCGCGCGGGTGGGGACGCTGAAGTGGTGGTAGCCGTCAGCGGTGACGAGCTCCTCGAGCACGCCGCCCTCGGGGAACACGTAGACCGTGATCGAGGTGGACTGCTCGGCGACGCGGCGGGTGAGGTTCATCAGGGCGCGGGGCGCACCGCGCAGGGTCATCAGGCCCGCGAGGGTGCGGTCGAGCTGCACGGCGCGGGCAGGGGCTGACTCGCCGGTGGAGAGCTGCTCCCCCTCGGGCTCGGCCGGGGTCTCGTCGAGGGTGACCAGGCCGCGCGCGATCAGCGACCGCAGCGCGATCGAGGCGGAGACCTCGCCGGCGGTCTCGAGCTGATCGAGGAACGGGGATCCGCTGATCTGGACGGCGTCGGCGCCGCCGAGGGCGACGAGCTCCTCATCGGTGAGCACCGCGAGGACCGACGGCGCCTCGGAGGCGGCGGCGAGGATCTCGTAGGCGCCGGCGGCATCGCGTTCGGTGAACAGTGCGGGGTTGCTCATGGCCTCATCCTATGGGTGCGGGCGGGGGTCTTCTGCAGTGTGCGGGCACGGGCCCGACGGGGCACGAGCTGCGAGCTCAGAACCCGAAGGCGTCCCCGAGCCGGCCCAGACCGTCGCTCACGCTCGAGGCGACATCGCTGATCCCGTCGGAGATGGTGTCTGCGGCGTTGCCCACGGCGTCGCTCACGCTCGAGGCGGTGTCGGTCACGAAGTCGACCCCCGAGGAGACGGCGTTGCCGACGGTCTCGGTGATGCCGTCCCAGTTCTCGTAGATGGTCTTGCCGATGTCCATCCCGGCGGAGACCAGGCCGAGGCCCGCACCGACGGCGCCGACGATCGGCGCCGCGGGCCCGGTGAACGGCGCGGCGATCATCAGCCCGCCGCCGATGGTCGAGATGATCCCGCTGGAGCGGTCGTACCAGTTGTCCGCCGTGGCGATCTGGTGGATGCCCATGCCCACGTCGAGGAAGGGCAGCGCCTTGCCGATGCCCTTGCTCGCCGTCTGCAGCCACGGGGCGACGTCGTCGAGCTTGTTGAGGACCTTCAGCGGCTCCCAGCTGCCGAGCGAGGTGGGCAGGCCGAGCTTGCCGAGCAGCTTCTCGGCACCCGCCTGCCACCCCTTGCCGCCCTTGAAGAGCTCATCGAGGTAGGACTGCTTCCACAGGCCCTCCAGACCGTGGCGCGCGAGATCGGCGAACTCGTCCGCGGCCGACGGGATGCGGCCGAGGAAGTCGGTGAGGGACTTGATGCCCTTGTAGATCCCCTGCCCGTCCTTGATGAGGTCCTTGAGGAACCCCAGCGGGCTGAACGGCGCATCGACGCCCCCGTTGCCGCCGTCGACGCTCGAGGCGGTGTCCTGCTCCTCGGCGTGCTGACGCAGCTCCTCGCGGTGGCCGGTCAGCTCCTCCGAGCGCAGCTGGAACAGGTTCGAGGTCTGGCTGGACCAGGAGGCACGGAAGCGCTCCGCATCGGCGCCGCGCCAGATCTCCTCGTTCATCACCAGCGGCTCGAGCGAATCGCGGAGCGCGAGCAGCGCCTGAGCTCGCTCCGCAACACGCTCGGAGTGCGCGCGCAGCGCGTCGGTGTCCGCCCCCATGAAGCCGTTCATGTCCACCCTCGAGATCGCTTGTCGGCCAGTATCGGACGAACCCCTGCTCGTCCTGCCTCACCACGGTAGAACCCGCGCCCGAGGAAAGCGATGGGGAGAACTGCCCATCGCCTCCCCATGCCGCGCGCCGCCCGGTCCCTAGACTCGGGGGCATGACAGTCAGCCGCGCCGCCATGTCCTATGCGACCGCACTCAACCGCAACGAGCTGTTCGAGAGTCCGGGCCTGCGCCGTGACATCCCCGCCCTGCTCCATCCCGAGGAGGAGGTGCTGCTGGTGCTGCCGGGCGTGGCCGGCGACTTCCCCGACGTGATGATCGCGACCGCCGCCCGTTTCCTGCTGGCCTCCGTGGCCGGCCCCATGAAGAAGGCCAAGATCAAGCGTGAGGTCCCTGCCGCCGAGGTGACCGGGGTCCAGTACCGTCCGGGCGTGTTCTCCCGCCTGAAGGTCACCACCTCGGGCCGCGACCTGAAGATGATGCCCCACCGCAAGGCGGATGCCGAGCGCTTCGCCCGCGAGTTCGAGCACCTGCTCCGCACCGGCACCCTGCCCTCCTGAGACGCTCCGCCGCAGCGGGCCCTCAGGCGTGGCGCAGCTGGAGTGTCCCACCCCTGTGATCTGCTGACGGCATGAGCGGAACATTGATGCTGCTGCTGGGCCTGGCTCTCGGCGCGACCCTCGGTGCGGTCGTGACCTGGCTGGTGATGCGCGAGCGCGCCCGGGTCGCAGAGGCGCGCCTGCGCACTTCGGCCGACGCCTCCGGGCAGCTGCTGCGCCTGGCCGACGAGCGTCATGAGCGGGACGTCGCCCGGCGCGACGCCGCGGAGGAGGAGCGCGAGGCCGAGCTCCAGCGCACCCTCGCCCCGATCACCGCGACCCTCTCCCAGCTCGAGCGCGCGCTGGCCCGCTCCGAGGCGGCGCGCATCGACGCCGAGGGGGCGCTGCGCTCCCACCTCACCCAGCTCGCGCAGCGCGCGCAGTCCCTCGAGACGGGCACCAGCGCGCTGACCGCCGCGCTGCGCGCACCCACCGCGCGGGGCCGCTGGGGAGAGGTGCAGCTTCGACGGATCGTCGAGGCCGCGGGCATGCTCGAGCACGTCGACTTCACCGAGCAGCTCTCCGGCACGCGGGCCGACGGGAACGCCGGGCAACGCCCGGACCTCGTGGTCCACCTCTCCGGGGGCCGGCGCGTGGTGGTCGACGCGAAGGCCCCGATGGACGCCTACCTCGATGCGACCGAGGAGATCGATCCGCAGCGCGCCGCGGCGCGCCGCAAGGCCCACGCGAAGGCGCTGCGCCATCACGTCGGGGTGATCTCCGCGAAGGCGTACTGGAAGGCGCTCGGAGACACGCCGGAGTTCACGGTGCTGTTCGTGCCCAGCGACGGCGTGCTCGCCGCCGCGCTCGAGACGGACCCCGACCTGCTCGAGGACGCCTTCACCCGCGAGGTGGTGATCGCCTCCCCCGCCACGCTGATGGCGCTGCTGCGCACCGTCGCCCACACCTGGCGCACGGACGCCCTGAACCGTGATGCGAGGGAGGTGCTCGATGCCGGTCGCGAGCTGCATCACCGCCTGGGGACGTTCACCTCGCACCTGAGCAAGGTGGGCCGCTCCCTGGATTCCTCGGTCGCGGCGTTCAACGAGGCGGTGGGCTCGCTGCAGTCCCGGGTGATGGTCACCGCCCGGCGGTTCGAGGAGCTCGAGCTGACCGGCACCGCGCTGGACGAGGTCGAGCAGCTCACCCGCCGTGCCCGCACCCTCGAGGACGAGGAGATCGCGGAGCTCGCCGATCCGGGTACGCGCAGCTCCGGCCAGCACGAGCACCGCTCGGCCGGCTGACCTCCGCCCTGCGGCGCAGGGCGTCAGCGCTCGGGGTCGAGGCTCAGGACTCGGCGGTCGCGGACTCGCCGGTGGGCTTCTTGCGGGTGTCGGCCACGCCGCGGTTCTTCATCTCCTGGCGCAGCTCGCGCGGCAGGGAGAACATGAGGTCCTCGGTGGCGGTGCGCACGGGCTTGACATCGCCGAAGCCGCGCTCGGCGAGCACGTTCAGCAGCTGCTGGACCAGCACGTCCGGCACCGAGGCACCGGAGGTCACTCCCACGGTCTCGACGCCCTCGAACCACTCGTCACGCAGCTCGTGGATCGAGTCGATGCGGTGGGAGGCCTTGGCCCCGGCCTCCTTGGCGACCTCCATCAGGCGCACCGAGTTCGAGGAGTTCGGGGAGCCGACCACCAGCACCAGATCGGCGTCGGGGGCGATCTTCTTGATCGCGACCTGACGGTTCTGGGTGGCGTAGCAGATGTCATCGCTGGGCGGGGACTGCAGGGTGGGAAAGCGCTCGCGGAGCTTGTCGACCGTCTCCATCGTCTCGTCGACGCTGAGGGTGGTCTGGGACAGCCAGACGACCTTCTCGGGATCGCGCACGGTGACCTTGTGGACGTCATCGGGAGAGTTCACGACCTGCACGTGATCGGGGGCCTCGCCCGCGGTGCCCTCGACCTCCTCGTGGCCCTCGTGGCCCACCAGCAGGATGTCGTAGTCCTGGCGGGCGAAGCGCACCGCCTCCTTGTGGACCTTGGTGACCAGGGGGCAGGTCGCATCGATGGTGCGGAGGTTGCGCTCCTCGGCCATCTCGCGCACCTTCGGGGAGATGCCGTGGGCGGAGAAGATCACGAGCGAGCCCTCGGGGATCTCGTCGACCTCCTCGACGAACACGGCGCCCTTCTCCTTCAGGCGGTCCACGACGAACTTGTTGTGGACGATCTCGTGACGCACGTAGATCGTCTCGTCGTAATGCTCCAGGGCACGTTCGACGGCGACGACGGCACGATCGACTCCCGCGCAGTAGCCGCGCGGCTCGGCAAGAAGGACGGTTCCGGTGCTCACGCCTCCCATCGTAGGAGCGGAAGCACGCTGGTGGGAGGGTGGTGGGGCAAGACTCACCATCCCTCCACAGGCCGGGCGCATCCACAGCGGCCGGGGCGGCGCTCGGCTGTCCGGTGCTCGTGCCAGAGTGGACCCATGACGCAGACTCCCGAGCCCGGCACGGACGGCGGCGCGGCGGCGCGGCCCGCCCTCGCCGCCACCGCGGCGCAGACCACTGCGGAGAACCCCTGGCCGCTGCGGCAGCTGTCGGTGAAGGTCGGCGAGTACGTCGCGCGCATGTCCCCGCTGTGGGTCGAGGGCGAGATCGTGCAGCTGAACCGGCGCCCGGGCTCCGGGCTGAGCTTCATGACGCTGCGCGACATCGACGTGGACATGTCCTTCTCCGTGCCCGTGCGCGAGCACGTGCTGCGCGCCCTGCCCGTCGAACCGGTGCCCGGTGCCCGAGTGGTGATCCATGCCAAGCCCACCTTCTGGACCAAGCGCGGCACGCTCCAGCTGGAGGCCGACGACATCCGGCCCGTGGGCCTGGGCGAGCTGCTGGCCCGGCTCGAGCAGCTCAAGCGCGTGCTCGCCGCGGAGGGCCTGTTCGCCGCCTCGAGGAAGAGACCGCTGCCGTTCCTGCCGCGCGTGGTCGGCCTGATCTGCGGCCGCGAGTCCGCGGCGGAGCGCGACGTGGTGGTCAACGCCCGTCGTCGCTGGCCCGCTGTGCAGTTCGAGATCCGGGAGGTCGCCGTCCAGGGCGCCAAGGCCGTGCGGGAGGTCTCCGCGGCGCTGCGCGAGCTCGACGAGCGTGAGGAGGTCGACGTCATCATCATCTCCCGCGGCGGCGGCTCCCTCGAGGACCTGCTCCCGTTCTCGGACGAGCAGCTCACGCGACTGGTGGCCGGCGCGCACACGCCGATCGTCTCGGCGATCGGTCACGAGGTGGACACCCCGCTGATCGACCTCGCCGCGGACGTGCGCGCCTCCACCCCCACCGACGCCGCCAAGCGCGTGGTCCCCGACATCCAGGCCGAGATCGAGCAGCTCGACCTGGGTCGCACCCGCCTGCGCTCTGCGATCCGAGCCCGGATCGAGCGCGAGCAGTCCGCGCTGGAGGCGATGCGCTCCCGCCCTGTGCTCGAGAACCCCTCCACCATCCTCGCCGGCCGTGCCGACGAGATCCGCTCCCGGATCTCGCTGGCCCGCACCCTGATCGGCTCCCGCCTCGACCGCGCGGCCGACGAGATCGACCACCTGGGCCGTCAGGTGAGTGCCCTCAGCCCCCTCGCCACGCTCGAGCGCGGCTACGCGGTGGTGCAGGACGCCGACGGCACCATCATCCGCGACCCCGCCCAGCCCGCCACGGGCGAGGCCCTCTCGGTCCGCGTGGCCGGAGGCCGCTTCGGGGTCGAGCGCACCGCGCCCGCACAGCCCGCCCCGCCCGCAGAACCCGGCCCGTCCGTCCCCGAGGAGAACCGATGACCACCAGCAGCCCCGAGAACGACTTCACCGCCGCCGAGGGCGACCCGTCGCAGGCAGCGCCCGAGGCTGTCACGCCGAAGGAGGGCGAACAGCCCCTGCCCGCGGACATCGCCGAGCTGTCCTACGAGGCCGCGCGCGACCAGCTCGTCGAGGTGGTGCGCCGGCTCGAGTCCGGGCAGGGAGGGCTGGAGGATTCGATCGCGCTGTGGGAGCGCGGCGAGATGCTCGCCCGCCGCTGCCAGCAGTGGCTGGACGGCGCCCGCGAGCGCCTCGACGATGCGGTGGCCGCGCGCCGCTCGGAGGACGCCTCCGAGCGCTGAGCTGCCGCACGGCTGAGCAGTCGGCGGCGTCGCGATGGAGCGGCGGAGACGTGGAGCGGCGGACCGATCAGCCGATCGAGGTCAGCGCCGCCTCGGCGAGCTGCTCGAGCTCTGCCCGATCCGCGTCACCGTGCACGAGCAGCCCGAAGTCCTCTCCCTCGCAGGAGATCCCCTGCTGAGGAGCGTCCTGCGGGCCACCGCTGAGCACGGAACATTCCGCGCCGTCGATGGTCAGCTCCTCCACGACGCTGCTGCCGGGCAGTGCGGAGGAGAGCATCGGAGCGCTGACCTCCGTCTCCTGAGTGAGGGTGACCAGCTGCTCCTGCGGATCGCTGTACTGGATGATCCAGCGCGGACTGCCCCCGTCGGTGAAGCGGGCGGAGCGTTCCGTCCAGCCGTCCCCGACCTCGGGAACCGCCACCGTGAACGGTGCGGTGCGCTGGGCGCGCTCCGCGCTCGCGGACACGTCCAGCTCGGAGTTCTCCAACGGCTCGCGCTCCAGATCGCTGCCCACCCCGAAGAACCCGATGCCGATCACGACCACCACCGCCATCGTCAGCGCGAGCGCCCACACCATGTTGCGCAGAACGGTGTTCTTCTTCGTGGGCAGCTCGTACGCGGACTTCGGCTGCGGCTGCGGCGCCGGGGGCTCGTTCCGCTCCGGCGATGCAGAGGTGGTCTCAGGGGCATCGTGCATGCGGCCCATTGTCCCTGTTCGCTCCTGCGAGGTCGCTCAGGGTGAGGCGCCCCACCGCGTCGACCGCGCCACAGCCCTGCAGTGCGCCGCCGCAGCGGGCTGCTCGAGCTCGGGACACCTCACCGCCCTGTTCGCCCGAGCCCGGGAAACCTGCGATGATCGAGCGGTGACCGCGACATTCCTCATCGCCGGAGAAGCCCTCACCGACATCGTCGTCGACGCCGACGGCGCGCGTCATGAGCACCCCGGCGGATCCCCCATGAACGTGGCCGTGGCGCTGAGCCGCCTCGGCCATCCCACCGAGCTGCTCACGCGCATCGGCGACGACGCGCGCGGCGATGCCATCCGAGCCCACCTCGAGGAGTCCGGCGTGCGCCTGACCCCGGGCAGCTCGGTCGCCGCCGCGACGTCCACCGCGCTCGCGCAGCTCGATACCACCGGCGCCGCCACCTACGAGTTCGACCTGCTGTGGGATCCGAATCCCGCGGGGCTCCCCGAGCAGGTCGATGCCGTGCACACCTCCTCGATCGCCGCGGTGCTGGAGCCCGGCGCGGCCACCGTGCTCGATCTGCTGCGCAGCCGACGCGACTCCGCCACCATCAGCTATGACCCCAATGCGCGCCCCTCCCTGATGGGGAACGCCGCCGTGGCCCGTGAGCGCATCGAGGCCAGCATCGCGCTGTCGGACGTGGTCAAGGCGTCCGACGAGGACGTCGCCTGGCTCTATGACACCGACGACGTCGAGGACGTGGTCGATGGCTGGCGCGCCCTCGGCCCGGCGCTGACGGTTCTGACCCGCGGCGGCGAAGGGGCGGTGGGCTTCGCCGGCTCCGGCCGCGTGCAGGTCTCCCCCGTCGTGGTCGAGGCGGTCGACACCGTCGGCGCGGGCGATACCTTCTCCGCCGGGATCCTCGATGCGCTGGCCGGCAAGGATCTGCTCGGCGCGGTGAAGCGCCCGGCGCTCACGGCGTTGCCGAGCGACGAGGTGGCCGCCGTGCTCCAGCACGCCGCGCGGCTCGCCGCGATCACCGTCTCCCGTGCCGGGGCGAACCCGCCCTGGAGCCACGAGCTCACCTGACCGACGCTCCCGGCCGCACCGCATCCGGCGTCCGCATCCCGCGCACCGCGCCTCGCAGAGCGCCCCATCCCCGATCCGTTCCCACCGACAGTCCGCACGACAATCCCGAGGGAGGCCCTTCATGAACCAGTCCACGCCCGCCGCGCAGCAGGACGGCTACCGCATCGAGCACGACACGATGGGCGAGGTGCGCGTGCCCGCCTCGGCCCTCTACCGGGCGCAGACGCAGCGCGCGGTGGAGAACTTCCCCATCTCCGGTCAGGGCCTCGAGCCCGCGCACATCCACGCTCTCGCCCAGGTGAAGAAGGCGGCGGCCCGCGCGAACAAGGACCTCGGAGTGCTGGACGGCACGATCGCCGATGCGATCGTCGCCGCGGCCGACGCCGTGATCGCCGGTGAGCACGATGCGCAGTTCCCCGTGGACACCTACCAGACCGGCTCCGGCACCTCCTCGAACATGAACATGAACGAGGTGCTCGCGACGCTGGCCACGCAGTCCGGTGTAGAGACCCACCCCAACGACCACGTCAACTGCTCGCAGTCCTCCAACGACGTGTTCCCCACCTCCGTGCACGTGGCCGTGACGCAGGGCGTCATCGAGAAGCTTCTGCCCGCGCTCGCCCACCTCGCCGAGTCTCTCGAGGCGAAGGCCGAGGCATGGAAGCACGTGGTCAAGGCTGGCCGCACCCACCTCATGGACGCCACCCCCGTCACCCTCGGCCAGGAGTTCGGCGGCTACGCGGCCTCGATCCGCTACGGCATCGAGCGGGTGGAGGCGGCGCTGCCCCGGACCGCCGAGGTCCCCCAGGGCGGCACCGCCGTGGGCACCGGCATCAACACCCCGCTCGGCTTCCCGCAGAAGGTCATCGCTAACCTGGTCGAGCAGACCGGCCTGCCCCTGACTGAGGCCCGCGACCACTTCGAGGCCCAGTCCAACCGCGACGGCCTGGTCGAGATGTCCGGTGCGCTGCGCACGATCGCCGTCTCCCTCACTAAGATCTGCAATGACCTGCGCTGGATGGGCTCCGGCCCGAACACCGGCCTGGGCGAGATCGCGATCCCCGATCTGCAGCCGGGCTCCTCGATCATGCCGGGCAAGGTCAACCCCGTCATCCCCGAGGCCGTCCTGATGGTGTGCGCGAAGATCGTGGGCAACGACGCAGCGATCGCCTGGGGCGGCGCACAGGGCTCCTTCGAGCTGAACGTGCAGATCCCGCTGATGGGCACGAGTCTGCTGGAGTCCGTGCGCCTGCTGGCCAACGCCTCCACCGTGCTCGCCGACAAGACCGTCGACGGCCTGGTCGCCAATGAGGAGAAGGCCCGCTTCTACGCCGAGGCCTCCCCCTCGATCGTCACCCCGCTGAACAAGCTGATCGGCTACGAGTCCGCGGCCAAGATCGCCAAGCACGCGGTGGCCGAGCGCATCTCCGTGCGCGAGGCCGTGATCGCCCTCGGCTTCTTCGAGCGCGGCGAGCTCACCGAGGAGCAGCTGGACTCGGCGCTGGACGTGCTGTCGATGACCGCGCCGAAAGCCTGATCCGCAGCTGCGGCGGAAGGTGCGGCTCGGCCCCTGCGGTCGTGACGGCGACTGAGCCGCTGCGGCGATTGCACCGGCCGTCCTCGCGAGGAATGGGCGCTCCACCTCCGGGTGGGGCGCCCTTCGCAATGCCACATCGCACGCACGGGTGCCCCGCGTGCCGGTCCCCCCATATACGGCCCCTCCAGCACGAATAACACCACCCCGCGCAGCTCAGCCCTGCCCTTGCCGTGCGGGACCGCACCCCTGCCGACTCTGCTCCGCCCACCCGCCGGTGCTTGACCTGGAGCGCACTCCAGGGAGTTGGCTCAGGGCATGTGGATCCTTCTGCTCGTGCCCTTCGCACTCCTCGCCCTGTCCCAGCTTCTCGCCCTGGTGGCCTTCGCTCAGGCCGCACCCACCACCGGGCTCTCCTCGGCGGCGCTCGGAGTGCCGCTACTCGCCTATCTCGGGGCGGCCCTGCTGAGCGTGGGCGCCGTCGGCCTCGCGGCCGTGCCCGAGCGGATCTCCGCCGCGGGACCGCGGGAGCCTCTGATCGCGGTAGCGACGCTCGCCGGTCTCCTGATCTGTGCGGCACCGCTGGTATGGGGGCGCTCCATCGGGGAATTCCATCTCAGCCACCATCTGGTGCGAGCCGCCGGCGTGGCGCTCGCACTCGTGCTGTACTCCTGGTATGTCACTTCCCATAGGTGAAGTCTCCCGACTCAGTGGAGTGAGCCCCGATGCGCTGCGCTTCTACGAGCGCGAGGGGCTGCTCCCAGCGGTACCTCGGAGCAGCGGCGGTGCCCGACGCTACGATCCAGCCGTCCTCGACCAGCTGAGGGTGATCACCGCGCTGCGCGGCATCGGCTTCGGACTTGCCGAGGTGCGTGACCTGCTCGGAGCGAAGACCTCCCCTACTGTGCGCGGTCGCGTCGCCGCGGCCCGCGCGAGCCTCGAACGGATGGACGAGCTCCTGGACGAGAAGGAGTGCCGCCTCGCCGACGCCCGTACGCAGCTCGCGTCATGGCGCGCCGAGCTCGACGCGGGAGAACCCTGGCCCGATACCCCTCTCCCCTGGTGAACATCCGCGTTGACCACCCGCGACGCTCCTGCTCGCTCACGGACGTGGCGCGTCGAGGTGATCGCCACGTCGGAGGATTCCCAGCAGCATCTTCTCGGTGCTCTCCCAGTCCAAGGACACCTGTTCCCATGACAGCCTGGTCACACGGAAACCACGTGAGGTGAGGTACAGGTCGCGCGCACGATCCTTCGCATAGCTGAGCGGGTCGTCGTGGAACTCGCGGCTGTCACACTCGATCACCCAGCTCCTTCCCACCAGCAGGTCCATCCTGCGCAGACCATCCGGGAACCGGGCCTGCGGCGTCACCGGGAATCGCCGGGACTCGAGCCACCACCGCACGAGCGTCTCGGTCCCGGACTCCGCATCAGATCGGAGCCGTGCGAACCGCCGACGCAACCGCACCGGCAGCGACGCCACGATCTGCTCCACGGCTCTCGGAGTGAGCTTTCCTCGGTGCATCGCGGACTCGAAGAGCACCGCCGCCTTCTCGACCGGGAGGCAGCGGGCCGCGTGGGCGAGCACCATGTCCAGGTCAGGGACGGGATCGTGGTTCGGCCATGCAGTCAGGTGAGGGCCGTGCAGGATCAACTGCTCCTTCCTGCCCAAGGTGATGATCTCGGACTTCCGACGACGCACCGGATAGGCGGTCCGGCCCGTCAACGTCGGGTCGGTGAGCGGCCGACGGGGACGGAAGACGTGGGTACCGCCATGGACCGGAGTCCAGATTCCGTGGAGCGACGCGGCGTCGAGGCAGGTGGGCCGGAGACCGAGCTCGAGCAGCGCGACGATCCCGGGTGGTGCGCCCGCCCTGAGGTACCACGGAGCGACGGTCGACACCGCTCCGGTCCGCACCCAACGTCGAAGATCCTTCGACTGCGCGCCCCTCGCGCGAATGAGGCTCTGGTGCTCGATTCCGCTGATCTTCACCTCATCGATCTGACCACTTCGCGTGGCGAGCTTACAGAGGCCTCACCGGAATGTGCACGGCGTGGAGGTGGGGAGGGGCAGTGGGACTGACGGCCGCCGCGCACGCTGAGGTGGGGAGGAACCGTGGGACTGACGGCCGCCGCGCACGCACGGGTACTCAGCGTGCTCACGACCCCGCATACGGTCCCCTCAGCACACTCAGCACCACTCCTCGCGACCCAACTCCGCAGCCGGGCCCCGAGTACCTGCCTCCGCGCCGCTCCGCCTCACGGGATCGGCTCGTCCAGCACGTGGGTGACCAGCTCGGCGACCTTGGACCGCTCGGAGCGCTGCAGGGTGATGTGGGCGAAGAGGTCCTTCTCCTTGAGCGCCTCGACCACGGAGGCGATGCCGTCGTAGCGCCCGATGCGGAGGTTGTCGCGCTGGGCGACGTCATGGGTGAGGACCACGCGCGAGTTCTGCCCGATCCGCGAGAGCATCGTCAGCAGCACATTCCGCTCGAGAGACTGCGCCTCGTCGACGATCACGAAGGCGTCGTGCAGGGAACGGCCCCGGATGTGGGTCAGCGGCAGCACCTCGAGCATGCCGCGGGAGAGCACCTCGTCGATGACGTTCTGCGAGACCATCGAGCCGAGCGTGTCGAACACGGCCTGGCCCCAGGGGCCCATCTTCTCGCTCTGGTCGCCGGGGAGATAGCCGAGCTCCTGCCCGCCCACGGCGAACAGGGGCCGGAACACCATGATCCTGCGCTGGGTGCGGCGCTCGAGCACGGCTTCGAGGCCGGCGCACAGGGCGAGGGCGCTCTTGCCGGTGCCGGCGCGGCCGCCGAGGGACACGATGCCCACGGACTCGTCCTGGAGCAGGTCGATCGCGATCCGCTGCTCGGCGGAGCGGCCGGCGACGCCGAACACCGTCTGGTCGCCCTGGACCAGGGCGACCTGCTTGTCCCGGGTGATGCGGCCGAGGGCCGAGCCGCGCGGGCTGGTGATGGTCAGGCCCGTGTGCACCGGCTGGTGGGCGACCTCGGGGATCTCGACGGTCTGGCCGTCGTAGAGGTCGGTCATGGTCTGCTCGTCCACAGCGGCGGTCACCATGCCGATGTAGCCGCGGTCGCGGGCGAGCTCGGCGCGATACTCCTCGGCGTGGATCCCCGAGGCGGAGGCCTTGATCCGCATCGGCAGGTCCTTCGAGACGAGCACGACGTTCTTGCCCTCGAGCTGGAGGTTCTTGGCGACGGCGAGGATGCGGGTGTCGTTGTCCCCGAGGCGGAAGCCGTCCGGCAGGGAGGCGGGGTTCATGTGGTTGAGCTCGACGTGCACATGGCCGCCGTCCTTGCCGATGGGCAGCGGCACGGAGAGGTTCCCGTGCTGCTCGCGCAGATCGTCGAGCAGGCGCAGGGCCTGGCGGGCGAAGTAGCCGAGGTCCGGGTGGTGGCGCTTGGCCTCGAGCTCGGTGACCACCACGATCGGCAGCACGATGTCGTGCTCGGCGAAGCGGTGCAGGGACAGCGGATCGGAGAGTAGCACCGAAGTGTCCAGCACGTAGGTGATGACCCCGGTCTCGATGTCCGCGAGCATCTGCTGGGCGGCGCCGGGGCGCAGCGAGGGCACCACCGGGGCGCCGTCGGGGTTGGCGTCCCCGATCACCGCCGTCCCCGTGCTGATGCTGAACGATGCCGTGCCGTCGGTGGCGGGCATCGTCTCGCGGGCAGTGGTGGTCTCATCCATGGGAGCCTCCCGAGATCGAGCGGATGCCTGGACCATAGCCCTGCGAACACCCGCCGTCGGGTGCGTCCCGCGGGGTGCGGGTACACGTTCACCCGATCGTCATCGGGAGTTCTGCCGAGCTCCCGACGACACCAGTGTGTCACCGATCACACGAGATGAACGGGAGCGCGTCAGGGCGAGTTCCGCCGGGCAGGCGTCAGGAAGAGTCCCGCCGGGCAGGCGCCAGAGCGCATTCCGCCGGGCAGGCGCCAGAGCGCGTTCCGCTGGGCAGGCGGCGGCGCGAGCCCCAGCACCCAGGAGGCGTCGGCCGACGAGGCGCTCAGACGCCGAAGCGGCGCTCGCGTCGGCAGAAGTCGCGCAGCGCCCGCAGCAGATCGATGCGCCGGAACCCTGGCCAGTAGGTCTCGCAGAACCAGTACTCGGAGTGCACCGACTGCCACAGCAGGAAGCCCGAGAGACGCTGCTCACCGGAGGTGCGGATGATCAGGTCCGGATCGGGCTGCCCGCGAGTGTAGAGGTGCTCGGCGATCGATTCGACGCTGATCGACGCAGCGATCTGCTCGCCGTCCATTCCTGCCGCGGCCTGCTCGCGCACGAGCTCGCGGACCGCATCGACGATCTCCTCGCGGCCGCCGTAGCCGATGGCCACGTTCACGGTCAGGCGGGCATCCGGGGAGGCCTGCTCCTGGGCACGGCCGATGCCGGCGCGCACCTCCTCGGGGAGCGCCTCGGCGTTGCCCGTCAGGCGCACGCAGTGGCCGGCCTCGATGATCTGCTCGATGGTGTCGGTGATGATCTCGTAGAGGGCCACGAGCTCCTCGGGCGGCCGACGGAAGTTGTCGGTGGAGAGCATCCACACGGTGACCAGGGGGATCTCGAGGTCCTTGCACCAGGAGAGGAACTCGAGGATCTTCGCGGCGCCCGCACGGTGGCCGTGGGCGGTGGTCTCCCCCGCCTCCTTGGCCCAGCGGCGGTTCCCGTCGACGATCACCCCGAGATGCTGCGGAAGCGAGAAGGCCTCGAGCTCCTTGGTGAGCCGGCGCTCGTAGACGCGGTAGAGAAGACCGTCGTCGTCCATCGCAGCCTCCGTTCCGTCCTCGCGGTGAGCGCGCAGGGGTGGTTCCGCTCCCCCGCCGCACGCGCTGTGTGGTGATCCGCGGCCGATGCGCCATCGGCCCGCTGTCCCATTATCGATCACGCCGCCGCAGGGTCCCGACGTTCTCGGCAGATCGACACCGTATGCGCACAGGGAGCACACGGCTAACTTACGGCCCCGTAGGTTACCGTGAACCCATGAACACCGGACTTCGCCGAGAGCGCGGCGTGCGCTCCCCCGAGACACCCGAGCAGGCCACCGATCCCGCAGTGCTCGAGGACCCCGCGCCCCGCGAGATCGCCGAGGCGGTCGCGGAGAGCGGCGGCACCGAGCTGCCCGGCGATGAGGATCTGCCCACCGCGGAGACCTTCCCCTTCGCACCCCGCACCCTGACCCGGGCGATGGCGAGGCGCGCCACCCAGCTCGGCCTCCAGCTGCCCAAGCCCCGCCTGCGCGGATTCCTGCACCTGATCGCCTTCCCCACCTCGCTGGTGATCGGCCTGCTGCTGGTGGCCCTCGGCGAGACCCTGGCGATCCGCCTCGCGTGCGCGGTGTTCGTGCTGACCGCCGGGATGCTGTTCGGCATCAGCGCCGTCTACCACCGCGGCACCTGGTCCCCGCAGCGGGCGATCATGCTGCGCCGCTTCGACCACGCGAACATCTTCCTGATCATCGCGGGCACATACACGCCGCTGGCGGTGGCGCTGCTGGAGCCGCGCCCCGCGATCACCCTGCTCGCGATCGCGTGGGGCGGGGCACTGATCGGGGTGCTGTTCCGCCTGTTCTGGACCACCGCGCCGCGGTGGATCTACGTGCCGGCCTATATCGCCCTGGGCTGGGTGGCGATCTTCTACATGCCGCAGCTGCAGGCGGGCGGGGGCTGGGCCGTGGTCTGGCTCCTGGTCATCGGCGGTCTGGCCTACACGGCGGGCGCGGTGATGTACGCGCTGAAGCGCCCGAACCCGTCACCGGCCTGGTTCGGCTTCCATGAGATCTTCCATGCGGGCACTCTGATCGGCTTCGGCTGCCACTTCGCGGCGGTGGCGGTCGCCGTCAGCTGAGCGAGACCCGCCGGGCGCCGGCGCCCGCTCAGCGGCGCTGTTCGCCCTCGGGGCCCTCGTCCTGCGCAGAGCCATCCCGCGCAGAGCCTTGAGCGGCCGGGTCATCCAGCTCGTCGGCCGCGCTGTCCGGCTCCGCACCGTCGGCGCCCTGCTCCGCAGACTCCGTCCCAGCACGCTCCTCCGCCTCCGCGGCGGCGCGCTCCTCGGCCTCCATGCGCTGCTCGACCCGGGCCTGGGCCTGGATGCGGCGGGTGTGGCGGGTCATGCTGACCGCCAGCAGCACCACGAGCACCGCGAGCACGAAGGCGGCGAAGAAGCCCGGCAGGCCCGGGGAGACGGTGACGGAGTTGAGCTCCTGACCGTCGGAGGGGCTCGGTGCGGCCAGCAGCAGGCCGGTGGCGAGGGTGTTCACGGGCGGGCCTCCACGGTCTCGTGACGGAGTCCCGCGAACAGGTCGGTCTCGGGGAGCTTGACCCCGATGCGGGAGATGTGGAGCTCGTAGTCCTCGGTGCCCCAGGCCGCGACCTCCGCCTCGTGCGAGATGCGGAAGAACGGCCCCTCCGGATCCACCTGGGTGGCGTGGGCCCGCAGCGCGTCATCGCGCACCCCGAGGAACTCGCGCACATCGATGCGGGTGGTCAGCAGGCGGTCGTGGCTCTCGTCGTAGTGCTGGAGCATCTGGTCGAGCATCTCGTTGGGCGTGCCCTCGGAGCGCAGGTGACGGCTCACCGCGGAGAAGCGCTGACGGTGGAAGCCGTTGATGTAGTAGAGCTTCGCGACGGCCCAGGGCTCGCCGAGCTCGGGCGCGTACTCGGGATCCGCGGCGAGGTCGAAGGCGGCCACGCTGATGCGGTTGACCTGGATGTGGTCCGGGTGCGGGTAGCCGCCGTTCTCGTCGTACGTGGTCATCACGTGGGGGCGCAGTCGCCGCACCGCCTCGACCAGCGGGCGCACCGCCTCCTCGACGGGGGTGGCGGCGAAGCTGCCGGCCGGCAGCGGGGGCAGCGGATCACCCTCGGGAAGGCCGGAGTCGACGAAGCCGAGCCATTCGTGGCCCACGCCGAGGATCTCCTGGGCGTGCGCCATCTCCTGGCGGCGGATCTCGGGGAGGGTCTCGCGCGTGATCGACGGGTCATCGCGCAGGCGCGGGTTCAGCACGTCGCCGCGCTCACCACCGGTGCAGGTGATGACCGTGACCTCGACGCCCTCACGTGCGTAGCGCGCCGTGGAGCCGGCGCCCTTGGACGACTCGTCGTCCGGGTGCGCGTGGACGGCCACCATCCGCAGGGCTTCATCAGGGGCGGGCAGCTGGACGGTCACGGGACTCCTCGGAGACGGCAGGACAGGGACGGGACCCACAGGGGCGAGGCACCGCCGCACGTGGCGGGCCCGGCGGCCTCCGGAGAGGGGCTCACCAGCGTCTGATGCTACGCCACCCCTCCTGGACGGCACCGGGCCGACGTGACCGGGACCTCCCAGCGCAGCACCCGTCTCACGGGTAGGTCTCGGGCTGGTTCTGGGAGACTGTGCCCATGAACGAGCTCAGGGATCGACAGGCGGAGCGCTACGGTGCTCCTCTCGTGAGCCGCCGCACGGCGCGCCTGCTCACCGCACTGGCGGCCGCGGTGTTCTTGACGGTCGTGCTCATGGTCGCCCTCCCGAGCTCCGACAGCTCGGTGCACTCCGAGGTCTACTCCTACGACCATCTCGACGACGACGTGATCGCCGTCGAGTACGTGGTGACCATGGAGCCGGGCACCGAGGCGAGCTGCCGGATCCAGGCTCTGAACAAGGGCCGCGCCCAAGTGGGTTTCGTGGAGACCACGATCCCCGCCCAGCAGGAGAAGCGGACCGCGCACCGGGTGGAGATCGCCACCCAGGGCGAGGCGGTCTCCGCAGAGATCATCAGCTGCTCCGCTCGGTGACACCGCCGGCCCGCTGACGGCGACGGGCCGGTCGCGGGCGAGGGCATGGGCATGGGCGTGGGAGCGGCGCCTATCAGCGATTACTCGGAGCGCGAAATCGGGACCGAGTTCCACGGGAAAGCGGACTTCCGTGTGTAAAGTGTCCCGGAACCGGCAGAACGCCGATTCATCATCACCCGCACACGGGGCGCATGAGGACATGTGCCCCGTGGTTCGCGTATAGGGGCACCTGTCCCCGATGCGCACTACCGAGGACGACAGGAGTGAACCCCATGAGCAGCCAGCCTGATGGCGCCTGGCTCACCCAGGACGCGTACGACCGCCTGGTCAAGGAGCTCGCTGAGCTCGAGGGCCCGGGGCGCGCCGAGATCACCGAGCGCATCGCCGCGGCTCGTGACGAGGGGGACCTCAAGGAGAACGGCGGTTATCACGCCGCCCGTGAGGAGCAGGGAAAGATGGAGGCCCGCATCGCGGATCTCCAGCGCCTGCTGAAGAACGCCGTGGTGGGCGAGGCCCCGAAGGACGACGGCGTCGTCGAACCCGGGATGGTCGTGGTCATCTCGATGGCCGGCAAGGAGCGCACCTTCCTGCTGGGCAACCGCGAGATCGCCGACGGCGATGAGGACCTCGAGGTGTACTCCTCGGAGTCCCCGCTGGGCAGCTCGATCCAGGGCTCCGCGGTGGGTGACACCGTCGACTACACCGCCCCGAACGGCAAGTCCTTCCCGATCGAGATCCTGAAGGCCACGCCCTACAAGGCGTGAGCGATCAGCGGCGCCCCAGCAGGCGTCGCCGAGACCACGACGAGGCCCCCGTGCCCGGCTCCTGCCGGGACGGGGGCCTCGTCGTGCTGCGTCGAATGGGGGCCGACGGGTCAGGCGTCGCTCTCGCGGCTCCCGCCCGAGGCATCACCCTCACCTGTGCCGGGTCCCTCTGCGCGGGGCGCGCCGGACTGCGGGGGCACCGCAGGCTGCGGGGCCGACGCGGACGGCGCCTGCGCGCCGGCCTGCTCGGAGGTTGCGGCGGGCGCCGAGGAGGGCACGGTGGCCCCGGCGGCGGGTGCCGCTGCTGCGGGTCGACGGCTCGCGCGGCGCAGGGAGGGCACCGCGGGCAGGCCGCCGAGCACCGAGGCACCGGGCCCGGCCGTCGCCGTGCTCGGGGTGCGGCGAACCAGCGAGGCGAAGTGGTCCCGGCTGGCGCGGTCCTGGCCGAGATCCGGGCTGGGATCCCTGCCCACCACGTACAGCAGCGTGGCGTTGAGGAAGGCGAGCAGCGGGATCGCGAACAGCGCACCGGGGATCCCGGCGACCATCGCGCCGGCGGCCACGCCGAGGAACACTGCCAGCGGGTGCAGCTCGACGGCCTTGCCCATCAGGAACGGCTGGAGCACGTTGCCCTCGATCTGCTGCACGGCCAGCACGATCGCGAGCATGATCACCGCACCGATCCAGTTGTTCAGCACCAGCACCAGCAGCACCGCGATGGCACCGGAGACGATCGCACCGACCAGCGGGATGAAGGAGAACAGGAACACGAGCAGCCAGATCGGCACCGCATAGGAGCCGAGCCCCAGCGCCACCATGCCGATCGCGATGCCGAAGGCGTCCACGGCGGCCACCAGGATCTGGGTGCGCATGTACGCCGACAGCGCCTTCCAGCCGCGTCGGAACGCCTCATGGGTGGGCACGCGTGCCGCGGGCGGCAGCAGACCCACCACCCAGCGCCAGATCCCCGCCCCGCCCGAAAGCAGGAAGAACAGGGTGAACAGGCAGATCACGATGCCGGTGCCGACGTTGCCGAGCACTGCCGCGGTGCCCAGCGCGCCGCTGACCAGCTGTCCGGAGTACTGCTGGAGCTGCTCGAGACCTTCGTCGATCGCCGCGTTGATCATCGTGTCGTCGATCTGGAAGGTGCTGGTCGCCCAGTCCATGAGGGACTGGAAGCCGGCGATGGCCTTGTCCTGGATGTCGGCGAACTGCGCGAACAGCTGCCGGCCCGCGAGGGTGAACATCCCGGAGATCACCAGCAGCAGCCCCAGCAGGGCGATGCCGCTGGCCGCTCCGCGCCCCAGGAAGGTGTAGCGCGTCAGGACCTTCACGATCGGGGTGAGCAGCGAGGCGAGCAGGATCGCGATGAGCACCGGGATCACCAGTGTCGTGATCTGGAGCAGTCCCCAGATGATCAGCGACGACGCGGCGACGATCACGATCATGCGCCAGGACCAGGCGGCCGCGCGACGCACGCCGAGCGGGATCTCCTCCACCTCCGGCGCGAGGCTCGTGGCCCGCGGGGCGGGGCGCAGCTTCGACATGGGACTCCTTCCGAGAGCCACGGCGGCTCACGGGCATCCTAATCGCGGGGCACCGCTCGCCCGCATCCCGGCCGGGCCTCCCGCAGCCTCACGGACCCTCGGAGGGCTCGGCGTCCCGGCAGGTTCCGACGAAGGTCTGCCCCCGCATCTCCGAGCGAAGGGCCTGTGAGCGGGTGCTCGGGCACTACCGTGAACCCATGCACAGCGACCTCCCGTCCTCCTCTCCCGAGCTCGCCGCTCCCGACGTCTCCCCCGCAGTGCCCGATGCCGCTCCCCGTCCCGTCGAGGGCGTCGCCGCCCCGGTCACCGCCGATGCCCCGGTCCCCGAGCGCACGGCGCTGTCGATCCGCGGTCTGCGCAAGTCCTTCGACAAGACCGAGGTGGTCCACGGTATCTCGCTGGACGTGCCCCAGGGCTCGTTCTACGGGATCGTGGGCCCCAACGGCGCGGGCAAGACGACCACGCTGTCGATGGCCACCGGGCTGCTGCGCCCCGACGGCGGCACCGCGCACGTGCTGGGCCATGACATGTGGACCGCCCCGCAGCAGGCCAAGGCGCGCCTCGGCGTCCTCGCCGACGGTCTGCGCACCTTCGACCGGCTCACCGGCCGTGAGCTGCTCACCTATGTGGGGCTGGTGCGCGGGATGGAGGCCGACGTCGTCGAGGAGCGCATGGAGTCGTTGCTGTCCGCCCTGGACCTCGCGGACGAGGACGGCAAGCTGGTGGTCGACTACTCCGCCGGCATGACCAAGAAGATCCTGCTCGCGAGCGCTCTGCTGCACGCCCCGCGCCTGTTGGTGCTGGATGAGCCGCTCGAGGCCGTCGACCCGATCTCCGCGCAGGTGATCCGCAGGATCCTCACGGCCTATGTCGAGGGCGGCGGCACCGTGGTGCTCTCGAGCCATGTGATGGAGCTGGTGGAGGGGCTGTGCAGCCACGTCGCGATCATCGCCGGCGGAGAGCTGATGGCCGACGGCACCCTCGATCAGGTGCGCCAGGGCGGCAGCCTGGTGCAGACCTTCATCGATCTGGTGGGCGGCGGCGACGTCGCGGAGGGGAGCCTGTCGTGGCTGGAGTCCTGAGCACGGAGCAGGCGGCGACCGCCTCCGCGACCGGCGTGCACCACGGCGAGATCTCGCAGAAGGACCTGATCCGCCTGCAGCTGAAGCTCAAGTGGACGCTGTGGAAGCGCTCGTACCGCAAGAACGTCGGCAAGATCATCGGCACCTCCTTCGGGACGCTGTATGCGCTGGGCGGCCTGGTGGGACTGGTCTTCCTGTTCCTGGGCACGACGCTGTGGGCGGGCGAGGGCTCGACCTTCCCGCTCGTGATCCGCGGCTCCGGCGCGCTGACCGTGCTGCTGTGGTTCCTGATCCCGGTGCTCGCCTTCGGGGTGGATGACACCTTGGACCCGCGCGCCTTCGCCCTCTTCCCCCGCTCCGCGAAGCAGCTCCAGCCGGGGCTGTTCAGTGCCGCGGCGCTGAGCCTGCCGAGCCTGCTCACGCTGCTCGCGGTCCTCGCCGCGACCGGCTTCGAGCTGCTGTGGCTGATCCTGTTCGGCCAGGGCGCCGCATGGATCGTGCTCGGCGCGCTCGCACTGATCCCGGCGAACCTCGCCGGCTTCGCGCTGTGCCTGCTGCTGCCGCGCGCCTGGTTCGCGCACTCCGCGAGCCGCACCTCCTCGCGCAGCGGCCGCGAGGCGGGCGGGATCCTCGGATTCCTGCTGATGTTCGTGGCCATCTACGGCTTCTCGCTGTCCATGCAGCGCGTCGACGAGATGGACGTCGACCAGCTCGCGCGCTGGCTGCCCACGGTGGCCGAGACCCTCTCCTGGACCCCGCTGGGTGCGCTGTTCGCAGTGCCGATGGATCTCGCCGAGGGCCGGGTGCTGAGCGCTCTGCTGCGCGCCCTGATCGGTGCGGCGACGATCGTGGTGGTGTGGCTGTGGTGGCGGCGCTCGATCGACCTGTCCCTCACCTCGGCGCTCAGCGGCGACGCCTCCTCCGGCGATACGAAGGTCTCCCCGCTCGTGCCCCGCTTCGTGCCGAACACTGCGTTCGGCGCGGTGATGGGCAAGTCGCTGCGGTACTGGCGACGCGACACCCGCTACCTCGCGGCGCTGGGCCTGTACCCGGTGATGATCGTGTTCTTCGTGGCGATGGGGTTCACCCTGCCCGAGTCGCGCCCCGGGATGATCGCGATGACGATCCTCATGTGCGGCATGTCCGGGATGAGCCTGTCCAACGAGATCGGCTTCGACGGGCCGGCCGGGTGGGTCAACATCGTCACCGGCCTCCCCGCCCGCGCGAACCTGCTGGGCCGCATCGCCGCGATGGCCGTGCTGATGGTGCCGGGCGTGCTGGTGGTGACGATCGCGATCCCGCTGCTGTACGGCATGCCCGAGCTGGTGCCGATGACGGTGATGGGTGCGCTCGGCACGATGATCTGCGGCTGGGGCATCTCGACGGTGGTGGGCACGCTGCTCCCCTACCCGAGCTCCCCTCCGGGCACCAACCCGATGAAGGACAAGTCAGCCTCGAGCTCGAACGCGATGATCGCGATGACGGTGGCGATGATCGCGGTGTTCGTGCCGCTGCTGCCCGCGATCGGTGTGGGCATCTGGGGCGCCGTGACCGGGAGCATGGTGCTGACGATCCTCGCCGGCGTGCTGGCGCTGGTCGCCGGCATCGTGGTCTTCCTGGTGGGGCTGCGCATCTCGGTGGTGCGGCTCGAGGCCCGCTACCCGGACATTTTCCAGAAGGTCCGCGACCACGTCTGAACGGACGCCCGGTGCTCGGAGGGCCGACGCCCGGCGCTACGAAGCCCGGCGCGCCGAGAGCCGGTGCCCGGCTCCGGGCCTCGGCCGGCGATGACGCCACGTCTAGGTCAGCGGGCGCTCCATGACGAGCGCGTCGATGTGCCGGCCGCGGATCCGGTAGTAGCCGCGGCGGCGGTCGATCTCCCGGTATCCCGCGGCGGTGTAGAACGCGCGGGCCCGGGCGTTGTCCTCCCGCACCTCGAGCAGCATCCGCTCGGCGCCGCCGGCGCGGGCCTGCTCCTCGCACCAGCTCAGCAGTGCTCTGCCGATCCCGGCGCTCTCGCGGCGGGTGCCGATGGTGTGCAGGTCCGCGACGTCCCCGGCGAGCATGATCCCGGCGTACCCCAGCAGCGCCCCGTCGGCCTGCGGGCCCTCGGCGGCGACCACGTAGCGGCGGGAGGGGTGCTCGATCTCAGCGGCGAGCTGGAAGACGTTCCAGGACTCGTCCGGGAACAGCTCGAGCTCGGCGAAGGCGATCTCCTCGACGTCCTCGAGCGTGGCCGGGCGCAGCGCCCAGCCCGCGCCCTGCGCCGAGGCGGCGGCGTCCGCGCTCACCTCAGCGCCCCAGGGCGCTCTTGCGCGCGGTGGGCTTCGCGGCGTCGGGCTCGCGCAGGTACATCGGCTCGGTGCTGCCGAGGTCCTCGCCACGGGCGGTCAGCGCCGCAGCGGCCAGCAGCAGGTGCCCGGCGTCCACGTGCACCATCTCTGCGGTGGCGGGCAGCAGCTCAGGGTAGATGCCGGTGCCGGAGCCGACCAGGAGGTCGCAGGCGGTGAGCTGCGCTGCCACCTCCGCGGGGGCATCGACCGCGGGCTCGGAGATCCGGGTGACCTCGCCGTCGGCCTCCCGGCGGTAGCGAGCGTGGTAGACCTCGCGGCGGCGCGCATCGAGGGCCACACCCACCGTGACCGGGCCCTCGCCTGCGGGGCCGTGGGCGGCGAGCGCCTGGTGGGCGAGCGCGTCCAGCGAGCTCAGGCCGTGCAGGGGCACGCCCAGCACCGCGGCGATGGAGCGGGCGGAGACCAGGCCCACGCGCAGCCCGGTGAAGGGGCCGGGGCCTCGGCCCACGACCACGCCGGTGAGCTCGGAGCGCTCGGCTCCCGCGGCCCGCATCGCCTCGTCGATCAGGGCGAGCAGCACCTCGTCGTGGTGCCGCGAGCGCTCATCGGAGCGGACCTGCAGGATCTCGGGGGCGGGCCCGGTCAGCTCTCCGCGGGCGACGGCGACGCTCACCGCGCCGGAGGTGTCGATTCCCAGCAGCATCAGCGGTTCTCCTCGTCGGGCTCGGTGCCCGGTGCGCTCGTGGTGGTGTCCCCCGGGCCGACGAGACCGTCGGGGCCGGTCACTGCGTCCAGCGCCGCCTCGAGGCACAGGATCGCCGCCTCGTCCCAGCGGGGGCCGCTCGGGGTCAGGCGCAGGGTGCGCGGCTCGTCAGGATCGTCGGGGTCCTCCACCTGGTCGGGGCGCTCGAGCTCGATCAGCAGGTGGGAGTCCATCAGATGCTCCACCCTGTCCCGACCCCATTCGACGACGGTGACGGCGCGGTCGAGATCGGCCTCGAGGTCGAGGTCGTCGATCTCCCCGCCGCCGCCGAGGCGGTAGGCGTCCACGTGCACGAGATCGGGGCCGCCTGCGAGGCTGGGATGGACCCGTTCGATGACGAAGGTGGGCGAGGCGATCGGGCCGCGCACCTCGAGCCCGGCGCCGAGGCCCTGGGTGAAGGTGGTCTTGCCGGCGCCGAGCGGCCCGTCCAGCACGAGCACGTCCCCGGCGCGGAGCGCCGCCGCGAGGGCGCGGGCCACGGTGCGGGTGCCCTCGGCCTGCCGCGTGCGCACGATCAGGGCGCTCATGAGCGGACCTCTCGGGAGACGCGGCCGGAGACGGAGGTGAGGACCTCGTAGGGGATGGTCCCGGCGGCGCGCGCCCAGTCGTCGGCCGTCGAGGCGGAGGGGTCGCTCGGGGCGCCGCCCGCATCGCCGAACAGGAACACCTCGTCCCCGGCGCGGGCCTCGGTGTCCGGGCCCAGGTCGATGACGATCTGGTCCATGCTGATGCGACCCACCTGCGGTGCGCGGCGGTCCCCGGACTCGGTGCGCACGATGACCTGGCACTGGTCGCTGCCGGTGCGGTGCAGCCCGTCGGCGTATCCGATGGGCACCAGGCCCAGGCAGGTGCGGCGGTCCGTGGAGCGGATGCGGCCGTAGCCGATGCTGTGTCCCTCGGGGACCTCCTTGATCAGCGCCAGGCGGCTGGTGAGGGTCATCGCCGGTCGCAGCGGCACGTCGGTGGGCACCGGCGGGCAGCCGTACAGCGCGATCCCGGGGCGCACGATGTCGCGGTGCAGGTCCGGGCGGGTGAGGGTCGCGGCGGAGTTCGCGATGTGCTGCAGGGGGATCGGGCCCACCTCCTCCGCGAGCGCGGCGCAGGCGGAGTCGAACAGCTCCACCTGCTGGTCGGTGGAGGGATCCTCGGGATCGTCCGCGGAGGTGAGGTGGGTCCAGGCGGCGGTGACCTGGATGAACTCGTCCTCCCGCATCGCCGCGCCGATCTCGCGGATCTGCCAGGGCAGCACCCCGTTGCGGCCCATGCCGGTGTCGATCTTCAGATGCACGCGGGCGCGGCGGTCCGCCTTCCGGGCGGCCTCGGAGACCAGGGCCAGCATCTCCGGGGAGCCGACGGCGACGTCCACGCCGTAGCCGAGCACCTCGGGCAGCACCGTCCTGGCGGTGTGCGGCTCGTACAGCCAGGTGAGGATCTGCGCGTCGAGATCCGCGCGGGCCAGGGCGAGGGCGCTCGCGGGGTGGGCGACGCCGAGCCAGGTGGCGCCGCCCTCGATCGCGGCGCGCGCCGCGGTGAGCATGCCGTGGCCGTAGCCGTCGGCCTTCACCACCGCCATCAAGGCGGTCTGCTCCTCGAGCAGGGTGGCCAGAGCACGGGTGTTCTCCGTGATCGCCGACGGGTCGATCACGGCCCGGTTGGGCACGTGCCGAGGGTCCTCGGCGGGGATCGGGATGGTCATCGGTCTCCTTGGATCACGTCTGTGCGCCCGCCAGGATAGTGCCGATCGCTGCGGGCAGGTGAGCGGCCACGTCGAGGGCCACGAGGGGGTGGAGGCCGTCGTGCGCGGCGAGACGGCCCGCCCGTCCGTGCAGCACGGCGGCGAGCGCGGCGGCATCGGGCCCGGTCAGGCCCGCCGCGAGGAGGGTGCCGAGCACGCCGGCGAGCACATCCCCGGTGCCGGCGGTGGCCAGCTGCGGTGTCGCATCGTCCTGGGCGCGCAGCGGCCCGCCGTCCCCGGGAGCGATGAGGGTCACCGCGCCCTTGAGCAGGACGGTCGCGCCGGTCGCCTCGGCGAGGGCGGGGGCGAGCGCTGGCCCCGGCAGGTCCGGGTCGAGGTCCAGGCGGCGGGCGAGGCGCTCGGCCTCGCCGCGGTGCGGGGTGAGCACCACATCCGGGCTGAAGCGGTCGGAGCCGGTGAGGGCATCCAGCGCCCCGGCATCGAGCACGCCGCGGCCGGCGCCGTCCGTGCCGCGGCGGAGCAGATCGATCCCCGCACCGATCCGGGGATCGTCACCCGGCAGGCCCGGGCCGATGACCAGGGCGTCGGTGCGCCCGATCGCGGAGAGGTCGAGGTCTCCTCCCCCGTCGGCATTCTCGCCTGTCCGGTGGCCCACGATCTCGGGGCGCTCGCGCAGCACGAGGTCCAGCACCGCGGCGGGGGCGATGACGCGCACCATCCCGGCCCCGGCGCGGGCGGCGCCGGAGGCGGTGAGCACCGCGGCGCCCGGGAAGCGCTCGCTGCCCGCGGCGAGCGCGACCACGCCGCGGGTGTACTTGCTGTCCGAGCGCCGTGCACGGGGCAGCAGGGCGCGGACGTCCTCGTCCTCCAGCCGCTCCACGGCGGCGACGGCGGGCAGGTGCGGGCCGAGCCCCAGATCGACCAGATGGACCCGGCCGGCCAGCTCCGTGCCGCCGGGCAGCAGCAGTCCGGCCTTGACCGCGCCGAAGGTGAGCGTCTCCTCGGCCGCCAGCGCGTCGGCGTCGGCCTCACCGGTGGTCGCGTCCACGAAGCTCGGCAGATCCACGGCGATCACGGGCACCGCGCGTCGTCGCACGGCGCGCAGCAGCTCCCGGATCTCGGGCGCGGCCTCGGAGCGGCCGCCGATGCCGAGGATCGCATCGAGCACCAGGTCGGTGGCCTCGAGCAGCTGCTCGAGCCGGTCCGAGGGGAGCTCGGCCAGATGATGGAGGGTGCCGCCCGCGTCCCGGAGCGCGGCCGACCCCTCCTCATCGAGGCGCTCCGCGGTCGCGAGGGCATCGGCCATGATCCCCTCGCGGCGCAGCATCGCCGCGGCGTGCAGCCCGTCACCACCGTTCGAGCCGGCGCCGGCCAGGACCAGCAACCGCTGCGGGGCGCTGCCGGGTGCGGCGCCGCACCGGGCGCCGACGTGGCCGGCGAGCGCGCGGGCGGCGCGCAGCATGAGCGGCTCCCCTGCGGCCAGCAGGGGTGCCTCTGCCTCGCGCACCGCCGGGACGGTGTGGCCGAGGATCATCGCGGCGCTCCCCCGTCGGCCGTGCGCTGAGCCGTGACGGCCTGCGGGCCGCGCTCGGCGATCACGATCGCGGTGGCGATCTCCCCGTCGTGGGAGAGGGACAGGTGCAGGTGCGCCACGCCGTGCGCCTCCGCGGCACGCAGCGTCGCGCCGCGCAGCCGCAGGTAGGGCCGGCGCACCTCGGTGCGCTCCACGGTGACGTCCTGCCAGGAGAAGTCACCCGGTGCGCCGAGGGCCTTGCCCACGGCCTCCTTCGCGGCCACGCGGGCGGCGCGGGAGGCGGCGGAGAGCCCCCGCTCGGCCGGGGTCAGCAGCCGGTCGAGCAGGGCGGGGGTGCGCTCGAACATCGCGCTCAGGCGCCCGATCTCCACCACGTCGATACCGACGCCGACCACCGTGCCGTCGCCCCGGGGCGCGAACGCCCGGCCCCCGAAGTCGTCGTCGGGGCCGGGCGTCGGCGTCGCGGTCGGGAAAGTGCTCACTCCCGAAGTATCACACCCCGGCCTGGACCGGGGTGCGGCGGTCACTCCACGGTGACGGACTTGGCCAGGTTGCGGGGCTGATCCACGTCCAGGCCCTTCGCGGTCGCGAGCTCGCAGGAGAAGATCTGCAGCGGGATCACCGTCAGCAGCGCCGCGAACAGGGTGCGGGTGGCGGGCACGCGGATCACCTCGTCCGCGTAGGGCAGCACCGCGTCATCGCCCTCCTCGGCGATCACCAGGGTGCGGGCGCCGCGGGCGCGCACCTCCTGGATGTTGGAGACCACCTTGGAGTGCAGGGAGTGGCGACCGTTCGGGGAGGGGACGATCACGAACACCGGCTGCCCCTCCTCGACCAGGGCGATCGGTCCGTGCTTGAGCTCGCCGGCGGCGAAGCCCTCGGCATGGATGTAGGCGATCTCCTTGAGCTTGAGCGCGCCCTCCATCGCGGTCGGGTAGCCGACGTGGCGGCCCAGGAAGAGCACCGAGGTGGCGTCCTTCATGTCCTGGGCGAGCTTCTCGACCTGCGCGGAGGAGTCGAGCACCTGCTGGATCTGGTCCGGGATCTGGTCGAGGTCCGCCATCAGCGCGGCGATCTCGTCGGCGTAGAGGTTGCCGCGGGTCTGGGCCAGGAACAGGCCCAGGAGGTAGCAGGCCGCGATCTGGCCCAGGTACGCCTTGGTGGAGGCGACGGCGATCTCGGGGCCCACGTGCAGGTACAGCGCCGCATCGGACTCGCGCGGGATGGTGGAGCCGCGGGTGTTGCAGATCGCGATGACCTTGGCGCCCTGCTCGCGGGCGTGGCGCACCGCCATCAGGGTGTCCATGGTCTCGCCGGACTGGGAGATCGCCACGACCAGGGTCTTCTCGGTGACCACGGGGTCGCGGTAGCGGAACTCGTGGGCGAGCTCCACCTCGGTGGGGATGCGGCACCAGTGCTCGATCGCGTACTTCGCGACCGCGCCCGCGTTCGCGGCGGTGCCGCAGGCGATCACCACGATCTTGTCCACGCTGCGCAGCACGGAGGGGTCGATGTCCATCTCGTCCAGGGTGAGCGCGCCGTCCTCGAGGCGGCCGCGCAGGGTGTCCGCGACGGCGCTGGCCTGCTCGTGGATCTCCTTGGCCATGAAGGAGTCGTAGCCGCCCTTCTGCGCGGCGGCGGCGTCCCACTCGATCGTGTAGCGCTTGGCGTCGGTGACCTCGTGGCCGTCGAAGTCGATGATCGCGACAGAGTCCGCGGTGACGGTGACGACCTGATCCTGACCGATCTCGAGGGCCTCCTTGGTGGAGTCCACGAAGGCGGCGACGTCGGAGCCGAGGAAGTTCTCCCCCTCGCCCAGGCCCACCACGAGCGGGGAGTTGCGGCGGGCGGCGACCACGGTGTCCGGGGCGCCCTGGTGCACGGCGAGCAGGGTGAAGGCGCCCTCGAGGGAGGCGGCGGCGCGGCGCATCGCCTCGGTGAGATCCCCGGCGTGCTCCATCTCGCGGGCCACCAGGTGCGCGGCGGCCTCCGAGTCGGTCTCGGAGAGGAAGGTGAAGCCGTCCTGCTCGAGCTCGGCGCGGAGGTTCGCGAAGTTCTCGATGATGCCGTTGTGCACCACGGCCAGCTCACCCTCGCGACCGCCCTGGTGGGGGTGGGCGTTGGTGTCGGTGGGGCCGCCGTGGGTGGCCCAGCGGGTGTGCGCGATCGAGACCCGGCCGGTGGTCTCGGAAGCGCCCTCGAGGGCGGTACGGAGGTTGGCGAGCTTGCCGGCGCGCTTGGTGACGCGCACGCCGCCGTCATCGATCACGGCGACGCCCGCGGAGTCATAGCCGCGGTACTCGAGGCGGGCGAGGCCCTGGAGGGCGACGTCCACGGGACGGGAGGAGGGGGCCTGGGCACGGGGGCCTGCATATCCGACGATTCCACACATGCCGATCACGCTAATCAGCCAGCGCCCGGATCCGTGGTCTCGCGCCGAATCGGTGCGAGTCCTTCCTCACCTCCGCAGGGGTCGGTGCATGGGCGTGGCCGTTCCTGCGCGCGAGCAGTCACGTTCGCGCACAGCGGTCGTCAGGGCGCCCGCGGCAGGCGGTGAGGCACGGGGGCCGACGGGATAGGCGGCCGACGGGTGCCATCTCACAGCGAAGTGGTCGGGCTGGGCCCGCGGTGCTGGAAGAATCGACCTCATGAAGGCCGGTTCACCGTCGAGCACCGTCACCCCGTACGAGGAGATCTCGCGGGAGGACTGGGCGCGCCTCTCCCAGCAGACCCCCCTCCCGCTCTCCGAGGAGGACGTCACCCGCCTGCGCGGTCTGGGCGACCGGCTCGACCTGCAGGAGGTCGACGCCGTCTATCGGCCGATCTCCCGCCTGCTGAACATCCAGGTCGGTGCCGCGCAGTCGCTGCGGCGGGCCCGCGAGGACTTCCTGGACCAGCACCAGCAGCGCACCCCGTACGTGATCGGCGTGGCCGGCTCGGTGGCGGTCGGCAAGTCCACCACCGCGCGCCTGCTGCGCGAGCTGATGGCGCGCTGGCCCGACACCCCGCAGGTCCAGCTGGTGACCACCGACGGTTTCCTCTACCCCAACGCGGAGCTCGAGGCGCGCGGCATCATGCAGCGCAAGGGCTTCCCCGAGAGCTACGACCGGCGCCGCCTGCTGCGCTTCGTCGCGGACGTCAAGGCCGGTCACGAGCGCGTCGAGGCGCCGGTGTACTCGCACCTCACCTACGACATCCTCGAGGACGAGAAGGTGGTCGTCGAGCGCCCCGACGTGCTGATCGTGGAGGGCCTGAACGTGCTCCAGCCCGCCCGTCCCCGCCGCGACGGGCGCCTGGGCATGGCCGTCTCGGACTTCTTCGACTTCTCCGTGTACGTCGATGCGCGGATGGAGGACGTCCAGCGCTGGTACGTCGAGCGGTTCCTGAAGCTGCGCCGCACCGCCTTCTCCGATCCCCGCTCCTACTTCCGCCGCTACGCCGATCTCACGGACGAGGAGGCCGTGCAGACGGCACTCGGCATCTGGCGCACCATCAACGGCCCGAACCTCACCGAGAACGTGGTCCCCACGCGCGGCCGCGCCGACCTGGTGCTGCGCAAGGACGGGAAGCACCGCGTCCACTCGGTGCTGCTGCGGAAGGTCTGAGCGGCCGCGCGGCCCGTCGGTTAGAGCCCGACGCGCTCGCGGACGATCACCGCGAGGCGCTCGGCGATCTCGCTGGCCTGCTCATCGGACGGCGCCTCGACCATCACGCGGACGACCGGCTCGGTGCCGGAGGGCCGCAGCAGCACACGGCCGGTCTCGCCGAGCTCCTGCTCCGCGGCCTCGATCGCGTCGGCGACCCCGCGGTCGATCGTGGCCTTGGCCTTGTCGACGTCCTTGACGTTGATCAGCGCCTGCGGGAGGCGGGTCATGACGCCCTTGAGGTCGCGGGCGGTGCGGCCCGTCTCGGCCATGCGCTGCATGAGGTGGAGGGCGGTGAGCTCGCCGTCACCGGTGGTGGCGTGCTCGGCGATGATCACGTGCCCGGACTGCTCGCCGCCGATGGAGTAGCCGCCGAGGTTCATCTCCTCGAGCACGTAGCGGTCCCCCACCGCGGTCTGTCCCAGCACGATGCCGTGCTCGCGCATCGCGAGCTTGAGGCCGAGGTTGCTCATCACGGTGACGACCAGGGTGTCGTCGTGGAGCTTGCCGCGCTCCTTGAGATCCAGCGCGAGGATCGCCATGATCTGGTCGCCGTCGATGATCTCGCCCTCGGCGTCGACCGCGAGGCAGCGGTCCGCGTCGCCGTCGAAGGCCACGCCGATGTCCGCGCCGTGCTCGCGCACCGCGGCCTGCAGCGGCTCGAGGTGGGTGGAGCCCACGCCGTCGTTGATCAGCCCGCCGTCGCTGCCATCGCCGATGACGTGCACCGTCGCCCCGGCACGGCGCAGCGCCTCGGGCCCGCTGACGCTCGCGGCGCCGTTGGCGCAGTCGGCGACCACGGTCAGCCCCTCGAGCGAGCGGTCCAGGGTGGCCACGAGGTGCTCGACGTACGCCTCGACCGCGCCGTCGTAGCGGCGGATGATGCCCACGTCGGTGCCCTGGGGGCGGTCCCACTCCTCACCGAGGCGGGCCTCGATCGCGTCCTCGACCTCGTCGGGCAGCTTGGTGCCGCCGCGGGCGAAGAACTTGATCCCGTTGTCGGGTGCGGGGTTGTGGGAGGCGGAGATCATCACGCCCAGATCGGCACCGGTGGACTGCACGAGGTAGGCGAGGCCCGGGGTGGGCAGCACCTCGGCGTCGAGCACATCGACCCCGGCCGCGGCGAGGCCGGCGCACACGGCGGCGGAGAGGAAGTCTCCCGAGGGGCGGGTGTCCCGGGCGACGATCGCCCGGGGGCGGGTGCCGCCGAAGGCGCCCAGCGTGCCGAGCACGTGGGCCGCACCCACGGACAGCTCGACCGCGAGCTCCGCGGTGATGTCGCCGTTCGCGCGTCCGCGCACTCCGTCGGTGCCGAAGAGTCGTGCCACAGGGTTCTCCTCACAGGGATCGGGTTCTGAGGGCCGACGGGAGCTGCCTCGCGGCAGCACCACGGGCGGCGTCCGAGCCGGCTTCCGCTGTGAGACTACCCGCTGCGGACCTGCTCTCCTCGCATCGCTCTCGTCACGAGTCGGCCTCGGACGTTACTTTGTAGGGATGCCCGATCCCGTCCTGCTCCCCCGTCTGCTGCCCTCGGCGATCAGCCATCACGTCGGCGATCGCACCGCGAGCCGCGGACTCGGCGCCGCCCGCGCGGGCCGCGTCGGTGAGGTCGCCTGGGATTCCGTCTCCTCGGTGGTCTCCGCGGAGGTGCGGGACGAGGAAGGGGACGCCCACCGGGCCGAGGTGGAGCTGACGGAGTACGAGGAGGACTCGGTCTCCCGCCGCTTCCACACCCCAGGGCCCGGCGGACTGTGGCGTCCGCGACTCTCGGGGTGCGACTGCAGCGTCGGCGAGTCGTGCGTGCACGTCGCCGCGCTGCTGTACCGGGTCAACGACCTCGGCACCCAGGCGGTGCAGGAGAGCCCGCCCGCCGAATGGCGCAGCGTGCTGCGCCCCCTGCTGCGCTCGACTCCCACCACCTACGTCGGCACCGCCGCGCTGCCGCGCCCGCTCGCGCTGCGCTTCGATCTCGAGGCCGCGCTCTCCGGCACCGGCGCCTCGCGCCACCACCGCACCGCCGCGACCCCCGAGCACGTCGAGGCCGGCGCGGAGCTGTGGCTGGGAATGCGGCCGCTGACCAGGGGCCGCAAGGGTGCCTGGATCAAGGGCGACCTGTCCTGGCGCACCTTCGAGTTCCGCCTCGCAGGGCGCGAGTACGACCCCACCCACGGGGAGGCGCTCACACGGATCTTCGCGGCGGCGTCCGTCGAACGCTCCTACTCCAGCGGCGCGATCGACCATCTGTGGCTGAACTCGATCACCTCGCCGCTGCTGTGGCAGTCCCTCGAGCACGCGCGCGCCGCAGGCATCGAGTTCCTCCCCGGCAGCGGACTGGCCTCGATCGACCTGCTCTCCGACGCGGAGACGGGCCTGGACCTGCAGGTCGAGGAGCCCTCGACGCAGCTGCACCTGCGGCCTCGCCTGTCCATCGCCGGCCAGCCCACCTCCCGCGGACGGCTGCTCGGCGCCTCGGGCGTGCTGGACGTCGAGCCGGCAGGCGATGACCTGCTCGCCGCCCGCATCGCACCGCTGGATGCGGCGGTGCCGCGCGCGCTGCGGAGCCTGCTGCAGCGCCGCGAGCCGCTGATGATCCCCGCCGAGGACCGTGAGTCCTTCCTCGAGGTCGCCTACCCGCAGCTGCGCTCTTTGACGGCCGTCACCAGCCTCGACGGCAGCGTCGACCTGCCCGCCGCACGCCGACCCGCCCTGCATCTCAGTGCCTCCTACGCCTCCGGGGACCGGCTCTCGCTGCGCTGGTCCTGGCACTACTTCGACCCGGATCGCCGCCTGCCGATGGACCAGCGGCAGGGCGCCCATCGCGACCTCGCCCACGAGGATCAGGTGATCGGCGAGGCGATGTCACTGTGGCCCCTGTCCCCCACCGATGCGCCGGAGCTGCTCAGCGGCACCGACACCGCGCACTTCACCGAGCACACCCTGGATGCGCTCGCGGCACTGGATCATGTCGAGGTCGAGGTGACCGGCACCCGCCATGCCTACCGGGAGCTGGACGGCGATCCTCGGGTACGGGTCACCCAGCAGGCCTCGCCGGGGAAGAACGACTGGTTCGACCTCGGCTTCGAGATCACGATCGAGGGCCGGCAGATCCCGTTCCCGAGCCTGTTCGTGGCGCTCGCGCAGGGCCGCAGCAAGCTCCTGCTGCAGGACCGCACCTACTTCTCGCTCGACCACCCCGCCTTTGACGCGCTGCGCGAGCTGATCCGGGAGGGCGAGGCGCTCGCGGAGTGGGAGCCCGAGCAGCAGCAGATCTCCCGCTTCCAGGTGGACATGTGGGACGACCTCCAGGAGATCGCCGAGGAGACCGTCGCCTCCGAGGAGTGGCATCGCACCGCGCTCTCGCTGCGCTCCCTCGAGGCAGCACCCACGCCCCCGCTGCCACGCTCGCTCCAGGCGGAGCTGCGCCCCTACCAGCTCGAGGGGTACTCCTGGCTGTCCTTCCTGTACCGTCACCAGCTCGGCGGAGTGCTCGCCGACGACATGGGCCTGGGCAAGACGGTCCAGACCCTCGCCCTGATCGCCCACGCCCGCGAGCACTCCCCGACGGCCCCGCCGTTCCTGGTGGTCGCTCCCGCCTCGGTGCTGCCGGTGTGGCGGCGCGAGGCCGAGCGCTTCACCCCCGGGCTCGAGGTGCGGGTGCTCGATCGCACCGCCGCGTCCCGCGGTCGGGATCTGCCCGCCGAGATGCTCGGTGCCGACGTGGTGGTGACCAGCTATTCGGTGCTGCGCATCGATGAGCAGGAGTTCGCCGCCACCACCTTCCAGGGCCTGGTGCTGGACGAGGCGCAGTTCGTAAAGAACCGCCGCTCTCGCACCCACCGGGCGGCCAAGGGGGTGCGTGCGAAGTTCCGCCTCGCCATCACGGGCACCCCGATGGAGAACTCGCTGGATGACCTGTGGGCGATCTTCGATCTGGTCGCGCCCGGGCTGCTGGGCACCGCGCTCGGTTTCCGGAAACGCTTCACCCTGCCGATCGAGACCGGCGATCATCCCGGCCGGATGGAGCTGCTGCGTCGACGGGTGCGGCCGTTCATGCTGCGCCGCACCAAGGAGCTGGTCGCCGCCGAACTGCCGGAGAAGCATGAGGAGGTGCTCACGGTGACGCTCTCGCCCGAGCACCGCGCGGTCTACGACTCGGTGCTGCAGCGCGAGCGCAAGAAGGTGCTGGGCCTGATCGACACCGATCTGGACCGCTCCCGGTTCATCGTGTTCCGCTCCCTGACGCTGCTGCGGATGCTCGCGCTGGACCCCGCGCTGGTGGACGCCGAGGAGTACGCCGACGTGCCCAGCTCGAAGCTCGAGGCGCTGTTCGACCGGCTCGAGGAGGTGATCGGGGACGGGCACCGGGTGCTGCTGTTCAGCCAGTTCACCTCGTACTTGGACCGAGTTGCGGCAGAGCTGCAGCGGCGCGGGGTGCGCTACTCGCATCTCGACGGCTCCACCCGGGACCGGGATGCGGCCGTGACCGGTTTCCGCGAGGGCGATGCGCCGGTGTTCCTGATCTCGCTGAAGGCGGGCGGGTTCGGCCTCACCCTCACCGAGGCGGACTATGTGTTCCTGCTGGATCCGTGGTGGAACCCGGCCGCGGAGAACCAGGCCGTGGACCGCGCCCACCGCATCGGCCAGGAGCGCCAGGTGATGGTGTACCGGATGATCGCCGAGGACACGATCGAGGAGAAGGTGCTCGCGCTCCAGCAGCGCAAGGCCGAGCTGTTCGACGCGCTCACCGACGGCGGCGAGGCCTTCCGCTCGGCGGTCACGGCGGAGGACCTGCGCGAGCTGCTCGGCTGAGCCGCCCACGCACGGTGCTCACCTGCCCGTGAGCTTCAGCGCGATCAGGATCGCCGCGGCGATCACCGCGATCACGGCGCCGACGGCCAGGAGCATGAGCACGATCTCCCATGCCCCCAGTGCGAAGAAGTCGTCAGCAGTCGTCATCGATCATCTCCAGAGGCGCGGGGGTTCGTTCCGGCACCCTATCGGGTTGCTCCGCGAGAGGCAGCGCAGCACGTGCGGCAGCGCACCACGTCCAGGGACGCCTCCGGAGGTGACACCGCGTGGCGAGCGAGCCTGTCTGAGGTGGCAGTGGTGACGAGTACTGGCGCAGGTGGCAGTGGTGACGAGTACTGGCGCAGGGGCGATGGCTACGGCAATATCGCCGCAGAGATCGCTGACGCGCCAGTAACTGACCAGATCCCCCGGCGCGGAGCAGGGCCGGGCAGCTCCCGCCCCGCCCCGAACACGACGATGCCCCCGACCCGGAGGTCGAGGGCATCGTGCGTTCCTGCGTGAGCGGTGCGGAGCAGTGCTCCGCGCCCGATCAGCGCTTGGAGTACTGCGGAGCCTTGCGGGCCTTCTTCAGACCAGCCTTCTTGCGCTCGATGATGCGGTCATCGCGGCGGAGGAAGCCGGCCTTCTTGAGGGTGGCGCGGTTGGAGTCCACGTCGATCTCGTTCAGCGCGCGGGCCACGCCGAGGCGCACGGCGCCGGCCTGACCGGACGGGCCGCCGCCGTGGAGGCGGACGATGACGTCGAAGCGGCCCTGCAGGTCGAGGACCGTGAACGGGTCGTTGACCTCCTGCTGGTGCAGCTTGTTCGGGAAGTACTCCTCGAGGCTGCGGCCGTTCAGGGTCCACTGGCCGGAGCCGGGGACGAGGCGCACGCGGGCGACCGCGCGCTTGCGGCGACCGGTGCCGTAGCCCGGTGCGATCGCGGACTGACCGGCGCCGACAGCGGCCTCGCCGGTCGACTCGGTGGTGAAGCTCGAGGGTGCCGACTCGTCGGTCACGCCCTCGAGGACATCGGTGGTATCGGGGGTGGTCTCAGTCACGGTTCTCCTTGGTTCTTCCGTGCGGCAGGGCGGAGTGGCGGGACACCCGCTTACTGCGCCACCTGATCGATGGTGAACGGAACGGGCTGCTGAGCGGCGTGCGGGTGCTCGGAGCCCGAGTAGATCTTGAGCTTCTTGATCTGCTGATCAGCGAGCTTGTTCTTGGGGAGCATGCCGCGGATGGCCTTCTCCACTGCGCGCTCGGGGTTCTTCTCGAGCAGCTCGGAGTAGGGGATGCCGCGGAGGCCGCCGGGGTAGCCGGAGTGGCGGTAGGCGAGCTTCGCCTCCCGCTTGTTGCCGGTCAGCGCGACCTTGTCAGCGTTGATGATGATCACGAAGTCGCCCGCATCCACGTGGGGTGCGAAGACCGGCTTGTGCTTTCCCCGCAGGAGCTGGGCAGCCTGGGAAGCGAGCCGGCCGAGGACGACATCGTTTGCGTCAATGACGTACCAGGAACGCTCGACATCGCCGGGCTTCGGGGTGAACGTACGCACTCGTGCCTTCTTCTCTCGTAGTAGTGCCCGGGCGGCGGGATGCCGGCCAGGCACGGTTCGATGGACCGTGGGCACGCTTCCTTCGGGTAAAAGCATGGCCCCTGTGGCTGTACCCGGGCCGCTCCGCTCACGACGCGACGGCGGTCCTGGATGTGGGTGAGATCCCGATCGCGCCGCACCGTGAGGAACGGCAGCGGAGTCGGGCACACATCGAGGCACAACGACCGCTCATCTTACGGGCCTTGCGAACGGAGCGTCAACGCGAAGCGGCTGTTCCCGATGTGATCTGTGCCCGGCCCGACGGTCTCAGCGTTCCGGCTGCTCGAGCGGCGGGGGCTGGCGCAGGGTGCGGGTGCGGGCGGCCCACGCGGCGAGCTCCTCGTCCGGAGGGTAGGCGACGTGGTCGAGGGTCAGCCCCTGCGGCGGGCACAGCGGTGCGGCGCCCACCCCCTCGCGCGTCGCGGCCTCGCGGGTGCGGGCGGCGAGCACCTGCGCGGGCCAATCCTCGGCCCGTCGGCCCTCACCCACCCCGATCAGCGCACCCACGAGAGAGCGGACCATGTGGTGGCAGAAGGCGTCGGCGACGACGGTCGCGACGATGAGGCCCTCGTCGGCCCGGCCCTCGCCGGGCCGCTCCCAGCGCAGCTCACGCAGCTCGCGGATCGTGGTGGCGCCGTCGCGCGGGCGGCAGAAGGAGAGGAAGTCGTGCTCGCCGAGCAGGGCCCGGCTGGCGCGGGCCATCGCCTCGACGTCGAGGGGCCGACGGTGTCGCAGCACGTCGCGGCGCAGCGGGTCGTGGGCGGCGGGCCCGTCGGAGATGCGGTAGCGGTAGCGGCGCCACTGGGCGCCGAAGCGGGCGTCGAAGTCATCGGGGACCTCGCGGGCAACGTGGACCACGATGTCCTGCGGCAGCACGCCGGCGAGGCGGGTCACCAGGGCCTCGGCGGGGCTTCGGTCGGAACGGCCGGGGAGGGTGGCGAGCACGTCATCAGGCAGGTCGAGATGGCAGACCTGCCCGCGGGCGTGCACCCCGGTGTCGGTGCGGCCGGCGACGGTTACGCGGGCGGGGACGCGGGCGATGCGGCCCAGCGCCTTCTCGAGCTCCCCCTGGACGGTGCGCTGCCCGGGCTGGGCGGCCCAGCCGTGGAAGTCGGTGCCGTCGTAGGAGAGGTCCAGTCGCAGGCGGGTCGCGCCCCGGCCGCCGGTGGCGGGCGCCGTTGCGGGCACGGTCACGTGGGAGAGGACGACGGGCATGGGAGTGATGGTAACGGCGCGAGCGCGGCGGGTCGCATCGGCGGCAGACTCCGCAGTGCGGGCAGGTGTCCCCGATCCGGGGAGCTCTGGGTAGCCTGCCCACGTGAAGATCCTCATCCTCGGCAGCGGCGGCCGCGAGCACGCGATCACCCGTCGACTCGCCTCCGACTCCCCTGCCCCCGAGCTGCACGCCGCGCCCGGCAACCCCGGCATCGCGCAGCTCGCGACCTGTCATGACGTCGCCGTCACCGACCTCGACGGCCAGGTGCGCCTGGCCGATGAGCTGCAGCCCGATCTGGTGGTGATCGGCCCCGAGGCACCGTTGGTGGCCGGCGCCGCGGACCGCCTGCGGGAGGCCGGGCACACGGTGTTCGGGCCCTCGGCGGCCGCCGCGGTGCTCGAGGGCTCGAAGTCCTGGGCGAAGGAGATCATGGCCGCGGCCGGCGTGCCCACCGCCGCCTCGGTGACGGTCGCCGCGGTCGAGGAGCTCGCCGCAGGGCTGGACCGGGTCAACCCCCTCGCCGATGTCCCCTACGTGGTCAAGGCCGACGGTCTCGCCGCCGGGAAGGGCGTGGTGGTCACCGAGGATCGCGACGCCGCGATCACACATGCCGAGGCGGTGCTGACCGCCGGTGGTCAGGTGGTGCTCGAGGAGTTCCTCGACGGCCCCGAGGTGTCCCTGTTCTGCGTCAGCGACGGCACCCGCGTGGTGCCGCTCGCGCCCGCGCAGGACTTCAAGCGCGCGCTCGACGGCGACCAGGGCCCCAACACCGGTGGCATGGGCGCCTACTCCCCTCTCCCCTGGGCTCCCGACGGCCTGGTCGAGGAGGTGCTGCAGAAGGTGGCCCGCCCCACGATCGCCGAGCTGGCCGGCCGCGGCATCCCCTTCGTGGGAGTGCTGTACTGCGGCTTGGCGCTCACCTCGCGCGGGCTGCGCGTGATCGAGTTCAACGCCCGCTTCGGCGACCCCGAGACCCAGGTGGTGCTCGCACGCCTCGCCTCGCCGCTCGCTCCGCTGCTGCTGGCCGCCGCCCGCGGTGAGCTGGCCGAGGAGACGCAGCTGGACTGGAGCGAGGACAGCGCGGTGACCGTGGTGCTGGCGAGCGCCGGATACCCCGTCACCAGCCGCAGCGGCGACCCGATCACCGGGATCGAGGACGCCGAGCAGCTCGGCGCCCATGTCATCCATGCCGGGACCGCGCTCGCGGACGCCACCCTGGTCAGCGCCGGCGGCCGCGTGCTGTCGGTGGTGGGCACCGGAGCGGATCTGGAGGCCGCGCGCGCTCTCGCGCTGCGCGCCACCGAGGCGATCGGGCTCGAGGGCAGCCATCACCGCAGCGACATCGCCCTGCGCGCCGCGACCGACGAGCAGGCCGCGAACGAGGTGACCGCATGAGCTCCCACCTCACGTCACCGCTGATCGAGGCCCCGCAGCTGGAGGGCTGGGACCACGTCGTCTCCGGCAAGGTCCGTGAGCTGTACGTGCCCACGGGCGTGGACCCGTCGGCCGCCGAGGAGGTGCTGGTGCTGGCCACGGACCGCATCAGCGCCTACGACCATTCCCTGCAGCCGGGCATCCCGGAGAAGGGGTGCCTGCTGACCGGGATCAGCATGTTCTGGTTCGAGCAGCTGGAGGACATCGTCCCCCACCACGTGCTCTCGGCGACCGATGTGCCGGCGGAGGTGGCGGGCCGGGCGCTGCGCTGCCGCGGCCTGGACATGGTGGCGCTCGAGTGCATCGCGCGCGGCCATCTCACCGGCTCGGGCCTTGCGGACTACCGCGCGGGCGGCTCGGTGGGCGGGCATGTGCTGCCCGCCGGGCTGGTGGAGGCCTCGCGCCTGGAGCCGGCGATCTTCACCCCGTCCACGAAGGCGGAGGCCGGTCAGCATGACGAGAACATCACCGTCGCCCAGGCCCGGGAGCTGCTGGGCGAGGAGCTGACCTCGCAGCTGGAGTCGCTGACCCTCGCGGTGTTCGAGCGGGCCCGCCGCATCGCGGCCGAGCAGGGCATCATCCTCGCCGATACGAAGCTCGAGTTCGGGCACTCCCGCGTGGACGGCACGCTGATGCTGGGCGATGAGGTGCTCACCCCGGACTCGAGCCGTTTCTGGTCCGCGGACACGCACGCCCCGGGCCGCACGCCCCCGAGCCTGGACAAGCAGTTCGTGCGGGACTGGCTGACCTCCGCCGCCTCGGGCTGGCACCGCGGCGCGGATGTGCCGCCTCCGGCGCTGCCCGCCGAGGTGGTCGAGCAGACCAGGTCGCGGTACGTCGAGGCGTATGAGCGCCTCACCGGCCGCTCCTTCTGAGCGAGGGCTCAGAAGGCCACCAGCACGAGCACGGTCGCCGCTGCGACGCCCGCCGTCAGCAGCAGATCTCCTGAGCTGAGGGCGGCGGGCTTCCACACGGTACGGGGGCCGTCCCCGAGGCCGCGCAGCTCGAGGGCGAGCGCCAGGCGCTCGGCGCTGCGCAGCGCATCGACCAGCAGCGCGAAGGCGCAGCGCAGCAGGTGCCGCGGCCGCAGCCGTGCCGCCTCGCCCCGGCTCGTCAGCGGCAGCCGCACCCGGTGGGCGCGGGTGATGGTCTCCCAGCGGCGCGGCAGGTCATCGAGCAGCCGGCGCCCCGCGAGCAGCGCGTAGGCGTAGCGGGCGGGAAGGCGGGCATGGCGCTGCAGGCTCACCATGGTGCTGCGGGGGTCGGTGGCGCGGGCGACGGTGAGCGCGCCGACGCCGATCACCAGCGCCCGCAGCGCGAGCGCCGTGCCCAGCACGATCCCTTCCTCGGTGATCCTCACCGGCAGCTCGGGCCAGGGCTCGTGGCCGGGCCTGCTGACCATGTTGACCAGCAGCACCCCGGTCGCGAAGACCGCGAAGGGCAGCTGCGCGCGCAGCAGGGCGAGCGGCCCGAACCTGGCACCGAGCATCGCGCCGGCGCTGAGCAGCAGGTAGAGCACCAGCAGCGGCGCGGGATCGGTGAGGGTGATGCTCACGACGCTCAGTGCGGTCAGCAGGCCCAGCAGCACCGTCGGGTCCCGCCGGGAGAGCGGGCCGACGGGCACCGCCGTGCTCGGGGAGGGCTTGGGATCGGCGCTCGGCCCGGCGTCCCGAGTCTTCGACGCTGCGTGGCTCTCGCCATGCGGTTCCTCGACGACGGACAGTCCCGCGCGTCGGCGCAGCGATGCATCCGCGAGCAGCTCGTGCGGCGGCATGGGTCCGTGGGTCTTCCCGCCGGCGATCACCACCACCGCATCCGCCTCGGCGACCGAGTGCAGGTCATGGGTGGACATGACCACGCCTCGACCTTCCTGCGCCGCCTCGCGCAGAAGCGCCATGACGGTGCGCTGGGCGGCGCGGTCCAGCCCGTAGCCGGGCTCGTCGGCGAGCAGCACGGGGCGGTCGCCCAGCAGCATCGCGCCGATCGAGAGCCGACGCTGCTGACCGCCCGAGAGCCGGAACGGGCTCGCCGCCTCCTGCTCGCGCAGGCCCAGCCGTTCGAGCATCCGCTCGACCTGTACGGTCGAGGCGCCCGAGGCGGCGAGCTCCTCGCGCACGGTGCCGGCCAGGAACTGTGCCTCGGGGCGCTGGAACACGAGCCCCGCAGGGGCTCCTTCGACCGTGCCGTGGAGGGGCGGGTCCAGCCGGGAGAGGGCACCGAGCAGCGTGGACTTGCCGGCGCCGTTGCGGCCCACGACGGCGAGCAGCTCACCGGCCCGGACCTCCAGGTCGACGTCCTCGAGCACGGCCTGCTCGCCGTGACCCAGCGCCGCGGCACGGGCTGTGAGCAGCACCGCTCCCTGCTCCTCGCCGCCCGGCCGTGCGGGGCCGTCGGCCATGTCGCGCGGGCCGGCGATTCCCACTGCGGCGTGAGTGGGTGCAGCCCCGCCGTCGACCCGAGCCGGGGCGAGCGTCTCCTCGAGCTCGCGGGGAAGCCAGCAGCCGGCTTCCCGCAGCGTCTCTCCGTGGCGGTCGAGCACCTCGGCGGTGGGGCCGTCGGCGAGGATCCGGCCGTCGGCGGTGAGCGCGATGGTGCGCGCCGGCAGTCCCGCGACGCCGCGTTCCCCCGCCCAGTCATCGAGCCGGTGCTCGATCAGGAACGTCGCGATCTGTCCGCTCGCCGCTGCGGACTCGACGGTGCGGCGCACGGCGGCGACTCCGTCGGCGTCGAGCATCGCGGTGGGCTCATCCAGCAGCAGCAGGCGGGGTCGGGCCACGAGCGCGGCGGCCAGGCCCGCCCTCTGCAGCTCGCCCCCGGAGAGCGTGCCCGCGCCGCGCTCGGCGAGCGCGGCGACCCCCGCGATCCCGAGCGCCCGCTGCACCTGCTGACCGATCTGCGCCGGAGGTGTGCAACGGCTCTCGAGGGGCAGGGCGACGTCGTCCTCGAGGCGCGGCAGGCACACCCCGTCGGCAGGGTCCTGGCCGAGATGTCCGAGCACCTGCGCGGCGGCGAGGGCACCGCCGTCAACGGGGTCGATCCCGCCCACGGACACGCTCCCGGTGACGCGAGCGCGCTGGTGGGAGGGGATCGCCCCAGCCAGGGTGCGCAGCAGGGTGGATTTCCCGCTGCCGCTCGGGCCCAGCAGCAGCACCTGCTCGCCGGCGCTCACGGTGCCGCTCCACGGCCCCACACCGGCCCCTGAGGGCAGCACGATCTCCAGATCCTGCGCCTCGATGACGGGCACGGGCGGCGCGCTGCTGGTTGCCTGCCGGGCGAGGCCGGGCTCAGCGGACACGGCGCTCGGGGAACGCGCTGCCGCCGTCTGCCGCGGCGCCGATCGCGAAGTTCGTGAGCACGCCGGTGCGCTCGAGGGCGCGCACGATGACCTTCGCGAAAAGTCCGCCGAGCACGATCCCGGAGAGCACCTGCACGGTGAGGCGGAGGGTGAGCAGGTCCTGGCCGTACCAGCCGAAGCGGTAGGCGGTCCAGAAGAACACCAGCCCCGCGCCGAGCGCGCCGGAGGCCGCGAACACGCCCCACCCGAAGCGGCGGTAGCGGGTCAGGGCGAAGGGCAGCTCGCTGCCGATCCCCTGCAGAGCCCCGGAGAGCAGCAGCAGCGGGCCGGCGGGGCTGCCGAGGAACACCACCTCGATCGCCGCCGCGAGGATCTCGGCGATGACGCCCACGCCGGGCCGACGCAGGATCGCCAACGCCACCGGTGCCACCAGCAGCCAGGTCCCGAAGAGCACATGCTGGGCGAGGTCTCCGGCAGGTCCCATCGCGATCGCGAGCAGATTCCAGGCCTGCACGAACACCCAGTACAGGAATCCGAACACCACGCCGAGCACCACGACCATCACGATCTCGCGCAGGGTCAGCCTCGTGCGCCGCGCCGCGGCGGCGGTCTCCACCGCGCTCATCGTGCCGCTCCGTCTCGGGCGTCGCCATCGAGCTCGCGCGCCTCATGGGAGGGGCTGTTCAGCGAGAGGATGAGGTGGCTGGTGACGTGCTGGACGCTGCGTCCCACCAGCAGCCAGCCGGCCACGGCGGTGGCGATGACCTCGCCGATGTCTCCCTCGAGGCGGGTGACGAAGTGCTCGGAGCCGCGGAAAGTGCCCAGCTCGCGGGCATGGTCGATGGCGGCGTAGATGTCGCGCATGTGGTCGGGGGCGGTACCGCCGGCCGAGACCTGGTCCGCGAGCGGATAGAGCGCCCATTCGGCGGAGGCGTAGCGGCCGGTGCGGCGGGGCTCGGGCACGTCGGTGCAGCGGGGGCCGGCGCCGCCGGGCAGCTCGCACACCACCTCGCCGGGGCAGCCGCGGGAGAGGGTCAGGGAGAGGGTGGCATGGTGCTCGGTGCGAGCGAGCGCCTCGGCGAGGTCGATCAGGGCGCGCTGGAGGTGCGTCTCGTGGCCGCCGAGGTAGGTGGAGACGTCCCCGGTCTCGCGCACCAGCCCGGTGAGGTCGAGGCGGGAGAGGATGTCGACGAGCACGCGGGCGTAGTCGTCAGTCATCACGGAGGCGGTCACCCGGGCGCCCACGCCGAAGCCGAGCGGGGTGGCGGTGGGATCGGCGGAGGGTGCGCCGCTGGTGGAGGCGATCGTCATCGTCCGTGCCTTTCATGGAGGGCACGGGCGCGCAACGGCGTTCGCCGCGCGGAGCTCCCTGCGCCGGCATGATCCGGATCAGGTTCTACGGTCGGAGTTGGAGAACTCCCTCTCAGCCCGGCCTACCGGACTCCCGTGCACGCGGTCACCCTAGACGACCCGGGAGGCGGTCTGCACATCGGTGACCACTGAGCGGACCTGGTCCGGTTCAGGAGCTGTCCTCGATCAGGGGCACGGCACGGAAAGCGTCCTCGAGCACCTGCTGCGGCGTGGACGGTCCCTCGTGCGCCATCGCCGCTCAGCTCCCGGGCAGCGTGATCGTCCCGTCGGCCGGCCAGTCGCGCACCTCGGTGCCCTCGGGGGCGAGGTTCGTGGACTGGCGCAGGAAGATCGGGCGGCCGACGTCGCTCGCGATCGCGTCGTGGACGGGCAGCGCGAGCACCGGCTTCACCTCGCGCAGGAAGTCGATCGTCTCGGCCATCTTCGACCACGGGGCCACCACCGCGAAGGCGAGCACGTCGATGCCGTGGAACTGCGCGACGGGTTCGAGGGAGTCGCCGGTGACGCCGAGCCTCGGCTCTGCTCCCGCGCTGATGACGAGGCCCGAGTTGCCCACCCGGGGGATGTCCGGGTGGATCACGGCGTGCTGCCCGCCCACGGCATCGATCCGCACCGCGGCGTGCCCGTCGAGAGCGGGCATCTCGTGGCTCTGACCTGCGGCGAAGGGGTGCAGCCGCTGCGCGGGAACGGCCGCGTGGCCGTCGGCGGGCTCGGCGAGCTGCGCGGCGGTCTCAGGCTCGGCGAGCACCTGGGCGTCGGGGGCGAGCGCGAGCACCTCCGCGAGCAGTCCGCGCTCGAGATGGTCGGGATGCTGATGGGTCACCAGCACCGCATCGATGCCGGCGAGCAGCTCCTCCCCCAGGGCCCGCACCGCCTCGGCGCTGAAGGCTCCGGGGTCGATCAGCAGGCGACGGCCGGCGACCTCCACGAGCAGGCACGAGTGGACGAGGTGGCGGATCTTCATCGGTTCCTCCCGGAAGCGCACGGAACGGGGCTGCTCCGAACCTATCCCCGTCGGCCGCTCCTGCCCAGGGCCCGACCGCCCCCGCCCGGCGGCTGGACCGCTCGCGCCCGGACGCTGGGCCACTCCCGCCCGCCGGCTGGACCGCCCCCGCCCGGTGGGCGGGGTGTCCCCTCCACCGATCGGTGGAGGCGGGTGTGGCGCACCGGTGGTGCCGCGCACGCCCCTGCCGGCACGAGAGTGGACGCATGACCAGCACCAGCCCGCAGACCACCCCTCTGCCCACCGAGATGCCGCCCCCGGCGCTCACCGTCTCCCGCCTCACGAAGTCCTACGCGGGACGCCGGGTGGTCGACGACATCTCCCTCACCGTCCCGCGCGGCAGGATCTTCGGCCTGCTCGGCCCCAACGGCGCGGGGAAGACCACCACCATCGAGATGTGCGAAGGGCTGCGCCGTCCCGACGCGGGCACGATCGACGTGCTCGGCATGGATCCGCAGCGCCTGTGCGAGAAGGACCGCAACCGCCTGGGGATCGTTGCCCAGAGCGGCTCCGAGCGCGCCTCCCTCACGGTGCGCGAGATGGTCGCCCAGTACGCCGCCTACTGCGAGGACCCCTGGGACGTGACCGAGCTGCTCGCAGCCACGGGCCTCGCGGAGAAGGCCGCCTCGCGCATCGCGACGCTCTCCGGCGGGCAGCGTCGCCGGCTCGACGTGGCGCTCGGGATCGTCGCGCAGCCCGAGCTGGTGTTCCTCGACGAGCCCACCACCGGCTTCGATCCCGCCGCGCGCCGCGAGTTCTGGGAGCTGATCCGCTCGCTGCGCGATCTGGGCACCACGATCGTGCTGACCAGCCATTACCTCGACGAGATCGAGTATCTCGCGGACAGCGTCGCGGTGATCCGCGCCGGGCGGATCATGGCCGAGGGCACCCTTTCGCAGATCCACCGCACCCACGGCGACTCCGCCACGGTGAGCTGGACCGGCCCCGACGGACCGCAGCGGCGCACCGTCCCCGATCCCGATCCGCTGCTGCGCGAGCTCCTGGCTGCGCACCCCCATCTGCCCGACCTCGAGGTGCGCCGGCCCTCCCTCGAGGAGATCTACCTCGACCTCGTCTCGGAGGAGTCCCCCCTCGAGGAGATCTACCTCGACCTCGTCTCGGAGGAGTCCCGATGACCGCCGCCCCGTCCCTGCGCCCCGCAGCGCCCGCCCACGCCCGCCGCTCCCCCGGCCTCGTCTCCGCGGTGGCGATGCGCACCCGCGTGGAGATGCTGCAGTTCTACCGCGAGCCGCTGCAGGTGTTCTTCGGCTTCGCCTTCCCGATCGTGCTGTTCGCGATCTTCGCGACCATCTTCGACCAGTCCTGGACCATGCCGGACGGCACCGAGGTGAAGACCTCCACCTACTACCTGGCGGGGATGATCGCCGCTGCCGTGATGACCTCCGGGTTCCAGTCCACTGCGGAGATCATCGCCACCGAGCGCGACGACCGCACGCTGCGCCGCCTCGCGGTGAGCCCGATGCCCCGCAGCGCCTACCTGCTGGGCAAGGTGGTGCTGGTGCTGATCAACACCACGCTGCAGACCGCCCTGCTGCTGGTGGTGGCGCGGGCGCTGTTCGATGTGCCGATGCCGCACCAGGTGCTCACCTTCGCGTGGGTGCTCCTGCTGGGCACGGCCGCGGCCACCGCCGCCGGGGTCGCCTTCGCCTCCGCTCTCCCCTCGGGGCGCGCCGCGATCGCCGCGGCCACCCCGATCACCGTGGTGCTGAGCTTCTTCTCGGGCAGCTACATCCCGATGTCGGAGCTGCCCACCTGGCTGCAGCACCTGGGATATGTGTTCCCCCAGGCCTGGATCGCGCGCGGCTTGCGGGTCTCGCTGCTGCCGGAGCAGTTCGGGCAGGAGATCGAGATCGCGCCCTTCGGCCTGAGCGACATGCCCGTGCTGCCGCTGGCCGCACTAGTGTTGACCGCATGGCTGGTCGTGATGCTGGTGCTGGCGAGGACCACGTTCCGGTGGAGCCCTCGTGATGCCGGCTGACGCGCGCACCATGGTCGCCGGCGGCCACCTCGAGGAGGATTCGGCCGAGCAGCGCGGCTGGATGACGAACTGGCCGCTGCACCTGCTGGTGCTCGTCACCGCGGTGCTCGGGCCGGTGCTGAGCTCGCAGCCCTGGACCCCGCTGGTGATGGGGCTGTGGGTGGCCGCCTACGCCGCCGCGCACTGGGCGGTGGTGCTGCGGCGCCTTCCCGGAGCGGGCCCGATGAGCGTCGCGGTGCTGATCGCCCTGTCCCTGCTCGCGCTGGTGGTCACGGATCAGGGCCTGCACCTGTTCGCCTCGTTCATGCTGATGTGGGTGCTGCTGCCGAGCTACCGCTCCGGCGCGATCGCCACGCTCGTGCTGGGCACCGGGCTGGTGCTGGTGCTGCTGCCGGAGACGCTCTCCACGGGGCCGACGGGCCCGGCGCTCGCCGTCGCGATCGCCACCGGCGCCGGCAGCACGGCCTTCTCTCTCGTGATCGCCTCCTGGATCTGGCGCTCGGAGGTGATCTCCGCGCAGCGGCACGCCCTGGCCGAGGAGCTCGCCGACACCGTCACCACGCTCGAGCGGACCCGCGCTGAGCTGGGCGCCCTCGAGCGCCGACGCGGAGCCCACGAGGAGTCGGTGCGCCTGTCGGCCGAGATCCACGACACCCTCGCCCAGTCCTTCACCTCCATCACGATGCTCACCCAGGCCGCCCGGCAGCCGGGCGTCGAGCCCGCACCGCTGCTCGCCCAGATCGAGGAGCTCTCCCGTGAGGGACTGGCCGAGTCACGGGCACTGATCTCCCGCTCCCAACAGCCGCTGGACCTCGCCGCGAGCCTCGACCGCCTCGCCGACGACCTCGCCCAGCGCACCGCCGTGGACTGCTCGGTGGACACCTCCGCCTGGTCGCCGCTGTCCACGCGCGCCGAGGTGGTGCTGCTGCGCACCCTCCAGGAGGCGCTGCGGAACATCGAGCACCATGCCGAGGCGGCGACAGTGCGGCTCCGCCTCGCCCGCGAGGACGGTCAGGCGGTGCTCGAGGTGGAGGACGACGGGATCGGCTTCGACCCCGCCCTGCCCACCGCCGGATTCGGCCTGACCGGGATGCGGTCCCGGCTCGAGGCCGAGGGCGGCGGCCTCGAGATCGAGACGGCCCGGGGCCGCGGCACCTCGCTGCGCGCCGTGCTGCCCGGAGCGCCCGCCGATGCTGCCGTCGGCTCCCCGGCGGAGCGCCTCGCCGACTCATCCACCGGCTCTGCCGTCGGCTCCCCGGCGGAGCCTCCCGCCAGCTCGTCCACCGGCTCTGCCGCCGGTTCTCCCGCTGGCTCTGCTGCTGATTCTGCTGCCGGCCCAGCCATCGTTTCCCCTGCCCCGGAGGTGCCCCGTGACCGCTGAGCCGCTGCGGATCGTGCTCGCCGACGACCACCCTATCTTCCGCTCCGGACTGCGGGCGGTGCTCGAGGGCGCCGGACACCGGGTGGTCGCCGAGGCCGGCTCCGGGGACGAAGCAGTGAGTCGCGTCGAGCGCCTGGTGAGCGAAGGTCAGCGGCCCGACCTGGTGCTGATGGACCTGCGGATGCCCGGGACCGACGGAGTCTCCGCCACCCGGACCCTCGCCGCGGCGGACCAGCCGGTCCCGGTGCTGGTGCTGACCACCTACGACACCGACTCCGCGATCCTGCGGGCGATCGAGGCGGGCGCCACCGGCTACCTGCTCAAGGACACCCCTGCCCCGCAGCTCCTCGAGGCGATCGCGAGCGCCACCAGCGGACGTACCACCCTCGCCCCCGCCGCCGCTTCCGTGCTGGCCTCCTCGCTGCGGGGGCCTCGCCCCGAAGAGCTGACCGGGCGGGAGCTGGAGGTGCTGCGCCTGGTCGCGGAGGGACTGTCGAACTCGCAGATCGGCACGCGCCTCTCGATCGCCGAGTCGACGGTGAAGTCCCACCTGCTGCGGGTCTTCGCGAAGCTCGGCGTGGACGACCGCACCCGGGCGGTCACCCTCGCCCTCGAGCGCGGGCTGCTCTGAGACCCTCGCCCGGCGACGCGTCCCCCACCGTGGGCGGACTGCCGCGCAGGGCTCCACGCTCGCTACGATGAAGGGGTCGGGCACGGACCCGTCGGCCGCACCGCGTCGATCCCGAGCCCGCCCCTGAGTCGGCCGCACCGCGTCGATCCCGAGCCCGCCCCTGATGCCCCACCCGTCCGGCCCGCCCATCGAGGCCGTCGTCCCCAGGAGAGCACCCATGCCACGTGTCGTGGTCCACGTCATGCCGAAGCCGGAGATCCTCGACCCGCAGGGCAAGGCCGTCGCCGCCGCGCTGCCGCGACTCGGCTTCGAGGGCATCGCCTCGGTGCGCCAGGGCAAGCGGTTCGAGCTCGAGGTCGAGGGCGAGGTCACCGACGAGGTGCTCGCCTCCCTGCGCGAAGCGGCCGAGACGCTGCTGTCGAACCCCGTGATCGAGGACGTCGTGGCCCTCGAGGTCGAGGACGCCTCCGCGGAGGGCGCAGCCTGATGCGCATCGGTGTGGTGACCTTCCCGGGCACGCTCGATGACCGGGACGCGCTGCGCGCCGTGCGGCTCGCCGGCGGTGACCCGGTCACGCTGTGGCACGGCGAGGACGATCTGCGCGACGTCGAGGCAGTCGTGCTGCCCGGCGGCTTCTCCTACGGCGACTACCTGCGCGCCGGGGCGATCAGCCGCTTCGCCCCGGTGATGGACAAGGTCGTGGACGCCGCGAAGGGCGGGATGCCGGTGCTCGGCATCTGCAACGGCTTCCAGATCCTGTGCGAGACGCATCTGCTGCCCGGCGCGATGATCAAGAACGCCCACCGTGCGTTCCTCTGCCGCGATCAACCGCTCACGGTCGAGAACACCCGCACCGCCTGGACCACGGGCTACAAGACCGGACAGGTCATCCGCATCCCGCTGAAGAACCAGGACGGCCAGTACGTCGCCGACGAGCGCACGCTCGCCGAGCTCGAGGCCGAGGAGCGGATCGTGTTCCGCTACGCCGCGGGTGCCACACACGGCCCGGCCGGCTTCGAGGCCAACCCCAACGGCTCGCGCCACGACATCGCCGGCATCACCAACGCCGAGGGCAACGTGGTGGGGCTGATGCCGCACCCCGAGCACGCGGTCGAGGCCGGCTTCGGCCCGGACCACCCCGGTCAGGGCACCCGCTCCGGCACCGACGGCCTGGCGATGTTCACCTCCGTGCTGCGCAGCCTGGTCTCCTGACCCGCACCGCGTGAGGCGGACGCCCGCACCGCACCGGGCGCAGAGCATCGCACACTGCGCGCTGAACAGCCCGCTCAGGAACCACTTCCGGCAGGAATCTGGTTCGTGAGCGGGCTGTTGCGTTATGGACGGCGCCGGTCAGCGGATGGCGCGGAGCACCGTGAAGCGGCGGTCGCGGGCGCGCTGCTCGACGTCTCCGACCCGCCGCTCCACCTCGGTGCGATAGCGCAGGTGCGAGTTGTGCACGAACCAGAGCTGCCCGCCCGGGCGCAGCACCCGCGCGGCGGAGTCCAGCAGACCCTGCACGAGCGTCGCGTCCACCGTGGTGCCGTCGTGGAAGGGCGGGTTCAGCAGCACCAGGTCCAAGCTCTCCGCGTCGAGACCTGACAGCGCGTCATCCCAGCTCACCTGCACGTTCTCGCGCGTCAGGTCGTTGGCGGCGAGGGTCTCGCGGGTGGAGCCGACGGCGTCGGCGTCCACGTCGCTGCCCAGCACCGACGTCTCCGGCAGCGCAGCGGCGAGGTAGGCGGTCATGAGCCCGTTGCCGCATCCCAGATCCGCGGCGGCGCGGAGGGGCGCTTCGGGGGCGCCGAGCTCGCCGGCGGTGAGGGCTCGATCCAGCGCGTCCAGCAGCAGCAGGCTGCCGGCATCGGCCCCGGCCCCGCCGAACACCGCACCTATCCCGCGCAGGGCCAGCTCCCGCGGCTCGCCGCGCACCGTGAGGAGGGCGCTGCTCTCGGCGGCGGCAGGGGCGGTGGCCTGCTCGCGCAGATCGGTCGCGATCAGGGCCCGGGACTTCCCGATCCCGCGGCTCGCGCGGACCTCGTCGAAGAGCGTCCCGAGCGCCTCGTTCTGTGCCCGGGTCATGTGCTTGACACGCCCGCCCGCGACGATCTCGAGTCCGTTCTGGCCACTGCCCCGCACCGCCTCGGCGAGGCGACGGGCACGGTCCTCGAGGGCGTGCACGGCCTTCGGCAGACGCATCAGCACCATCAGGTGCCCCTCGACCTCGGCCGCGGCCTGCTCGAGCGGGGTCACGCCCGGACCTGCGGGAACGCGCAGACGACCCGCATCGATCTGCTCGGCGAAGCGCTCCTGCAGCGCCGCGGCGCGGGTGAGGGAGGAGGTCCAGCTGAGCACCACAGCGTCCGCGTGGTCGGCGACAGCGTCGAGGGCGAAGGCGGTCAGCTCGCCTGTCGCATCGTCCACCACGACCACGTCGCAGGGGCAACCGATCCCGAGCTCCTCGGCCGCGGCGATGATCACGCGGTCGGTCTGGTCCGGGCCCTGCGGCGCCGGGGCGGTCTGCGGGGTGTGGTCCGGTGCGGCGTCGGGGGTCTGGGGCACGGGTCAGTCCTTCGGGGGGATGCCGACGCGGCCGCGGGTGCGCAGCCGGCCGTGTGGAAGCTGGGGAGCGGGCAGGGCCGCGGGGGTGTGCGGGGCGAAGGTGCCGAACTGCTCGTCGTCGGCCGCGAGGCCGCCGCGGGTGCGGGTCTCCGCGTGGATCGGGACCTCGGCGATCGTACCCTCCGCGCCGATCTCTGCCTGGTAGCGGGCCCGGAACTGCTCGATCTCCTCGTGGCTGCGGCCCACGAAGTTCCACCACATCAGGATCTCCTCGCCGAGCGGTTCGCCTCCCAGCAGCATCACCCGCAGGCCCTCCCCCGCTCCCGCGCGCAGCGTGAGCTCGGAGGCGCCGTCGGGCACCACCATCAGCTCGCGCTCGGCCACCTCGGCGGAGCGGTCCCGGCTGCGCAGCTGCGCGGCGCCCCGGTCCACGAGCAGCCCGTACTCGTGCTCGGGGTCGAGCTCGATGCGCAGAGAGGTGCCCGCGTCCAGGTCCAGCTGGACCATGAACAGCGCGGTGTCGGTCCCGACAGGGCTGGTGTGCTCGAGCAGTCCGCCCTCCTCGTCCTGGGCACGGAAGCTGCCCAGACCCACGCGGGCGCGAGCGGTGGTGGTGGCGATCTCGGGCGGGGTGTGGACCTCGAAGTGCTGGTCGCGGAAGCGTGCTCGGTCGGGCAGGGCGTACCAGAGCTGGACGCCGTGCAGGATCGTGGTGTCGAGGGTGGAGAACTCCGAGTGGGTGATGCCGGAGCCGGCCACCATGATGTCCACGTCCCCGGGTCGCACCAGGGCGTGGCTGCCGATCGAGTCGCGGTGGGTGATCGCCCCGTCGAACAGCCAGGACACCGTCGCCAGGCCCGTGTGCGGATGGCGTGCGACCTGCATGCCTCCGCTGCCCGTGACGTCATCTGGGCCGAAGTGGTCCACGAAGCACCAGGCTCCGATAAGGGACGTCGCCCGGGCGGGCAGGGTGCGGTGCACGGTCATCCCGCGGGGCCCGCCGAGCGGCACGTCACGGGGTTCCAGCAGCAGGAAGTCCTCGAAGGCGCTCATGGGCTGAGTCTAGGTCGCCCACGCTCCGCCGAGGCCGGGGTGGGAAGTGCTGCCCGGGGCCGTGCCGGCGCGGGTGACCCGGGGCCGCGCCGGGGCGGACCGGCCGCTCTCCCACCCCGCCACGCGACAGAAAGTTCCAGGCAGCTGGTACTTCCTGCCGTGTGACCGGTGGCGCGAGCGGGCGGCCGCTGGCGGGCCGGGGTCGGCACCGCCGCTCACTCCCAGGCGGCCGTCTGCGGATCCACGCCGTGGGCGCGGGCGTTCTCCTCGATCACGGCACGCAGCCACGCCGCGAGGCCCTCGGCCCGCTCATCGTAGTGCGCGGCGAAGCGCGGATCCTCGGTGTACATCCGTGCCAGCACCACCTGCATTGAGCGGGTGCAGTCGTAGTGGCGAGCGATCGTGGCGCGGTGCCGCTCGGCGAGGGCGTTCGCCTCCTCGCTGCCCGGGGCGATGCCGCGGGCGAGAGCATCGGCGAGCGCGGACTCGACGGTCTCGAGCTCGTCCTTGACCTGCTGCCACTGCTCGGGTCCCCACTCGCGGGTGCGGGCGGCGGACTGCTTCCACGCCTCGGTGCCGCCCCAGCGCTCGCGCGCCTCGTCCTGGTAGGCGGGGTCCCAGTCGGCCCCGAAGATGCGTGCCTGCTCCTCGGCGCTGAGCCTGATGCCGTTCTCGTGTGTCATGTCTGTCCTCTCGATCATCTCGTCGACGGCGCGTGCCGTCCTCTCGAGCCGGCGGATCCGCTCCTCGAGCAGGGTCCGCTGGCGCTGGAGGTGCTCGCGCGGGTCGACGGAGGGGTCGTCGAGGATCTCTCCGATCTGCGCGAGCGCCAGACCGAGCTCGCGGTAGACGAGCACCCGGTGGATCCGGGCCACGTCCTCGGCGTCGTACAGGCGGTACCTCGACCAGCTGCGCCCACTCGGGCGCACCAGGCCGATCGCGTCCCAGTGATGGAGGGTCCGGACGCTCACGCCGACGAGGTCGGCGACGCGCCCCACGGTGAGGTCCTCGTGCACGGTCGTCTCGGTCATGGGATCCACCGTCGGGCCTGACGCCGCGTCAGGGTCAACCCCGTTCATCGGTGCGCTCGTCGGGAGCAGGGACGGGCGGGAGCGATCTGACCGGCTCGAGCACCGGATCGTCATAGGACATCTGCGCATGCGCCATCCGGCGATCCTCCCGCAGGCGAGCCCTCCCCGCCACCTCGACGACCGTAGGCTGGGTCCATGGCTCTCCCCCTCCTGGTCGACTGCGACACCGGCATCGACGACGCGATCGCGCTCGCCTATCTCGCCGCCCATCCGAAGGCCCGGGTCAGCGGCATCGTCTCCACCGGCGGCAATGTCGAGGTGGGCGCCGTGCATCGCAACAACCTGGTCCTCGCCGAGCTGCTCGGCATCGACGCCCCGGTCGCGCGCGGCGCGGAGCGGCCGCTCGTGCAGGAGCCGATGTACGCCGACGACACCCACGGTCCGGGCGGACTCGGCCACGCCGTGCTCCCCGCGCCGTCCCGGACCGGGGGTCCCCGCAGCGGCGCCCAGCTGTGGGTGGATCTCGCGCGCGAACGCCCCGGCGAGCTGACGGGCCTGGTGCTGGGCCCGCACACGAACCTCGCGCTGGCCCTGGAGATCGAGCCGGAGCTGCCTCGACTGCTGAGGCGCCTGCACATCATGGGCGGGGCGATCCATCATCGCGGCAACACCGGGGCCACGAGCGAGTGGAACATCGCCGTGGATCCGGAGGCGGCGCAGCGCGTGCTCTCCGTCTTCTCCTCAGCGCCGCAGCGCCCGGTGATGGGGGCGCTCGAGGCGACGGAGTCCGTCCGTTTCACCCAGCGTGAGCTGGACCGCTTCGCCGCCCTGGCCGAGAGCACCGGTCATCCGGTGGCGCAGATCCTGGTGGACGCGCTGCGGTTCTACTTCGAGTTCCACGAGGCCGACGGCTTCGGCTGGTCGGCGCACGTGCACGACCCGCTGGTCACCGCGCATGCCGTCACCGGCGACTTCGCCGGGACGAGACCGCTCGCGGTGGACGTCGAGCTGGCCGGCACCCTGACCCGCGGTCAGACGGTGGGCGATGAGCTCGGGCGCTGGGGCCGGGAGCCGAATCTCGAGGTGCTCACCGACGTCCGGCCGGGAGAATTCATCGAGCACCTGCTGACCGCGCTCGAGGCCGGTCTGGCCCCGGCCTCCGCCGGATAGCTCCGGGCCCGGTGCCGACCGGGCGAGCAGGCCCGGGCGAGCCCTCCCCCGGACCTGCCCCGGAGCTCACCGATCCAGGGTCGTCACCTCGACCTCGAAGCAGCGGCGCGGCCCCTTGTCCCCGCGGCCCGCGCGCCAGCCGGTGCAGGTGACGGTGCCCGTGCCGGCATCGTCCGCGAAGGCGACCAGCACGGTGCCCGGCAGCGTCACCGGGGCGTCGAAGGAGACGTCCCAGCGCAGCGGACGCGAGAGATCGACCCGTGATTCGGTGAAGGCCCGGGAGGCGGTGTACATCCCGTGCGCGATCGCCTTCGGGAAGCCGAAGACCTTCGCGCTCAGCGCCGACATGTGGATCGGGTTCACGTCCCCCGAGACCGCCGCGTAGCGCCTGCCGGCATCCGCGGGCAGGCTCCAGCGGCCCGTCGGCGTCGGCGCCTCGAACTCGCGCCGCTCGGCGCGAGCGTCGGCCGACGATGGCCCCGCACCATCCCGCCCGGCCGACGGCCCCGAGGCCTTGGCGAGGTAGGTGGACACATCGGTGGCGATGATCTCGCCATCCTGAGCGAGGATCGTCGAGACCGCCTCGAAGGTGCGTCCCTTGCGGTGCGGCCGCAGGTCCCGCACCCGGCACTCGACGTCCACCAGCTCCCCCACCCGCACCGGACGGTGCTGGAGCACCTGGTTGCGCAGATGCACCAGGCCCAGCAGCGGGAACGGGAAGTCCCGCCGCGCCATCAGCGCGAGGGAGACGGGGAAGGCGAGCACGTGCAGCACGCCGGGGTGGACGAGGTCGGTGGCGGGCCCGCCCATCAGGTGGTCGAAGTCGCGGGCGCGCTCCGCATCGATCCGCACCGAGCGCACTCGGTACGCGATCGCGGGAAGGGTCGGCTCGCCCTTTCTCCGGCTGCTGCGCGGGTCCAGCGCCGCGGCGTAGACGGCGGGGAAGGAGGGGACGTCGGCGAGGTCCTTGATCTGCTCGGCGGTCTGCACGGCGCTCACTTCCCCACCATGTTCTGGCCGCACACGCGCAGCGTCTCGCCACGGATCCCGCCCGCCTCCGGGGTGGAGAGGAAGGCGATCGCCTCGGCGACGTCCACGGGCAGGCCTCCCTGCTGGAGGGAGCTGAGCCGGCGGGCCACTTCCCGGGTCAGGGCCGGCATCCTGGCGGTCATCTCGGTCTCGATGAAGCCGGGGGCCACCGCGTTGGCGGTGCCGCCCCGCGAGTCGAGCTGCGCGGCGAGCGCCTCGACGAAGCTGATCACACCGGCCTTGGAGGCGGCGTAGTTGGTCTGCCCCCGGTTGCCCGCGATGCCGCTGGTGGAGGCGAGGGAGACCACGCGCGGCTGTTCGCCCAGCACGTCCCCGGCCTCGATCAGCGCCTCGGTGAGGGTGATCTGGCTGCTGATGTTCACCGCGAGCACCGCGTCCCAGCGATCGGCGGTCATGTTGGCCAGCAGCTTGTCGCGGGTGATGCCGGCGTTGAGCACGAGCACGTCGAGGGCGAGGCCCCGCTCCCGCAGCGCCTCCACCAGGCGCCGGCCCGCGCCCGCGGAGGTGACGTCAAGCTGGATCGGCACGGCGCGCAGCTCATTGGCAAGGCGTGCCAGCTCGGTGCCCGCACCCGGGATGTCCAGCACCACGAGCTGGGCGCCGTCGGCGGCGAGAGTGCGGGCGATCGCCGCACCGATGCCCCGGGCGGCGCCGGTGACCAGCGCCGTCCTCCCGGCCAGGGGCAGGGACTCGTTCTCGGTGTGGCTGCCGGCCCCGCTCGCGACGGTCAGCATCTGACCGGTGACGTAGGCGCTGCGGGCGGAGAGGAAGAAGCGCAGCGCACCGAGCACACCGGGGGCGTCGAGGCCCACGCCGTCCTCGACAAGGATCCCGTTGGCGGTCGCGCCCCCGCGCATCTCGTGGGCGAGCGAGCGCACGAAGCCCTCGACCCCGCCGCGGGCGGCATCCCGTGCCGGGTCCGACCCGCGGGCGGGACGGGACACGGTGACCACCCGGGCCCCGGGGACGAGGCTGCGCATCGCACCGGCGAGCGGGAGCACGAGCGGGCTGAGGTCCGCGGGCGCGGAGATCTCGTCGGCGACGATGATCACCGAGCCGACCTTCCGCAGCTCCTCGAAGCGACGGCGCACGTCCACGCCGCGCTCGAGCAGCAGGTGCGCGATCCCGTCGGCCCCGGCGCCGTCCCCCACCACCACGACCGGTCCGAGCACGGGCTCGGGACGGTCCTCGCGGCGGAGGAGCTTCGCGGGACGGGGCAGGCCCAGCTGCTTGGCGAGGGCCCCGCCGGGGGCGGAGCGGATGAAGCGGGTGTAGGCATCGGTCATGGGAACCTCCGGGTCGGGGCGACGGGTGCGGGGTGCGGGAGGGCCGCGCGGTGATCAGTCGGTGACGGACTCGAGCAGCACGACGGTGCCCTGACCGGCCGCGGCGCACACGGAGATCAGGCCGCGCTGGACGCGGCCGGTTTCCTTGGCGCGCTCGTGCAGGAGCTTGGAGAGGGTGGCCACGAGCCGCCCGCCGGTGGCCGCGAAGGGGTGGCCAGCGGCGAGGGAGGAGCCCGCGACGTTGAGCTTGTCGCGGTCGATCGCGCCGAGCGCTCCGCCGCGCCCCAGCCGCTCACGGCAGAACTCCTCGGACTCCCAGGCCTTAAGGGTGGTCAGCACGGTCGAGGCGAAGGCCTCGTGGATCTCGTAGAAGTCGAGGTCCTGCAGGGCCAGACCGTTGGCGTCCAGCAGCTCGGGCACCGCGTAAGCGGGGGCCATGAGCAGGCCCTCGTCGCCGTGCACGTAGTCCACGGCGGCGCTGCGCGCGTCGACCACGCGGGCGAGCGGGGTCAGGCCGTGCTCGGCGGCCCACTCCGCGCTGCCCATCAGCACGGAGGAGGCGCCGTCGGAGAGCGGGGTCGAGTTGCCGGCGGTCATGCTCGGCTCGGCGACCTGCGGCGACTTCACGCCGAAGACGGGCTTGAGGGAGCCGAGCTTCTCGAGCGTCGAATCGGGACGCAGGTTCTGATCGCGCGAGAGCCCGCGGTAGCCGGTGACGAGGTCGTCGAAGAAGCCGGCGTCGTACGCGGCGGCGAGGTTCCTGTGAGAGGCCAGGGCCAGCTCGTCCTGCTCCTGACGGCTCACGCCCCACTGAGCCGTGGTCAGCGCCTGGTGCTCGCCCATGGACAGCCCGGTGCGGGGCTCGCCGTTGCGGGGCGGGACCGGGGCGAGGTCCGCAGGACGGATCGCGCCGAGCGCCTTGAGGCGCTGCATCGCGGTCTTCGCGGCGAAGGCGCGGTGCAGGATGCGGCGCAGCCGCGGGGTGACCTCGATCGGGGAGTCCGAGGCGGAGTCGACGCCGCAGGCGATGCCGGAGTCGATCTGGCCCAGCTGGATCCGGTTGGACACATGGATCACGGTCTCGAGGCTGGTGGCGCAGGCCTTGGACATGTCGATCGCGGGGGTGCGCGGGTCCAGGGGCGTGCCCAGGGCGCTCTCGCGGGTGAGGTTGAGGTCCCCGGCGAGCTTGAGCACGGCGCCGCCGGCGATCTCGCCGAGCTTCTCGCCCTGCAGGCCGTAGCGGGCCACCAGGCCCTCGAGCGCCGCGGTGAGCAGGTCCTGGTTGGAGATGCCCGCGTAGGGGCCGCCCGAACGGGCGAAGGGGATCCTGTTGCCGCCGAGGATCAGGGCGTCGCGCGGGAAGTCGGGCTGGGTCACGGGGTGCACCTCTTCGTGGTCACTGTGGTCGCTGCGAGGGTCGGAGTGCCGGGTCGGGGCTGCGGGATAGTACGGGCCGGGCGGGCCCGTCCGCTCGCGTTCCGCCGACGCGCTCCGGAGAATCTTCTGCGGAGCACTTTACATAGAACCGACGGTACTTGATACCCTAGGTTCTGTGAACGCGACGACGCAAGCCCCCGTGGACGGCCGATCAGCCCGTTGGGCCCGCCACCGGGAGGAGAGACGGGCCGAGCTGCTCGATGTGGCCCGGCACCTGATCCATGAGAAGGGCCCCGACGTGACGATGGAGGACATCGCCGCGGCCTCGGGCACGTCGAAGTCCATCGTGTACCGCTACTTCGAGGACAAGGCCCAGCTCCAGCGCGCGCTCGGGCGCAGCATCCTGTCCGCGATGCACGCGAAGCTGCTCGCGGAGATGCGCACCCTGGAAGAACGGGTGGGGCGCACCCCCGCCCCCGACGAGCGGATCCACGCGATGATCCTCGCCTACGTCGAGACGGCGCAACGCTCCCCGGGCGTGTATCGCTTCGTGACCCGCCCCAGCGACGGGCTGAACCACTTCCTCTCCTCCGTCTCCCGGCTGGTGGCGACCTTCCTGCCGACCGAGACCCCCGCACCCCAGGTCTGGGCCCACGGCGCCGTGGGCTTCGTCGAGAGGGCGGTCGACACCTGGATGACCGATATCGACAACAACACCGACAACAGCACCGACGGCGAGCCCGACGAGGAGCTCACCGGCCGCGCCGCACCCACCCGGCGCACCACCCCACTCACCTCCGATCAGCTCGTGACCCACCTGGTCACCTGGCTCATGAAGGGACTGCACGCATGACCATCGACTCCCGCACCGCACCCGCCCTGCCGACCGCCGACGGGACGACCTCCGACGTGTCGACCACCGCGAATCCCACCGGCCCCATCCCCATCCCTCCCGGCGGCAGCCCGCGCCTGGACATCGAACAGGTCTCCGAGGCGCTGCTGGGCCGATGGGCCGACGCCCGCCGCGAGGCCCGCGAGCGCGCCGCCCGCCCCGAGCTCCACCGCCCGATCGACGCCTCGGTCGCCGAGCACCGCGAGCGCGTGTTCGAGCAGCTGGGCCTGCTCGCCGAGGAGGACGTCTCCCACCGAATGCTGCCCGAGCACCTGGGCGGCCCCAATGACAACGGCGGCAACGTCGCCTCCTTCGAGGAGCTGGTCGTCGCCGACCCCTCCCTGCAGATCAAGGCGGGCGTGCAGTGGGGCCTGTACACCTCCGCGATCGTGCAGCTGGGCAACGAGGAGCAGCAGCGCGCCTGGGTGCCGGACGCGATGGACCTGACCACCCCCGGCGCCTTCGCGATGACCGAGATCGGGCACGGTTCCGACGTGCAGTCCCTGGCGACCACCGCCACCTACGACCCCGACGGCGGGGAGGACGGCGAGTGGATCATCCACACCCCGTTCCGCGCCGCCTGGAAGGACTTCCTGGGCAACGCCGCGATCCATGCGAAGGCGGCGACCGTGTTCGCGCGCCTGATCACGAACGGCGTGGACCACGGCGTGCACTGCTTCTACGTCCCGGTGCGGGACGCCGACGGCGAGCTGCTGCCCGGCGTCTCGAGCGAGGACGACGGCGAGAAGGGCGGCCTGAACGGGATCGACAACGGCCGCCTGGCCTTCGACCAGGTGCGCATCCCGCGCACCAATCTGCTCAATCGCTACGGCGACGTCGCGCCCGACGGTACCTACACCTCCCCCATCGAATCGCCCGGCCGGCGCTTCTTCACCATGCTCGGCACCCTCGTGCAGGGCCGCGTCTCGCTCGACGGCTCTGCGATCCGCGCCAGCCAGCTCGCGCTGCACATCGCGATCACCTACGCGACCCAGCGCCGCCAGTTCAGCGCCGCCGATCCCACGCAGGAGACGGTGCTGATGGACTACCAGGCACATCTGCACCGCCTGCTGCCCAAGCTCGCGGAGACCTACGCGGGGGCGTTCGCGCACGAGCAGCTGCTGCTGGCCTTCGACGACGTCTTCTCCGGCCGCGCCGACGATCCCGAGTCCCGTGAGGACCTCGAGACGCTCGCCGCGACCCTCAAGCCCACCTCGACCCGCCTGGCGATGGACACCATCCAGGAGTGCCGCGAGGCCTGCGGCGGAGCGGGATTCATGGCGGAGAACCAGCTGGTGGGCCTGCACCAGGACCTCGACGTCTACACCACCTTCGAGGGCGACAACACCATCCTGCTGCAGCTGGTCGCCAAGCGTCTGCTCTCCGACTACACCTCCGAGCTCAAGAACGTGGACCGCGCCGGGATCGGCCGCTTCATCGCCCAACGCGCCGAGGTGCTCGCCAAGCGGCACACCCCCTGGGCAAGCCTGGGCCAGAGCGTCGCCGACCGCGGCAACTCCCGCCGCGCCTTCGACTCGATGCGCCAGGCCGAGTTCCAGGAGGAGATGCTCGCCGACCGCGCCCGGATCAAGGTCGAGGAGGTCGCCCTCTCGCTGCGCGGGGCCGCGAAGATGAGCCCCGCCGACGCCGCCGCCGAGGTCAACAAGCACCAGGTGGAGATGCTCGACGCCGCGCGCGCCCACGCCGATCTGGTGCGCTGGCGCGCCTTCACCGCCGGCATCGAGGCACTGGGCGATGAGGACTCACGCGCCGTGCTCACCGATGTGCGTGACCTGTTCGGCCTCACCGCCATCAACGACGACCTGGCCTGGTTCCTGCTCAACGGCATGATCTCCACCCAGCGCGGCCGCCAGATCGAGGGCGACCTGCGACGGCTGCTGTGGCGTCTGCGCCCGCACGTGCTCGACCTGATCGCCGCCTTCGACGTGCGCCCCGGGCACGTGCGCGCCCCGATCGCACTCGGCGGCGAGCAAGAGCGGCAGGACGAGGCGGCCGCCTACTTCCGCGCCCAGCGGGCCAGCAGCACGGCCCCGGTGAGCGAGAAGACGCTGCGCGACAAGGAGAAGCGCGCGCGCCGCGCCGCGGCCGCCGCGAAGCGCTGAGGCACGCGGCGCCGACGGGGGCGGTCTCAGCAGGTGCTCGGTACCGCCCCCGTCCGCGCCGCGATCGTAGACTGGGGGCGCCGCGTCGGGCTCCCCGCCCCGCGCTCCCCAGCCCTCGTGACGAACGGAACCGACACCGCGATGACCGCTGACCTCGCCCCCTCCTCACCGCACGGCCGGCCGCACCCGTCCGGGGATGTCGACACGGTCGAGCACGCCGCCTCCACCCCTGAGCAGGCGCAGCCGTACGCGGAGCTCGGACTCAAGGACGACGAGTACGCGAAGATCCGCGAGATCCTGGGCCGCAGGCCCACCAACGCCGAGCTGGCGATGTACTCGGTGATGTGGTCCGAGCACTGCTCCTACAAGTCCTCCAAGAAGCACCTGAGCACCTTCGGCAAGCACACCACCGAGGCGATGCGAGAGAAGCTCCTGGTGGGCATGGGCGAGAACGCCGGCGTGGTCGACATCGGCGACGGCTGGGCGGTGACGTTCAAGGTCGAGTCCCACAACCACCCCTCCTATGTCGAGCCGTACCAGGGCGCGGCCACCGGCGTGGGCGGCATCGTGCGCGACATCATCTCGATGGGCGCCCGCCCCGTCGCCGTGATGGACCAGCTCCGCTTCGGCGCGATCGACCACCCGGACACCGCTCGAGTGGTCCACGGCGTGGTCTCCGGCGTGGGCGGCTACGGCAACTCGCTGGGCCTGCCGAACATCGGGGGCGAGACCGTCTTCGATGCCTCTTACCAGACCAACCCCCTGGTCAACGCCCTCGCGGTGGGCGTGATGCGCCATGAGGACATCCACCTCGCCTCCGCCACCGGCCCGGGCAACCAGGTGGTGCTCTTCGGTGCGCGCACCGGCGGCGACGGCATCGGCGGCGCCTCGATCCTCGCCTCGGAGACCTTCGACGAGGGCGGTCCCGTCAAGCGTCCGAGCGTGCAGGTGGGCGACCCCTTCATGGAGAAGGTGCTCATCGAGTGCTGCCTCGAGCTGTTCGCCGCGGGCACCGTCGAAGGCATCCAGGATCTCGGCGCCGCGGGCATCTCCTGCGCCACCAGCGAGCTCGCCGCCAACGGCGGCTCCGGCATGCACATCCACCTCGAGGAGGTGCTGCTGCGCGATCCGAGCCTGAACGCCGGAGAGATCCTGATGAGCGAGTCTCAGGAGCGCATGATGGCCGTGGTGCGTCCCGAGAAGCTCGCGGAGTTCCAGGCGATCGCCGCGAAGTGGGACGTCGAGGCCGCGGTGATCGGTGAGGTCACCGGAGACGGTCGCCTCACCATCGACCACCACGGTCACCGCATCGTCGACGTGGACCCGGCCACCGTCGCCGTGGACAGCCCCGTCTACGACCGCCCCTACGCCCGCCCCGACTGGCAGGACCCCTACGCCCGCCCCGACTGGCAGGACGCCCTGCAGGCCGACACCGCCGAGGCCCTCCCCCGCCCGGAGGGCGCGGAGGAGCTCGCCGCGACGATCCGCACCCTGATCGCCTCCCCGAACCTCGCCTCGAAGGGCTGGGTCACCGACCAGTTCGACCGCTACGTGGGCGGCAACACCGCGCTCTCGATGCCCGACGACGCCGGCGTGCTGCGCATCGACGAGACCACCGGGCGCGGCATCGCGATCGCGACCGATGCCAACGGTCGCTACACCAAGCTCGACCCGCGCACCGGCGCACAGCTGGCGCTGGCCGAGGCCTACCGCAACGTGGCCACCTCCGGCGCGGTGCCGCTGGCGATCACCGACTGCCTGAACTTCGGCTCCCCCGAGGATCCGGGCCCGATGTGGCAGCTGGTGGAGGCGATCGGCGGCCTCGCGGAGGCCTGCGAGGCGCTCGAGGTGCCGGTCACCGGCGGCAACGTCTCCCTGTACAACTCCACCGGCGAGCCCGGCCTGATCGACTCCGCGATCCATCCCACCCCCGTGGTGGGCGTGCTCGGCGTGTTCGACGACGTCGCCCGCCGCGTGCCCTCCGGCTGGCAGGGCGAGGGCGAGTCCGTGCTGCTGCTGGGCACCACGCGCGAGGAGCTCTCCGGCTCCGCCTGGGCGGACGTGGTCCACCAGCACCTGGGCGGTCTCCCGCCCCGCGCCGATCTCGACGCCGAGCGCGCCCTGGCGAAGGTGCTGATCACCTCTGCCGCCCAGCAGCTCGGCTCCGCCGCGCACGACCTCTCCGAGGGCGGTCTCGCGCAGGCGCTGGTCGAGTCCGTCACCCGCTTCGGCGTAGGCGCGCAGGTCTCGCTCGCGGCGCTGACCGAGCGCGACGGCGTGGATGCGGCCACCGCCCTGTTCTCCGAGTCCCAGGCCCGGGCGCTGGTCGCGGTCCCTGCCGAGCACGAGGAGCGCCTGACGGCCCTCGCGGCCGAGAATGACGTGCCGGTGCTGCGCCTTGGCACCACCGGGGGTACCGCGCTCGAGATCGACGGTGTGGGCTCCTTCGCCGTGGGTGAGCTGCGGGACCTGCGTGAGGGCACCCTGCCGCGCTACTTCGGCTGAGCATCCGGCGGCTCCCGGCGCACCACTCCCGCGTGCTCGCCGCCAGCCGGTCTCAGCTGTCGTCGACGACCTGCGTCAGCGACAGCTGAGACCGGCTCGCCGAGAGCCGACGGGCATCAGGCCCCGTCGCGGCGGGGCCGGTTCCTGCGCACCATGTCCCATGCTCGCCGGCCCGCACCGCTCACCAGCGCCCGCATCCCCGGAACCTCGCGGGGCTCCGCGATCCGATCCAGACGCTCGTGCAGCTGCGCGACCTCCGCCCGCAGCGACCGCAGCTCCTCCAGCACGCGCTCCTCGCTGCGGCTCACGTGCGCCTCGGTGTCCTTGGACAGGAACATCGGCAGTCCGAGGCCGTTGTCCTGCACCCACTGCCGGAAGTAGCGCTCGCGCAGCTCCGCGTCGTGATGGCGGTGCCCGCCGGAGGCGGCGAACATCGAGTTGCTGTCGGCGCCGACGGCGGAGGGGCGCTGGCGCCACTGAGCGAGCGGGCGGTCCAGGAAGCCGATCTCTGTGTGCCGGAGCAGCTGGAGGTGGAAGGCGTAGTCACCGACCACGGGCATGGACTCGTCGTACAGGCCGACGATCTCGTGCACGCTGCGGCGATGCAGCATCGAGATCGGCACGTTGCGGTTTACGGCGACGTAGTCGAGCAGACGCACCCCCTCGAGCTCGCCCCAGAAGGGGAATGCCTCCTCGTCGACGAATCCGGTGGGGGTCTCGCGCTCGTGGACGACCCAGGTGCGCACCACCACGGCCCCCTGCTCCGGATGGGCCTCGAGGTGGGCGAGGGTTTGCTGGAGAAAGGTGGGATGCCAGGTGTCGTCGTCGTCATGGACAGAAACCGTGGGCGCGGTGGTCTCGCGCAGTCCGTGGTTGCTGGCCGCCTCCATGCCCGTGGAGACCTCGCGGTGGATCACGCGGATCCGTCCGTCGGCCTCGGGCGTATGCCGGGCGACGACCGCATCGACCGCGGCGGCGTCGCCCGCATCGTCGACGATCACCAGCTCCCAGTCCTGTCGGGTCTGGCCGAGCAGGTCCTGGACGGCGCGGTCAAGCATCACGGGCCGGTCGCGGGTGCGCATGATGACGGCGACTGAGGGCTCCCCGGTACCGCCGACGGTGCGGGTCCAGGGGGCAAGGCGGCCGCGAAGGTTCGCGTCCCAGCGCATCACCGGCTCCAGACCGGCTCCGATAGGGTCAACGAGGCCGACAGGCTCGGCGGCTGCCTGCTCCAGGGCTGTGCTGACGCGGTCCCACCATTCCTCGCCCGCCGCCAGCAGGCGGGGCCTGGCGCTCACCAGATGCGCGTGCTCTTCCTCGCGGCGGGCGATCAGCGCCTCGACCAGGGGTGCGACGAGTGAGGAGGGTCCGCCGGAGACCGGGTCCCACAGCGCGGCGGCGGGGACCGCGGCGCCCGCCAGGCCCGCGTTCCGCATCGCCCCGTCCATCCGGGTGTGCCCGTAGCGGTTCAGGGGCAGCGCGAGCACCGAGGAGCCGGCCGCGGTGCCGAAGACAACCGGGTGGAAGCGGGTGCTTATCACCCAGCCGGCCCGGGTGGTGCGCACGGCGGCCTCGGTGTCCAGCGCGATCGGCAGCACCGTCGCCGGGATGCTTAGCTGCGCGGCGACCTCCTGATGCAGCGCCAGGTCTCCGCCGCCGTCATCGGGGTCGGCCATGTGCGGGACCAGCTCGATCCGGGCGCCGGTGCGCTGAGCGACCTCTTCGATCACCGCGCAGGCCAACGCGATGTAGTCGTCACGGGGAAGAGGGTCACCGTCCCCGCCGAGGGTGACGCTGAGCAGGCTCGGGTCGACCTCGTGATCCTCGCCGTGCGCCGGCATACCCAGGCCCACCGCATCATCGAGGGTCTGAACCAGGGCGGGATGGTCGGGGCACAGGTCGCGCGCGATCCGGATGCTATGGACATCGCGCAGACCCACGAGGTTGCACAGCTCGAGCAGCTCACGGGCGCTCTCGCGGTCCGCGGGGCTGAGCTCGGGCCCGAGACTCTGACCGGTCAGCACCACGGGCTTGCCCAGGGCGCGGGCGATGAGCGCGGTGGCCAGGCGCTCGTCAAGCAGCCAGCCGTATCGGGAGTTCAAGCTCCCTCCCCCGCCGATCACGAGCGCGTCCACCCCGCGCAGCTGCTCGATGATCCCGAAGAGCTTGTCCTCGGCGGGAAGGGCCCTAACGTCCCCTGCCAGGACGCTTCGGATCTCCTCGAGGTACCGGCCCCGGTCCTCGAGCGGCCAGGGGAAGACCAGCGCCGGGATGCTCTCGCGCGGTGCGGACCCGCCCGGCCCGTACTTCTCGTGGCGCGAGAGGCGCACGACCTCGTGGCCACGTGCTCGGAGGCGCCGCGTGCTCATCGTCGCGATCGCTTCGTCGCCGACGTGGTAGACACTCTGGTCCACGTCGCACAGCAGGGCGACCTTCACCGGCTTCTCCTCCTACGTCTCGGAGCGGGACCGCTCCTCCTCGGAGGAGTCAGAGCCCCCGCTGCTTCATCCAGCGGATCATGAATGCGGCCATGGCGTCGCGATTGATCGGGTCAACGGGACGGAACGTCCCGTCGGGCCAACCGTTCGTGATGCCCTGGGAGACCAGCCAGGTGATCTCCTTGCCGAACTGATGCCTCGACGGGACGTCGGAGAACTTGTTCGAGGTGCTCGTCGCGGTCGCCTCGGAAGCACGGTACAGGAAGGCGGCGACCGCTCCACGCTCGACGGAGGCCGTGGGACGGAAAGTGCCGTCCGGCCAGCCCTCGACGATCTTCTCGCTGTGCGCCCAGGTGATCTCCTTGTAGAACTGCCTGCTGCGCGGCATGTCCTTGAATGGGGAGGCCGGCGGCGGGGTGAAGGCGGGCTCGCCGAGGGCGCGGTAGACGAAGGCCACCATCGCGTCGCGCTGTATCGGGGCGAGCGGGCGGTAGCTGCCGTCCGACCAGCCCTCGGTGATGCCCCGGCTGGCGAGCTGCTCGATCTCACTGCGGAACTTGAGGTTCGTCGGGACGTCGATGAACCGGCGGTTGTGGAACTGGACGCTGCTGCCGGTCTTCACCACGTTCCCGTTCTGGAACTTCTGGACGGTCTGGCCGAAGCGGGTGGAGGCGGAGTTCGTGGGCCGTCCCCAGGAGGCCCGCCACTGGGTGGCAAAGGGCGTGGCGTAACCGGTGGCCCGGCCGCTGCCCTCCTGCAGCACCAGTCCCTTGGTCAGCACGGTGGCGGTGTACTTCCCCGTGCGGTAGGCGCTCTTGATCACCGTACCGAGCTTCGAGGCGCCTCCTGCCTTGGTGAAGGCGTTCAGGTGCTCCTTCCAGCCGCCGTCGATGAAGGCCTGGGCCTCTCCCCGGATCGTGTCGAACTGACGATAGAGGCTCAGCCCCGGGCACTCCGTGTAGTTCACATCGCGATGACCCATCATCTTGGCGAGCGAGATCGTCTTGCCCGCCGTGAAGCGGGTTCCGGTACCGGGGGTCCAGGAAGACTTCCCCCAGACGCTCGTCTGGAAGGTCGAGAGCAGCTTCCATCCCACCAGCTGCGCGACCGCGACGCGAGCGGCGCGAGGAACGGCGGTTGAGGAGTAGTCGCCCATCACCGAGATCCCGAAGGAGCCCGAGTTGAAGCCGTAGGCGTGGGCGCCGGTGATGTTGCGATGCAAGCCGCCGCTGCGGCCCTCGAAGATCTGGCCGTACTTGGAGACCAGGACGTTGTAGCCGATGTCGGCCCAGCCCAAGGTGGCGGTGTGGTAGGTCAGGATGCCGCGCACGATCTGGGCGGACTGGCTAGAAGTGTAGTTGTTCGTGCCGGCCGTGTGGTGGATGACCACGGCCTTCAGCTGGTTCGCCGCGCTCGTCCCGCGAACCCGTGACTCATCGGCCCCCCAGGAGGCGCGAGAGACGTAGGAGGGCATCCCGGGCCCGAGCGCGGGCGTGGCCGGGTTCGTCGCCGCGGGAGCGGAGGCCGTGCGCAACTGCGTGCTCTGGGGAGCAGCGCCGGAGGGGCCCCCAGACTGGGCGAGGGCGTCATCGTCGTTCGTGGCCGAGGTCGTCACGACGTGGGCGGTGAGCGCTTCAGTGGCATCAGCACCGTCGAGCTCGGCGCGGACCTGCACGGCAGAGACCACACCGAGCCAGGACGCCTCGGTGCCTGCGGCCTCCTCCCCCGTCTCCGGGTCCTCCGCCGTCTCGAGTTCGAGCCACTCGGTCCACTCGCCGTCATGGTCGAGGCCGCGCGCGTGCACCACCGGTGCGTCGATGTCCGCCGGCCAGGTCGCCGCGATCATGGTGGCGGGCTGCTCGGCGAGGTCCCGGACCTCGGCGCCGTCTGCTTCGACGAGCGGGACGCCCTTCAACGGGACGTCGACGATGCGCGTCTCACCACCGGTGACGGTGGGATCCGCGATGGCCGGAGCGGCGCTGAGCACTGCGGCGCCGGCGGGCACGGCGGCTGCGGCCGCGAGCAGGCCGCGGCGGGACAGGGACGAGGGGCGGGGGGCGTCGGTGGCGGGGGGAAGAGACCGCTTGGACATGGCACAGCTCCGAGAACGTGGTGATGCTCGGGACTGCCCGGAGCACGTCGCTCCAGGGGACGGAGCGGCCCGGGCGCACGAGCAATGGGCATCCACGCGCAACGCTAGTGCACGACGGGCGAAGGGCAACCCCGATGCCGGTCACGATCCGACAAAGGCTGGAGATGCTCGTCTCTCCCCGTCGACGCCCTGGACCGCGCCGCCCGGGCATGACGAAGGGCGGGACGCCGGGGTCTCCCCCGTCGGCCCGCCCTCGTCGGTGCGGTCCTGGCTCAAGCCTTGGACTCGTCCTCGGTCGTCTCCGCGAGATCCGCCTCGACGGTCTCCTCGGCGGCGGTGTCCTCGGCCTTGGTCGCGTTCTTCGCGGCGCCCTCGGCCTCCTTCACCACGGCCTGCTTCGCCGAGTACTCCTCGGTGACCAGCTCGATGACGGCCATGGGGGCGTTGTCGCCCTTGCGCGGGGCCACCTTGGTGATGCGGGTGTAGCCGCCGGGACGCTCGGAGAAGGTCGGCGCGATCTCCTCGAACAGGGTGTAGACGACACCCTTGTCGCGGATGGTCTCCATCACGCGGCGACGGGACGCGAGATCGCCCTTCTTCGCCTGGGTGATCAGACGCTCCGCGTGGGGGCGCAGGCGCTTGGCCTTGGTCTCGGTGGTGGTGATCGCCTTGTGGCGGAACAGCTCGGTGGCGAGATTCGCGAGGATCATCCGCTCATGAGCGGGGGATCCGCCGAGGCGAGCGCCCTTGGTGGGTGCAGGCATGGAAGTTCTCCTTGAGGAATATGAAGGTCAGTACTGGTCGCCGAAGCCGTCGGAGTAGGAGTCCAGGGCCGAGGGGTCGAACCCGGCCGGGGAATCCTTCAGCGACAGACCGAGGTCGGCGAGCTTCGCCTTGACCTCGTCGATGGACTTCTGGCCGAAGTTGCGGATGTCGAGCAGATCGGCCTCGGAACGGGCGGTCAGCTCGCCGACGGTGTGGACACCCTCGCGCATCAGGCAGTTGTACGACCGGACCGTGAGGTTGAGGTCGTTGATCGGCAGCGCCAGATCGGCGGCCAGGGCCTGATCCGTGGGCGAGGGGCCGATCTCGATGCCCTCCGCCTCCTGGTTCAGCTCGTGGGCCAGTCCGAACAGCTCGACCAGGGTCTTGCCTGCCGAGGCCACCGCGTCGCGCGGGGAGATGGCGGGCTTGGTCTCGACGTCGACGATGAGCTTGTCGAAGTCGGTGCGCTGCTCGACACGGGTCGCCTCGACCTTGTAGGTCACCTTCAGCACGGGCGAGTAGATCGAGTCGACCGGCACTCGGCCGATCTCGCCGTCGACGCCCTTGTTCTGCGCGGCGGAGACGTAGCCGCGACCGCGCTCGACGATCAGCTCGATCTCCAGGCGGCCCTTCTCGTTGAGGGTCGCGATGTGGAGGTCGGGGTTGTGGATCTCCACGCCGGCGGGCGGCGTGATGTCGGCGGCGGTGACGCGGCCGGCTTCCTCACGACGCAGGTACATCACGACGGGCTCGTCGTTCTCCGAGGAGACGACGAGGTTCTTGATGTTGAGGATGACCTCGGTGATGTCCTCCTTGACGCCGGGGACGGTGCTGAACTCGTGCAGCACGCCGTCGATGCGGATCGAGGTGACCGCGGCGCCGGGGATGGAGGACAGCAGGGTACGACGCAGGGAGTTGCCGAGGGTGTAGCCGAAGCCCGGCTCGAGCGGCTCGATGACGAACCGGGAGCGGTTGTCCGACACGACCTCTTCGGTCAGCGTGGGGCGCTGTGCAATGAGCACTGGTGGATCCTTTCAGCGAACGTCCGCCATATGACGCTCAGAAGGGGGCGGTGGGCCTAGAAGGTTTGTGGTGTCCAGGGTCCCGGGAGGGCGGCGCGGCCGCCCGTCCCGGTGCGGTCGGGGCAGAGACGACGCCCCTCCCCCGACCGGTGAGGTCAGACGCGGCGGCGCTTGGCCGGGCGGGTGCCGTTGTGCGGCTGCGGGGTGACGTCCTGGATCGAGCCGACCTCGAGGCCGGTCGCGGTGAGCGAGCGGATCGCGGTCTCGCGGCCGGAGCCCGGGCCCTTCACGAAGACGTCGACCTTCTTCATGCCGTGCTCCTGGGCGCGGCGGGCAGCGGCCTCGGCGGCCATCTGCGCGGCGTACGGGGTCGACTTGCGCGAGCCCTTGAAGCCGACCTGGCCGGCGGAGGCCCAGGAGATGATGGCACCGGTCGGGTCCGTGATGGACACGATGGTGTTGTTGAACGTGCTCTTGATGTGTGCCTGGCCGTTGACGACGTTCTTCTTGTCCTTGCGTCGCGGCTTGCGCGCGGCCTGCTGGGTCTTGGTTGCCATGCGGCAGAACTCCTCTGGTGAGTATGGGGTGCGCCGGATCCCTCAGCGGCGCGGGGTGACTACGGGTCCGAAGACGTCCGCGGTCCGACGGCGGATGCCGTGGATCAGCGGGCCTTCTTCTTGCCGGCGACCGTGCGCTTGGGGCCCTTGCGGGTGCGGGCGTTGGTCTTGGTGCGCTGTCCGTGCACCGGGAGGCCGCGGCGGTGGCGCAGGCCCTGGTAGCTGCCGATCTCGACCTTGCGGCGGATATCGGCGGCCACCTCACGGCGCAGGTCACCCTCGACCATGTAGTTCGCCTCGATGTGATCGCGGAGCTTGACGAGATCCTCGTCGCTGACCTCGCGAACACGGGTGTCACCGGAGACACCCGTCGCGGCCAGGGTCTCCTGGGCGCGGGTGCGACCCACGCCGAAGATGTACGTCAGGGCGACTTCGAGGCGCTTCTCGCGCGGAAGGTCGACTCCCACCAGACGTGCCATGTGCATTCTCCTACTGTCTCGGAGGCCTGATCCGACTCCCCGCCCGGGTCTCTTCCCTGGCGCCGCAGCCTCCGCACTGCGGGTGTCCGGCGCATGCCGGCGGAGTCGTCTCTTCTCTTGTGTGGTGCCCGCGATGCGGGCTGCCCCGTGGGGCGTGCCGCCCTCAGGCGGCGGTCACGGCAGATGCCGGGACGGACGGATGTGCTCCGTTCAGCCCTGGCGCTGCTTGTGACGGGGGTTCGAGCAGATCACCATGACGCGCGAGTGGCGACGGATCACCTTGCAGTTGTCACAGATCGGCTTGACGCTCGGCTTGACCTTCATTGCTTTCCTTCTCCCGGGACGATCACTTGTAGCGGTACACGATGCGGCCACGGTCGAGGTCGTAGGGGCTCAGCTCGACGACCACACGGTCCTCGGGAAGGATGCGGATGTAGTGCTGGCGCATCTTCCCGGAGATGTGCGCGAGCACCATGTGCCCGTTGTCGAGCTCGACCCGGAAACGCGCGTTCGCGAGCGCCTCCGTGACTCGGCCCTCGACCTCGATCACGCCGTCCTTCTTCGCCATGCCTCCCCAATCTCTCGCCACCGGCATGCCGGGTCCGAGTTCCGCGTTCCTGAATGTTCAGGCTGTGCTCACCGACCGTCGGGTGACGGTACGGTGGTCGAAGAGGGCGCACCTGCACGAGTCGTCGGCCTCGCGGAACGAGACGGCGGAGCCGCCCGCTCGATCGGCACGACGGGACTGCCCGACCTGCGATGAGGACGACGCGCACGGAGCACACCCGATGGACCAGCCTACACGCGAGGCCCGGATCAGGCGAGAGCTGGCGCGATGACCCCGGTCACGTCACATCGCGGGGCCGGTCCGCTGCGCGGCGCTCAGCCGGCGGCGAGCGGATCCGGAGCGGCGGTGATGCCGCGGGCCGCGAGCTCGGCGGCGCCGCCGTCGCCCTCGGTGAGCACCAGCAGCCCCTGCTCGGTCACGGCGACCGAGTGCTCCACGTGAGCGGCCCGGCCGCCGCCGGTGGCGCGCACGGTCCAGTCGTCGTCCTCGAGCACCCAGGAGCCGGGGCCCTGGATGAGCATCGGCTCGATCGCCAGGCACATGCCGGGACGGATCTTCGGGCCGCGGGAGCGCGTGCGGTAGTTCATGACGTCGGGCGCCTGGTGCATCGCGCTGCCGATGCCGTGCCCGCCGAAGCCTTCGAGGTGCGAGAGGGTCTCCCCCGCGGCGTCGGTGACGTGGTCCTCGATGGCCGCGCCGATCTGGCCCACCCGCTCCGCGGTGGCCAGGGCCGCGATGCCGGCCCACAGCGCCTCGCCCGTGATGCGCACCAGGTCCTCGTCGGCGCTCGAGCGCGGCGCGCCCACGATGTGGGTGCGGGCGGCATCGGAGTGCCAGCCCTCGATGATCAGTCCCCCGTCGATCGAGACGATGTCGCCCTCCTGCAGGGGGCGGTCATCGGGGATGCCGTGGACGATCACCTCGTTGACGCTGATGCACAGCGTCGCCGGGTAGCCCTGGTAGCCCAGGAAGTTCGGGGTGGCGCCCTCGTCACGGATCATGTCGTGGGCGAGGGTGTCCAGCTGGTCGGTGGTGATGCCGGGCCGGATGTGCTCGGCGAGCATGTCGTGCACTCGGTGCAGCAGCTTGCCGCTGCGCCGCATCACCGCGATCTGCTCGGGGGTCTTGAGCTCCACCCGCTCCGGCAGCAGGCTCATCGGTCGGTGAGGGCCTTGCGCAGCGACACGGTGACGTCGTCGATCGAGGCCATGCCGTCGACCCGGCGCACCAGGTCGCGCTTCTCGTAGACGTCGATCAGCGGCGCGGTCTGCTCGGCGTACACCTCGAGGCGGCGACGGATCGTCTCCTCGGTGTCGTCGCTGCGTCCCTGCGCCTTGCCGCGCTCGACCAGCCGGCCCACGACCTCCTCGGTCTCGACCACGAGCAGCAGCACCGCGTCCAGCGAGGTGCCGAGCTCCTCGAGCATGCCGTCGAGCGCCTCGACCTGGTCGATGGTGCGGGGGTAGCCGTCCAGCAGGAAGCCGTCCTTCGCATCGTCCTCGGCCAGGCGCGAGCGGACCATGTCGTTGGTGACGGAGTCGGGGACGTACTCGCCCTTGTCCATGTAGGACTTCGCGAGCACGCCCAGCTCGGTCTCGCCCGAGACGTTGGCGCGGAAGATGTCACCGGTGGAGATCGCCGGGATCGACAGCTCCGCGGCCAGGCGCTCCGCCTGCGTGCCCTTCCCGGCTCCGGGCGGGCCCACGATCAGCAGGCGGCGGGCGGATGCGGCGGGGGCGGACGACTCGGTCACTTGAGAATCCCTTCGTAGTGGTGCTGCTGGAGCTTCGCGTCGATCTGCTTCACGGTGTCGAGGCCGACGCCGATGATGATCAGCAGGGACACGCCGCCCAGCGGGAAGTCCTGGGACGTCCCGAGGTAGGCGAGGGCGAACAGCGGGATCAGGCAGATCACCGCGAGATAGACGGCGCCGGCGGACTGGATCCGGTTGATCACGTAGCGCAGGTAGCGCTCCGTGGGGCGGCCCGCGCGCACGTTGGGGACGAAGCCCCCGTATTTCTTCATGTTGTCGGCGATCTCCTCCGCGTTGAAGGTGATCGAGGTGTAGAAGAAGGCGAAGAACACGATCAGCGCGACGTAGACCACCGCGTAGATCCAGGAGAACGAGAAGCCCAGCACGAGGTGCGAGTTGACCCACTGGACCCAGCCCGCCTCGGGGTCCCCGAAGGAGGCGGCCATCTGGGGCAGGGCCAGGATCGAGGAGGCGAAGATGACCGGGATGACGCCGGACTGGTTGACCTTCACCGGGATGTAGGTCGAGGTGCCGCCGTACATCCTGCGGCCCACCATGCGCTTGGCGTACTGCACCGGGATGCGGCGCTGGGACTGCTCGACGAACACCATGCCCACCATCACGACCAGCGCGACGAGGATGACCAGGGAGAAGGTGAGCCAGCCCTGCAGCTGCCAGACCTGGGCGAAGGAGCCGGGGAAGGACGCCGCGATGGACGTGAAGATCATCAGCGACATGCCGTTGCCGATGCCGCGCTCGGTGATCATCTCGCCCATGAACATGATCAGCACGGTGCCCACGGTCATGGTCAGCACCATCGTGAGGAGGGTCGGGATCGACTGGTCCGGCACCAGCGGGAGGTTGCAGCCGACGAAGAAGTTGCCCGAGCGCACCAGGGTGATGATGGTGGTGGACTGGAGCACGCCGAGGCCGATGGTGAGGTATCGGGTGTACTGCGTGAGCTTCGCCGTGCCGGAGGCGCCCTCCTTGTGGAGGGCCTCGAACCGCGGGATCACCACGCGCAGCAGCTGCACGATGATCGAGGCGGTGATGTAGGGCATCACTCCGAGAGCGAAGATGGACAGCTGCAGCAGGGCCCCGCCGGAGAACATGTTGATCATGCCCATCACGTTGGAGCCGCCGCCCGAGGCCGCCTGATCCGCGCAGATCATCACGTTGGTGGCATCGAATCCCGGGGTGGGGATGAAGACACCGAGGCGATAGACCGCGATCAGGCCGAGCGTGAAGAAGATCTTCGCCCTCAGCTCCGGGGTGCGCAGCGCGCGCACGAACGAGTTCACCTGTTTCCCTCCTGGAGGTCCGGGGACTGGACCAAGGGTGTCACGGTCCGTCCCGGTGCCGCGGCACATGCGCGGCCGTCGGACCGGCCCGGCTAGGACGTCCGGATATGGCGACGGGGCACCGCGGTGCAGACTATTCTGCGCCGCGATGCCCCGTCAAAAGAGACTCACGCGGTGGTGACGGAACCGCCAGCCGCCGCGATCTTCTGCTCCGCCGAGGCGGAGAACTTCTGCGCGGTGACGTCGAGCTTGACGCTCAAGTCACCGGAGCCCAGCACCTTGACGGGCTGGTTCTTGCGCACAGCGCCCTTGGCCACGAGATCCTCGACCGTGACGGTGCCGCCCTCGGGGAACAGCTCCTGCAGGGTCGCGAGGTTCACGGGCTGGTACTCGACGCGGAACGGGTTGGTGAAGCCGCGAAGCTTCGGCAGCCGCATGTGCAGCGGCATCTGCCCGCCCTCGAAGCCGAACGGCACCGTGTTGCGGGCCTTGGTGCCCTTGGTGCCGCGACCAGCGGTCTTGCCCTTCGAAGCCTCACCACGGCCGACGCGCGTGCGTGCGGTCTTGGACCCGGGCGCGGGGCGCAGGTCGTGAAGCTTCAGAGGGTTCTGGGAGTCAGTCATGTTCAGTCCACCTCTTCGAACGTCACCAGGTGGGTGACGGTGCGGATCATGCCGCGGATCTCGGGGCGGTCTTCCTTCACCACGGTGTCACCGATGCGCTTGAGGCCGAGGCCGCGCAGGGTGGCTCGCTGGCTCTGGGTGCCGCCGATCTCGGAACGGGTCTGGGTCACCTTGATCTGCATCAGGCACCCACCTTCTGAGCGCGAGCGGCTGCACGACCCTCGGCCTGAGCCCGCAGGAGCGGGGCCGGGGCGACGTGCTCGACCGAGAGGCCACGACGTGCTGCCACGGCCTCCGGCTCCTCGAGCTGCTTGAGGGCGTCGACGGTGGCCCGCACGATGTTGATCGCGTTGGTCGAGCCGAGCGACTTGGAGAGCACGTCGTGCACTCCGGCGCACTCGAGCACGGCGCGGACCGGACCGCCGGCGATCACACCGGTGCCGGGGGCCGCGGGGCGCAGCAGGACGACGCCCGCCGCATCCTCGCCCTGGACCGGGTGCACGACGGTGCCCTGGATGCGGGGGACGCGGAAGAAGTTCTTCTTCGCCTCCTCGACACCCTTGGAGATCGCCGCAGGGACCTCCTTGGCCTTGCCGTAGCCGACGCCGACGGTGCCGTCGCCGTCACCCACCACCACGAGGGCGGTGAAGGAGAAACGACGGCCGCCCTTGACGACCTTCGAGACTCGGTTGATGCTCACGACGCGCTCGAGGAACGCCGACTTCTCGGCGTCCTGACCGCGACCGCGACCACCCTGGCGGCCGCCGCGGTCGCCGCCCTGACGGCCACCGCGCTCGTTGCTGTTGGGGTTGTCGTCCCGCCGGCCGGAGGCCGCGGGACCGTTGCTTCGCTGCTGTGCAGCCATATTCAGATCCTCTTCTCGTCCTGTGTCCGGGCGGCGATCACAGCGCCAGGCCAGCCTCGCGGGCGCCGTCTGCGACGGCGGCCACACGGCCGTGGTACTTGTTGCCGCCGCGGTCGAACACGACGGAGTCGATCCCGGCAGCCTTGGCGCGCTCGCCGACGAGGGTGCCGACGGTGCGGGCCTTGTCGGCCTTGGAGGCCTCGGTCTGACGCAGGTCCGCCTCCATGGTCGATGCCGACGCGAGGGTCTTGCCCAGGGCGTCGTCGACGACCTGCACGAAGACGTGGCGCGCCGAGCGGGTGACCACCAGGCGGGGGCGCTGGGCGGTGCCGACGACACGGCGACGGACGCGCAGATGACGACGGCCGCGCATGCGCAGCTTGCTGCCGCGGTTGCCCTTGGTGTGCTTGAGTGCGTAACCCATGATCACTTACCAGCCTTTCCGGCCTTGCGGACCACGACCTCGTCGGCGTAGCGCACGCCCTTGCCCTTGTAGGGCTCGGGCTTGCGGAGCTTGCGGATGTTCGCGGCGACCTCGCCCACCTGCTGCTTGGAGATGCCGTTGACCGAGAGCTTGGTCGGCGACTCCACGGTGAAGGAGATGCCCTGGGGCGCCTTCACCACGACGGGGTGGGAGAAGCCGAGCGCGAACTCGAGGTCCGTGCCCTTCGCGGTGACGCGATAGCCCGTCCCCACGATCTCCAGCTTCTTGGTGAAGCCCTCGGTGACACCGAGGACGATGTTGTTGATGAGGGTGCGGGTCAGGCCGTGGAGGGCCTTGGTCTCGCGCTCCTCGTCGGGACGGCGGACGACGATGGTGCCGTCCTCGCCGCGCTCGACGGTCAGGGGCGCGGGCACCTCGTGGGTGAGCTCACCCTTGGGGCCGGTCACCGTGACGGTGCGACCCTCGATGGCGACGTTCTGCACTGCTGCCGGTACTGCGACCGGTCGGAGTCCGATGCGGGACATAGCTGTTCTCCTCTCCCGCTCACCAGATGTAGGCGAGGACTTCCCCACCCACACCCTTCTTGGCAGCCTGCTTGTCGGTCAGGAGGCCGGAGGACGTGGACAGGATCGCCACGCCCAGGCCGCCGAGGACCTTGGGCAGGTTGGTGGACTTCGCGTACACACGCAGGCCGGGCTTCGAGATACGGCGGATCCCGGAGATGGCGCGCTCACGGCTGTCCGAGTACTTCAGCTCGAGCACGAGCTTGGAGCCCACCTCGGCCTCCTCCTCGGTCCAGCCGAGGATGTAGCCCTCTGCCTTCAGGATGTCCGCGATGCGGGCCTTCAACTTCGAGTACGGCATGGACGCGGTCTCGTGGTACGCCCCGGAGGCGTTACGGATCCGCGTGAGCATGTCCGCGATCGGGTCGGTCATGGTCATGTCTGTTGCTTCTTCCTCACCTGGTTTCCCTCGGCCGCGATGACTGCGACGAGGGACCTCTGGCGGTAGTCCTTACCAGCTGCTCTTGGTGACGCCGGGGAGCTCTCCGCGGTGAGCCATCTCGCGAAGGCAGACGCGGCAGAGACCGAACTTGCGGTACACCGAATGAGGGCGACCGCAGCGCTGGCACCGGGTGTAGGCGCGGACCGCGAACTTGGGCTTGCGCTCCGACTTCTTGATCAGGGCTGTCTTTGCCATATCAGTTCTCCTTGAAGGGGAAGCCGAGCAGCTTGAGCAGCGCGCGTCCCTCGTCGTCGGTCTTCGCGGTGGTCACGACCGTGATGTCCATACCGCGGACGCGGTCGATCTTGTCCTGGTCGATCTCGTGGAACATGACCTGCTCCGTGAGACCGAAGGTGTAGTTGCCGTTGCCGTCGAAGTGCTTCGGCGAGAGACCGCGGAAGTCACGGATACGGGGCAGGGCGGTGGACAGCAGGCGGTCCAGGAACTCCCACATGCGGGCGTTGCGCAGGGTGACGTGCGCACCGATCGGCATGCCCTCACGCAGCTTGAACTGCGCGATGGACTTGCGGGCCTTGGTGACCTGCGGCTTCTGGCCGGTGATGTCCGCGAGGTCGCGGATCGCGCCGTCGATGACCTTCGAGTCGCGTGCGGCGTCGCCGACGCCCATGTTCACGACGATCTTGGTCAGGCCGGGCACGAGCATCACGTTCTCGTAGCCGAACTGCTCGGTCAGCTGAGCCTTGATGGTCTCGTTGTACTTGTTCTTCAGGCGCGGGGTGGGCGCCTGGGTGGCGGTCTCGCTCATCTCAGATGTCCTTCCCGGAGCGCTTCGCGAAGCGGACGCGCACCTGCTTGGTACGGCCGTTCTCGAGCTCGAGGGTCTCGACGCGGTAGCCGACCTTGGTCGGCTTGTTGTCCTCCGGGTCGACCAGGGCCACGTTCGAGACGTGGATGGGGGCCTCGCGCTGCTCGATGCCGCCCGCGCCGCCTGCCTGGTTGGGCTTGACGTGGTGGGTGCGGCGGTTGATGCCCTCGACCAGCACGCGCTGGGTATCGGGGAACACCTGTAGGACGCGGCCCTGCTTGCCCTTGTCGCCGGGCTCGAGGCCGCGCTTGGCGGCCTTGTCGCCGTCGCTGGTGCGACCGGTGATCACCTGGACGAGGTCGCCCTTCTTGATCTTCATCTTTGCCATGTCACACCACCTCCGGTGCCAGCGAGACGATCTTCATGAAGCGCTTGTCCCGCAGCTCGCGCCCGACCGGGCCGAAGATGCGGGTGCCGCGCGGCTCGCCGTCGGTCTTGAGGATGACCGCGGCGTTCTCGTCGAATCGGATGTAGGAGCCGTCGACGCGACGGACCTCCTTGGACGTACGGACGATGACCGCCTTGACGATGTCGCCCTTCTTGACGTTGCCACCGGGGATGGCGTCCTTGACGGTCGCCACGATGGTGTCCCCGATGCTGGCGTAACGGCGACCGGAGCCACCGAGAACGCGGATGCAGAGAATCTCCTTGGCACCCGTGTTGTCGGCGACCTTCAGTCGCGACTCCTGCTGAATCACTCGTTCTCCTATCGTCTCACCGGTTCTCTTCCCGCTCGCGCGAGCGAGCAGGCCGAGCCTGGCGGAACGGAATGTGGACCATGCCCGGCAGCGCACCGATCGGCGGACCGACAGGGGCGTCACCGCCGACGAGCCCCGGGCACCAAAGAATCCTCGGCCGGACTCAGGCACTGGCGTGGTGAACGCAGGACGTTCGCCTCTTGTGCGAGGTCTCCGACGAGGAGGGATCGGGTGGCACCGGATCCAGTCGCGGACTCCTGGGACCCGACTCCAGACAGGAGCGGGCGCACAGTCCTCCGGCAACCGTTCAAGACTACGCTCCCCCGCCCTCGGATGTCACCCCTTCAGCGGCGCACCGGGCATGTGTGCTTGCTCTCCCCTGCCCGGGGGCGAGTAGGTTCAGCTCATGATCGACATCGATATCGCACGACGCCTGCGGGACCGAGGACTGGCCTGGGAGCCGGCCGACGGGGATCGCTTCGCGATCGACAACGAGCAGCTGCGCGCGGAGACGTTCATGCTCTCCTCCATGGTGGTCGAGCAGGCCCGAGGCCGCAACGGGCTCCCGGTGCTGCGCTTCAACGGCACCACCGAGTGGGCGCTGGACTCCGTGGAGCAGGACGAGGTGGTGTGGCTGCCCCGCGAGGACCAGCTGCGCGCTGCGCTCGGGGACAGCTTCCGGGCCCTGCACCGTCAGCAGGACGGCAGCTTCACGGTGACGGTGCGGAGCGAGGATGGTGCAGAGCGCTCGGTGCCCGCGCCGCGGGCCGAGGATGCCCTGGCCGGTGCGCTCCTGATCCACCTCACCGGCAGCTGATACACGTCACCGGCAGCTGAGCCGCGTGGCGGCCCGGGCTGCTGTGTCCCGGGCACAGCGGAAGGGCCGGCCCTCCCTGGGGGAGGACCGGCCCTTCTCAGAGGAGCGGTGCGGTCACGAGGACCGCCCGATCACTTGGCGCGCTCGAGGATCTCGACCAGTCGCCACCGCTTGGTCGCGGAGGTGGGACGGGTCTCCATGACCAGGACACGGTCGCCGATGCCGGCGCTGTTCTCCTCGTCATGAGCCTTGAAGCGGCTGTTCTTCGTGGTGACCTTGCCGTAGCGGGCGTGCTTGACGCGCTCCTCGACCTCGACGACGACGGTCTTGTCCATCTTGTCGGAGACCACGTAGCCACGCAGGGTCTTGCGGTACGGGCGCTCGCTCGAGGACGCCTGGGCGCCCTCCTTGTCGAGCTCCTCGATGGCCGGGGACTCGGCCTTGGTGTTGTCAGTCATCTCTGTTCCTCGCTTCGCGGTCACTCGGCGGCGCCGGGCGCCTGACGGATGCCCAGCTCGCGCTCGCGCAGGATCGTGTAGATCCGTGCGATGTCCTTCTTGACGGACCGCAGACGGCCGGAGTTCTCGAGCTGACCGGTCGCGGACTGGAAACGGAGCTTGAACAGCTCGTCCTTGGCCTTCGCCAGCTCCTCGGCCAGCTTCGCGTCGTCCAGCTTGTCGAGTTCATCGGCGGTGAGCTTGGTCGCTGCCATCAGATGTCACCACTCTCTCGGCTCAGGATGCGGCTCTTCATGGGGAGCTTGTGCTGCGCCAGGCGGAGTGCCTCGCGAGCCACCTCCTCCTCGACGCCGGCGATCTCGAACATGACTCGTCCCGGCTTGATGTTGGCGATCCACCACTCGACCGAACCCTTACCGGAGCCCATGCGGACCTCGGCAGGCTTCTTGGTGAGCGGACGATCGGGGTAGATGTTGATGAACACCTTGCCGCCACGCTTCATGTAGCGGGTCATGGCGATACGTGCAGCCTCGATCTGGCGGTTGGTGACGTAGGCCGGCTCGAGAGCCTGGATGCCGTACTCACCGAAAGCCAGGTCGGTGCCGCCCTTGGCCATGCCCGTGCGGTGCGGGCGGTACTGCTTGCGGTGCTTGGTCCTGCGAGGGATCAGCATGTCGCTCAGGCCTCCGTTCCGGGCTGCTGTGCGGGCGCTGCAGCCTGCTCGCCGGCTGCGGGAGCGGCCTGGGCCTGCTCCCCACCACGGCGCGCAGCTGCGTTGCGCTCGTTGCGACGGCCGCGGGGACGCTCGGCACGCGGGCCACGGCCGCCGGAGCGGGGACCCTGCGAGGCGGCCTGCTGAGCCGCGAGCTCCTTGGCGGTGACGTCGCCCTTGTAGATCCAGACCTTCACGCCGATGCGGCCGAAGGCGGTGCGGGCCTCGTAGAAGCCGTAGTCGATGTTCGCGCGGAGGGTGTGCAGCGGCACGCGCCCCTCGCGGTAGAACTCGTTACGGCTCATCTCGGCGCCGCCGAGGCGGCCGGAGACGGCCACTCGGATGCCCTTCGCGCCGGCGCGCTGCGCGGACTGCATGCCCTTGCGCATCGCACGACGGAAGGAGACACGGGCGGCGAGCTGCTCGGCGATGCCCTGTGCGACCAGCTGAGCATCGGCCTCGGGGTTCTTGACCTCGAGGATGTTCAGCTGGATCTGCTTGCCGGTGAGCTTCTCCAGCTCACCGCGCAGACGCTCGGCCTCCGCGCCACGACGCCCGATGACGATGCCCGGGCGGGCGGTGTGGAGGTCCACGCGGACGCGGTCACGGGTGCGCTCGATCTCGACCTTGGAGATGCCGGCCCGCTCCATGCCGTTCGACATGAGGTTGCGGATCGCGACGTCTTCCTTCACATAGTCGCGGTAGCGCTGACCCTCCTTGGAGGAGTCGGCGAACCAACGGCTGGTGTGCTCCGTGGTGATCCCGAGGCGGAACCCGTTGGGGTTGATCTTCTGACCCATACGTACGGCTCCTTACTTGTTCACGGGAGCGACCACCACGGTGACGTGGCTGGTGCGCTTCTTGATCTGGAAGGCTCGACCCTGTGCACGCGGCTGGAACCGCTTCATGGTCGGACCCTCGTCGACGAATGCGGCAGAGACGGCGAGTTCGCGCTCATCGAAGCGCTCCCCTGCCTGATCTGCCTTCACCCGCGCGTTGGCGATCGCGGACTCGACGAGCTTGAGGACGGGCTCGCTGGCGGCCTGCGGGGCGAACCGCAGGATGTCCAGGGCCTCGGCCGTGCTCTTGCCACGAATCAGGTCCACAACGCGGCGAGCCTTCATGGGCGACATGCGGAGGTACCGCACCTGCGCCTTGGCTTCCATTGCTGTCCTGCTTTCTTCTGGATGTCGGGACGTGCTGCCGCACTGACCGAGGTCAGCGACGACGGCCCTTTCTGTCGTCCTTCTCGTGGCCCTTGAAAGTCCGCGTGGGAGCGAACTCGCCGAGCTTGTGACCGACCATCGACTCGGTGACGAACACCGAGACGTGCTTGCGGCCGTCGTGCACTGCGAAGGTGTGGCCGAGGAAGTCCGGGGTGATGACCGAACGACGCGACCAGGTCTTGATGAGGTTCTTGGTGCCCTTCTCGTTCTGGGCGTCCACCTTCTTCTGAAGGTGGTCGTCCACGAAGGGGCCCTTGGCGATACTGCGAGGCATGTTTCCTGGTTCTCCCTATCAGCGCTTCTTGCCGGTCCGGCGACGGCGCACGATGAGCTTGTCGCTCGCCTTGCCCGGTCGGCGGGTACGGCCCTCGGGCTGACCCCAGGGCGACACCGGGTGACGGCCACCGGAGGTGCGGCCCTCGCCACCACCGTGCGGGTGGTCGTGCGGGTTCATGACGACACCGCGGACGTGGGGGCGCTTGCCCTTCCAGCGCATGCGGCCGGCCTTGCCCCAGTTGATGTTGGACTGCTCGGCGTTGCCGACCTCGCCGATGGTGGCGCGGCAGCGGGCATCCACGTTGCGGATCTCGCCGGAGGGCATGCGCAGCTGCGCGTAGGGCCCTTCCTTCGCGACCAGCTGGACGGACGCGCCAGCGCTGCGGGCGATCTTCGCTCCGCCACCGGGGCGCAGCTCGATCGCGTGCACAACGGTGCCCAGGGGGATGTTGCGCAGCGGCAGGTTGTTGCCGGGCTTGATGTCCGCGCCCGGACCGTTCTCGATCCAGTCGCCCTGACGCAGCTTGGCCGGCGCGAGGATGTAGCGCTTCTCGCCGTCCAGGTAGTGCAGCAGCGCGATGCGCGCGGTGCGGTTGGGGTCGTACTCGATGTGAGCGACCTTCGCGTTGATGCCGTCCTTGTCGTGACGGCGGAAGTCGATCACGCGGTAGGCCCGCTTGTGGCCACCGCCCCGGTGACGGGAGGTGATACGACCGTTGCTGTTGCGGCCGCCGCTCTTGGACAGCGGGCGGACCAGCGACTTCTCCGGCGTGGACCGGGTGACCTCGACGAAGTCGGCGCCACTCGAGCCGCGACGACCGGGGGTGGTCGGCTTGCTCTTACGAATTGCCATGTGGGTTTCCCTCAGACTCTCTTCGGCTCCTCGGATATCGGCCGCCTCAGGCGACCGACCCTCCGAAGATGTCGATGGCTCCGTCAGTCAGGGTGACCACGGCGCGCTTGGTGTCCTTGCGCTTGCCGGTCCCGAAGCGCGTGCGGCGCGACTTGCCCTGACGGTTGATCGTGTTCACCGAGGAGACGTTCACGTCGAAGATCTTCTCGACGGCGATCTTGATCTCGGTCTTGTTGGCGTCGGCAGCCACCAGGAAGGTGTACTTGCCCTCGTCCATCAGCCCGTAGCTCTTCTCGGAGACCACCGGGGCCAGCAGGACGTCGCGGGGATCCTTGTTCAGCGAGGTCACTTGGACTCCTCCTCAGCCGGGGTGGACTCCTTGACCGCGTTCACGAAGCCGGCGGCCTTGGCGGCCTCCTCGCTCGCGAACCAGACCTCGGCCTTGGTACGGCCGTACCACGGGGAGTCCGGGGTGTGGAACTTCATCGAGTCCTGGTTGCCCTTGATGGTGAAGCCCTCGGGTGCGGAGCCGTCGGCCTGTGCGGCCGCCGAGCCCTCGCCGAAGGGGGCGTCCTGCGCGGCGGCAGGGGCGGCGGCGGCAGCAGCCGGCGCAGCCTTCGCCGCGGCGAAGTTCGAGGTGGGCAGGGCCAGGGTCGCCTGAGCCACGAAGTCCTCGAGCGCACCGGCGGTGAAGACCACGTCGTCGGAGAGCATGACGTCGTAGGTGTTCACCTGGTCCGCGTACAGGACGTGGGTGGTCGGCAGGTTGCGGGTGCTCAGCGCGCCCAGGTCGTCATCGCGACGCACGACCACCAGCAGGTGGCGACGGTCGGAGATCTTCGCCAGGGTCTGACGCGCGGCCTTGGTCGACGCGACATCGCCCGCCAGGAGCGAGGAGACGACGTGGACGCGGCCGTTGCGTGCCCGGTCCGAGAGGGCTCCGCGCAGAGCGGCGGCCTTCATCTTCTTCGGGGTGCGCTTGCTGTAGTCACGCGGGACGGGGCCGTGGACGACGCCGCCGCCGGTGAACTGCGGTGCGCGCAGGGAGCCCTGACGGGCACGACCGGTGCCCTTCTGCTTCCAGGGCTTCTTGCCGCCGCCGCGCACCTCGGCGCGGGTCTTGGCCTTGTGGGTGCCCTGGCGGCCTGCCGCCTGCTGGGCGACGACCACCTGGTGGATCAGGGGCACGTTGGTCTGCACGTCGAAGATCGACGCGGGCAGCTCGACGGAGCCGGACTTCTTACCGGCCGGATCGAGCACGTCGACAGTCAGGTTCGCTGCCATCGGGCTCAGGCCTCCTTCGCGGGGCTCTTGACAGCCGAGCGGACGAGCACGAGACCGCCCTTGGGGCCGGGGACGGCACCCTTGACGAGCACGAGGCCCTTCTCGACGTCGACCGCGTGAACGGTCAGGTTCTGGACACTGGTGCGGTCGCCGCCCATGCGGCCAGCCATGCGCTGACCCTTGAACACGCGACCGGGGGTGGAGGCGCCACCGATGGAGCCGGGCTTGCGGTGGTTGCGGTGCTGGCCGTGGGACGCGCCCACGCCGGCGAAGCCGTGGCGCTTCATGACGCCCGCGGTGCCCTTGCCCTTGGAGGTGCCGACGACGTCGACCTTCTGGCCGGACTCGAACACCGAGGCGTCGATCTCCTGGCCGACGGTGTAGTCAGCGGCGTTGACGGTGCGCAGCTCGACGAGGTGACGGCGTGGGGTCACGCCGGCCTTCTCGAAGTGGCCCTTGAGCGGAGCCGACACCTTGCGGGGGTCGATCTGCCCGTAGGCGATCTGGACCGCGTCGTAGCCGTCGGTCTCGACGGAGCGGATCTGGGTGACGACGTTCGCACCGGTCTGCACGACGGTCACGGGGACGAGCTTGCCGTCCTCGTCCCAGACCTGGGTCATGCCGAGCTTGGTGCCGAGCACGCCGGACACCGGAGCGGCCTTCTGGCCGGTCAGTTCGTTGCTCATCTCCACCACCCTCAGAGCTTGATCTCGATGTTGACGTCCGCGGGCAGGTCGAGGCGCATGAGCGAGTCCACAGCCTTGGGCGTGGGATCGACGATGTCGATCAGTCGCTTGTGCGTGCGCATCTCGAAGTGCTCACGGGAGTCCTTGTACTTGTGGGGAGAACGGATCACGCAGAACACGTTCTTCTCCGTCGGCAGCGGCACCGGGCCCACGACCGTCGCGCCAGCGCTGGTGACCGTGTCCACGATCTTGCGCGCGGAGGTGTCGATCACCTCGTGGTCGTACGACTTGAGCCGGATGCGGATCTTCTGTCCCGCCATGGCGTCCTGTCTCTCTTCTTCGTCTGGCATGGATGCGGCCGCCTCCCGGTACCCGAGGACGGGCGTGTCGGCCTCCGCAGGGCGTGTGAGCCCAGCATCGAACCGCCGTGAGCCGGCTGCTTCTGCGACTGATCCCTCGTCGATGCGCGATCGATGCCTAGGGGCAAGGTTCGCATCCTCGGGACGGGCCTCATCCGGTGATCATTCGCCGAGGATGACCCTCGGAGAACGGAACCGGGCATGTCGGCCCGCGCAGACAACTTGAACAGTCTGCCAGACGGCGCTGTGCTCCCACAAGGTCGCACCAGGTGCACCCGGTCACAGATCACGTCCGTGCGGCGCTGCTCCTGCCTCCACGATGAGGCAGGGCACCGCCCGGGCCCCGGGGGCGCGGTGCGATGCCCTCCCATTGTCGCAGAGACGGGACGAGCTCACTTGTCGGTGCTCGGCCCCACTCCGCCCTGCAGCTGGCGCTGGAAGATGACGTACACGATCAGCACAGGGATCACGGTGATGACCACCGAGGCGAACATGCCGCCCCAGTCCACCTTGTAGCCCTGCTGGGCCTGGAGGTTCACCAGGCCCTGAGCGAGCACGTAGTTGTCGCGCTCGGTGTTGAGGACCAGGGGGAGCAGGTACTGGTTCCACATCCCCAGGAAGTTGAAGATCGCCACCGAGACCAGGCCCGGCTTCGCCATCGGCAGCATCACCTGGAAGAAGGTGCGGAAGTCCCCGGCGCCGTCGATCGCGGCGGCCTCGCTGATCTCGTCGGGCAGGCCCGAGAAGAACGAGTGCAGGAAGAACACCGTGAACGGCAGGGCGAAGGCGACGTAGGAGAGGATCACGCCGACCAGGCCCATCCGCCCGTCCAGCAGCCCCATGTTCTTCAGCACGAAGAACAGCGGCACCACGGCCAGGAAGATCGGGAAGGTGAGGCCGGCGACCATGCCGTAGTAGATCGCCCGGTTGCCGGGGAACTGGAAGCGGGCGAGCACATAGGCGCACATCGCCCCCAGCAGCATCACGGCCACCAGGCCCGCGCCCACGACGATCAGGGTGTTGAGGAAGTACTCCCCGATCTTCGCCTCCTGCCAGGCGCGGGAGTAGTTCTCCCACTGCATGTGCTCGGGCAGGCCGAAGGGGTCCGTGAGGATCTCGCGGGAGGTCTTGAACGAGGTGTAGACCGTCCACAGCAGCGGCAGGATCACCAGCAGCGCCCACAGCGTCAACACCGCGTGGTGCAGGGCGGAGAACCCGGCGCCGTCGCTGCCGCGATCACGACGCCGCACAGGGATGCGGCGCTGCTCGCCGCTCCCCCGCTCACGCACCTCGGCGTGCGTGCTCGGGTGGGTCGGGGCGCTCATCGCTTCTCCTTCTTGCTGCGGCCCAGCCCGATGACCACCACGGCCACCAGCATGGTCACCACGGCCATCATCACACCCATCGCGCTGGCCTCGCCGAAGCGGCCGTCGCGGAACGCGGTCTGGTACAGGTGGAGCGAGACCACCTTGGTGCTGTTGTCGGTGCCGCCGTTGGGGGTCATCACCGACACGAACGTGAAGGCGTCCAGGGCGAAGATGCCCATGTACACCAGGGCGGTGGAGATGTTGTCCCGCACCATCGGCGCGACGATCTGCACCGAGGTGCGGAAGCGTCCGGAGCCGTCGATGCGTGCCGCCTCGAGCACCTCCTGCGGGATCGACTTGATCCCGGCGACGAACAGCACCATGTAGAAGCCCACGAACGTCCAGATGATCGCGAAGCCCACCGCTGCGAGCGCGAAGCGCTGATCACCGAGCCAGGCGGTGCCGACGTCCTGCATCGGCTCCGCGCCGACGATCCCGAGCACCGCGTTGACCGGGGTCAGCAGCAGGTTCAGGAAGCCGTTGAGCAGGCCTCCGCCGGGGTGGTAGATGAAGTTGAACAGGATGCCGGTGATCACGGCCGGGATCGCATACGGGAAGAAGCTCACCACGCGGTAGAAGCCGGCGCCCCGCACACCGCGCACACCGCCGTGGGTGCTGCCGCCGATGGTGACCATCACCGCGAGCGCGAAGGCCAGCACGATGGTGATCGTCGGCAGGGCGATCAGCAGCGCGAGGTTGTTGCGCAGCGACTTCCAGAAGACGGGGTCGTCGAAGATCCTCTGGTAGTTGGCCAGGCCGATGAACTCCATCGACGGGCTCAGCCCGCTCCAGTTGGTCAGGGAGTAGTAGAAGGACTGGGCGAACGGGGAGACGACGAACATCAGGTACACCGCGAGCGGGATCCCCAGGAACACGAGGAAGAACAGCATCCGCTGCGGGGTGGGCACGCGCCGACGGCGGCGGGCGACCCCACGGGTCGCCGCCGCCGTCTCGCGCTCTCCGACGTCGACGCCGGAAGCGGTCATGAACCAGCCTCGAACTTGGTGATCGAGTCGTCCTCCCGCACCCGGTCGATCATGGCCTGCTCGGCCTCGCGCAGACCCGCTGCGTCGATGTCGCCCTTGAGGAAGCTGGTCCAGTTGGTGATGGAGTCCGCCCCCAGGCCGTACCAGTCCGAGAAGTTGTAGGTGAAGGTGTTCTCGCCCGCGGCCTGGATCATAGTGTTGACCGAGGCGAGAGCGGTCGAGCCGAAGCCGTCCTCGGGCACGGTGTCCTTGATGACCGACGGGGCCTTGGTCAGCTCGGCGAAGTTCTCGGCCTGCTCCTTGGAGAGCATGATCCGCAGGAACTCCGCACCGCCGGTGGGGTTCTCACCACCGGAGGGCACGAAGTACTGCTCGGCGGCGGTGCCGTGGAAGGCCTCGTGCGGCATCGCGCTGTCGGGCAGGGACGGGACCGGTGCGCCGGTCATGTCGTATCCCTCGGGGGTGACGTCGGCCTGCTCGTTCTCGATCCAGGAGCCGGAGGGGTAGAACACCGAGGTGCCGGTGACCCAGTTGGTCTGCGCGTCGGTGTGCTTGATGCCCTCGCCGCCGGGCTCGAAGTAGCCGGCTTCGACGGCCTCGGCCATCGCGTCGTAGGCCTGGACGATGGCCTCCTGCTCGAAGGCTCCCTCCTCGAGGGCATCGATCTTGGTGAGCACCTCGGGCCCGCCCAGCTTGGCGGCCATGGACAGCGCCATCTCCTGGTAGTAGTTCGAGGCGTTCTGGCCGCCGTAGGAGAACAGGTAGCGGCCCTCGCCCTTGACCTCCTCGCCCAGGGCCATGAGGTCCTCCCAGGTCTCCGGGACGGTCCAGCCCTTCTCCTCGAACTCCGAGGCCGAATACCACAGGGCGAACACGGTGTAGACGTAGTTCATGCCCAGGAACTTGCCGTCGAACATGCCGGGCGAGGTGACGCCGGGCAGCAGGTTCTCCTCGACGGTGCCCTCGGCGTCGAGCATCGGGGCGGCGAGCAGGTCGCCGAGGTCAGCGAGCTGCGGGACCAGACCGTCGATCGCGAGCTTCTGGGCGCCGGAGTTGTCGAACAGGTCCGGCGGGGTGCCACCGGCGAACTGGGGCTGGAGGTCCTGCTGGATGTTCACGGTGCCGGAGACGTCCACCGTCGCATCCGGGTAGAGCTCCTGGTACTTGGTGCCCGCGTCCTCGGCGTACTGGGTGCCGTATCCGCCGTCGAAGATGACTGCGGTGACCGCAGCGGCGCCGTCGACGCCCAGCGGGTTCTCGTCCGTGACCTCGCCGTCGCCGGTCACCGAGCCGCCGCCCTCCGTGGTCTCTCCGCCTCCACCGCCCGCGCAGGCCGCGAGCACGGAGGCGCCCGCTCCGGCGCCGGCGAGAGCCAGGAAGCTGCGCCGGGAGGCGCCGAGGCGCTCGAGCGGGGTCATGTCGTCAGAAGCAGTGGTGCCCATGGGGACCTCTTTCATCCTTGAAAGGGTCGGGAGCACGCCCTGCGGCGTGCTTCGCCCGACGAGTGGTAGAGCACACAGTACGACGATTTACACCGTTTCTCCGACAGCTGTCGGCCCCGGACAGGTCACGTTTGCATATAGGAGGCAGTGCGGCGCGCTCAGGGCCGCGGCCCGATGGAGCCTGGTCGCTGTCCTCTGGCGTTGCGGGGGCGTCCCGCGCCCACCCAGCGGATTCGCCGAGTGCTGGTCTACGGTGTCCCCATGAGCCAGCCACCGCAGTCCACCAGCCCGGCGTCGCCGCTGACGGCGCGTCTCTACGACCTCGAGTATCCGCGCTCCCTCGGCGTGTACAGCACCTATCAGGAGGTGCAGTCGGTGGTCGACACGCTCGCGGACAACCAGTTCCCCGTGCAGTCCACCCTGATCGTGGGCACGGACCTGAAGCTGATGGAGCGGGTCACCGGCCGCAAGACCTGGCCCAAGGTGATCGGGCAGGGCGTGCTCTCGGGCCTGTGGATGGGTCTGTTCCTCGGCCTGCTCCTGCTGCTGATCAATCCCGGCAACTTCATGATCGTGCTGACCAGCATCCTGATGGGCATCGTGTTCTTCACCGTGTGGACGGTGATCGGCTACGCGATGACCGGCGGCAAGCGCGACTTCACCTCGATGACCTCGACCATCCCCATGCAGTACGAGCTGCTGGTCGAGCACAAGCATGCCGCGCAGGCTCGTCAGATCCTCGCCGACTCCGGGGCGGCTCCGGTCCCCGCTCCCGGGCACGCACCCCCGTCGCAGGGCGGCCACGGCCCGCAGCACGGCTCCCCCGTCCCGCAGGGCCAGCAGTACGGCGCTCCTGCCCTGCACGGCCCGCAGTACGGCGCTCCCTCACCGCAGCAGACTCCGCAGCACGGCGGCCCGACGCCGCAGTCGGCACCTCCTGCTCCCGCGCAGCCCGGTCGGCCGAACTATGGCCAGCCCGCACCGCAGAACGCACCGGCGCAGGAGCCGGGTCGCGGTCAGCGCCCGAGCTTCGGCCAGCCAGCGGGCACGCCCCTGCACGAGAGCTCCTCGGCCCCATCGGCGCAGTCGGCCTCCCCTGCCGCCGGCGGCTACGGCTCCGCCGGCTCGGCGGAGGCCGACGGCGAGCAGCGTCCCGAGACCCCTCAGGAGCCGCCCCGGCGCTGACCTCTCCGGCGGCTCGCAGAAGGCCCCCGCCCCCGCACCCTCAGTGCGGGCACGGGGGCCTTCTGCTGCGCCCGGAGCGGGGCTCCAGTCGTGGGGATCGGCGCCGACGCGGTCTATCAGAGCGAGCACGGCGCCAGCGCGGATCCGGGCATGAGAAAGGGGCCCTGCACCGGTCTCCCGGCACAGGGCCCCTCCCTGCGGTGCGGCGCTCGGCGGACGAGCGCCTCACGTCAGCGGGGACTGGCCCCGCTCAGATCACTTGTTGATCTTGGTGACGCGGCCGGAGCCCACGGTGCGGCCACCCTCACGGATGGCGAAGCCGAGGCCCTCCTCCATGGCGATCGGCTGGATGAGCTCGACCGACATCTCGGTGTTGTCGCCGGGCATGACCATCTCGGTGCCCTCGGGCAGCGTGATGACGCCGGTGACGTCGGTGGTCCGGAAGTAGAACTGCGGACGGTAGTTCGAGTAGAACGGGTTGTGACGGCCGCCCTCGTCCTTGGACAGGATGTAGACCTGCGCCTCGAACTCGGTGTGCGGGGTGATAGAACCCGGCTTCACGACGACCTGGCCGCGCTCGACGTCCTCACGCTTGGTGCCGCGCAGCAGCAGGCCGCAGTTCTCGCCGGCCCATGCCTCGTCCATCTGCTTGTGGAACATCTCGATGCCGGTGACCGTGGTCTTCTGCGGCTCGCGGATGCCCACGATCTCGACCTCGGAGTTGATGGTCAGCTTGCCGCGGTCCACCTTGCCGGTGACGACGGTGCCACGACCCTGGATCGTGAAGACGTCCTCGATCGGCATGAGGAAGGGCTGGTCGAGATCGCGGACCGGGTCCGGGATGTTCTCGTCCACGGCATCCATGAGCTCCTCGACGGACTTGACCCACTTCTCGTCGCCCTCGAGAGCCTTGAGCGCGGAGACCTGGATGACCGGCGCGTCCTCGTCGAAGCCCTGAGAGCCCAGCATCTCGCGGACCTCCATCTCGACGAGCTCGAGGATCTCCTCGTCCTCGACCATGTCGGACTTGTTGAGAGCTGCGAGCAGGTAGGGGACGCCGACCTGCTTGGCGAGCAGCACGTGCTCACGGGTCTGAGCCATCGGGCCGTCGGTGGCGGCAACCACGAGGATCGCGCCGTCCATCTGAGCGGCACCGGTGATCATGTTCTTGACGTAGTCGGCGTGGCCGGGGGCGTCGACGTGCGCGTAGTGACGCTTCTCGGTCTCGTACTCGATGTGCGAGACGTTGATCGTGATGCCGCGCTGCTTCTCCTCGGGCGCGTTGTCGATCGTGTCGAAGTCGCGCGCCGTGTTCAGATCCGGGTACTTGTCGTACAGGACCTTCGAGATCGCAGCGCTCAGCGTGGTCTTGCCGTGGTCGACGTGACCGATGGTGCCGATGTTGACGTGCGGCTTGGTCCGCTCGAACTTGGCCTTCGCCATGATGGTGTCCTCCTAGGACTTCTTATCGTGGTACTTCTGGATCGGGATCGGATCCCCGCCTCGGCGAGGTGGAGGTCCGATGGGGGTTTCGGGGGAGGCAGGAGAAGGAGCCTACCTGCTTCCCCCGACTCCTCACTCGCCCCGGGTCTTCGCGACGATCTCCTCGGCAATGCTGCCGGGGACCTCCGCGTAGCTGTGGAACTGCATGGTGTACATCGCACGACCCTGGGTCTTGGACCGCAGGTCGCCGACGTAGCCGAACATCTCCGACAGCGGGACGAGAGCACGGACGATCTTGACCCCGCTCGCGTCCTCCATCGACTGCACCAGACCTCGCCTGGAGTTCAGGTCGCCGATGACATCTCCCATGTACTCCTCAGGAGTACGGACCTCGACGTCCATGAGGGGCTCGAGGATGACCGGCTGCGCCTTGCGCAGGGCCTCCTTGGCCGCCATGGAGCCGGCGATCTTGAAGGCCATCTCCGAGGAGTCGACGTCGTGGAATGCGCCGTCGAGCAGGGAGGCCTTCACGTTCACGACCGGGTAACCGGCGATGATGCCGCCCTGGAGAGCGTCCTGGATGCCGGCATCCACGCTCGGGATGTACTCGCGCGGGATGCGGCCGCCGGTGACCTTGTTCTCGAACTCGTAGAACACGCCGTCCTCGGCGTCCTCGAGCGGGCCGAAGGTGATCTGGACCTTCGCGAACTGGCCGGAGCCGCCGGTCTGCTTCTTGTGGGTGAAGTCGAACTTCTCCACGACGCGCTTGATCGTCTCGCGGTAGGCGACCTGGGGCTTGCCGATGTTCGCCTCGACGTTGAACTCGCGGCGCATGCGGTCCACGAGGATGTCGAGGTGCAGCTCGCCCATGCCCTTGATGACGGTCTGGCCGGTCTCCTCGTCCAGCTCCACCTGGAAGGTCGGGTCCTCCTTGGCGAGCTTCTGGATGGCGACACCCAGCTTCTCCTGGTCACCCTTGGTCTTCGGCTCGATGGCCACCGAGATGACCGGCTCCGGGAAGCTCATGGACTCGAGCTGGATCGGGTTGGCCGGATCGGTGAGGGTGTCACCGGTGGTGGTGTCCTTCAGGCCGATGAACGCGTAGATGTGGCCCGCGAAGGCCTCCTCCACCGGGTTCTCCTTGTTGGAGTGCATCTGGAAGAGCTTGCCGACGCGCTCCTTCTTGCCGGTGGTGGCGTTGAGGATCTGCATGCCCTGCTGCACCTGGCCGGAGTAGACGCGCACGTAGGTGAGCGAGCCGAAGAACGGGTGCGCGGCGACCTTGAAGGCGAGCGCCGAGAAGGGCTCGTCCCAGTCGGCGGCGCGAGTGAGCTCGGTCGACTCGTCGCCCGGCTTGTGACCGATCATGTCGGGCACGTCCAGCGGCGAGGGCAGGTAGTCGACGACACCGTTCAGGACGGGCTGGATGCCCTTGTTCTTGAAGGCGGTGCCGCAGAAGACCGGGTAGGCCTGCGAGGAGATGGTCAGGGCGCGGATGCCGGCCTTGAGCTCCTCGATCGAGAGGTCGCCCTCCTCGAGGTACTTCTCCATGAGCTCCTCGGAGCTCTCGGCGACGTCCTCGACGAGCTTGCTGCGGTACTCCTCGACCTTGTCGGCCAGGTCCTCGGGGATCGGGATCTCACGCTGCCACTGGCCGAGCGAGGGGTCACCCTTCTTGGAGTTGATGGCCGGCATGTCCTCGGCGAGGGTGTCGGGCCACTCGTAGGCCTTCATCTCGACCAGGTCGACGACGCCGCGGAAGTCGTTCTCCGCACCGATCGGGACCTGCATGACCAGCGGCTTGGCGCCGAGGCGGTCGGTGATGGTGCCGACGGTGAAGAAGAAGTCAGCGCCCAGCTTGTCCATCTTGTTGACGAAGCAGATGCGGGGGACCTCGTACTTGTCGGCCTGGCGCCAGACGGTCTCCGACTGGGGCTCGACGCCCTCCTTGCCGTCGAACACTGCGACGGCGCCGTCGAGCACGCGCAGCGAGCGCTCCACCTCGACGGTGAAGTCGACGTGACCGGGGGTGTCGATGATGTTGATCTGGTTGTCGTGCCAGTAGCAGGTCGTCGCGGCCGACGTGATCGTGATGCCGCGCTCCTTCTCCTGCTCCATCCAGTCCATGGTGCCGGCGCCGTCGTGGGTCTCGCCCATCTTGTAGTTCACGCCGGTGTAGAAGAGGATGCGCTCGGTCGTGGTGGTCTTGCCGGCATCGATGTGAGCCATGATGCCGATGTTGCGGACCTTGTTCAGGTCGCTGAGCACTTCGAGTGCCACGGGCTTGTGCCTTTCTGGAGAACGGATGCTGGTGGAGCTGCCGGAGGACGGCAGGTGGGGTTCGCCCGGACGGACGAACCCCACCGTGCACTCACCAGCGGTAGTGAGCGAAGGCCCTGTTGGACTCGGCCATCTTGTGAGTGTCCTCGCGACGCTTGACAGCGGCGCCGAGACCGTTGGACGCGTCCAGGATCTCGTTCATCAGACGCTCGGTCATGGTGTTCTCACGGCGGGCGCGGGAGTAGCTGACCAGCCAGCGCAGCGCGAGAGTAGTGGAACGACCGGGCTTGACCTCGATCGGGACCTGGTAGGTCGCACCGCCGACGCGGCGGGAGCGGACCTCGAGGGAGGGCCGGATGTTGTCCAGCGCCTTCTTCAGGGTGACGACCGGGTCCTGGCCGTTCTTCTCACGAGCCCCCTCGAGGGCGCCGTAGACGATGCCCTCGGCGACGGTCTTCTTGCCGTCGAGGAGGATCTTGTTGATGAGCTGCGTGACGATCGGCGAGCCGTAGACCGGATCGACGACCAGCTGGCGCTTGGGAGCGGGGCCCTTACGAGGCATTACTTCTTCTCCTTCTTCGCGCCGTAGCGGGAGCGCGCCTGCTGGCGGCCCTTCACGGACTGGGTGTCCAGAGCGCCGCGCACGATCTTGTAGCGCACGCCGGGCAGGTCCTTCACACGACCGCCGCGGACGAGCACGATCGAGTGCTCCTGGAGGTTGTGGCCCTCGCCGGGGATGTAGGCGGTGACCTCGACGCCGGTCGACAGCTTCACACGCGCGATCTTGCGCAGCGCGGAGTTCGGCTTCTTGGGGGTCTGGGTGTAGACGCGCGTGCAGACACCGCGGCGCTGGGGCGAACCCTTGAGCGCGGGCGTCTTCGAGGAGGACGAGCGAGCGTCCCTCCCCTTGCGCACCAACTGCTGAATAGTAGGCACAGCTTCTCTTCCTTGTCAGCCCTCGATGCTGTTGGCACCGAAGGATCACCTTCTTCGACCGCTCGCACGGCCGGCGACCCAATGTCACCTCCCCATGCCCGGGGTGCGCGGTGACTCGACCCGCCCGTCAGGTGATGGCACCTGCCGGGCGTCCAGGAGGACCGTGATCGGTGCCCGCGGGCAGGGGGCCGGGCATGGCCCCCGCACCGAATTCGGGCACGCCGCGAGGATCCGCTCCTCGCGGGGGACATCCTCCGCCGCTCTCGAGAAGGCGACGGATCAGTCCCGGGTCACGACCAGAGGGCACTCCGGACGCACACGCAGTCTACTGAGATGCGCGGGATGCGGTCAAAGCTTCTCCTCGGTTCCGACGCAGATCACATGACGCCGTATGAGCGACGGTTTGCCTTCTGGTGACGTGCCGGGATATAGCACATGACCCCGCAGGTCAGAGCCGGTTCCCAGGAAGTGCTCGCGCCCCGTCCCGGCGACGTCCGGTGCCAGGAGCGCGGACGGGACCCCGAGCCTCGGCTCGGGGTCCCGTCGGGTGCAGCCGTGGGCCGCGGGGCTCAGCGGATGCCGAGCTTCGAGGTGCAGGAGGGCCAGGCGCCCCAGCCCTGCGCGGCCTGGGTCTTCTTGGCGATGTCGATCTGCTGCGAACGGCTGGCGAGGTTCGCGGTGGGCGCGTACTTGCCGCCGCCGAAGGCGAGCCAGGTCGACTTCGAGAACTGCAGGCCGCCGTAGTAGCCGTTGCCGGTGTTGATGGACCAGTTGCCGCCGGACTCGCACTGAGCCAGGCGGTCCCAGACGGAGCCGGAGGGCGCGGACGGCGCCGAGGCGCCGGTGTTGCCGCCCGAGGAGGAGGACGACGAGGAGGAGGACGACGACGACGAGGAGCTGCGCTCGGAGCTGCGGTTCGCGCTGTCGTTCTGGCGGGGCTCGGGACGCGGCGCGGGCTTGGTGCCCTCGGCGACCACCTTCGTGGTGGGCTCGGAGGTGATCTCCTCGGAGACGACCTCGGACTCGGTGACCTCGCCGTCGACCTTCACCTCGCGGATGACCTTCTCCTTGGAGCCGGACTTGCCCTCGGTGGTGACCTTGGTGCGGCCCTCGAGCAGGTCGTCGTCCTTGACGGTCTTGGTCTCGAACGGGATCTTCTCGGTCTCGGTGCGCTCGGTCTCGCGCACACGCTGGACGGTGTGGGTGGCGCCGTCCTCGAGCAGGGTGTCGCGCGGGACGTCGGCGGTGTCGGTGTCCTCGATGTTGCCCAGGACCTTCTCCATCGCCTCGCCCACGGTGAGGGCGGTGACGTCGAAGGTGTCCTGGCCGTACTGGCCCTTGAAGGTGACGGTCTTGCGGGTGACGACCTCGACCTGGCCGTCGGCGGCCTCGAGGGTCTCCTCGGGCTCGGGGGTGATCCGTGCGCCCTCGGCCTTGTACTCGGTCTCCGCGAGCGCATCGGCGACGGTGTCACCGGTGGTCAGCAGATCGGTCTCGACGCCGTCGATGGTGACGGTGACGGGGGTGCGCTGGACGACCTGGATGTCCATGCCGTCGGTGACGGGCTCGTCGAGGGCGGGGGTCACCAGGTCGGTGTCCTTCACCTCGATGCCCTCGGCGGCGAGCAGGTCACCGACCGTGGGCTGGGAGAAGGTGCGGACCGAGGACTCCTCGCCGTACACACTGATCTGCGCCTCGTTCGACATCGCGAACGCGGTGCCGCCACCGCCGACTGCGATGACGCAGACGGTCGCGGCCGCGAGGATCCACGGGCTCTTCTTCACTGTTCCACCTGTTCCTTGCCGCCGGCATGCGGCGCGTCGTGTCGTTCCCTGAGCGTCGGACCCCGCGGGGCGGGGTCTGCAGCTCCGACACGCGCGCGCACTCACGGGGAGGCGCAGCAGGAAAGGTCGCGCGGGAACTGCCAGGTGCCATGGTTTCCCGATTCGCGCGGAGACGTAAGGGATCCGGCCAGAGTTTGAGCAAGCGCCCAAGAGGTCTTTACCCTCTCGTGAACCTCCGCGTCTGCCAGGTCACCCCGCAGGCCTTCGCAGCCCCCTGGGACGCGACCTGGGACACAGCACGGAGGTCCACCGCTCCCCCGCCGACACCCCGGGAACGGGTGAGCCGTTGGCACGGAGGGGCCGACAGAGCGGGCTCCGTCCCCGCCCTCGTGCACCGCGGCCGACGCCTGAGACGACGACGCCGCGGGGCGGCCCCACCTCAGTGGGACCGCCCCGCGGCGTCCGGTCACCCCGCCTGCCCGGGGGCGGCGGGGTGCCGTGTCAGCGTCTGCTCAGCGGCAGATCACCGGAAATCGGTGCGGAAGGGATCGGCGTAGTCGATGTCGTCGAGGTTGACGGCACCGGTCTGGCCGAAGCCCGAGAAGTCCAGCTCGTCGTAGCCGGGCACCTGGTACATCTGCGCCTTCGCCTCGTCGGTGGGCTCGACCGCGATGTGGCGGAACCGCGACAGGCCGGTGCCGGCCGGGATGAGCTTGCCGATGATGACGTTCTCCTTGAGCCCCATGAGCTGATCGCTCTTGCGGTTCAGGGCGGCCTCGGTGAGCACACGGGTGGTCTCCTGGAAGGAGGCCGCCGAGAGCCACGACTCGGTCGCGAGCGACGCCTTGGTGATGCCCATCAGCTCCGGACGACCCGAGGCCGGCTGACCGCCCTCGGAGAGCACCCGACGGTTCTCCCGCTCGAAGGTGACGCGCTCGGCGAAGTCACCGGGCAGCAGACCGGTGTCGCCGGACTCGATGACCGTCACGCGACGGAGCATCTGGCGCACGATGACCTCGATGTGCTTGGCGTGGATGTCCACGCCCTGGCTGATGTACACCTTCTGGACCTCGTCCACGAGGTGCTGCTGCACCGCGCGGGGGCCGAGGATGCGCAGAACCTGCTTCGGATCCACCGAGCCCTGGGTGAGCTGCTGGCCGACCTCGATGTGGTCGCCGTCGGCGACCAGCAGCGACACGCGCTTGGAGACGGTGTACGAGACCGGGTCCGAGCCGTCGTCCGGCGTGACCGTGATTCTGCGCTGCTTGTCGTTCTCCTCGATCTCGACACGACCCGAGAACTCGGAGATCGGCGCAAAGCCGGCCGGGGTGCGGGCCTCGAACAGCTCCTGCACACGCGGCAGACCGTGCGTGATGTCGCCGTCGGCGCTGGCCACACCACCGGAGTGGAAGGTACGCATGGTCAGCTGGGTGCCGGGCTCACCGATCGACTGGGCCGCGACGATGCCGACGGCCTCGCCGATGTCGACCAGCTGGCCGGTGGCGAGCGACTTGCCGTAGCACTGGGCGCAGGTGCCCACCGCGGAGTCGCAGGTCAGCACGGAGCGGATCTTCGCCTCGCGCACGCCCGCCTCGACGAGCTGCTCGATGAGCACGTCACCGAGCTCGGCGCCGGCCGGAGCCGCCTCGGAGCCGTCGGCCCCGATGGCCGCGGTGGCCAGGACGCGCCCGTACACCGTGGACTCGGCGTGCTCGTGCGTGCGCAGCTCGCCGGCCTCCTCGACCGCGATCGGCAGGACCAGGCCCTTGGTGGTGCCGCAGTCGTCCTCGCGGACGATGACGTCCTGCGAGACGTCGACCAGACGACGGGTCAGGTAGCCCGACTGAGCGGTCTTCAGCGCGGTGTCCGCCAGGCCCTTGCGGGAGCCGTGCGAGGCGATGAAGTACTCCAGGACCGAGAGCCCCTCCTTGTAGTTGGAGAGGATCGGGCGCGGGATGATCTCGCCCTTGGGGTTGTTCACCAGGCCGCGCATACCGGCGATCTGACGGACCTGCATCCAGTTGCCTCGTGCGCCCGAGTCCACCATCCGGAAGATGGTGTTGGTCGACTCGAAGTTCGCCCGCATGGCCTGGTCGACCTCGTTGGTCGCCTCGGTCCACAGGTCGATGAGCTCCATGTTGCGCTCGTGCTCGGAGATCAGGCCCAGGTCACGGTTCTCCTGGATCTGGGCGTTCTTCTCCTCGTACTTCGCGATGATCTCCGCCTTGTTCGGCGGGGTCACGACGTCCGAGAGGGCGAAGGACGCGCCCGAACGGGTCGACCAGGTGAAGCCGTAGGCCTTGAGCGCGTCCAGCGACGCGGCGACCTGGCCCTTGTCGTAGCGCTCGGCGAGAGCGTTGACGATGCCGCCCAGGCGCTTCTTGCCGACCTGGCCCTCGACGAACGGGAAGTCCACCGGCAGCGTCTCGTTGAAGTAGACGGAGCCCAGAGAGGTGGTCAGGACGATCGGGTCGCCCTCGGTCCAGCCCTCGGGGGCCTCCCAGCCGCTCGGCGGGACGATGTCCGTGAAGCGGATGTCCACCATGGCGTTGAGGTGCAGCTCGCCGCGGTCGAAGGCCATGATGGCCTCCGCCTCGGAGGCGAAGCGGCGACCGGCGCCCGGGACGTCCTCGCGCACCGTGGTGAGGTGGTAGAGGCCGATGATCATGTCCTGTGCGGGCATGGTCACGGGGCGGCCGTCGGACGGCTTGAGGATGTTGTTGCTCGAGAGCATCAGGATGCGGGCCTCGGCCTGCGCCTCCGCGGACAGCGGCAGGTGCACGGCCATCTGGTCACCGTCGAAGTCCGCGTTGAAAGCGGCGCAGACGAGCGGGTGCAGGTGGATGGCCTTGCCCTCGACCAGCTGCGGCTCGAAGGCCTGGATGCCCAGGCGGTGCAGGGTGGGCGCACGGTTCAGCAGCACCGGGTGCTCGGTGATGACCTCTTCGAGGACGTCCCACACCTCGGGGCGCGCACGCTCGACCATCCGCTTGGCGGCCTTGACGTTCTGGGCGTGGCTGAGCTCGACCAGGCGCTTCATGACGAAGGGCTTGAACAGCTCGAGCGCCATGCCCTTGGGCAGACCGCACTGATGCAGGCTCAGCTGGGGGCCGTTGACGATGACGGAGCGGGCGGAGTAGTCCACGCGCTTGCCCAGCAGGTTCTGACGGAAACGACCCTGCTTGCCCTTGAGCATGTCGGACAGCGACTTCAGCGGGCGGTTGCCCGGTCCGGTGACCGGGCGGCCGCGACGGCCGTTGTCGAACAGCGAGTCGACCGACTCCTGCAGCATGCGCTTCTCGTTGTTCACGATGATCTCGGGGGCACCGAGATCCAACAGCCGCTTGAGGCGGTTGTTGCGGTTGATCACGCGGCGGTACAGGTCGTTGAGGTCGGAGGTCGCGAAGCGGCCGCCGTCCAGCTGCACCATCGGGCGCAGGTCCGGCGGGATCACCGGGACGGCGTCCAGCACCATGCCGACGGGCGAGTTGGTGGTGGTCAGGAACGCGGAGACGACCTTGAGGCGCTTGAGCGCACGGGCCTTCTTCTGTCCCTTGCCGGTCGCGATGATCTCGCGCAGCTGCACGGACTCGGCCTCGAGGTCGAAGTCGCGCAGACGACGCTGGATCGCCTCGGCGCCCATGCCACCCTCGAAGTAGGTGCCGTAGCGGAGCTTCATCGCGCGGTAGAGCTGCTCATCACCCTCGAGGTCGGCGACCTTGAGGGACTTGAAGCGCTCCCACACGCGGGTGATCCGGTCGATCTCCGCGTCGTACTTCTTGCGGATCTGGGCCTGCTCACGCTCGCCGGAGTCGCGGACCTTGCGCTTCGCGTCGGCCTTCGCGCCCTCCTCCTCGAGCTGGGCGAGATCCTTCTCCGCGGTCAGCGCACGCTGGTTGATCGCGGCGTCGCGCTCGTTCTCGAGCTCCTTGACCTCGAGGTCGAAGCGCGCCTGCAGATCCGGCATGTCGTCGTGGCGGGCCTGCTCGTCCACCTCGGTGATCATGTACGCGGCGAAGTAGATGATCTTCTCGAGATCCTTCGGCGCGAGGTCCAGCAGGTAGCCCAGGCGGCTCGGCACTCCCTTGAAGTACCAGATGTGGGTGACGGGAGCGGCGAGCTCCACGTGGCCCATGCGCTCACGACGCACGGAGGACTTGGTGACCTCCACGCCGCAGCGCTCGCAGACGATGCCCTTGAAGCGGACGCGCTTGTACTTGCCGCAGTAGCACTCCCAGTCCCGGGTGGGGCCGAAGATGCGCTCGCAGAACAGGCCCTCCATCTCGGGCTTCAGGGTGCGGTAGTTGATGGTCTCCGGCTTCTTGACCTCGCCGTGGGACCAGCCGCGGATGTCGTCGGCCGTGGCGAGGCCGATGCGCAGCTCGTCGAAGGTGTTGACGTCGATCACAGGTGTCCTTCTCTCGATCGGAAGAGTGTGTGTCTGAGGGAACGGGGTCGAGGGTGGGGCTCGGGGGCGGTCACCGCGTCACGCGGCGGGACGGCGCCTCCCGAGCCCGCGCCCCTCAGACCTCTTCGATGGAGCCGACGCCCTCGTGGGGTCGGCGGGACAGGTCGATGCCGAGCTCCTCCGCCGCGCGGAAGACCTCCTCATCAGCTTCCTGAACCTCATGGGCGGTGCCGTCGGCCGAGAGGACCTCGACGTTCAGGCACAGCGACTGCATCTCCTTGAGGAGCACTCGGAAGGACTCCGGGATGCCGGGCTCGGGGATGTTCTCGCCCTTGACGATCGCCTCGTAGACCTTGACGCGGCCGGCGATGTCATCGGACTTGATGGTCAGCAGCTCCTGCAGGGCGTAGGCGGCGCCGTAGGCCTCGAGGGCCCACACCTCCATCTCGCCGAAGCGCTGGCCGCCGAACTGGGCCTTACCGCCCAGCGGCTGCTGCGTGATCATCGAGTACGGGCCGGTGGAGCGCGCGTGCAGCTTGTCGTCCACCAGGTGGTGGAGCTTCAGCATGTACATGTAGCCCACGGAGATCGGGTCCGGGAACGGCTCGCCGGAGCGACCGTCGAACAGACGCGCCTTGCCGTCCTCCTTGACCATCCGCTCACCGTCGCGGTTGGGGCGGTGGTTGGCGATCAGGCCGGTGACCTCTTCGGCGGTGAGGCCGTCGAAGACCGGGACCGCGACCGCGGTGCCGGGCTCGCCGTGGAGGGCGCCCTCGGGCAGATCCGCCGCGGTGGGATCCTCGGGGTCGAGGTCCCAGCCGGCCTTGGCGACCCAGCCCAGGTGGGTCTCCATGACCTGGCCGATGTTCATTCGGCCGGGCACGCCCATCGGGTTCAGGATGATGTCGATCGGGGTGCCGTCCTCCAGGAACGGCATGTCCTCGACCGGCAGGATCTTGGCGATGACGCCCTTGTTGCCGTGACGGCCGGCGAGCTTGTCACCGTCGGTGATCTTGCGCTTCTGGGCCACGTAGACGCGGACCATCTCGTTGACGCCGGTGGGGAGGATGTCCCCGTCCTCATCATCGGTGAAGACCTGCACACCGATGACGGTGCCGGACTCGCCGTGGGGGACGCGCAGCGAGGTGTCGCGCACCTCGCGGGCCTTCTCGCCGAAGATGGCGCGCAGCAGGCGCTCCTCCGGGGTCAGCTCGGTCTCGCCCTTCGGGGTGACCTTGCCGACCAGGATGTCGCCCGGCTCCACCTCGGCGCCGATGCGGATGATGCCGCGCTCGTCGAGATCGGCCAGCACGTCGTCGCCGACGTTCGGGATGTCCCGGGTGATCTCCTCCTTGCCGAGCTTGGTGTCGCGCGCATCGACCTCGTGCTCCTCGATGTGGATCGAGGTGAGGACGTCGTCCTGGACCATCCGCGAGGACAGGATGATGCCGTCCTCGTAGTTGTGGCCCTCCCAGGACATGAACGCGACCAGCAGGTTCTTGCCGATGGCGAGTTCGCCCTGATCGGTCGAGGGGCCGTCGGCCAGGATCGAGCCCGCCTCGACGCGATCACCCTCGTTGAACAGCACGCGCTGGTTGTAGGAGTTGCCGGCGTTGGAGCGCTCGAACTTCCCGATCGGGTAGGTCTGGCGGGTGCCGTCGTCGGCCATCACGACCACGAGGTCCGCGGAGAGCTCCTCGATGACGCCGCCCTTGGAGGCGACGACCACATCGCCGGCGTCGACCGCCGCGCGACGCTCCATGCCGGTGCCGACCAGCGGCATCTCGGAGCGCAGCAGCGGCACGGCCTGGCGCTGCATGTTCGAGCCCATGAGCGCACGGTTGGCGTCGTCGTGCTCGAGGAAGGGGATCATCGCGGTGGCGACGGAGACCATCTGACGTGCGGAGACGTCCATGTAGTCGACGTCGGCGACGGCGACCAGATCCGGCTCGCCGCCGGGCAGACGCACCAGCACCTCCTCGTTCAGGAAGCGGCCGTCCTCATCGATCTTGGCGTTGGCCTGCGCGATGATGTGGCGGTCCTCGTCATCGGCGGTGAGGTAGACGACCTCGTCGCTGACGCGGCCGTCCGCGACCTTCCGGTACGGCGTCTCGATGAAGCCGAAGGGGTTGATGCGGGCGAAGGTCGCCAGCGAGCCGATCAGACCGATGTTCGGACCCTCGGGGGTCTCGATCGGGCACATGCGGCCGTAGTGCGACGGGTGGACGTCACGGACCTCCATGCCGGCGCGGTCACGGGACAGGCCGCCCGGGCCGAGCGCGGAGAGGCGACGCTTGTGGGTCAGGCCCGACAGCGGGTTGTTCTGGTCCATGAACTGCGAGAGCTGGGAGGTTCCGAAGAACTCCTTGATCGCCGCGGTGACCGGACGGATGTTGATCAGGGTCAGCGGCGTGATCGCCTCGACGTCCTGGGTGGTCATGCGCTCGCGCACGACGCGCTCCATGCGGGACAGGCCGGTGCGGACCTGGTTCTGGATCAGCTCGCCCACGGCGCGGATGCGACGGTTGCCGAAGTGGTCGATGTCATCGGTCTCGACCCGCACGGGCTTGCCGTCGGCACTGGTGTACTCGCTGACACCGTCGTGCAGGGCGACGATGTACTTGATCGTGGCGACGATGTCCTCGAGGCGGAGGGTCGACTCGGAGAGGCTGCCCTCGAGGCCGAGCTTCTTGCCGATCTTGTAGCGGCCGACCTTCGCGAGGTCGTAGCGCTTGGCATTGAAGTAGAGGTTGTTCAGCATCGCCTCGCCCGCATCGCGCGTGGGCGGCTCGCCCGGGCGTTGCTTGCGGTAGATGTCGATGAGCGCCTCGTCCTGGGAGGCGATGCGGTCCTTCTCGAGCGTGGAGCGCATCGACTCGAACTCGCCGAACTCCTCGAGGATGTCCGAGTGGGACATGCCCAGGGCCTGCAGGAGCGTGGTGACCGACTGCTTGCGCTTGCGGTCGATGCGGACGCCGACCTGGTCGCGCTTGTCGATCTCGAACTCGAGCCAGGCGCCGCGCGACGGGATCATCTTCGCGGTGAAGATGTGCTTGTCGCTGGTCTTGTCGATGGACTCCTCGAAGTACACGCCCGGGGAGCGGACCAGCTGCGAGACGACCACGCGCTCGGTGCCGTTGATGATGAAGGTGCCCTTGGCGGTCATGAGCGGGAACTCGCCCATGAAGACCGTCTGGGTCTTGATCTCGCCGGTCTCGTTGTTCATGAACTCCGCGATGACGTACAGCGGAGCCGCGTAGGTGAGGTCCTTCTCCTTGCACTCGTCGACCGTGTACTTCGGGTCGTCGAAGGTGTGGTCGCGGAAGGACAGCGACATGTTGCCGGCGAAGTCCTCGATCGGAGAGATCTCCTCGAGGATGTCGGCGAGACCGGAGGTCTGCGGGACATCCTCGCGACCGGCGGCGGCGGCCTCAGCGGCACGCTCCTGCCAGCGCTCGTTGCCCAGCAGCCAGTCGAACGAGGTGGTCTGCAGACTCAGCAGATCCGGGACCTCGATCGGGTCGCCGAGCTTCGCGAAGGTGACGCGAGGGGAGGCGGTACGAAGTGCGATGTCAGTGGTGCGATCGGTGCTCGAGGCAGCCAAAGGGGGGTCCTTCCACAGGCCGATGACGGAATCCCAGGCGCGGCGAACACCCGTCGGGCGGTGGAGCAGGCAATGTGGTGAGACAGAGCGGCAGAACCGAGGCGGGCGACGCACAGCGCAAGGACCGAGCATACAGAAAATCGCGGATGGACACAAGTGCCGTGACGCGGCTGGTCCATCCGCGTCGGCCGCTATATGCCTGGCGCGGAGGTTCTGACGTCGCTTCCTGCCCGTCTGGCTCGACCGGCCCGGCGGTGTCATCACACCGGGCACATGCGGCAGGAACAGCTCCGTACGGCAAAAAGGATGAACGGAAAATCGCTCGGAGTCAAGCAGGCGCGTCCTCTGCCGGGGTGTCGCACCACGTCAGGGGCTTCTTCTGGTCGTGTCAGCGGGGCAGCGGCAGAGCCCGCCGTGCTCGTCGGAGGGCGGGGCGGCATGACGCGGGCCGCACCTCCCCTGCCAGGTGATGCGGCCCGCGATGATCTCGCTCACGTCGCGCAGCTCCGTGTGGAGCAGGCGGTGCGGGGCGGGGCCCGGTGCGCCCCGGTCCCCGCGCCGCTCGGCTCAGCGGCGCCGGCGCATCACCAGCAGCGCACCGCCGCCGAGCAGCAGGGCCGCCGCCGCGGCGAGGGCACCGGTGATCTCGACGCCCGTGCGTGCGAGCGGGCCGCCGCCGGAGCCGTCAGCGGAGCCCGAGCCGCCGCCCGCGCCCGTGCCGGCTCCGCTGCCGCCGCCCGTGCCGTCACCCGCGTCTCCCCCGCCGCCGGGAGCGCCGGCCGGGAGGAGCAGGTAGGTGGCCTGCGAGGGGCCCTCGAAGGTGAGCACGCCGTCGGCCCAGGTCGCCTGGACCGGGAGGCGGGTCCCGTCGGGGAGGACGCGCAGCACGCGCTCCCCCTCCGTGCCGGGGACCGTGATCACAGACTGGAGGGAGCCGTGGGTGTTGGCGAGCACCAGCACGCGGGCCTCGCCGCCCTCGGCCGACTCGAGCGCGGCGGCGAGCGTGTCATCGCTGCGGAAGGTGGCGGTGACGGTGACCTCGCCGGCGGTGAGGGTGACCTCCTCGAGCACGATGCTCACAGTGATCCGCTGCTCGATCGGCTCGCCCTCGGCATCGACCAGGATGTCGCCCGCCTCGTCGATCGCGAGGATGCCGACCTCCTGCTCCCCGTCCACCAGCACGGTGCCGGGTGCCAGGCGCAGCGAGACGCCCGCCTCCTCGGCCTGCTCGGCGTCACCGGCGAAGGTCGCCCGGTAGGAGGACAGCACGGCCCTGGCCAGCGCCGCCTGATCGCCGAGCTCCTCGCGGTGGATGCTCAGCTCCACCGACTCGGGGCCGTCGATGCCGAGCGCCGTCTCGAGCGGGGCGATGCGGAAATCGGCGGTCTCGGTGGTGGTGTTGCCCGCGAGGTCGGTGGCGACCACGGTGAGGGTGTGGGCGCCCTCGTCGAGATCGTCGGTGGAGACCAGGGCGGTGAGGACCTCCTGGACCGCCATGGTGCGCGCTCCGGTGGCCGCGAACGGGATCTCGGCGATGTCGCCGTCCGCAGCGTCGGCCTCCGCAGCGTCGGCCTCCGCGGCGTCCGTCTCCGCGGAGGCGGTGTCAGCGGTGTCGGCCTCGGCGCCGTCGGCGTCCGCGGTGTCGGCGTCGCCGGTCAGCTCCCGCAGATCGATCAGGGCGTCCTCGACGGAGTGCTCCTGCGTGGACAGGTCGCTCGTGACCTCCTCGACGACCTCGCCGTCGAGCAGCACCTGCATCCCGGCGATGTGGTCACCGCTCGCGGAGACCTCGATCTCCGCGCCGACGGGCAGCGTCTCGCCACGCTCGGCGATCTCCAGGTCCACGCGGGGCGGATCCTGGTCGACGATCACCGGGATCAGACCCACCAGCACGTTGCCGTTGGAGTCGGAGAACTCCACCAGCAGGGTGTCACCGTCGGCGACGGTGATCTCGGTGGAGAACTCACGCGTGTTCGAGCCCTCCCCCGGGCTGCCGATGTCGAAGCGCTCGATCACCGTCGAGTCGTTCAGCGACAGGGCGTAGCCCCAGCCGTCATCGGCGGCGGTGCCGGCCACGGTGACCTGCTCCTCGGCGGTGTAGAGGGTGCCGCCCACCAGGGTGGGCTCCTCGATCTTCAGGGTCGGCGCCGTGACGTCGAAGTACACGCGCACCCCGCGGTCGTAGCGGACCTGGCCGTCGGCATCCTCGATCACCATCCTGACGTGGTTCTCGCCGGTGGCCACGGGGAGGTCGGCGGCGAAGGAGCCGTCCTCCGCGATCGCGACCTCGATCGGGTCCGCCTCGACGATCCGGCCCTCGTCGTCCGCGCGGGCGCCGGGGGTCAGCGTGATGGTGCCGCCGGCGGGGTAGCTGCCCCGCAGCGTGAAGACGCTGCCGTCGGCGCTGACGTCCTCGGTGCTGCCGGGGACGAAGCACGCCCCGGACTCGAGCACGCAGTCGGCGTTCAGGATCTCGGGCATCGCCCAGCCGCCCTGCGGCGCGCGGCCGGAGATCGCGAAGGACTGCGAGTCGGTGTTCACCCCGTCGGAGGCGGAGAGGGTGAACGCCGCGGCGCTCTCCCCCGGCGTCACCGTGATCTCGAAGGTGCCGTCGGCGCTCACCTCGCCGACGGTCTCGCCGGAGGTGACGGTGAGGGTCGCGTCCTCGCGCTCGTCGGTGACGGTACCGCGCACGGTGATGCTGCCGTCGTCGTCGAGGATCGCGGCGCCCTGCGGGTCGGTCTCCATCTCGGTGATCTCGAGCTCGGGCGCGGTCGCGTCGTAGGTGACCGTCAGGGACTGCTCCTGCACGATCTCGCCCTCGACGTCCCGGCCCTGGACCAGGAACTCCTGGGGGCCCTCGACGAGCGGGAGCGGGAGGCGGAAGCGGCCGTCCGGGGTGGGCACGGACTCCTCGCCCACGCGCACCTCGACGATGTCGGAGGAGACATAGCCGCTCAGCAGCAGCGCATCATCGGAGACCATCAGCGACTGCGGGCCGAGCACCCCCTGCTCGAGCTGCGTCATGTTGGCGATCAGCATGGTGGACTGCTCGAACACCTTGGTGGCGGCACCCAGGTTGAAGCCGCCGTCCAGCACCGAGACGGTGACGAACGGAACCGCCTCGGGATCCACCTCGATCGAGTAGCTGCCATCGGGCGCCTCGGTCACCGGGATGTCCTCACCGGAAGCCGCGGTGACCGTCGGCGGCTGCAGCAGCCCTGAGCCGTCCTCGACGATGCTGAAGGGCAGCAGTCCGGCCTCGTAGGCACCGAACTCGATCACGGGGGCGGTCGCGTCGATCCCGAAGTCGAACTCGGAGGTCTGCCACGGCTGGTCCTCGCCGAGGCGGGCCTCGATGCGGTAGGTGTACTGGCCGTCGGGCAGCGCGGCGAACTCCGCCGCCTGCGGGTCGTACAGCGTGCCGTCGAAGGTGTAGCCGGTCCACTGCAGCTGGCGCGGATCGGAGACCGCGCCCCAGTCGGCGAGCAGGTTGCGGTACACGCCCTGCTCCTCGCCGAGCACGGTGATCTGCTCACCGGAGGCGTCGAGCACCGAGTAGCGCACGTCCGAGGCGTTGCGCATGGGCACCAGGTTCGGGGCGATCACGTCCATGTCGCCGTCGCCGTTGGGCGAGAGCCAGAACTCCCCCATCTCGCTGTGCAGCGGGAGGGTGGAGCCGCCCCAAGTGGTGATCAGCTCGCTGCTGACGCCCACGCCCTCGAGCGCCTCGCCTGCGGGAAGGATGATCGGCTCGGCGTTCCAGTCGCCGGCGAAGCCGAGGAAGGGGACCACGAGGTCCGGCTGGTCCGCGGCGGCGGACTCGAAGCCCACCCAGCCGCCGGTGAAGTGGTCCCCGCCGCTCTCGGGAGTGACCGTCACCTGGACGTCAGCGCTGCCGCCTGCGGGGACGACGACCTCGCCCGGCAGGGACACGGAGCCGCCCGAGGCACGCACCGTGGTGGCGGCGCCGGCGTCGTTGGTCTCGGCCAGCAGCGGGACCTCGGGGAGCGCGAAGGAGACGTCCTGCGCACCGCTGTTGGTGAGGGTGACGGTGAAGGAGGCGGATCCGTCGATCTCGCGCAGCGCGGCGCCGCCCTGGCCGTCGACGGTAGCGATCACCTGGGAGTCCAGGGCCTTGTCCACCTGGGCGAGGCCGGCGCCGATCTGGCGCGGGGAGGCCGACGGGACGCCGTCCTCGGTGGCCGGGACGAGGGCGGTGTTCATCAGCATGACCTTGGCGAGGTCCACGCGCTCGGCGCCGGTGACCTCGGGGCGGTTCTCCTCGAGGTGCTCGAGCACGAGCGCCGCCATGCCGGCGACGTTCGGGGACGCCATCGAGGTGCCCGAGCTCGAGCCGTAGGTGCCGTCGTTGTAGGTCGAGTAGACGTTGCCGCCGATGCCCGCGATCTCGGGCTCGAAGTCCAGCGTGGGGGTCGCGCCCCAGGAGGTGAACGAGGACGGGGTCAGGCCGCCCGCGACGGGACGCACATCCATCTCGTCGGTGATGCGCAGGGTGGTCTCGCCCGCGGCGATCGCGGCCTTCAGCTCGAGGCCGACGGACTGGGTGACGGTGATGCCGGGCAGGGTGAAGGTCTCCACGCCCGCCATGCCGAAGGGTGCATCCTCCGTGTTGTAGATGACCACGCCCCCGGCGTTCGCGTCGATCGCGTTCTCGTACTTCTCGCTGAAGGCGATCTCGCCGCGGCCGATGAGGGCGTAGGCGCCGTCGAGGTCGCGGCCCGCGGTCTCCTCGGCGGTGCCCAGACCCAGGTCCACCAGGGGGTGGGGCTCGCCGTCGTGAGTGCCGGTCGCGGGCGTGTAGGGCACGCCCTCCTCCTCGCCGCCGACGTAGGCCATCAGCTGGGTGAGGGCGGCGTTGTCGATCGAGGCGACCGTGAAGGCGGAGCCCAGGGTGCCCGGGGCACCGATGGTGCCGTCGTCGTGGAGGCCGTAGAGGTCGTCGGCCACGCCGCCGGGCGAGAAGTTCTGGCCGTCGTTGCCGGCGGCGATCACGGAGATCACTCCGGCGTCGCGTGCCGCTTCGATTGCCAGCGAGCTGGCGTCGGAGGAGTTCTTCTGGCCGTTCGCGGCGCCGAGGGACATGTTGATGACGTCGGCGTCGAGCTTCACCGAGTCCTCGATGGCGGCGACGATGTCGGAGTCGGTCGCGCCGCCGCCGGCGTTGGAGAACACCTTCATCGCGAGCAGCTGCGCGTTGGGGGCCACGCCGTCCAGCTCGCCGGTCTCGACGAAGTCGCCGGGCTGATCGCCCTCGGAGCCGTTGGCCGCGGCGATGCCGCCGACGTGCTGCCCGTGGGCGTCGACCACGCTGTCCTTGATCACGAAGCTCTCGTCGGCGTAGTTGTAGCCGTCGGGCACCTTGCAGGTGAAGTTCGCTTCGGCGGCCGGGTTGATCTCGGTGATCGCGGCGGCATCGCAGTCGTCCAGGCGCAGGGCCGGGTGACCGGCGTCGATGCCGGAGTCGATGATCGAGATGACCATGCCGGTGCCGTCGACTCCGTGGTCCTCGAACGCGGCGGGGACGCCCTGGAGGTCGCGTGCGGTGTGCTCGGTGCGCTCGTAGACACGCTCGCGACGCACCGAGACCACCTCGGGCTCGAGCGAGAGCGCGGCGAGGCGATCCCCCGGCACCGCGGCGGAGAAGCCGTTGACCAGGTAGCCGAACTGGCGGTCCACCTCGAGGCCGTGCTCCTCGGTCCACGAGTCGATCAGCCGCTGCTGCTCCTGCAGACGGGAGCTCTCCTCGGACATGGAGTAGCTGGTGGGCTGGTTCTTCAGCAGCACCACCACGTCGACCGGCTCCGCGGTGAGATCATCGGCGATCCCCGCGATGTCCTCGACGGGCGCCGGGGCGGCCGGAGGCGTCGTCGCCTCCGGCGCCGCGGCGGCGGTGGACATGCCGAGACCGAGGGTCCCGATCAGTACGGCGCCGGACAGAGCGGCGAGACGACGAAGCGGCCGTGATGGCACAGGGACCCCCGAGTGATTCATGACATAAGCCCGACCAGCTTAGGGAGCGTTCAGAGAACTTTCAGCCGATCGTCCTCGCCCGAAGGTCACGAATAGGTGACGGCGCAGGGGCGGCGGGCCGACGGGGCACGGCCGGGGCGACCTGGATGTCCGGGGGTGCCGTCACGCCGCTGGAGGCCCGAGGACATGCAGAAGGGCCGCCCCGCAGATGCGGGACGGCCCTTCAGGAGCAGTGCGACTGCCGTCGGATCAGGCGTGCGCCGGGCGCACGCCGGTGATCACTTGACGGAGACGGTCGCGCCGGCCTCCTCGAGCTTCGCCTTGGCAGCCTCGGCGTCGTCCTTCTTGACACCCTCGAGGACGGGCTTGGGAGCCTCGTCGACGAGCGCCTTGGCCTCCTTCAGGCCGAGCGAGGTCAGGCCGCGCACCTCCTTGATGACGGCGATCTTCGCGGAGCCAGCGGACTCGAGGATGACGTCGAACTCATCCTTCTCCTCCTCGGCGGGGGCGTCACCACCGGCGGCGGCGCCACCGGCAGCGGCCACGGCCACGGGGGCGGCGGCGGTCACGTCGAAGACGTCCTCGAACTGCTTCACGAACTCGGAGAGCTCGATGAGGGACATCTCCTTGAAAGCTTCGATGAGCTCGTCGTTGCTGAGCTTCGCCATGGTGGCGTTCCTTCCTGTAGTCGGGACCTGCGTCCCTGCGGTGTAGAGCGGCGCACACGCGCCAGGTCATGCGGTCCGGATCTCCTGGTCAGGGTCTCCGGGGGACAGCGCTGAGGCTGTGGATGCGGAAGCCGCGAGCCCGAGGGCTCAGGCGGCTTCCTGCTTGGCCCGCAGCGCGTCCACGGTGCGCGCCGTCTTGGACAGCGGTGCAGCGAACACTGCGGCGGCCTTGGACATCGACGCCTTCATGGCGCCGGCGGCCTTGGCCAGCAGGACCTCGCGGGACTCGAGGTCCGCGAGCATCTGGACGTCCTGTTCCGAGAGCAGCTTGCCCTCGAAGTAGCCGGACTTGACCACGAGGTTCTCGTGGGTCTTGGCGAAGTCACGCAGAGCCTTCGCAGGCTCCACCGGCTCGCCCTTGATGAAGGCGATAGCGGTCGGCCCGCTGAGCGTGCCGTCGAACACGTCGATGCCGGCCTCGCGGGCAGCGATCTCCGTGAGCGTGTTCTTCACCACGGCGTAGGTCGTCTCGGAGCCCAGTGCGCGGCGGAGCTCCTTGAGCTCCCCCACGCTGAGCCCGCGATACTCGGTGATGACGGCGGCGTCGGATGCACGGAACAGGTCCGCGATCTCGGCGACGGCGTCCACCTTTTCGGGGTTCGCCATGGCCCTCCTTCCAGAGGTCTCTCGCCACCGGGTGAAGGCGTCCCAGGAAGGGAAAGGGCCTCGACACGCAAGTGTCGAGGCCAGCACGCACGATCCGGCTCCCCGGGAGCTGCTGCTCCGCGGAGGGCGCGACCGTGCGGGTCGCATCTTCACCTGCGCAGGCCGTCCCAGGGGGACTTCTTCGGTCGCTCTCCGGGTGGAGGGCGACGACCGGCGGTCTTCGGTAGGCACCACAGTAGTGCAGACCCGCCCCCGCGCGCCATGCCGTCGGCGGCGGTCTCCGTCACAGTCCGGAGCCGCTCCCCCGCACGGCCTGCCGGGCCGCGACGAGCTCGGCGACGCCCGCGAAGCGCGCTGCCCACCGCTCCCCGGGGGTGCGCGTGGTCATCTACTGGCGCAGGGCGAATCAGTACGGTCATATCGCCGTAGGGACACGCCACCCGCCAGTAACTGACGAACCGGCCTCTCCCCGCCCCGGACAGCACGACGCCCCGCCCACCGCTGGGGGTGGACGGGGCGCCGAGATGCGAGGAGGAGACGAGGCTCAGGCTGTTCCTGCTGCCTGAGCTCCTACCGCTCGTACGTCGCTCAGGCCTCGTCGGTGTCCTCGAGGAGGTTGCGCGTACGGTTCACGTCGACCGGGATGCCCGGGCCCATGGTGGTGGACACGGTGATCTTGGTGATGTAGCGGCCCTTGGAGGCGGACGGCTTCAGACGCAGGATCTCGTCGAGCGCGGCGACGTAGTTCTCGACCAGCTGCTGGTCGGAGAAGGAGACCTTGCCGACGATGTAGTGCAGGTTGGCCGCACGGTCGGTGCGGAACTCGATCTTGCCGCCCTTGATGTCGGACACGGCCTTGGCGGTGTCCATGGTGACGGTGCCGGTCTTGGGGTTCGGCATGAGGCCGCGGGGGCCCAGCACGCGGCCCAGCTTGCCGACCTTGCCCATCAGGTTCGGCGTCGCCACAGCGGCGTCGAAGTCGGTCCAGCCGCCGGCGACCTTCTCGATCAGCTCGTCGTCGCCGACCTCGTCGGCGCCGGCCTCACGGGCGGCGTCGGCCTGCGCACCGGTCGCGAAGACGATGACGCGGGCGGTCTTGCCGGTGCCGTTGGGCAGGTTGACGGTGCCGCGCACCATCTGGTCCGCCTTGCGGGGGTCCACGCCCAGACGCATCGAGACCTCGACGGAGGCGTCGAACTTGGCCGGGGAGGACTTCTGGGCCAGACGCAGAGCGTCCAGCGGGGAGTAGGCGCGACCCTCTTCGATCAGCGCGGCGCCGTTCTTGTAAGCCTTGCTACGGAAACCCATTGTCGTCAGCCCTCCACCGTGATGCCCATGGAACGAGCGGTGCCGGCGACGATCTTCGCCGCGGCCTCGATGTCGTTCGCGTTCAGATCAGGCATCTTGGTCTCCGCGATCTCGCGGACCTGTGCCTGGGTGATCTTCCCGACCTTGTCGGTGTGCGGGGTCGCCGAGCCCTTCTGGAGGCCTGCGGCCTTCTTGATCAGCTCAGCGGCCGGCGGGGTCTTCGTGATGAAGGTGAACGAGCGATCCTCGTAGACCGTGATCTCGACCGGGACGATGTTGCCGCGCATGTCCGCGGTGCGATCGTTGTAGGCCTTCACGAACTCCATCATGTTCACGCCGGCAGCGCCGAGCGCGGGACCCACGGGCGGCGCAGGCGTGGCCTGGCCGGCCTGGATCTGGAGCTTGATGATGCTCGCGATCTTCTTCTTGGGAGCCATTGCTCTTCCTTACTGTGGTGTGGTCCGGGCGGAGGTCATCATGCACTCCTCCCACGGCTGGACCCGCGCTCGCGCGAGGCGGAAACGGGTCCGGGATGCGACGTTACCTGCACGTCGCGGCGGCGTCGACCGGGATCGGGAGTGATCCTGGTCGTACTGGCACGGCCGGGGCCGTGCGCCGCTCAGATCTTGGCGACCTGGTCGAAGCCGAGCTCGACCGGGGTCTCGCGACCGAAGATCGACACCAGCACCTGCAGCTTCTGGGCCTCGGCGTGGATCTCGGAGATGGTGGCCGGCATGGTCTCGAAGGGGCCGTCCATGACGGTGACGGACTCGCCGACGTGGAAGTCGGGCATCTTCTGCGCGGCGGCGGGCTTGCTCGAGGAGCCGCCCGAGGAGCGCTTCTTCTCCGGCAGGCCGACGGAGGGGGCGAGCATCGAGTAGATCTCGTCGAAGGTCAGCGGGGTGGGCTCGGTGGCGTTGCCGACGAAGCCGGTCACGCCCGGGGTGTCCCGCACGACCCGCCAGGACTCGGTGGTCAGATCCATGCGCACCAGCACGTATCCGGGCACGCGGACGCGGCGGACGATCTTCTTCTGGCCGTTCTTGACCTCGGTCGCGTCCTCCATCGGGACCTGGACCTCGAAGATGTAGTCCTCCATGTCCTGGGTCTCGGTGCGCGTGGCGAGCTGGGTCTTCACGCGGTTCTCGTGACCGGAGTAGGAGTGGATGACGTACCACTCGCCGAGCGACGAGCGCAGGTGCATCTTCAGCTGCGCGAGCGGATCCTCCTCGGGCTCCTCGTCGGCGGCGCCCTCTGCGGTTGCGTCCTCGTCGGCCACGTCGGCCTCGACGGAGTCGTCGCCCTCGGCGGCGTTCTCCGCGGCGCCGTCGGACTCGTCCGCGCTCTCCTCGAGATCCGCGGCGGCGTCGGCCTCGACCTCGGCGAGCTCAGCGGCGTCCTGGGGCGCGGCGGCGTCGGCCTGCGGGGAGGCGGAGAAGGAGAGGGAGTCGTCGACGTTCTCGTAGGACTCGTCGGGGGTCGAGGTCTGGTCGCTCATCGGCGGGAACCTGCCTTCCTGGCGGCTGGGGACTGATCGGTCACGGTGCGGTGCGCGGTGCGGGCCGGCCTGCGGCTCACACGTCGGGGACCGTGAAGGCGATCCTGGAGAGCCAGCTGAACACGGAGTCCAGGCCGAAGATCAGCAGGATCATGAAGACGACGAACAGCAGAACCGTGATCGAGTACAGCACCAGCTCGCGACGGGTCGGGGTGACGACCTTCCGGAGCTCCGCGATGACCTGGCGGATGAACAGACCGATGGCCAGGAACGGGTTCTTCGACCCGGTGCCCTGGGCATCGGCGCCTGCGGGCGTCGACGGGGCGTTCTGGCGGGAGTTCACGTCTGGACTGTCCGATCTCGTCGAGGTCATCCGCATCCGGCCGGATCACCCCGACCGGACCGGCAGGGCAGACAGGGCTCGAACCTGCAACCTGCGGTTTTGGAGACCGCTGCGCTACCAATTGCGCCACTGCCCTTCACGAGGAACCTGCCTCGTGAGGTAGATCCGCGAGCCCCTGGAGGAGCCCGTCGTTTCTGACCAGCGATCAGCATACAAGCCTCCGGGGGATGGTGCGAATCGACTGGCGTCAGATCACATCACATCCGCTCCCGCAGATGCCGGCGGAGATGTCAGCGGAGATGCCGACGGGGATGCCGGGGCGCTCGCTCGCCGCGGCATCGGAGGGGTCCGGAGGGGCGATCGGAGGGGTCCGGAGGGGCGATCGGAGGGGTCCGAATGGGCGCAGGTCCTGGCACCTCTCCCCCGGCTCTGCCACGATAGGTGTGTGACCACCGACGATTCCAGCACCCCTGTGACCAGCAATCCCGACTCCGAGCGTGCGCGCATCTCGCAGCGCGTCGGAGCGATCCAGCCCTCGGCGACCCTCGCCGTCGATGCGACCGCGAAGGCGCTCAAGGCGGCAGGCCGTCCCGTGATCGGCTTCGGCGCCGGTGAGCCGGACTTCCCCACCCCGCAGCACATCGTCGACGCCGCGATCGAGGCCGCGCAGGATCCCAGCACGCATCGCTACTCCGCCACCGGCGGCCTGCCCGAGCTGCGCTCCGCGCTGGCCGAGGCGTTCAGCAGCACCACCGGCCTGGAGATCGAGCCGGCGCAGGTGCTGGTGACCAACGGCGGCAAGCAGGCGGTGTTCCAGACCTTCGCGACGCTGCTGGATCCGGGCGACGAGGTGCTGCTGCCGGCCCCGTACTGGACCACTTATCCCGAGGCGATCCGCCAGGCGGGCGCCGTCGAGGTGCCGGTGCTGGCGGGAGCGGACCAGGGCTATATCCCCACCGTGGACCAGCTCGAGGAGGCGCGCACCGAGCGCACCCGCGTGCTCGTGCTGTGCTCCCCCTCGAACCCGACCGGCGCGGTGCTCACCCCCGAGCAGGTCGCCGAGATCGGGCGCTGGGCCCTCGAGCACGGCATCTGGGTGGTGACCGACGAGATCTACCACGCGCTGACCTACGAGGGCATGCCCTTCACCTCGGTGCTCAAGGCCGTGCCCGAGCTGGCCGAGACCACTGTCCTGCTGGGCGGGGTGGCGAAGTCCTTCGCGATGACCGGCTGGCGCGTGGGATGGATGGTGGGCCCGGCCGATGTCATCAAGGCGGCCGGCAACCTGCAGTCCCACCTGACCTCGCACGTCAACAACATCGCCCAGCGCGCGGCGCTGGCCGCGCTGACCGGGCCCTCCGAGCCGGTCGAGCAGATGCGCGAGGCCTTCGACCGCCGTCGCCGCCTGATCGTCGAGAAGCTCTCGGCGGTGCCCGGCTTCACGGTGCCCACCCCGACCGGTGCGTTCTACGTGTTCCCGGACGTCTCCGGTGCGCTGGGACGCGAGATCCGCGGGAAGAAGGTCACCACCTCGACCGAGCTCGCCACGGTGATCCTCGAGGAGGCCGAGGTCGCGGCCGTGCCCGGCGAGGCCTTCGGCGCACCCGGCCACCTGCGCTTCTCCTACGCCCTGGCCGATGACGACATCGTCGAGGGCATCGACCGGGTGGCAGCGCTCCTGAGCGAATGAGCCTCACCCGCGGCGGGCTCCGCGATCTGCAGGCGCTGCCCAAGGCGCATCTGCATCTCCACTTCACGGGGTCGATGCGCCAGCAGACCCTCCTGGAGCTCGCCGCGGAGCGCGGCATCCGCCTGCCGCGCTCCCTCACCGACGATGTCGCGCTGCAGGTCGAGCCCACCCGGCGCGGCTGGTTCCGCTTCCAGCGGCAGTACGACGCGGCGCGCGCCGTCGTCGACTCCGAGGCGGCGATGCGGCGGATCCTGCACGAGGCGGTGCTCGATGACGCCGCGGAGGGCTCGGGCCGCCTCGAGCTGCAGGTGGATCCCACCAGCTATGCGCCCTTCGTGGGCGGCCTGACCCCCGCGCTCGAGATCGTGCTGGACCAGGCGGCGCTCTCGGAGCGCGAGACCGGCGTGAGCGTCGGGATTATCGTGGCCGCCTCCCGCACCCGCCACCCGCTGGATGCGCGCACCCTGGCACGGCTCGCGGCGCGCAACGCGGGACCGGTGGTCGGCTTCGGGCTGTCCAACGACGAGCGCCGCGGCACCACCGCGGAGTACGGCCCCGCCTTCCGGATCGCCCGGGAGGCCGGGCTGCTGTCCGTGCCGCACGGCGGGGAGCTGCTGGGGCCCGAGCACGTCCGGGACGTGGTCGACCACCTGGGCCCGCACCGTCTGGGGCACGGGGTGCGTGCGGCGGAGGATCCGCGCCTGCTGGACCGGATTGTCGAGGCCGGTATCGGGCTCGAGGTGTGCCCGGCCTCGAACGCCTCCCTCGGCGTGCTGGACACCGCCGCCGATGTGCCTCTGCGGCGCCTGGTCGAGGCGGGGGCGCAGATCGCGCTCGGGGCGGATGACCCGCTGCTGTTCGGCTCACGGCTGCTGGATCAGTACGAGACCGCGCGGGCCGTGGGCTTCGACGACGCCGAGCTCGCGGAGCTCGCGGCCTCCTCGATCCGGGTCTCCTCCGCGCCCGAGCCCGTGAAGCAGCGCCTGCTGGGCGGGGTGCGGGACTGGCTCGCCGCCGAGCCTCTCCCCCGCTAGCGCACAGCGACCGGGCTGCGGCCCGAGCGCCGGTGCCCGCCTCAGACGCCGGGCGGGTCGCCGGGCCTCTCCCCCGGTGCGCCCCGCGCTGGCCGCACGGCGTGCTCGCGGGATTTCCAGCGCACCGTCCTGCGCAGCGCCGCGGCGAGCGCCGGGAGCGTGAGCAGGGGCGTGACCGGGCCGAGCAGGCCCTCGGCGAGGTCCTTCGGCCCGCGCCGACCGGTGGCCGCGGCGACCACCGCACGATCGGCGATGCTCGCGAATCGCAGGACCCGCACCCACGGTGTGGGCCGCAGGCACCACACCAGCGTGTGGGAGAGGCCGTACCCGGTCACGGTCGCGATCGTGGCCAGGCGTGAGCCGCCGTGGAGGGCCACGGCGGATTTCCCGAACCCCTGCACCGAGTCGCGGTAGGAGTCGTAGTTGCGCACCCCGAACAGGCGCCCGCCCAGCACCAGACGGGTCCGTCCCGGCCGGCCATCCCGGCGCAGGCGCTGCACGGCCCGGCCCAGCGCCATGTCGTCCTGGATCACCCCGGCTAGCGCGTGATGACCGCCGGTGGCGAGGTAGGCGCTGCGGTCGATCGCGATCAGCGCACCGCTGGTCGCGCCCGCGCCCAGCCGGTCCCAGGCCAGCAGCGGCCAGGGCGCGAGGGTGAGCACGATGTTCTCGGTCAGCGGGGAGAGCAGGCGGGTTCCGACGGTCAGCCCCCGCATCGAGGGCAGCACGCTGAGCAGGTCCGCGCGCAGGCGGCGCTTCGCCGCGAGCACGGCGTCGAGGGTGCCCTCCTCCCATGCCGTATCCGCATCGGTGATCACGAGCACCTGCCCGCGCGCGGCCCGGGCGAGCTCCCAGAGCGGCCAGTTCCGGCCCACCCAGCCCTCGGGCCGCGTCGAGGAGAGCACCCGCACGCCGTGCTCCTCGGCCCGGTCGAGGCCGGCGCTGTTCAGCCCGTCGTCGAACACGAGGATCTCGTCGGCCCCCTGGGCGGCGAGGGCGCGCAGCAGGCCGGGGAGGTTCGCCTCCTCGTCCCGGGCGGGCACCAGGAGGGACACCGTCGGGGCCTGAGGCCGCGGGGCGGAGGGCCGCAGGCGCGGCATCACGGCGAGGTTCAGGGCGAGCGTGGCGGCGCGTGCGAGGTAGACCGCGGTGACGCCGGCGAGCAGCGCGCGGCGCGGGCTCACCATGACAGCACCATCCCCGTGGTGGTCAGGCCCGCGCCGGTGCCCACCAGCAGCACCTGGTCGCCGCCGGTGACGCGGCCCTGCTCGAGCGCCTGGTGGAGGGTCAGCGGGATGCTCGCGGCGACCACGTTGCCGAGGTGCTCGAGGGTGGTCTCGATCTTCTCCTCGGGCCATCCGTAGCGGCGCAGCAGCGTCATCCCGGCGGCGCTGGTCTGATGCGGGATCACCCGGTCGATCCCCTCCAGAGAGGTGGAGAGCCCCGTGCGGAGCTGCTCGAGGAAGGGCGGGACCCGGGTGTGGGCGAGCTTGAGGGCGTGCTTGCCATCCATGCGGAAGGCATAGTCGCGCAGGTCGTCTCCCGGGGCGGGCCGGAAGGAGCGGTAGCCGCCGGCGCGGATCTCGGTGGCCGCCGCCCCCTCGGGCCACATCTGGGCGAGGTAGCGCACGATCCCCTGTCCCTCGCGCTCGGCCGGGCCGAGGATCACCGCGGCCGCGCCGTCCCCGAACAGCAGGGAGGACTCCGGGTCTGTGAGGTCCAGGCCGCGGCTGGAGGCTTCGCAGCTGACCACGGCCGCGCTGCGCACCTGCCCGGTGGCGATCTGGAGGGCAGCCTGGTGCATGCCCACCAGAGCGCTGACGCAGGTGGAGTGCACGCTGAACGCCTGGCCGCCGCGGAATCCCGTCAGCTCGGCGAGGTGCGCGGAGCCGTCCGGGATGGGCTGCGGGGTCCCGCCCGAGGCGTGGATCAGCAGGTCCAGCTGGTCGATCCGGAGCCCGGCGGCGGTCAGCGCGTCGGTGAGGGCGCGGGCGCCGTAGCGCAGCGGGTCCTCGCCGGGCTCGACCCAGCGGCGCTCTCGCACGCCCGTGGCCCGCACGGCCCGTTCCGGGTCGATGCCGATCCGCTCGGCGAGCTCGGCGGTGGTGACCACGCCCGCGGGCAGAGCGCTGGCGGTGGCGAGGATCCTGGTGGGCAGCATCGGTCTCATCTCCCTGTGCGCAGGACGCGTCGCAGCTTGGTCCCTGCCGGGGCGGGCCGCCATGCGTGCTCGTCGATCGTGACGAGATCCCAAAGTACGCCCTGTCTGCGCAGTGCACGGCCGATTCGCTCACGCACCTCCGCCCGGACCGGAGCGCTGCTCGGTGCGGTCTCGACCCGAAGCATCGCGGGGCCGGTCTGGAGCACGCGGTACTCCTCGAGGCCCGGGACATCGCTCAGCGCGCCGCGCACGAAGTCGGGCCAGATGGTGATCTGTGCTCCCCCGGGGCCAGGGAGCTCGAGCGCGTCATCCTGCCGGCCGATGATCCGGCGGATCCGACGGGTGGCGCTGCCGCAGGAGCAGTCCGGGGCGAGGTCCAGGACGTCGTCGAGGCGGTGGCGGATCACGGGCTGGGCGCGCCGGCGCAGGTCGGTGAGCACCGGGCGCACCAGTCCCCCGCCCAGCGGCTCGGTCTCCACATGGACGTGCTCCTCGGCGAGGTGCAGCTCCCCGGCGGCGCAGGGCAGGCCGAGCATCCCCTCGGTGGCCTGGTAGATCTGCACCACCGGCGCCTCGAAGCCGTGCTCGAGCACGCTGCGGGTCCCGTCCTCGAGCACCTCGGCGACGCTGACCACCTTCTCGGGCCGGGCCCGTGCACCGGCCTCGAGCACGGCGCGCAGCACCGACGGCGGGCCGACGACGAGCGTGGGGTCGGTGGCGGTGAGCGCGGCGGCGAGCTGCTCGATGGGGCGGAGGATGTCGTGGAAGTCGATCTGCACGCGGGAGGAGGCCGCGGTGCGGTACAGCGTGCCGTCGGCCCGCAGGAAGAAGGCGACCCGCTGCGGGGTGCGAAGCGACCAGGGGAAGGGGCGCAGGAGGGCGGCGAGCACGGTCCCGGCCCAGCGCAGGCGGTCCTCGCGGTCGACGAGGAAGGCGCCGCGCGCGCCCGAGGTGCCGGTGGACAGCCCCACCCCCACCTCGCCCGCGGCGGTGGTGAGGGTGCCGGTGAAGTCGCGCGTGTCCTCGGCCTCGTGGGCGAGGGCGAGCACCTCCTCCAGGCGCACTCCCACGGTGTTCAGTGCATCGAAGTGCGCCATCATCTCGCGCTTGCCCACCGGCGGCAGCTGCCACCACCGCTCGGGCGGGAGGTCTGCCTCGGCGAAGCGCTGCGCGGTCCAGGCGGAGTGCTGCAGCAGCCACGGGATCTGGTGGCGGGCCAGGCGGCCGTGGCGGGCACGGACGGCGTCCCGCGTGGTGAGGCGACGGCGTGCGGCGGCGACCCCTTCGAGCCCGATCAGAGCGGTATCGGGCAGCAGGCGTTCAGCGGCGCGGGCTCTCATGGGAGACCCTCACCTCCGCACGGGGATGGCGGGCGAGCCACTGCCGCCACCGCTGCCCTGTCTCCCGCGCCGCGGCGGGGTCATGGCTGACCAGGCGGTGGATCAGCGGATGGGCCGGGATTCCCTCGCGCAGCGCCTGCTCGCTCCAGGCCACGTCGCCGCCGAGCAGCACCAGTCCTCCGCCGTCGCCGTCGGCGCCTCCGCCGTCGGTCTCTGCCACGCGCGCGATCGCGCACACCGAGCCGTGCGTGTGCCCCGGCGAGGGGACCAACCACAGGCTCCCGTCGCCGAAGAAGTCCGTGGCCCGCTCGAAGGGCGCGAGCCCCGGCGGGGCGGGGGCGTGCGCGAGCGGCCGCAGTCGCTGTCGGGCGGGCACGGCCTCGGGGACGATCCCGTGGCGGAGGGCGGGGACGCCGCGGAGGGAGGTGAGGGTGTCGATCTCGGCGGCGTCCATCCACACGGGGGCGTGCGGGAGGTCGACGGCGCCGGAGAGGTGGTCGAGGTGCAGGTGGGTGACGATGACCGCGGTGATCGAGGAGGGGTCCGTGCCGCGGCGGGCGAGCTGGGCGAACAGCTCCTGCTCGCGGGGCAGGGACGCCGGCAGCAGGGTGCCGTAGAGCCGGGCGGGCCAGCGCCGCAGCGCCTCGAGGGCCGTGCGGGAGTATCCGGCGTCCAGCAGCACGGTGCCGTGCTCGGGGTGCTCGATGAGGGTGACGCCCGCGGGAAAGCGCCGGGGGCGCCAGGGCTGGCCGCGCTGGGCGAGGGCGGCGAGGGAGGTGCACCACCCCACCTGCAGGTGCGCGAGACGCAGCACGGTCATGCCCCTTCCTCCTCCCAGGCGGAGGCGAGCCCGTCCTCGCGCACCGGGGCGTAGCCGAGCTCCTCGCGGGCGCGGGTGAGGTCCAGCCGCATCCCGCGCGTGAGCAGGCGGATCCCGGTGGCGGTCAGTCGCGGCTCCGCACGGCCGAGGCGGCGGGCGACCTGCTCGACCAGGCCCGCGGCCCGCTCGACCGGGGCGGCGGGCAGGCGATGGCGCGGGCGGGGCAGGCCCCGGTGGTCGGCGAGCCGGTCGATGCCGTCCCAGATCGCGATCGGGGTGCCGTCGGCGATGTTCACGGCACCGGTGACCTCGCTGTCGAGGGCGAGCGCGATCGCGTGAGCGGCGTTGTCGACATGGGTGAGGTCGGTGAGCACGTCGCCGTCGACCAGCCGGGGCAGCCGGCGCGACTCGAGCGCGGCAACGATGCGGGGCACGATCGAGGTGTCTCCGGGCCCGTAGATCCCGCGGGGCCGCAGCAGGCACGCGTCGGGGTGCGCGGCGATCACGGCGCGCTCGGCGAGGTGCTTGGAGCGGGCGTAGTCGCTGTCGAAGCGCGGCCCGACGGGCAGCGACTCCGGGACGGGGCGCTGCGGGGTGCCCCAGCGGGGGTCCTCGTGCACGGCCCGGTTGTAGATGCTGGGCGAGCTGATGTGGACCAGTCTCAGGCCCCGCTCGGCGCTGGCCCGGGCCAGGCGCGCGGAGGCGTCGACGTTGATCCGCTGCAGCTGATCGCGCCGTGCCCAGAGGGTGGACAGGGCCGCGCAGTGCACCACCGCGTCGACGTCCTGGAGCAGCGGGCGCAGGGAGTCCGCGGCGGTGAGATCGGCGGTGCGCAGGCGCACCCCGGCCTCCTGGAGGGCGCGGCGGCGGGAGGAAGGGAAGACCCTCCCGGTCCCCACCACCTCGTGCTCCTCGACGAGGAGCCGCGCGGTGCGGCCGCCGAGGAACCCCGATGCTCCCGTGACCAGGACTCTCATCGCTGGCCCCGTCGGCTCGCTGTGCCCGCCGGCCGGCTCATCGCGCGCCGCGCCTCAGCGGTCCTGGCCGGCGCCCTCGGACGGCAGCGCGAGGAAGAACACCGGGGCCTCGAAGCCCTGCTCGGTGAAGGCGGCGGCGATCGCGGCGGCGACCTGCTCGGCCTGCTCCGCCTCGACCAGGGCGATCGTCGAGCCGCCGAAGCCGCCGCCGGTCATGCGGGCGCCGTGGGCGCCGGCGGCCCGGGCCGCGTCGACCGCGACGTCGAGCTGGGCGACGGTGACCTCGTAGTCCTCGCGCAGGGAGTCGTGCGAGGCGTTCAGCAGCGCGCCGAGCTCGGTGACGTTCTCGCGCACGGTGCCGGCGGCGAGCAGCGCGCCGAACTCGCGCACGCGCTGGATCTCGGTGATGACGTGGTGGGCGCGGCGGCGCACCACCTCGTCCTGGATCGTCGCCAGGAGCGTCTCGAGCGCGGCGGGGTCCGTGGCCTCGACGTCGCGCAGGGTGTCCACCCCGAGCTCGCGGGCGGCCTGCTCGCTGTCCGCGCGGCGTGCGGTGTACTCGCCGTCCACATGGGAGTGCTCGGCGCGGGTGTCCGTGATCAGCAGTGCGAGGCCCTGGGAGGCGAGGTCCCACGGCACGGGCCGGGTGGAGAAATCCCGGCAGTCCAGGAACAGGGCGTGCCCCTCGCGGGAGAGCACGGAGGCGGACTGGTCCAGCCCGCCGGTCGAGGCGCCGGCGAAGTCGGTCTCCGCGGTGATCGCGGCGCGCACCCGGTCCAGCGGCTCGGTGCCGAGCGAGAGGAGGTCCTCGATCGCCTCGGCGGCCGAGCACTCGAGGGCGGCGGAGCTGGAGAGCCCGGCCCCGAGCGGCACCTGCCCGTCGATCAGGATGTCCATGCCGCGGGTCGAGGCGCCGGAGATGCGCGAGCCGAGCGCCCACAGCACGCCCGCCACGTAGGCGGGCCAGCCGGTGACGGTCTCCGGGCTGAGGGTGCGGGCGTCGATGTCGAGCACAGTCTCGTCCTGCACGGAGCGCAGCCGCAGGCGGTTGGTGGGTGTGCGGGCGGCCGCCGCGAAGCAGCGATGGGAGATCGCCATGGGCAGGCAGAGCCCGTCCTGGTAGTCGACGTGCTCGCCGATGATGTTGACGCGCCCGGGCGCGGACCACACGCCGTCGGGCTGGTAGCCGAACGACTCCTCGAACAGCTGCGCCGCGCGTTCCGCGGCCGCCGCACGGTCCGGGGCCGCGGAGAGCTCGACGGCGGCGGGCGAGGCGGAGGGGGCGGCAGAATTCATGGATGTCCTTCCGAAGCGATGAGGGGCCGGTGGCGCAGCGGGAGGCGCGTCCGTCCCGGCTCGGCGTCGGTGAGTCTATCCGTCATGACGACAAGAGGGCAGGGGCGGTCTCTCAGGGTCGCACCGCGAGGCATGCCACCGAGGGGGCGGGGATCGGTTCGCCGAGGGTCTCGAGCCGCTCCTCCCGGCGATGGAGCACGTCGATGCGGTCACCCTCCTGCGCGGCGACCAGCACCAGATCGTCCCACTGGGTGAAGTGGCGGGGATGGGCGCCGACCTGCACCTCGGCCACCCGCTCGGGGCGCCTCATGGTCAGCGACAGCAGGGAGAGGGTGTCGGGGCCGCGGTTGGCGACCAGCAGCAGGGAGTCGTCGTCGGCCAGCTCGATGTGGGAGACGGCGTTGTCACCCTCGTGCCCGCTCGCGGGGATCATCGAGCGCACGCTCCAGCGGTGCGCGCTCACGCTCGCGCGGGCCACGGAGCCGGGTGTCGGCGCCGTCGCCTGCTCCCGGGAGGCGGTGGCGACGGTGCCCGAGAGCTCGCAGGCGATGTGCAGCTGCTCGGACTCGTGGTCGGTGGCCAGGTGCCTCGGCCCGCTCCCCCGGCGCAGCGGGATCTCGCCGGCCAGATCGATCATGCCCTCGGGGTCCTGGTGGTACAGCAGCACCCTGTCCAGGCCGAGATCCGGCACGGCCAGGAGCTCCGTGCCCGGCAGCGCGATGACCTGATGCGGGTGCGGCACCGCGACGTCGCTGTGGTCGCGGTGGTCGTCGAGGTCGATCTGCTCGAGCGGCAGTCCCTCCTCGTCCAGCCGCACCGTGGCGACCGTTCCCGCGCCGTACTGCGCGATCACCAGCGTGGAGGGGTCCGTGCCATGGGCCAGGTGGCAGCCGCCGTGCCCCTGGACGGCGAGGTCTGCGACGATCTCGGCGCTCTCGCCGTCGGCGCTGACCCGCACCGCGACGACCCGGGTGGGTTCCGTCTCGAGCACGGCGTACAGCAGGGAGCCGTCGCCGCTCCACAGCACGAAGGAGGGATCGGGCAGGTCCACCACGGCGAGGCGGGCGACGGCCGGCGCGGCGGCGGGGTCCTCGCGGCTCAGCCGCAGGATCTCCAGGCCGGGGCCTCGGCCCCGGCCGCTGCGCGAATAGCCGCCTGCGGCGATCAGTGCGGTGGGGCTCATGGTCACTCCTCGCGATCGGTGCGCCGCCCCGAGGTGCTCTCCTGTTCGGAGGGCAGTTCGAGATCCTCCAGGAAGGAGGGATCCTCGAACATCGTGGACGACAGCGCTGTCATCTCACCGGTCATCGTAGACGGCTCGATGACCGGAGCACCACGACGGCGCCGCACGCGCCGTGAGCCGAGGGAGAGACGGCGGCGGCGCATGGTGGTGAACGGCGAGGAGATCGCCGGGGTGTAGGCGATGCCGCTGCGGCGGAAGTACGGCATCAGCCGTGAGGCCAGCAGCTGGCCGGCCACCACGCCGGCGGCGATCGAGACCGCGATCTCGGCCGCGCCCAGCAGCTCGGCGGCGCCGGACATCAGGTCATCGCCCAGCCCCAGCAGGCCCCGGTAGATCCGGCTGCCGGGCACCAGCGGGATCACGCCCGCCATCACGAAGGCGAGGGCGGGGGCGCGCAGCCGGTCCCCGAGCGCTGTCGCGGCGAGCCCGCTGAGGAACGCGGCGACGCCCACGGCGACGGTCCGGTCCAGCATCAGGCCGCCCAGCACCTGGGAGATGATCGCCGAGCCCGCGGCGACCAGCGCGGCGGTCAGCAGCAGGCGGGCGGGCACCTGGGTGCCCACGCCGTAGCCGAGCCCCATCCCGAGCCCCGAGATGATCGCGACCACGGCGGTGGTGAGGGTCAGCGGCATCGAGGCGCTCACCGAGATGTCCGCGCCCAGCAGGTCCGCCACCAGCATCCCCACCCGCACCCCGGCGACCAGGCCGACGGTCAGCATGAGCGCCTCGAGCATGCGCCCCGCGGCGGTGACGTACCAACCGGTCACGGCATCCTGCACCGCGCTGATGGAGGACAGCCCCGCGAGCTGCACGATGATGCAGGAGACCACCACGATCGAGGGGTTCGCGGTGCTGTCCACGAGGGCGACCGCGGCCGCGGCGAGCACGGCGACGAGACCGCCCAGGGCCTGGCCGTAGAAGGGCGGGATGTTCCAGCGGGCGAGCACCTCGCCGGCGCCGATCAGCAGGCCCGCGGCGAGGGTCGCGGCGACCACCACCAGGCTGCCGGCCCCGAAGCTCAGCGCGGCCGCCCCGCCCATCACGGCGAAACCGCCGATGACCAAAGGGATCTTGTACAGCGGCGGGCGCTGCGGGATCGCGGCGGCGCGGCGGCGCGCCTCGTCCAGCGGCAGCTCGCCGGAGAGGTACTCGTGGGAGATGTCCTCGAAGGCCGCCAGGCGCGCGAAGTCCTGCACCCGCACGCTCGCCGAACGCACCCTGGTGAAGGGGGTGGCCGACTCATCGGCCAGATAGGAGATCGTCACCTCGTTGAACGTCACCTGGGCGGAGACGTTGCGCAGGCCGGAGGAGCTGGTCACCCGCAACACGGTCGCCGTGACCTCGGAGGCCGCGGCACCGTTGGTCAGCAGGCCCTCGCCGATCCTCATGGCGAGGTCGAACACAGCATGGAGCCGGGCGGAATCGGTGGGCACGGATCGATCGTGCCATACCGCCGAGGGCCGGGAACACCTCGCCCGGGCGAGGACTCGTCACACTCGCGCAGCAGGCGGCGGGCTCAGAGGTTCGGCGCGGTGGACAGCAGGCCGAGGGAGATCGCGAGCAGCAGGAGCACGGCCACGTCGAGCCCGCGCGAACGCACCGCGAGGGCGCCGACGGCCCGGATGGGCAGCACGGCGCGCAGCACTGCGAGCACCCCCAGCAGGAGCGCGAGCAGCAGCCCGGCCAGCGCCGCGGAGGAGATCACGCCGACCACCAGGATCCCGCACAGCGCGATCAGCGCGAGGGTGAGCACCGCCTGCCGCTGGAAGGCGGCGGCGAGGCTGGTGGGGGGACGTCGTTCGAGCACAGACCCATGGTACGGGCCGTGGGGCCCTCCCCCGCCGGTTACCCTGGCCGTGGTCGGCAGTGCCGTCGACCGCCGCCCTACCTGGAGGACGCCTCGATGACCCACCCCGGCGCGATGACGGGCCCCACTCGCCGCGAGCACGATCTGCTCGGCGATCGCGATGTGCCGGCCGACGCCTACTACGGGATCCAGACTCTGCGCGCGCAGGAGAACTTCCACATCACGGGGGTGCCGCTGCACCACTTCCCGCGGATCATCGAAGCTCTCGCGCACGTCAAGCGGGCCGCGGCCCGCGCCAACCATCGCCTGGGCGCGCTCGACGACGCGCGCGCCGCCGCGATCGACCAGGCCTGCGAGGAGATCGTGGGCGGTGCGCTGCATGAGCACTTCGTGGTGGACATGATCCAGGGCGGTGCGGGCACCAGCACGAACATGAACGCCAACGAGGTGATCGCCAACCGCGCCCTGGAGATCATGGGGTTCGAGAAGGGGCAGTACGACGAGCTGCACCCCAACAACCACGTCAACCTCGGCCAGTCCACCAACGACGTCTACCCCACCGCGGTGCGGCTGACGATCATGCTGTCCTTCCCGGCGCTCGCCGAGGCGATGGACCACCTGATCCGGACCCTGCGCGCAAAGGGGGACGAGTTCTCCGACGTGCTGAAGATGGGCCGCACGCAGATGCAGGACGCGGTGCCGATGACCGTGGGCCAGGAGTTCCACGGCTGGGCCGTCACCATCGAGGAGGACGTCCAGCGCCTGACCCGCACCGCGACCCTGTTCCAGGAGATCAACCTGGGCGCCACCGCGATCGGCACCGGCATCACCTCCGATCCGCGCTACGCGAAGATGGCCACGGCGAACCTCGCCGAGCTCACCGGCATCCCCTTCGTGGTCGCCGCGGACCTGGTGGAGGCCACGAGCGACACCGGCGCCTTCGTGACCTTCTCGGGGATCCTCAAGCGGATCGCGGTGAAGATCTCCAAGATCTGCAACGACCTGCGACTGCTCTCCTCCGGCCCGCGCGCCGGCTTCCACGAGATCAACCTGCCCTCGGTGCAGCCGGGCAGCTCGATCATGCCCGGCAAGGTGAACCCGGTGATCCCCGAGGTGGTCAACCAGGTCGCCTTCGAGGTGATCGGCAACGACCTCTCGGTGACCTTCGCCGCCGAGGGCGGTCAGCTGCAGCTGAACGCCTTCGAGCCGGTGATCTGCTTCAACATCCTCGAGTCCACGCGCATCATGACCCGGGCGATGAACACCCTGGCCGATCGCTGCATCGCGGGGATCACCCTGAACGAGTCGGTGCTCGAGGACTACCTGCGCCGCTCGATCGGTGTGGTCACGGCGCTGGTGCCGGTGCTCGGCTACGCGGCCTCGACCGAGGTGGCGCAGGCGGCGCTCGAGACCGGGCGTCCGGTCGCCGAGCTGGTGCTTGAGCGGGGCCTGCTGGACGAGGAGCGCCTGGAGGGGCTGCTCTCCCCCGCCTCGATGACCGCCCCGCACCGCGCGACCGCGACCGGCACGATCCCGGTGTTCGAGGATTTCGACGAGGTCGAGCGCGATTCGGGCGAGGTGGGCATCCCGCCGACGGATCGCGCGGACTTCTGAGCTGCTCTCCGCGACGCTCACCCGCTGAGACAGGCCGGGCCGGGCACCTCGAGAGGTGTCCGGCCCGGTCTGTGGCTGTTCAGCGCGGCTGCTCAGCGCCGACGGCTCACTCGTCGGCCTCCTCCATCTTGCCGCGCATGACCAGCTTCGGATCCGGGGTGCCGACGACCTCGTGGTCCTTGTCCTCGTACTCGAACTGCGAGAGGAAGTAGCGCATGGCGTTCAGGCGCGCGCGCTTCTTGTCGTTCGAGCGGATGATGGTCCACGGCGCGTACTTCTTGTCCGTGCGGCGGAACATCTCCTCCTTCGCGGCCGTGTAGGACTCCCAGCGGTCCAGGGACTCGAGGTCCATCGGGGAGAGCTTCCAGCGCCGCACCGGATCCAGCTGACGGATCGCGAAGCGGGTGCGCTGCTCCTTCTGGGAGACGGAGAACCAGAACTTGGTGACGTGGATGCCGGAGTCCACGAGCATGCGCTCGAAGTGCGGCACCTGGTTCATGAAGGTCTCGTACTGCTCGGGGGTCGCGAAGCCCATCACCCGCTCCACGCCGGCGCGGTTGTACCAGGAGCGGTCGAACAGCACCATCTCGCCGTCGGTGGGCAGGTGCTGGATGTAGCGCTGGAAGTACCACTGGCCGCGCTCGCGGTCGCTGGGCTTGTTCAGCGCGACCACGCGGGCGGTGCGGGGGTTGAGGTGCTCGGTGAAGCGCTTGATGGTGCCGCCCTTGCCGGCCGCGTCGCGCCCCTCGAAGATGATGATCGACTTCTGGTCGTTGTCCTCGAGCCAGTACTGGTACTTCAGCAGCTCGACCTGCAGCTTGTACTTCTCGAGCTCGTACTCGTCCCGGTCCATGCGGGTCTCGTACGGGTACCCCTCCTGCCAGGTGTACACGGGGTTGCCCTGCGGGTCGATCAGATCCGGGTCCGGGGTGTGCCCGTCGGCGACCGAATACCCCTCTTCACGCAGGTGCTCGATGTACTCGCGCAGGCTCTGGTTGTCGGGGATCTTCACGGTCGCTCCTTCGCACGCTGGTGGATGGCACCAACTCTAGAGGTCCTGCATGACCGCAGGGTGAACAGCGGTCCCTCGACACGGCCGGCAGGTCGTGCCGGGCCCGGCCGTGTCGCGTGGGGGGTGTCCATGCGCGGGCTCAGTGCGCGAAGTGGCGGGTGCCGGTGAAGTACATCGTCACGCCCGCCGCGCGGCAGGCCTCGACGACCTCCTCGTCCCGGATCGAGCCGCCGGGCTGCACGACTGCCTTCACGCCCGCGTCCAGGAGGATCTGGACGCCGTCGGCGAAGGGGAAGAACGCGTCCGAGGCGGCGACCGCTCCGCGGGCGCGCTCCGGGGCGGCCTCGCCCTCGGCGTGCTGGCCCAGGCTGTTCGCGCGGGAGACGGCCAGGCGGCAGGAGTCCAGGCGGTTGACCTGCCCCATCCCGATGCCCACGGCGGCGGAATCCCTGGCCAGCAGGATCGCATTGGACTTCACGGCGCGCACCGAGCGCCAGGCGAAGGCGAGGTCGGCGAGGGTGGCCTCGTCGGCCGTCTCGCCCGCGGCGAGCGTCCACTGCGAGGGGTCATCGCCCTCGGCGTCGATCGCGTCGGCGTCCTGGATCAGCATCCCGCCCCAGATCTCGCGCATCTCGACGCCGCGGGAGTACTCGCCCGCAAGGCGCAGGATCCGCAGGTTCTTCTTGGTGCGCAGCAGCTCGAGCGCCTCGTCCTCGTAGCCGGGGGCCAGGATCACCTCGGTGAAGACGGGCTTGACCTGCTGGGCCATCGCGAGAGTGACCGTGCGGTTGGCGGCGATCACGCCGCCGTAGGCGGAGACCGGATCGGTGCCGTGGGCGCGGGCGTGGGCGAGGGCGATGTCCTCCCCCTCGGCGGTGACGGCGATGCCGCAGGGGTTGTTGTGCTTGACCACGGCGACGGCGGGGAGGGCGTGGTCGTAGGCGGCGCGCACGGCGGCGTCGGCGTCGACGTAGTTGTTGTAGCTCATCTCCTTGCCGCCGAGCTGCTCGGCGCCGGCGAGGCCGGGCGCGGACTCGTCGGTGACGGCGAGGCGGGCGCGCTGGTGCGGGTTCTCGCCGTAGCGGAGGGTGGCGGCGATGCCCATCTCGGCGGCGTCGGCCTCGGAGAGGTCGAGGATGCTCAGGTCCTCGTCGAGCTCGCCCGCCGGCGGGGCCTCGTCCTCGGAGGTCTCCTCGGCGGGGGTCTCGAGCTGCTCGAGCATCCAGTCGCTGATCGAGTCGTCGTACTCGCCGGTGCGGGTGAAGGCGATGGTCGCGAGCTCCTGGCGCTCGGCGAGGGTGAAGCCGCCGGCCGCGGCGGCCTCGGCCGCGATCGGGTAGACCTCGGGGTCCACCACCACGGCGAGGGAGGCGAAGTTCTTCGCCGCGGCGCGCACCATGGTGGGGCCGCCCACGTCGATCTTCTCGATGATCTCGTCGAAGCTGCCGCCGGCGGCGACGGTCTCGCTGAAGGGGTAGAGGTTCACCACGACCAGGTCGAAGGGTGCGATCTCGTGCGCCTCGAGCTGGCTGCGGTGGGTCTCGAGCCGCTGATCGGCGAGGATCCCACCGTGGATGCGGGGGTGGAGGGTCTTGACGCGGCCGTCGAGCATCTCGGGGAAGCCGGTGACGGACTCGACCTCGGTGACGGGGATGCCGGCCTCGCGGATCGTAGCACCGGTGGAACCGGTGGAGACGATCTCGACGTCGTGCTCGGCGAGGGTGCGGGCGAGGTCCACGATCCCAGTCTTGTCGAAGACGGAGATGAGGGCTCGACGGATGGGGCGGCGTGCTTCGGTGCTCACGTGGCGTGCTCCTGTTCGGATCTGCTGCTGCGGCGGGCACCCAGGCGGTCGATGCCCACGACGTCACTCCCCGGTGGTCGCCCACCTTCGCCAGTCGTGTGCGGTCAGTCTATCCGGCAGGCGCGCGGGCGCGAGGGTCAGCCGGCGGCGGTGAGACGCCGCACGACGTCGACCAGGAGCGGCTGCTCGACCGCCTTGATCCGCTCGTGGAGGCTGTCCTCGGTGTCGTCGTCCAGGACCTCCACGGCGTTCTGGGCGAGGATCCGCCCGGTGTCCACGCCGGCATCGACCTCGATGACGCTGCAGCCGGTGATCTTCACCCCGTGGGCGAGGGCGTCGCGCACGCCGTGGGCTCCGGGGAAGGAGGGCAGCAGGGCGGGGTGGGTGTTGATGATGCGGCCGCCGAAGGCCTCGAGCAGCGGCGGGCCCACGAGCTTCATGAAGCCGGCCAGCACCACCAGGTGCGGTGAGTGCGTGCCGACGGCGGCGGCGAGCGCCTGATCCCAGGCGGCGCGATCGGGATGGTCTCCCAGGCGCACGATCTCGGTGGGGATCTGCGCGGCGCGGGCGTGCTCGAGCCCGGCGGCGTCGCGGTCCGCGATCACGGCCACCACCTCGTAGGGGCAGTCCGGGGTGCGGGCGGCATCGAGCAGGGCGGCGAGATTCGAGCCGGTGCCGGAGATGAGGACGACGACGGGGAGGCGGGTCACGGCACCAGGGTAGTGCGCAGGGCTGCGGACGGCCGGGCGGTCCGCGCCGAGGTGACGAGTGCGCAACGTCGGGCGGTCCTGGCCGTGGCCGGTCCGCGGTGCGGGCACAATGGGGTCATATGAACAGCGACTCCACCTCCGGCCGGTCCACGGACAAGCACGCGTCGCGGCGCCGCCTGACGGGCTGGCTGCTCGTGGCGATGCTGGCGTCCCTGCTGCTGATGTCCGCACCGCTGCCGGTCTCGATCGCGGCGGGCGTGACCTCGCTGGTGGCGCTGGTGCTGCTGATCGTGCTGATCGTGCGCTCGATCGGCGAGCGCCGTTACGGGATGGCGATGATCGGCACGCTCCTCGGGGTCCCCGCGATGCTGATGGTGATCTTCGGGGCGACGCTGAACGTGCTGTTCTACGGCCCGATGTCCGAGCTGGAGGACTGCCGCTCCACGGCGTTGACAGAGCAGGCGCGCGTCCAGTGCGAGAGCGCGCTGCCGGATTCGATGGCCCATTGGGTCAGCGATCTCTTCGGCTGATCCAGGAGCCGCGCCGCGAGGAGTCCCCGGCGTCGATCCCGTCGAGGGACCAGGCGTCGGCCTCGGCATCGTCCTCTTCGGCCGACGGGGTTGGCGCGGAGGGCGCGGACGGAGCGGAGGCAGCGGAAGCTGCCGACGGCGCGGACCGGACTGACGGTGCCGAGCGTGCCGACTGCGCGGCGGCGGTGCGCCCGGACAGTGCCGAGCTGAGGACCGATCGGAACTCGGAGTCCGCCGTCGTCGGGCTGTCCTCCGGCACCTGCGAGGCATCTTCCGTCGAGTCGACGTCGTCGGCCTGCTCGGTCTCGTGGGCCCCGTCGTTCTCGTCGGCCCCGTCGATCTCGTCGGCCCCGTCGTTCTCGTCGTTCCCGTCGATCTCGTCGTCCTGCCCGGTCTCGGGCTCGTCCTCGTCGGCTGCGGAGCCGTCCTCGCGGCGCTCCCCGCGCTCGGCCGCCTCGACCCGTTCGCGCAGGGACGCGACCGTGCTGCGGGCCCACGGGATCAGCGGGGTGGCGAGCACGCCGAGCACGAGGGCGGTGGTCAGCGCCACCACCCCGATCAGGGGCAGGGCGAGGCTGTTCATCTGGGGGCCGAGGTGCACCAGTCGGCCGTCCCCGATCCCGCCGGTGGACAGGCCCGCCAGCAGCAGGGCGACGACCACCACGGCCAGCGGGTAGCCCACCCAGCCGATGATCTGCTCACGCCGCTCGTGCTCGGCCAGGTCCCGGATCAGGCGCACCGCGCCGAGCGCCACCGGCACGGCGGGCAGCACCATCAGGGCCCAGGTCCACTCCGGGAAGTCGCCGGGGCCGGGCAGCGCGCCGAGGATCGGCAGCGCGGGCAGCACCCCGGTCTCCGCCCCGCCGAGGGAGATGCCAGTCGAGGTGCCCACACCCACCGTGCCGCCGAGCAGCACCGTCAGCGCCCACACCGCGAGCAGGGGCAGCAGCGCGAGCTGCACGAGGGTCAGCACCAGCCCGCCCACGATGCCGGGGGCGAGGCCGTCGAACAGGGAGGCCTGCTCCGGCACGGAGAGCAGGAGCATCACCGTGATCGCCGCGAGGCCCATCCACAGCAGGCCGATCACGGCGGTCAGGGCGGCGCGCGCGATGTCCCCGTAGGGGGTGGGCAGCAGCTCGAGCACGCGCACCCCGGGCACGGACTGCGTCGGCTCCCGCCGCAGCGACCACAGCAGCCCGGCCAGGCCTCCCACGAGCGCGACCATCGCCCCGGAGACCACGGCGGAGGTCACCACCGGGGAGACGTCCGTGCTGCGTCCGAAGCTCGCCAGCACCGCCAGCCCGATCGCGTAGACCAGCGTGTACATGCCCAGGGCGGAGCCCACATCGCGCAGCGCCCCGGCGCGCAGCACGCCGTCGTCCCGCACGGGCCGCAGCGCGCGCCCCACCCGGCGCATGGACAGCGCGGACAGCAGCATCAGCAGGATCAGCAGACCGAACGGGGTCAGGGTCACCGCGCCGTCGACCACGCCCGTGGTCAGCACGATCCCGCCGCCGTGGCCGAGGATCAGCACGCTGAGGGAGATGAGGATCGCATCCAGCGCGGTCGCGCTCGAGGCGGTCCCGGCGACCTGCGCGGCCAGTGCCGGCACCACCACCACGGCCAGGGCGATGCCGAGCGAGGAGAGGGCACCCAGGACACCGCGGACCAGGGGTGTCGCGATGCTGTCGACCTTGCTGCTCACGCGTCTGCTCCTCGATTCCCGTCACGGCGGAGACGCGGAGCCGGACTCGGCCCCGCGGGCCCCGCGGACGGGGTCGCCGGTCCATGGTCGCACCTCGGGCCACCTGCTCCGTGCATCTGGGGGCGGGACACGGATCACGGCGCCGGGCCCCTGCGTTGTCGCATAATGACGGGGATGTCTGCCCAGCTCCTGTCCCCCGACGCCCCCGCGGCGACCCTGGTCGTCCGCACCCTGCGCATCGAGGAGCCCGTCGACCTGCTGGGGCATGTCCCCGCCGATGTCAGCGGGGCCTGGATCCGCCACGGTCAGGGCTTCGTGGCCCGCGGGACGGCCTGGTCGGTGCAGACGAGCGGCCCGCACCGCTTCGCGGCCGCGGGTGCCGCCTTCCGCGCGCTCGCCGAGGCCGCGCGCGTCGACGACGAGGTGCGGGTGCGCACCAGCGGGCTGATCTGCCTGGGCAGCTTCTCCTACGCCGACGCCTCCGAGCGCCCCTCGACGTTGATGATCCCGCGCGCCCTGCTGGGCGTGCACGACGGCGAAGCCTTCCTTACCGTCGTCGGCGTGGACGAGGAGCCCGAGCTGCCGGTCTCCTGGCGGGATCTGTTCCCCTCCACCCCCGTGCCCCGGGCGCCGCTGGGCGAGCTCGAGGTCGAGGCTGATCACACCCCGGACGAGTACCAGGCGCTGGTGCAGCAGGCCGTGGCCGAGATCCGTGCGGGCCGCGCCGAGAAGGTGGTGCTCTCCGAGCGCACCGCGGTGCGCTCGGCCGAGCCGCTCGAGCCGGCCGTGATGCTTGCCCGCTTGGCCCGCGTCTACCCGAGCACCTGGGTGTATCACCTCGAGGACGTGGTGGGCGCGAGCCCCGAGATGCTCGCCCAGACCGAGGAGGGGCGGGTCTTCTCGCGCGTGCTGGCCGGGTCCCGTCCGGTCGCCGACGACGGCGAGCTCGACGAGATCGACCGCCGCGCCTTCCGCTGCGATGCGAAGGAGCTGTCCGAGCACGCCTTCGCGGTGGACTCCGTGGTGGACCGCCTGGCGGGCCTGGCCGAGCAGATCGACGTCTCCGCCGAGCCGTTCGTGCTGCGCCTGCCGGGGCTGGAGCATCTGGCCTCGGACGTCTCGGCGACGCTGCGCGAGGGCACCACGAGCCTCGACGTCGCCTCGCGCCTGCATCCGTCGGCCGCTGTCTCGGGCACCCCGCGCGAGGAGGCGGACCGGATCATCGCGGAGCTCGAGCCGCAGGACCGCGGCGGCTACGCCTCACCGGTGGGCTGGATGGACTCCCGCGGCGACGGGCAGTGGGCGATCGCGCTGCGGATGGCGCACCTGGTCGATGAGCGCACCGTGGTGCTGCAGGCCGGCGGCGGCCTGGTGGAGGCATCGGACCCCGTCTCGGAGCATGCCGAGGCGCTCGCGAAGTGCCGCCCGATGCTGCGGGCGCTGCGCGGGGATCATCCCGCCTGACCCACCCCCTTGCGCGGGGACGGGTCAGCCGCCGCGCACCCCGAAGGTGACCTCGAGCGTCTCCACGCTCCCGTCGCGCACCAGCTCCAGCTGGTGGCTCGAGCCGATCTCCAGCCCGCGCACCACCCCGGTCAGCGCGGCCGCGCCGCCGACGGGGATGTCGTCCACGCCGATGATCAGATCGCCCTCCTGCAGCCCGGCCTCGGAGGCGGGGCTGTCCGGCTCGACGGCGACCACCTCGGCGCCGCGGTAGGTGGCCTCGCCGTCGTCGGCCGAGCCGTCGCTCGTGGTCACGCCCAGGAAGGCGTGCTCGGCGGTGCCGTCCTCCTGGAGCTGCTCGGCGATCATGATCGCGGTGCTCGAGGGGATCGCGAAGCCCAGTCCAATGCTGCCGGCGCGTCCGGAGCCGCCGGGGATCCCGGCGATCGCGGTGTTGATGCCGATCACCTGGCCGGCGGCGTCCACGAGGGGGCCGCCGGAGTTGCCGGGGTTGATCGCGGCGTCGGTCTGGATGGCGGAAGTGTAGGTGGTGTCGGAGCCGTCGTCCTCTTCGCCCGAGGCGGTGACGGGGCGGTCGAGCGCGGAGACGATGCCGGTGGTGACGGTGTTCTCAAGGCCCAGCGGGGTGCCCAGCGCCATTACCGGCTGCCCCACCTCGACGGTGCTGGAATCGGCGAACGTGGCCGGCTGCAGGCCCTCGGGCGGGGAGTCCAGGCGGATCACGGCGAGATCCGTGGTGGGGTCCGTGCCGACGACGGACGCGCTGTAGCTGAGGCCGTCGCTCGTGGTGACCGCGAGCTCCTCGCCGTCGCTGACCACATGGTCGTTGGTGAGGATCGTGCCCTGCTCGTCCAGGATCACGCCGGTGCCCTGGCTGGTGCCGCCGCCGGTGGCGACAGTGATCGAGACGGCGCTGGGCGAGACCTGCTCTGCGATGCTGGCCCAGTCCGCCGCGGCGGCCGGGGACGAGGCGGGGCTCGCCTCGGTGCTGCTCGGCGGCGGTGCCTGGCTCGCGGACGGCTCGGGGCTGAACAGCTGGTCGTAGACCACCACTCCGCCGAGGGTGGCGCCGCTGGAGAGCATCATGCCGAGCACCACGAGCGCGCCCACTCCGCCCCAGCCCGGGCCGCGGCGCGACGCAGCGGGAGCCACTGCAGGTGCAGGAGCAGACGCCGGGGCCGGACCCTGCGGGGAGGCCGGCGGGCTGTCCCAGCCGTAGGCAGGGGTGGGGGCGCTGTACGACGGGGCCTGCGGAGCGCCGGCCTGCGGGGCGGGGTCCTGCGCGCGGAAGGCCTGCGGGGTGCGGGCCGGCTCGCCCCAGGGGTTCGCGTCATGCCGCGGGGGCTGCTCGCTCCACGGGCCGGGCTGCTCACCGGGGTGATGCTGCGGTGCGTGCTCGTCCTTCATGGGGTCCATGGGAGCATCTGCGGTCGAGATGTGCTCGGGTCCGCGCTGGATGTCTCCTGGACGACGAGCACGCGCAGGCCGCGAGAGGGCTGGGCGAGAGCCTCCGGCAGAGTCTCGGCGGTGACCCGCTGCGAGGTCGCCCCGAGCGCGGCGACGGCGGCCGCGATGTCCACGCCGTGAGGGGTGGTGAAGAAGCGTCGCAGCAGGTCAGGCGGGGCGGAGGCATGTTCGAGGCCGGAGAAGATCCGGCCTCCGTCATCGTCCACCACGATCACGTCGAGGCACGGACGCTGCTCCTCGGGACCGATCAGCAGTCCGGTGAGGTCGTGCAGAGCGGTGAGATCGCCCACCAGCAGCCGCACCCGCCCGGGGACGGAGTCAGTCTCGCGGGCCAGGGCGAGGCCGCCGGCCATCGCGGTGGTGCCGTCGATCCCGGCCAGTCCCCGGTTCGCGATCACCTCGGCGCGATGCGGGGCGGCGTGCTGTTCGAGGTCGCGCACCAGGCTCGAGGAGCCGAGCACCAGCAGGTCCTGCTCCTCGCAGGCCTCCCACACCGCGAGCGCGGCGCGCTGCTGCCAGGGGCGCGGCAGTGCGTCCGTGGTCCGTGCGGCGGCCTCGTTCCAGGCCTCGAGGTGGGCGCGGCGCCGCTCGGTCCGCTGTTGCTCCATCTCGGCGGGCCCGCCGCCGGCGACGGAGAGGATGTTCTCAGCGCCTGCCTCCTCTCCCACGGCGGCCGGGACCACGAGGTGGGCGCGGCGGGCCACGTCGGCCCAGTCGGGGTGGGGATCGACCACGATCACCTCGACGTCCGGTGCGCCCAGCAGCGCGCCGACGACGGGGCGGGAGAGCGTGGGGTGACCGAACACGAGCGCCCGGTGGGGGCGCAGCGGGTGCTCGGCATCGGCCATCACCTCGCGCAGCAGGGCCGGGTAGCGGGGCACCGCGGTGCTGCCGCGGAGCGCGCCCGAGCTGGGCTCCGCCAGCAGCGGCAGAGTATGCGCGGCGGCGAGCTCGGCGGCGGCGGGCCCGGCGCCGTCCCCTGCGACCACGACGGTGCGATCGTCGACCGGCACGGGATGCGGCGCCGGCGCGCTGCGGAGCAGGCGCCGGGTGAGCCGGATCCGCTCGCGGGGCTCAGCCGGAGCATCCACGGCAGTGTCGGTATCGGCGCCGGCGCGGGGCACGAGCGGATCGCGGAAGGAGAGGTTCAGATGGACCGGGCCGGGGTGCTCCCCCGTAGCGAGGGCGAGGGCCCGGGCGGCGGTGGAGACCGCGGTGCGCAGCTCGACCTCGGTGGCCGCGGCGGCGGTCGGGGCGGGCAGGTCCACGGACAGGCGCACCAGCGAGCGGTACATGCCCGCTTGGCGGGTGGCCTGGTTGGCGCCCACCTCACGGAGCTCGGCGGGGCGGTCCGCGGTGAGCATCAGCAGCGGGATGCGGGAATGGTGCGCCTCCATCACCGCGGCGTGCAGGTGGGCGGTGGCGGTGCCGGAGGTGGTCACCACCGCAGCGGGATGCTGCGGCCGTGCCCGGCTCAGCCCGAGGGCGGTGAAGGCCGCGGCGCGCTCGTCGATCCGCACATGGGCGCGGATCCGGCCCGCGACCTCGGGCGCTGCGAGACCGTAGACCAGCGGCGCCGAGCGGGAACCGGGGGCGAGTACCGCCTCCCGCAGCCCGAGCTCGGCCAGCGCGCTCCACAGCGCGACGGACTGATCCACCGCGCCGGAGCCGGTGGGTCGGGGCGCGGGGATCCAGGCCGACGGGACGGGCAGGGCGGTGGTCTGAGGCACCACGCCAGGGTAATGCTGTCGCCGCGGCGAGGGCCGGGCTCGTCGGGACCGCCCGGTCGGCGCGATCCCATCCCGGAGCCGTGGGCCTGTCTCAGAGGTGGGCGGCGCAGTCCTCGAGGCGCCGCGCCCAGCGCGCCTCGAGCTCGGCCGGGGCGGCGTGGCGCTCGAGAAGCGCGAGCGCCGGCTCAGGGCGGGCCACCGGGAGCATGCCGCCCTGCGCCCGCAGCGGCTCCTCGACCAGATCCCCGGTGAGCAGGGTCGCGGTGGCCAGGCCGCTGGCATGGGGCAGCTCGGGCAGCGCCGCGGCGAGCGCGAGCCCGGCGCTGAGGCCCACGCTCGACTCGAGCGCGGAGGAGACCACCACCGGCAGTCCCGCCTGCTCGGCCAGCTCGAGGCAGCGCCGCACTCCCCCGAGCGGCTGGACCTTCATCACCAGCACATCGGCGGCCTCGGCGCGAGCCACCCGCAGCGGGTCCTCCGCGCGGCGCACGGACTCGTCGGCCGCGATCCTGATGCCGAGCGTGCGGCGCAGCACGGCCAGGTCCTCGAGGGAGGCGCAGGGCTGTTCGGCGTACTCGAGCCCGCCCGCGGCGCGTTCAAGGACGGGCAGGGCCTCCTGCGCCTGCTCGAGGGACCAGGCGGCGTTCGCGTCGATCCGCAGTTGGGCGTCGGGCCCGAGCGCATCACGCACCGCCTCGAGCCGTTCGGCGTCCTCGACGAGCGTCGAGGTGGGGTCAGCGACCTTCACCTTTGCGGTGCGGGCGCCGCCCACGGTCGCGATGCGGTGCGCGAGCACCGCAGGGACCACGGGGATTGTCGCGTTGACCTCGATCTCCTCGCGCAGCGGGTCGGGACGCTCCTCGGTCGCGTCGGCGAGCGCAGCGCGCAACCAGGTCGCGGACTCGGCCGCGTCGTAGTCCCAGAACGGGGAGAGCTCGGACCAGCCGGCCGGGCCATGCAGCAGCAGGCCGTCTCGCTCGGTGATGCCGCGGAACCGGGTGGTCATGGGGATCGACCACGCGTGGACGCGATCGATGCCGCGCTCGGCCAGGGCGGGAGGGATACGCATGCCCACGAGGGTAATGAGAGGACGGCGCCGGGTCGAAGCGGGCACACTGGCGCGATGCCCCACACCCCACCGCCCACCCTCGGCCATGGGCTGCGCCCGGTGCGCGAGAGCGACGCCGAGGCGCTGCTGGCCGCGTACCGCTCCGCGCCGGACATGGCGCGTCAGGGCACCGTGACCACCCTCGAGCAGGCGCGCGCGCAGGTGGGCTGGCTGCTCGCGGAGGACCGTAGGGCGATCGCGATCGTGGACACCGGTGCTGGCCCCGGGGCCGACGGTACCGAGGGAGCCGACGGCGCCGACGGGCCTCTCGTGGGACTGGTGGCCATGAGCATCGATCCCGAGAACCGCAACGGCTGGTTCTTCTACTGGCTCCACGCCGCGCATCGCGGGCGGGGCCTGGCCGTGCGCTCCGCGGTGAGCGTCGCCGATCGCGCGCTCACGCCGCAGGCCGAGGGCGGGTGGGGGCTCGAACGCCTCGAGCTCGGGCACCGGGCGAACAATCCCGCCTCCGGTGCCGTGGCGCGGGGCGCCGGCTTCGTGCAGGAGGGCCTCGAGCGCGGCAAGTTCCTCCTGGGCGGTCAGAGGGTGGACGTGCTGACCTACGGGCGCCTGCGCAGCGATCCGGTACCGCACCTGGCCGGACTACCCTGGCTTCCATGACCACTGCTCCTGCCCCGCTGCCCCGCCAGGTCTCCGACACCTTCGATCCGCGACGCTGGCGCGAGGTGCCCGCGAGCGAGCACGGCGGGCCCGCGCTGACCGACATCACCTACCACCGCGCGGTGGAGCGGGTGGAGTCCCCCGACGGGGAGCGCACAGAGCGCGACCTGCCCACGGTGCGCATCGCCTTCGACCGCCCCGAGGTGCGCAACGCCTTCCGCCCGCACACGGTGGACGAGCTGTACCGGGCGCTGGACCATGCCCGTCTGGACACCGGCGTGGGCGTGATCCTGCTGACCGGCAACGGCCCCTCCCCACGGGACGGCGGCCATTCCTTCTGCTCGGGCGGGGACCAGCGGATCCGCGGCCGGGCCGGGTACGAGTACGCCGAGGTCGAGGAGTACGGGGAGACCTCCCAGGTGCGCACCGGCTCCTCGGGCCGCCTGCACATCCTCGAGGTGCAGCGCCTGATCCGCACCATGGGCAAGGTGGTCATCGCCCTGGTCAACGGCTGGGCCGCAGGCGGCGGGCACTCGCTGCACGTGGTCGCCGACCTCTCGATCGCCTCGCGCGAGCACGCCCGCTTCAAGCAGACCGATGCGAACGTGGGCTCCTTCGACGGCGGCTACGGCTCTGCCTACCTCGCCAAGCAGGTGGGCCAGAAGCGGGCCCGCGAGATCTTCTTCCTCGCCGAGGAGTACTCCGCCCAGGACGCCTACGACTGGGGCGCCGTGAACCGGGTGGTGGACCACGCGCGGATCGAGGAGACGGCGCTCGAGATGGCCGCGACCATCGCCACCAAGTCCCCGCAGGCGATCCGGATGCTGAAGTTCTCCTTCAATCTCGCCGACGACGGCCTGATGGGCCAGCAGGTCTTCGCCGGGGAGGCGACGCGCCTGGCGTACATGACCGACGAGGCGCAGGAGGGCCGCGACGCCTTCCTCGAGAAGCGCGACCCCGACTGGTCCCGCTTCCCGCACCCCCAGGGCTGAGATGAGCGACTCCGCCGCGGGTGCCTCCCTGCCCTGGCTGCTCCCGCCCCCGTACGACGCCTCTGCCGCCTCGCTGACCGCTCACGCCCAGGCGATCGGCGAAGCGATGGCGGGGCGGGGCAGGCTGTGGCTGGGTCCGTTCACACCGCCCGCACAGCTGCCCGTGGGCTATGAGGACACCGCTGTGGTGGTCCCCACCTCAGGCTCCACCGGGGCCGCGAAGGCGGTCGCGCTGACCCGGCAGGCGCTGCGCGCCTCGCAGGACGCGACCGCGCGGCTCTTCGCGGCCGACGGCACCGCCTCCGCCACCGGCGGGCACGGCTTCTGGCTGCCGCTGCTGCCGCCCACGCACATCGCCGGGGTGCAGGTGATCGCCCGCGCGCACCGCACCGCGCAGGTGCTCGGCCTCGAGAGCGCGGCACTGCCCGATCCGCTGCCGGATCTGCGCGGCCACTTCGACGCCGAGACCTTCGTGCGCCTGGCCGAGCCCGCGCTCGCCCGCGCCGAGCAGCTCGGCCTGCCGGCGCTGACCTCGCTCGTGCCTACCCAGCTGGCGCGGATCGTCACGGGCACCGGTGCGGCCGACGTGCGGGCACGCTCTCTGCTCAAGCGCTTCGCCGCTGTGCTCGTGGGCGGCGCCGCGACCGCACCCGATGTGCTCGCCCGGGCCCGGGGACAGAAGATCTCGGTGCGCACCACCTACGGCTCCTCGGAGACGGCGGGCGGCTGCGTGTACGACCGCGCTCCCCTGCCCGGGGTGCGCCTGCGAGTGCTGGACCCGGACCCCACGGGAGCGGGCCGGCTGGAGATCTCCTCCCCCACGCTCGCGACCGGCTATCTCACCGCCGAGGGCAGCACCGACGACTCGCCATTCACCGCTATCTCTGCCCCTGCCCCCACCTCGGCTACGGCCTCCACCGAGGGCTCCGCGCGTGCCTTCCTCACCTCCGATCTCGCGCAGATCGGCGAGGACGGCGCCCTGAACATCCTGGGACGGGCGGACGACGTGATCAACACCGGCGGCCGCAAGGTACTGCCCCAGGACGTCGAGCGGGCGATCGAGCGCTCGCTGATGCTGCGGGGGATGGTGCGCGCCAGCGTGGTGGTGGGCGTGGCGGATCCCGAGTGGGGCCAGCGCGTCGAAGCGCTGGTCACCCTCGAGCCCGGCCTCGACCCCGAGGACGCGAGCTCCCTGGTGCGCTCGGCGCTGCGCACCTCCGAGGTGCCCGCCCACATGATCCCCAAGCAGGTGCACGTGGTCGCTGAGCTGCCGCTGCTGGGCATCGGCAAGGTGGACCGCGCCGCCGCCCGCCGCCTCGCCGAGAGCTGACCACCGGCCCGCCCGCCCGAGTCGAGCGGCGCGTGCTCCTCGCGTCGGCGGGGCGGGGGCGTGCCGCTGCGACGTATCCTCGTGGGGGTCGTCGCGCGGCGCGGCACCGAACACGATCCTCGAGGAGCATGATGGCCACCCTGTCGCAGTGGGTGCAGGGCGCCCGTCTCGAGGAGCATGATGGCCAACCTGTCGCAGTGGGTGCAGGGCGCCCGTCCCCGCACCCTCCCCGCGGCCCTCGCCCCCGTGGCCGCCGGCACCGGCGTGGCCGTCCGTCAGCTGGAGGAGCTGCACGGAGAGATGGACTGGGCGCTGGTGCTCCCCCGGGCCCTGCTCGCCCTCGGGGTGGCGTTCAGCCTGCAGATCGGCGTGAACTACGCCAACGACTACTCCGACGGCATCCGCGGCACCGACGACGACCGTGTGGGCCCCTTCCGCCTGACCGGCTCGAGAGCGGCCGCTCCGGGCACGGTGAAGCGGGCCGCGATCCTCTCCCTGGCCCTCGGCGGACTCTTCGGGCTGGCGCTGATCGCGCTGGCCCAGATCTGGTGGACCGTGCTGGTGGGTGCCGCCGCGATCGCCGCCGCATGGTTCTACACCGGGGGCAGAAAGCCCTACGGCTACCTCGGGCTCGGCGAGCTGTTCGTGTTCGTGTTCTTCGGTCTCGTGGCCGTCAACGGCACCGCCTACGCGATCACCCTGCAGCCCTCGTGGGCGGCGCTGCTCGCATCGATCGCGATCGGGCTGCTCGCGGTGGCGCTGATGCTCACCAACAACCTGCGCGACATCCCCACAGACACCCTCGCGGGCAAGCGCACCCTCGCGGTGCGGCTCGGCGAGAAGGGAACACGAGCGCTGTTCACCGCGACGCTGCTGGTCCCCTTCGTGCTGATGGTGCCGGTCATCATCGTGCATCTGCCGGCGGCGCTGGTGCTGCTGGCGCTGCCGCTCGCGATCGGGCCCGTGCGCACCGTGCTCGGCGGGGCGATGGGCCGGGACCTGATCCCGGTGCTCGGCGCGACCGGGCGGCTCGAGCTGGTCTACTCGCTGCTGCTGCTCATCGGTCTGCTGATCTGATCCCGTCGGTCCCGGCAGGGCCCTTGGGGTCCTCGAGATCGGCCGTCTCCTCCGGATCCTCGGGGTCGACGATCTCGCCCCACCCCTCGAGATCGCCCGATCCCTCAGGATCCCGCGGCCCCTCGAGATCCCCCGTCCCGTCGGGATCCTCCGGGTCGAGCGGGTCATCTCCCTCGCCGGAGTCGTCCAGCAGCGAGTCCTCGAACTCGGCGTCCTCGTCGATCTCCTGGCCGCGCCGCTCGGCGCGACGCTCGTCGGCCGCCTTCCACCGCATCGCCGCCGCATCGCGCAGACGATCCAGGAACAGGATCGAGATCAGCATGGCCAGCAGCGCCGCCAGCACGCCGGCGAGCATCAGGCCCACGCCCATCAGGGTGAGCAGCCACCAGATCAGGACCCACAGCCCCAGGCGGATCACGGCGTAGAGGAGGAGAGGACGCATGAGGTCCAGGGTAGTTCGCCCGCCTGGGACCGCCCTGCCCCCGGGTTCCCCACACGATGATCAGGTCCGTTGCCTACACTTCGGCCATGGCACGCGGAATCCTGGCAGTACTCTCGATCGCCCTGACGGTCTTCGCGCTCGCCGACTGCGTGCAGACCGAGGACGACAAGATCCGAGGCCTGCCCAAGTGGGCCTGGATCGTGCTGATCGTGCTGATCCCCTGGGTGGGACCGATCACCTGGCTGTTCGTGGGCAAGGACCGCTCCCGCCCCGCAGGCCAGGGCCCGCGCCGGCAGGGCCCGCTCGCCCCGGACGAGGATCCCGACTTCCTGCGCAAGCTCGACGAGGACATCCGCCGCGAGCGCCGCGAGAAGAAGCAGCGCGGTAGCGACGACGAGGATCCCGGCAACCCGCCGCAGAGCTGAGCGGCCAAGGACTCGCAGGGAGCCGGAACCCACCCACCACGCACAGCGGCCCCACCATGCACAGCGGCCCGGGACGGTGTTCACCGTCCCGGGCCGCTCACGTCGGCGCCTGTGCGCGGGGCTCAGAGCCCCGAGTAGGAGTGCAGGCCGTTGATCACCGTGTTGACGATCGTGTAGTTGAACACCACGGCCACGAAACCGGCCAGCGCCAGCCAGGCGGCACGGGTGCCGCGGAAGCCGCCGGTCGCGCGGGCGTGGAGGTAGGCCGCGTAGATCACCCAGATGATGAACGTCCACACCTCCTTGGGGTCCCAGCCCCAGAAGCGCCCCCAGGCCTCGCGGGCCCAGATCGCACCGAAGATCAGGGTGAAGGTCCAGCACACGAAGGCGAGGGAGTGGATGCGGAAGCTCAGCGACTCCAGCACCGTCGAGGACGGCAGACGATCGAGCACGTGGCCGGCGCGGCCCCAGTGCTCGGGGTGCTCCCCACCGGCCTCGGCCAGCTCCACCAGGGCGCGCTCGTGACGGGCCTGCACCAGCTGCAGCCCGGCCAGCACGGCGCCGAGGATGGACAGGGCGGTGGCGATGATCGCGATGCCGATGTGGATGATCAGCCAGTGGGAGTTCTGGAGGCTCGGCGTCAGCGCCGCGGCGGGCACGATCCAGAAGGTCTGGGCCAGCAGGAGCACCAGCAGCACGGGGCCGACCACGAAGGTGCCCAGCGTGCGCAGCTCGACGCGCTTGATGCTGAACAGCAGAAACGCGACCATCACCAGCGCCGTGCTGGTGGTCGCGAACTCGTACATGTTGGCCCACGGCACCCGCTGCGTGGCCGCCGCACGGGCCACCACCCCGAGCACGTGCAGCAGGGTCCCGGCCCCGGCGAGCAGGAAGGCGAACTTCTGCGCGGTCATCGTGCCGGGCGTGCGCTCCCCCGTGCCCGCGGAGCCGCCTGCGGCAGAGCTCGCGGGCGTGGTCCCCGCGTCCTCGGCACCGGAGGTGATCCCGCCACCGGCGCCGACGCCCGCGCCGTGCAGGACCCGATCGACGTCCTTCGCCTCCTGGGCGGCCAGGCGCTGATCGCTGCGCTTCTGCGAGATCGAGGCGAGATCGGCGGAGAATCCGAACAGGGCCAGGACGTAGAGGACGATCGCCACCACGAGGGAGAGGTTCGAGAGCTCCGCGAGCTGCTCATTGATCACTGTGCACTTCCTTCAGAAGGGTCTTGCGGGGCCTGTGAGGGCCGGTCGGGCTGCGGGCGGTGCGCCGAGTCCCGAGGTCCATCCTGCGCCGCCTGGAGCGTGGTGGCCAGAGCCCGCACGTCCTCTTCGAGCATGGGGTCGTCGCTGCGAGCGAGGCCGGCGACCTCGAGCACGGCACCGTCCGCGGTGGAGCGTACGCGCACCCACACGCGCCGGCGCGGCACGAACAGCGAGAGGATCAGTCCGCCCACGGCGATCAGGGCGCTGACCAGCACCCAGCGCTCGAAGGGGTCGTGGGCGATGTCGAAGGCCGCGTAGCGGCGCAGCCCGTCGAAGCTGACGGTGGTGCCGTCGGGCAGCTCGAACTCCTGGCCGGGGTAGAGCCGCATCAGCACCGGATTGCCGTCCTCCCCCGTGACCGGGGTGAGGGTGCTGACGTCGACCTCGTAGGCGTTCTGGGGGACGCCGGAGTCCAGGCCCAGATCGCCCTGGTGGACGGTCAGCGCGAGCTGAGGGTCCAGCGCATCGGGGTAGAGCGAGCGGGGTCCCTGGTCGTCGATCGTGCCGGTGGGCAGGAAGAAGCCGACCACCGCGGTCTGCTCGGGCTGGGCGTCCGGCGCCTTGATCACCAGCTGCGAGGAGTAGCCCATGTCCCCCAGCGGGACGGTGATGATCGGGCCCTCGGCGACCACGGTGCCCTGCGGGTCGGTGACGGTGACCTCGGGGGCGTAGCCGTTGCCGAGCAGGTACATCGAGGCGCCGTCGACGTGGAGGGGCTTGTTGACCTGGAGGGTCTGCGAACGCTGCTCCTGGCCGGGGGTGGTCACCAGCACGTCGGCCTCGAAGGAGCGGGGTTCGCCGACGTTGCCGGACTCGCCGGGCTGGACGTAGGTGGCGCGGAAGTCCTCGAGGGTGAAGCGGAAGGGCGGCATCTGGGACTCGTCGAACCAGGCGCCGGACTCGAAGGAGTCGTATTGGGTCAGCGAGTTCGAGAAGCCCTGCTCCTCGATGATGGTGATCTGGCCGCGGTAGGAGGTCATCTGACCGCCGGCCAGGCATACCAGGACGCCCACCATCGCGATGTGGAAGGCGAGGTTGCCGGTCTCGCGCAGCAGGCCCCGCTCGGCGCTGACGGAGCGGGAGGACTTCTCCTCGCGCACCTCGGTGCGGTAGCGGGAGCGGCGCAGCGCCTTGTGGGCGCGCTCGAGGAGGGCGTCGGCATCTGCGCCGGGCAGCTCGGTGCGGGTGTAGCCGGCGAAGCGGGTCAGCCGCGAGGGGGTGCGCGGAGGCTTCGCGCGCAGCTGGCGCAGGTGCACTCCCACGCGCGGCACGATGCAGCCGATCAGGGAGATGAACAGCAGCAGGTAGATCGCCGAGAACCAGGGCGAGGAGAACACCTCGAAGAAGCCCAGCGCGTCCAGGATCTCGCCCCAGCGGCCGTTCTCCTCGAGGAACTGCTCGGTCAGGGCGGGGTTGACGCTGCGCTGCGGGTACAGCGAGCCGGGCACTGCCGCGATGGCGAGCAGCATCAGCAGGATCAGCGCGGTCTGCATGCTGGTCAGCTGGCGCCACAGGAACAGCAGCGTGCCCCGCAGGCCCAGGCCGGGCAGCGTGGCCGGGCCCTTGCCGTCGACCTCGGGCTTGCTGCTCCAGGAGTCGCTCGCCCCGGTCGTGGGTGCCGCCTCGCCGCGCGCGGGCGGCCTGGTCTTCTCGTTCATCACACCACCGGCTCGAAGTTGCCGATCAGGCCCTGCAGCTCACCCATCCACGCCGACCACACCCCGGTCATCAGCAGCACGCCGATCGCGATCAGCAGCGCGCCCGAGAGCAGGCCGATGGTGCGGCGGTGGGAGGAGAGCTTCCTGCTCAGGCCCAGGGCCCGGTCGAATAGCAGCGCGAACACCACGAAGGGGATGCCCAGGCCCAGCGAGTAGGCCAGCGCCAGCACGGCGCCCCGCATCGCGGCGCCGTCCCCGCCGCCGTCGAGGGACAGGGCGATGATCGCGGCGTAGGTAGGGCCGATGCAGGGGGTCCAGCTGAGTCCGAACACGATCCCCATCAGCGGGGCGCCCAGCAGCCCGGCGTCGGGGCGCTTCGAGGTGGCCGGGCGGGTGGCGGACAGGCTCGGGAACACGCCCATGAACAGCAGGCCCATCAGGATCACGATCGCGCCGGCGACGCGGTTGATCCACACCGCGTGCTCCTGCAGCAGGTATCCCAGCGCCCCGGCGAAGCCGCCCAGGATCATGAACACCACGGCGAAGCCGGCCACGAACAGGGCGCTGCCGGCGAGCATCCGCCCGGTCGCGGGGCGGGCACGCTTCGCGGAGGTCTTCGCGGGGCCGACGGCGCTCTCGCCGGCGAGCCCGGAGACGTAGCCGAGGTAGCCCGGCACCACGGGCAGCACGCACGGCGAGAGGAAGGCGACCAGGCCCGCGGCGGCGGAGACGGCCAGCGCCAGCAGCAGCGAGCCGGACATCGCGGTGGCCTGGAAGGCGGAGCCGACCTCGGCGAGGATCATTCGGCGACCACCGTGTCGATCATGGCGCGCAGCACCGAGGGGTCCGCTGCGCCGGAGATGCGCGCGGCGACCCGGCCCTCGCGGTCGATGACCAGGGTCGAGGGCACGGCGTTGGGGGCGACCTGGCCGCGCAGCGAGTACATGATCTCGGCATCGGGATCGGGCAGGGAGGGGTAGGTGATGCCGTAGCTCTCCTCGAAGGCCTGCGCGGGCCCGGCGGCATCGCGCACGTTGACGCCGAGGAAGGCGACGCCCTGGTCGAGGTACTCCTCGTGGATCTCCTGGAGGTCGGGCGCCTCCTTGCGGCACGGCGGGCAGGAGGCGTACCAGACGTTGAGCACGAGCACCTCGCCGCGCAGATCGGCGGAGGCGATGTCCTCGTCGTCGTAGGAGGTGCCGGAGAACTCGAGCGGCTCGCCGCGGTTCGCGGCCGGGATCTCGGTGGCGACGCCGTCGCCGGAGATGTAGCCGGCGTCCCCGGAGGCGTAGCGGTCGCTGGTGTCGGTCCCGCAGGCGGCCAGGAGCAGTGCGGCGGAGGTGCCGCCGACGGCCCCGAGCAGTGCGCGACGGGTCGGTGCCGGGGTGGCCGGCAGGATGCGGCGGGTCCTCACGTGAGCTTGCCTCCCGTGGCATCGACCGCTCCGGCGTACAGCGGGGCGGCGGGCTCGGCGTAGCCGATGCCGGCCAGGTGCGGTCCCACGAAGCGCAGGCTCGTCACCGAGCACAGGCCGCACTGGCGGCGGCGGGGATCGTGGAACAGGGGCTTTCCCTCGGCGCTGCGGCGGGTGACCCAGATCGGCAGCTGGTGGAGCACCAGCACCGCCTCGCGGCCCTCGGCCTCGGCGCGCACCTCGTGCACGACAGAGGTGACGCGTGCGACCTGCTCGCGGTAGGGCTCTCCCCAGGAGGGCCGGAAGGGGTTGAGGAACCAGCGCCAGTTGCGCGGATCCGTCAGCTTCGCCTCGCCGTGGCCCATCCGATGACCCTCGAAGCGGTTGCCCGATTCGATGAGCCGCTGGTCGGTGACGATCTCGAGCCCGTGGGGCGCGGCGATCGGGGCGGCGGTCTGCTGCGCGCGCAGCAGCGGGGAGGAGCGCACCACGGCGATGTCCGCGCCCGAGAGGTGCTCGCCCACCATCGCTGCCATCTGCTCACCCCGGTCGCTGAGCCGGTACCCGGGGCGGCGGCCGTACAGGATCCGCTCGGGGTTGTGCACCTCGCCGTGGCGGACGAGGTGGACCGTGGTGGTGGTCATGGCAGGGGTGTCCTCTTTCGATGTCGCGCTGCGGGCTCGAGCCCGAGCGGATTCACGGTACCAACCGAACCTCCGGATCAGCGGGGTGCGGACCCCGGGCGGTGAGGTGCCGGACATCCGACGGCCACGGGGGCGTCCTCGTCGAGGGTCTTGGCGAGGATCCGGCCGAGCTGGAGGAGATCGTCGTGCCCGATGACGTCCAGCAGCTGCTCGCGCACGGAGCGCACGTGCGTGGGGGCGGCGAGCTCGAGCATCTTGATGCCCGCCTCGGTGAGCTGGGCCTGGCGCCCGCGACCGTCGTCGGTGCTGCGCACCCGCTCGACCAGGCCGCGCTTCTCCATCCGGGAGATGGTGTGGGTCAGGCGGGAGCGGGAGTGGACCACCTTGTCGGCCAGCTCTGACATGCGCAGGAAGCGGCCCTCCGCCTCGGACAGGCGCACCAGGATCTCGTACTCGCCGAGGGTCAGGTCGATCTCCGGATCCGCCTGCAGCGCCTCGGTGAACCGGTCCGTCAGCAGGGTCGTCGCGTACAGGAAGGTGCGCCAGGCCTCCTGCTCCGCGGAGGTCAGCCAGAGCTCCTCGGGCGTCGAAGCCCCATCGTCAGCTATCGTGCCGTGTGTGGCGTCCATCACAGTTTCCTCTTTCCCGGGGACCATTGCTTGCCATCCTCCCTCGGATTAGTTTAGATTTCAAGCAAGAACGCGGTGGCCGCCTCCCGGCCCCCTCGCCCCATTCAACTCCAAGGAGACACATCATGACGGATCTGACCCCCGGCACCTGGACCCTCGACGCAGCTCACACCTCCGCCGCCTTCACCGTGCGCCACGCCGGCATCTCCAAGGCCCGCGGCCAGTTCCCCGACACCGAGGGCACCCTCACCGTCGGCGAGGGCGGCAAGGACCTCGCGTTCTCCGTCTCCCTGAAGACCGCCACGATCAACACCTCCAACGAGGACCGCGACAACCACCTGCGCAGCGCGGACTTCTTCGACGTCGAGAACTTCCCGGAGATCACCTTCGTCTCCACCAAGGTCGAGGGCGACACCCTGGTCGGCGACCTCACCATCCGCGACGTCACCAAGCCCGTCGAGCTGGAGTTCTCCTACGAGGGCGCCGCGACCGATCCCTTCGGCGTCTACCGCGCGGGCTTCACCGGCGAGACCACGATCTCCCGCAAGGAGTTCGGCCTGACCTGGAACGCCGCCCTCGAGGCCGGTGGCGTGCTGGTCTCCGACGAGGTCAAGATCCTCATCGAGGCCGAGTTCACCGCTCCGGCCGCCGCCTGAGCCGCCCCTGCACGGCGCACCGCGCCTCAGGAGACCGACGGACCGTCCGCACTGCGCGGACGGTCCGTCGCCGTCTGCAGGCCCGGCGCCGCCCCTGCACGGCTTCTTCGCGCCCACTCCTCCTCACCCGGCACTCCACTACCGCCGCGACGGCCAGCTCTCGATAGGGTTCGCACCATGACCGCCCCGCGCATCCCCTCCCCCGCCGACCCGCAGGCCCGGGTCCTCTACCTCACCCGCGAGGGCTGCCATCTGTGCGAGGACGCCCTGCCCGTGGTGCGGGCCGAGGCTGATCGGGCCGGCACGGCCGTGGAGGTGCGCGACATCGACGAGGATCCCCAGCTGCAGTCGGACTGGGACTACGACGTGCCGGTGATCATCGTGGACGGGACCGTGCATGCGAAGTACCGGGTCGATGCCGAGCAGCTGCGCACCGCGCTGCGCCGGCGCCCCCTGTGGCGGCGGCTGACCGGCCGCGCCTGAGCCCCGGACTGCAGACGGCCCCCACCTCGACGAGGTGGGGGCCGTCTGCTGTCACGCAGCGATCACTTCTTGTTGCGACGCTGGTGGCGGGTCTTGCGAAGCAGCTTGCGGTGCTTCTTCTTGGACATGCGCTTGCGTCGCTTCTTGACGACAGAACCCATAGGTGCCTCTGTTCTGCAGGCCGATGCCTGCGGGGGTGCAGCGGATCAGGTGATGCGCGGGCCGCGGATACTGCACGGCGGAACGCTGCGATGCACGCTGTCGATGCAAGCAGACGATCCGTGTTGCTCCGTGCGGGCCCGACGCCACGGTCGACCAGCCATTCTACACGGCGCCCCTGCCTGCTCCGCCGCGCGCGAGTGCGAGATCGCTCGCAGTCGCGGCGGCCCTGGTCAGCTCCGTCTCGACCGGTTCGACCACCTCGCGCTGGGCCACCTCCCGCACCCGCGCCATGAGCACCCGGCGCGCACGGCGCCGCTGCCAGGAGCTCGCCAGCGCGGCCACCACGGAGCCGGCGACCCCGATCAGGATGCCGGCGGCGATGCCGAGCACCACCAGCACGGTGGGCAGCGGGATCGGGATCCACAGCTCGCGCACCATCGGCATCGGCGGCGGGGGCAGGCCCAGGAAGGCCAGGGCGGCGTTCAGCGCGAGCCAGCCCAGGCCCACCACCCAGGTGAGCAGGGCCAGCCACTGCAGCACATCGAGCACGGGCCACCACCAGGAGGTGGAGCGGGCGCGCAGATCAGCGCCGGCGACCGCCTGGTCCAGGGCGTCGCCGAGCCCCTCCTCGCGCGAGCGTGCGGCCGTGCGCACCGCGGCGCGCCAGGGCTCCCCGCCGCCCTCGGAGGCGGCATCGGCGAAGCGCCGCACCCCGCCCGAGGCCCGGGCGCGGGTGGCGGCGTCGGGCTCGGGCAGGGAGGTGCGCTCGAGCCCCTCCCCGTCGCGCCGACGGCCGATGCCGAGCCGGCCCAGCGGGTCGGGGCGCGCCTCACGCGCCCAGCGCAGCGGCGGCCAGCCCACCTTGCGGGCCGCACGGTGCCGGTAGGAGGCGGCGGCGGCCTGGGCGACCGGTTCGACACGTGCGGCCGCGGCGAGATCGTCGACGAGGGCGTCGATCTGCGCAGGCGTGACCTGCTCGGGCATCCCGGCGGGGTCCGCAGCCTGCTGCAGCGCCTCGGCGGCGCCGCACACGTCAGCGCGATGCCGCTCGATGACCGCCTCCCGGCTGCGGGCGATGCCCACGAGATGCTCGCGCAGCGCCTCGACCCCCTCCCCCGTGGTCGCGGAGGTCGCGAGCACCGGGGCACGCTCGAGCCCGTCGGCCCGGGCGATCCCCGTGAGGGAGTCCAGCACGGGCTCGCGCTCGTCCTCGCGGATCCTGTCGACCTGGTTCAGCACCAGCACCGTGACCGCGTCGTGCCCGGCGAAGGGGCGCACGAACTCCTGGTGCAGGACGGCGTCGGCATACTTCTGCGGATCGGTGACCCACACGATCACGTCCACCAGGCCGCTCATCCGTTCGGCGACCGCGCGGTGGGCGGCCTCGACCGAGTCGAGGTCCGGCAGGTCCAGCAGCACGATGCCGGGGGCGCCGTCCGGGTGGGTGCGCCGGGCGCGCCGGCCCGCCGGGCGCTGCGCGGCGAGCGCGAGCGCGGCATCGGTGCCGTCCAGGAGGTGGCGCTGCTCGATCTCGAGCCAGTCCAGCAGCGCGTCGCTGCCGGCGGCGCCGACGACCGCCGCGACCGGCACAGCGGTCGTCGGGCGCCGCACCGCCGCCTGGGAGATCTCGGTGCCCACCAGCGCATTGACGAGCGAGGACTTGCCGGATCCGGTCGCGCCGAACAGGCCGATCACGGTGTGCTCGGCGGAGAGGGCACGGCGGCGATCGATCCGTTCGAGCAGCTCGCGCGCGGCGGCGACGTCGGGGGGCGGGGCGATGCCGTCGAGGGCGTCGGTGGCGCGGTCCAGCGACTCGATCCGCTCGATCAGCGGGGCGGGCGCCTTCTCGGTGCGGCCCAGCAGCGGGGTCATGCGTCCTCCCTGATCTCCTGGCCGAGCCGGGCCAGCGCCTCGGCGTCGGCGCTCAGCAGCTCGGCCGAGCCCACCTCGCCGAGCTCGTCGAGCCGGTCCAGGAAGGGTCCGGAGCGGCTGGCCACGAGCGCATCGAGCCGGGAGGTGAGGCGTTCGCGGGCGGCGGCGGCCATGCGGCGCACGGCCTCGTCGCCGAAGATCGTCTCGAGCAGCTTCTGGCCCACAACGGCGGTGGCCGCGCCTGCGCCGATCTCGAGGCCGGTGGGGATGAAGGCGGTGGAGGTGAACACCACCACCATCAGCGCCACACCCACGGCGTTCACGCCGAGGGAGAGCAGGCGCGCCTTGGTGCGGCGGTCGGCGCCCTCGGAGCGCACCAGGTCCAGCACGTCCCCCTGCCAGGCGCGGATCGCGGCGGAGACCTCGTCGGCGTAGCCGTCGGGGACGCGGGCGAGATCCTGTCCCTCGGCGAGGTGGCGTCCTGCGGCGCTCGAGCGCCAGGCGGCGTCGGCGCGCTCGGCGCCGCGGGCGGTCTCGTCGATCACCACGTGCACCAGGCCCGTGCCCAGGGCCTGCTCGGCGGCGATTGCCGGGGCGGGCTCGCCGCTGAGGGTGCGGGTGATCCGGTCGCGCGCCCGGGTCACGAGCGCTTCGACGCCGCGGAAGAACTCGCCCGTGCCCACCACGTCCTGCCAGCGGGAGAGCACCTCGCCGCGCAGCAGCGAGCCGTCGCCGAGCGCCTCGTCGATCCGCTCGCGGGCACCGGAGAAGGCCTCCAGCGCCTGCTCCTTCAGCTGCTGGCGCTCGGCGTCCTGGGTCGCGGCATGCTGCGCGAGCCGCTCCGCGGAGCCGGCCAGCCCGTCCACGGCGCCGGCGAGGGTGCGCCGGGCGATGCGGCCGCGGCCCGCCTCGTCCGCGGCGAGCGCCGTGAAGCGCTCGCTGAGCTCAGCGATCACCGCGGGAGGCAGCATGCCGTCGGCGTCGACCTCGCTCTCGGGGATCAGGAACAGCCTCTCGGCCTCGATCCCGTGGCGCTCGAGCATCGCGCGGAGGTCCTCGCCGAGCTCCTCGGCGACGCCCTCGCGGTCCGGGATGCGGTTCATGACCACGTCGACGGTGACGTCCCGCTCCGCGGCGGTGCGCAGCACCTCCCAGGGCACGGCGTCGGCGTAGCGGTTGGCGGTGGTGACGAACAGCCACAGGTCCGCGGCGCGCAGCAGCTGCCGGGCGAGCTCCCGGTTCCCGGCGGCGACGGAGTCGATGTCCGGGGCGTCCAGCAGTGCGAGCCCCTGGGGGACGCTGTCGTGGGCGTGGAGCGCGAGGGAGGTGGCCGGGTCCACGTCCCCGGTAGTGTCCGCGGTGCCAGGGGCCTCGGGGTCATCGCCCTGCCCGGCGTGCACCCGGGCCAGGCCCGGCAGGATGCGGGTGCCGGTGAACCAGGCCTCGTCGGCCGGGTGGTGCAGCAGCACCGGGCGGCGCGTGGTGGGGCGGATCGCGCCGGCGCGGGTGACCGGCTGCCCGACCAGGGCGTTGACGAGGGTGGACTTGCCGGCGCCGGTCGAGCCGCCGATCACCACCAGCAGCGGTGCATCCAGCGACTCGAGCCGAGGGATCACGTGGTCGGAGAGCTGGGAGAGCACGGCTCCGGCCTCGGCACGGGCCTGCTCGGCGCCCTCGACGGGCAGGGGCATCTCGAGCTCGCGCAGATGCTCGGCGAAGTCGTCGAGCGCCTGGGTGGTCCGCGTCGTCATGTCTCCCCCTCGATCGATGCGCTCAGGTGCTGTGCGTCATTGTGGCAGGATCCGGCCATGACGACGATGTCCCGCGCAGTGTCCCCCGCGCTGATCGTGCTCGCGATGGTGGTGATGGTGCTCCCTCGGTGGCGCGCACGGAGCGCGCCGTCGGCTCAGTCCAGGAACGGGTCCAGCCCCCATTCGGGGAACACGGCCCTGCGCGCCGACTGAACCGACCGGTCCAGCTCGTCCTCGGGGTCGAAGCCCCGCTCCCAGTCCCGCACCGCGAGAGGGCGGCCGTCCCCGAAGGTGACCTGGCCCGGCTCCGGGGACAGGCCGTGGGCGGCGCGGGCCGCCTCGGCCGCGTCGAGGAACTCCTGCGGCAGAGGTGCGGTCGTCTCGATCGGCGCGCCGGTGACGATCGCGACCAGATGCGCCCACGAGCGAGGCACCACGTCGATCACCGCGTACCCGCCTCCACCGAGAGCCAGCCAGCGCCCTTCGCAGACCTCGTCGGCGAGCTCCCGCATCAGGAGCATCACCTCGCGCTGCGCCTCGAGCGAGACCGACAGCCCCGCGAGCGGGTCCAGGCGGTGGGTGTCGGCGCCATGCTGGGTGACCAGCAGGGTGGGCCGCACCGCACGCACCAGGGCGGGCACCGTGGCGCGGATCGCGCGCACCCACCCGTCGGCTGTGGTGCGGGTGGGCAGGGGGGGCGCGGATCGCGCGCACCCACCCGTCGGCTGTGGTGCGGGTGGGCAGGGGGATGTTGATCGCGGTGCCCGGGGCGGTGGGGCCGCCGGTGTCCTGCACGAATCCGGTGCCCGGGAACAGCCGCTCGCCGGTCTCGTGGACGGACAGGGTGATCGCGCGCGGCTCGTCCCACAGCGCACGCTCCACCCCGTCGCCATGGTGGACGTCGACATCGATGTACATCACCCGCTCCTCGCCCGCCTCCAGGGCGCGGCGGATCGCGAGGGCGGCGTCGTTGTAGACGCAGAACCCTGAGGCGCTCGCGGACTTGGCGTGGTGCATCCCGCCCGCGAAGTGCACCGCACGCCGCACCCTGCCGGCGAGGATCGCGTCCACCGCGGTGAGGGAGCCGCCGGCGATCCGGGCGGAGGCGGTGTGCATGCCGTGGAACGAGGGGACGTCGTCACCGCCCAGCCCGAAGCTGATCAGCGCATCGAGCTCCTCGCCGGTCATCTCCTCGATCGGGCGCGAGGCCTGCTTGACCGCCTCGATGTACTCCGCCTCGTGCACGGCCTGCAGCTGCTCGTCGCTCGCGACCGGGGCGGGCAGGAGCTCCACCCCGGGCCGCTCGAGCAGCCCGCTCGCACGGGCGAGCTGGTGGGTCAGCGCGAGCCGGATCGGGGCCATCGGGTGGTACGGGCCGAAGTCGTACTCGCACAGCGCCTCGTCCCACACCACACCGGCGGCGTCGGCGGCGGGGCGGGCAGGTTCCTGGGCGGGCACATCGACGGGCATGTGTCGAAGGAGCAGCTGCAGGCCGTGCACGAGGCGGAGCACATCGACGGGCATGTGTCGAAGCGTACCCAGGCGCGAGGCCTCCCGGACCCGCTCCCGCGCAGCGGGCGTCGATCCCGCGCGCGGGCGGTCGTAGACTTCCGGCCGACGCTCCCGGCGGATGCCGGGGCCAGGACGGGAGCACGATGCACGGGGGCAGGATCGAGCAGGCGCGGCGACGCGGCGCGATGCCGCGCACCCGGCGCCGCGTCACGGGCGCCGAGAGGCATCTGCGGGCATTGTTCAAGCCCACCCCGGCACGGATCGCTCTGGGTGTGTTCACCTTGTTGATCGCGGTGTTCACCGGACTGCTCTCGCTGCCGGCCGCGACCGTGGTAGGCGAGCGCACCTCGCTCACCGACGCACTGTTCACCGCGGTCTCCGCGATCTGCGTGACGGGTCTGGTCACGCTCGAGACCGGCACCCACTGGTCCACCTTCGGGCTCACCGTGATCATGATCGCGATGAAGCTCGGCGGGCTGGGCCTGATGACCGTCGCCTCGCTGCTGAGCCTGTCGGTGATGCACCGCCTGGGGCTCGCCCAGCGGGTGATCACCGCGCAGGAGACCCGGGCCGAGCGCCTCGCCGAGGTGGGCGGGGTGCTGCGGGTCATCCTGATCACCTCGGCCGCCTTCGAGGCCGCGACCTTCGTGGCGCTGACCCCGTACATGGTGGTCACCGAGCACGGGATCGGCGAGTCGCTGTTCCTGGGCCTGTTCTATGCGATCAGCGCGTTCAACAACGCCGGCTTCGTGCCCGAGGCACTCGGCACCGCCCAGTACCTCGGCGATCCCTTCTTCACCATCCCGATCGGCCTCGCGGTGCTGGTGGGCTCGCTCGGCTTCCCCGTGATCCTGGTGGTGGTGCGCAAGCTGCGCACGCCGCGCCGCTGGAGCCTGCACGCCAAGCTCACCCTGACCACCACGGCGCTGCTGCTGGGGCTCGGCTTCGTGGGCTACCTCGCGATGGAGTGGTCCAACCCGGCCACGCTCGGCGGGCAGAACGTGGGCACGAAGCTGCTGGGCGCCGGTTTCGCCTCGGTGATGCCCCGCTCCGGAGGCTTCGCGACCCTGGACGTCTCGCAGATGACCGCCGAGTCCCGCCTGCTGACGAACCTGCTGATGTTCATCGGCGGCGGCTCCGGCTCCACCGCGGGCGGCATCCGCGTGACCACCTTCGCGCTGCTGATGCTCTCCATCTGGGCGGAGATCCGCGGCAACCCCGAGGTCGAGGCCTTCGGGCGGCGCATCCCCCACGAGACCATCCGCCAGGCGATCGGCGTGCTCGTGATGAGCGCGACGGTGGTGTTCCTGGCGACCTTCCTGCTGCTGCGGCTGACCCCGTTCACGCTCGATGCGGTGCTGTTCGAGGCGCTGTCCGCCTTCGGCACGGTGGGGTTGTCCACCGGGATCACCTCCGCCCTGCCGGAGGAGGCGAAGTGGGTGCTGATCGCGTGCATGTACGTGGGGCGTCTGGGCCCGATGACGCTCGGCGCCGCGCTCGCGGTCCGCTCCCGGGTGCGGATGGTCCAGCTGCCGCGCGAGCGTCCGATCGTCGGCTGAAACTGCCCGGCTTCCGCCCCGGCCCCGCGCGGTTCCCGCTCCGGTGCTGCCCGGTTCCGCCGCGCCGGGATGCGGGCCTAGACTGTGCCCGCCCTGCTCACGGCCCGTGAGCCCGACCCCGCAGGAGTTCCCATGCCACGCAGAGTGCGCGATGAAGGAGTGCTGGTGATCGGCCTGGGCCGGTTCGGCGCCTCGATCGCCCTGACCCTCGAGAAGCTCGGCACCGAGGTGCTCGCGATCGACGCCGACGAGGGCCTGGTGCAGAAGTACTCGGGGCTGCTCACCCACGTGGTGCGGGCCGACGCCACCCAGCCCGAGGTGCTCGATCAGATCGGTGCCGGGGACTTCTCGTTCGCGGTGGTCGGGGTGGGCACCACGATCGAGGCCAGCGTGCTGATCACCGCGAACCTGGTGGATCAGGGCAAGCCGGTGATCTGGGCGAAGGCGATCTCCGCCGCGCACGGCAAGATCCTTCAGCGCATCGGCGCCCATCACGTGGTCTATCCGGAGGCCGACGCCGGCAAACGGGTCGCCCACCTGGTCAACGGCCGCCTGATGGACTTCATCGAGTTCGACGACGACTTCGCCATCGTGAAGATGCGGCCCCCGCACGAGGTGCAGGGGATGACGCTCGCCGAGTCCGACATCCGCCAGCGGCACGGGGTGACCGTGGTGGGGGTCAAGTCCCCGGGCAAGGACTTCACCTACGCGGTGCCCGAGACCATGGTCGCCGCACACGATCTGCTGATCGTCTCCGGCCGCACGGAGCTGATCGAGAAATTCTCCCACCGGGCCTGACGGGCGAGGCGGCAACGTAGCCGACGGGCCGATGGTGAGGTGCACTGGCATACATGCCAGAAGACGTCGCCATCGGCCCGTGCAGGACACGGCAGCGCTGCGCTCAGGTGGTCGGCGGGGCGGCCCAGGGCAGGGCGGTCCCGACAAGGCAGTGCCGGGCGGGCCGCCTTGTCCCCCGCAGGGTCAGTCCCCGGCCATCTGCCGGGACTTGTCGGCGGCGGCGGCCATCGTCGCCGCGAGGCCGGCGCGCACGCCCTCCCGCTCGAAAGCGGCATAGCCCTCAGCGGTGGTGCCTCCGGGGCTGCACACCCCGGCCTTGGCCACGGCCGGGTGCATCCCGGACTCGAGCAGCATGGTCGCGGCCCCGCGGAGGGTCTGCTGCACGAGGGCGTCGGCGAGATCCCGGGTGAGGCCCTGGCGCACGGCCTCCTCGGTCATCGCCTCGATGATCGCGAAGCCGAAGCCGGCGAGCGACCCGGCGGCGGCGATGAACGCGTGGACCTGCTCCTCGGTGATGTCCACGACCACTCCGGCGCGGGCGAACAGGGAATGGACCAGCTGGTGCTGCGCGTCGGTGACGGCGCTGCCGCGCATCAGTCCCACGGCGCCCTCCCCCACCGAGATCGGGGTGTTCGGCATCGCGCGCACCACGGCCGCGGCCTCCGGCAGGGCCTGCTCGATCTGCGCGAGCCTGATGCCCGCGGCGAGGGAGATCACGACCGCGCCGGCGGGCAGCTCCTCGCGCAGATCGGCCGCGAGGTCGAGGATCTGATACGGCTTCACGCCAAGCACCACCACATCGGCCGTCGCGAGCGCCTCGGCACGGGAGCTCGCGGCGGTGGCGCCGAGCTCGTCGGCGGCGCGCTCGCTGCTGGCCTGGCTGGAGTTCGCGATCAGCAGGTGCTCGGCCTGCACGCCGGCAGCGCGCATCGTGCGGGCGACGGGACCGCCCATGTTGCCCGCGCCGATCACGGCGACCCGCGCAGCAGAGAGGTCCGGCGCACCGGTGGCTGCCGGGACGGCGGCCTCGACGGCGGTGCGGTCGGCGGTGGGGGTGGTGGTGGTGGCGTCGTCCATGCTGCCCAGGGTACGTGCCGGGGCAGGTGGCGGCAGATGATCTCGCATCGACGTGGCCCTGCGGCGATGGGCGGCGTCGCAGCCCCGGGGTCAGCTCCCCGGGCGGGTGTCCTCCGCGGCCGCACCGCCGGCGGCAACCTCGGAGGCGGCGGGCCCGGAGGCCGCGGCGCGGGAGGCGGCGCGTGCCGCCGTCCGGGACTCGAGGAGCACCAGCAGCTGCACCGCGCAGGCCCCGGCGAGTGCGAGGGCCAGCAGCAGCGGCCAGCCGGTGCCGGGCGCCTGCAGCGCCCCGTCAGCGGTCTGCCAGGGCCACAGACTGCGCAGCGCACCGATCATGACGCCGGAGAGCACCACCATGGTGGCGCGGTGGTGACGGGTCAGCAGACGCCGCATCAGCTTGACCACGACCACCAGGCCCACGCACGCCCAGAGCCCGAACCAGGCGATGTAGCGCAGGTCCCGCTCATCGACGGCCTGCAGCGTGGGCTCATAGAGGCCCACGCTGAGCAGGAGGAACGAGCCGGACACGCCGGGCAGCACCAGAGCGCACACCGCGATCGCCGCGGCGGGCGCGATGATCCAGGGGCTCGGGTCCAGGGAGGTGCTGGGCAGCGAGGTCAGCAGCAGCCCGGCGATCACGCCGAGCGTGAAGCGCAGCAGGTCCGGCAGCCGCCACGCCGCGCCCGAGAGCCGCACCGGCACCAGCACGGATCCGGCCACGAGCCCGAGGAACAGGGCGCGCATGGTCTGCGGATGCGCCTCGACGAGGCGGGAGATGGGCCCGGCGATGGTGAGCACGGCCGCGGCCATGCCGATCAGCAGCGGGATCACCAGGATCCAGTTGACGGCGCGGAGGTGCTCGGCCATCCCACGGCGTCGGTCGGGGCCGGTGAGCAGGCGTCGCGCCGCGGCGGTGAGGTGGTGGCCGGCGTCGATGAGCTCGTCGTAGATCCCGGTGACCAGTGCGACGGTGCCGCCGCTCACTCCCGGGACGGTCTCGACCACGCCGATCAGCGCACCGCGCAGCAGGTTACCGAGCGCATTGCGGTGCTCGGGCAGCGGCGGGCGGGCGCCGGTCTCCACCGCGGGCTCCACCGAGGGGGTCGGGCGCTGCGAGATGGCAGTGGGGGCGGGATCCGTCATGACCCCAGGTTACGCAACGTGTCCTGCGGAGCCTGGATGACGGGTCGGGCAGTGGCCGCCCTCACCTCCCTCGATGCGCGGACGGCGCTCGAGGTGCTCAAAAAGCTCGAGACGCTCGCGACCCGTTCCCGGGGTCAGCGGCCGCGGCCCCAGTGCGGAGGCACGTCGCCGGCGATGCGCGCATCGTTGGATTCGTCGGCCCCGGGCTCGGGGGCGTCCTCGGCCACGCGGTCCGGGAGGATCGGCCGATGCTCGCCGGCGGCGGGCCGCTCCTTGCTCGGCGTCTCCGGCTCGTCCCACTCGATCGGCTTGCCGGTGAGCGAGGAGATCACCACGCGCCGCCGCGGCTGTGCAGCGCCGGTGCCAGGGCCGGGGGCGGTGCCGTTCTTGCTCACTGGCGCTCCTGATAGCGGCGGATGGCGCTCGAGACGGAGACGTCCAGCAGCACCGAGCGCTGCTCGAAGCCGAGGAAGCTGCGCACCTCGGTGGCCAGATGCTCCTCGAGACGGGCGCGGCCGTCGGAGCAGATGTACTCCACCACGGCGTCGAAGTCGTCGCTCGAGTAAAAGGACAGCTGGTGCCCGGCGGGGACCTGCGGGCGCGGCAGACGGTGGCGAATGGTGCCCACGCCGGAGGGCGAGTCGGAGCGCTCCTCCTCCTGGACCAGGCGCAGCGCCCGCTCGAGGGCGCGGCGGATCCGCTCAGCCTCGCCGTCGGGGTCGATGAACAGCGCCCAGGACCAGACCCGTTCGGTGGCCCAGCCCGCGGCCTCGAGCCGTTCGGCGCGCAACCGGTCGCGCTCGCGCTGGCTCGGGGTGTCGACGTAGTGGGAGCCGTCGGTGTCCACGGCCAGCAGCATGCGCCCGGGCATCTCGGGATGGCCCAGCGCCAGCTCGATCCTGTCGGAGGAGAGGCCGAAGTCGCGCTCGACCAGCAGTCCGAGGCGGAACAGGCGATCGGCGAGGTCCTGGACGAGGGCGTCTGTCTCGAGCTCGCGCGGCGGCCGCGGGGCGGGTGCGTTGTCGACATCGGGCTCCGCCGGGGCGGCCCCGGTCTCGGCGTCGGGCTCCGCCGGGTCGACGCTGCCGGCATCCTCCGGAGCGGAGGCACTCTCGGACGCGCTGCCGGAGCCGGCACCGTCCTCAGCAGGGGCCTGCGCCGTCACGTCGGCGTCCGCGGCATCGGCGGCCGTGCCGTCGGCCGCCTCCGCGGCGCTGCCCGGGGTGCCGCCTGACTTCCTGGCCAGGGCCGCCTCGATCGCGGCGTCGACGTCCTCGTCGGAGAGCTCGGGCTCCGCCGCGCCGGGCTGCTCCGTGCTCGGCGCGAGCGGCGAGGCCTGCTCGTTCGCGGGCACGACGCGTCCCTGCGGCGCCGACGGGGTAAGCGGGGAGATCTCCTGCTCGCTGCCGGTGAGGGAGGCGACGTGCGGGACCACGGCGGTGTCGGGGCCCCCCTGCAGCAGCCACAGCATGGCGCGCAGGTCCCGGGCGCCGTCGCTGCGCAGTCGGGCGTGGTCGAGGTCCTGCACCCCGATCGAGGAGACCACGGTGGTGCGGCCGCGGGCGCGGGTGATCACGGTCGCGAGCGCCTTGCGCCCACCGGCCTCCGAGAGAGGGCCGAAGCGGTGCAGCAGGCGGCCATGGGGCGTCATCCCGAAGCCGACCGAGACGATGATGTCGTCCCGCAGCACGCCGCTGGCCTGCTCGGCGGGCAGCACTGAGAAGACCTCTTTCGCGGCGGGATCGAAGTAGTCGCGCAGCGCCGGGATCACGGAGACGGTGTTCATGATCCGCTCCATCAGGCGCCGCGCATGCTCCTCGGTGAAGGTGAGCACCGCGAGGGAGCGCTCGGGACGCGAGCGGGCATGCTCGATCACCAGGTCCGTGACCCGGCGCAGCTCCGCCTCGGTGCTCTCGACGTACTCCATCCCCTCGGTGACGGGGCCGCGGCCGTTCTCGACGAGGATCAGGCGATCCTGCTCCGGGGCGATCGGGCTGGGGACCGCGACCACCTCGCCCACCAGGGCGCGGCGCTGGGCGAAGCCGCGCAGGCCCTCGGTGGCGGGGTGCGGGTCGCGCAGGATCTCGACGTGAGGGGCGATCCGCAGCATGTCGTCCAGCAGGCTCGGGGCGGAGTCGCCGCCGTACTCGAGCGGGTCTCCCACCACGACGGTCTGCTCGCCGCGCACGATCGAGGGCAGCGCGGCGGCGGTGGGCAGGCGGCCGCCGTCGGCCACGATCACCACATCGAAATGGCGGCCGCGCGGGATCACCTGCGGCACCAGGTACGGGGAGGCGAGCCAGGCGGGGCGTGCCGCGAAGAGGATGTCCTCGTACTTCGCGGCGAGGTCGCGGATGGAGACGGTCGAGGAGCGGGCGAGCTCCGCGATCGCGGCGCGGGAGGTGTCCGGGTAGGACTTCATGGTCTCCACCCGGGTCTCGTCGGCGGCGGCGTGCACACGTGCGGAGGCACCGGCCAGGTACTCGGCGTCCAGCCGGCGGAACCGCTCGGCGACCTGGGACAGCGAGGTGCCGTCGTACTGTGAGATCGTCGGCTCGGCGCCCGCGATCAGCTCGAGCACGCTGCGCCACCAGGCCAGCTCGAGCTCGGCGCCCACCTGGTCCAACGGCACGCGCCGAATGCGGAGGTCCTCGACCAGCTCTCCGAGGCCGTCGAAGGCGAAGCGGCGCAGCAGCTCGGTGCGTCGCGGCAGGGTCTCGAGATCGGCGCGGTCCGCGGCGAGCGCCTCGATCCGCTCGGTGAGCTCATCGAGATCGGTGCGCGGCAGGTCGGCGCCGGCCTCGGTGCCGTCCAACAGCACCGACAGCTCGTCGAGCACCTTCTCGGCGCGCGCGGCGGCGCGGCGCACCGAGTCGAGATCTTCGGGCAGGTGGGGGCGGCTCGCGGCCCGGGGCGCCTCTGCGGAGCCCTCGCCGGGTTCGACGGCGGCGCGGCGCCAGGTCTCGGCGACGGCGCGGGCCTCGCCGAGGTCCTGGTGAAGGTCCGGGGACAGGGAGGCGGGGCGCTGGAGAGCGGCGGCGTCCTTGCGCAGGCGTCGGCGCACCCCGAAGCCCATGGTCACGCCGCGCTCCTCGCGCCAGCGCTTGTCCGCGGTGGCGGCGACGAGATCGGCCAGCGGCGCGGAGAAGACGGCGGACTGGAAGGTGCCCAGAAGGGTGCGCACCCGGTCCAGCAGGGCCAGGCGCTCCTCGAGCTGGGTGAGGGTGGTGGGCTCGGTCAGGCCCAGCTCGGTGCCGGCGCGGGCGCAGGCCTTGCGCAGCTGCGGCAGGATCTCCTCGCGCAACTCGTCGATCAGCTCCTCGGCCCGCTCGGCCTGGGTGTCGCTGCTGATCGGTGCGCCGTACCAGGCGGTCATCTCGGGGCCGGTGGTGAGCACTCCGATCTCGGCCGCCTCGCGCAGCTGGGCGGCGTAGCGGTCACGCTCCTCGCCGATCATCTGCGCGGCGACGTCCGCGCGCAGCCGCACCTGGGTGCGGGGGGCGGGGCTGAGCCGGGTCAGGGCGGCCAGGGCGGAGATCGCGTCATGCGCGGAGGCGCCCCAGGGCTGCTGGAGGCGGTGCATCGCCTCGACGTGGCCCACCAGGATGTCGCGGCTCTCCTCGAGTCCCTCGGGAGCGCCGTCCTCGGGGCCCAGGCCGTGGGATCCGGCGCGGCGGAGGCTGCGCAGCAGCGCGGCCGAGGCGTTGCGCTGCAGGGACGGGTCCGGGGAGAGGTCGAAGACCAGCTCGTCGAGGCCGCGCTCGCGGGCGATCTCGACCAGCTGGGAGAGGTTGCGTCGGCGTTGGGAGACGATCAGCACGGTGCGGCCGCGGGCGTTGAGCTCCTGGGCGAGGTCGACCACCAGGTCGAGGCTGTCGGCGCCGGGCGGGGTGGCGACGGCGAGGTCCTGACCGGCGAGCACCCGGGCGAGCACCTCGCGGTGGCCGGGGTCGACGGCCGCGACGAGCTCGTCCTCGGGGATCTCGGGGATCTGCTCCTCGGCGTCGTCGGCGCGCACCACGGCGCGGGCGCCCTCGTCCCCGGCGAGCGCGGCCACCAGCGGGGAGGCGGACCAGTCGGGGCGGTCGGCGGCGAGGTCCTCGGCGACGGAGCCCGCGGCGTCCATCAGATTCCCGACCACCAGGGCGTGGACCACGCGGAAGCCGGGCAGGGGCTGGCCCAGCGAGCGGAAGGCGTCCAGCACCGGGGTGGGGTCGAAGCCGTGCGTGCTGTCGGTGGTGGCCAGCAGCGCGCGGGCGTCGACGGCCACGCCGGCCTCGCGCAGAGAGCGCAGCAGCACAGGGTTGAGATCAGCGGTCGCATCGACCTCGAGGTCGACGTCCTCGCGGGCGTTGCCGCGCAGGCGCAGGGTGATCGGGCGCACCAGCACCGGGGCGTGGATCGGCTCGGAGCCGTCCTCGGGATACCAGATCGCCTCGCCGATGCCGAGGTGGCAGGTGGTCAGGCCCACCTCCTCCGCATGGCGCTCGGCGATCTCCCGGATGGAGCGGGCGTGAGCGCGCGCATCGGCGAGGGCCCCCACCTCCCGCACCAGGGAGGACAGTCGGGTGGGGCCGCGCCCGGCCAGCAGCTGGGCGAGGCCCGAGGGGTGGGAGTGGGTCAGATCCAGCACCACTCCCCCGGCGCGGATCTGGGTGAGGAAGGAGGGGGCGTGCAGCCCGCCGGTGATCTGCTGGGACCACCGGTCCAGGGCGTCGGCGACGCGGTCGTCGCGGCTGAGGGGTCGGTGCTCGCGCGGGGTGACGGGCAGATCGTCCTCGTCCTGCTCGGGGGCGATCCCGGCACCGACCTCGTCGAGGTGCCGGTCCACGACCACCTCGTAGCCGCCGGTCTCGGTGGCCGGGTGCTCGGCGGGGGCGGGCTGCTCGCGCTCGCCCTCGGCCGCCCGCTGCGTCGCGGCGTCACGACGTTCGCGGGCGAGGGTGGACAGGGCGTCGTCGCGGGGCGTCGCGTCCTCGCCCGAACGCTCCGACCGCTTCTTCCCGCGCAGGAAACTCCACATGGTCGCTCACGCTACCGGCGTCGGGCCCCCAGCCCGTGCAGGCGTGCCGCGCGCTCGCGCGCGGACTGCTCACACCTCGTGCAGGCGCACCGAGGTCTCGGCGAGGTGGGCGCGGAGATCCTCGGGCACGGGCCCGGCGATCACCAGGTCGGTGAGCACTGAGATCGGGCAGATGCCGGCCAGCGCACGGTGTCCCACCTTGTCCGCGGTGGCGAGCCCCACCACCCGTCGGGAGTGGCCGATCATGATCCGGGTGACCCCCGCTTCGGCGTCGGAGTTGCAGGTCAGCCCCGCTCCGATGTCCAGGCCGACGGTGCCCACGAACATGGTGTCCAGCCACAGGTCCCGCATGGTGGCGGTGGCCAGGGGGCCGGTGAGCTCGAAGGAGTAGGGCTCGGCCACGCCGCCCAGCACGACGGTGCGCACGGAGGGGCGCAGCACGGCCTCGGTGGCGATGTTCAGCGCGGCGCACACGACCGTCAGCCCCGGCATGCCGTCGCGGGAGTCGATGTCCGGCCGGGCCACGGCGCGGCGGGCGGGGGAGGGGGTGGTGCGCCCGCCGTTGAAGCCGATGATCTGCCCGGGCTCGACCATCGCCGCGGCGCAGTCCGCGACCCGTTCACGCTGGGCGGAGCCCTCGTCGGCGCTGCGCGGCACGGTGGCCAGCGAGTAGGCGACGTCGACGGCGACGATCCCGCCGTGGGTGCGCCGGGCGAGCTGGGCGCGCTCCATCTCCATGAAGTCGCGGCGCACGGTGGACTCGCTGACGCCGAGCTCCTCGGCGACCGCGGAGACGCTCAGGCGCTTGGTGGAGGACAGCAGGGTGAGCACGTGGTCCCAGCGTGCGCTGCGGTCCCTGGGCGGCGTGCTGGGCCGCTCCCCGCGCGGCGCCCGCTTCTCGTCAGAGCCAGAATTATGCACAGTCACGCAGCCAGTATTGCGCGTTCCGCCACGACCGGCCGGGCGACCGCGCAGAAGGCTCCAGATCGACGGATCTCGTGAGGTCACGTTTGAGTCACGTGTCCTCTTCGGCATAGGTTGACGCCGTCGCCCCGGCATCGGGGCGGTTCCGCGAACGAAAGGACATGGATCATGGGTTTCGATGACGCGCTGAACAAGGCCAAGGACTTCGCCTCCGACAACCCGGACAAGGCCGAGGAGGTCCTCAACACGGCCGAGGAGCGGATCAAGGAGCGCACCCCGGACAGCGTCGACGGCCACGTCGACTCCGGTGCAGATGCCGCCCGCGATCAGCTCGGTCTGGGCGAGGACGACAACAAGGGCAAGTGAGCCCCACCGGGCGCTGAGCTCACTGCGGTGAGCTCCCCGGATCGCGAAGTGCCCCCGGCGCCGTCGGCGTCGGGGGCACTTCCTGTCTGTGTGCGAGCGGCGTCGCTCAGTCGCGGCGGCGCATGATCACGAGCCCCGCGATCACGGCGCCGACGACGACCACGCCCAGGATCCCGAGCAGCAGCGGCATCGACAGGCCGCCGCCCTGCTCGGCGCTCTCCTGTGTGCTCTCCTCGGCGCTCTCCTCGGAGGTGGGCTCCGTCTCCTGCGTGGCCTGCTCTGCTCCCCCGGCGTCGCTCGCGGCGGGCTCGGCGGTCTCCTCGGCGGTGTCCTCGGCTCCGGCGGGCTCCTCGGAGTCCTGCTCGACGGTGAGGGTGAACGTGCCCTCGATCGGGTGGCCGTCGCTCGAGACCACGCGCCACTGGACGGTGTGGGTGCCGGCGGGCAGCGGCTCCTCCAGGGTCGCGGTGGCGACAGGACCCTCGACGGTGGGGACGATCTCGGCCAGCTCGTCACCGTTCTCGTCGCTGATCCGCACAAGCGGGCTCACCTCGAGGATGTCCGCGGAGTAGGTCAGCGTGATCTCCTCGGGGGAGGTCTCGAGGCTCGCGCCATCCTCGGGATCGGAGCTGAGCAGGGTGTCGTGGGCCTGCGCCGGGGCGGGCAGCGCCAGCAGCGCGGCGAGCAGCAGCGCGCCGCACAGTGCGAGCAGCGAGGCGGGGCGGGTGGCGGGTCCGGCTGCGTCGGACCGGCTGATCAGGGAGGTCATCTGCGCAGGCTACGCCAGGTGGCCCCGGGGGCGCCGTGGCCCCGCTCACGTCAGGCGCGGGGCAGCTCCACGTGGTGCTCGAGCACCGGCAGCGCGGCGCGGGCGGCGGCGATCTCCTCGAGGTCGAGGTCCACCAGCAGCAGTCCCGGCTCGCGCCCCAGCTCCTGGCGCACCGCGCCGAGCGGGCCGACGACAGCGCTGCGGCCGATGCCGCGGGCGGGCTTGCCGGTGTAGCCCTCGGGCGGGGCCTGATCGGCGGCGAGCACGACGGTGGTCGAGTCCAGCGCCCGGGCGCGCAGCAGCAGCTGCAGCTGCTCGCGCTTGCCGGGGCCCTCCGCCCAGGCCAGCGGCAGCAGGATCGCCTGCGCCCCGCGCTGCGCGAGCGCGGTGAACTGCTCGGGGAAGCGCACGTCGTAGCAGGTGGCGATCCCGAAGCGGGTGCCATGCAGATCGAAGGTCACCAGCTCGTTCCCGGGGGCGACGGTGCGGGACTCGTCGGCCCCGAAGGCGTCGAACAGGTGGATCTTGCGGTACTCGAGGTGCGGGTCCCAGTTCGGGCCGCGCACGATCACGGTGTTGTGGACGCGGCCGTCGTCGGTGGGGGTGAAGGAGCCGGCGACCACCACCACGTCATGCTGCTCGGCGAGCTCCTGGACCAGCTGCGCGAAGGCGTCGTGGTGGGCGAGCGCGGCGGCTCGCAGGTCGGTGCCGAAGGGGGTGAGGGTGGCTTCCGGCAGCACCACCAGGTGCGCGCCTTCCTCCGCGGCCTCTACGACGGCCATCCGCATCGTCGCGAAGGTCTCCTGGACGTCCTCGGAGACCTCGATCTGGGCCAGTGCGATGCGGGGACCCGCGGCCCGACGCACCTGGGCCAGCAGATCGGGGGTGTCGATGTCCGCGCCCTCCGCGCCGGTGGCGGGCAGGCTCATCAGCTCGTCCCCGCCGAGCTGGGCGTAGAGGCGGCGCAGGCTCAGATCGGCCCAGCCGCCGCCTGCGTGCTCGGTCTCGGCGAGCGCGGCGCGCAGCCGGCCCAGCGGCCAGGCGGCACCGAGGAACTGGAGGTGGCCGTCCTCCGCCTCGAGCGCGACCACGCGGCCGCTCGCCGCGCTGCGTGCGGCCAGGGCCCGCAGCGTCTCGGGGCGCAGCATCGGCATGTCCCCGCCGAGCACGAGCACGGTCGCGCCGTCGTCCCCCTCGGAGAACTCCTCGACCCCGCGGGCGAGGGCGGCCAGCGGGCCGGAGCGCGGCGGGTCCTCGAGCACGAAGCGGGCGCCGTGCCGGGCGGCGAGCTCGTCGCCATCCTCCCCGCTGGGGCCCACCACGATGCGGCGACCGACGGGGGCGGCGCGCAGCACCCGCTCGAGCACGCTCACCCCGGCGATCGGCAGACGTGTCTTGTCCGTCCCGCCCAGGCGGGAGGAGGCGCCACCGGCGAGGATGACGGCAGCGACGGTGGCGGAGGTCTCGTGGGGAGCGCTCGACATGACCCGATCCTCCCACGGGACGCTAGGATGACCGCGGCCCTTGGTCACAGCTGACGCTGTCACCGAGCGGCAGCGCCCCCGTAGCTCAGGGGATAGAGCACCGCTCTCCTAAAGCGGGTGTCGGACGTTCGAATCGTCTCGGGGGCACGCTCAGGCCGCGCCGGATGGCGCGGCCTGCTCACTCCGCGGCGGCGCTCAGCTCCTCGAGCCGGGCCCGGTCCCGCAGCGCCGTCCAGCGCCGTCCGGAGTCGATCAGCCCGTCCTTCTTCCACCGGCTCATCACGCGCGAGACGGATTCCGGGGTGGAACGGGCGAGCCCTGCCAGGTCCGCGCGCGAGAGCGGCACCTCGAGCATGATCCCGTCGGCCCCGCGGTCCTCACCGAGCTTGTCCGCCAGGCGCAGCAGCGTGGCGGCGACCCGCTGCTCGACGCTCGCGGTGCTGCGGGAGCCGACGGCGGATTCTGCGCGGTGCAGGCGGTCGGCGACGTCATCGAGCACCCGCAGCGCGATGCGCGGCTGCTCGGCCAGCACCGCACGGAAGTCGTTCTGGTCGATGCGCAGCACGCAGGTGCCCACGAGCGCGGAGGCGGTCTGGTGGTGGTGCGTCCGCCCGAGGGTGCTCATCGCCCCGAACAGCTCGCCGGGCACCAGCAGATCCGTGACGGTCTCGGTGCCGCTCGCGCTGACCTGGGAGAGCTTGATGCGCCCCTCGGCCACCACGTACAGCGCCCGGGCGGGCTCCCCCTCGCGGTAGAGGCGCTCCTCCGGCGCGAAGGTGAGGGTGCTCATGCGCGCATCGATCCCCTCGAGCACCTCCTCGCCGAGGCCCGCGAAGTAGGGCGCCCGTGCCAGGACATACATCCGCACCGGCTTCGGGCACTGGTGCGGCAGGGTGATCTCGGTGAGCGGGATCGTGCGCCGGCCCTGCGGGGCGGTCCCCGCCGGTGACTGCTCAGTGCTCATGCACCGACTCTAGCCCGCCCCGTCAGCCCTGGTCAGAGGTGCTGTGCCGTTGATTGATCCTCGTCATGTCCCCGCGTCGGGAAGCTTCCTAGGTTGGAGTCACCTCGAGGGAGACCCCTCCAGGACCCCGACCCGGAAGGACGGCTCGCCATGACCGCCACCCCCGCCACCATCCGCACCCTGTTCCGCGCCGAGGGCTTCAGCTGCCCCTCGTGCGTCACCAAGATCGAGAAGCAGGTGGGCCGCCTCGACGGTGTGAAGGCCGTGGAGGTCAAGTTCGCCTCGGGCCGCGTGGAGGTCGAGCACGACCCCTCGCTCGCCACCACCGACGAGATCGTCGCGGCGATCGCGAAGGCCGGCTACACCGCCGCTCCGTCGGCGTTCTGATCCCTGCTCCGGCCGGGCTCCGCGGCCCGGCCGGCGCCGCTCCCCACCCCTCCTCTCGCGCTCCCCGTGAGCTTCCCGCGCGCTCACCCCGCGCCCCTCTCGTCCCCTTCTTGTCCTCCTCGCGCCCTCGTCTCGTTCTCATCTCGTTCTCTGCTCGTCGAAAGGTTCTCTTCCATGTCTGCTGCGACCCGCTGGCTGCGTGGCCCCTGGGGCACCCCGATCGCCTCGGGTCTGCTCATCGTCCTGGCCGCGATCCTCTCCCTGAGCGCCGGAGTGAACCCCTTCGGCGCCGGCCACCACGAGCTCGGCCTCTCCCTGGACCGCCCGCTGCCCCTGCTGCTCTCTGACCTGTTCATGGTCGCCGCCGCGCTCGTGGCCGGCGCCCCGATCCTGCGCGCCGCGGTGCGGGCGCTGCGGGTGCGCACCATCGCGATCGACCTGCTGGTCTCGATCGCCGCGCTCGGCGCCCTGGTGATCGGCGAGTACTGGGAGGCCGCCGCGGTGACCTTCCTGTTCGCGATCGGTCACGCCCTCGAGGCGCGCACGATGGATCGCACCCGCTCCGCGCTCGCAGAGCTGGTGGCCGTCGCCCCCGACGTCGCGGTGGTGCTGCGCGACGGCGCCCAGCAGGAGATCCCTGCCGCCGAGGTGCGCCCCGAGGAGACCGTGCTGATCAAGAACGGTGCGAAGGTCCCGGTGGACGGCATCGTCCTCGGCGGCACGGGCGCGCTGGACGAGGCCTCGATCACCGGGGAGTCCCTGCCCGTCGAGAAGGTCGAGGGCGATCAGGTGTTCGCCGGCAGCATCTCGACCGGGGGCTTCCTGCAGGTGCGCGCCACCGGCATCGGCGCGGACACCACCCTGGCGCGGATCATCCACCGGGTCGAGGAGGCGCAGGACGCCAAGGCCCGCACCCAGTCCTTCATGGAGCGCTTCTCCACCTGGTACACCCCCGGGATCATCCTGCTGGCCCTGCTGGCGGGCCTTCTCACCGGTGACGTGGTGCTCGCGCTGACGCTGCTGGTGATCGGCTGCCCGGGCGCGCTGGTGATCTCGATCCCCGTCGCGATCGTGGCCGGGATCGGGCGCGGCGCCCGCAGCGGCATCCTCATCAAGGGCGGCGACTTCCTCGAGACCAGCGCGAAGATCTCCGCGGTCGCGCTGGACAAGACAGGCACCCTCACCAGGGGTCGCCCCGCCCTCACCGATGTCACCGTGCTGGACCCCGCCCTGGACCGCGCGGACGTGCTGGGCTGGGCGGCCCGGGCCGAGGCCGGCTCCGAGCATCCGCTGGCCCGCCCGCTGCTCGAGGCCGCCGCCGTGGAGGGCCTGGCCGTGCAGGGCCTGCCCGAGAGCACCGAGCCGGTGCCCGGCAAGGGCATCGTCGCCGTCCTGGAGGGGCGTCGCGTCGCCGTCGGCAACCTGCCGCTGCTCGCCGCGGAGGCGATCACGGAGGATCGCGGCGCCGCCGCCGAGGTGGACCGGCTCTCCGGCCTCGGCCGCACCCCGATGGTGGTCGCGCTCGAGGGCCGGGTGATCGGCGTGGTCGCCGTGGCGGACACGATCCGGCCCGCCGCTGCGGAGATGATCGAGCGACTGCATGCGCACGGCGTGCAGAAGGTCGTCATGCTCACCGGCGACAACCGCCGGGTGGCCGAGGCGGTCGCCGCGCGGGTGGGTGTGGACGAGGTGCGCGCCGAGCTGCTGCCCGAGGACAAGCTCGCCGCGGTGCGGGACCTGCAGGAGCAGGGGCACACGGTCGCGATGGTGGGCGACGGCGTCAACGATGCCCCGGCCCTGGCCACCGCGGACATCGGGGTGGCGATGGGTGCCGCCGGCACCGGCGTCGCGATCGAGACCGCGGACATCGCCCTGATGCAGGACGACCTGCTGAGGCTCCCGGAGGCGATCGGCCTGGCCCGCGGCACCGTCGCGGTGATGCGCCAGAACATCGCGATCGCGCTGCTCACGGTGATCGCGCTGCTGGCCGGCGTGTTCGCGGGCGGAGTCACCATGGCGGTGGGGATGCTGGTGCACGAGGCCTCCGTGCTGCTGGTGATCCTCAATGCGATGCGGCTGATGCGCAGGCGCCGGGAGCAGTCCGGCCCCGCACCCGTCGGCCGCGCCGAGACTCCCGCCCCGCAGCCCGTCGGAGCAGGTCAGCGCCGCTGAACCCGCGCCGGCGCACGGACCGGACGGCCCTGAGGGGCCGTCCGGTCTGTCGCGATATGTGCCCCATGGCCCACACTGGAGTCCCCGCCGTGGAGGAGCACGCCATGTCCGCCGTCTTCGTCACCACCGCCTACGGCGGTCCGGAGCACCAGCAGCTCACCACCCGTGAGGCCCCCACGCCACAGGCGGGCGAGATCGCGATCGAGGTGCGGGCCGCGGGCGTCAATCCCGCCGACTGGAAGCGCCGCGAGGGCGCCTTCGGCACTCGCGGCGCCCTCCCTCTCGCGCTCGGGCTCGAGGCCTCCGGGGTGGTCACGGCCGTCGGCGAGGGGGTCGTGGGCTTCACCGTCGGCGAGGCGGTGCTCGGTGCCCCTGCGCGCGGGCTGGGCGCCTTCGCCGAGCACACCGTGCTGAAGGCCGGGGAGTCCGTCGCGGCACCGGACGGAGTCTCCTTCGCCGACGCGGCCGCGCTTCCGATCGCGGGCACCACCGCCTACGACCTCGTGCATCATCGACCGCTCGAGGCGGGCGCCACCGTGGTCGTGCTCGGCGCGGGCGGCGGGGTGGGCCGCATGGTGCTGCAGCTCGCCCGGCTGCGGGGCCTGCGCACGATCGGCGTCGCCTCGGAGTCCAAGCGCGCGCTCATCGAGGTGGAGGGCGCCCGGTTCGTCCCCTCGGATGCCGAGGTGCAGCAGCAGGTGCGCGAGCTCGCTCCCGACGGTGCGGATCTTCTGATCGATCTGGTGGGCGGGCCGGCGCTGCGCGCCCTGTCCCCGGTCGCGGAAGGGCCGGGCGCGATCGTCTCGGCGGCCGACGCCGACACCGCCGCCGAGTTCGGCGGCACCGGGCGACGGCGCGGCGAGGGGACGCTCGCGAAGCTCGTCGCACTGGTGCGGGAGGGACAGGTGGATCCGCACGTGGTGCGCACGTATCCGCTGGTCGAGGCGGCGCAGGCGCTCGTCGAGGTGGAGACCGGCCATGCCGGCGGGAAGATCGTCCTGCTCCCCTGAGCGGTCCTGACGCGGGCGCGCAGCTCCGGTAGCGTGAGCGGGATGAGCACCCTCTCTGCTGACCCTGCCGAGACCTCGAGCCCTTTCACGGACTTCTCCGATATCGACGCCTTCCTGCGGATCCCGCGCCTGGCCTCGGTGGCCGCGAGCCGGGACGGCCGGGTGGTCGCCGCGATCCAGGAGGCCGACGAGCCGGGCGCGAAGCTCGTCTCCTCCCTCTGGGAGCTCGACCCTGCAGGCGCTGAGCCCGCACGCCGGCTGACCTTCTCCGCGAAGGGCGAGAGCGCGCCCCGCTTCGCGCCGGACGGCTCGCTGCTGTTCAGCTCCGCCCGCCCGGATCCCGAGGGCGGCGCCGAGGAAGAGACCTCGGCGATCTGGCGCCTGCCCCGCACCGGCGAGGCGCAGGTGGTGGCGTCGGCCCCCGGCGGGCTGAGCCTGCTCGCGGTCGCGGAGGACGGCCGTATGCTCGCCGCCACCAGCGTGCTGCCCGGCGGCACGCTCGAGGAGGACGCCGAGCGGCGCAGGGCCCGCAAGGACGCGAAGCAGACCACCATCTGGCACACCGGCATGCCGATCCGGCAGTGGGATCACGAGCTGGGCGACCAGAGCCGCCGCCTGGTGCTCGTCTCCCCGGGCGGCGACCTCACCGACCTCACCCCGGACGTGGGCACCGTGACCCTTCACGCCGCTTCCGCGGATCTCTCCCCCGACGGCGCGACCGTCGCGACCTCCTGGTCCCGTCGTGTGCGCGGCGGGGAGACCCGCAGCGCGATCGCGCTGATCGACACCGCGACCCTGCGCCGCACCGCGCTGCTCGAGGACGGCGAGCACGGTCAGTACTCCAGCCCGTTGTTCTCCCCGAAAGGCACGCATCTGGCCGTGCTCCGCCATACCCTCTCCTCTCCGACGGACACCAGCTATGCCCGGCTCGAGATCCACCCCGTGGCCGGCGGCGAGGCGGTGATCGCCCAGCTCGGCGATCTCACCCCGAGCGATGTCATCTGGTCCCGCAGCGGCGGCCTGCTGGTCGCGGGCGATCTCCACTCCTCGGGGGCGGTGCTCGAGATCGATGCCTCCACCGGCGAGGCGCGCACGATCGTCGACGACGGGGTGTTCTCCAGCCTCGCCGAGGGATCGGAGGGCCTGTTCGCTCTGCGCAGCGACGTGAGCGAGCCGTCCCGGGCGGTGCGGATCACGGCCGAGGGCACACCCACCGAGCTGCCTGCCCCGGGTGCGGTGGGCGCGCTGCCGGGCACCCTCGAATGGGTCCGGACGGAGGTCGACGATGTCAGCGTCGGCGGCTGGCTGTGCACTCCCGCCGCGGCGTCCGCCGACTCGCCCGCACCGGTGATGCTGTGGATCCACGGTGGCCCGCACGCCTCCTACAACGCGTGGAGCTGGCGCTGGTGTCCGTGGCTCGCGGTCGAGCGGGGCTATGCGGTGCTGATGCCGGATCCCGCGATGTCCACCGGGTACGGGGATGCGGGTCTGAACCGGGGCTGGCCGCGCCGCCCCGATGTGGTCTACCGCGAGTGCGAGACGCTGCTGGATACGGTGCTCGAGCGCGAGGATCTCGACGGCTCGCGCACCGCGATGCTCGGGGCATCGTTCGGCGGGTTCATGGCGAACTGGATCGCCGGGCACACCGAGCGCTTCGACGCGATCGTCTCCCATGCGGGGCTGTGGGCGCTGGACCAGCAGCACCGCACCACCGACGCCGCCGCGGGCAAGATGCGCGTGCACCGCCACGAGGAGGAGAACCCGGACTGGTACCGCGCCTTCTCCCCGCACCATGAGGTGGATGCGATCACCACCCCGATGCTGATCACGCACGGCAACCGCGACTACCGGGTGCCGGTCAGCGAGGCGCTGCGGCTGTGGTGGGACCTGGTCTCGAGCTGGGACGGCGAGCCGCAGGACATGCCCCACCGTTTCCTGCAGCTGACCAGCGAGAACCACTGGGTGCTCACGCCCTCGAACGCGCTCGCCTGGAACCGGGCCGTGCTCGCCTTCTGCGATCAGCACGTGCTCGGTGCGGAGCCGGTGCCCGAGGTGCTGCCCTGGTGATGCAGCGACCCCTGCCCGGGGGCGCGCTCAGTTCAGGGTGCCGGTGAGCCGGTCGCGGAAGCGGGTGGAGTGCTCGTCGAGGCCCGTGAAGCGCACCTCGATGCCGTGCTCGGCGTACTTGGTCTGCACCGAGTCGAGCACGGCGACGGTCGAGGCGTCCCAGATCTGGGCGGCGGAGAAGTCAACGGTGACCTGCGGCGGGTCGGTCGCGTAGGTGAACTGCTCGACGAGGTCGTTGCTGCTGCCGAAGAACAGCGGGCCGCGCACCGTGTAGCGGGCGTGGCCCTCCTCCGCCACGCGGCGCACGGTGGTGACGTGCGCGACGCGTCGGGCGAAGAGCACCATCGCCAGCAGCGCCCCGGCGGCGACGCCGATCGCGAGGTTGTCCGTCACGACCACCACCACGACGGTGGTGACCATCACGAGGGTCTCGGAGACCGGCATCCGCTTCAGGGTCGAGGGCCGGACGCTGTGGAAGTCCACGGTGGAGACGGCCACGACCATCATCACCGCGGCGAGCGCGGCCATCGGGATCGCCTCCATCAGGCCGGAGAGCACGGTGACCAGGATCAGCAGCAGCACGCCCGCGAAGAAGGTGGACAGGCGGGTGCGGGCCCGGCCGAGCTTCACGTTCACGACGGTCTGGCCGATCATGGCGCAGCCGGCGATGCCGCCCCAGCAGCCTGCGAGGATGTTCGCGACGCCGAGCGCCCAGGACTCGCGGGTCTTGTGCGAGCGGGTGTCGGTGATGTCGTCGACCAGCTTGGCGGTCAGCAGCGTCTCCATCAGGCCCACGAAGGCGACGCTGAGCGCGGTGGGCAGGATCAGGCGGAGGGTCTCGAGGTCCAACGGCACCAGCAGCGGGGTGAGGCCGGGCAGGCCGCCGGAGACCTCGCCCTGGTCGCCGACGGTGGGGACGGTGAGGTGCGCGATCATCGCGATCGCGGTGACCAGCACGATCGCGACCAGCGGTGCGGGCACGGCCTTGGTGAAGCGGGGCAGCACCAGCACCACCACGAGCGTGAGCGCGAACAGCGGGTAGACCATCGCCGGCACGTCGAGCACGTGCTGCAGCTGCGCCATGAAGATGAGGATGCCCAGCGCGTTGACGAAGCCGATCATCACCGAGCGCGGGATGAAGCGCATGATCCGCGCCAGGCCCAGCACCCCGAACAGGATCTGGATGATGCCGGCCAGCAGCACGGTGGGCAGCAGGTACTCGACGCCGTGGGTGTGCACGAGCGGCGCGACCACGAGCGCGACGGCTCCGGCGGCGGCGGTGATCATGGCGGGGCGACCGCCGAGGATCGACATCGAGATCGCGAGCACCACGGAGGCGATGAGGCTGACCTTGGGATCCACCCCCGCGATCACGGAGAAGGAGATCACCTCGGGGATCAGCGCGAGGGTGGTGACCGCTCCGGCGAGCACCTCGGTGGTCAGCAGTCGCGGGTTCCGCAGGGCCTGCAGAGTCGTGGGGCTCGAGGTCGGGGTCGAGATGGCTGTCACGCCTGAGATGGTATCGGCGCGGTGCGGCCGACGGGGGCTGGGTCCGGTCCCCGGCGGGCGAGGTCACAGGGCGGCGGGTTCTGGCCGACGGGTCTGGGCTGGCGGGTCTAGGCTGGCGGGGTCCCGCTCCTGCGCGCGCACCCGGCGCTGCAGGCCCCATCGCCTGGAGGATCCATGGCTCCCCGTTCCCGCCGCCGCTTCGACGCCACCTGGCTGCCGTTCGGGATGATGATCGGTTTCACCGTGGGGGTCGGCCTGGGCCTGGCGGTGATCGACAGCCTCCTGGTCGGCGCGCTGGTGGGCTTCGCCGTGGGAGCCGCCTTCGGCATCGCCCTGGGCTTTCGCGATCCGCAGCGCTCGAGCGCCGACGAGGACGCCGAGGACGACCTGTACCGCAGCCGGTACGGCGATCCCTCCCTGCGCCGCGAGGGCACTGCGGCCCCCTCACACGATCGGACCGGATCGCCCGCCGCGGCCGAGGGCACCGCTTCACCCGCCGCGGCCGACGCCCCCGCCTCTTCCGCCTCTCCGGCGCAGTCCTCTTCGCCGGTCACGCCCGAGGAACGCTGAGGTCAGCACGCCTCCCCCGGAGTGAACACAGGATCTCCACCAGCACGACACGGTGAGTTCATGGGATGCGCTTGACCCCTCCTTGACCAAATGGGAGCGTGTGGAGCGGACCGTAGCGGTCCCGCCTCCGGTCGGCATCTCCGCCGCCGAGCGCTCGAGGGAGAGGACCCACGATGAGCACCAGGACCATCGCCCGACGCACCCGCGCCGCCGTGGCGCTGGCCGCGAGCGCGACCCTGCTGTCACTGGCCGCGTGCGGCTCCGACGGCGGCGAGACGGAGACCCCCGCCCCGACGACCGGCACCGAGGCCTCCGACGGCGGCGGGCAGCAGGTCCCGCCCGCCGAGGACGATGGCGCCGATGACTCGACCTCCGACGACGTCACAGACGACACCGACACCGACACCGACGGCGACGACAGCGATGGCGACGACTCGAGTGCTGACGACGACGCGGACGCCCCCGATCAGGAGACCGGCGCCTCCGGCGAGCGCATCCGGATCATGCTGGTGACCGACCTCGGCATCGACGACACCACGGGCGATGGCCCCCTGACCCTGCAGAACGAGCAGCTCGCCACGCTGCTCTCCTCCCCCTTCGATGCCACCGCCGAGTGCGCCGAGGAGCTGGTGCTCGAGCCGGGCAATGCGGCCGGCTGCGTGGGCCCGGTGAGCCTGGACCGCACCGAGCCCACCCAGGAGTGGGTCGCGACCGCGGTGCGCATCCCCCAGGCCGAGGATCCGGCCAGCGGCAGCCAGGACGCGGTGCTGTTCTCGACCGGCGTGCAGCTCCCGGAGGACGCTGAGGACCTGACGGACGAGGACACGGTCCTGACCGGCGTGGGCTTCGGCTCGGCCTTCGGGATGGAGCCGCTCAGCGCCGAGGAGGTCGCCGAGTCGACGCTGAGCACCCTCACCTCCGAGTTCGCCTACGTGCCCGTGGGCGCGATGGCCGACTGGTCCGAGGTCACCTGCGCGGACGGGCTGGACTTCAATCGCTTCGAGACGGTGGACTGCACGGCCACCACCGCGGACGGCGAGAGCTGGGACCTGGCCGTCGCGCCGGGCACCTACGCGAACAACGATCAGGGCCTGCTGGTGGGGATCGACACCCAGCGCGAGGGCTGATCCTCCTCCACCCGACGCGCAGCGCCTTGCACCCTTCGCTCTCCTGCGCGCTGCAGACCACCGGGGACGGTCAGGTCGTTCACCCGCAGCGGCCTGACCGTCCCCGTCACGTCTATGGTGGACACCGCTGCGCCGGCCGTATCCGCCGGCGCCCCGGCCGGGACGACCCGGTCGGTGCACTCACCCGAGGACGGCCTCGCAGGAGGTTCCTCCCGTGATGACACAGTCCCCCGCCCCGCGCAGCACGCTTGTGCGCACTGTCCTCAGCCGTGACGCGCTGATCCGCCTGGGGCTGGGCTGGCTCGCCGTGGCTGCGGCGATGCTGCTCGCCCCGCTGCTCGCCGAGCCCATTCCGTCGACCGTGCTCGCTCTGGTGCTCGCCGGGATCGTCGCGATCATCGTGGTGGCCGCCGGAGGCGTGGTCGCTCAGGCGGAGGCGCTCGCCCGGCGCCTCGGCGACCCCTACGGCACCCTCGTGCTGACCCTGTCGATCGTGGTGATCGAGGTGGTGCTGATCGCTGCGGTGATGCTGGGCCCCGGGGAGCACGCCACCATCGCCAGGGACTCGGTGATGGCGGTCTCGATGATCATCCTGAACCTGGCGCTGGGACTGTGCCTGCTGGTGGGAGGGCTGAAGCACGGCGCTCTCGCGCTGAACCGGATGGGCACCTCCTCCTATCTGATGCTGCTGGTGGCGCTGTCGGCCCTCGCCTTCGCGCTGCCGATCACGATCGGTCGCGACGGCGCCTATCTGCCGGCGCAGGCCCTGGTCACCGGTGTCCTGACGGTCGCGGTGTACGCGTTCTTCCTCTGGCGCCAGATGACGGCTCAGGCCGGAGAGTTCCGGGAGGTCGAGCTGGGCCTCGGGACCCGTCCAGCAGGATCGGCCGACGGGCCGGCGGCGTCGGACCCGGCGGCCGAGGAGCGCACCCCGCTGCGCGAGACGTTCGCCGTGCATCGCGCAGAGCTGCTGCTGCGCTCCGCGCTGCTGGTCGCGACCGTGCTGCCGATCGTGCTGCTGTCCCATCACATGGCGGGGCTGCTCGATGACGGGCTCGCCCGTCTGGGTGCTCCGGTCGCGCTCGGCGGGGTGCTGATCGCGATGATCGTGTTCACCCCGGAGACGCTCACCGCGGTGCGGGCGGCGCTGACCGGCGAGGTGCAGCGGGTGGCGAACCTGTGCCATGGCGCGCTGGTCTCGACGCTGGCGCTGACGATCCCGACGGTGCTGGTGATCGGCCTGCTCACCGGCACGCCGGTGGTGCTCGGCGAGTCGCCCGCGAACCTGCTGCTGCTCGCCGTGACCCTTGCCGTCACGGCACTGTCAGGCTCCGCACCGCGGGTGACGGCCGTCCATGGCGCGGTGCATCTGCTGCTGTTCGCGGTGTACGTGATGGTGCTGTTCTCCTGAGTCCCCTCGGCGGGTCTGCGGGGCGCGGTATCGTCGCGGCGTGAGTGCGACCACGTTTCAAATCCCCACCGATGCCGGTGACCTGCCGGGCCTGCTCTGGCTGCCCGAGAACCTCGAGGAGCCGGTGCCCGGGCTCGTGGTGCTGCAGGAGATCTTCGGTCTGTCCGACTATCTCCAGCAGCGCTGCGCGGATCTCGCGGCGCTCGGCTACGCGGTGCTGGCCCCGCAGCTGTTCGCCCGCCTGGAGCCGCCGCTGGTGGGCGTCGAGGACTGGGAGGACGCCGAGTCCTGGCTCGGCGAGGGCATGGAGCTGACGGCCAAGCTCCCCTGGGAGCGCGCAGAGGCCGACGCGATCGCGGCCGTGGGTGCGCTGCGCGCGCACGGCACCGTGGACTCCGAACGGGTGGGGCTGATGGGCTTCTGCTACGGCGGCGGTCTGGCCGTGGCCGCAGCGGCCTCGGCCACCCAGGAGCAGCGACCGCCCTCGGTGGTGGTCAGCTACTACGGCTCGGCCCTGCCGACGCTGCTGGATCAGGCCGCACTGGTCGAGGTGCCGAGCCTGCACCACTTCGGCACGGCGGACACCTTCATCCCGATGGATCAGGTCGAGCAGATCCGTACGGCGGTCACCGCGAGCGGCACCCGGGAGCAGATCCGCTTCGCGCTGCACGAGGGCGCAGGCCACGCCTTCGACAACCCCCATCCGGCGCTGCACCACGCCGACGCCGCCGAGGCCGCCTGGCACCAGACCGTCGGCTTCCTCGCCGAGACCCTGCCCTCGCGCGGCTGAGCCGCTCTCGAAGGGCGTCCACGCCCGCGGAACGTCGCACAACGCACACGTGACCGAATAGTTATCTCCAGGTTGTCGGACAGTCCGGGTGTCGCCGGATCATCGGCGAGCCGTAGAGCGTCACCGCTGGACATGGCGGTTTCCGAGCTACCCGCCTGCGCCGACGGAACCGGCTGCGGTTGGGCTGTGTGCCCCGAGAATCGCCTGTTCCTGGGGGAACGCTGTTTGCCGCACCCCTGCGGGCGGGACAAGATGACATGTCGGGACGGCGCGCCCGCGGGCCCCAGATCTGCGGAGCAGCACCGCCCCACCCCGTGTCTTCCCACCGACGAAGGAGCCCGCGTGCCTCCAGTGATCACCGCCGAGGGCCTGTACAAGGTCTTCGGCAAACGCCCCCGCCGAGGGGTCGAAGCTCTCCGGCAGGGGCGTACGAGGGAGGAGCTGAGGGTCGAGGGTCTGACGGCCGCCGTCATCGATGCGAGCTTCAGCGTGGACCCGGGCGAGATCTTCGTGGTGATGGGGCTCTCCGGCTCCGGGAAGTCCACGCTCATCCGCATGGTCAACGGTCTGCTCCCGGCGACCGACGGCGAGCTGCGGATCGGCGATGACGTGCTGTCCTCCATGAGCGCCGCCCGGATCCGCGAGGTGCGCAGGCAGCGGATCTCGATGGTCTTCCAGCACTTCGCGCTGCTGCCCCATCGCACTGTCGGCGAGAACGCCGCCTACGGGCTGAAGGTCAACGGCGTCAACCGCAGCGACCGCGAGGCCCGCGCCGAGCGGGCGCTCGAGATGGTGGGCCTCAAGGGCTGGGGCGGCTACCGTCCCGGCGCCCTCTCCGGCGGCATGCAGCAGCGCGTGGGCCTGGCCCGCGCCCTCGCTGCCGATACCGACGTGCTGCTCATGGACGAGGCATTCAGCGCCCTGGACCCGCTGATCCGGCGCGACATGCAGGACCAGCTCGTCGAGCTCCAGCAGCAGCTGGACAAGACCATCCTGTTCATCACCCACGACCTCAACGAGGCGATGCGCCTGGGCGATCGCATCGCGATGATGCGCGACGGGCGGATCGTGCAGGTCGGCACCTCGGACGAGATCCTCAACGAGCCGGCCAACGACTACGTGGCCAGCTTCATCAAGGACGTGGACCGCTCACGCGTGCTCACCGCCGGAGCGATCATGGAGAAGCCCCACGAGATCCTCGGCGAGGGCCAGGGCCCGCGCACCGCACACCGCATGCTGCGCGCGACCCAGAACCCCTGGCTGGTCGTGCTGCACCGCGATCGCACCCCTCGTGGAGTGCTCTGGGAGGAGGACGTCGCCGCCGCCGTCAGCGCCGGTAGGGACGACCTGCCCTGGTCCACGGTCCACGAGATGCCGGTCGTCTCGGAGGACACCCCGATCGCCGAGCTCTTCACCCTCTCCGCGCAGCACCTCAGCCCCCTGGTGGTGGTCGACGACGGAGGACGCTTCTCCGGGGTCGTCCCCCGAGTCACGCTGCTGACCGCGGCGGGCGTCAGCAACGGCGACGGCGGCGCACCACCGGAAGCGGTCCTCACCCCCGCTCCTGACCTCGACGATGCACAGGGAGGTGCGCGATGACCCCGCAGGACGACAGCCTCATCCCCCGCATCGCGATCGGCGACTGGGTCGACGCCGGCATCGACTGGCTGAAGACCAACCTCTCGTGGCTGTTCGATCTGCTGCGCACGGTGATGAGCTTCCTGGTGGACAACCTCACCGAGCTGCTGCTGCTCGTGCCCGCTCTGGTGGCGATCCCGCTGTTCGCGCTGCTCGCACTGACGCTGCGCTCCTGGAAGCTCGCCGTGGGCACCCTGATCGGGTTCCTGCTGGTGCTCTCCATGGAGCAGTGGGAGACGATGATGCAGACCATGGCGCTGGTCCTGGTCGCGACCGTCTTTGCCGTGCTGATCGCCGTGCCGCTGGGGGTGCTGGCCGCCATCAGCAGCACCGTCAGCGCGATCGTCAAACCGATCATGGACTTCATGCAGACGATGCCGGCGTTCGTCTATCTGATCCCGGCGGTCATCTTCTTCTCGATCGGTGTGGTCCCTGGCATCTTCGCGACCATCATCTTCGCGCTGCCCCCGGGGGTGCGGATGACGGAGCTGGGCATCCGCCAGGTCGACTCCGAGACCGTCGAGGCCGGCGAGGCCTTCGGTGCAACCCCCTGGCAGATCCTGCGCGGCATCCAGCTGCCGCTGGCCGTGCCGACCATCATGGCCGGCGTCAACCAGGTCATCATGCTCGCGCTGTCCATGGCCGTGGTCGCGGGCATGGTGGGAGCGGACGGCCTGGGCAAGGAGGTCGTCCAGGCGATCTCCACCCAGAACCTTCCGCTCGGCGTCGAGGCCGGTCTGGGCGTGGTGATCCTGGCGGTCTACCTGGATCGTCTCACCGCCGCCCTCGGCAGCCCCGGCGAGTACCGCACGTCTCTGCTCGCCCTGGCCCAGCGGACCCTCGCGCAGCGCGCGACCACCGGGGTCTGACCCGTCGAAGGATCCGCTCCGCCGACGGGCACCGCCCTCCCACACCTGACCACCCGATGATCACCCCATGAAAGGAACACTGATCATGACGACTCGACGAGACCCCTTCGCACCCCGGGGCCGCCCGCAGCTCGCTCACGCTGCCGCCGTCGGCCCGCCGCCCCCTGACCCGCCGCTCCGCGATGCTCGGCGCTGCGGGCCTGATGGGCCTCGGCCTGGCCGCCTGCGGCAGCAGCGGAGACGGCGGCGGCGCGGGTGGCGGCGGCGAGAGCGGCGGCGGGACCATCACCCTCGGTTACATCCCGTCCTGGACCGATGGGCTGTCCACCGCCTACCTGATGGACAACCGCCTGACCGCCATGGGCTACACGGTCGAGCATGAGCCGATCACCGAGGCCGGCGTGCTCTACGCGGGCCTCGCCCAGGGAGACGTGGACATGTTCCCCTCGGCCTGGCCCGAGGTCACCCATGCCTCCTACATGGAGGAGTACGGCGACTCGATCGAGGATCTCGTCGCCTACTACGAGGGTGCGGTGCTGAACCTCTCCGTGCCCGAATACGTGGACATCACCTCGATCGACGAGCTGGCCGGCCAGGCCGATCGCTTCGGCGGCCGGATCGTCGGCATCGAGCCCGGTGCGGGCCTGACCGAGGCTACCCAGGACCGGGTCATCCCCGGCTACGGGCTGGAGGACTTCGAGCTCGTCACCTCCTCGACCACGGCGATGATCACGGAGCTGGAGAGCGCGATCGATGCAGAGGAGGACATCGTCGTCACGCTCTGGTCCCCGTTCTGGGCCATGCCCGCCTACTCGATGAAGGCGCTCGAGGACCCCGAGGGCCACTTCGGCGAGCCGGAGGCCCTGCACCACCTGGGCCGTGAAGGCTTCGCGGAGGACTTCCCGGACGCCGCCGGGTGGATCGCCCAGGCGACCCTGACCGATGAGCAGTTCGGCTCGCTCGAGGACATGGTGGTCAACCAGTTCGACGAAGGCGAAGAGGCCGAGGCCGTCGAGGCCTGGCTCGAGGAGAACCCCGACGTGCTGCCCCCCGTCGAGGGCGAGTGACCTCAGCGCACCTGCTGCGCACGCCGCACCCCCGCACAGAACGGGCCGCTCGCGAGATCCTCGCGAGCGGCCCGTTCCGCGTGCTGTCGGCGCCTCGAAATCAGAGACTCACCTCGGCCCCGGCCTTGGCCGAGGCGTAGCAGGCGTCGATCACGCGCGCGCGGCGCAGAGCCAGCGAGCCGTCATGCGCGCCGGGCTCGCCGGAGGCGACCTTCTGCAGGAACCCGGCGACCGCGGCGGCGTGGCGGCCGTCCTCGCCCGCAGCGGGCGTGAGCTCGGCGGGGAAGCCGGCGACCTCGGTCCACACAGTGATCTTCCGCGGGTCGGCGGGATCGCCGCCCCACTCGATGGTGGCGCCGCCATCGGCCCCGTAGAGGGTCACGTAGCAGAGATCGTGCGGGATCCACTGGGCCCAGCTGGACTCGAGCAGCAGCGTGCCGCCGCCCTCGAGGCGCAGGAACGCGGTGGCCAGGTCCTCGACCTCGAAGGGCGCGCCGTCCTCGACCTGCGAGATGCCGAAGCCGGAGCCGCCGCGGCCCAGCGGCCCGAACTCGGCGTGGGTGGAGGCGGAGGCCGCGGTGACCGCGGGCTCGCCCATCAGGTGCAGCGCCATGTCGAGCATGTGGATGCCGATGTCCATCATCGCGCCGCCGCCGGAGCTCTCAGCCTTGGTGAACCAGGTGCCCAGGCCGGGGATGCCCTGGCGACGGATCCAGCCGGTCTTGGCGTAGTAGAGCTTGCCGAGCACGCCGGAGTCGACCACGTCCTTCAGCGCGGTGACGTCCCCGCGCTGGCGGTGGTTGAAGGACACGTCCAGCACCTTGCCGGCCTTCTGCGCGGCGGCGACCATGCGGGCGGCGGCCTCGCCGGTCTGCGCCATCGGCTTCTCGGTCAGCACGTTCACGCCGGCCTCGAGGGCGTGGATCGCCATCGGCTCGTGCAGGAAGGTGGGTGTCGCGATCGAGACGACGTCCAGCTCGGCCTCGGCGATCATCTGCTTCCAGTCCTGGTAGCGGCCGGGCACATCGTGCTCGTCGCCGAACTGTGCGAGCAGGTGCTCCTCCATCGCGGAGATCGCCACGAGCTCGACGGCGGGATCGGCGGCGTAGGCGGCCACGTGCTGCTGGCCGGCCCAGCCCAGGCCGATCACGCCGGCGCGCAGGGGTCGCGGCGCGCTCTGGGGTGCTGCTGAGGTCATGATGTTCGATTCCCTTCGGTCGGTGGGTAGGGGTCGGTTCCGGTCTCCGGGGCCAGCAGGCCCAGAGGGTCCTCGCGCAGTCGGGCGAGGGCGAGCTCGAGCGCTCCGCGCACCACCACCTCGCGTCCCAGCGCGCTCGCGCGCAGCTGCGGAACGGGTGGGGTGAGAATCTTCGGCAGCACAGTGCGCGCATGGGAGAGGACGGGTTCGATGGCTTCGGCGATCGCGCCGGCGACCACCACCGCCTCGACGCCGAGCAGACTCGAGAGGATAGCGGCGATGCGGGCCAGGCGCTCGCCGATGCGTTCGAGGACGCGCTGCGCGAGCGGATCGCCCGCGCGGGCGGCGGAGAAGACGTCCTCCGCGCTGAGGGCGTGAGCGGGGAGGGATTCGAGCGGCGAGGAGGACTCTCTCGCCGCGAGCGCCTCGAGGGTCCAGCGGCGGGCGAGGGCGGCGACCCCGTCGGCGCCGCGCGAGTCGCCGAGCATGGCGTCCAGGAAGCGCATCTCACCGGCGCCGCCCTGGGCGCCGCGCAGCAGGTGGCCGTCCACGATCAGGCCGGTGCCGAAGCGCTCCCCCATCAGGAGGGTCGCGAGGTGATCGGAGCCCGCCGCGAGGTGGCCTGCGCTCTGGGTGACCGCACCCCCGGCACCCGCACCGGCCGCCGCGTGGGCGCGTTCGGCGAGCGCGGCGAGGTTCGCATCGTTCTCGACCAGCACCTCGCCCTCGAGGGCGTCGACGAATCCGGGGTTCATGGCCGGCCAGTAGCCCTTGTCGCCGCTCGGCGAGTGTCCGTCGGGGCCGACGGGCGCGGGGACGCCGACGACGGTCAGCAGCCGCGGGCGCTCGCGCGCCGCGGCCTGCTCGAGCACCTGGTCGATGAGCGTGATCACGGCCTCGAGCCGTTCCTCGGCCGTGGCGGCTCCGGCGTCGAGATCCACGCCGTCCAGGGTGCCGTCGGTCGTGCTGCGGGCTCCGGCGAGCTCGCGGCCGCGGAGGTCCGCGGCGCGGGCGGTGAGGGTGTGCTGGCCGGCGTCGACCGCGATCAGGACGGCGGCGTCGGCCTGCAGGGCGAAGTGCCGGGCCGGCCTGCCGCGCTGGACGGCACCTTCGCGCCCCGCGGGCACCTCGTGCAGCCACCCGGACTCCTCGAGCTCCGCGCACACGCCCAGCACTGTCGCACGGGTCAGGCCGGTCGCGGCCATCGCGTCGGCCGCTGTGAAGTGCTGCGCCCGCAGCGCGTGCTGGAGCAGCGCCTGCCGGTTGGCCCGGCGCATCAGCTGGGGCGAGCTGGCACCCCGGTCCTGCGCTGTTGACATGCCGCTCACCCCGCCTCCATACTTCCGATAGATCCTAAATATAACGCCTGACGTATCTATGATCGCATCCGATCTGCGGATCCGAACCCCGTCGCGAAGGAGACGATGATGTCGTCCTCGACCGTTCGCCCCGGCCGCTCCGGCCGGCCCAGCCGCCGCGCCCTGCTGGCCGGTGCCGGTGGCGCGCTGGCCGCCGCGGCGCTGCCGGCCTGCACCGCAGCCAGCGGCGCCTCCCAGCTGACCCTGTACCAGTCCAAGCCCGAGGCAATCCCCCACTTCTCCCAGCTCGCCGCGGAGTTCAGCCTGTCCCAGGACCGCTTCTCGGTCCAGCACGACATCGCCACGAATCTCTCGGCGAGCTTCGTGCGCAGCAACCCGCCGGACCTCGGCTGCCTGAACTACAACCTCGAGATGGGCCGCTTCATGGAGCGCGGCGCGCTCTCGGACCTCTCGGACCTGCCCGAGGCCGGGCGCATCCGCGAGGACGTCGCCGAGCTCGCCGACTGGTATCCCACCTATGAAGGCCGCACCAGCGTGCTGCCCTACTCCGTCACGGCCGCCTCGGTGATCTACAACCGGCGAATCTTCGCCGAGCACGGCCTCGAGGTCCCCACCACCTGGGACGAGTTCCTCACCGTGTGCGAGGCGCTACAGGGCGCGGACGTCACCCCGATCTACGCGACCTTCCTGGACCCGTGGACGATCGCGCAGGGACTGTTCGACTACACCGTGGGTGGATTGGTCGACGTGCGCAGCTTCTACGCACGGATGAACGAGCTCGGCGAGGACGTCGGCCCCGACTCCGAGGTCTCCTTCCAGAGCACCCTGCTCGAGCCCGTCCAGCGCATGCTGGAGCTGCTCCCGTACCTCAATCCCGACGCCTCGAACCGGGCGTACGGCGACGGCAACACCGCGATGGCCCAGGAGCAGGCCGCGATGTACTTCCAGGGGCCGTGGGCACTGGTGGAGATCGACAAGGCCGGCGGCGAGCTGGACCTCGGAACGTTCCCGCTGCCGATGACCGATGATCCGGCGGACCTGAAGGTCCGCGTGAACATCGACCTGTCCCTGTGGGTGCCCGAGGCCGCCGACGAACAGGAGGGGGCACGGGAGCTGGCCCAGTTCCTCATGCAGCCCGAGGTGCAGAACCCGTACAACGAGGATTTCCTCGCCTTCGGGACCACCAAGGACGCCCCGGCGGCGACCGACGAGCGCATCGCCGACATGCAGCCGTATTACGACGAGGGCCGCTTCTACATGGGGGCCTCGCAGTTCATCCCGAACTCGATCCCGGCCCAGAACTACATCCAGGCCATCGTCGGCGGTGCCGACGCCGAGCAGATCCTGGCGCGCATGGATGCCGACTGGGCGCGCCTGGCCTTCCGGGAGTGACCACCGATGATGACTCAGCAAGGAGCCGCGATGTCGACGACGACACCGTCCCGCCAGGCCCCGAGGCGGGTGAGAGCACGGCCCGCACCGGGCTCACCCATCGCCGGCGGCGCACCGACCCCCTGTACTACCTGTTCCTGTTCCCCTCGCTGGCCCTGTTCACCGCAGCGGTGACGGTGCCTGCGCTGCTGGGCTTCGGCTACAGCTTCACCAACTCGATCGGCTTCGGCGACTGGGAGCTGATCGGGATCCGCAACTACATCGCGATGTTCCGCGATCAGGGGATCCTGGGCTCGTACGTCTTCACCCTCGGCTTCTCGCTGGTCACGGTGATCCTGGTGAACGTGCTCGCGTTCACGCTGGCGCTGGGCCTGACCTCGAAGATCCGCTTCACCACGGCGCTGCGCACTATCTACGTGATCCCGATGGTCATCTCCGGAATCGTCATCGCCTTCGTGTTCCAGTACCTGTTCGCCAACACGGTGCCGGGCATCGGCCAGACGCTCGGCTCAGAGACGCTGTCCACCTCGATCCTCGCCGACCCCGACTGGGCGTGGCTCTCGATCGTGATCGTCACCGCCTGGCAGTCGATCCCCGGCACGATGCTCATCTATATCGCGGGGCTGGTCACCATCCCGTCCGACGTCTACGAGGCCGGCTCGATCGACGGCGCCACCGGCTGGCAGAGCATCCGGCACATCACGCTGCCGCTGGTCTCGGGGTTCATCGTCATCAACACGATCCTGGGCTTCAAGAACTACCTCAACGCCTACGACATCATCGTGGGGCTGACCGACGGCGGCCCGGGCGTGGCCACCCGCTCGGTCGCGATGTCGATCTTCCGCGGCTTCGAGGGCGGCGACTACGCCTACCAGATGGCGAACGCGATGGTGTTCTTCCTGATCTCGATCGCCCTCGCGCTCCTCCAGCTCCGCATCACCCGAGGAAGGTCGACCTTCTGATGAGCACTGCGATTCCTGCTGCCTCCGAGGCCCCTGCCGGCCACGGGTCCGAGTCCTCCACCACGCCTCCTGCCCGCCGCAGGCGCCGCGGGAAGGTGGGGCGCGACCGCATCAACCGGCCCGCGACCGTGCTGCTCATGGTGGGCGCGCTGGCGGTGCTGGTGCCGCTGTTCGTCACCGTGAACATGTCGCTGAAGACCACCGAGCAGGCGGTCGACGGCAATGCGTTCTCCCTACCCTCTCCGTTCACCCTGTCCAGCTTCGTCGAGGCGTGGAACCTGACGAACTTCCCGCGCGGCTTCGCGATCTCGATCTTCATCACCGTGCTCGCCGTGGCCGGGGAGATCCTGATCTCCGCGCTCGCCGCGTACGCGATCGTGCGCAACTGGGACCGCAGGCTGTTCCGCTGGTCGTTCTTCTACCTGCTGGCCGCGATGTTCATCCCGTTCCCGGTGGTGGCGCTGCCGCAGATCCAGCTGACCGGCATGCTCGGGCTCGACAACCCCCTCGGCGTGGCGATCCTGCACATCGCCTTCGCCCTGGCCTTCAACACCCTGCTGTTCACCGCGTTCCTGCGCACCATCCCGATCGAGCTCGAGGAGTCGATGCGGATGGACGGCGCGGGCACCTGGAAGGTGTTCTGGAGGCTGATCCTGCCGCTGCTGGGCCCGATGTGCGCCACTGTGGGGATCTTCGCGTTCATCCAGTCCTGGAACGACTTCATGATGCCCTCGCTGATCATCTCGGATCCGTCCCTGCAGACGATCCCGGTGCTGCAGAACATGTTCCAGACCCAGTTCAGCAACAACTACAACATCGCCTTCGCGTCATATCTGATGGCGATGGCGCCGGCGATCATCGTGTACCTGTTCGCCCAGCGCTGGGTGATGTCCGGCCTCACCCAGGGCGCGATCAAGTGAGCACCTGAGGCGGGTGGCCGGGGATCGTCGCGCCCCACCCTTGTGTTCCGGTGCGACGGGGTATCTGATGGAGCACACCGCCCCGCACCGTCGCAGGAGGACCAGATGGAGAAGCTTCCGCTCACCCCCACGGCCACCGGCCCGGACACCGCGTTCACGGGCCACGTGCTGATGGAGTCGATCCGCGGGCCGCGGGGCGGGTCCCGCGCGGCGATGAACCATGTGCATTTCGCACCGGGTGCGCGCACGCACTGGCACTGGCATCCCGTGGGCCAGACCCTGCACGGCACCGCCGGGGTGGGGCTGGTGGTCACCCGTTCCGGCGAGGTGCTCACCCTCGAGCCGGGGCGCACCGTGTGGATCCCGCCGCGCGAGGAGCACTGGCATGGCGCGACCGCCGAGTCGCTGATGTCCCATATCGCGGTGCAGGAGGCCGACGAGGACGACGAGACCGTCATCTGGCTCGAACCGGTCACCGACGAGGAGCTCGCCCGGGCGGTCGCCGCCGCAGGCCTCTGACGGCACACCGTGCATGCGGCCGGGCAAATTCTCGACCGCATGGTCAGAAAGTCGCTGACCTGCACGAAGAGGCGCTCAGCATTGCCTCGACGGCCCTCGCGGGAGCACCGCGGCGCTGCGCTGCCTACTGTGGGGGCACCCGTCGGAGACCCGAGCGGGACGCCCGACAGAAGGAGAACGCCATGCGCAAGGCAGTGCTTCCGATCAGTCTGACCACCCTGCTCCTGATCATCATCATCCTCCTGCTCGTGCTCTGACCCTCACGTGCTCGCACAGCACGAGCAGCTTTCTCATCCCGCGCAGGGCATCGGCATCGCCGGTGCCCTGCGCGGCGTCATGACCCCGTCGGCCCGATCCTCCTTCTGCGGACACCCCCTGTCCTCCCCGGAGCGCAGACTGACACCTCGTCGACCCTCCGCCGCATGAAGGAGTCCCGCCATGAGTGCCACCGTCCAGGTCACGATCGACGCCCACGACCCCCGAGCCCTCTCGGTGTTCTGGAAGGAGGTGCTCGGCTACGTCCACCCGGCACCGCCGGGAGTCGAGCTGGGCCCGGGCGAGGATCCGCTGCGGGCCTGGGACGACTTCCTCGAGGCGAACGATGTGCCCCTCGAGCTGCGCAACAGCTCCTCCGCCCTCGAGGATCCGGATGGCATCGGCCCGCGGATCTTCTTTCAGCAGGTGCCCGAGCCCAAGACCGCGAAGAACCGGATGCACCTGGACGTGCGCACGGCCACCGAGCTGCGGGGCGAGGAGCGGATGGCGGCGCTCGAGGCGAGGTGCGAGGAGCTGGTGACGCTCGGCGGCAGGCGCCTGGCGCGCCACGAGCCGGAGCCGCCGCTGAGCATCGGCTTCGTCGTGATGGCCGATCCCGAGGGCAACGAGTTCTGCCTCGATTGAGCAGACGCTGACCCGACTCTTGACCGGAGCGCCTCGCAGCCCTACTGTATTACTCACCTAGTACAGTAAGACAGGCGGTGGCTGATGCAGTTCGACAGCACCCTTCCGATCTGGTTGCAGCTGGTCACGGAGTTCTCCCGGCGAATCGTCGTCGGCCTGTGGCCCTCCGGAACCAAGATGCCCGGCGTGCGGGGCCTCGCCGAGGAGCTCGGCGTCAACCCCAACACCATCCAGCGCGCACTCTCCGAGCTCGAGCGCGAGGGCCTGTGCCGTTCGGAACGCACCTCCGGCAGGTTCGTCACCGAGGACACGGACCGGATCGACCAGCTGCGCGCCGAGCTCGCCGAAGGCGCCGCGGACGAGTTCGTCAGCCGCGCACGCGGCGTCGGGCTCACCCGCTCCCAGGCGCAGCAGCTCCTCACCGACAGATGGGACCACCATGACCACCATCGCGACGACAGCCCCCGGCCCGAGGGAGCCCGAGATGACTGACCCCACGCCCTCGACGCAGCCCTTGATCATGACCTCGGGTCTGACCAAGACCTACGGGCGCACCACGGCTCTGGACTCCCTGGACCTCGAGCTCGAGGGTGGCCGCATCATCGGCCTCCTCGGCGAGAACGGCTGCGGGAAGACCACGCTGCTGAAGATCCTCGCCGGTGTGATCAGCGACTACACGGGCGAGGCGCGCATTGCGGGCCACCGTCCCGGGCCGCAGTCCAAGGCGCGGGTCTCCTTCCTGCCCGACACCAGCTTCCTCCCCCACGGCGCCCGCGCCCGGTACTGCGTGGAGCTGTACGGCGACTTCTTCGAGGACTTCGACGCCCACAAGGCCCGTGAGCTGCTGCGGTTCTTCGGGCTGGATGAGTCGATGCGCCTGAAGGAGATGTCCAAGGGCATGCGCGAGAAGGTGCAGATCGCGCTGGCGATGTCCCGCCGCGCGGAGGTGTTCCTGCTGGATGAGCCGATCAGCGGTGTGGACCCGGCCGCCCGGCAGGTCATCCTCGACGGGATCCTCAGCACCTTCGAGGAGGACTCGCTGCTGCTGATCTCCACCCATCTGATCCACGACCTCGAACCGATCCTCGACTCGGTCGTCATGATGCGCCACGGCTCCGTGGTGCTGGCCGGCGAGGCCGACGACCTCCGGGCCGCGCACGGCGCGAGCCTCGATGACATCTTCAAGGAGACGTACCGATGATCGCCGCACTCCTCAAGCACGAGTGGCTGCGCACCCGCAGCCTGCTGGGCAGCATCGGCGCGGTGGCCGTGCTGCTGGTCGCCGCGGGCGCCGCCCTGACCGCCACCGGATGGCCCGGGATCTCCCTGGTGGGGATGCTCATGGTGATGGCGCCGCTGGCCGCGCTGGTCCCGGCGACCCAGATCGCCCTGGCCGTGCACTACTGGCAGTCCAGCTACAGCCGCACCGGCTACTTCACCCAGTCCCTGCCGCTCAGCGGAGTCACGATCTACGCGGCCAAGCTGGCGTGGGCGCTGCTGGTCTCGCTGCTCGCCGCGCTGGCGACGGCGGGACTGCTGATGGCGGCCTGGCCGGTGCTCGCCGGGCAGCTGGGCGGCGAGCGCAATCCCTTCTCCCTCATCCGGCAGATGTGGGAGGCCGGGACGGCGGTGACCTCGACCCCCGTGCTGATCGCCGGGATCCTGCTGTTCGTGGGCCTGATCCTGATCTGGCCGATCCAGTACTTCTTCGCCGCCTCGGTGGGCAGCGAGACCCCGCTGAACCGGCTGGGCCTGGGCGGCCCTGTGGTGGTGTTCCTCGGCCTCTACCTGGCCAGCCAGGTGCTGGTCTTCCTCGGCATGGCCGCGTTGCCCTGGGGCCTCACGATGGTCGACGGTCAGCTGGGGATCGAGCACTGGTCCGTGTTCGCGGAGATCGCGGCCGGTGATGCGAGTCGGGACGACATCATGCCCGTCGGCTTCGTGCCGATGCTCCTCCTGATCGGCGTGGTGTGCCTGCTGCGCACCGTCCACTCCTGGCGGCGCCGGATCAGCCTCGTGTGAGCCCGCGCCGACGGCGCCGCTCGGCCGCTCGGCCGCTCGGGCGAGTGCCGATGCGGGAGACTGACGGCATGGATCCTGCAGAACTCTCCCCCGGCATCGCCGCGCTCAGCCGGTGGATCGATGACGGCAACCAGCACCGCGACCCCGAGGCCGCGACCTGGGCGCGTCTCGCGAAGATCACCGAGGAGGCGGGTGAGGTGGTCGCCGCCCATATCGGCGCGACCGGCCAGAACCCGCGCAAGGGCGTCACCCACTCCAGGGCGGATGTCGAGGCGGAGCTGCTCGACGTCGCGATCACGGCCCTCGCCGCGCTCGAGCACCTGCGGGGGCACGACGAGCGCTCCCTCGACCTGCTCGGGGACACGCTCGAGGCAACCTTGCGACGGGCACGCCTCCGGGACTGACCGCCGCGGGTGGCGACCGGCGCCCAGGTCGAGGGGTTCGAACATTCGGGCGCGCGCAACGTCACGCCCAGGTACCGGTCCGCAAGCCCTCCTCCTCAGCCCACCCGGTTCGAGCTGTCCGGTCACCCGAGGATGAGCGGAGCGATCAGCCCCTCGTCCCGCCGATCGACGGTGCGGACGTTGTTGACACGCCGGTCGACGGGATGCGTGACGAGCGTCGCGGCGATCTGCTCGGATACGCCGCCGAGCGCTCCATGCAGCTGCTCACGCTCGCCCATCTCGAGCTTCCCCGGCGCGAGCCATTCGGCCATGAGGTCCTCGTCGAGGAACGCGGGCATGCGGTCATCGACCTCGCCGGCCGCGTCCCGCGCCTCGCGGGTGATGATCGTGAAGGTGACGTCCCAGTTCCCGTCGACGTTCTGTTCGGCGGTGGTGAGGCCGGCGGCGTGCAGTAGTTTCTCGTCGGTGGCGTGGACGTAGTAGGGCTGTTTCCCGTCGTCCGTCTCGACCCACTCGTAGTAGCCGGACATCGGGACCACGGCGCGGGTGCTCGCGAACGCGGCACGGAACATCCCGTTCGTGGGCGCCGTCTCGAAGCGGGCGTTGATCGGCCGCGGCCCCTTCTCCTTCGCCCATGCCGGCCTGAACCCCCACCGCGCGAACTCGACCGTGCGCTGCAGCTGCCCCTCGTCGTCGAGGTGCTCGCGCACAACAGGCGCCTTGGTGCGGGGGGGCGATGCTGAACACCGGCTCCCAGTCGAACGTCTTCGTGGGCTGGGCTGCGTAGGAGTGCAGGAGCCCGTCGGCGTTACCGGGGGTCGGCATCGTTCGGTTGAGAATTACTCTCCGCCGAGCCGCGCACAGCGGTGAACGCAGCTCGTGGCGACGTTGCAGTCTGCGTGCACCGCCGAGGGGCATCCCGGCGGGCACCCGTGTCCTAAACGACCAGTTACGGGATTGTCGTCTTCCTCGGGACGGTGGCAGGTAGGAGGCGGACGAGGACGATCATGGCGATGAGTTCGACGAGAGTCTGAGTAACCACTGCGCGTGGTGCGATCGCCAGGGCATCGGGAAGCGATAGCGCGAGCGGGAGGACCATCTGTGAGTTGCGGGTGGCGGCTGAGAACATCACTGCCCGCGTCAAGGCGGTACCGCTGGCGGCAGCCGCAGCTGTATGGTCAGTGCATGCTGACTAAAGCTTCGCGCCTCGAGGTCATGAATCGTCTCGGCCGTGCCATGGCCGACCCAACCCGGTCCCGCATCCTGCTGTCGATCCTCGACCATCCCGGCTATACCGCCGTACTGGCGGAAGAGCTGTCGCTGACCCGTACCAACGTGTCCAATCACCTCTCCTGCCTGCGCGGCTGTGGCATCGTGGTCGCTTCCCCCGAGGGGCGGCGCACGCGCTACGAGATCGCCGACGCGCATCTGACCAAGGCGCTCTCAGGGCTGGTCGAGACTGTGCTGGCGGTCGATGATGGCCGTCCGTGCACCGATGAGGACTGCGGCATCCCGCTGTGCTGCGATGCCTCCGTCGAGGTGCGTTCCAAGGCGGGCACGCGATGAGCGACGAATGCTGCGGCCCCGAGAAGCCCGCACCGCCCGTGGCCCCAGTGGTGGAGGATGCATGTTGCGGAAGTAGCGGCCTGACGGATCCGCCGGAGGCACTCGAGCTCGAACAGCTCTCACCGTGGTGGCACGATCGCGCGCTGCTGCTGCCGATCACCTCTGGTGTCTTGTGGGTGCTGGGGCTCTTGACGGGATGGGCAGGACTCAATACAGCCGGTCTCGCGGCCCACGTTCTCGCCCTGCTGGCCGGGGCCTGGACGTTCGTCCCCGGCACTCTGCGTCGCCTAGTGCAGGGCCGTGGACGCGGTCGGCTTGGCGTCGGCCTGCTGATGACCATTGCCGCGCTCGGTGCGGTGCTGTTAGGGCACTTCGGTGAAGCCGCGGCCTTGGCGTTCTTGTTCTCTCTGGCGGAGGCGTTGGAGGACCGGTCGATGGATCGCGCGAAGCAAGGCCTGCGGGCGCTGCTTGCCCTCATCCCCGAGACTGCCCGCGTTTCACGTCCGGGCGGGCCGCAGACCATCGCGGCCGGAGAGGTCCGCACCGAGGACGTGCTCCTGCTCGGTGCGGGCGACAAGGTTGCCACGGACGGTGTGATCCTCTCTGGGCGCTCCTGGATGAATACTTCGGCGATCACCGGCGAGTCCATACCGGTCGAGGTCGGCCCCGGAGACGAGGTGCATGCGGGCTCCGTCAACGGCTCGGGCTCGCTAGCGCTACGCGCTACTGCTGATGGTCGGGACAATTCACTGACCCAGATCGTGCGCTTGGTCGAGCAGGCCCATGCCGCCAAGGGTGAACGTGCCCGCCTCGCTGATCGCATTGCCCGTCCCCTCGTCCCGGTGGTGCTGATCGTCGCCGCGCTGGTCGCACTCATTGGCGTCCTCACCGGAGACCCGGCAACTTGGACCGAGCGCGCCCTGGTGGTGCTCGTCGCCGCGTCGCCCTGCGCGTTAGCCATCGCTGTGCCGGTGACGGTCATCTCTTCGATCGGCTCCGCGAGCAAGCTCGGCGTGGTCATCAAGTCCGGCGCCGCCTTCGAACAGCTGGGGGCGATCCGCACTGTGGCTCTGGACAAGACCGGGACGCTCACCCGTAACGAACCCCGCGTCGTGGACGTCGCCACAAGTGAAGGCCGCAGCCGCGAGGAGGTCCTCGCGGCGGCCGCTGCTCTCGAGTCCGCCAGCGCCCATCCCCTCGCCGCCGCAGTCCTCGCCGCAACGGATGCCGCGGTGGACGCTGACGACGTCCAGGAAGTCCCCGGATACGGCATCACCGGAAGCATCCATGGCCGGGTGATCCGCGTGGGAAGTCCCCGCTGGATCTCCCCTGGCCAATTCGGGAACCGCACCCACGAGATGGCATCGCGTGGCATGAGCGTCGTCATGGTCGAGGAGGACAGCCATGTGATCGGCGCTGTCGGCATCCGCGACGAGCTGCGTCCCGAGGCGGCCGCGACGGTGGCTGCATTGCATGCCCAAGGCATCCGCACCGTCATGCTTACCGGCGACAACGCCCTGACCGCCCACGCAATCGCGGCAGAGGCCGGCATCGAGGAAGTCCATGCCGAGCAGCTGCCCGCTGACAAGGCCGCCTACGTCCGTCGCCTCTCGGAGCAGGCTCCGACCGCGATGATCGGAGACGGCATCAACGACGCGCCGGCCCTCGCGTCAGCGACGGTGGGCATCGCGATGGGAGCGACCGGCACGGCAGCAGCAGTCGAGTCGGCCGACGTCGCCTTCACCGGCACTGATCTGCGGCAGATCCCTGCCGCATTGGCTCATGCTCGCCGGGGTCACCGCATCATGACTGGGAACATCGTCCTCGCGCTGGCGATCATCGTGGTGCTGTTCCCACTAGCACTGTTCGGGGTGCTGGGTCTGGCCGCGGTGGTGCTCGTGCACGAGGTCGCCGAGGTCGTGGTGATCGCCAATGGCATGCGGGCCGCACGCACTCCAGGGGTAGGCGCGCAGGAGCCGTCCAGTCCGGTCGGGCAGGATCTGCGTGAGACGTCAACTGTCGGAAGGCCCGTTGCATGAGCAGGAGCACGAAATTCACTCTCGGACTGATCGCAGTGGCTGCGCTGGTCCTCGCCGGGTTCATCATCTTCCTCGACCCCGATGAGCAGGAATCGGCGCCGGCCGAGGACACGGGATCCGCGTCGGCCCAGCTCGTGCGAGAAGACAGTCCCCGGCTGTCCGAAGGTGGCGATGCCGTCTTCGTGGAGTACCTGGACTTCGAATGTGAGGCGTGTCTGTCCCTGTACCCCACGATCGAGGAGATTCGCGCCGAGTACGGCGACCGCGTGACCTTTGTGGTGCGGTACCTGCCGTTGCACGGAAATTCTGTCGAAGCCGCCAAGGCGGCTGAGGCCGCAGGTGCGCAGGGCGAGTTCGAGGCCATGTACAAGACGCTGTTCGACAACGCGGAGGAATGGAGTCATCAGGAGACGTCCCAGCGGGAGGCATTCTTCGGGTATGCCGAGGAGCTCGGCCTCGATATGGAGCGCTTCGAACAGGTCTACGACGATCCGGCCACCCTCGCGCGCATCGAGCAGAGTGCAGCCGACGCCGAAGCACTCGGTGTCACCAGCACTCCCACCTTCTTCGTCGACGGGGAGCGCCTGGAGCCCACCCGCGTCGAGGACCTCACGGATCCTCTCGATGCCGCACTCGAAGGCTGACGGCCCGGCCGCCCGGCCGCCTCGGGAGTCGAGGGCTCCGCGCGGCCTGGGGATGCTCTTCACCGTCACCGGCGCTATCGGCCTGGTCATGGCCGTTGTGCTGCTGGTCGAGAAGATCGCTCTGATCGAGGACCCCAGCTACGTCCCCTCGTGCAGCCTCAATCCGGTGCTTTCCTGCGGCTCCGTGATGGGCACCCCGCAGGCCTCAGCCTTCGGCATCCCCAATCCGATCGTCGGCATCGCCGGCTTCGCGGCCGTTCTCTCCCTCGGATTCGCGTTCCTCGCCGGTGCGCGCGTGGCGCGGTGGATGAGTGTGCTCATCCAGGCGGGCGTGACCTTCGCGGTGCTCTTCGTGCAGTGGCTGATCGGGCAGAGCCTGTACGAGATCGGGGCATTGTGCCCCTACTGCATGGTCGTGTGGGCAGTGACGATCCCGTTGTTCTGGTTCACCACGATTCACCATCTCCGCGCTCTGGCAGACAGCTCCACCTCGGCCAGTCGGCGGGCGCTCCGCCTCGTGATCGAGTTCCGCGTCCCGGTGCTCGTGGCCTGGTATCTCGTGATCCTGGCACTCATCGCCGTGAGGTTCTGGGACTACTGGTCCACGCTGTTCTAGACACGGAAGAACCCGCATCCTGCCCCTCTCACCCGTCCCCTCTCGATCACCTTGAAGGAGCGAGCACATGCGCGCCCACCCCCGGCGACGGATCCTGTACGCCACCGGCCTCTTCGCCACCACCGGCTTGGTCACTGCCTGCGGCAGCACTGACACCGGCGATCGCTACGACTCCGAGGACGCCGGATACGTCTCCGGCAACGGTGTGACCACCGAGATCGCTCCCGCCGATCGCACAGAACCCGTCGAGTTCACCGGGACCAGCTACGACGGCGAACGATTCGACTCCTCAGACCACTGGGGATCGGTGCTGGTGGTCAACGTCTGGTACGCCTCCTGCCCGCCATGCCGGGTGGAGGCACCGGACCTGCAGGCCATCCACGAGGAGTACGCCGACCAGGGCGTCTCATTCATCGGGATCAACGTCCGCGATTCGGCAGGGCCCGCCGGGGCCTTCGAGGAGACCTACGGGATCACTTACCCTTCGCTGCCGGACTCGGACGCAGAGATCATGTACCAGCTGCGCGGCCAAGTCGCACCCAACGCGGTCCCCACTACTCTCGTCCTCGACCATGACGGCCGCGCCGCAGGCCGGATCTCTGGAGCGATCGACCCCTCCATCCTGAGAGCGATGCTCGATGCCGTTCTCGCCGAAGGAGCCGCGTGAGCGTCAATGGACTCGCGGAGACGTTCCAGTCGATCGCCCTGTCCGGGTCTCTTCTGCTGGCCATCACCGTCGCCGCTGTCGCTGGCCTGATCGCGTTCCTCTCGCCGTGCGTGCTGCCGATCGTGCCGGGCTACCTCGGTTATGTCTCCGGGCTTGCCGGACAAGGACTGAAGACCACCAAGCTAACCCGGCAAACGCCTGAGAATACCGGGACGGCGCGACGACAGGGGACCCTTTTCCGAGAGGGAACTGGGAGAATGTTGGGTGGGAGCTTGCTGTTCGTCGCGGGCTTCGCGGTGGTATTCATGGCGCTGGGCGGGTTCGCTGGTGCGGTGGGATATCTCCTTCAAGCGCACGCAGTATGGATCAATCGGGTCGCGGGCCTCATCGTTATCTTTATGGGGCTCATTTTCATGGGCATGTTCCCTCGATTGACAGGAAATGTCCAGGTGTCCAGGAGACGCCCTGATGCGGGCCTTCTGGGGGCCCCGTTGATGGGCTTCGTCTTCGGGCTGAGCTGGACACCCTGCATCGGCCCTACCTACGCCGCGATCATCGCGCTATCCCTCGACGCCGGCGCCGACGGAGGTTCTGCGGCTCGGGGCGCGATCCTGGCCCTGGCGTACTCGCTCGGACTGGGCATCCCCTTCGTCCTCAGCGCCCTGCTACTTGACAGGGCGATGGGCGTGAGCAGGGCACTTGCCCGCCATCGCCGACTCATCGGAGTCCTATCCGGGGCGCTGCTCATCGCGATCGGCCTGCTGCTACTCACGGGAGTGTGGGCCTCATGGATGGATCAGCTCCAAGGCTCCATCGCCACATTCCAGCCCGTCGTCTGAGCCTCACGAAGGTACTCTCTCCTCCCGATCTGCTACCGGTGACCGACACGGGCCCGTCCACCTCGACTGCGACTCGTGAGGTCGACCCCATTGCGGCACCGGGGTTTGGTAAAGAGACGGTGTGACCCCGGGGCCCATGTGGCGAGAGTGTTCAAGAGAAGGAGAAATCGTCGGTCGGGGTCGCCCATGGCGCTATTGGGAGGGTGTTTGGGTCGGTACGTTGGTCCCACCGGTAACGAGGTACGAGATTCCTTCCCGACGCGTCCTCTGCTGTCGACGTTGCCGCGACCAAATGCCAGACGACCCCGTGCATAAACTCGGGGATATTCACGGAGAACATTCATGGCCACGAGCAATTCCCATCGCGCGGCCGGCCGCGCAGTCACCCCCCTTCGACACAGCGGACGCGCCCTGCGCGGCACTGGAGGCGCCGCCGTCCTCGGCACCGTGCTCCTCGGCTCCGCCTTCGCTGGTGGTGCGGCCCAGGCAGCACCCGCAGCTCCGGCAAACGCGCCGTCCGCGGTCACGCAGGCCGCCGCACCTGCTGCCCCGGCGCCGGCACAGGCTCTGTCGTCCTCCGAGAAGCTTCGCTGGGGATCCCAGGGTGCCTCGGTCGAGCAGCTCCAGTCCGCACTGAATGATGAGGGCTCCTCGCTCGCCGTCGACGGGAAGTTCGGCCCGCGTACCCATGGCGCGGTGAAGGACTACCAGCAGGCCAACGGCCTGCAGGTCGATGGCGTGGTGGGCCCCGAGACGCGCGGCTCCCTGAACGGTTCGGCCCCCGGCGTCGGCGGTGGTGGTGCGTCGGTTCCTGCGCCCGCATCCTCCTCCAGCAGCACCGGGCAGGCGATCGTCGACGCCGCACGGACCCAGATGGGTGCCGCTTACTCCTGGGGCTCGAGCAACCCGGGCGTGAGCTTCGACTGCTCCGGCCTGACCCAGTACGCCTACAAGCAGGTCGGCATCGACCTTCCGCGCACCTCCGGCCAGCAGGTCGACGCCGGCACCCAGATCTCCAAGTCCGAGGCGCAGCCCGGCGACCTCGTCGTGTGGCCCGGCCACATGGGCATCTACGCCGGCGGCGACAAGGTCGTCGATGCAGGACGCTCTCCCGGCGCGGTCACCGAGCGCACCATCTGGGGCAACCCCACCTTCGTCTCCTTCCGCTGAGCCCAGCGACTACCCGCGGCGCGCACCCCACCCCCGAGTGGGATGCGCGCCGCTTTGTCGCGCTCCCCTGCGGCCAGGGGACGTGCGGATCGGTGCAGGCTACGTGTGCAGGGTGCGCTCGGATTCGCCTCGATGCACGGACGGGCTCTCCAGCTGGATCGTGGCGTGCTCGAACGCTATCGGGAAGTGCGTCCTGACGCAGACATGGACCTCTTCGAGGATCCGCAATGCGTGGGCCGATTCGAAGCACTCCTCCCCGACGACGACGTGCGCAGAGAAGATCGGCAGATTGCTCCCAATCGCCGAGGCATGCAGGTCATGGACATCCTGGACGTGGTCGAGCGCAAGGATGTGCTCGCGCACCTGATCGAGATCCACACCCTTCGGGGTGTACTCCATGAGGATCCGCAGCGTCTCGGCCATGATGCGGAACGCCCGAGGCACGATCAACGCGGCGATGAACAAACCGGCCAGCGCATCAGCCTGCTGGAATCCGGTCAGCTGAATCACGATCGCGGCAGTGATCACGCCGAGCGAACCGAGAGCGTCATTGAGGACCTCGAGGAACGCGGCACGCATGTTGAGGCTCGAATCCTTGCCTCCGGCCAGGATGAGGATCGCGGCGATGTTCGCGACCAGCCCGATCACACCGAAGATGAGCAGCTCACCCGAGGGAACGTCCGGGGGGTCCGTCAGTCGCGAAATGCCCTCGACGGCGGTGTAGGTGCCGACCACGATCAGGAGCGTGGCCTGGGCCAAGGCTGCCAGTACCTCGATGCGAGCGAATCCCCAGGTCTTACTGCTGCTGGCCGGGCGCAACATCATGGTCGCCGCAATCAACGCGACCAGCAGACCGGAGGCGTCGACAAGGGCATGCGCCGTGTCCGTGAGCAGAGCAAGACTGCCGGTGACGACGCTCCCGATCGCTTGCGCGAGCACGATGACGGAGGTGATGGCGAAGGCGATGGCGAGTCGCGTCCGGGCCGTGCTCGATCCGCTACCGCCGTGCGAATGGTCGTGTCCTGAGCTCATCAAAGGCCCCCGTCCTCGAGGTTCTCGTGATCGCGGTGGTTCTTCAGGGACAGGGTGGTCCCGGAGGTGTCGAGCAGGTCGTCAGCCGCCTCGAGTAGGTCGCTCAGTCGGGGCAAATCGGTGAGAGCGAACCACGATGCGCGGCCTTCAGTGCGCGCGGTGACCAGACCACAGTCGCGCAGGCACGAGAGATGCTTGCTGACGGTCGACTGGGCAAGGTGCATGTGTTCGACAAGGTCGCGAACTCGATGCTCACCGGTCGAGAGGTGCTGGAGGAGAGCCAAGCGTGTGGGTTCGGCGAGAGCATGGAAGAGCGCGGCATGACTGTCTGCCACCTCGAACTGCAGCTCGGCCGGGATCGCATCAATCGTCATATGGCGATGATATCGTCGTGTGGGGTTCTGTAAAGGGGTGGGACTGGACGAGTCGATCCTGGGAGATGAGCGAAGGGGTCGCTGGTGGCACGTCGCTACACTCGATGCGCCCCGGTCATGGGGACAAACCGGCCCGCACGAGGGGTCACCCGAGGAGGAGACGTTCATGACGGCGGACACGACGGCTGCTCGCGGAACCACCGGGACGGCGGTGCGGATCATGCTGGCCAGCCTGTTCGGGCTGCTCGCCGCCGTACTGATGCCACTGGTGGTGCCCGCATTGTTGCCCGCGGCGTCGGCGCACGACACCTTGACCTCTTCGAACCCGGCAGCAGGCGAAAGCCTCGAGCAGGCTCCCGAGGCGCTCGAGCTCACCTACAGCGATGAGGTTCTCAACCTCTCTCCGGCCGTGCGACTGACCACCTCCGCCGGCGAGGAGATCTTCACCGAGACCCCCGCCGTGTCCGGCAACACGGCCACGATCGACCTGCCGCCGCTGCCCGCCGATGACTATCAGGTCTTGTGGCGTGTCGTCTCCTCGGACGGCCACCCGATCGAAGGCACGGTCGACTTCACCGTCACAGTCGGTGCCGAGCCCACGGCCACAGCGGACTCCGAATCGGAGGAGCCGAAGGAGAGCGAGGAGCCGACCGCCGGGACGGACGAACCGAGCACGGAAGACACCGCTGCCGAACCGGCAGAGGCTCAACAGAGCGAGGGCGGCCTTCCTCTCGGTATGATCCTCGGCGGCCTCGCTCTGCTCCTACTGCTCGCCGCGATCGGTGCGATCATCGTCCGCCTGCGCCGCAGCCCCGGTGACAACACCGACTGACCATCACGAACCCGATCAGGACAACGCATCACGGCACGCCGCGGCGAGCAACAGAACCCGGCTCAGTACCGCGCTGAGGCGGAACGACCTACGGAGAGTCCTTCGCTGCTCCGTCGCGATCGCGAGATGACCGCGCCGTGCAGGACTGCCAGCGTCAGAACCAGCGCAAGCAGGACCCGGCCACCAAGCCTTTGATCTCCGAACGCATCGGGGCCCCAGGTCCGCCCCATGACTGCGAACCAGTCGGGCTCCACGACCGGGAGCGCCAGCACCAGCAGAAGCGCCAGCCCAGCAAGAAAGCCGGCCCCCACAACCAGGGCCACCCAGCGCTCCCGCCCAGCGACCATGCCACCACCCAGCGCCCTACCCTGGAATGGCAGCGCCACAGCAGCACCGGCCACCACAGCGGCAGTAAGCACGACCAGTCGGCCGGGCGCGGTATGCAACCCCGCGCCGAGCGCCGGGGTCAGGTAGATCGCTGCAAATCCCGCCGCGCCGAGCAGCGCCAACACCGCCGGGTGAGCGAGCCACCGACCCGCACGGGAGCGAGGCTTCCAGTCGACGAGCTCGCGCAGTCCCGCCGAACCGTCCGACCGAGGAGCGATCCGATCCCGCACGAGATCACCGAAACGCCCGGCAACCAGTAGAGGCACTGCCACCAGAGCAAGCAGCGCGTGCTGGCTCAGGTGCACGGAGAACTGCACCGGCGCGTACACGCCCGGTGCCCCGTTCGTCACCCAAAAGATGACCACGCATCCCGCTACCCACGCCGAAGTCCTGGCCACGGGCCAGCGTCGCCCGCCAGTGCCCGTCAACGGGCGGCGCAGGTGCACCCAGAGGTAGATGACCGCGAGACCGAGGGCGAGTGCCATTCCGGCGACGTCCACACGCCAGGTCGTCAGCAGCGTCGCCAGCTCAGGCGGAGCAGGCAGTGGATAGTCGGTCAGCGCCTCAGCCGTCGAGGTGACCGGCTCAGGCTCGTCCGGCACCGGAGGCGCCGTGTTCGACAGTGCGGCAGCGAGTCCGGTCGCCGCCGCGATCAGGAAGACTTCCCCCGCGGCGAGCCACAGGAAGTCTCTCCGGCGATCCGAGTCCCGCAGCCGGCCCAGTACCCGTCGGCGCTGCCACCAGCCAGCGCCACCCAGCAGCACCAGCAACACCGTCTTCAGCACGAGCATCCACCCGTACGCGGTGGTCACAAGGTCCAGAGGCGCGGAGAGCCGGACCAGGGCAGAGGCGATACCGCTGGCGGCCAACGCCCCATAACAAGCAAGCGCCAGGACGCTGAACCGTTCGGCGACATCCCTCAGTCGTGCTCCGAGCCGGCCCGCAACCAGCACGAGCAGCGCGAGCCCACCCAGCCACACTCCGGCAGCCACGAGGTGCACGATCATCGCGCTCGTGGCCGCCTCATGGGAGGTCTGCCCCGAGGCGTGGCCCGTCATCGACTTCGTCACCAACGCCGCGAACACCAGACTCAGCGAGATCAGCAGCCCCGTACGGGACCTCACGACGATCAGCATGGTCGAGGCAGCGGCGACGAACACCGCCCCGGCAAGCTGGTATTGACCGAGCTCAAGCCGTGTGATGTACATCAGGAGATCGGAGCCGAACCGCGGGGAGAAGGGTGCCTGGCCCGCCGCCAAAGCGTAGCCAAGCACCATCCGTACGACCAGCAGCGTTGACCACACCATTCCCAGGCCCATACCGATATCGAGCGTCCGCTCGTACGCTGGATGGAACCGAGACACGGCAGCGTGTTCCTGATCAGCCTCCGACGCGGACGGCTCCGCACGGCGGGGCAGCACGACGAGCGCCAGCACGAGGCACGCCACGGTCGCGGCACCGACCACATCACCGATGGCATCGACGATCGGCAAACCCCACCGCACCACCGGGCCGGCATCGACGAGCTCCATCGAGACCGGTGCTCCCGCCATGGCGGCCGCGATCACCGTCCAGAGCAGAGCCCACGGGGCCGCAGCACCCATGATGAGGATTCTGGTGCGAATCGAGCTCACCAGCTCGCCCCGCATCGAATCCCGGAAACTGCTGCGCCGACAGGCGAGGCGGCCGTCTCGGCGTCGTTGTCTGCCACTCTGTTCGCCGCACGGGAAGCAACCCGGCGCGTACCGATCCTCAACATGCTGCCCAGTCTCCCGTTCACTGTTGCGCCAGCTACTCCACTAGCCCCGGTCAGGCTAGCCATCGACCGGTGCGCGCTGGAACTCAGACGAGCTCACCATGAGCAAGCCCTCCCCGTTGAACGGTGGGAACTCGTCGGGGCTCAGATCCGGACTCCGCTCGGACGATGCCGACGCGACGAAGTGTCCCGGGTCCAGGTTCCGGGACCGATCTATCGAGCCCGGCACCTGTGTTTGCTTTAGCTGAGTCAGAGGCCGAAAGCTCCGCCACTGACAAGGATGACGATGCCGAGACCGATAAGAACGATGGGGAAGAGGATGTGCTCCCAGCGTTCGAGCACTTCGGCGATCGGGGGGCGGGTGGCGACGAACTTTGCCAGGGCCACCAGGACCGCGACGAGCGCGAGGAAGACGATGCAGTAGGCGACTACTGCGAGAGGTTCCACGCTGAGGAAGACAGGGGTGTAGACGCCGATGTTGTCGCCGCCGTTGGCAAGGGTGACGCCTGCGACGGTCCACACGCCGACCTTCTTGCCGGCAACCTTGGCCTCGTCGTCATCGTCGTCATCGTCTCCGCGCCAGGCCTGCCATGCGGCCCAGAGGCCGAGGCCCAGAGGGATGAGACCGAAGTACGGGATGGCTGCCGAGGGCAGGAACGCTCCGGCGCCGATGGTCACCAGGACCGCGGCACCGAGGATGCCGGCGAACCCGAGGTACTGCCCGGCCAGAATGCGGGCCGTAGTGCCGCGCTGACCCGCACCTCGAGCAAAGAAGAGGGAAAGCACGATGATGTCGTCGATATTGGTCGCTGCGAACAGGCCCATCGCCTGCAAGACCGAGGTGAGGATCATGCGCCCTCCCCAGCTGCGTCGCATCCGGGAAGCGAGCAGGCGGGATCGATGCACGGGGCGTCTTCGTCCACTGCCAGGGTGGCATCGACCAGTGCCGTCAGCGCCTGCGCCAGGTGCGAATCGGCGATCTCATATCGTGTCCGACGACCCTCGGGCTCGGAGACGACGATCCCGCAATCGCGCAGGCATGCCAGGTGGTTGGACACGTTCGGGCGTGTCAGGTCCAGATCTCGGGCCAGTTCCGCCGGGTAAGCGGGATGGTCGAGCAGGGTCAAGATGATCCGGGATCGAGTGGGGTCGGCCAGTGCACGACCCAGGCGGTTCATCACGTCGAGACGGGAAGCAATAGTCAGCATGCACTGAACTATATACCAGCTACTGAATAGTAGTGACGCTGGCGGCCAGGTGAGCCCGAACTCGCTTCCCCGACGATCGAGGCCTCGTTCCGCCACGCCGAACGTCATGGGCTCCGGCGAGCACTCGAGCGTCTTGTGGCTGTGACTTCGTGGTCACCAATCATGATCGGTTGGTCCAGGAAGGAACCCGTCCGAAGTGCTCTGATACTCGGCGTCACCGATATCTGCCACGCACAGCCCGAAGGGCCCCGCCGCCTACCTGGCGAAGCCACGGCGGGTTCAGGCCTGGTCGACGCGGCCGGGGGCGGAACAGGACCGGCTGTCAGCGGGACGATCAGCAATCGATGTTCGGCTGGCGAGTCATCGCCCGACAGACAGCTCGATCATCTGCGGGCTGGAGGAGCAGCAGGCGTCGTCGGCTGGCGCGGGGGCGTCACAGCTGCCGCCGAGGTCGGTGGTGCACACGCCGGTCTCGGGCAGTTCGAGGTGGACCGCGTCTGCTGCTTCGCGATCGCCGGCAAGGGCTGCCGCAATGGAGCGGACCTGTTCGTAGCCGGTGGCCATGAGGAAGGTGGGGGCGCGGCCGTAGCTCTTCATGCCGACGATGTAGAAGTTCTTCTCCGGGTGGGAGAGGACGCGTTCCCCGTGGGGCTCGACGGATCCGCAGGAGTGGAACTCGGGGTCGATGAGCGGTCCCAGCTGCGTAGGTGCCTCGACGGCTGGGTCCAGGTTCAGGCGAAGCTCAGCGAGCATTCCGAGATCGGGGCGGAACCCGGTGGCTGGCACCAGCACATCGACGCTCACCTCTCGCTCCCCGTTCGGGGTCACCGCATGAACAGTCAACGAGTCCTCGAGGCTGAAGTGGGTGATGGTGAACGAGGTGAGGACCTCGATGCGTCCGGAGTCGACCAGCTGGCGCAGTCGTGAGCCGAGGGCTCCCCGCGCTGCGAGCTCGTCCTGCTCGCCGCCCCCGTACACGCGGGTGAGGTCAGCGGTGCGAACGGCCCAGATGATCGTGGTGGCGGCGTCCAGTTCTGCGAGGTCCAGCAGGGTATTGGCGGCCGAGTGGCCGGCACCCGTCACCATGACGCGTTTGCCGGCGACGCGCTCGCGATCACGGCCCTGCACGTCGGGTAGTGGCGGTGTGATGCGACCCGCGGCGAGGGCCTGTCGTTCACCGGGAGCGAGGAGCCCCGCCTGGCCCAGCGGATTCGGCGCGGACCAGGTGCCGGACGCATCGATGACGGCGGAGGCGAGCACGTCGTCGCTGTATCCATCAGCGGTCTCGATCCGGACCAGGAAGGGCGTCTCCTCGCGACGTGCAGTGCGGGTCTTGTCCATGCCAGCGCGGGAGACAGCGGTCACTCGCGCGTCGTAACGGATCGACTCGGCGATCTGAGGAAGGTGCGCGAGAGGTTCGAGGTACTGCTCGCGCAGTTCGTGACCGGTCGGCAGAGCCTCGCTATCGGGGGCGATCCAGCCGCTGGCCTCGAGGAGGCGCTGTGCGGCGGCATCGAGGTTGTACTGCCACGGGGAGAACAGCCTGGTGTGTCCCCAATCGGTGATCGCCGCTGCTGCCGTGGATCCGGCCTCGAGGACGACGAACGGCAGGCCGCGTTCGGAGAGTTGGGCGGCGGCGGCCAGGCCGATGGGGCCGGCGCCGATGATGACTACGGGATGCGAGGTCGTTGCGGTGGTGAGCACGATGGGACTCCTTGCTGCTGGTGAGGTCAGTTCGAGGTCTGGGTGAGGTCGGTCAGGAGCGCGCGGACGTGAGCGTCGATGTCGTCGCGGACCAGGCGCATGCGCTCCATCCCTTCGATGCCGCGTTGGGAGGGTTCATCGGTGTGCCAGGTGGTCACCGGCGCTGCCATCCCGTCGACCGGCTCGATGACGGCTTCGCCACCGATGACGATCACGTGATCGACGCTGCGCAGCAGTTCCGGGGTGACCGGCTGCGGAACAGCGGAGGACATGTCCGCACCGACCTCGGCGATCGCCTCCGCAGACTGCGCATTGATGGAGCTGCCGGGCCGGGTGCCGGCGGAGTGGACCTCGACGGCGTCTCCGGCGTGGTGGCGCATGAGGGCCGCGGCCATCTGGGACTTGCCGCCGTTCTTCACGCACACGAACAGGACTGCGGGACGTTTCGTAGTCATCGTGACTCGATCTTTCTGCTGGTCATCGGGTAGGGACGGTGGCGTCGCCGGGGAACAGGCGGCGACCCATCGCAAGGGCGACGTAGACGAGGCCGACGAGGACGGGGACCTCGATCAGGGGGCCGACGACACCCGCGAGAGCCTGGCCGGAGGTGACGCCGAAGGTGCCGATGGCGACGGCGATGGCGAGCTCGAAGTTGTTGCCCGAGGCGGTGAAGGCGACGGTCGTGGACTTCGCGTAGTTCAGGCCGATCGCCCGGCCGACCAGGAACGACCCCAGGAACATCACCACGAAGTAGACCAACAGCGGCAGGGCGATACGGGCCACGTCCCCCGGAGCGGAAATGATCGCGTCGCCCTGGAGCGCGAACAGCAACACGATGGTGAACAGCAGCCCGTACAGGGCCCACGGGCCGATCTTCGGGAGGAAGCGCTCCTCGTACCAGGTACGGCCCTTCGCTCGCTCCCCGACCACGCGCGTGAGGAACCCGGCGACCAGGGGGATCCCGAGGAAGATCAGCACGCTGAGGACGATCGCGCCGATCGAGAACTCTGCCGACGTGGTCGGCAGCCCCAGCCACGAGGGGAGCGCCTGGAGGTAGAACCAGCCCAGGGCACCGAAGGCGATGACCTGGAAGACGGAATTGATCGCGACGAGCACGGCGGCAGCCTCGCGGTCACCGCAGGCAAGATCGTTCCAGATGAGCACCATGGCGATACAGCGGGCGAGGCCGACGATGATCAGGCCCGTGCGGTACTCCGGCAGGTCGGCCAGGAAGATCCACGCCAGCGCGAACATCAGTGCAGGGCCGATCAGCCAGTTCAGCACCAGCGAAGAGATCAGCAGTCGCTTGTCCGCGCCGATGCGGCGGGTCTCGTCGTAGCGGACCTTAGCGAGGACCGGATACATCATCACCAGCAGCCCGATCGCGATAGGCAGGGAGACGGAGCCGATCTTCACCGCTTCCAGAGCGGTGTTCAGGCCGGGGATGAACCGTCCCAGCAGGAGCCCTACGACCATTGCGGCCAGGATCCATACCGGCAGCCAGCGATCCAGGAAGGACATCTCCTTCATCACGCGTGGCTGCTCCACGTTTTTGGTGGTCGTACTCATCAGTGTTCGGCACCTTCCATCGACGGATATCGATCCGAACGCTATGCTGTACATCGATGACTGTCAATGTAAGGTGAGGGCATGACCACGACGACCCAGACTGTTGCTGCCGGGATCAAGGAGAGCACCCCGTCCGACGAGTGCTGCACGCTGTCCGCCGGGCCCGTCGACATCGTCGACGCCGAGAGGATCGCGTCCCTGCTCAAGGCGCTGTCCGATCCCACACGCCTCCGGCTCCTCTCCCACGTCGCCACCCAGGGCTGCGATTCAGTCTGTGCATGCGACCTCACCGAACCGCTCGGGATCAGCCAGCCCACCGTCAGCCACCACATGAAGAAGCTCGTCGACGCCGGCCTGCTCACGCGCGAGCAGAAGGGTCGCTGGGCCCACTACTCCGTCGTTCCGTCGGCCTTCGCCGAACTCCGCGCCTTCCTCGATATCGCCTGATTCCCTACTGCCTGCTTTGGAGATCCTCGTGACCGCACGTCCCAGTGTCCTGTTCGTCTGTGTCCACAACGCCGGCCGCTCCCAGATGGCGGCGGGATGGCTGCGTGAGCTCGCCGGTGACCGCATCGAGGTGCGTTCCGCCGGTTCCGCGCCCGCCGACTCGATCAACCCCGCCGCAGTAGAGGCGATGGCCGAGGTCGGCATCGACATCTCCCACCAGAATCCGAAGATCCTCACCCCCGAATCCGTCCAGGCCTCCGACGTCGTCATCACCATGGGCTGCGGCGACGCCTGCCCGATCTACCCCGGCAAGCGCTACGAGGACTGGAAGCTCGCAGACCCGGCCGGGAAGGGCGTCGCGGAGGTCCGCCCCGTGCGCGATGAGATCCGCGCCCGCGTCGAGGAGCTCATCGCCAGCCTTCTCCCGCAGGGCACCTCGACCACCTCGGCTCAGAACTGAGGATCAAGATGGCATCGCAGCGTGAGACCCCTTCGCTCTTGAGCGCCGAGCACGTCCTCCACAGCATCGCCGGCGATCTCTCTCGCCGCTTCACCGGGGTGTTCGCTGCCGAGACGGTTGACCGGTACGTCTTCGAGTCCTACACCGCTCTGGCTCGCACCTCCAAGATCACCTCCCACCTGCCTTCACTCACCGAGCGCTTCGCCAGAGACCGATTGACCGCCCTCGCACAAGCCAAGGGCGCCGCCCCCCACGACGTCCCCGAAGTGCTGCTGGTGTGCGTTCAGAACGCAGGCCGCTCACAGATGGCCGCCGCGCTGCTGGATCACCACGCCGCGGGTCGAGTGCACGTCCGCTCCGCCGGATCCGCACCCAGCGACGCACTCCACCCACGCGCCGTGGAAGTCATGCACGAGATCGGAATCGAGCTTGCCTCCGCATTCCCCAAGCCCCTCACCGATGATGTCGTCCGCGCAGCCGACGTCGTCATCACCATGGGCTGCGGAGACGCCTGCCCCATCTACCCCGGCAAACGCTATGAGGACTGGGACCTCCGCGACCCAGCAGACAGCACACTCAAGCAAGCACGCGAAGTCCGCGACGAGATCGACGCCCGCGTCCGCCACCTACTGACCGAAATTCTTCCTGCATCCACAACGCCCCACTGACTGACGCGCGGAGAAACTCAGCGCCACAATTCCCTGGTTGCCGGGGGCGGCATCGTTCGCCTGTGCACTAGGCCGTGTTGCTAAAGGCAGCGGTGACTATCGCGTGGCCGGATCAGGCGCAACAGGACAGCTGGGAGGGGTCGGTGGTGAAGGACTGGCAGGCGAGCTTGATGCCTTCGGCCATGGTCAGATAGGGCGCCCACATGGCGGCGACGTCCTGATAGGTCTGGTGCCCCTCGAGAAGGAAGACGCCGGCGGCAGCGAGTTCGCCGGCGTCCTTGGCGACGGCGGTGAGGCCGAGGATGCGGCCGGTGTCATCATCGATGACGACCTTGATGAATCCGCGGGTGTCCCGGTTGACCAGGGCACGGGGCACGTAATCCAGCGGCAGCACTCGGCAGTTGCAGCGGTAGCCGGCCGCCAGGGCCTCTGTCTCGGTCATCCCGACCGCGCCAATGGCGGGACTGGTGAACGTTACCCGGGGCAGGTGGGCGTAGTTGACCGTCCGTCCCGCCCCGGTGAAGGCATTGTCGATAGCCATCGCCCCGTGGTGGGCGGCGACGTAGACGAACTCCGGGTGCCCGGTGACGTCCCCGGCGGCCCAAATGCGCGGGTTGGCGGTGGCCAGTGAATCGTCGACGATGATCTCCCCGCTGGGACCGGTCTGGACCTGGACCATCTCCAGGTTCAGGGAGTCGGTGACCGGACGTCGACCCAGTGCCACCAGCACCCGCTGGGCGCGGAACTGGCCGGTCCGGCCTTCGACGGTCGCGGTGGCGATCACCTCACCGGTCGCCTCGTCCTGGCTGATCGTGGCGAGCTGAGCGTGGCGGAGCACCGTTATGCCCTCGTCGGCGAAGACCGATGCCAGCACCTGGTTTGCCTCGGGCTCCTCGGCGGAGGCCAGCCGGGAGCGGACCAACATGGTCACCGTCGAGCCGAGCCGGGCGAAGAGCTGGGCCAACTCCAAGGCGACGTACCCGCCACCGAGGACCAACAGGGACTCGGGGACCTCGGTGAGCTCCATCGCGGTGGTCGAGGTCAGGTAGTCGACCTGCTCCAGCCCTGGGAGGTTCGGGATCCAGGGGTGGGCGCCGGTGGCGACCAGGTAATGCTTCGCCTCGACCACCTCGGCGTTCCCGTCCGGGCCGGTGACTTGCAGCATCGGGGCCTCCGGGGTTCCGGCGAAGGAGGCGACGCCCTGCCTGATGGGCCAGTCGTAGGAAGCAGCGAGATCGACGTACTTGTCCGACCGCAGGCCCTCCACCAGCGACTGCTTGGACTGAATCAGGGCCGGCATGTCCACCGGGCCGGCCCCGGCGGCAATGCCGGGGAACCGGCCGGTCGCATCGGCGGCGACGTGCCGAGTCTCGGCGGCGGCGAGCAGCGCTTTGGACGGCACGCAACCGATATTCACGCAGGTCCCGCCGACCGTGCTGCGCTCGATCATCACCACCGACTTGCCCAGGTTCCGGGCCCGGATCGCGGCGGAGAACGCCGCACCCCCGGAGCCGATCACTGCCAGGTCTACCTTCTCGCCCACGAGCGCTCCCCCCATAACTTGTCGAACTACTCCACTGAGGCCAGAATGGACCTTCCAGTGCAGGGGAAGGTCAAGTCCATCCCTTCGGGGACCCCGGGAAGAGGGCTGTCATGAGGATCGGTGAACTCGCCTCCGCCGCGGGCACCAGCACCAAGACACTGCGGTTCTATGAAGCGCAGGGCTTGCTGCCCGCCCCGAACCGGACGGCCGCCGGGTACCGGGACTACGAACCGACCGTGCTCGACCGGCTGAACTTCGTCCGCCGCGGCCAGGCCGCCGGACTCACCCTGGCCCAGATCCAGCAGGTGCTGGAGATCCGCGACGGCGGACAGGCCCCCTGCGGCCACGTCCGCGATCTGCTCGACAAACGCCTGGTGGACATCGAGCACCAGCTGCGCAGCCTGACCGCACTGCGCGACACCCTCACCTCCCTCCGTGACGAGGCCACCACCCTCCACCCCGACACCTGCGGCCCAGACCAGGTCTGCCGTTACGTCTGAACCGCGCTGCGCTCACCGGTGGCGAGCCAGTGGGGGGTGGCGGCCAGGCACAGTCCGGCGTGGTAACAGCCGGCGCTCTTGTCGGAGCGCAGCGCGATCCCTCGCCACTGCTTGAGACGGTTAAAGCGGCTCTTCGCGGTTCGTGGTGAATGACCCTGCTGTAGCGGGTATTCACGCTACGGTTCTCGCGGCGCTGGCTAACAGGATACGGGTCCGGTAGTTCTCCGCGTTACGGAAGCCGCGGCCGGTGCGTTTGATGTTCTTGATGCCGGTGTTCGCTGCCTCGACTCGGGCGGTGGTCGCGCCGGTGACGATGAGGACCTCGATCGCGTCCCACCAGGTCACGACGGTGTCGTAGAGCTTGGTCGCCTCGGGCATGTTCGCGAGCTGGGCGAAGTAGCCCATCCGCATCCGTTCGTCCCAGGCCTGGGCGAGGGTGTCGGTGGCCAGCAAGCGGCGGAGCTGCTCCTTGATGCCCCAGGCGGCCGAGAGCTCGTCGGTGGGGTCATCGGTGCGGAACACCGACTCCAACCGCTCCCAGGCCCGTGGAGTGAGGGTGTCAGCGCCGCGTAGCAGCAGCATCCGGTGGGCCCAGGCCGGGTCGTCCTTGCGGCCGCGACGACCGCGATGGGTGCGGGCTAGGCGTTGACGGACGGTGGTGACCATGTCGTTTCCGAGCTTGACGAGGTGGAACTTGTCGACCGAGACCGCAACGCGGGGCAGGTAGGTCCGCAGTGCTTTGCGGAACGCGGCCGAGGGATCGATGGCGACGATCTCGATCCGCTCCCGCCAGAGCTCGGAGCGCTGGGCGAGCCAGTCGCCGACGGCGGTGGAGTCCCGGCCGTCGACGATACCGAGGACCTGCCCGGTGGAGAGGTCGACCAGGGTCGTCATCCAGGGCTCGAACCGTCTCCAGGCACCGTCGTCGGTGCGGAACCAGCGCACCGACCGGTAGCGGTGCTCATCGATGCCCAGGCGCGTCACTGACACGTCCTCGGCGGTGGGCAGGACCACGGCGGCAGCCGCCAGCGCGGCCTGGACCAGCCACCACGAGACGCCATGGGCCCGGGCGACTTCCGAGGCTGCCCGGCCAGAGGTGATCACCGCGGAGACGACCTGATCCCGCAGCCGGGTCGTCGAGCGCGCGCGGTGCGGGACCTGGTCGGTCGCTTCCCAGAACGTGCGCCGGGCGCAGGCCGACTCGAGGCAGAACCAGCGCCGCTTGGCCCACACCACCGCCATCGCCCCGGCCACGGGCACGTCTCGCACCTTCTGGGATCGGCGGGAGTGGACCTTGGTCGCGAGCACCCCGCACGACGGACAGCCCGGCGGCTCGATGGATTCGATCACCACCCGCCGGCCTCCATCGGGCAGGTCGATCGCGTCGATGACGCGGTAGTCGGGCAGGTTGAAGATCGTGCTCGCAGCATCTCGCTGCGAACCCGTATTCTCATGCACAGGCTCGTGGTCCTCTGGGATGTGGCTGTCTAGACAACACCCATCACAGCAGGACCACGGGTCGTTCTACGCCAGCGACGCGACGCTCTCCTTCACCACGAGCCGCGAAGAGCCGTTAAAGCACCACTCCACGAGGTCGCGGCCGCGATACCGGGCCCGTTGCTACCCCCCGAAATCTATCGGTCGGCCCGGCCTGATCCGGCGGTGGGCGATCTGATCGTCGCGTTCACCCCACCACGGTGCTGGTTCCGTCGTCGGAGAGCATCGGGCGAGCAAGCGGAAGGTGCCGCCGCTGCCATCCAGCCAATGGGACATGGCGCGCGGGAGGCATTGCCGGAGCATGAGCAGGACGGCCGAGAAGTCTCTGCCACACCTGACCTACGGTCGTGCAGCCGATTACGGCCTCGGTGCACCTGAAACAGCGCCTGGAAGTTGGTTCGTCAGAACAATGCGTTTCTGACCAGCAGTGGGCCCGGAGGGGATCGAACCCTCGACCCGCGGATTAAAAGTCCGATGCAATAGGCTCCTGACGAGCGGGGGTATCGACATATCCGCGGGTCAGAGGCACTATCCTAGGTGTACGGGTAGACCTGTCTAGGTGCAGGTATGGCTACACCAATGGCTACACCAGGAGGAACGGATGGCGAGAGCCAAGGGCGACGGGTCGCTCTACAAGGACAGCAGGGGCTACTGGACCGCGAGTGTCACCCTCCCCGAGGGGCCCGACCAGAAGCGGCGCCGCAAGACGGTCCGCTCGAAGGACCGCGGCATCGCCGCCCAGAAGCTCCGCGACCTCCGCGCCGAGCTCGACCAGCACGGCGATGTCATCACCGCAGCGCCCACCGTGAAGGCCTGGTGCGAGAAGTGGCTCAAGGAGACCGCGCCGGAGCGGCTCCGCCCCCGCACCCTCGACACGTACGCCGGGTACGTCAGCCGCTGGATCATCCCCGCGATCGGCCGGGTGAAGCTCGCCGACCTCACACCCCGCCACGTCGAAGCGGTGCAAGAGCTCTGCAAGACCGGGTACGGCGAAGGCAAGGACGCGAAGAGGCCCGTCTCCTCCACCACCCGCCTGCAGATCCACCGCATCCTCGCCGTGATCCTCCGCGACGCCGTCCGCGCCGGCCACCTCCGCCAGAACCCCGCCGACCGCGACCATGTTGCGGCGCCGAAGCGGCGCCACGTCGAGACCAGCGTGCTCACCGGCGCCCAGACCCGCGCGCTGCTCGAGGCGGTCGCCGAGGACCCCCTCGCGGCGCGGTGGGCCCTCGCGCTCTTCACCGGGATGCGGCAGGGCGAGTGCCTCGGCATCGAGCGCGGCGCCATCGACCTCGAGCGGGACCTCGTCACCGTCCGCTGGCAGGTGCAGAAGCTCAAGCAGGGCGCGAAGCCCGACGAGTCGATCCCCCAGCGAGACCTTGGCCGCGGCTACTGGCTCCTCCCCCCGAAGACCGGAGGCTCCTTCCGCGTCGTCCCGATCATCGAGCCGCTCCACGTCGCCCTCGAGACGCACATCGAGCGGATGCCGGCGGAGACGGAGAAGCACGACCTCCTTTTCCGCCGCGCCGACGGGATGCCGCTGGACCAGAAGACCGACCGGAACGCCTGGAAGGCCATCCTCGCCGCCGCCAAGCTGCCGCCGGTCCGGCTGCACGATGCCCGGCATGGCGTCGCCACGCTGCTGCTCGAGGCCGGCGTCGACATCCACGTCATCCAGACGATCCTCGGGCACTCCTCCGTGCTCACCACGAAGGGCTACGCCCACGTGAACACCCGCCTGGCCCGTGAGGGTCTCGAGCGGATGGAGAAGCTGCTCGCCGCCTGACCGATCACCGGAGCCCCCCGCCCTTCCTGGGCGGGGGGCTCTTCTTGTTTGGCGGACAGGTGTCCGTACCGACGGGTGTGGTTCGAACACACGTTCGACCAGACGAAGGAGTTCCATGCCGACCATGACCCCACCGCCCCACCGAGCCGCGATCGACGCGGTGTGGGCCCTGGCTGGGATCAGCCCGCAGCAGGCCGCAGAAAAGGCCGGGGTGCCGCTGCGAGTCATCTACTCGCGGGAGGCATCCCCGGCCCTGCTGGCTCGGGTGGTGCGGCTGTCGACTCAGCCCTGCCCGGCCGAGGCGAGGATCGCGATGCACTGAGCGATGGGCGTGGCGCGCTGCGACTCGGGGATCCGCTGGATGAGCGGGCCCATGAGCGCGAGCAGCTGCGCGGTCGACTCGTCGTACTCGGTGGCCTCATTGAGCCCGAGCGCGGCTTCCATGCGGGCAATGGTGCCCTCCTGGCCGGCGGTGCGGCCGGCCTCCATGTTCCCCACGGTCTTGAGCGAGACGTCAGCCGCGGCCGCCAGCTCGGCCTGCGTCATGTTGAGGCGCTTGCGCTCGGCGGTGATGGCGGCGATCCGCGCCTTCTTGTCGACTTTACTCATGGGTAGAGACTAGCTAGGTCTTACTCTTTTACGCAAGGCGAGAGTAAAACTACACGGTTGTAGTTGCCTGAATGAGTAAGACATGCCAGACTCTTACCCATGACAGCAACCACCGCACCGCAGCAGCAGGGCAGCCCCCTCGGCACCGCGATCCGCACCCTACGCCTCGCCGCGAACCTCACCCTCGCCGACGCGTCCAAGATCGCCGGCATCTCCCCCGCATACCTCTCCCGAGTCGAGAACGGTCTCGCCTCCCCCTCCCCCGCCTGGGTCTCCACCGTCGCAGAAGCCATCGGGAAGCACCTCGACACCCCCCCCTCGCAAGACCCCGTCCGTAGCTTCCTACGGCCGCCCGCTCGCCGGGTGATCTCCAAGGAGACCTCATGTCGCTCAACGACGCCATCGACATCGTCCGCCCCGTCCTCGCCCGGGACGGCATCACCGCCCGCCGCCCCATCCGCGACGCCGCGATCACCTACCTGAACTGGTGGAACGGCCACGCCGAGGCGATGCCCTACTCCGACCCCACCGGGGAGCGCGCCGTGAAGCGCATCCTCGCCAGCGCCTGACCCGCACCACCCCGCTCCACCCCTCGAGCCCTCGCCGATCCCGGCGGGGGCTTCTTGCATCCCCGAAAGGACCCGTCATGTCTCACCTCACCGTCTCCGGCAAGGAGCTGCGCATCGCCCTCGAGGTGCTCGCACCCATGGCCGCCAGCGGCTTCGACGTCAAGCTCCTCGCGGCGGTCCACCTCCGCTCCACCCCCGAGAAGGCGACCCTCTCCGCCACGGACCGCTACGGCATCGGCCAGTGGACCTTCGAGCCGGTCAACGCTGACGGCGACCTCAACCTCGCGCTCTCGACCACCGACGTGAAGCGTGTCCTCTCCGTCCTCCCGACGTTCCGGCGCCGGGATGAGGACGTCAACGTCACGATCACGGCCGACGGCGACCGCATCACCGTCGAGACCGCGGACGGCGACCGCATCGTCTCGACCCACGTCGAGGGGAAGACGCCCGACTTCGACGCCCTCTTCCCGACCGAGCGTGGAGAGCTCGCCGGGGTAACCCTCGCCCCGGACAAGCTCGCCCGCTTCACCGCCGCTGGGCGCCGGATCGGCCAGTGGGACAGAAAGTACAGCCACGCCGGTCTGCGCCTCGCTCTCACCGCTGAGTTCCGGGCCGTCGTGGTCACCCTCGGCGAGCTCGAGCGGTTCCGCGGCCTGCTCATGCCGATGCGTGACGGAGGTGCGTACTGATGCCCACCCCCCAGTACACCGCCCCGCCGTGGGTGCTGCTCATGCAGGCCCACGCCGACAAGGCCGAACTCGCCCTCGCCCAGCGCGCCGTCGCGAAGGACATCGCCGACGCCGCCCACGACGACGTGGCCGGCCCCCGCCGCCAGACCCACCGGAAGGAGCCCCACCGTGGCTGACCTGACCATCCAAGCCTCCCCCGTCCTCGTCTACCGGACGCAGGCCGCGGCGATGCTCGCCACCAGCGAGAAGCGCGTCATCGAGCTGGTCCGCGACGGGTACCTCACCGAGCGCTACCCCGACAGCAAGCCCCGCTACCTCGTCACCGAACTCGAAGAGTACGCGAAGTCCCTCCCCACCGAGAGGAAGAAGGACCGATGAGCGACCACAAGCCGATCCCGCTCCCGTCTCCGCAGACCCCCGTGTCGGGGCTGGCGAAGCATGACGCGGAGATGCGCCGCCGCATCATGGCGGACCTCCTCCCCCACTCGCACGGCGCGATCACGACGACGGAGGAGCTGCTCGAGGTCGCGGCCTGGGTCGAGCACGGCGACGAGGGGGACGAATGAGCATCTTCATCGCCACTCTGGACGGGCTCTCGAATGTGGCCGGCCTGGTCGTGGTGCTCGGTGCTGCCGGGTTCTGCGCCGCGATCCTCCCGAGTGCTTGGGGGCGGGATGGCTGACGACATGCTCTCCGCGCTGATGGACGCGATCGATCGCCGCGCCGCCGAGGACACCACATCCCTCGATGAGGCACGACAGGCCCGGTCCGCCCGCACCCCCGACATGAACAACCCGCTTGCCCCCGTCTACCAACGCCCCCAACGGCGCACCATGCGCCCGTACCGGGACCCGGTCGGTGAGCAGGCGGTTGGCAACATCCGCAAGAAGGAGAAGAAGCAATGAGCCGTGCACTGCAGTACCAGACCATGATCGGCTGCAACGCCGACCACACGCAGCCGAACAGGCTGTTTCCTGACTCGACCGCGCCGGTGTTCTACCCAGCGGCGTACTTTGTGCGCCGGATGACGATGCTCCGCCTGGGCGCGGACGGCGTGCCCGAGGTGGTGGCGGCATGACGCTCAAGACCCGCCAGCCCACGGGTAAGCCGCCGTGGCCGCACCTGCTGATCGCCGGTGCGTCGAAGGCTGGGAAGACGTACGCGTGCGCTGAAGCGTCCGCGTCCGACCTGATCGACCGGACCTACTGGCTGGGGATCGGTGAACCGGACCCGGACATGTATGGAGCGATCCCCGGCGCGTCGTTCGAGATCGTCGAGCATGACGGGTCGTGGCGCGGTATCGGCCAGGCCCTCGCGGCGATCAACGCACAGGGCCCGTCTCTGCTGGTCGTCGATTCGATGACCCGGCTGTGGGACCTGCTCAAGGACGAAGCACAGGCCGAGGCAACGGCCCGGGCGCGGCGGAAGAACCGCGGCAACCCGGACGAGGCCCGCATCGACATGGATCTGTGGAACCGGGCGAAGGAGCGCCACGCCGCGGTCGTCACCACGATCCAGCAGCACGACGGCCCAGTCCTGATGACAGCCCGCCTCGATGTGGTCACGGCGATGGATGACCGGGGCCAGCCGACGAAGGACAAGGACCTCAAGATCCAGACGGAGAAGAACCTGCCGTACGAGGTCGATGGGGTTGTGCTGATGCCGGAGCGGGGCAAGGCCCGGATCGATGGGCTCCGCTCGATGGTGTGGCAGATCAGTCAGCCCACGGACATGCCGGGGTTCACGGTCGATGGGCTGTGGCGCCGGTTGGGGCTGGGTGAGACCGAGACCGCGCCGGCGAAGCACCGGGAAGTCAAGGGGGCGGAGTCGACCACGGACCAGTCCCCCGCCGATCGGGCGCGGGACGACCTGCGGATCGCGCTGGGCGGCGACAACGCCCGGATGCTCGCCGCAGTGGAGCGGTTCGCCGCCATGACGAACGGTGACCAGCTCAAGACCAGCACGGACGATCAGGCCATCCGGGATCTGATCGAAGCGATGAAGGAGGAGACCCATGCTGCTGCGTGACATCAACCTGCGGTACGCCGCGCTCAAGCTGATCCGTGACGCTGTCGAGGATGCGATGAAGGCGGAGAAGGCCGAGCATCTCGAGGCGCTCGAGGCGTCGGCGGAGGAGTCGGGTGCGAAGTCGTGGAACGTGACTCTGGGCGGGGAGAAGGTCGCCGCGGTGACTCTCGCTCAGCGTGCCGGTGGCCCGAAGGTGGTCGATGAGGACGCCCTCGCGGAGCATCTCGAGGCGGCCCGGCCGGACATGGTCGAGACGGTGAAGCGGCTCAAGCCGTGGGCGGCGAAGGAGATCCTCGCGTCGATCGTGGACGCGACGGAGGACGGTGGGGTCACGAAGGACGGGGAGATCGTCCCCGGCATCGTGATGGTCGAGGCCGGCGCGCCGTACCAGTCGCTCCGCTGGGATGCGAAAACCGACGGCAAGGACGTGGTCGCTGATGCGATCCGTTCGGGTGCTCTGCGGGACCTGCTCGCCGACACGGGCCTGCCGATGCTCGAGCAACGATGAGCACGACGGACATCGTCCTCGAGCTGTCCCGGATCGGCAGGGAGCTGGACGCCCTGTCGACCGAGATCGCTCGCCTGGACGCCGCGTGCGTGGCCGCGTGGTCCGAGCACCGGAAGTCGTACGCCCGCGCGTACATCGGCGGGCAGGGCTCGATCGAGGACCGCAAGCAGGTCGCGGTGCTCGAGGTGGAGGAGCTGCGGGTCGCGGCGGAGGCCGCGGACCAGGTCCACCGTGCCGCGCGTGAGCGGATCCGCGTTCTCCGGGACCGGCTCGAGATCGGGCGTTCGATCAGCGCGGCGCGACGGTCCGAGTTCGCCGCCGAGCCGGTCGGGCAGGCGACGTGAACCGGAAGGGGCAGGCGTACTACCAACGCCAGCGCCGCCGCGCCTGGGAACGGGACGGCGGAGCCTGCGTCGTCTGCGGGCGAACCGCAGAGTCGACCCATCATCGGCAGGGCCGCTCCGGCCCGGACCCTCACCGCCTCGCGAACCTCCTCACCCTGTGTGGTGACGGGGTCCGCGGGGACCACGGCGAGATCCACGCGAACCCCTCCGCCTCGTACGCGTACGGGCGGATGGTGCCCCGCCTCGGGATCCGCACCCCCGAGGACACCCCTGTGCTCACCCGGTTCGGGTGGGTGCTGTACGACAACGACGGCGGGACCACCGCCGCTGAACCCATGAAGGAGACCGCATGACCACCAGCACCATCGTCATCTATGGCGCATCTGACGACCTGATCGAGGTCGACGGAGCCGTGCGTGAGGAGTTCTACCTGCCGCAGAGCGGGTCCGCCGACGTGCTCCTCGTCGCCCCCGACGGAGGATCCCTCGTCGTCAACGTCGGATTCAGCGACCGCAACATCGACAGCTGGCACGTGGCCGTCGAGTCCCACGGGGCGCAGAGCGTCAGCTGGCCGATGCGCTTCGTTCCCCGTCCCGGCGATGACCACGACCCCGCGATCGAGATCGACGCCCCCACCGGCACCACCGTCACCGTCCCCGGGCAGGAGAACTGAACCCATGGCCAACGACACCACCATCACCGTGATCGGCAACCTGACCGCCGACCCCGAGCTCCGCTTCACCCAGTCCGGCATCGCCGTCGCGTCGTTCACCATCGCGTCCACCCCGCGCGCCTTCGACAAGCAGGCGAACGAGTGGCGCGACGGCGAGGCCCTGTTCCTGCGCTGCTCCATTTGGCGGGACGCCGCGGAGAACGTGGCTGACTCCCTCGAGAAGGGCGCCCGCGTGATCGCGCAGGGCAACCTCGTCCAGCGCTCGTTCACGGACCGGGACGGCAACAACCGCACCTCGATCGAGCTGAACGTCCTCGAGGTCGGCCCGTCGCTCAAGTACGCGACCGCGAAGCCGAACAAGGTCGACCGCCGGAACGGTGGCCGTCCGGCTGCTCCGTCCCCGCAGGGCGAGCAGTGGAACGGCGGCGGTCAGGCCGCTCCCGCTGCTGACCCGTGGGCCGGTGGCGGAAACCAGGGAGGCTACGACGATCCGCCCTTCTGACCAGCACTAACGCATGACCGAGGCCTCCGCTGTAGCGGGGGCCTTTCTCGTGCCCGCAGTACAGCCCGGCACTGGCAACGCGACGTTCGAGACGTCAGCCGGGCACTCCCCTACCTGAAAGGAACACTCCCATGCACGACACCACATCATGGCGCACCTGCCCCTGCGACCCGTGCCGGGACCGCACCCGCGCCTACAACCGCAACTACATGCGCAGCAAGCGGAAGGACCCAGCGCCCCGGCTCGTGCCCGCCGATTCTGTGGTCGACCACCTGACCGCTCTGCGGGGCGCGGGCTGGTCCACCCGGGACCTCGCTGACGCGTCCGGTTATGCCCGCTCGACGTTGATGCGGGTCCTTCGGGGTGAGACGCGGCTGGTCCGGTCGGTGATGGCTGAGGATCTGCTGTCGATCGAGGTGGGGTCGTGAGCTGCGCGTACCGGGCGTGCGTTGAGGCGGTGGTGGAGCACGGGGTGTGTGCCCGTCACTTGCTGGTCACGTACGCGGCAGCGCGGCGTGCGGCGGCACTGACTGGGTATGCCCGCTTGAGCGCGGTCACGGCGGAGATGAGAGCGGCATGAGGTGCCCGCACGTCCATCCGATCTTGCGCACCCGATGCACCCGCCCGGCAGGGCATCCACTCCCACACATCGCTGGATTCACAGACAGGAGAACGACGTGAGCCGCTCGCCCGCACAGCTCGCCGCGCTCAAGAACTACCGGGATGCCGAGCAGGCCCGGAGCGCGGACCGAATCGAAGACCTCGAGTTCCTGATCGAGCAGCGCGTCCCCGTGCCCGAGGCTGTGGCCCGAGTCGGATGGACGCTGTCTGCTGCCTCGCGGGTCCTGTTCCGGCGGGGGCATCCGCTCGCCAGGGTGATCGAGCGCGAGAGAAACCGGGCGCGGAGGGCCGCGTGATGGCCACCTGGACCCCTCCTACGGGCTGGGTGATCCCGTCTCAGCCCCGGTCCCCGAAGTGGTCGCCGTACACGGCGCACTACAGCTCGGGCCCGTCCGGAGTGGCGGGGAATGTGCGGGTGCTCTGCGATGAATGGCTGCGCGTCTCCCTCCCGTCCCGCCCTCGTCCCGAGACCCCGTATTGCCTCGCGTGCGCACGACTGATGCCACGCGGGCCTGTCCAGCTCGACATGCTCAAGCTCCTCGAAGGGGTGTCCTGAATGGCGACCGTTGATCGTGAACGGCTCCGCGACGCGGCGGGGGCGGTGCACCTGTACACGCCCTGTCCGGACACTCCTGACCGTGTGACGGGGCATCGGGAGCCGCCGGAGCATCCTCACCCGGACGCGATTCTGCATGCCCGCTGGTCGGGGTGGGGGATCCCGCCGGACGAGACCCGCTCCCTCGAGGACGTGGCCGCGTACTACGCCGCACACCCGAACGGCGAGGGGCACCCCGTGTCCGGGGACGAGACGGTGCGGTTCCGGCGGTGGCGCTCGACGGAGCACTACTGGCCGCGGTTCCGGGACGTCGCGCACGTCCTCTACCCGGGCGGGCGCCTACCGGTCCCCGTCGGCGACGAGCCGGCGCCCGAGCAACACCCTGACCAGCTGACCATCTTCGACGCCCTGGAGGCGATGACATGACGATCCAATACGACGGCCACGGTGCCGTCATCACCGAGACGGTCCACGAGCTCGAGGACCACCGCACCGACCCGCCCACCCTCGAGCAGCCGGGCGAGTCCTGGTGCAGGTGCACGTGTGGCGAGGAGATGGAGTCGCAGGGCTCCGCGGGCGGGCCCGAGCAGTCGATCGGCGAGATGTTCGCGCTCCACCTCGACGAGGTGGCCGCATGAGCACCTGCGACTGCACGATCACCGACTACTGCGGCGCGATCCCTCCGGGGAGTGACACCGGCTGGTGCAACCGCCCCGCCGGGCACGACGGTGAGCACTCCGAGTGCTTCTTCCTCCCCGGTGGCGGTAGGGCGCATCGCGCGCGGAGGTGGGCCTCATGATCCCTCGCGCTCTCCCGCGTCTCGTCACGGACGCGCTCACGAACCGTTGGCGGATCCACCTCAGCGCGCACCCGCCGTGCGTCGGGGCGTACTTCACCTCTCTCGAGGCTGACGAGGTGGAGATTCAGTGGGAGGACGGCCGCTGCACGTATTCGTCCGTCAACGGCTCCCCGACCCCGTACACGCAGTGCACCCGCCTGATCCGATCCCCCGAAGGAGCAACATCATGACCACCACTGTTCGCACCATCTTCTCGATCAACGCCACTGACCGCTCCCACGACTTCCTCGTGATCCGCCGAGGCCCCGCAGGAATCTCGATCGAGGCTCAGAGCCGGGAAGACGAGTGGGAGTCCGCCACGGCGGGACCGTTCACGCCCGAGCAGCTCCGTGCCGCGCTGGACGAGGTTGCTCCTGCCGGGTCCTACACCCGCACCGACGAGGAGGACTGGCAGGCCCGCGCCGAGAAGGCCGAGCAGGAGCGGGGCGCGGCGCGGGTCGCTGGCCGTCTGGCCCTCCAGCAGCGCGACGCCGAGAAGGAGCGCGCCGACGAGGCAGAGCAGGCGCGGGATCACCTCGCCACTGTCCTGGCGACGACGGCACGGCAGCGAGACGAGGCCGACAAGCGCAACGCCCGCCCCCTCACCCCGGACGCGATCGAGTCCGTGCTGCACGACGTCCTCCCACTCTCCACGGAGCACCTGGAGGCCGACGACATTGCGAACATCGCATCCGATCTCCACGCCGCTCTCACCGAGCCGACCCGCCCCGAGGGTGCCGAGCACTGGGAGACGTGGCTGTCCCGGCTCGACTACCTCCACGACGAGACCGGCGCATCACGGGCCGACCTCGCCACCCTTGCGAACGACCTGGCGACCGAGGTCGGCCTCACCCCCACCAGCCCCGAGGAGCAGCCGTGAATGACCCCATCACCGCCCTGATCGCCACGCACCGCGCGGTCGCCGAGCAGGCCCGAGCAGATGGCGACCCTGGCCGCGCCAACTTGCATGACTGGGCCGCGGACCAGGCCCAGCACTTCCGGAAGGAGCAGACCCGATGACCACCGACCCCTTCACCGAGGCCGAGCTGGCGGACTATGCGCGAGCCGAAGCCGAGACCCGGTGGCCCCAACGCAGGGCGGGCCACTACGTCCAGCAGCTCGCCTTCGTGGCCGGTGCCGAGTGGGCGCGTGCCCACCTCGCCGCGCAGGAGGGGCACCGTCGCGTGCGGAAGTACGCCGACGACTGGGACACCTGCACGTGCGGGTACGACGCATGGCCCTGCCGCTCGCAGGAGCCGACCGACGCCGAGGTCGAAGCCGCCGCACGGGCCATCGCGGCGGAGCAGGACAGGCGCATCGGCCTCAAGGCCGGGGTTTGGTGGAGTGCTGAGCGCCGCCGCAATCTTGCCCGAACAGACGCGCGCGCCGCTCTGTCCGCTGCCCGTGCCGCCCGACGAGACGAGACAGGAGACCGGGCATGACGACTGAGCCGTTCACCCCGCACGCCGACTCAATCCAGACCGCCTGGGTGCTCATGTGCCAGCAGTCGAGGATCTCCACGCAGCCGCCCGTTGAGGAACTGGAAGCCGAGTTCGGCCGGTTCCTCGCCCGTGTCCGCCGAGACGCCGCCAGGGAAGCACTCGGCGGGCTGGCCGATGAGGCGATCCACGTCAACTGGGAGATGGACGGTCCCGCGTTCGCCCTCCGCGTTCGGCGATTCAAGAACCGCAAGTACCCCGAGGAGACCCCGTGACGAGAGACGAAATCAACGAGGGCATGAAGCGCCCAGATCAGATCGACCGCACCCACATCATCGTCCGAGAGGACGGCGAGGAGTTCGTGGCCGAATGGGACGGCGAGGAAGTGCGGGCCGGGAACCCGTTCGGCCTCGACTCTGCGCTCACCGACGCGGGGGCACCTCGGCCCCGCTCGCTCTGGCTACTCACCGAGGAGACCCCGTGAAGATGGAAGACCTGTCGGACGATCCGACCGAAGAGGAGATCGACGCCTACCTCGAAACCCTGGACACCACCTGCCACCTGTGTGGCAAGGAGACCTACGGGGCGGCGGGGATCAATGACCGCTTCTACTGCCACCCCGACGAGGGGCCATCCTGCTACGTGCAGGCATCACTTCTAGGAGAGCCAGAGTGACCGTACAGCCCACCCGAGACCAGCTACGAGCACTCGCCAACGCGGCCACCCCAGGGCCGTGGAATCCCCACCCGGCAGGAAAGTACGTCTGGACCGAGGAGTTGGGCGGCATCATCCAGAACTGGTCCGATGACGCCAACGCTGTGGCCGACATGGAGTTCATCGCCGCCGCGCGTGAGGCTGTCCCGGCGCTCCTGGACCGTATCGCTCGCCTGGAAGCGCAGACCAGTATCCGTGGCCGCGCTGTCGTCATGTACCGCGAGAGGGCACGGCAAGCCGAAGCCCGGATCCGTGACCTCACCCAGGACGTGCAGGACGAGCGCGGCGCAGCACTCGATCAGATGGAGCAGGTCCAGATCAGGGACGCACGGATCAAGGCCGTACGGGACGTGCATCGAAAGTGGACCGTTGGCGACCCGTGCGACAAGCGCCGAGGGTGCGGTGGTGCCGACTGCGCACCCCACGTCAACGGGCACGGAGACAAGGTGTGGCGACACTGGCGAGACGACTGCACAGGGTGCGCCGCCGCCTGGCCGTGCCCCACGATCCGCGCGCTGGACGGTGGGGCATGAGCGACGACGAGCTGGCCGAGAAGATCACCGCAGCCGTGATCGACGCGTCCGAGGCCTACCTCGCGCCCGGCCTCATCTCCTACGAGACCGACCAGCTCTACGAGGACACCCGCACCGCCGTCGCGCTGACCATCGCTCAGCACCGAGCCCCGCTCGGCCGCTGACCTCCACCCCCGCAAGGCCCGTCACCCCTCGTAGTGGCGGGCCTTTCTGTTGCCCGAAGGAGGGCCATGCAAGAACTCGTCATCGACATTCCCGCCCCCATGTGGCAGACCTCGAACCAGCGACTCCACCACATGGAGCGCGCACGCCGGACGAAGCACGTCCGCACCCTCGCCGGCTGGACCGCCCGGCAGCTCGAGCCCGTCACCGGCACCGTCCACGTCATGGCCCACATCTCCGCGCCCAAGAAGTCCCGCGCAGACGTCGGCAACACCTACCCCACCGTGAAAGCCGTCATCGACGGACTCACCGACGCGGGTGTGTGGGCGGACGACAACGACGACCACCTCATCGGGCCCGACATGCGCCGCGCAGCCCCGACAGGCACGCCGGGCATGTACCGGATCCGACTCACCATCACACCACTCTGAAAGGAGGCGCTGTGCGCATCCGCAGCACCAAGCCGGAGTTCTGGCGGTCCGAGCGCGTGGCCCTGCTCTCCTGGGACGCCCGCCTCGTCCTCAAGGGCCTCGAGTCCTACGTCGACGACAACGGCGTCGGCAAGGACGACATGGCGCTGATCCTCGGTGACGTGTTCTCTCGCGACATGCTCGCGAACCCTCGCGACACTCTCGCGAGGGTGTCTGCATCCGTTTCCGAGCTCGCAGAGCACGGATTCCTCCACCGATACGAAGCCGACGGCACCCGACTCCTCTACCTGTCCTGGTGGGACTCGAACCAGCGCATCGACCGACCCGGCAAGGGACGTTTGCCCAGGCCAGACGGCACGATGGAGTACAAGGACTCCGAGATTCGCGACAGTGTCGCGAGCCCTCGCGACACCCTCGCGCCTGGAACAGGGGAACAGGGGAACAGGGGAACAGAGGATCAGGGGAACAGGTCGGCTCCCGCCGACCCGCCTCGCGAAGACGTCGAGCACATCTGCACCGTGTTCGCCGACCTCTGCCAGTCCACCGCCACCAACGGCAAGCGCCCCACCATCACCAAGGCATGGCGGGACGCCGCCCGCCGCCTCATCGACATCGACGGCCGTTCGGTCGACGACATCGAACGGATCGCCCGATGGGCCCACGCTGACGACTTCTGGGTCAGCAACGTCCGATCCCTTCCGAAGCTGCGGGAGAAGTTCGAGACCCTCACCCAGCAGGCGCAGCGCCCCGCCCGTCAACAACAAGCCCGACCGAACCGCGACATCACCTCGGGCATGTCCCTCGTCGCATCCCATCAACGCCTGTACGGAGACGGAGCATGACCGACCTCGAACGCCCCACCACCATCCGCGAACAGCTCGAGCAGTCCCGCCGCGAAGCCCCCTCCGAGGTGGTCGTCGCTGCGGACGGTAGCCAGCACGTCATCCAGTGGGAAGGCACCCCCGCCCCGCGGCAGTGGCTGACCACGTTCCTCGACGGCCTCGTCACGGCACGGCTGATCGAACCGTTCCCCGAGATCCCAGCGAACCTGCCCCCGCCTGAGCGGAAGGTTGCGGAGAAGCGCCTCGACGACCGCCTCGCTGAATGGCACAAGCCCCTCGCCGGCCTCCCCATGGAAACGCTGACCGCGGCGGGTGAGCACTTCCGCCGCAACGGCGTCCCGGACGGGCGGTGGGGGTATCTCAAGCCGTCGGATCTGTCGCGGTGGATCCGGCCCCGGCTGCGTCGCCGAATCCCGCTCGGGAAGGAGTGCGAGGCGCACCCGTCCGAGTGGCGGCACTCGTGCACGCAGTGCGAGTACGCGGGCCCTGTCGACCCCGCGAAGGCTCGTTCGTACATCGCTCAGATCCGCGCGACCCTCGCCCAGCGAAAGGACACCCCGTGAGCGCAGACCGACTCCCCGAGAAGCTGCTGACCATCTTCACCCCGGTCGCCTGCACTGAGTGCGGCGAGACCATGCCGGCCGGAACCGTCGCGTGGATCCCCGGCTGGGGTCAGATCGCCCACTGGTACTCCGTTGGAGGCTGTTCCGCCTACGAAGAAGAAGACGACGACTGGGACGACGACGAGGAGGACGACCTGTGAAGCCCTGCACCGACCGATGCCGTCGCGCAGCCGGCACGTGCTGGAACCCCGACCGCGACATCCGCCGGATCCACATCGCCCTCCACCGCATGAGAGGCAACCAGATCGCGGCCGACCTCCGCGACCAGATCGACGAGCACGCCGCCGCGTGGCGCGCACAACTCACGAAGGGCACCCGATGAGCCGCTACAAGACCACCACCCGGTCCACCACCACGACCACCCACAAGATCGACCTGCCGGGCGCCACGCTGGACGACCTCCGACGGCTCGTTGAGGCGACCGTCCACCTCGGCGCGGGCTCACCGATCCAGACCGACATGTTCGGGATCTCCCTCGCCGTGCACGAGGCCCGACTCAACGAGGAGGACACCCCGTGAACATCGACCCCCGGCAGATCTACATCGACGCCATCGTCGCCGAGTACCGCGTCATGGGCCGGATCCAGCGATGGCTGTTCCATCGGATCGCCCCGTTCACCGAGATCGCGGCACGCCACCTCGAAGCACTCGACGAGGAGGGCCGATGACCACCTGGCACCGCATCGACGACCACGGCATCCCCGTCCAGTTCACCGCACGCCCCAACGGGCAGGGGAACTTCGTCCTGACCCCTCAGGAGCTCGAGGGGCTCATGCGGACGGGCGGGTGGAAGCCCGGCCCGAGCCCCCGCCCGCAGCCGCCGAACGTTCTCGGCACCCCGTCCACCGACTTCCCCCTCAGCGCATAGGAGACCCACTGATGGGATTCATCATGCCCCTCTCCCAGCCGCCCGTCCGCGTCGCCCCCGGGGTCACGTTCACCGTGGGCCGCTACGGCACCGTCAACCACATCGCCCGCACTGTCTCGCCGTCCAAGCGCGAGAAGGGTCAGGCACTCCTGGCCTGGTGCGGCATGTCCGGGCACATCCCGGATCTCTACCTGGACGACCGCACCGCCCGCACGAACCGCGAGAAGCGGATCTGCAAGAACTGCAACTGGAGGGCTCAATGACCACCCTGTACCGCCCTGTCCTGATCGAGTCCGTCGAGCAGGCCGAAGCACTGCCCGTCGGGACTGTCGCGCTCGACCACCCGACCGGCAACGCTGACCGGCTCCCCTACGTGAAGGCCACGGCCGCGCGCTGGGCAAGTGTGTGGGGTGTCGATGACCTCGGCGCGATCGACGCGTACGGCACCGCACCGAACGAGGCCATGGTCGGCGACCGCGCTCTCGTGCCCATCGAAGCCGAGGAGGAGACCGACGCCGGACTCGACCTGACCCCGCTCCGCCGCCTCGTCACCCCCTGGGAGGAAGCACAGTGACCTCGTTCGAACTCATCGGCACCATGCGTGACCGCCTCGAGGACGTGAGGCAGTGGCGCGAGCAGCTGTCCGACGTCATGCTCACCATCTCGGGATACTCCATGGACCTCACCGGCATCCGCGGCACCACCGACCGGATCCCCGGCGGCGACGCCCTCACCATGCTCGGCCCCTGGGCGGCTGACGCGGACCACGGCGACGACCTCCCCCATCCTGATCAGGTCCTCCGGGAGTGGCGCGAGACCATCACCGAGGAGAGACGCGGAGGCTCGTGGGAGGAATGCTGGCGCTGGCACTGGGACTCCGCGCCACGCATCCTCGAGACCCCATGGGGCGAGGAGTGGCAACAAGACCTCACCGCCCTGTGGTGGCGCCTCGCCCGCCTCACCGGCAACGCCCCCAAGCACGAGGAAGACACAATGCGGGGAGCACTCGACTGCATCGCCGCTCGCGACGACCTTCCACCGGAGCTGCGTCTCACGGCACGGGACGCGGACCGGTTCTGGCCCGGCATCGAGCAACGACTCAAGGACGACCGCCACCACAAGCGCCCCACCCCAGAGCGCTCCGACGACCGCACCTACCTCGTCACCGACCTCCGGGAATACTGGGCGTGTCGACTTGCGTCGATCGCTTGACCATGGCAACCTGGATCTGACCCCGAAGTGGGTCCGAAACCGAAGCCTCGAGCCGCATACGGCCGGGGCTTTCTTCATGCCTGAAAGACCGTGACCACCGCCCCCGCGCCAGCAGGGACGACCACGGCACACCCCCGTAGCTCAGAGGCAGAGCAGGCCGGTAGCACCGGCACCCGGGTAGCTCCCGGAGGCGCAGGTTCGAGTCCTGCCGGGGGTACCAGGTGTCCGGCGAGACCGACGGGCCAACGATCCTGACACCCGAACCCCCGAGTAGCAGCGCACGACGCTCCTCGGGCCGCGCACGCAGGAAGACCCAATGAATCCCATGGGGAACCTCAGCGGTGCGCAACCCGCCGCCCCGGCCACCGAGACAAGTGGACCGGGGCCGGCGGGCACCAACACGTCACGCCGACCACGGCCAGGAGGTCAACGGAGGTCAGCCATGGCAGACCGCCGCACCTACACGCCAGCCGAGAAAGCCGAAGCCCTCAAGCTCTACGAAGAGCAGGGGCCCACCGCCGCATCCGAGCAGACGGGGATCCCCAAGGGGACCATCGCATCGTGGGCGATGCGCGCCGGTTTGCAAACGGATCGCACGCCAAAAACGGCAGCGGCAACGCAGGCGGCATCCGTGGACGCTGCATCCGTCCGGCAGGGCGTCGCGTCGAAGTCCATCAGCGCCGCCGACAAGGCCGTCACCGCGATCCTGGACCGCCTCGACACCGAAGCGCACGAGATGCCGTTGAAGGAACTCGCCACCGTGCTCGGCATCCTGTCTGACAAGCACGCGGTGATCACCCGCATGGACGCCGACGCGAACGAGCACTCCGCCGTCGATGAGTGGATCGCCCACATGATCGGGGGCGGCGACTCGTGAAGCTGCAGCCCCTCCCAGCGAAGGCCCGCCTCGCGCTCTCTCACCCTTCCCCGTCCATCGAGGCGTATGAGGGATCCGTCCGATCCGGGAAGACAGTCGCGACGCTCATCGACTGGGCCCGCTACATCCGCACCGGCCCCGCCGGGCAGCTCGCGATGTGCGGCCGCACCGAACGCACCGTCATCAACAACCTGATCCTCCCGATGCAGGAGATGTTCGGCCCGTCCCGCGTACGCATCAACTACGGCTCCGGCGTCGTCACGGTCTTCGGCCGCAAGGTCCACCTCTACGGTGCGAACAACGAGCAGGCACGCACCAAGATCCAGGGCGCCACTCTCGCCGGCGCGTACGTCGATGAGGCGTCGACCCTGCCGGAGTCGTTCTTCAACATGCTGTACACCCGCCTGTCCGTCCCTGGCGCGAAGCTCTGGCTGACCGCGAACCCGGAGGGGCCGAAGCACTGGCTCAAGACGAAGTGGCTCGACAAGGCCCGCGTCTGGGTTGATGGCAAGGGCCGGGTCATCGAGCAACCTGCCGACGTGTCGCTCGAGCTGCACCGGTACACGTTTCTCCTTGACGACAACGAGGCTCTCGACCCCGCCTATGTGGACCGGACGAAGCGGTCCTACTCGGGTGTGTTCCGTCGCCGCTACATCGATGCGGAGTGGGTCGCTGCGGAGGGCAGCGTGTATGACCAGTTCGACGAGGACCGGCATGTCATCCCGTTCGCGGAGACCCCGCAGATCGCGCGGGTGCTCGCGGCTGGGATCGACTACGGCACCACGAACCCCACGAGCGCGTTGATCCTCGGCCTCACCGCCGAGCAGCACCCCCGCCTCGTGTTCCTCGACGAGTACCGCCACGACCCGGAGACGCACGGGAAGCTCACCGACGCGGAACAGTCCCGCCGGATCCGCGCGTTCCTCAACGGCCGGCACCACCCCACCCAGGCACTCCCGCAGCCGCCGTACACGGTCATCGACCCCGCCGCCGCATCGTTGAAGGTGCAGCTCGCCCACGACGGGCACCGCGGCATCTGGGACGCCGCAAACGACGTCCTGCCCGGCATCAAGCTCATGTCGTCCCTCATCGCCACCGACCAGCTCCTCATCACCGACAGGTGCAAGGGCCTGATCGGTGAGCTCCCCGGCTACGTGTGGGACGACAAGAAGACCGAGAAGGGCGAAGACGCACCCGTGAAGGCGAATGATCATTCCGCAGACGCCGCAAGGTACGCGATCTACACGACCCAGGCCCTGTGGCGCACCGCGCTCCGCTTCACCGAGGAGGTCACGAATGCTCCCAGTCAAGGACCAGGTCTGGCCGCCGCGTGAACTGAAGCCCGTCATGATGCAGGCCGCCGTGCATGACGCATGGTGGGAGGGCGACGCCAACAGGCTCGCCGCCGTCTACGCCGGCACCACCGACGGGCAGCGACGGAACCTCCGCGGCCGCGTCGCCTCGTTCTTCTGGGGCAAGGAACAGCCCGCCCGCGAGGCCCGCACCCGTATCCACGTCCCCGTCGCCTCCGACATCTCCGAAGCCGCCTCACGCCTCCTGTTCGGTGAAGCACCCACTTGGGCCGCTGACGACCAGCGCACCCAGGATCGGCTCGACCTGATCATCGGGTCCGAGCACGCGAACGGGATCCTCCTCGGTGCGGGCGAGATGCAGTCCGCCCTCGGTGGCGTCTACTTGAGAGCGTTGATCGACAAGACCGCGTTCGACCACGCCACGTTCACGTCCCACGACGTGGACCAGGCCGTCCCCGAGTGGCGGCACGGGAAACTCACCGCGGTCACGTTCTGGACCGTCACCCGGCATGAGGGGCAGCACGTCTACCGGCACCTCGAGCGGCACGAGCCGGGCGTGATCCTGCACGGCCTCTACCGCGGCACCGCGTCGAACCTCGGCACCCGCGTCCGCCTGGTGGAGGATCCGGCGACGGAGCATCTCGCGCTCGAGGTCGGCACGAGCGGGGAGATCCCCACAGGGATCGATCAGCTCACCGCCACCTACGTGCCGAACAAGACCCCGAACCGCCGCTTCCGCACCACCCCGGGCCTAGCTGATCATGGCCGGTCCGACTTCTACGCGGCGGAGGGGATCTTCGACGCGATCGACGAGACCTACTCCTCCTGGATGCGGGACGTCCGCATCGGCAAGGGCCGCATCATCGTCCCCCAGATGTACCTCGAAGGCACCCACCCCGGCGACGGGGTCACCTTCGACGAGGACCGGGAAGTGTTCCAGGGCCTCGAGATGCTCGCCACCGGCAACGAGGACAGCCCGTTCACATCGTCCCAGTTCGAGATCCGCGTGCAGGAGCATCAGGAGACGATCCGGGAGCTCACCCGCGCCGCACTCCGCGCCGCGGGCCTCAGCCCGGCGACGTTCGGTGACGATGCCGTGCCGGTGAACACGACCGCGACGGAGATCAAGGCCCGCAAGGAAACGTCCGAGGGGACGAGGGAGATCAAGCTCGGGCACTGGCGGCCCCGCCTGACCGAGTTCGCCCGAGCACTGCTGGACCTGGACCGGGTCCACTACGGCGGCGCAGCACCTGCCGGTGAGGTGAACGTCCTGTTCGCCCGTGAAGCGCAGGCGGATCCGGAGGCTCTGGCGCGCACGGCGGGGCTGCTGTCGACGGCTCAGGCCGCATCGACCGAGACCCTGGTGCGCACGGTGAACCCGGGCTGGGATGACGAGCAGGTGATGGCTGAGGTCGCGCTGATCCGTGCCGATCAGGGCCGTGATGTGGCTGATCCGACCGGGTGGCCACTGTGAGCGGGCCGCGAGTATTCCGCGAGGTGCCGATCACTTCCGAGGTCCAGGCCCGCCAGCTTCCCCAGGGCACGGTCATCCATCGGGTGCTCAAGTTCGAGAGCGTAACCGACACGATCACCCAGCCCGAGGCGGGTGTGAAGGTCGGCGTCAACGCGTGGAACACCACCGGCACCGACGAGGACGCCTGGGACTACCTCGATCGTCAGGTGGTCGGCTGGATCGCAATGGTGCTGGACTGAGGTGGGAGGGGGCATGAATGGCTCGTCGCCCCCTCCCACCAGACCCCTGGCCCCAAGTGCTCGAAGCAATCATCGGGGACGTCACCGGCGTGTTCGCCGCGACCGAGGAACGCCTCATCAAGTCCGTCGCCCTCGAGCTCCGCACCCGCGACATCACCGAACAGACACCCCGCCTCGCAGCCATCCAGCGGCTCCGCGCGGCAGGCGAGGCCGCTGCTGCTGAGGTGCAAGAGCAGGCCGGGCCGCTCGCCGATGACGTGATCGGGCGGGCCCTCACCACCGGTGAGACGTTCGCCGAAGCATGGACCCGCTCGATCCTTGGCGACCTCCCCGGAAGCCCTCTCCCGCACGGCACCCTCGCCACCTCGCTTCTCGCGCAGGACCTGCACAACAGGTTCGAGGACGTCACGAGACGGATCCTCCGCTGGCCCGACGACACCTACCGCGAGGTCATCGCCCGCACCGTCCCCGGGATCCTGATCGGTGGCGACACCGGCAGGCAAGCCCAGGTCCGGGCATGGCGCGAACTCCGCCGCGCCGGCGTCACCGGGTTCATCGACTCCGCGGACCGGCGCTGGAACCTCGCCACCTACGTCGAGATGGCGACCCGCACCGCCACCAGGCGGGCGTTCACCGACTCGAACCTCGCCACCCTCTCCTCGTACGGCATCGACCTCGTCACCGCGATCGGTGGCGGCGGGCAATGCGAGGCCTGTGGCCGCTGGGCTGGTGCCGTCATGTCCCAGGGTGGAACCGGGGCCCGCACCGTGCAGGTGCCGCACTCGACCCGTGACACCACCGTCACCGTCCGCGTGCGCGGATCCGTCGACGATGCGATCGCTGACGGGTTCCAGCACCCGAACTGCCGCTGCACTCTCGTCGGCTACTTCCCCGGCATGGCCCAGAACACCGGCCACACCTGGACGCGAGAGTCCGAGGACGCGCAGGCCCGGCTCCGGGCGCTCGAGGTCGAGGTCCGCAAGTCGAAGCGCGACGAGATCGGCGCACTGGACGAGGACGAAGCCAAGGCCGCCCGCTCCAAGACCCGCCGCCTGCAGGCGAAGATCCGTGACCACATCGACGAGACCGGCGAGCCGCGCCGCCGTGAGCGCGAGCAGCTGAACTACGGGCACCACCCCGGTCCCCGCTGAACACCACCACCAGGAGGCAGACCCTCATGAAGATCACCCGCACCCAGCTCCTCGCACAGCTCGGCCACCTCGTCCTCGCAGAGGGCGACGGGAGCGCCGATACCGGCGGCTCTGTCGCTCAGGGCGACCAGGCCGGCACGGACGGGCAGGACGGCGCGCAGCAGGCCGCACAGCAGGCCCAGGACGACAAGGGCAGCGACGGCAAGGACGCCGAGGACTGGCAGATGGACCAGCTCCCGCCCGGCGCCCAGGACTACATCCGCTCCCTCCGCGCCGAGAACAAGCGCGACCGCACCGCCCAGCAGGAATCCGCCGCCGACAAGGCCCGCCGCGAGATCACCGAATCCATCGCAGCCGCGCTCGGCCTCGGCGAGGCAGACCCCGACAAGGTCACCGACCAGCTCGGCACCCTCACCCAGGAGCGCGACCAGGCCCTCGCCGCCGTGAAGGCGTACGAGACCCAGCAGACCATCCGCGCCGCCGCCCAGACCGTGGCGATCGACGCGGACAAGGCCCTCGACCTCAAGGCCACCGACAAGGCCCTCGAGGGCATCGACCTGACCGACACCAAGGCAGTGCAGGACGCACTCCTGCAGGTGGCGGACCAGCACCCCCACATCAAGGCCGCCTCGACGGTGGGACGCACAGGGGGAGACCACCACAGCGGCGAGGGCAACCGGCCCAAGCCGAAGGACCTGACCGCCGCAATCGCGGCAGAGCTCAACTAAGGAGGCGGCAATGCCGATCACCCTCGCGCAGGCAGCGCAGAACACCCAGTCCGACTACGACCCGTTCATCATCGACGAGTTCCGCAAGGACAACCCCGTCCTCGACACCATGATTTTCGACCAGGCGGTGAACCCCGCCGGCGGCGGCGCGACCCTCACCTACGGGTACCGCCGCAAGATCTCGCAGTCCGGGACCAGCTTCCGTGCGATCAACACCGAGTACGCCCCGTCCGAGGCGACCACCCAGGCGTTCACCACCGAGCTGAAGGTCCTCGGCGGCTCCTTCCAGATCGACCGCGTCCTCGCGAACCTCGGCCCCGCCGCGTCCGGCGAGATCGCGTTCCAGATGAGCGACAAGATCCAGTCCGCGCAGAAGACGTTCGCCGACGCCGTCATCAACGGTGACTCCGCAGCCAACGCCGACTCCTTCGACGGTCTCGACGTCGCTCTCACCGGCTCCTCGACGGAGTTCGACGCGACCACCCTCGGATCCGCCACCGCAGCGGACTGGACCGCCCTCGACGACACCGCGGCGCAGCACGCGATCCTCGACCTGATCGACGAGTGGCTGTCCGCCCTCGACGGTGCCCCCACCGTGATCCTCGGCAACCGCCGCGCGATCGCCCGGGTCCGCGCCGTCGCCCGCCGCGCCTCGATGTACACCATCTCCCCGATGATCGGTGTCGCCGAGCACGAGAACGACGGCAACGCCATCGGCCGCACCGAGCGGTACGGCAACATCGCCCTCGTCGACCCCGGCCAGAAGCCCGGCACGAACGAGGACATCATCCCCGTCGCCGCCGACGGGACCACCGACCTGTTCGCCTACCGGGTCGGCCTCGACGGCTTCCACGGCATCGCGACCGTCGGCTCGCAGCTGGTGCAGTCCTGGCTGCCGGACTTCTCCCGCGCCGGCGCGGTGAAGACCGGTGAGGTCGAGCTCGGCCCCGTCGGCGTCGCGCTCAAGAAGACGAAGGCCGCGACCGTCCTCCGCGACGTGAAGGTCTCCGCCTGATGAGCACCGACCCCCGCACGATCCAGAACCCGACCCGGGTCGGCACGCCGCTGCGTGACGCGGCTGTCGACCCGGCCCCGGGTGACTTCCTCCCGCCCGTGAACGCGGGCCTCGAGGGGGAGGAAGGGAATCCGCACGGCCCGAACGTGTACGCGCCGGGCATCCACGCCGAGCAGGGCATCCGCCCCGTCCGTCCCGGCGCTGTCTCCGCAGATGCCGCCACCCAGTCGACGGAGGAGTCGGCGCACGCCTCGCAGTGGCAGGGCGTGGAAGACGCTCCAGAGCCCGATCCGGAGCCGACTGACCCTGAGGAGGGCACCCCGTGAAGATCCGCACCAAGAACCCCGAGTTCACCGGCGTCCGTGCCGGGATCAAGTTCGTGAACGGCGTCGGTGAGACCAGCGACGAGAAGGCCGTCGGCCAGCTCAAGCGTCTCGGCTACACCGTCGAGGACGAGAGCGACGAGGACCCCCTCGGCAAGCTCACCGTCGACGAGCTCAAGGCCTACGCCGCCGAGGCTGGCATCGACCTCGGTGACGCGTCGAAGAAGGCGGACATCAAGGCGGCCATCGACGCCGGCGGCCAGCAGGACTGACACGGGAGGAGGTGGGCGACTATGCGTGACTACACCAAGGTCATGGACGCGGAGACCCGAGAGAAGTGGGGCATCCAAGACCTGGATGACCATGATCTCGAGTCGGCTTCCGCGACGGTCGCCCACCTCACCCGCGCCGCGATCTACCAGACCACACCCGACGGGTACCCCACCGGGGACCTCGCCGATGTGTTCGCCGCCGCGACCGCCGCCCAGGCGGTCTACACGGCAGAGACCGGCGACCCCACCGGTGCCGCAGCAGAGTCCGGGAGCGTGTCCCTGGGGCCGCTGTCTCTCACCTCGCGGCCAGGTGGCGGGCAGCGGTCGGCGCAGGCCCGGATGGCCGCACTGTATGCCCCGCGGGCGCTCGAGATCCTCGCCGCGCACGGCCTCCTCAACGGAGCCGTCGGCAACTCAGCGTGGAGGTGAGCCTGGTGAAGATCCCCCGCCGCCTCGTCCCCCACACCATCGTGTGGGAGCAGAAGCTCACCGATGACCAGGGCTGGGGCGACGACGAATACGCCCCGCCCGTGGAGGTGCCGTGGGTGCTCACCGTCGACGCGACCGAGGAGGAGCAGGCCGCTGGCGCGACCGAGCTCGTCTCGTCCGCGCGGGTCCACACGAACGGTGACCCGATCATCTCGGTCGGTGACCGGGTCACGATCTGGCCCGGGCAGCCGCGGGAGCGAACCGAGACCGTGGAGAAGGTTGACCACTACGAGCACCCCCGATCCCCCACCGTGGACGTCCTCCACCTGAGCTGACGGGAGGTGCTTCATGGCTGACTTCCACGTCTCCTGGCGAGGCCCCCAGATCGCCCAGAAGGTGAAGGGCGCGACCCGGGCAGCGCTCGGGAAGGGAGCCTCGTTCATCCTCGCCCAGGCCATCCCCCGCACCCCGATCCGTGACGGTGACCTCCGCTCGAGCGGCGGCACCGACGTCGCTGACGACCGCGCCTCCATCTACTTCGACACCGAGTACGCCGCACGGCAGCACGAGGAACTCGGGTGGCGGCACCCCAAGGGTGGGCAGGCGAAGTATCTCGAGAACACGATGCTCGAGGAACGCGGCCGGGCACGGGACATCATGGCAGCGGAGGTGCGGCGTGCCCTCGGTGGATGACGAACAACTGACCAGGCACCTGCGCACCCTGCTGCAGGGCATCGAGTTCCGCGACGGTCCCGCCATCGCCGCGAAGCGCCTCGCGAGCTCTCCGGACGCTGGCATCGCGATCACCGTGTACGCCACCGAGGACGACACCACCGCCCGGATCCGCCGGGTGCAGTTCTGGTGCCGCGGCCGCCCCGGTGACCCCTTCTCTGCGGACCGCATCGCCGACGACCTCCTCAACGCCCTGCACTGGCTCCACGCAGACGCCGTGATCAGTCGTGCGCAGCGGCTCTCCTTCGCCCTCCTCGGCCAAGACGGCAACGGGCGTGACGAACGCACCGACAACTACCAGATCATCCTCCGACCCTGAAAGGGCCACTCATGGTCACCTACGACCCCAGCATCGAAGACTCCCAGTACGGCTTCTCCTACGAATACGGCGTCGACATCGAGATCGCCGGCGCCTGGCAGGCGATCCGCCGCATCACCGGCGTCGACCCCCAGGTCACCCCCGTCACCGTCGAAGCCGCAACCTACGACGACCTCGGCTCCCCCAACTCCCCGAAGATCGGCGAGAACTGGACCCTCGGCTTCCAGGTCCAGCAGCAGCGCCTCGCGAGCGGCTCCTTCACCGAGGAGGTCGAGGCGCTCCTCGCCCTCGCCGAGCCCGACGCTGTGGGCGAGCTCGCGTTCGGCAGGTTCCGCTGGTACGACAAGCCCGCCGACGGCACCCCCAACCCCGACCACGCATTCGAGGGCGAGGGCACCGTGCAGATCACCCGCGCCCAGACCGGGAACGCCGAGATCGGGTCCTGGACCGTGTCGATCACCGGCCGCGGCCGCCGGAAGAAGATCGCGAACCCGTTCACCGGCTGGGTCGAGGAGACCGTCCCCACCCCCTGACCCACCACCGCTTGAGGGCCCCGTCGAGCACATCGGCGGGGCCCTCCCCATCTCACAGGAAGGGCCAGACGCCCGATGAAGGACCTCTCCGCATTCGCCGCTGACACGCTCGACATCAACCTCGGTAGGGGCCGCAAGGTCAGCATCCCCCCGCCCTCCGCATCAGACGGTGCACGACTCGGCGCACTCACCACCATCGGCACCGCAGTCGGGACCGGCGAGATCGACGACCAGACCCTCGCGATGTTCGAAGAGCTCGCGAAGGACACCACCGATAAGGACCTGCAGCGCCTCGCGCTCGGCCCCGCCCTGGACGAGATGATCGCCAAGGACTGGCCCGCCTCCGACATCCAGCTCGCCGCGACCTACGCCACCTACTACTGGGTATTCGGCGAAGCGACAGCTGACGCGATCATCGAGTCGCAGGCCGGTGATACGGGAAAATCCCGGAGACGTGGGAGGAACTAGCCCCCTACGGGATCGGCACCCCCGACGAGAACGGGATCTACCCCGACTACCGGCTTCCGAAGCACATCACGAAGAAGCAGCGCGCAGGCGTGCAGATCCCGTGGGGCCTGATCTACGCGGCCTGGCCCCACGTCGTCGCCGACCTGGCCCAGTTCTACACCGTGCACTGGCACCAGGCCCTCACCTGGCCCTGGCCCGTCATCAAGGGATATGTCGAGGGCCTCTTCATCGAGCCCGACTCCCGCGTGCACCGGCTCTACATAGCCCCACGCCTCCCCCAGCAACGGGGCGCGACAACGACATAGCAGGAGGTGAGTCCGATCGCGCTTGAAGTCGGTGAACTGGTTGCCTTCCTCCGTCTCGAGGATCAGGACTTCCAGACGAAGCTGCGCCGCAACGGCGTGGACATGCAGCGCCTCGGATCGAGTGCGAAGTCCATGCTGCAGCCCGTTGCTACCGCGTTCGCGGCGGGGACCACCGCGGCCGGCGGTCTCCTCACCGCCGTTGTGGCGCAGGGCGCCGCGTACAACAAGCTGCAGCAGACGTCCCGCGCCGCGCTGACCACCATCCTCGGTGGGGCTGAGGCCGCGAACGAGCAGATGGACAAGCTGGACGACTTCGCCCAGAACTCCCCGTTCGCGCGGTCGACGTTCATCACCGCGCAGCAGCAGATGCTCGCGTTCGGCATCGAGACCGAGAAGGTCATCCCCTACCTCGGCGCGATCCAGGACGGCGTCGCCGCGATGGGCGGCTCCAACCAGGAGATCTCCGAGCTCGCGTTCATCATGGCGCAGATCTCCGCGGCGGGGAAGATCACCGGTCAGGACCTGATGCAGTTCGGCCAGCGCGGTGTGAACGCCGCGAAGCTCATCGGTGACGAGATGGGCATGACCGAGCAGGAGATCCGGGAGTCCATTACCGCCGGCACTCTCGACGCGGGTGAAGCGCTCGACGCTCTCGCCGCCGGGATGCAGACCACGTACGACGGTGCGGCCGCGAACGTGAAGAACACGATGGACGGCGCGGTCGACCGTGTCCGCGCCGCGTCCCGCGACATCGGTGCGCTCCTTGCCGCACCGTTCATCGACCCGCAGGGCGGTGGCCGGGCTCTCGACTGGGCGAACGGCTTCGCTGACCTCCTCCGCGCCGTGCAGGGGCAGTTGGAGCCGCTCGTCACCAGGCTCCTGCCGCAGATCCTCCCGATCGCGGACGGGATCACCGCCCGCCTCGAGGACGCGACCCGTGCCGTGGAGGGCCTCGACATGGGGCAGCTCCTCGCCCAGATCGGGGAGCTGTCCGAGTACGCGACCCCGATCGCCGCTGTCGCTGCTGGCCTGTTCGCGATGGGGACGCAGGCGCGCCCGATCGCGGCGCTGGGCCTGTCGATCAATCCGGTCGCCGCGGCGCTCCTCGCCGTCGTCGCGTCCTCGGAGGATGCCCGCACCGCAGCTTCCCGGCTGCTGTCTGCGTTGTCTCCGCTGACGGACGAGTTCGGGGGCCTGCTCCGCGCTGGTGGCGACCTGGTCAACACGGTCCTGTCCGGTCTGACGGGGCTCCTCCTCGAGGTCGCCGACGGGGCGAGCACGACCGGTGGCGCTGTCGATATTCTCGCTCTCGGGCTCGACGCACTCACTGGCGCGGTCCAGTTCGTGAACGACGTAGTCGGCCCCCTGATCGGGTGGCTCACCGACGCCGCCGCTGCCGCGTCGGGATTCGAGGGACCGATCCTCGGCGTCGTCGCCGCTCTCGTTCTCATGCGGGGCGTGGACGTCGGCGGGATCCTCTCCGGCATCACCGGTGCGCTGTCGGCCGCGAGGCCCCAGTGGGAGGCGTCCCAGGCGGTTCTCGAGTCGCTCGGCCGCGAGGCCGGTGTCATGAACACCGCGATGATGACCGCCCGCGCTGGCGCGAGCTCTCTCGGCACCGCGTTGAAGGGGCTCGCGGTCGCGAACGCGCCCATGCTCGCGATCACGGCACTCGCCGGTGCGGTTGGCTACTTCATGCAGCAGTCCGCTGAGGCGAAGGCTATGGCCGACCAGCTCGTGGACACCTTCGATGACCTCACGGGCGCTGCGACGGTCGAGACCGACCGGATGATCCTGTCCCAGTTGAACGAGCAGATCAGCGCCGGGGACTGGGAGCAGTTGCAGCAGATCGGCTGGTCCTACCAGGAGGTCGTGGACGCGATCAAGGAAGGCGGCCCCGCCTACGACCAGTTGTGGGAGGACCTCGACAACACGCGGCTCGCACAGCACAAGTGGTCGCAGGAAAGCCGGGACACGGCCGGGGCGATGTCCCGCACGATGGATGCGCTGCGCGATGTCGGGCCTGCGTACCGCGGCGCGGCGGAGGAGGCCGAGCTCGGTGCGGACCAGATCGCCGGTATGGGTGAGGCTGCTGAGCTCACCGCGGACCAGCTCTCCGGGGCGGCCCGTGACGCGAAGCTCCTCGAGGAAGCCCTCGCCGTCATCTCCGACGAGTCCGCCACAGCGAGTGAGCAGCTCCGGGCCCTCGAGGAGGCGCTCGCGCTGATCTCGGGGAACGCGCGCTCCGCGGAAGACGCTGCCTTCGACTACGCCAAGAATGTCCGCGACACCACCGACGCGGTTTCGGACCTGGCTTTCGAGCAGGAGCAGCTGGACGAGATCCTCAAGGACGACGGCACCTGGAACGAGCGTTCGGAAGCCGCGCAGCTGCTTCGTGAGCAGTTCTCGGGGCTCGCCGATGACGCGAACGTCTGGGCGGTGGAGCTCAATAAGGTCGGCGACACCGAGGGCGTGCGTGAGGTGTACGACGGTCTCTACGAGGACGTCCTGGCCGTGGCTGAGGCCGCGAACCTGGGCGCCGAGGAGACGAACGCGCTCATGCTGTCCCTCGGGATCCTCCCGCCGGAGGTGATGACCGACATCCTGGTCAACGGCGAGGATGCGACTCTGGCCACGACTGAGGTGGGCAGACTTCTCAACAAGCTCCCCGCTGAGGTCGTCTCCGCGATCTACGGCGACACCACCGGCCTCGACGAGGCAGTCAACAAGACCGACCTCCAAATGGCCTACGTCGCCGGCCTGTCCGCTGATCCGATGATCGGTGCGGACGAGTCGGAGAACCTCCGCATCGTGTCCGCCGCTACGGCGAGGCTCGAAGAGCTCGACGGGATGGAACCCACCCCGGAGATCAACGCGGAGAAGGCGCTGCTCGAGAACGTCGTCGCCGGCGCGAAGATCGACCTCGACTCGATCCCCGACAAGACCGCTGAGGTCATCGCTGAGACGTACGGGTTCGACTCCGTGGAGGCGCTGAAGCGGGCGATTGACCGGCTGCAGTCGAAGACCATCAACATTCGGACGCAGTACCACACCTCGGGCACCCCGCCCCGGATCGCTACTGGTGGCCGGAACATCGCGTCGGTGAACGCGGACGGGAACGTGTACGAGCCGCGGGCCAAGGTGTTCGCGGACGGCGGGATCGAGCATCGCGTCGCCCAGATCGCCCCGGCAGGTGCGTGGCGGATCTGGGCGGAGGAAGAGACCGGCGGGGAGGCGTATGTGCCTCTCGCAGCGCACAAGCGTGCCCGGTCCCTCGCGATCATGCACGACGTCGCCGCGAGATTCGGGCACGTCATGGTCCCCGTCCACGCGCAGCGGTACGCGAACGGTGCCGTCAACACGGCGGCGCCCCAGACCACTCGCGCCCCTGCAGCCACGCCGCTGTTCGGTGACATCAACGTCAACGGGTACGGCGACTACAAGGTCGTCCGCATGATCCAAGAGGGAATCCTGGACGCGATCAGCGGCGCAGCCATCCAAATGTGAAAGGAGCGGCCCGTGAGACACCCGCCTGTATGGGGAACCGCGCAATGGTGTGACCCGCGCCTGTCACGAGTCGTAGCGGATCTGGGGGCGACTCACTGGGTGGGCCGCCCCCTCGGCGCCCCGTGCCTGCTCTTGCAGCGGCTGACCGGGTGGTGGGGCGGCGGGGCAGTCTCGGGCGGGCCAATCCGTCACGAGTGGGCTGACGGGGGTGTCCATTCGGATGTGTTCCTCCACGGTCGAGTCGTGACCCTGCGGGGCAAGATCCTGACCGAGACGGGCGATCAGCAGTTGGAGATGTTCGACGAAGTCGCGTCGATTTTCTCGACGTCGCGGACGGTGGATCTGGTGATCGAGGAGCCTGAGCGGGGGCTTGCGCGGATGTTGAAGGTTGCCCCGGTGTCGCTGCCGGATCCGCAGCCGCTTTCCGATGTGATGGCGGACGTTTCGATCACGGTCGAGTCCGCGGGATACCCACTCCTGGACGTGAATCCGCAGTCCGCGGTGATCACTCCCGCAGGGGTCCGCTTGTCGAACGCCGGGACGGCGAACGCTGACTGCACGGTCCGTTTGCGCGGGCCGCTGATGAACGCGGGGATCACCTGGGACAAGAAGGTGTGGCGGTTCAGTGGCGAGATCCCCGCGGGTGTCGTGGTCGTCGCGGACATGGGGCGTCGGAACGTGAAGAACGAATCGACCGGGGTGCAGTGGCGTCGCCGCGCCAGCGGTGACTGGCTCTCGATTCCGCCTGAGGGAATGCACGTCTCTCGCGTGGGATCGGGGGCGGGGTCTGTGACCGTGGATTGGAGGTCTTCATGGTCCTGAGGCCGACGTTCTATCAGGCCGAGTTGTTCTCGGGGAACCTGCTGGATACGCCGCTGCCGCTCGAGCAGGTGAGTCTGTCGTCATCCCTGGCCCCCGGACGTTTCTCGGCGGTACTGGATTGCCGGAAGCTCGGCGTGTCTGTGACCGAGGCCCGGAAGATCGTCGGGTTCATGAAGCGGTCGCAGACGACGCTGGTGCCCGTGATCGAGACGCCGCCGGATGAGGACGGGCTGCCCACGTCAACGCCGCTGGGCGAGTGGCTGATCGAGGACGTGACGGACGATATACCGACTCCCTTCGTGCGGCTCTCGGGGATCGAGTTCTCGGGCTATGCGAAACGGCGTGCCTTGGCCCGTGACTGGGGTGGCCCGGAAGTGGACCCGCTCGCTGCGGCGGGGCAGATGTGGCAGACCCTCGCGACCACGGATCAGGTGATCGAGATCGTGGCTGGGTCGTGGCGTTCTCCGGCTCGTGTGGTGCTGGATATGCGGCGGCACACGATGACGTATTGGGACGCGATGGAGGAGCTGTCAGCGACGGAGGAGGCGCCGTTTGAGTGGTGTTTCCGGCCCCGCCTGTATTTCGACTGGTATGCCCCGCATCGTGTGGGTCGGTTCATGGACTTCGGCCAGCCGGTCCTGTCGATACCGCGCCCGGATGTCACGCTCGAAGTGGCGGCTACGGGGTCTCAGGCGTCACTTATCTCGTCCACCCGGACGTGGGCAGAGTCAGGGTCGGTGTCTCATGTGTGGGGGTTCGGCGCAGGGTCCGGTGACGAGCAGATCCGTGCGAACTCCGTGATGTGGAGATCCGGGCTTGAACCCGCACGGGACTCGATCGTGACGGTTCCTACAGCGCTCACGCCGACGCAGTTGAAGCGGTACACGAACGCGGCTGTGGATCGTCTACGGCCCGAGAAGCAGGTGTTCCAGGCACGGATGCTGTCGGAGGTGCACACTCCCCAGATTGGGGAGGTGTACGAGTGGCGGAATGACGAGTGCTGGACGCGCGACGAGGCCGAGGGGCAAGTGCGCTGCGTGGGGTGGTCGTGGTCGTCAGGCCAGGCCCTTGACGCGTACACCCTGGATCTAGTGGAGGTGGCGTGATGTTCCCACAGTCGGTGTCGAGCAATCTCCGCGATCTGAACTCTCGCACCGGTCGCGTCGGAGTTGCGCCGCTGGGTCCGGTATCGGTGAAGCCCGGTGACGGGTCTTTGCACTTCACCGATGACGAGGGACAGACCGTGTTCGGTACTGACGATCGTGGCGCGCGGGTCCACCACCGCGGCGAGACGCGGCTGCTGAACCCGCTGCTCGAATCGCAGGCGGATACGGCTGACGGGTTGGAGTCTCGTGTCTCGGGCGCCGAGGATGAGCTGGGTGCTCATGACACGCGTATCACGGCGGCGCAGTCCACTGCTGATGGTGCGGTGACGGCTGCAGCGGGCGCCTTCACCCGCGCAGAGGACGCGTTCGGACGGGCGGGACGCGCCCTTGCTGATGCCGCGACCGCGCAGTCCACCGCCGATGGTGCAACGACTGCCGCGGCAGGTGCGTTCACTCGAGCGGAGGACGCGTTCGGGCGGGCTGGCCGAGCGCTTGCTGATGCCGCGACGGCGCAGTCCCGTGCTGACTCTGCGTGGACTCGCGCGGGGACGGGGATCAGTAACGCGTCGACCGCGCAGCAGCGAGCCGATGCCGCGTATTCCCGCGCCGGGACTGCGGAGAGCGAAGCAGCGGCAGCGAATGCTCGGGCCACGAAGGTCATCAACTGCATCAACGGGATCATTCCTGCCGGAGCGAATCTGTCGAGCGGAGGATTCTCCACGATGGCGACGGCGAGCGAATGGCAACAGCTGAAGGACTGCATCAACTCATGAGCAACGTGACCTCTGACCCGTCCTGGCTCCGGCCACCACCTCCGCCTGATGCTGTGCCGCGCGAGAACATCCGCGTGATTCTTGCGGCGCTCGGCCTGCCTGTCGATGATGTGCGCGACCTGTCCATCGGCCCATCATCCGTGACGTTCAGTGTCGTGGTCCGGGACGAGTCGGGCGCGGTCTCGATGCAGGACGGACTCGCCTCGTACCGGACGTACGCGGCTGTGATTGTTGAGCCGGACGGGTCTTCGCTTGACACGTGACTGCCCCCTTTTTCTTCAACCCCTACCGTTCGGTGTCGGGGTTTCTACGCACGCCCGAGGAGGGCCATATGACTAGCACTATCGTGCCGCCGGTGGATCTCGCTCCCGGAATGCCGTCCCGCGTCGTGACAATCTCGGCCACCGATGTGACTGAGGGCGGGCAGTCGATGGCGGGCGGCGTGCTGCTCACCACCGACACCACCATCACCATGCAGGAGGCCCCGAATGTCGCTTGACTTCTCGCCGAGCGTCCCGTCACGGGTCGTGGAAATCTTCGCGCTGGAGTTCGCGGAGGACGCCCCCAAATCGGGGACCGTCACGTTCTCCCTGGACTGCGACCTGCGCCACCCCGCGTCCGGCACCATCCTCGCTGCGGGATCGCGGACCGTGCACCTCGTGGACGGGAAAGGCCAGTTGCGGATCTTCACTGACACGGCGGGGCTGACCAGCGACCACATGACCCGTCAGGGTGACCCCTGGGGCATCACGGTGAAGAAGTCGTGGCAGTCCCACCCCTACCAAATCCGTGTCCCTGCGGGTACGGGGCCGATCAGCCTCGCGGAAATCCCCGCGTTCGATTGGAGGACCCAGTGACGATACCGACCCCTGCCGCGATGGTGCAGCACCGGGTGACCTGGCCCGTGGGCTGGGTCGGCGGTGCAGCAACCGCTCTCGCGGGAGCGCGCGGGCACGTTGAGTTCGAGGCGTCTACTCCCGCGATCCCCTACTCCACCGCCACCGTCCTGCCCCGCACAGTCACGACCCCGGTTGTGGACGGAGAAATGGTCCCCGTGCACCTGGTCGAGAACGACCCCGAGGTGTGGAACTGGAAGGTCACGCCGCGGCTCGGGGTGGCCTGGCCCGCGTTCCACATCGACGTGACTGGCCCTACGAATGTCGCGTCGGCGGCGGTCACCCCTGGGAAGGGGCCGGTCCGTGTCGTGAAGGGCGACGAAGGCCCTCCGGGGCCACCCGGCGACGAAGGCCCGGAAGGCCCCTACGGCGGCACTTCGGTGACGGACCCGCAGGTCGCCTCTTACCTCGCGTCCGACACCGCGACCCGAGCCGCCGTCAAGGCATACGTCAGCGAGCTGCTGCCCCGATTCGACGTGCGGGATTATGGCGCGGTCGGGGACGGCGTCACCGATGACACGGACGCGATCAACGCCGCACTGGCGGCGGCCCAGTCCGGCGAGGGTGGGATCGTGGTCCTTCCCGACGCCCGCACCTGGGCGGTCCACGGCGGTCTCCGCGTTGATGGCATCAACTCCCAGCGCGTCATCATCGACGGCCAGGACTCCCTAATCCTCACCCACAACTCCTCGTCTACGGAGCCGGTCCTGTGGATCGGAAACTCTGGCGCGACGTCGGGGACGAACAACGCGCGGCGCGTCTCGATCCGCGACTTGCGGATTCAGGCGAACGCGAACTGGAACTCGTCGGTCACCCAGGCCCGGCCAGGGCTGGTCTTCGAGGTCGTGCAGGACGCGTTTGTGCACAACGTCTGGATCAGTGGCTATGACGGTGGCGGGATCGTCGCCTACGACCTCTACGACTCGGTGTTCCTGAACGTCCAGATCCTGAAATCGTCGTCCTCCACGGACCACGCCCTGCAGCTGCGCGGCAAGTTCGACCAGTCGAACGCCAACCACTTCTTCGGCATGCACATCGAGGGCGTGGCACTGGCTATCGGGATCTTCGACGAGTCCCGGCACAACCAGGCTCTTCGCGGTTCGTGGTGAATGACCCTGCTGTAGCGGGTATTCACGCTACGGTTCTCGCGGCGCTGGCTAACAGGATACGGGTCCGGTAGTTCTCCGCGTTACGGAAGCCGCGGCCGGTGCGTTTGATGTTCTTGATGCCGGTGTTCGCTGCCTCGACTCGGGCGGTGGTCGCGCCGGTGACGATGAGGACCTCGATCGCGTCCCACCAGGTCACGACGGTGTCGTAGAGCTTGGTCGCCTCGGGCATGTTCGCGAGCTGGGCGAAGTAGCCCATCCGCATCCGTTCGTCCCAGGCCTGGGCGAGGGTGTCGGTGGCCAGCAAGCGGCGGAGCTGCTCCTTGATGCCCCAGGCGGCCGAGAGCTCGTCGGTGGGGTCATCGGTGCGGAACACCGACTCCAACCGCTCCCAGGCCCGTGGAGTGAGGGTGTCAGCGCCGCGTAGCAGCAGCATCCGGTGGGCCCAGGCCGGGTCGTCCTTGCGGCCGCGACGACCGCGATGGGTGCGGGCTAGGCGTTGACGGACGGTGGTGACCATGTCGTTTCCGAGCTTGACGAGGTGGAACTTGTCGACCGAGACCGCAACGCGGGGCAGGTAGGTCCGCAGTGCTTTGCGGAACGCGGCCGAGGGATCGATGGCGACGATCTCGATCCGCTCCCGCCAGAGCTCGGAGCGCTGGGCGAGCCAGTCGCCGACGGCGGTGGAGTCCCGGCCGTCGACGATACCGAGGACCTGCCCGGTGGAGAGGTCGACCAGGGTCGTCATCCAGGGCTCGAACCGTCTCCAGGCACCGTCGTCGGTGCGGAACCAGCGCACCGACCGGTAGCGGTGCTCATCGATGCCCAGGCGCGTCACTGACACGTCCTCGGCGGTGGGCAGGACCACGGCGGCAGCCGCCAGCGCGGCCTGGACCAGCCACCACGAGACGCCATGGGCCCGGGCGACTTCCGAGGCTGCCCGGCCAGAGGTGATCACCGCGGAGACGACCTGATCCCGCAGCCGGGTCGTCGAGCGCGCGCGGTGCGGGACCTGGTCGGTCGCTTCCCAGAACGTGCGCCGGGCGCAGGCCGACTCGAGGCAGAACCAGCGCCGCTTGGCCCACACCACCGCCATCGCCCCGGCCACGGGCACGTCTCGCACCTTCTGGGATCGGCGGGAGTGGACCTTGGTCGCGAGCACCCCGCACGACGGACAGCCCGGCGGCTCGATGGATTCGATCACCACCCGCCGGCCTCCATCGGGCAGGTCGATCGCGTCGATGACGCGGTAGTCGGGCAGGTTGAAGATCGTGCTCGCAGCATCTCGCTGCGAACCCGTATTCTCATGCACAGGCTCGTGGTCCTCTGGGATGTGGCTGTCTAGACAACACCCATCACAGCAGGACCACGGGTCGTTCTACGCCAGCGACGCGACGCTCTCCTTCACCACGAGCCGCGAAGAGCCAGCATGGGACTGCCGCACATATAGGAGACACGCCCTAGCTCTACAGAGCCTCTCCGCAGCTACTGCAGGTGGTCTCGCCGTCCTCGTAGATCATGCCGCAGCAATACTTCGCGCCACCGTCATCTTCATCGTCTCCCCATTCGCAGCCCAGCTCTGTGTGGACCTCAAGGCCTTGCGGGTAGCCGAAGTCGATGTCGCAGTTGGCGCAAACGTACGATGCCATGAGGCGCTTCCTTCTTTATAGCCGGTGGCTGACTACGCCGTGCATCTTCGGGTCAGTGGTTCTCCGTCGAGGCGGACGGAAAGTCGGAGATCGTGGTCAGGAAGGCGACGGACACGATGTGTGGGTTGTCGTCATCACCCACGAGCTCGATCAGGACCGCGTCGTCAATGCACTCGAGCACCTTGTACTCAGCGCCGAGCTTGAACTCGAGCCCCTGGTCGTCCGTACCGTCGGTCCGCACGGTGAAGACCCTGTCTTCCAGCTCGCAAGGGGCATTGCGCTTCTTGATTGCGCTCTTCAGCGCCCCGATGCCACGTTTGCCGCCAGCCTCTGCCATGCGCAGCACCCCGTAGCCGGTGGTGCCGACCACGGCCAGGCCGACCACCGCAGCCCTCTTAGGGCCACCCAGCGCCTTGATGAGCCGGACTGCATCCTGATAGCCACCGAGATTACTCACCGGCACTCCTTCTCTGAGTGAAACTTCGCTGAGTCTATAGGCCGGCACGCGGGAGACTGGAGCGTAGGCCATGAAGCGCCCTGGGTTTCGTTCCGAGTCTCAGCAAGGAGAATCGGAGTATGCCCAAGAAGTTCAGTCCAGAGCTGCGTGACCGCGCCGTGCGCATGGTTCACGACCGTCAAGCCCTCGAGGGAGGTCCCAGAGCGCAGTCGATCCGTGCCGTCGCACCACAGCTCGGTGTCGGGGAGGAGACCCTGCGGATCTGGTGCAACCGCTACGGCCCCACCGAGCCGACCGGCCCGGGCGAGCCGCTCGAGGAGGAGAACCGGCGTCTTCGACGGGAACTCGCCGAGGCACGGCGCGCGAATGAGATCCTGAAGGCCGCCTCAGCGTTTTTCGCAGCGGAACTCGACCGCCCCACGACGAAATGATCGCGTTCATCGACATGCATCGCGAACAGTTCGGGGTCGAGGCCATCTGCCGCATCCTCGGTGCGACAGAATGTGGGTTCATCACCTCCCGCGGATACCGTGCCGCAAAGAGCAGGCCAGCCTGCGCTCGTAGCATTCGGGACGAGATGCTCGTGGAGGAGGTGAAACGAATTCACAAGGAGAACTACAGCGTCTACGGGGTCCGAAAGATGTGGCACGCGATACGGCATGCGGGATGGGACGTCGGTCGCGACCAGGTGGCACGACTGATGAGGATCGCGGGACTCCAAGGCGTCCGGCGAGGCCGTAAGCCCGTCACCACCTGCCCTGGAGCCGGACCGGATGAGCGCCCCGACCTTGTGGAACGGAAGTTTGCCGCGGACCGTCCGCGGCAGCTCTGGGTCGCTGACATCACCTACGTCCGGATCCTCGCCGGATTCTGCTACGTCGCATTCATCACCGATGTCTTCAGTCGGAGAATTGTCGGCTGGGCGGTCGCACCCACACTCCACACGCAGTCTCTACCTTTGCTCGCACTGGAGCACGCACTTCTTTCCACTGGCGCAAGCAGGAATGATAGCGGATTGGTTCACCACTCCGACAGGGGCAGTCAGTATGTCTCACTGGCCTATTCGGACGCTCTCATCGCAGCGGGGGTGAAAGCATCAGTCGGCACCGTTGGCGATAGCTACGATAACGCCCTGGCCGAGACCGTGAACGGCCTCTACAAGACGGAACTTATCTACTCGAAGCGGATCTGGGAGTCGGTCAGCGAAGTCGAGTTGGCGACGATGGGCTGGGTCCACTGGTGGAACACGACCCGGCTCCACGAGGCGCTCGACTACCGCACTCCAGCGGCAGTCGAAGCGGCCTACACTCACACCACGACGACCGCGCCCGCGACCGTCTAACCACGGAACGAAACCCAGGGCGCTTCACCAACTAGATCAGGCAGGTTCGCGGTCCGACCTACCTAGATGTTGCGGGTCATGACGTTGTAGTCACGGATCGGGGATGAAGGAACGGGTCCCTGATCGGCACGATGGGTGGCGCTGAAGCCGTCCCTCCGCTGGCAGCAGCCCGCCTTGCAGTGCAGATCGTGATGGAGGGCCAGGTGGGAGATACGAGCGTTGCCTGGCATAGCGCAGCCGTCGGGCCCCGCGACCCATCTTTCAATGCGGGCGCTGATCGTCGGTCGTGAACCCTTCCCTCCCCTCGCGCTCCTCGAGCGTCTCGAGCTCCTGGAAGAACGTCACCTGCCACCCCGCCGGCCCCTGGATCCGGGCGTTGATCGTGCGGAACGGGGTGCGGGTGGGAGGTGCGAGCAGCTCGGCGCCGTGCTCGCCGGCAGCGGCGATGGCCTGCTCGGTGTCCTGGACCTCGAGGGCGATGCGGAGCGTCGGCCCGTCCGTGCTCGGCGCGTTCTCGACCTCGTCGATGGCCCGGGCGTGCGCGGGGCTCGCGAGCTCGAGCGTCGCGGTCCCGGCGTGCAGGATCGCCACCCGGTCCTCCCCCTCGGTGGCGAAGGCGGCCTGCTCGGGCATGCCGAGCACGTCACGGTAGAACCGCAGCGCCTCGTCGACGTCGTCGGTCTCGATGATCAGGCGCAGCTGGCGGGGAGCGTTCGTCATCGTCATGACGCCCAACCTATGCCCGGCGAGCGCCCGCCCGCGTGAACCCCCGCGACCACCCATGCTCTCGCATGACCCCGCCCGTCATCCGCGCTCATACGTCATCACGCGGGATCGCACTCGGTCACGTTCCTCGCCCGGCCCTGCCGGCCGTCTCTAACGTTCCGGGCAACCCGGCCGCTCTCCCCGAGCGATGCCGCAGCCACGTCGAGAGACCGGAACCACCCCGAGGAGACCCCGTGCGCCGTCGACCCGTCCTGATCGCGCTCGCCGCAGCCGGTGCCGGCACCGTGCTGGGCGGATGCGGCACCGCCGCCCCCGGTGCGGACCTCCCTCCCGGCACCAGGGACGGCGGGCACCTGGTGTTCGCGACCGACCGCGAACCCACCTGCCTGGACCCCCACAACTCCGGGGACATGCCGCAGACGTACATCGCCCGCCAGTACCTCGACTCGCTGGTGTCGATGAAGGTCGACGGCTCCGTGGTGCCGTGGCTGGCCGAGTCGTGGGAGATCTCCGAGGACGGCCTCCTCTACGACTTCACCCTCAAGCCCGGAGTGTTCTTCACCGACGGGGATCCGCTGACCGCCGAGGCGGTGGTCGCGAACTTCACCCACATCATGGATCCGAAGACCCAGTCCTCCACCGCGCTGCTGTACCTCTCCCCCTACTTCGTCTCCGCGACGGCGCTGTCGGAGCTGGTGGTGCGGGTGGAGCTGAAACGGCCCTACTCGCCGCTGCTGCAGGTGCTGGCACAGGCGTTCTTCGGCATCGAATCCCCGCGCTCGATGGCGCGCGGGCTGAGCGAGAACTGCGAGGGGCCGGTGGGCACCGGACCGTTCATCATCACCGAATGGAAGCGCAACCAGGAGGTGGTGATGGTGCGCAACGAGAACTACAACTCCGCCCCGGCCGACGCCCTCCACCAGGGCCCCGCCTATGTCGAGTCGCTGACCTGGCGGTTCCTCAAGGACAACACCGCCCGGTTCGGTGCGCTGCAGTCCGGGAAGGTGCATGCGATCTTCAACCTGCCACCGGAGTCCGTACCCGCCGCCACCGCTGACGACAAGATCACCACCGACGACTTCATCCACTCCTGCATCCCCTTCGCCTTCGACCTCAACACCACCCATCCCGCTCTCGCCGATATTCGGGTGCGCCGCGCGCTGGTGCATGCGGCCGACGCCGAAGGGATCGTCCGCAGCGCCTACGCGGGAGTGTTCCCCTACGAGGGCAATGCGATCTCCACCGGCACCCCCTTCTACGACCCCGCCTACTCCCTCCCCTACCCCTACGACGAGCAGACCGCGAACGCGCTGCTCGATGACGCGGGCTGGACCGGACGGGACGAGGAGGGCTACCGCACCAAGGACGGCCAGCGCCTCTCCCTGCGCCTGCCCTACAACTCCGATCCCGGTGAGACCCCGCCCGCTGATCAGACGATCCTGCAGAACTTCCAGGCGATGCAGAAGCGGGTGGGGGTGGAGATCCAGCTGCTGCCCAAGGACTCCGCCTCCCTCACCGCGATCCGCCGCGACCCGCTCGCCTTCGACATCCGGGCCGGGTACTGGAACAGCCCCACCGCCGGGGTCATGTACATCAAGTTCTCGCAGGAGACGTACGAGCTGGACAACGGCCAGAACGTCTCCTACGCCTTCGACGCGGAGCTCGACGAGATCCTGCTCGACGCCGCCGCGACCACCGACCCGGACCTGCAGCAGCGCCTGTACTCCCAGGCGCAGGACCTGCTGACCGCGCAGGCCTGGCACATCCCGCTCTACCCGATCCAGACCCGCCTCGCGATCCGCAGCGACCTGGTCTCGGACATCTGGATCGAACCCAGCGAGGGCGAGCCCGTCCTCCACGACGCCTACCTGAACCGAGAGGGGCTCTGACATGAACGTCGTGCTGATCCGCAGGATCCTCACCACGATCGCCTCCGCCGCGCTGCTGCTGTGGGCGGTGGCGACGATCGTGTTCTTCCTCCAGCACCTTGTGCCCGGCGATCCGGCCATGGCGATCCTGGGCGGCGCCTCCGCGAACCCTCCCGAGGAGACGCTGCAGGCCATCCGGGACCAGTACGGCTTCGAGGACCCGCTCCTGGTCCAGTACGGCGCGTTCCTGACGGGCCTGGTCCAGCTGGATCTCGGCGAGTCGTACACGATGAAGCAGCCCGTCACCGCGATCGTCTCCGAGCAGATCCTTCCCACCCTGCAGCTGACCGGGGCCGCTCTGGCGATCGCCTGGGCGCTCGCGATCACGCTGACCCTCCTCACTGCCGGCCGACGCGGCTGGCTGGGCCGGCTCGGCGCCGGCATCGAAGTGGTGTTCGCGGCGCTGCCCCACTTCTGGCTCGGGGTGGTGCTGCTGGTGGTGTTCGCGGTGGTGCTGCAGTGGCTGCCGGTGGTGGACGACGGGCCGCTCGGCCTGGTGCTGCCCGCCCTCACCCTCGGGATACCGCTGGGAGGGTTCCTCGCCCAGGTCACCCGGGACGAGTTCGATGTGGCGCTGCGCCAGCCGTTCGTGCTCTCCGCCCTCTCCCGCGGCGCTCGTACCGCCGATGTGCGCTTCCGGCAGGTGCTGCGCCACGCGGCCCTGCCCGGCATCGCCCTGTCCGGCTGGGGGCTCGGCTCCCTGATCTCCGGGGCGGTCGTGGTCGAGGTGATCTTCTCCCGGCAGGGGATCGGGCAGGTGCTCGTCGCCGCCGTCAACGCCCAGGATCTCCCCCTCGTCATCGGCGTGACCTTCGTGGTCGCCCTCGTCTACGTGATCGCGAACATCCTCAGCGACGCGGCCTCCGTGCTCGTCGACCCCCGCCTGCGCCACACGATCGGAGCCACCTCATGACCACCCTCGCTCCCCCGCTGCCCGAGGTCGAGAAGCCCGCGGCCCCACCTCTGCGCACCGCCCGATCCTCCCGCTCCCCGCTGCGGCATCTCGGGGTGGCGCTGCCCGGCGCAGTCGTCGGCGCGGTCGTGCTGGCCGCGCTGGCCCCGGGGCTGCTCGCACCGCAGGACCCGCTGGAGATCAGCCTCTCGGAGAGCTTCGCCCCGCCGAGTGCCGAGCATCTCTTCGGCACCGACCAGTCCGGCCGCGACGTGTTCAGCCGCGTGATCCACGGGGCGCGCCAGTCACTGCTGATCGGTCTCGGTGCGACCGCGATCGGTCTGCTCGGCGCGATGGTGCTGGGCCTCGCCGGTGGGCTCGGCGGGCGACTGGCCGACGGTGCCGTGACCCGGGTGATCGAGATCCTCTACGCCTTCCCCGGCATCCTGCTCGCTCTCATCCTCATCGCCGTGTATGGCAACAGCGCCCTGACCCAGATGGTGGCGGTGGGCCTGGCGACCATGCCCGGCTACGCCCGGATGGTGCGCAGCCAGGTGCTCGTGGTGCGCCGCTCCGCCTATGTCGAAGCGGCCCGCACCCTCGGCCACCCGCCGGCGCGAATCCTGCTGCGCACCCTGCTGCCCAACGCGTTCCGGCCCCTGACTGTCCTGATCACCCTGGGGGTGGGACAGGCGGTCGTGTGGGCGGCGGCGCTGGGGTTCCTCGGCATGGGCGTCCAGCCGCCCACCGCCGAATGGGGCGCGATGCTCAACGCCGGGCGCCACTACATCCAGCAGGCCTGGTGGATGGACTTCTTCCCCGGCGTCACCATCGTCCTGTTCACCCTGTCGCTGACCGTGCTCGGTCGGCGCCTCCAGCAGTCCACCGATGCAGGAGCACTGCGATGACCACACTGATCACCGTCCGGGATCTCTCTGTCGCCTTCGACGGCAAGGAGGTGGTGCGCGATGTGTCCTTCTCGCTGCGCGCCGGGGAGTGCCTCGGCATCGTCGGCGAATCCGGTTCCGGCAAATCCGTGACCGCCCGCAGCCTGCTCGGCCTGAACGGGCACGGCGCCCAGGTCACCGCGACCACCCTGGACGTGGGGGTCGACGTGCTCGAGGCGACCCCCGAGCAGCTCCGCCACCTGCGCGGCAGCCGCATCGGCTATGTGCTGCAGGACGCCCTGGTCTCCCTGGATCCGCTGCGCACGGTGGGCACCGAGATCGCCGAGCCGTTGCGCGCGCACCGGGTGCCCGCCGCGCAGCGCCCCGCCCGCGTCCAGGAGCTGCTGACCTCGGTCTCCGTCCCGGAGCCGGAGCTGCGCGCCCGGCAGCTGCCCAGCGAGCTCTCCGGCGGGCTGCGCCAGCGGGCGCTGATCGCCGCCGGGCTGGCATTGGATCCCCAGGTGCTGATCGCCGACGAACCCACCACCGCACTGGATGTGACGGTGCAGGCCCAGGTGCTCGAGCTGCTCGAGCAGAACCTCTCCGCAGGCCGCGCGATCATCCTGATCAGCCACGACCTCTCCGTCGTCGAACGGCTCGCCGACCACGTGCTGGTGATGCACCGGGGCCGCGTCGTCGAGGAGGGGCCCACCGCGCAGGTGCTCACCTCCCCGCAGGACCCGTACACGCGCCGACTGCTCGCGGCGATCCCCTCGGCCTCCTCCCGGGGCGACCGACTCTCCGACCTGCCGCCCGCCACGATCACCGCAGTGCCCCGCGAACGCGCCCCGGAGGCGGGCCCGGTGCTCGAGGCGATCGGGCTGGGCAAGAGCTACCGCGGGCCCGACGGGCGCACCCGCCCCGTGGTCCAGGACGTGTCCTTCACCCTCGATGCCGGAGAGACCCTCGGGATCGTCGGCGAGTCCGGATCGGGGAAGTCGACCACCGCCTGGATGGCGCTGGGCCTGACCCCACCGAGCACCGGGCAGGTGCTGCTGGACGGCGAGGCATGGACCGGCATCCCCGAGCGGAAGCGGCGCTCCCGACGGCACCGTATCGCCGTCGTGCAGCAGGATCCGCTCTCCTCCTTCGATCCGCGCTGGACCGTCGGCCGCACCATCGCCGATTCCCTGAGCGTCGGGCAGGGCCGGCGGGGTGGAGCGCGAGGCTCCGCCGGATCCAGCGGCCGCGAGAGGGACCGCTCAGCACGGGTCGCGGAGCTGCTGGAGGCAGTGGGGCTCGACCCCGCGTTCGCCGCCCGGCATCCGCTGACCATGTCCGGCGGGCAGCGCCAGCGTGCCGCGATCGCCCGTGCCATCGCCACCGATCCCGAGGTGCTGGTGCTGGACGAGCCGGTCTCCGCCCTCGATGTGTCCGTGCAGGCGCAGGTGCTGGACCTGCTCGGCGACCTGCAGTCAGCGCTCGGCACCGCCTATCTGTTCATCTCCCACGACCTCGGCGTGATCCACCACGTCAGCGACCGGGTGCTGGTGATGCAGGGCGGGCAGGTGGTCGAGCACGGCACCGCCGACCAGGTCCTGCACGCCCCGCAGCACCCTTACACCCGCCAGCTCGTCTCCACCCTCCCCCGCCGCGACCTCCAGGAAGCCTCATGACCACCACCCAGAACTCCCCCGCCACCGATCCGGCACTGCGCGAGTACGACGCACTGCGCGAGCGGTTCGCCCCTGTCCTCGACGAGATCGCTGCCGGCTCCGCCGAGCGGGACCGTGCCCGGATCCTGCCCTTCGCGCAGGTGCGAGCACTGGCCGATTCGGGCTTCACCGCCGTCACCGTGCCCACAGAGCACGGAGGCGGCGGCGCGGGGATCGAGACGTTCTTCCGGCTGCTGATCGATCTGGGCGAGGCCGATTCGAATCTGCCGCAGCTGCTGCGCGCCCACTTCGCCTTCGTCAACGGGCTGCTGCTCGGCGAGGAGGGAGAGGACACAGACGGAGAAGACGCTGCGAGAGAAGACGCTGCGCACTGGTTCCGTCTGGTCGCCGACGGTGCCGTGTTCGGCAATGCCAGCCACGAACGCACCAGCGCGACAGTCGGCGACCTGGTCACCACGGTCACCGCCGACGAGGACGGCTACCGCCTCTCCGGCGAGAAGCACTACTCGACCGGGTCGCTGTTCGCGGACTGGATCAACGTCTCGGCCCGCACCGGATCCGGCGGCCGTGCCCGTGTAACAGTGCGGGCGGACTCCCCCGGCGTCACGCTGCGCGATGACTGGGATGGTTTCGGTCAGACCCTCACCGGCAGCGGCTCCTCGCTGTTCGAGGATGTCGCGGTGCCGGCCAGCCATGTGCGCGAGCGTCTCGAGGGCGGGGACGGAGCGCCGACGCCGCAGACCGCGTTCCTGCAGCTGGTGCTGCTGTCCTCCCTGGTGGGGGTGGGGCGTGCGGCAGTGCGGGACGCGGTCGAGTTCGTGCGCACCCGCACCCGGGTCTACTCCCAGGGCAGCGGCGCGACTGCCGCGGAAGATCCGCTGGTCCAGCAGGTGGTGGGCCGGATCTCTGCGCGAGCGGCGACGGCGGAGGCGACGGTGCTGGCCGCGGCCCAGCTCCTCGCGACAGCGCAGTCGGCGACCGACGAAGAGCGTGCTCACCTGATCGACGCGGCGGAGCTGCGCACCATCCAGGCCCAGCTCACCGCGGTGCCCGACGTGCTCGCGGTGACCGCGGAGATGTTCGAGGTGGGTGGGGCGTCCGCGACCTCGACCGCACGGGCACTGGACCGCCACTGGCGCAACGCCCGCACCCTGGCCTCCCACAACCCGGTGATCTATCAGGAGCGCGCCATCGGCGACCGACTGCTGAACGGGACGGGGCTGGTCTACTTCTGGTCCACGGGCGAGAAGAAGAACTGACCCTCATGCGCACCTGCGGGACGCATCCGCATCAGGCCCCACTCACGCCCACCCCTTCCTCGCCGACGTCTTCCCCACCCCTGCGTTGAACATGTTCAGCGGATCCAGCTGTTTGAAGTGCTCGACCATCGGGCCTGGGGCAGGGTAGATACGGCCATAGTTGTGCTCGGCGGGGACTGCGGCGCCACGGTCCTCGAGCAGCGTCGTCATCTGCTGCTTCAGCGCGACGGGGTCCACGCCTTTCTTGGCAACGTGGTCCTGGTGGAGGACGTGGCAGAAGAAGTGGCCGAAGTAGACACTCTCGAGCAGCTGGTCGGCGATCTCCGTCGGGAGCACCTCCAGCCAGTCCTCGTCATCGCGGCGCAGCGCCACGTCGAAGGTGATCATCTCCGAAGCCTCCGCGCGGTGCATCGTGTAGTAGCGGCTGGCGGCGCTGGCCACGCCGAAGCGGATCAGGGTGGCGCTCTTGGCCTCGTTAGCGTCGCATTCGAAGAACTCGCCCTGGTGCGCGGGCTGGGCGAAGAACTCGGTGAGCAGGCGCTGGGTGGTCTCGCGCTGACTGCCGCTGACCACGAGCAGCAGGTGGTGGGCGAAGCGGTCGCGGAAGTCGAGGAGGCGGGGCGGGAACTTCTCGGGGATCGCGGCGAAGAGCTTCTGGGAGATCGCATCGGCCGTCGCGGGGCCGAAGCCGGGCAGCTTCGCGAACACGCCGTTGGCCCAGGATTTCAGGGCGAACATCTTCACCAGGGTGCTGGAGCCGGCGTGCTTGAGGGAGACGTAGGTGTCCTTGCCGTACTCGATCGCGAGGTCGAAGGCGTGGGAGCTCATGTACTCCCCCGAGATCGGCAGCGGGGAATCCGCTGCGAGGAACGCGCGACGCAGGGCCTCGAGGTCCGCAGGATCATCGGTGCCGATGTAGAAGGTCGCCTTGTCCGCCTCGAGTGGGAAGGTGCGGGTGCGCACCGCGAACACCATGATCTTGCCGGCAGAGCCGGAAGCCTCGTGGAGGAACTTCGGGTTCGCGTTGTAGCGGGCCGGGGTGTCCGCGAGCTCGCGCAGGTGCTCGGCGTAGTCGGTGCCGGTTCCGTCGGCCGGGGGCGGGGTGACGCCGGCCGGGTCCCAGTCGCCGCGCTGGAGGCGGTCGAGGATGTGGGTGGGGTCGGTGCCGAGGTCGATGCCGAGGTGGTTGACGAGGTGGATCTGCCGGTTCTCGTCCACGCGCGCGAAGATCGCCTGCTCGGTATAGGCGGGGCCCTTGCGGATCTGGGAGCCGCCGGAGTTGTTCGCGATGCCGCCCACCACGCTCGCGCCGATCGAGGTGGAGCCGATCACCGAGTGCGGCTCGCGGCCGTGCGGGGCGAGGGTGTCCTCGAGGGTGAAGAGGGTGGCGCCGGCCAGGCAGACCGCCTCGCGGGCATCGTTGATCAGGTGGATCTGGTCGATCCGCGTGGTGGAGATGATGACGATGTCGCGGTCGTAGTCCTGGTTGCCGGGCACCGAGCCGCCGGTCAGGCCGGTGTTCGCGGCCTGGGTGATGACGATCAGGTCATTGTCCACGCACACCTGCAGGGCCCGCCACATGTCCACCAGGGAGCCGGGGCGCAGCACGGCGAGCACATCACCGGCGCCGAAGCGGTCACCGGTGGTGTACGGGGCGGTCGCGCGCGGCGTGGTGAGGACGTGCCGCGAGCCCATGATCTGGGTGAAGGCGTCGACGGCCTCCGCTGATCGGCGGTTCTGGGATGCGTGCATGGGGGAAGCTCCTCTGCCTCGGGTCAGCATCCCGATGCTACTCACGACCGGTGCGTGCTCGCTTCGCGGACCGGACCCGCACGGCCCCGGGAGCCGGGTGCGCCGCCGGAGCCGTCGCTGCCCGGGCCTGCGCCCGATCCCGCCCCCGCTCGAGCCCCGCATCCGCAGGATCGTCGCCGTATCAGGCGGGTCTTCACGGTCAGCTGCTCCACGGGCAGCGAGCGGTCGTCAAGACGTGCGAACAGCCGCTCCGTAGCGAGCTCACCGAGTCGAGCCGGGTCCTGTCTCACGACGGTCACCGCAGGATCCAGCAGATCCGCGTGCCCGAAGTCGTCGAAGCCGATCAGCGCGATCTCGTGCTGTCGGCCGCGGCGCTGGAGCGCCCGCACCACACCGACGGCGATCGTGTTGCGCGCTGCGAACACCGCAGTGGGAGGATCATCCGCGTCCAACAGGGTATCCAGGATGCGGGCTGTGTCCTCAGCGGTGGATATCCCGTCGACCACCCGCAGAGAGTCCGCGGGCAGACCGGCGGCGGACCAGGCGGCGCGCGCGCCCGCGATCCGCTGCGCGGACGTCACCAGGGACGCCAGATGCGCCAGGACCGCGACCCGCCGGTGGCCGTGCTCGATCAGGTGCGTGAGTGCATCACGGGCTCCGCTCTCGTTGTCGACCATGAGCGTGTCGATGCAGATGCCCTTGGGCGGGCGGTCCACGGCGATCACCGGAGTGCCGAGGTCCAGCTCGTGCTGCAGGTAGGCGAGATCTCCGCTCGAGGGCATGAGCACGAGCCCGTCGACCCTCCGTGCCAGGAGGGTGAGGGCACGCTGATGCTCACGATCAGCGTCCTCATCGGTACTCGACGAGAACACGCTGACACGGCGCTCCTGGGCGGCGTCCTCCACGGCGCGGTGCAGCTTCGCATCGAACTCGTTGTCGACGCTCGCGACGAGGAGCCCGATGCTGTCGGTGCGCCCCGCGGCACGGCGAAGGTTTCCTGCGGTCATATCGCGCCGGTAGTTCAGCTCGGACGCGGCTCTGCGGACCTTCGCCGCCGTCTGTTCGGAGACCCCGGCTTCTTCGTTGATCACCCGGGAGACGGTCTTGAACCCCACCCCCGCGCGTGCCGCGACATCCTTCATGGTGGCGCGCTTCTTCGACATCTGGTCTCTTCCGATCCACAGCGACGGACGGTGGCCCCGGGGCGAGGAGCCCCGGGGCCACCAGTGTGTCCTCTCTCAGCCTTCGAGGAGCGCGAGGCGGTCGGGATCGTCTGCGAAGACCTCCTCCGCGTTCGCCTCGGTCACGACGATCGGATCCAGAGCATAGATCGGCACGTCGATCACGCCGTTGTTCTCCGACTCCTCGGTCGCCGGCGCCTCCTCACCCTTCTGGAAAGCGGTGATGATCTCGACGGTCTTGGCCACGAGGTCCTTCGTCGGCTTGTGCACAGTGGAGTACTGCTCACCGGCCCAGATCGACTTGATCGACTCCGTCTCGGCGTCGAGGCCGTCGACCACGGGGATGTCCTGCCCGGCGCCCTTGCAGGAGGTGATGATCGCGCGGGCGATGCCGTCATTCGGGGAGAGCACGCCATCGAGGGGCTTGTCCGAGTAGTTCGCGGCGAGCAGCGAGTCCATGCGGGACTGCGCCTTTCCGTTGTCCCAGTCCTGGGTCGCGACCTGCTGGAAGTCCGTCTGCCCGGAGACGACCACGAGGGTGCCGTCGTCGATCTTCGGCTGGAGGACCGACATCGCGCCCTCGAAGAAGTTCGGTGCATTCGGATCAGCAGGACCGCCGCCGAACAGCTCGATGTTGTACGGACCTTCGCCCTTGCGCTCGGCGAGACCATCGAGGAGGGACTGGCCCTGCAGCTCACCGGTGCGGATGCTGCCGAACTGCACCACACCGTCGACGGCATCGGTGTTCTCGATCAGCCGGTCATAGCCGATGATCCGCACGCCCGCGTCCTTGGCCGCCTTCAGCGCGCTGCCCAGCTGGGTGCCGTCGATGGGGCCCACCACGATCGCCTTCGCGCCCTGCTGGACCATCGCCTCGATCTGCTGCTGCTGCTGCGGCACCTTGTTGTCCGCCGCCTGGATCAGCGGGGTGAAGCCGGCGCTCTTGAGCTGCTCCTCGAACATGGCCTGGGCCTCGGCCCAGTTCTGCGTCCCCAGCCACGGCAGGGACACACCGATGGTGGCGTCGGCCTCGAAGCCGCTGCCGGCTTCTTCACCGCCGGCCGTCTCGCCACCGCTGCGGCCCTCGCCGCAGGCTGCCAGGAGCAGTGCACCGGCTGCGGCTGCGCTGCCGAGTGTGAAAGTCCTTCTCTTCATGATTTCTCCTCAGGTGATGTGGGAGCCCGCCATCGGGCTCCCGGGTTAGGTCAGTGGGTCAGGTGGGTTCAGTGGCCAGTGCTGCTGGCAGGATCCCGGGCGCTGGAGCATGCCCGGAGTCCGGGAGGGTCAGCTCTCGGCAGTTCCCGGCGCGGCGGGCGCGGCTGGCGCGACCTTCGTCGAGTCGGTGGTGCTCTCCGACGTCCGCCGGTCACCGAAGAGCCGGCCGGTGATCGAGGGGCGGCCCTGCTGCTTGTTGTAGACGTCGAACGCGACCGCCGCGAGGAGGACGAGCCCCTTGATGACCTGCGTCTTGTCCTGTCCCACGCCCATCAGGAACAGACCCGAGTTCAACGTGGCCATGACGAGCCCGCCGATCATGGTCGCCGCCACGGTGCCGATCCCACCGGAGACGGCGGCTCCGCCGATGAACACGGCGGCGATCGCATCGAGCTCCCACATATTGCCGTCGGTGGGCCCGGCGGACGTCGCCCGGGCGACGAAGAGGATCCCGGCGAGCGCCGCGAGGAACGACATGTTCATCATGACGAAGAAGTGCACCTTGGCGACGCTCACGCCCGAGAGCGCGGCGGCCTGCTTGTTGCCACCCACCGCATAGATGTGGCGCCCGAACGTGGTGCGCTGTGTGATCACGTGGTAGATGATCACGAGGAAGACGAGGACCAGGCCGGGCACCGGGAAGGACGTGCCAGGACGGCCGCTGCCGAACAGGAACGTCACGTAGGCCAGAACAGCACCGACCAGCACCAGGCGGATGATCACCGCCGTGAAGTTCAGCCCGGTCTCGCCATCGGCGACGCGCTGGCGGTACGTGCTGATCTGGCTCCAGGCGTAGAAGGCGATCGCGAGGATGCCGAGCAGCAGCGTCGAGTTGTTGAGGTTCGTGAAGGCCGGGCCCCACTCGGGCAGGTAACCCGCGCCGAGCACATTCAGCTCCGGCGGCACGGGAACGCTGACCGAACCGCTGAGCCAGATCACGCCCCCGCGGAAGATCATCATCCCGGCGAGGGTTGTGATGAATCCAGGGATGCCGATCTTCGCGAGCCAGAAGCCGTGCCAGGCGCCGATCGCGACGCCCACCACCAGGCCGGTGAGCAGCGCCGCCCACCAGGGGAAGCTCAGGTCGCGGGCGGACAGCGCCACGCACATCCCGACGAAGCCCGCGACGGAGCCGACGGACAGGTCGATGTGACCGATGACGATGACCATGACCATGCCGATCGCGAGGATCAGCACGTAGGCGTTGCCCGCGATGAGGTTCTGCATGTTCCCCGGCGTCAGCATGTTGCCGCCGGAGGCGATGTGGAACCCGAGGAGTAGTACCACGAGGGCGAAAACCATCGTGAACTGACGGAAATCCGTCCCGAAAATCTGCTTCACAACATTCATGAGTGTGCTCTCTCGTTACTGCGTGGGTCAGGCGGCGGAGCCGACGGTGGTGGTCATCATGCGCATGAGCGTTTCCTGATCGGCCTCGGAGCGGGGCACCTCACCGGTGATGCGCCCTTCGCAGATCGTGTAGATCCGGTCGCAGATCCCCAGGATCTCTGGCAGCTCGGAGGAGATGACGATGACCGCCTTGCCCTGATCAGCGAGCTCCTGGATGAGCTTGTAGATCTCGAACTTCGCTCCCACGTCGATCCCGCGGGTCGGTTCGTCCAGGATCAGCACCTCAGGATCGGGGAACAGCCACTTGGCCAGGACGACCTTCTGCTGGTTGCCTCCCGAGAGGGTCGCGACCCCGACATCGATGCCGGGGGTCTTGATACGCAGCGACGTGCGGTACCGTTCCGCGACTGCGCGCTCCTTCGACCCGTCGATCAGTCCACGCCGCACGACAGCGCCCAGGTTCGCGGAGACGATGGTCTGCTTGATGGTGTCCAACAGGTTCAGGCCGAGCAGCTTCCGGTCCTCGGAGACATAGGCGAGGCGATGACGGATGGCGTCCCGCACGGTGTTCAGCACCACGGGCTGGCCGTGGAGGAACAGCTGGCCGGAGCGGTGGATGCCGTAGGAGCGACCGAACAGCGAGCGTGCGAGCTCGGTCCGGCCCGCCCCCATGAGTCCGGCGAAGCCCACGATCTCCCCGCGGCGCGCGACGAAGCTCTCGTCATCGCACACGAGCTTGCCGGGCACGTTCGGATGCTCGACCGTCCAGCCTTTCACCTCGATGATCGTCTCACCCCCGGTGTTCGGCTCGTGCTCGGGGTAGCGGTTGTCGAGCGAGCGGCCCACCATGGCACGGATGATGCGGTCCTCATCGACATGACCGGCCTCGACCGCGTAGGTCTCGACCGTGCGACCGTCTCGGATCACCGTGACCGCATCGGACACGGCGGCGATCTCGTTGAGCTTGTGCGAGATCATGATCGAGGTGATCCCACGACCCTTGAGGCCCTTCATCAGCAGGAGCAGATTCTCCGAGTCGTCCTCGTTCAGCGCCGCGGTGGGCTCGTCGAGGATCAGCAGCCTGACGTTCTTCGACAGCGCCTTCGCGATCTCGACCAGCTGCTGCTGACCCACGCCCAGGTACTTCACCGCCATATCGGGATCGATGTCGAGGCCCACGCGAGCGAGCAGATCACGGCAGCGCCGCCGAGCTTCGCGCCGGTCGATGAGACCACCGGCGACGATCTCGTTGCCCAGGAAGATGTTCTCGGTGACGGAGAGCTCGGGGATGAGGGCGAGCTCCTGGTGGATGATGACGATGCCGGCGCTCTCCGAGGATTTGATGTCCTTGAACGCCATCTCTTCGCCCTCGAACACGATCTGCCCGCTGTAGGTGCCATGGGGGTACACGCCGGACAGCACCTTCATGAGCGTCGACTTCCCAGCACCGTTCTCCCCGCAGATCGCGTGGATATCACCGCGGCGAACGGTCATCGTGACGTCGTCGAGCGCGCGCACGCCCGGGAACAGCTTGGTGATGTTCCGCATCTCGAGAACTGCGTGCGGATCGACCATCTCTACCTCCGACTCCTCATTGAGTGCCACCATGCGGTGGCGTTGCCGTCCCGACGACGGTGGGATATAGCTGCCGTCACACCGAACAGACAACGTTGTCAGTGTAGGGCCGCGATTCGACTCTTCGGTCACGTGTGCATCACGATCCGATAACTCGTGCGCACCCGCTGGTCACGAGCGCGCGCACCGCGCCCCGGGACCGTTGCCCGGTCCCGGGGCGCGGCAGCCGCCTCAGAGTCGCCGCCGCCGGGCTCGGGCGATGACGATTGCTGATGCTCCGGCGACGACCAGCACGAGCGCTGCCGCCGCTCCTGTGAGGGCGTTGATGCCGGTCATGGCGAGGCCCTCACCGGCGCGAGGCGGCCCGGAGCTCTCCGGAGCGCCGCCCTGCGACTGGCCCCCGCCGCCGGGCCCTCCGGACGGCACTGCCTGCCCAGTCGGATCTGCCGGCCCGGTCGGATCAGCCGGATCTCTCGGCTCCGTCGGCGCTGCAGGCTCCGTCGGATCGGCCGGATCGGCAGGCTCCGTCGGATCGGCCGGATCGGCAGGCTCCGTCGGATCGGCCGGATCGGTCGGATCGGTCGGCCTCGCGTTGAACATTGTCTGCTCCACCGGCGTGATCGTCGCGTGGACGATCCGCGCATCCCCTCCCTCAGCGAACGCGAGAACCTGCTGGGAGTCGACGTCAGGGAAGACCAGCTCGGTCAGCGTCCTTGTGCCGTCCTGTGCAAACACCTCGACGGAAGAACGGTCCAGCCAGATGCTGAACGAGACCGTTCCATCCTCCTCGAGCGTGACAGGCGCTTCCACCTGGCCGGGGAAGGCGCTGTGGAAGTCGACTTCGCCCGAGCGAGTCCTGTCGACGAAGACCCTGCCGCGCTCGGCGTTGTAGCCCACCAGAGTCCCCTGCGCACCATCAGCACTGGTGGATGGATCGGCGGTGAATCCATCGGAAGCGCGCAACACGATCCCCGCGCGGTCCGATGACCCCGGATCGAGACTCAGATCGACGCGCAGCATGTCGCCGCCGATCGATCCGCCGTCGGCGCTGAGCGGTGCAGTGCCCGCCGACGCCAGTGCATCGGTGACCGTGCGGCTCGACGCCTCGTCGAGAAAGCCCTCGGCCTGCTCAACCGGGTGATGGACGAGCTCGATGCCGTGGTCGGTGCGGGTCAGCCCGACCTCGCGCGGAAGGGTCATCGCCGAGACCCACGGCGACACCGGGACGTCACCTGCGTAAAGCCAGTTGTTCATCCAGCCCTGAGTGATTCGCTTCCCGTCAGGTGCATCGGAGTAGGAGACGGTCGCGTAGTAGTCGCTGCCCCAGTCCAACCACTGATAGTTCTCCAACGACGAGGCGATCGGCGCGTCCGTGGCGACGAAGTGATCGACGAGGATGTGCCCCCACCCGCCGCTGCTGTTGTCGACGATGCGGAGCGAGGCCTGCTGGCCCGCGAACTCCGCCACGTCCCAGCTCTGCCAGTCCAGATTCTCGCTGTCGGAACCGGTCGCGGTGCGGACCACCTCGCCATCGACCACGAGGTTCACCGTGGTCTCATCACCCCGGGGCAGCGCGACCTCGTCGCCCATGACGACGTGGTCGAGGGTCAGGTGGCCCCAGCCTCCCGTGGCCTCGTCGACCACACGCAACTGCGCAGTACGCCCCTGCAGGTCCGAGATGTCCCAGTGGCGCCAGTTCAGTGCACCATCCCCGGGACCGGTCAGTCTCCGCACCACCTCGCCGTCGACCAGCAGCTGCACCTCGAGCGACTCCTCGGACGCCTCCGAACGTGCACCGCCGCCCACCAGCATGTTGAGGTGGTCGGCATCGATGGTGAACTCGGGGGACGTCAGCGTCCCCACGTTGTCGTCGCCGTGGGGCCCGCCCTCCCAGGTGTTGATGCGCTTGTCGCCGATCGCGTACTCGCCACCCTCGGTCACCGGGTTGTCGGCGGCAGCGAGGTCGCCGGTTCCGGCCCAGCCCATGTCCTCGAGGGTGACCGTGCCGTCGACTTCCTCGAAGCCGTTCCAGAGCAGGGTCCCCGCCGGCGGGTCGTTATCGGGCCGGGTGCCTTCCTGGTGCGGATTTCTCCCACCTCCGACTAGGAAGCTGAGGTAATCGCGCTCCACGGTGAACGGCTCGGACTCCATGGTGCCGACGGGTCCGTCGCCGCCGTGGAACGAGTTGACGAAACCTTCGCCCTCGACGCCGTGGACGGTTTGCTGCCCGCTGACAGGCCCCGACGCAGGGGCCCGCCCGAAGGGCCCGTTCTCGTCATGGTCCGCCTGGTTCGTGACGTGCCATCCGGAGAAGTCCCCGCCCTCGAAGTCCCACAGGACGTCACCGTCCGGAGCGGGGAGATCCTCCACGACGTTCTCGGCGGTGAAGGTCTTCCCGTCGAAGTCGCCCACGAAGTACTGGCCGCCGCTGCCCCCGGCCACAGAGCCGGGGTTGAGGTTCACGATCATGACCCAGCGGGTCTCCTCAGGGTTCCCGTCCACGGGGAGCTCGAAGAGGTCCGGGCACTCCCAGATGCCGCCGACCGCATTCGCGGGCCCGAAATCGGAGGCGAACTCCCAGTGGAGGAGATCGTCCGAGGTGTAGACGACAACCTGGTAGTCGGTCGCCTCGACCGCCACCATGACCCAATGGGATTCCGCCGGCGTGTCCCCCTCGTACCAAAACACCTTCGGGTCGCGAAAATTGCCCGAGTCGCGATCTGCGACAGGATTCCCCTCGTATTTCTCCCAGGTGAATCCTCCGTCCGTGGAGAACGCGAGGGACTGCGCCTGCTTCCCGGCATGCTCAGGGTGGTTGTCCGTGTAGGCACTGGTGTACAGCGCGATGAGCGGGTCCTCGTCGCCCGTGCCGAGCCCGCTGGTGTTGCCGTGATCCACCACGACGGAACCCGAGAAGATGTCCTCGATGCTGTTGCCGTCATCATCGAACGTCTGCCCGATCGCAAGGGGCTGCTCGGTCCAGGTCATGAGGTCGGGACTGGTCGCGTGCCCCCAGGACATGTTCCCCCAGGCGCTCCCCTCAGGGTTGTACTGGTAGTACAGGTGGTAGAGGCCGTCGTGGTACACCATGCCGTTGGGGTCGTTCATCCAGTTCCGCTCGGGGGTGTAGTGATAGCCCGGACGGTTCGGCTCGGAGCCGATGGAGCCCTCGGAGAAGCTGGGGGCTGCGCCCACTGCGAGGGTCAATGCGGCAGCGGCGCCAGCGCACATGAGGCGCAGTGCGAAACGCGGCGCGGTGGTATGGGCCATGTTCGTTTCCCTCCATTGGGAGCGTCTGGGGTGGCGTCGTCACGTCAAGCGCCGGAATCGGCGCAGCGATGACGTTCTGACAACGTTGTCTAGAATGGTGCCGAGTGAACCGTACCGAAAGCTCTGCGGGATGTCCACCAATTGCTAACCGCCACAGGCTTCGTCCTGGTGCTTTTCGCCCCGGGTGGCGACGAAGGCATGATCCGCAGGCCCGCCGGCCGCTGGGACAGCATGCGAACGCTCCCAGGCACGTGTGCACCGGCTACGGGATGAACACCAGGGCGATGTCGAACATCGCCAGCAGCCCGGGCGCCGCAGCGAGGAGCAGCGTGACCACGAGGTCCGTCCGGGTCACGTCGCCGCCGGGTGCATAGATGCCGCGGAGCGCGCCGGTGTTCCGCCACCAGGCGACCACCGCCACGGCCCACAGCAGCAGCCCCGCCCCGTCGATCACGAAGGGGAGGATCAGCTGCAGCGGGCTGTCGTCCCCGGTGAGCCCCAGCACCAGGATCAGGAACCCGGGCACCACCAGGGCGAGCCCGGTCAGCGTGGCGACGGTGAGGGACGTCGGCTGCAGCGGAATGCCTCGCGGGGTGATGCTCGGCTGGCGGACGAGCCGCACCACCGCCGCGACCACGAGCGCGAGCGGGATCAGCGCGCCCATGATCAGACCCTTCGAACTCATCTGCAGCACCGAGATCATGCCGCTGGCCGTCGCGTACGAGTCGTCCTCGTAGGAGTAGGTCCCCGGATACACGTCGGCGAGGATCATCGGCAGCGAGGAGGACATGAAGCCCAGCACCGCCGCGGTCACATGCATCACCGCGGCGAGGAGCAGCGCGAGGGCGAGCAGGTCGATGCGCAGCGCCATCTTCCAGGTGCCCGTGGTGAGGAACACCAGCCCCACGGCGATCATCGCGAATCCGCCCGTGAGCACAGGCAGGTGCAGATCGAGCCACGGCACCGCTTCTGTGAACAGCCGGGGCACCGGGCCCTCGTTCCACGCCATCGTCACGCTCGACCAACCTGAGGCCAGCACCACGGCCCCCGTGACGAGATACAGCCACCCGCGCGCATGGCGCCGCAGCGCGAGCGTTCCCACTATCCCCGCGAGGTAGTACGAGACGAGGTCGAGCCCGGCGGCGTAGAGCACCACCGCGATCAGCCCCAGCGCCACCGCGTCCGCGATCTGCAGGGCTCCGCGCGGAAGCCTCCACAGCAGCAGGGCGCCCGCCAGGCCGAGGAGGGTCAGCAGCGCGGGGAGCGGCACGGTGAGCACGATCGACGCGGCGACGTACACCAGCAGCATGCTGATCACGCCCACGAGCGCGAGGTGCATCCACCCGCCCCCACGGAGGCTGCCCGGCAGGCGGCGAGAGGCGCTGGGCGGAGCTGCGGCGGAGGCCGCGCGAGGGTTCAGCATGCGCACAGGGTATGCCCAGTTTCCGGCCTGCGAACTGACGCCTCGCTCCGCGGGCACCAGGCTCGATGACGAGGGACGAAGACCCGAGCCTCCTGACTCTGTCAAGGCGCTTGACAGCCGACGGTGGGGGCCGCGGCCTGTCACAGCCCTGCGAGAGGCTGAGGGCCTCACCGCAGGGGCACGCTCACCGCCCCTTCACGCCGATCTCTCGGAGTCCTCCATGTTCCCCACCCGTGACACCCTCGACGCCGCCGGCACCGTCCTGCAGCGCGACCGGATCAGGCACGCGATCCTCGCAGCCCACCCCCAGCTGGAGGGCACTCTCCTGGAGCACGAGGACAGGCCCATGCTCACCCTCCCTCACCCCGCCGGCGGCCAGATCGTGATCGCGAAGATGCGACGGGAGCACCTGGTGCGCTGGGTGCTGATGGTGCCCGCCTCCCCGGAGCCGACTCTGCACGAACCGTCATCCCTCGAGGAGTACCCGCGCCTGATCGGTGAGGCGCTGGGTATCGGCGAACCCCGGTAAGGTCACGGCGTGTCCAGCACTCGCCGCTCCACCACCCGCCGACGCCGCAGGTCCCCGCGCCGGAAGGGGTCCAGCTCCGCGCAGCGGCCGCTGCCGTTCGTCGGCCCCGGCGAGCGCACCTGGGTGCTGGACGTCCCCTACGGCACGCAGGTCGAGGGGGCGTCGTGGCATCCGGCGGTGAAGATGCACCTGTTCGTCGGCCGCCATCTGCCCGCGCATCTCGCGCCGTACGCGCCGGGCCCTCACACCCTCGGCCAATTCCTCGAGAACCAGCTCAACCCGGGCGATCCCGCACCGCTGCCCGCGCTGGCCGACGATCTCGAACCGCGCCAGCTCCAGTACGAGGCGGCCGACGCGATCGCCGCGCACGCCGCGGCCGGAGGTCGGCTCTTCCTGCTGGCCGACGAGCCGGGCGTCGCCTGGAGAAGGTCGCCGGTCATGTCTGGGACGTGATCATCGCGGATGAGGCGCACGCGCTGCGGCGCACCACCACCAAACGGTGGAAGCTCTGGGCACGGCTCTCCAGGCACTCGCACCCGCACGACGACGCGCCGTTCGTCATCGCGACCACTGCAACACCCGGGCATACCCCTCTCGAGCTGCCCTACCTCGCCCCCGCCTACGCACAGGCGCACCACGAACCGATGGCGCGCTGGACCTCGGTGAAACAGCCCGGCACCGACTTCGCGGCAGCGCTCGAACGCCACGGAGTCGCCCTGGAGAAGGGCCGCTACGGCGCCACCTGGACCACCGACGCCTCCCGTCGCGCGGAGGATCTCGCGCTGGTGCGGGGCTGGCTCGAGGACTCGCAGCCGCCCGCGATGCTGCACCGGGCAGCGCCGTGGGGACCGGTGCCGATCTCCGGGATGCCGGTGGCGCTCACCCCCGCCGAGCGGGACGCGTACGAGGCGGAGTGGGGCGAGTTCTGCCGCGAGATGGACATCGCCCGCCGCGGGCGCAACACCGCCAAGGGCCGCGCGGCGCTGCTGCGGTTCCGGCAGAAGGCCGGACTGATCCGGGTGGACTCCACCGTCGCGTGGATCGCGCAGCAGGTGGAGGCCGAACGGCAGGTGGCGTGCTCGGTCGAGTTCGTGGGCACCGCCGCGGAACCGATCACCGAGCGTCTGCGCGATGCCGGGCTCGAGATCGCCACGATCTACGGACAGGACCGCTTCGACGACGAAGCGGAGCGACTGAAGTTCCAGACCGGCGAGGCGAAGGTGTGCGTATTCACCACCGTCGCCTCGATCAGCCTGCACGTTGGGGAGACCCTGGAAGGCGGGCGACAGGCGAGCACCGAGCCGCGCGTGGGCGTGTTCCACCAGGCACGCTTCTCCGGCATCGCCGGACGGCAGGTCACCGGCCGCACCCACCGCGACCACCAGGTCTCGCCCTGGCACATCGCCTACGCCCAGGACACGGTGGAGGAGCAGGTCAGCAAGGTGATGGTGGAGCGGATCGCCGCCGCCTCCGACACCGTGGGCGGAGACACCGCAGGACTCACCGGCGTGGCCGAGCTGCTGGGCGCGGACTGGCTGCCGGCGACGAGCCTGACTGAGGGCAGCGGCTGAGCGGGCCGAGCGGCCGGGACGCCATGACGGAACCGAGCGGGCGCGATCGCATGGTGCGCGACGGCGGCCCGGTCTCCAGCGCGAGACCTGTGACCTCGTGCCCGCTCGGCCTGGATGCCCGGCCGGGAGTCACGCGCGCCGCAGCACCTCGGCCCGCTGCTCCGGCGCAGTGGCGACCAGTTCGCTCGCCGTCCTCACTGCGGAGGCCAGGGCATCCGCGGTGCTCTCTCCGCGGTGCAGGGCGGCCAGCAGCGCCGCGTTGAACGAGTCTCCGGCTCCGGTGGTGTCCACGACCTCGACGCTGGGAGCGGCGGCTCTCGTGACCTTCCCGTCCGCGGCCAGCAGTGCACCGTGCGCGCCGAGCTTCGCGATCACGGTGGTCCCGCAATGGGCGGAGAGGTGCTGCGCCGCCCGATCGACGTCATCGATGCCGGTGATACCGGTCAGCTCGCTCTCGTTGGGCAGGAAGTAGTCGGTGTGCGGCAGCACGTGCTCCAGCAGCTCCTTGCGCACTTCCTCGTTCCAGCCGCCGTCCGGGTGGCCGGTGTCGACGGCCGTGATCGCCCCATGTCGGTGTGCGGCGGTCAGCAGCGACCCGGTGGCCGCACCCTTCATCTCGGGCAGCAGGAAGTACCCGCTGCAGAGCACATACCGCGCCCTGAGCGCGGTATCGGGGACGTCGCCCGGGCCGAAGCGTCCCATCGCTCCGAGCGAGGAAAGGAAGGACCGCTCGAAACCTCGGTCCTCGGCGACCACGGTGAGCCCGGAGTCATGAGCAGAGTCCATGATCAGGTCGGTGACCAGTCCGTCCTCGCTGGCGAGGGTGCGCACCATCTCTCCTGTCGGGTCATCGCCCACCTTCGCCACCAGGCGCGTGGGCAGGCCCATCTGGGCGGAGCGCTGAGCGGCGATCGCGGCAGATCCTCCGAGCCTCACCTCGATGCCCGGCACGATCTGCTCGGTGCCCGCAGGCGGAAACGAACGGGCACGATGGACGATCACATCGAGGTTCGCGTTCCCGATCACGCTCAGCACCAGCCCTGGCTCTGCTGTGCCGACGAGCTCCTCTGCCGTCCGCACCAGCTCCTCTCGCGCTCCGTCCAGCGCTTCTCTGCGCTCGGAGAACGAGCTGGCGAGGCGCCCTGCCCGCTCCTCGGCCACACCCAACGCCACTGCGATGGGGCCGCGCCCGGGAGATCCGGGCTGCTCGCGATCCAGGATGCGTCGAGGCTCCCGGCCGGACTCGAGCACGAGATCGCGCAGCGCCCCGTCGTCCTCGATGCCGGCATCTACGAGTGCGTCTTCCACCTGTCGAGCGGTCCAGGTGGTGGGGTCTCCCTGGCGGAAGAGGATCCCCACCACGTCATGCGCGCCGCGCCACGGGACAGAACGGGTGGCCAGGGCTTCGGCGACGGCGGTCGTGGTCGCGCCTGAGCGAACGATCTCCTCGTCCGTGGGCAGCTCCTCCGGCTCGATCTCGAGGGTGAGGCCGTCCAGCAGCCGCACCACGCGCAGCACCCTTTCCGTGGACGACCACAGATGCTTCTGCACATCGGTGGTGGCGTTGTTGGAGTCCTCGTACCAGCCGGCGGCGATCGTCGTGAAGACCGAGGACATCTCACCGTTCGCGGCGCCTGACATCGAGACCAGATGTTCGAGGACCACCGGATTCTTCTTCTGCGGCATGATCGAGGATCCCTGGGTGAACTCCGTGGGCATCCGGACCCACCCCAGATTCATCCACTCCTGCAGCACCCGAGCCCAGCGCGCCCCGGTCGCGCCGATTCGGGCGTGCAGCGCGGCGAGACGCATGAAGTGCTCGGCTCCGGCGACGGCTTCGTAGGAGGCCGTGAACGAGCTTCCGAAGCCGAGCAGATCGGCGACGCGCTGCGCGTCGATCGCGATGTCCGTACCGGTGAACGCCGCTGAGCCGAGCGGTGACACGTTCATCTCGTCGTAGACGGACAGCAGCTCCTCGGCTTGGGAGAGCATGGCCTCGGCGAGCCCCGAGAGCACATGGGCGATGGTGGTGGGCTGAGCCGGGCGGCGGTGGGTGTGCCCGATCAGAACGGCGTCGACGGTGCGCGAGGCCGCGGCGGTGAGGTCCCGGACCGTCTGCAGCAGCAGCTCCGCCAGGTCGAGGATGCCCCGGCGCAGGATCATCCTGAAGACACCCGCATCGAGATCGTTGCGACTCCGGGCCAGCTGCACGTCGAGCTCGGCGGTGCTGATCCCGCAGGCGGCGGCGAGCTGCTGTTCGAGGTAGTAGTACGGGTCCTCCACCGATCCGTCGAAGGGGTGCGAGGAGACACGCGGTGTCCAGTCGCCGCCAGGGTTTTCGTCTCCCCAGCGTTGCCACAGCTGCAGCAGGCCACCCAGCAGGCGGTCGGCGCGCTGCTCGGTGAGCGCCCCTGTGCCGCGCAGCATGATCACGTGGGCCAGGGATGCCTCGACCATCGCCGGCAGGTCGTGCGGTGCGGACTGCTCGAAGGCGACGCGCAGGTGGTTGTCCCAGTAGATCGACAGGTCCTCCCGGCCCGTCAGAGGGATGCGGTCGGTCCCACCGGCGGGGCCGGGGGGCTTCTCGGCGACGGGGTCCGGGAGGTTCCGGTCCTCAGCGGGGTGTTGCTCCTGGGACAACAGGGGCTCCTCTCACGCTGCAGGGGCAGCGGCAGTGGTGGTGGCAGCGGTGGTGTCGGCTCCTGCGGGACGACGGCGGCGGCGGAAGCGCCCCGGTTTCTCGAGGAGCTCCGAGACGATCAGGACGATGAGGATCGCCAGCACCTGCAGCGAGCCGTAGGCGAAGGCGGATCCGAGGTCGTTGGAGTACTGACGGTTGTAGATCTCCACCGACAGCGGCACGTAGCGGGCCGGGTAGATGACCACGGAGGCGACGTACTCGCCGAAGCCCTGGACGAAGGCGAGCAGAGCACCGGCGATCACTCCGCGCGCCATCAGCGGCAGGGTGATCGTGCGCAAAGTGCGGAACGGACCTGCACCGAGGTTCTGCGCGGCCTCCTCGACCGAGGGATCGATCTGTGCGAGCGAGGCAGCGGCGTTGCGGAACACCAGCGGCACGAAGCGGATGAAGTACGCCAGCGGCAGGATCCAGAGGGAGCCGATGAGCACCTGCCCGAGGTTGAACGGGGTGGGCGAGGCGAAAGCGGTGACGATGTTGACGCCCACCACAGTGCCCGGCAGTGCCCACGGCAGCATGATCATGAGGTCGAGGATTCCGGCGCCCTTGCCCTTCCAGCGTGCGATCACCCATGCGGTCAGGACGCCCACCACGATCGATGCGGCCATCGCCACCGCGGACATCTGCGAGGAGACCAGGATCGGTCGCAGGCTGCGAGGCTCCGTGAAGATGTCGATGAAGTTCTGCAGGGTGTACTCGGGCGGGAGGATCTGGGTGGTCCAGGTGCCGTTGACCGTGAAGGCCAGCAGCAGGATCGACGCGACCGGCGCGACCAGGATCGCGACGATGACTGCGGAGCCGAGCGCGGCACCGATCTGAGGCAGGACCCCCTGGACGACCTTGAGCGCCTGTGGAGTTCCCTTCGACATGGAACGGGTGAGCCGACGGTTCTGGTACCAGCGCATCAGCAGCAGGAAGAGGATCGAGACCACGGACAGCACGGTGGACTGAGCCGCCGCGAGGTCGTAGGCGCCTGAGGTGCGGGCTGCGACGATCCGCATGGTCAGGGTGTTGACGTTGTAGAACTGCGGGGCCGTGAACGAGGCCATCGAGACCATGAAGGTCAGCAGCGCACCGGAGACCAGCGCCGGCGTGAGCATCGGCAGCAGCACTGTGCGCCACATGGTGGCCCGGCTCGCGCCGAGATTCATCGCTGCCTCCTCGAGGGAGGCGTCAGAACCGGAGAGCCCGGCGCTGACGGAGAGGTAGAAGTACGGGTACATAGTCAGCGTGTGCACGAGCATCACCCCGGCCAGGCCGTCGAACGACGTGGTGGACGCCGGGATCCCGATGACCTCCTCGAGCAGGCGCGGGATGATGCCGCTGGTGCCGTAGAGGTAGTAGAACGACATCGCACCGATCAGCGGAGGCAGCGCCAACGGCAGGAGCGCGAAGACCTTCAGGACCGAGCGCCCGGCGAAGGAGAAGCGGGTCAGCAGTACGGCGAGCGCCGTGCCCAGAACTCCGGAGGTGAGCACCGATGCCAGCGAGATCCCGACCGACAGGAAGAGCGCCCGGCGAGAGTTCCCGCCCAGGAAGTCTTGGTAGACGGCGCCGCCGCCTTCCATGGAGGTGACCACGGTGGCGATCATCGGGAAGACGATGTAGATCAGCAGGATGAGCACCAGCGGGATCGACAGTGCATAGACGAATCTGTCCGAGGCGGTGAGCTGCAACCGGGAGCGCCGCCTCCGCGGAACCGCCGCGGCCTGGGGTTTCGCAGTCAGTGTCACGGCGCCACCACCCAGGTCCGCTCGATGTCGGGACGCAGCAGGACGTCCTCCCCGTCCTGCGGGAGATCATCCGTGTCCGGAATGGTCGCGAGCAGATCCTGCTCTCCGTAGCGCAGCCAGACCACACAGCTCGACCCGGTGAACTCGGACATCCTCACGGTGGCTCGGATCGCGCCGACCGGGACCTCAGCGGTGTCCTCGAGCGGATCGATCCTCAGGGTCTCCGGGCGCAGCGACAGTGCGACGCGATCTCCCTTGACCACCTCGGAGGAGAGCGTGCCGTTCACGATCGGTGCGAACAGGGCTTCGCCGCCGTCCAGTCGTACAGCGAGTCTCGAGCTCTCGACACCCTCGATGGCTCCCTCGAGCACGTTGGAGCGACCGATGAAGCGGGCTACGAAGCTGGTCGCGGGCCGGCGGTAGATCTCTCGAGGTGCTCCCACCTGGTGGAGCACACCGGCGCTCATCACCGCGATGCGGTCCGACATCGCCATCGCTTCGGACTGGTCATGGGTGACGTAGACGCTCGTGGTGCTCGCGCGCTGCTGGATTTGGCGGATCTGGGCGCGGGTCTCCTCGCGCAGTTTGGCGTCCAGGTTCGACAGCGGTTCATCGAGAAGCAGGACCGACGGTTCGATCACGAGCGCGCGGGCCAGTGCGACGCGCTGCTGCTGGCCGCCGGAGAGCTGGTCGATCCGGCGGTCCGCATACCCGTCCAGCCCGACGATCTCCAGAGCCTTCGCCACGCGAGTGCGCTTCTCCTCCTTGCCGACTCGACGCATCGACAGGCCGTAGGCGACGTTGCCGGCGACGTCCATATGAGGGAAGAGCGCGTAGTTCTGAAAGACCATGCCCGTGTCACGCTTGTGCGGCGGCAGCGAGGTCACGTCTCGGTCACCGAAGCGGATCGTGCCCGATGTCGGGCTGATGAAACCGGCGATCATGCGGAGCGTGGTCGATTTCCCGCATCCCGACGGGCCGAGAAGTGTGAAGAACTCACCATCACCGACGGTCAGTGAGACGTCGTCGACCGACGGGGTGGTGCCGCCGTAGATCTTCGTGATGCTCTCGAGATCGACAGAATTCATGGTTCCCTCCGAAAATGGCATGGGGCCCGCCCGCCCGGGCGGGCCCCATCGTGGTCAGAAGACCTGGTCAGCCCTGGCCCTTGATGTTGCTCGCCCAGTAGCTGATCCACTCCTCTTCGTTCTCGGCGATGCGGTCCCAGTCGACCTCCATCTCCTTCAGTCCGAGGTCCACGAGCCACTGCGGCTCCTCCTCGAGCTCGATGGCGGGGATCTGGAAGTACTCCTCCGCCATCGCCGTCTGCACCTCTGCGCTCATCAGGTAGCTGATGAAGGCATCGGCACCGGCGCCCCCGGGGCCGTTCGCGATCTTGGCCAGTCCGTCCACCAGCATCGGTGCACCGGAGGCAGGGACCACGGCGTCGAACATCGGGAAGTCGCCGTGCTTCTGCAGCATGATGTCCTGCAGGTTCCACGGAGAAATGGCAGCTTCTTCGCGGCTTACCCGCTGGTACATGTCGGTGGGGTTGGCGGCGTACGCCACAGTGTTCGCATCCAGGCCGAGCAGCCACTCGTACCCGGGCTCCGGCGATTCCTCCTCCTCGTAGAGGCGATCGATCATGGCGCAGTAGATCGCGCGCATGGTGCCGGAGGCCTCGACGTCGCGGATCACGATGTTCCCGGCGTACTGCGGGTCCAGCAGATCGTCCCAGTCGCCCGGGATCTCGTCGCCGCTGATCATCTCCGTGTTGATCATGAACAGCTCAGCGAGGAGCATCTCGCCGACCCACAGCCCCTCCGGGTCGCGGTAGTCCTCCGGGACCGCGTCCACGACTTCCTGCGGCGCCGCTGCGAGCACGCCATCGGCGGCGCCCTGCGTCAGCTGCTGGCGGGTGCCTCCCCACCAGACATCACCCTGAGGATTGCTCTTCTCGGCACGGACACGCTCGAGCGCCTCCTGGGCGCCGAGGTTGAGGATGGTCGCCATGCCTTCCCATTCCGGGTGGGCCGCTTCGAAGTCTGCGACCACCTTCTCGGCGAGCGCACTGTCCCGGGCGGTGTAGATGGTGAACGGCACGGCGCCGCCCTCTCCACCGCCGGAGCTGCTGCCACCTCCGTCGAGGCCACAGGCCGCCAGAGCGGCAACCGTCCCAGCCAGTGCGGTGCCCTGCAGATACTTGCGTCGGTTGAACATCAGATCTCTCCTTCGAGGTGGGGTGTGTTCGTGTACGGGGTTTCGTTGTTCGGGTGCGGCTCGGCCATGGATTCGGGTCCGGGACGGCGCTCGGAGTCGGGAGCCGCGGGCTCCGGGGACTGCGGGTGCGGACTGTCTTCCTCGGGCAGGAAGATCCAGGGAGCGGTGCGCACCTGCGCGATGGCGCCGCTGACGATCGCGCGGTCGCCCAGCTCGGCATAGCAGACATCCACCGGCGACGGACTTCCCGCGCGGACGCGGTCGGCGAGTGCTTCACGGGAGGCAGGGCCGAGAGTGGCGGCATCACCGGCCAGGACGATCCGGCCGGGGTTCACCACGCAGGTGAGCACGATCGCGGCGTACGCCCACGCATCCAGCGCCTGCCCGAGGAGGATCGCGGCGTCGGGCGAGTCGCTCTGCTCGAGGGCCGTGACGATGTGGGTGGTGCCGGACTCGATGCCGATCGCCTCGGCCTTGGCGGACAGCGCCGGGACGGACCAGTCGTACTCCAGAGGCCCGACGGCGGTGCCGCTGACAGCGCGAGTCAGCGTTCCGCCGTCAGCTCCGCTCCAGGGCAGGAAGCCGATCTCGCCGGCGGAGCCGGTAGCGCCGCGGCGCACCTGACCGTTCAGCACCAGAGCACCGCCGATCCCGTCCCCGACGTAGATCAGTCCGAAGTCGTCACCGTCACGGACAGCGCCGTCCTCGGACTCGCCCAGTGCGAGGAGGTTGACGTCGTTCTCGCCGATGGTGTGCAGGCCGGAGATCTCGGCGACCAGATCCTGCAGCCGACGGCCGGGTGAGGCACCGAGAGCGGGAGCCAGCGAGACGTCGCCGTCGGCCGAGACCACGCCGGGCATCGAGATGATCGCGCAGGTGGATTGTGCCTCGGCGGCGTTCTGGAGCGCTTCGACGGCAGCGGTGACCGCCGCCTGCGGATGCTCGGGGTCCAGCTTGCGTCGCACCTGGACGTGCACGGTCCCGGAGAGGTCGACCTGTCTGGCCACCATGTGGCCCGCGTCGACGGACAGGATCATGAGCAGCACGCTGCGCCTGTCGAACTCCAGCAGGGTCCGGCGCCGGCCGCCCGTGGACCGGCCGCGCCCGGTCTCGATCACGTGACCAAGACGTATCAGGTGGCGGATGGACGACGTCATCGAGGACTGCGAGTAGCCGGTGATCTCCGCGAGCTCGGTGCGCGACATGGTGCCGTGTTCGAGCAGTGCGCTCACCACGGCTTCATGGCGGCGGAGGCGCTGGGCGCCATTCGCTGCGGAGGGGGTCACCATCGACATAGTTACTTTATAGCGTGCAGAAAGTGAGCGCGCAAGGCCTTGGCGACCGCCTCCCCCCTCCACGACGCCGCAAGAAACAACAGGAGATGAAAGAAAGAGTGCCCCTCCTGGAGCCCTTGCCACCGCCACTTACTTCGGGCTATGAAGTATGAGCGGCATCACGGAGAGGTGATGCCAGGCCCAGGAGAGGATCCTCATGGAGAACTGTCACAGCAGGTCGCGTACAAACGTGAGTCGTCGGCGGGTGCTGCAAGCCACCGGAGTGCTCGGCGCGTCGACCGCGCTGTCCACCACCGGGCTCGCGCTGACGCCTGCAGAACGAGCGATCGCCGAGGAGGCGCCGGAAGCAGTGAAGCTGAACATCCTGTTCATCGGCGCCCACCCTGACGATGAAGCCGGCACCTTGGCGGCCCTCGGCCAGTGGAACGAGTTCCATGGCATGCGTGTCGGAGTCATCACCGCCACCCGCGGCGAGGGCGGCGGCAATGCCGTCGGCCTCGAGGAAGGCCCGCCGCTGGGCCTCCTGCGCGAGTCCGAGGAGCGCGATGCCGTGCGACTCGCGGGCATCGAGCACGTGTACAACCTCGATGCCGTGGACTTCTACTACACCGCGAGCGCTCCCCTGTCTCGTGAGGTCTGGGGTGGGGACGAGCTGCTCGGACGGATCGTGCGAGTGGTGCGGGCGACTCGGCCGGAGGTCATCATCACGATGAATCCCTCCGCCGTCGCGGGAAACCACGGCAACCACCAGCAGGCGGCGATGTACGCGCTCGAGGCGTACCTGAGCGCCGGAGACCCCGACGCCTTCCCGGAGCACCTCGCGGAGGGCCTTACACCCTGGACACCTGACCGGATCCTGCGCAGCGGCGCGAACGGTGAGGGGCCGACAGGTCCTGACGGGGTCTCGCACGGCTACACCCCAACGGTGGCCAGTGATCTGGTGTTCGGCGTCTGGGAGGGCACCGAGAGCGCCCGGCACGGGAAGCGCTGGTCCGCTGTCAAGGATGAGGCGATCTGGACCTACGCCAGTCAGGGCTGGGCGGAGCGACCCGCCAGTCCCTCGAACCCGGAGGAGATCGGGAGCACCTGGCTGACGGTGCTCCACTCGCGCACCCCGCTTCCGGACCCGGCCACGGGAGGGGATGCCGCCCTGCGTGGAGCCGCCCTCGAGCTCGAGGACGGACTCCCCCATGGGACGCGGATCGAAGTCAGTCCCGAACGCTACGAGTTCGTCGGAGGCGAGCCGCTGTCCGTCTCGGTCATCGTCGCGGCCCCTGCAGATGCCGATCTCGAGTCCGGGACCATCTCGCTCACAGCTCCCGAAGGATGGAGCTGCAGCACGGAGCAGCCCCTTCCCGCGCTCGCTGCAGGGACCCTCCACGATTTCTCGTTCGAGCTCACCGCCGGTGCAGAACTCACCCCGGGCGAGACCGCCCGGGTCGAGGTCACCGTGGCCTCGGGCAGCGCGACGGGGACCAACAGCGCGCCGATACGGGTCGGCGGGGCGCTCGAGTCCACGATCGCTCCGCTCGAGGAGATCGGTGAGTTCCGGGAGTGGACCCAGGCACTGGAGCTCAAGCATCTTGATGCACTGGTGCCCGAGCTGTTCGCCGTCGCCCAGGGTCGGTCGCACACGCTGGAGATGATCACCCGCAACCTCTCCTCCCAGCCCCGAGGCGGAACGGTGGAGATCGACGTGCCGAACGGCTTCGAGGTCTCGCCCGCCCAGCTCGAGATCGCTTCCGTCGCCCCCGGAGAGAGTGTGTCGCACACCGTCGAGGTGATCAGCACGGATCCGGCTCTGCCCGCCGCGAACCGCTCGGAGAACGAAGGGGCTTGGCCGGTGGTGATCCGGACCGGCTCCGAAGGCTCTACTGCGGAACGCACGGTGACGATGAATCTCGTGCCGAGCTACGCCGCACAGCGCGCGGATGCTGCGCCGAGCATCGACGGAGTGCGCGATGCGGAGGAGTATCCCGGAGAGCCCATCCCGGTCGAAGCGATCTGGGAAGGAGAAGGCACGCCGGGCGGCACGACCGACTCCGTCACCGGCCAGGCCTGGCTCACCTTCGACGACGAGAACCTGTACGTGTTCGTCTCGGTCACCGATGACGTCCGCGGCACGATCCTTCCGGTCGACGACAACAAGCGCCAGCGTCGTACCGATTCCGTCGAGATCTACGTCGACCCGCGCGGCAATGCCGCGAACACGTCACAGACCTTCATCGCCGGGATCATGCCGTCGCTCGGGTCGATGACAGGGCCGGTGGGCGCTGGGCGCGATCGCGACAGCCATCAGGGAGAGGCCGAGGAGACCGCCCCCGGGATGGAGGTGGCCGTCACCATGGCGGAGACCGAAGAGAAGTACTCCGGATACGACCTCGAGGCGAAGATCCCCTTCGACGTGCTCCCCGACGGTATCGACCCTGCCCGCATGGGATTCAACGTGCTGATCAACGACTCAGATACCCAGAACCAGACGGCGCAGGTCCGGGTGGGCTGGTCCACGTTCCGCGGGGTGAGGGCAGACCCGTGGCGCTGGGGCCTGGTCACCCTCGAGGGGCTCGAGGACGCTGGCTCGGAGCCGAAAGAGGCGGTCGTGCCCTCGACCGCGGCCCTCTCCGTGGACTCCCCCGAGTCGATCCTGCAGAGCTCCGGCGACGGGGTTCCGCTCGGCGGGCACGGCCCCACCGATGGATCTCTCGAGATCGTCTCCGTCTCGACGAAGAAGGACCGGATCACCGCAGTGTTCGACGCGCCTGTCAAGGGCACTGCGAAGATCTTCGTGTGGGACGGGGACCAGGTGCTCGTCGAGGACCAACGAGTGATGCCAGCCGGAGAGCGGCGCGTGAACGTGAAGGTTGATGGGCTGACCCAGCTGTTGGAGGAGGGCGCTGAGCTCACAGTGCTGGCGTCCTTCGATGCGGACGGCAGGGTCTCGGCAGCGGCAGCGGCCGTGACCTGAGCCGGAGCTCCCTCGGGAGCCACCGGCTCCCGAGGGAGGCCTCCCCGGCTCGGCATGATCGCGAACGGGCATGTCAATTTTGCGACACGCGTACGATTCCGTCCATGGATCGACATCGGAAGCGCGCCGGAATCGCCTGCCTCCTGCTGGTCTCGACGCTGATGCTGGGCGGGTGCAACAAGTTCGTCAGCGAGAAGTGCAGCGGCTCGAACCACGAGATGTCCTGCAGCGCGTCGGTCGGTTCGTCGGAGGAGCAGTGGAGCACCGAGCTCGAGGGCGGCGAGGGGCACAGCACGATCGTCATCAGCGGCACCTTCTCCATCGCCGCGGGAAGCGGCACCCTGACCCTGTACGGCGACGGGGACGAGGGCATGGAGTACGAGCTGCGCCCTGGCGAGCCCGTGGTGGTCGAGGACCTCACGCTGCCGCTGATCCAGCGCTCGGGACCCGAGGACGAGACCTACGCGATGCTGCGGACCGACAGCACCGAGCCCATCGAGGACTTCTCCGCGGAGTACACGTTCTTCACGCAGTGAGCGTCGGCGCTCTGCGCCGTTGCGGAGGCGCAATCGGGTGAGCCGCTACGACTCATGAGGCGGCTGCCAGCGTGGGCGCCGTCGCGTCGGCCCACCACGCGCACTGCCCGCAGGGGCAGGAGCGGCGGTGACCGTTCGGGTGCCGCGCCTCCGGCACGCGCACCGGGGCGGGCACCTCGTGCCACTCGCGACGCTTGGTCAGGTGCCAGCCCTTGCAGTCGGGACAGCGGTAGGTGCGCAGCGGCAGCCCGCCCCGCCGGCTCGAGGCGATCGCGTTGCGGATCGCGTAGCCCTCATCGCTGTAGCGGTTCTTCCCGCACTGGGCGCTGTACCTCTTCTTCATCTCGTCCTCCTTGGCCAGGACCATAGGAGGAGGCGGTGACAGTCGAGGGCGGCGGGGTCCTCACCTCCGCAACCGCTCCGGCAGCCGCTCCGCATGCGCCGCCAGCAGCTCGTCGGTCATCGCGCGCGCGTCCTCGAGGGTGAGCAGCGCGGCGGTCAGCGGATCCAGTGCCACGGCGTGGTGGACGTTGTCCACGTTCCCGTCGAGCGCGGCACGCACGGCGAGGGTCTGCACGTTGACGTTGGTGCGGTTCAGCGCCGCGAGCTGCGGGGGCAGCTCCCCGATCGCGGTGGGCTGCACGCCGCGGGCATCGACCAGGCAGGGCACCTCCACGCAGGCATCGGCCGGGAGGTTGGTGATCAGCGCGCCGGCGTTCGGCACGTTCCCGTGGATCACGCTCGGGGTGCCGGTGACGATCGAGTTCGCGATCTGTGCGCCGTACTCGACGCTGGGCGCGAGCTCGGCCTTGAGCTTCTCGAGCTGGGCGTCGATGTCGCCCTGGTCGTCGTGGGCGGCGCAGATCTCGTAGTAGTCCCAGCGCTCGGGGATGAACTCCTCCACCAGCTCGGGGGTCTTGCGGAAGTAGGGCAGGTACTCCGAGGCGTGGTGGCTGGACTCGGTCTGGAAGTAGCCGAAGGCGTTCATGATCGAGGTGCGCACCTGCTCGTTCCCGCCCTCGTAGACGTTCGCGCCGTCCGCCACCTCGGAGTGGTCGCCATCGTCCCCCGCGAGCCCGTCGGCCCCGTGGCCGCGCTGGTGCTTCGCGGCCATCACCTCGCGCACCTGCGGATACAGGTCCTCCTGACCGCGCATGAACTCGAGGATCCAGGCCTGATGGTTGATGCCAGCGCAGCGGTAGGAGACCTCCTCGTAGGGCACGCCGAGGGTGCGGGCGAGCATTCGCGTGGTGCCCTGGACGCTGTGGCACAGCCCCACGGTGCGCAGCCCCTTGGCATTCAGGTACGCAGTGGCCATCGCCATGGGGTTGGCGTAATTGATGAAGGTGGCGTCCGGGCACACCTCGAGGGCGTCGGCCGCGATCTGGTCGTAGGCGGGCACGGAGCGCAGGAAGCGGAACACCCCGCCGGGGCCGATGGTGTCGCCGACGGTTTGGTCGATCCCGTACCTCCGCGGGATCTCCACGTCGTGCCGGTAGGACTCCACCCCGCCCACCTGGAAGGTGATGATCACGATGTCCGCACCCTCGAGCGCTGTGCGACGGTCGGTGGTCTCCTCGACCGCGGTGGGGAAGCCGTGGTGGGCGATCAGCTCGCGCGTGGCGTCCGCGACCGGGCCGAGCTTGTCGGGGTTGATGTCCATCAGGCTCAGCGTCGACTCGCGCAGCGCGGGGAAGGAGAGGATGTCCCCGATGAGCCGGAACGGGAACACGAAGCCGCCGGCGCCGATGAGGGTGATCTTGGGGTTCTTTACAAACGTCGTTGTCATGGCTTCACGCTAGGGCCGCAGCTGGGCGGAGGTCTCCCGGAATCCTCGGCGAAAGTTCCAGGATCCTACGGTCGCCGCGGCGAGATGCGGTCTACAGTGGGGCGATGAGCCAGTGGCCGATCAGCGATGCCGTCGAGGAGATGCCTCCTGGGCTGTGGGTGCGCCGCGGGGCGCCGCCGCCGATGTTCTCGATGCACCGCCATGACGACGTCGAGATCAACCTGGTGCTCGATGGCCAGCTGAACTATCTCTTCGGCGGGCATCCGCTCACGATCCGTGCCGGGGAGATCGCCGTGTTCTGGGCCGCGCAGCCCCACGGCCTGGTCGACTCCCGCACCGGGGACATGTGCTGGCTGCACGTGCCCTTCAGCATGTTCCTCAGCTGGGGCCTGCCCGAAGCGCAGACCGCTCCCCTGCTCAGCGCCCAGCCGCTGATCACCTACGCCCCCGACCTCGCCGCGCACATCGCCCGAATGGCCGATCGCTGGGGCCGCGAGTTCGCCGGCTCCGAGCACGGCGACACGGCGGGCACCGCGCCTGAGGCCGACGACGACTCCGCCGAGATCGCCCTGCTCGAGATCCAGGCCGCGGTGCGGAGGGTGCTGCGCGCGTCGGCCCGCGCCGATCCCGAGGCACCGCTCGGCGCTGCGGGCGCGGTGCCCGCCGCCAGGCTTCGCCAGGTCAGCGCGATGGCGCAGTACGTGCGCGAGAACCATCGCGCACCTCTGAGCGTCGCGGAGATCGCCGCCGCCGTGCACCTGGCGCCCTCGCACGCGATGACGGTGTTCCGACGCACCGCCGGGGTGACCCTCGGGGAGTACGTGACGATGTGCCGGGTCGCCGAGGCGCAGCGGCTGCTGCTGACCACCTCGCTGCGGATCACGGAGATCGCAGACGCCGCCGGCTTCGGCTCGCTCAGCAGCTTCTACCAGCACATGAGCGCGGCCTGCGGGATGACGCCGCGGGAGTACCGGCGCCAGGGGCGCTGAACAGCCTCCGGGCGCGCGCGAGGATCCCGTCGCTGGCCTGCTGTGGCAATGGGGAGAGGTCCCCATAGGGGTGGGGTGTTATCAATTCGTCATCATCCCTAGGGTCGTGGGCGTCGACGCGGCGGCCTGCCCGGCGGCGAAACGGAACGACGAACCCGACATCATCTCTGAGGGGACGAAGAACCATGAACGCGACCACTGTCTCGAAGCGAGTCCTGGGCGGCGCCGCAGCGGCGGCCTTCGCCGTCGCGGGTTTCACGATGCTCGGCCAGCCCGCGCATGCCGCGGCGCCCGGCACCACCACCGATGTGCTCAGCATCCGCAGCGGCTCCGACACCAGCTCCGCGATTCTCGGCCAGATCCCGGCCGGCACCACCGTGGACCTCGAATGCCAGACCGCCGGCGAAGCCGTGCAGGGCACCTACAACACCGAGTACTGGGCGAAGGTCTCCTACAACGGTGTCGAAGGCTTCGTCTCCCGCGCGTATGTGACCGTGCCGGATGCCAGCGGGCTCGGCGCCTGCGACGGGGATACCGCCCCCGAGGATCCCGTCCCGGAGGATCCGGGCCTCTCCGCGGACCGCCAGACCGTGCTCGACCGCGGCCAGAACTGGGTGGACCGCGGGATCCCCTACTCGATGGAGGCCTACACCACCGGGCCCGACGGTCGCTCCTACCGCACCGACTGCTCCGGCTTCGTCTCCATGGCGTACGGCCTGGACCAGTCCTACTCCACGGTGACGCTGCCCGAGCACTTCACCGAGATCAAGAAGGACGACCTCCAGCCCGGCGACATCATCGGCAACCTCGGCGCAGGCTCCGCCGGCGCTGCCGGTCACGTCGTGATCTTCACCGGCTGGACCGACTCCTCGAAGACCTCCTTCACCGCCATCGAGCAGACCGGCGGAGTGGGAGCCACCTCGAGCACCCACACCTGGGGCAGCTCCTTCTGGAACAACAACGCCTACCGCTACAACGGGTTCTGAGCGACCCGAGCCCTCGGCGAGACGGCGGGCCCTGGCAGCGTGGAGGCTGCCGGGGCCCGCTGCTGACACATGGATCACTCGGCACTGTTCGGTTTCGCTGCGACAGACTCCTTTGAAGTCCGCCGTCCTGCGACAGTTCGAGAACCTCGGCAGCGTCGTCGCCATGTGCTGCGGCGCCGGCACGCAGCGGCTGCAGCTGACCGCATCGATCCGGATCACAGAGAACGCCGAGCCGCGAGACTCATTCCACAGGTCCGTCGCGCGCTCCCACCGCGAGGCGGTGCGGGTCATCAGCGAAGGGGCCTGCTGGAGCCGCTGTACCGCTCGGCACTCCGCCTCGCTCGGGAGAACTCGGACGCGGTGCCCCGCGAACCTCACGACCGGCACCATCTCGAGCTCGAACGTCTGACACCTGGCGGTCGCCGCGGCGACGGTCCCTTCCCCGTACGCGCGCCTCTCCGCTGCCGTGGACCCCTGCTCACCTCAGCGGGCGGGTCTGTACTCGGCTGGCGTGCGAAGGCGAAGCCGTCATGGCGAGACCCCGCAATACGAGCGAGCAATCGCTACCCTGAGCGCGTGAACTGCAGAACCATCAGCGATTGCCGGTGCGACAGCCGCCAGCTCGGGTCAGGCCTCGAGCGACGCGTCAACGGCCATCTCCGCTCAATCCACAAACCGTACTCACAGCATGGATACTGCGTCAGCGAATCTGAGAGGGAGGTGTATGACGTCGCTGTGGTACAGGGCAAAGCAGCCAGTATCGCCTCCGCAGGGAATCTTCTGGCCCTGCTGGCAGTGGTGTTCGCCTCCGCCACGATGGTGCTCACGATCGTCACCATGAACAGTCTCGAGGACACCTGGGTCTCTGCGGCCGCGCTCGTGATCCTCACGTTCACGGGTGCACTGGCCGCCGCATTCATGGTCGAGTTCAACTTCGGCAAAGCAATAGCCCGGCGGGCCGCGCTCCATATCTACGAAGAGAGAAAGAACGGGACGTCGACCGATCATGCGTCGCCTGCACCCTCGTGCCCGCCACCAAGCTGCTGCAGGCACTGCCACGCTTCCTGCCCTCCCAGCACGGGATCCCAGGAGGCCTCCTAAGCTCGAGCCATGACATCGACGTCCTTGATCACCGGCGCCAGCTCCGGGCTCGGCACCGAATACGCCCGCCAGCTCGCACGCCGCGGTGACCGACTCGTGCTGGTCGCCCGCAACGAGGCCCGACTCGAGGAACTTGCCGGCGAGCTGACCGGCGCAGGAGCCGCAGGGGTCGAGGTGCTCAGCGCTGACCTCTCCTCCCCCGCCGGCGCCGCCTCCGTCGTCGACCGTCTCACGGATGCGGCGCGACCGATCGACGTGCTGATCAACAGCGCCGGGTTCGGGCTGCCGCTCGCCTTCGAGAACAGCGATATCGAGGACGAGGCCCGCCACCTCATGCTCCACGTCGAAGTGCCGATGCGGCTGATGCACGCCGCCCTGCCGGGCATGCTCGCGCGGCGCAGTGGCACGATCCTGAACATCGCCTCGGTCGCCGCGTTCATGCCCCGCTCCACCTACGGCGCCGTGAAATCCTGGCAGGTGATGTTCTCCCGCTGGGCCAACAGCCGGTACCGCTCCCGCGGCGTGACCGTCACCGCCGTGTGCCCCGGCTACACGCACACCGAGTTCCACGAGCGACTGGGCCTGGCCAAGGGCGAGGAGGGCATCCCTGACTGGCAGTGGCTCGAGGCGCCGCGCGTGGTCGAGGAGTCGCTGCGGGACGTGGCCAAGGGCAAGGCCGTCTCCGTGCCGAGCAAGCGCTACAAGGCGATCACCACCGTCGCCAAGCTCGCGCCGACGGGGCTGATGGCGAAGCTCGCGGCGCGGGGGCGCTGAACGCTTCCTCTTCACACGCCCCGATGCTCACCGACCGGCGCGAGAGGCGTTCGGACCCGTCTCCTCAGGCCTCTGTGATGGGGCGCACCATCGAGTGCACCACCGGGCCATCCGGGACGTGCGTCGTCGCTGTCAGGCCGAAGCCGTGTCGCTCGTAGAGCGCCACGTTGCGAGGATCCGAGGTCTCGAGGGAGACGGTGCGCGCCTCGGAACGATCCACTTCCTGCAGCGCGCCGGCGAGCAGTGCGGAACCGCAGCCACGCCCCCAGCTCCTGGGATGCACACCGAGGGTGGCGAGCTCCCAGGCGCCCGATGGCGCAGCGGGAAGCTCTGCCGAGACGAGCGCGGCGAGCCGGTCCCCGAGGAGCTCGGCGATCCGTGCCTGGTCCTCGTGCGGGGGAGCGGGAGCATCGGGCGGCAGCAGTGCCACCACCCCGAGCGCGTCCTCGCTGACGAGCACCAGCCCGCACCGCAGGGCGTGACGCAGATAGATGTCCTGCAGCGCTTCCAGACGCTGGGCGTAGCCGTCGGCGGGAATCGACCAGCGGGTCCACGGATACTCGTCGAAGGCGCGGGCGAGAACGCGAGCGGCCGGCGGAATATCGGCGGCCGCTGCGCGGCGAACACGGGATGTCACCGCGTCACCGTAGCGTGAACCCGACGATCGGCTCGACCGCTTTCTCGTCGGAAGCGACCCGCGCCCCGCGAACTCCCAGGCCCGCGCCCACGTCATGCTCCTATCCTGGCCAGGCATAATGCCCCGCCGCCCGAGGAGATCACCCCACCATGCCGAGCTATGACCGTCCGTTCATCGACTCCCTGCCCAAGGCCGAGCTCCACCTGCACATCGAGGGCACCCTCGAGCCGGAGCTGAAGCTCGAGCTGGCGCGCCGCAACGGCGTGGACATCGGCCAGAGCACCGTGGAGCAGGTGCGCGACACCTACCAGTTCACGGACCTCACCAGCTTCCTGGCCGTGTACTACCCGGCGATGGAGGTGCTCGTGACCGAGCAGGACTTCCACGACCTGACCATGGACTACTTCCGCCGCGCCGCGGCCGACGGGGTGGTGCGCGCGGAGATCTTCTTCGACCCACAGGCGCACACCAGCCGCGGCATCCCCTTCTCGACCGTGATCGACGGGCTCTGGTCCGCGGTGGAGGAGGCGCAGAGCCTGGGCGTGGATGCCGCGCTGATCATGTGCTTCCTGCGCGACCACAGCGCGGAGTCGGCGAAGGAGACGCTCGAGGCGTCCCTGCCCTACCGCGACCGGATCGTGGGCGTAGGCCTGGACTCCGATGAACGTGGCAACCCGCCGGAGAAGTTCGCGGAGATCTTCGCCGCCGCAAAGGAGGCCGGGTACCGGCTGACGATGCACTGCGACATCGATCAGGAGCAGTCGATCACCAACATCGCCACCGTGCTGCACCAGATCGGGGTGGAGCGCATCGACCACGGCACCAACATCCTCGAGAACCCGGATCTGGTGGCGGAGGCGAAGGAACGCGGCATCGGCTTCACCTGCTGCCCGCTGTCGAACTCCTTCGTCACCGAGCAGATGAAAGGCGAGGAGATCACCACGCTGCTGCGCCAGGGGCTGAAGGTCTCGATCGCCTCGGACGACCCCTCCTACTTCGGCGGCTACGTGGGCGACAACATCGAGGCGCTCGCCACCGCTCAGCAGCTCACCCGTGCCGAGGTTGTGCAGCTGGCCCGCAACTCGCTCGAGATCAGCTGGGCCGCGCCCGAGCGCGTGCGGGGCTGGGTGGGCGAGCTCGAGGAGATCGCCGCCCGCTGAGCGGTGTCGCCAGCAGGACGGGCCGGGGTCAGCGAGTGATCGCGTACGCGAGCTCCACGAGCCCCGGCCCGTCCTCGCCGGGCCAGCCGTGCACCGCATCGACCCACTGCGCCGGGATCTCCTCCGCCCCGGTCCACGCGCCGAGCAGCGAGCCGGTGATCGCGGCGATGGTGTCGGTGTCATCGCCGAGCGCGACCGCGGCGGCGATGCCGGTGCGGAAGGCCGAGTCCCGCGCCGCGGAGGCCCGCTCGATGCTGCGGAGTGCGGCGTACAGGGCAGTGACGGTGAAGCCGTTCGGCGCCAGGGCCGCCTCGCGCCAGGTGCCGTCGGCGAGCGCCGCCCAGGCGCTGCGGCGTTCGGGCGGCAGCAGGCCGAAGCCGTCCTCGGGCCGTCCCTGCACCCCGTCGACGATCGTGCGCCGGATCGCTTCGCACCACAGCACGCACGAGTCCCCGGCGAGGGGGTCGGCGTGGGTGAGCTCGGCGATCAGCCGTGCCGCGCGGGCGGTGCGCTCGGGGTCCTCGAGGAACGCGAGCGCGACGGGGGCGGTGCGCATCAGCGCGCCGTTGCCGGCGGTGCGACCGGAGCGGGCATGCAGCTCTGCGGACAGGGCGGTCATCCGTGCGCCGAGGCCGGGACCGTCGTCGTCGGCCTGCAGGGCGCCGAGCACCTGGCGGGTCTGGGTGCCCACGTCGCTCGCGCCCTCGCGCATCCAGTCCAGGAAGCCCTGCGCGATCGCATCGAGGCCCTCCTCGGAGTCGATCGGGGTCTCCGAGGCGGCGACGCGCGCGATGCACAGCGCCATCTGCGTGTCGTCGGACCACTCCCCCGGTGCGTACGGGCCGAGCCCGCCGCCGATCATCTCGGGGCCGCGCTGCGGATCATACGGGGCGCTCGCGAACTCGTAGGGGACGCCGGCGGCGTCCCCGCAGGCGAGCCCCAGCAGTGCTCCGGCGGCGCGGTCTGCGCGGGTGGTGGTCGTCATGAGGGAACGGTAGCGCGAGGGCCCGACGCTTCCGACGACACCGCGACCGGCACCAAGGTCGCTCCGCCCAGCTCCACCTCGACCCCCTCCGCCGGCCAGCCGAAGCCCTCCGGCAGATCCCCTGCCGCGATCCGCAGCACGCCCGGGTCTCCCACGACGAACACGTGGCAGCGCCCGTCCTTCTCGACCGCCCGGGCCCAGTCGGCGCCGGGGATCTGGAGCTCCCCGAGGCCGCGGGATCCGGCGAGCGCCTGCTTGTGCTCGGCCATGAACTCACCCAGCTGCTCGAGCACCTCGACCTGGGGCTCGGGCAATGTCCCGTCGGCCCGGGGCCCCACGTTCAGCAGCACCCTCCCGCCGCGGGAGACGGCGTCGATCACGTGCCGCACGGCCTGGGTGCCGCTCATGTACTGCTCGGGGCCCTCGAGCTGGTTGTAGCCGAAGCTCTGCCCGATGCCGCGGCAGTTCTCCCAGGCCTGCTCTGCGGGCGCCTCCCCCGCCTGGTACTCGGTGGTCACGAAGTCGTGGTGGGCGCCGGAGAAGCGGTCGTTGATCAGCCCCTCGGGGCGCTCGCGGTAGAAGTGCTCGAGCAGCTCGCCGAGACCGCCCGTGCCGAAGTGCATGTTCTGGTTCGGCCAGCCGATGTCGTTCCAGAGCACGTCGGGGCGGTAGCGGTCGATGAGGTCGCGCACCTGGGCGCTGCAGTACTTCCCGTACTCGTCGTCCCGGGGTCGCTTGGCGTCGTGGACGTCCTCGCCGTGCACGAGCGGGGACGTCGGCCGCACATGCCAGTCCAGGCCGCCGGAGTAGTAGACCCCGAAGCGCAGCCCGGCCCCGCCGGCGGCGCGGGCGACCTCGCCCACCAGGTCCCGGCGTGGGCCGCGACGGGCGGTGTTGCGCTCCCCGGAGCCGGGGGCGTCCCACAGTGGGATCCCGTCGTGGTGCTTGGTGGTCAGCACGACGTAGTCGGCGCCCGCGCGGCGGAACAGCTCCGCCCAGGCGCCTGGGTCGAAGCGCTCGGCCTGCCAGGTATCGAGGAAGTCGTCGTAGGGGGCGCCGTCGTGGACGGTGCGGTGGTGCTCGGCGGCCGGGGAGCCCTCGATGCGGATGGTGTTGGCGTACCACTCGGAGTAGGGGTTGCGGGTGAGGCGGTCCGCGCCGTCATCGGCCGCGCCGAGCTCGGCGCCGAGCTCCGCCCAGGCGGGCACGGAGTAGGCGCCCCAGTGGATGAAGATCCCCAGCGGCGCGTCACGGAACCAGTCCGGCAGGCGGGTGGGCAGGGCGTTCCAACGGTCCAGGTCATCCTTGACGGGCACAGCGCTCTCCGGTTCTCCGCGTCGAGTGGTGCGCCCTACGCTACGGGCTCCGTCGCGCTCGTGCCCAGCACGCCCAGTACCTGCGCGATCTCACGCCGTCGCGGCCGACGGGGCGGGCACCACCCGGTTCAGCCGCTCGGACATCACCAGTCCCAGCACCGTCAGCACACCGATGTACACCGGGAAGATCCACATCCCGGTCCAGGTGGACAGCACCCCGAACAGCGGCGGGGCGAGGGTGGAGCCCACATAGGCGGCGGCCATCTGGATGCCGATGATGGCCTGGGAGTTGCGTCGGCCGAAGTTGCCCGGTGTGGAGTGGATGATCGCCGGGTACACCGGTGCGGAGCCGAGGCCGATGATCACCAGGCCCACGAAGCCGACCACGTCGGTGGGCAGCGGCAGCACCAGCAGCACCGCACCCACGCCGATCGCGACGAAGCCGCCGCGGATCAGGGCGCGGTCCCCGATCCTGTCGGCGAAGAAGCCGGCCAGGAAGCGCCCGGCGGTCAGGCCCAGGATGAACAGCGCGCCGAGCTTCGCCGCGAGGGCCGGCGGGGCGCCGCGCTCGGCGACCATGTACGAGGCCGACCACACCAGCGCCGTGCTCTCGAGGGAGCAGTAGGCGAAGAAGGCCAGCAGGATCAGCACCACGCCGGGGACCTTGAGCGCCGTCGCGAGCGGCACCGGGGCGCTGCCCTTCTGGGCGGGCGCGTCGGCGTCGGGCTCATGGGTCTGGACGTCCCGCGCACGGGTGCGTTCGCGGTCCACCTTCCCCCACAGCGGGATGCTGAGCAGCAGGCCGAGGGTGAGCACGGCCTGGACCACGCCGATCGCGAGGTAGGCGCTGGACCAGCCGCCGCCGGAGGAGATCGCGTAGCCCATCACGAAGGGGCTGATCGAGGCACCCACACCCCAGAAGCTGTGCAGCCAGTTCATATGCCGCGCGGCGTAGTGCAGGGCCACATAGTTGTTCAGGGCCGCGTCCACCGCGCCCGCCCCGAGCCCGTACGGGATCGCCCACAGGCACAGCATCCAGAACGCGCTCGAGGTGGAGAAGCCCAGCAGCGCGGCGGCGGTCATCCCCACGCTGACCACGGTGACCGCCCCGGCGCCGAAGCGCAGGGTGAGGCGCTCGGAGGCGAGGCTGGAGATGATCGTGCCGATCGCGATGATCATCGTGACGATGCCGGCGAAGGCGACGGGGACGCCGAGGTCCTGGTGCATCACCGGCCAGCCGGCGCCCACGAGGGAGTCGGGCAGGCCGAGGCTGATGAAGGCGAGGTAGATGATCGCGAGCAGGAGGGAGTACACGGTGTGCGGTGACGACTTTCGCGAGAAGTAGGAGGTGGGCGCGACGGTCCGACGCCGCAGGGGACGATCGTACACAGCGTGTGTACGCCCGTACATAGGTGGGGTAGGTTCTCCCCCATGACCCCGGCCGATGCTCCGCGACGCGACGCCCAGCAAGCGCCGCGCGGTGCTCGCCGCCGGCGCCATGACCCCCAGCGGAGGGACCGCATCATCGACGCCTGCCTTCAGGTGCTCGCCGAGCACGGGGTGGCCGGCACCTCACACCGGCGGGTCGCGGCCGCGGCCGGGGTGCCGCTGGGGTCGATGACCTATCACTTCACCGGGATGGACGAGCTGCTGCGGGAGGCCTTCACCCGCTTCGCGCTCTCCGTGAGCTCCACGATCGCGCAGCGCATGGCGCGGGCGAGCACCCGCGAGGAGGTGGCCGAGGCGATCTCCGCGCACATCCTCGAGGACATCTTCGACTCCCCGCGCGAGCTGGTCCTCACCCACGAGCTGTACACCCTCGCCGCGCGCCAGCCTGCGTACCGCGCGCTGACCAACGCCTGGATGGCGGCGAGCCGCGCCGCGCTCGAGCAGCATCTGGATCCGCCGACGGCCCGCATGGTCGACGCCCTCATCGAGGGGCTCACCATCCACCGCGCCCTGGACACCGAGCCGCAGGACGCGGCCGTGGTGCGGGAGGCGGTGCGGCGCCTGCTGCGCGAGGACCGCTGAGCCCCGGCGAGTGCACAGACGCCGTGCTAGGTTGCGCCGACGCCGCAGAAAGGACCCGTCCCGTGCAGCGACGCCGCTTCCTCCAAGGTGCCGCAGCCGCCATGGCCACGAGTCTGCTCGCCGCGGCCTGCACGTACGGCGACGTGCCGAGCATCGCGAACAACCCCGAGATGCTCCTGACCGAGGGCGGTTTCCTTCCCCCTGACCTCGAGATGCAGCTCGCAGAGGGTCCGCTCGAGAGTGCTCATGGCTGGGGGCACATCGTCGTGTTCAGCGGCCCGGTCGGAGAGGTCGAGCACTGGGTGCGGGCGAACTTCCCCGAGGGCATCGAGTCGCGGGCCGAGCGTGATGATCTGCCCGTGGTGGTGGCCGAGCTGGGCGAGGGTGTGCAGAAGCAGGGTGATCGCGTAGCCAGCGGCACGATCGGCTCCACCATGGATTACGTGGTGGTGATCAGTCAGGACACCGAGCCGACGGTCCATGTGGCGGTGTGGAGCAACATCCGCTGACGCCGCTGGCACGTCCCGCCGCGGGGCTGCGTGACGCAGTCTGCGGCTCGCCGGCCGGGCCCGTCGGCCCTTCCGCCGGCCGGCCCTGTCGGCTTCTTCCGCCGATCGGACCCGTCGGACCCGCAGCTCGAGGCTCAGGCGCCCTTGCGCACCGTGATGCTCCAGCCGGCGTCGCCGGTGCGGTCGAAGGCGACCACCTCGTGGCCGTCCTCGGCCGCCCATTGGGGCAGCGAGTCGGTGGCCTGGGTGCAGTCGAAGCCGATGATCAGGTCATCGCCGGTGTTCAGCTGCTGCATCGCGTTCTTCGCGTCGATCAGCGGGAACGGGCACACGGCGCCGTTGGTCTGCAGGGTGTAGGCAGGCATGAGAGGTCCTTCCGGTGGGTCGGGTCGAGGCGTGCCGCTCAGCCGGCGGGGCTGAGCACGGGGGCGGGACGGTTCTGCGCGGCGGCCTTCTGCGGGCGCATCAGGAAGAACCAGGCCGCGCCCCAGGTGCCGAGCATGATCGCGGCGAAGGAGACCCAGCCCTGGTAGCTGAACAGACTGGTCTCCACCAGGGAGTTGCCGATGGTGCAGCCGCCGGCGAGCGCGGCGCCCACGCCCATGGCCACGCCCCCTCCGGCGCTGCGCAGGATGGTGGCGGAGTCCGGCACCCGCCAGCGGAACTCGCCCGAGAGCTTGGCGGCGATGAACGAGCCGAGCAGGATGCCGAGCACGAGCATCACCGACCAGTCCACGAGGGTGACGTCCCCGGTGGTCAGGAAGGTGACGATCTTGGCCGAGGGTGTGGTGATGCCCAGGCCGCCGTTGCGGCCGGAGGCGGTGGAGAGCACCCAGGCCGCGATCGCGATCAGGCCCAGCAGCACGCCGCCCACCCACGGGTTCCAGGCGACGTCGGCGAGGTAGTGGCCGATGCCGGTGCGGCGGGCGGGCAGGCGCACGGCCTTCTTCCCGGCGTTCTTGCGCACCTGGCGCACCACGAGCGCTGCGACCAGGGCGGAGAACAGGATCGTGGGCACCCAGACGCTCACGCCGAGCGTCTCCTGGATGGTGGTGGCGCCGACGGTGCGGGCGCGGGCGGCCTCGGTGAATCCGCCCAGCGGCCCGTACTTCATCACGGCGGCGAACAGGGCGTAGAAGATCAGCGCGACCCAGGAGCCGATCAGGCCCTCGCCAGCGCGGTAGTAGGTGCCGGTGGCGCAGCCGCCGGCCATGATGATGCCGACGCCGAACAGCAGGCCGCCACCGATCACCGCGAGCGGTGCGAAGGACGCGGCCTCGGGGGCGATGACGCCCGCGCCGGTGAGCGCGGCGACGCCGATCGCCTGGATCGCGATGGCGAGGAGGAAGGGGATGAAGTAGCGCGCGGAGCGGGCCATGTACAGGTCGCGGAACGCGCCGGTGACGCAGAACCGCGAGCGCTGCAGGACGTAGCCGAGCACCGCGCCGAGGAGGAGGCCAGTCAGAATCATGGGCGCCACGCTAACTTATGTGGGGCATAAGCAAAACCATCGGTGGTCAGGGGTGGACATCGGCCCCTTCCGAGCGAGGCGCGGGGATTGCCGCCCAGACCGTGATGCGCGAGAGGTGTATCGGGGGCTGAAGGTCGAGTACAGGCGCAGGGGCCGCACGCGCCGGGCCCGATGACCGCACACGCCGGGCCCGGTCGTCGAGTACGGACCCAAGGGCCGCACGTGCCGGGCCCGGTCGTCGACTACGGGCGCAGGAGCGAGTTGTACGGCGATATAGCCATAGAGGTCGCTGTGGCGCCAGTACTCGACCATCGGCCCCCGAGCACCCGGCGGGCAGCTCAGCCCATCCGAGCACCCGGCGGGCAGCTCAGCCCATCCGAGCACCCGGCGGGCAGCTCAGCCCATCCGAGCATCCGGCGGGCAGCTCAGCTCATCCGAGCATCCGGCGGGCGGCTCAGTCCATGCGAGCACTCACAGGGCGGATCAGTCCATGATGCGCTTGCCGCGCTGGGCGGCTTTGTCGCGCAGCCCCTGCACGGCGCGGCCGAGCGCGGTGGAGGTGTCCTCCTCCTCGGGGATCTCCACATAGTTCACGATCGCGCGCATGGTCGCGACGTCGATGCCGGGCATCCCGCCCTCGAGCAGGGTACCGATCCGCTTGCCCACCAGCTGCTCGAGGTTGTCGGCGGCGTCGGCGCCACGGCTCTGGCGCACGCTCTCGAGGCGCTCGCTCAGCATCCGTGCGGCGACGGCGGAGGCGGGGACGGGCTCGGGGTGACCGGCGACGGTGATCTGTTCCATGGAGACATCCCCTCGGATCGACGTCCGCGCGCCGGGTCCTCGGGCGCGCGGGGCCAGGCTGCTGTGGCCGGCTCGTCAGCACACTACCGGCATCACCCCCGCCCGGCGCCCTAGGTCCCACGGCACGGAGCGCGAGGCGCCCGCTCGCCGCGCCGGAACGCCTCTGGCGAGACGGAGATGACACCTCTGGGCCCCTCCCTGCGCCTGGGGGCGACCTAAGATCTTCTTGGTAGGGCGGTAGCCGCCCGCCGGTGCGACCGGTGCGTTCCGACGCTCCGTGCAGCTGGTCTTCCAGGACCCCCGCTCCTCGCTGGACCCGCGCATGAGCGTGGACCAGATCCTCCGCGAGCCGCTCGAGTCCCTCGCGATCCCGGGGGACCACCGCATGCGCGTGGCCGAGCTGCTCGAGGCCGTGGGCCTTGCCCCCGAGATGGCCTCCCGCTATCCCGGGGAGTTCTCGGGCGGGCAGCGTCAGCGCATCGCGATCGCCCGCGCCCTGGCCCCCTCCCCCCAGGTGCTGGTGGCCGACGAACCGGCCAGCGCGCTCGACGTCTCGGTGCGCGCCCAGATCATCGAGCTGCTCGCGCAGTTGAAGGACGAGCTGGGGATGACGCTGGTGATGGTCAGCCACGACATCGCGATCGTGGGCCGCCTGTGCGAGGAGACCGTGATCCTGCACGACGGCCGGATCGTGGAGCAAGGCCCCACCCTGGACGTGCTCACCGCCCCGAAGGACCCGTACACCCAGAAGCTCCTCGCCGCGGTGCCGCAGCTGCCGTGAACGAGACGGCGGCCGGTGACGCGCCGGCACCGGGTTAGGCTCGATCCCATGGACACGGAGCGGGGACCGTCGCCCGGGGGCACCACACGGCACGGCCAGGAGCTGGCCCGACACGTGCGCGAGGGCAGGCTCGATGCCGCCCGGCACGCGGTGGACGGGATGCTCGAGACGGAGGGCCTGGACGAGGTGCTCGCCGTGCTCGCCCCTCTCACCTCCACCGGCCATGACGCGCTCACGTTGTTCCTCGAGACCCTCGACGGCTCCGGGGTGGTGCGTCGTTTCGCCGGTGCCGCGCTGCTGGACCCGGTCGCGGTGGAGGACGTCGCCCAGGACTCCCTGATCTCGATCGCCCAGTCGATCAGCGGGTACGACGGTCGGGCGAAGGTGACCACCTGGGTGCACAGCATCGTGCGGCGCCGGGTGGCCGATCATCTGCGCCGCCAGCGCGAGACCGTCGAGCTGCAGGAGTCGGACCGCCCTTCGGCCCGGATGAGCTCGCTGATCGCGGACCGGGTCACCGTGCACCAGCTGCTCGAGCAGCTGCCGGAGCTCTACCGGATCCCGGTGGTGCTGCGCGATCTCGAGCAGCTGCCCTATCGCGAGATCGCCGAGCGTCTCGACCGCAGCGAGGGCACCGTGAAGTCGCAGATCAGCCGCGGCCGCGCGATGCTCGCCGGCCGGCTCGAGGCAGGCGGCACCGCCGCCGCGGAGCGCTGATGGACGAGCTGCTGGGCCACTACCGGCTGCTCGAGGTGGTGGGCGTCGGCTCCTTCGCCACCGCCTATCTCGCCCACGACCAGCGGCTGGATGCGACGGTCGTGGTGAAGGTCCTCGCCGAGAACCACAGCCTGAACCCCGAGATCCGCGAACGGTTCATCGCCGAGGGCCGCAGCCTGCGCCGCGTGGGCGGCCCCCACGTGGTCGCCGTCCACGACATCGACCAGACGCCCCGCCAGCAGCCCTACCTGGTGCTCGAGCACGCCGACCGCGGCACCCTGCGCGACCGCGTCGCGATGCTGCGCAGCGACGGGTGGCGGGCGAGCGCCGAGGAGGTGCTGGCTCTTGCGCGCCCGCTCGCCGCCGCCGTGGACGCCGTGCATCGCGCCCGGCTGGTGCATCGCGACCTCAGCCCCGGGAACCTGCTGCTGACCAGCGCCGGAGGGACCGTCAGCGAGGTCGAGGCAGGGACTCCCGCGGGGACAAGCGCGGGGGCGGGCGCAGGTGTCGGGGCCGGGGCCGACGGCGGCGCCGGCACCCGGGCCGCCCGGACCGGCGCGGTGCTGCTGGGGGCCGATGAGCGCCTGCTGGTCGCGGACCTGGGGATGTGCAAGGACCTCGCCGTCAGCTCCGGGCTCACCGTCGCGGCCGGCACCGAGGGATTCCGCCCGCCCGAGCAGTCCCGTCCGGCGGTGGTGGACATCCGCGCCGACATCTGGGCGATGTCCGCGCTGCTGCGCTGGCTGATCCAGGGCGCCTCCCTGCCCGCCGCGCTCGATGCGGTCATCGAGCGGGGCCTCGCGGAGGATCCCGGCGCCCGCCAGAGCGACGCCCGGGAATGGCTCGCCGAGGTCGAGCAGGCGCTCACCCCTCCGGCCCCGGAGAGCGCGACGCCCCCGTCGGCCCCAGCGAGCACGAGCGGAGGGCGCGTCGGCCCTCGCCGCCGACGCGCCCTCCGCTCCCCCCGCCCTGCGCCGCCGCACGGTCCTGACCGCGCTGGTCGTCGTGGCCGCGCTGCTGCTCGGCCTCGGGGCGGGGATGCTGCTCGGTCGCGGGGACGCGGTGCCGTCGGCCGTCGAAGGGGCGTCGCTGACGATCACCGGCCCCGAGGAGGTCGCCGTGGGCGAGGAGGCGGTGTTCACCGCCGAGGTCGAAGGGGTGGACTCCTGGGTGTGGTCGCTGCCCTCCGGCTCCCATGTGGCCGATGCCGAGCAGGTGACGATCATTGCTGCGTCCCCGGGCACCGCGGAGGTGGTGCTGCAGGGCCACAGCGCGGACGGCCGGCAGCTCGAGGCGCGCGCTACGGTGAACGTCTCGGGATGAGGGCTGTTCACCTCCCGGAAAGATTCTCGCGATGGGATGCAACCATTCCGCTCCCCGCGACGACATACGGGTGACACCAGCTCGAGGAGAGCCGCTGCAGCGGCCCGATGAAGGAGATGACCATGACCCAGCTCCGCAAAGTGACCCTCACCCGCCGGCGGGCCGCGCTGGCCCTCACCGCCCTGGCCGCGCTGCCCCTCGCCGCCTGTGGCGTCACCGAGCAGGCGGACTTCGAGGACGGCCCCGACTCCCCCGCGGCCGAGGTCCCGGAGGAGTCCGACGCCGAGCAGCCTTCGCCCTCGGACGGCGGCGGCGAGGAGCAGCAGACCGGCGCCGACGACGCCTCCGGCGGAGCGCCGGAGGTCATCGATCCCGCCGACGCGGTCGACACGATCAGCTACACCCTGCCCACCGACGAGATCGACGGCACCATGACCGTGGGCCTGCACCACCTGATCCAGCGCGGCCGGACGATGGAGCTGCTGCTGACCTACACCCCCGAGTTCCGCGAGTCCGGCACGTTCTCGCTGTGGGAGCTGCACGGCGACAACCACTCCAACGTGCCGCCGGCCCTGTTCGACCGCGAGAACCTCAAGCGCTACGACATCCTCGGCACCGGCAACGGCTGGGACACCCCCAATGTCTGGAACAGCAAGCAGGCGGAGCACAAGCTCGCCTCCGGCGACACCCAGGCGTACTGGGCCACCTTCGCCGCCCCCGAGGACGACATCGACACGATCAACATCGCCATCCCCGGCGCCCCCGAGTTCGAGGACGTCCCGATCGAGCAGGGCGCCGCCGCGGACGACGCCACCGCGGAGGGTGGGGAGTGACCATGATCCGCACCTCCCCTCACGCGCGCCGACGCCTCGCCCGCCTCACTGCCGGCTCCGCGACCCTGCTCGCCGTCGCGCTCGTCACCCCGCACGCCGTCGCCGAGGTGATCTCGGACGGCCCGCCCGAGCCGGGCTTCGAGGTCACCGAGGAGGTCCTCTCCGACTCGATCACCCGGTTCGACGCCGCGGAGTCCATCACCCGCTTCGACGCCACGGAGTCGATCACCTCGCTCGGCGGCACGGACACGGACACGGAGGAGGACGTGATCGTGCTGGAGACCGACATCCTGTTCGCCTCCAACGCCTGGGACCTGCCCGCGCCCGCCGCCAGCAAGATCGTCGAGCTCGCCGCCGAGGTGCCCGAGGGTGCGACGGTGCAGGTGGGCGGGCACACCGATTCCCGCCCGGTGGACCGCTCCCAGTACGACTTCGACAACCAGCAGCTCTCCGAGCACCGCGCCCAGGCGGTCGCCGATGCCCTGGCCGCCGAGCGTCCCGACCTCACGCTCGAGGTGGAGGGCTTCGGGGACGGGCAGCCCGCCGTCTCCGAGAACCCTGATGACCCCTCCACCTACGCTGCGAACCGTCGCGTGGAGCTGCGCTACGGGGAATGAGCCCGGCCGTCGTCGGCCCGTCGGCCCGTCGGCCCGAGGCCGGCGGGCGGGTGGCCTGACCACGCGGCCGAGATCCCTCACCCTCCCTGGCCACCTCGCGCTCACGGCTCTAGGATCGAGGGGTACTCACCGCTACCAGCGTCGGCAGCGTGTCCCTGACCCCCGTCGCGCTGGAGCCCCATGACCTCGCACCCCGCCCCTCAGCCCGCTGTCGCGGCCGCGCCGCTGCCGCCCGGCCGCCTGCGGCTGGTCATCCTGGCCATGTCGCTGGGCGCCTTCGCGATCGGCACCACCGAGTTCGCGAGCATGGGGCTGCTACCGCAGATCGCCCGCGACCTGGGCGTCTCCATCCCGCAAGCCGGGATGCTGATCACCCTGTACGCGCTCGGCGTGGTGGTCGGGGCTCCGCTGGTGACGATCGCCGCGGTGCGGATGCCTCGCGCCAGGTTGCTGGTGCTGCTGATCGCCCTGATCGGCCTGGGGAACCTGCTCTCGGCGATGGCGGACAGCTACACCGTGCTCGCCGCCTCCCGCTTCCTCTCCGGCCTGCCCCACGGCGCCTACTTCGGAGTCGCCTCCCTGGTCGCCGCACGCCTCTCCCCCGCCGGGCGACGCGCCCGCTCGGTGTCGCTGGTGATGCTAGGCCTGACCATCGCGACGATGCTCGGCGTCCCTGCCTCGACCGCGCTCGGGCAGAGCGTGGGATGGCGCTCGGCGTACGTGACCGTGGTGGTGATCGCTGCGATCACCACCCTCGCGGTGTGGCGCCTGGTGCCCGAGCCTGAGGGGAGCGGCACCACCGGGTCGATCCGCGCCGAGCTCGGTGCGCTGCGCCGTGCCCAGGTGTGGTTCGCGCTCGGCATCGGATCGATCGGCTTCGGCGGCATGTTCGCCGTCTACAGCTACATCGGCGAGATCGTGCCCGGCGTGATGGGGCTCGGCGAGCGCGCCGTGCCCGTGGGTCTGTTCGTGTTCGGCCTGGGCATGACGCTGGGGAACATCCTCGCCGGCCGACTCGCTGATCGCAGCGTCTACGGCACGATCTTCCTGGGCCTGATCGGCATGGCACTCAGCCTCGCAGTGTTCGCGCTGGTCGCCCACAACGCGATCGCCGGGATGCTCCTGCTGCTCGCCCTCGCGATCACCTCCCAGATGATGGGCCCCTCGCTGCAGCTCTTCCTGCTGGATGCCTCGCCGGATGCGCCTTCGCTCGCCGCGGCGCTGCATCACTCGGCGCTGAACATCGGCAACTCCCTCGGGGCGGCGCTCGGCGCGGCCGTGCTCGCCGCCGGCTGGGGCCTGCTCGCCCCCGCCTGGACGGGCATGGGCCTCGCGATCCTGGGCCTGGGCATCGCCGGCTGGTCCTTCGCGGTGCACCGCCGCCAGGAGGCCCGACGGGTCGCGGCCGAGGCCGCCGAGAGCGCCGAGGTCCCCGCAGCCTGCTGAGCCGGCAGGCCCCGTCACGCGCCAGGCTCGCTTGCGCTGGATCGTGCGTCGGGGAAGACCCGCAGACGCCGCTGCGCCGCCTCGCGGAGCACCTGTCCGCGCATCCCGAGCAGAAGCAGGTGTGCTGGGCGGACAGCCTCGCCACGATCGGTCTGCTCGAGAGGGTGCTGCCTGCCCGATCGCGGGTCGGGGTGTTCGTGGAGCTCGGGTCCGACGGGGCCCGCACCGGCTCCCGTACCGAGCAGCTCGCCGTGCGGATCGCGAGCGGGTCGTCGCCTCGCCGCTGCTTCGAGGAGCCGCAGGCGATGCGGACCGGGATGCGCGCCTACGCCCGGGTGGTCCTGCTGCCGGAGCCGGGGCTGGCGGGAGCAGTTCGCGCTCGGGGAGGTGGTCGCGCTGGGACTCTCCCATCCCCGCACCGCTCTCGACGAGCGGCGGCTGACCCCTGTGGTCGATGCGGAGAGCGGGATGGTGCGTGTAAGGACAACTCACAGGTGGGCATCGAGGAGGCCGGTCGCCCGCGGCTGGAGGACGTCAGCTGGGAGGTGCCCACCGGCGGACGTCTCGGCCTGATCGGTGAGTCCGGCTCCGGCAAGTCGCTGACCGCCCAGGCCGTGCTGGGCCTGCTGCCCGAGGGCATGCACGCCACCGGCTCCATCACCCTGGACGGGGAGGAGCTGCTGGGCCGCGGCGAGCGCGCGCTGCGCGCGGTGCGGGGCCGACGCATCGCGATGGTGTTCCAGGAGCCGCTGACGGCGCTGGATCCGCTGATGACCGTCGGCCGCCAGATCGCCGGGCCGCTGCGCCTGCACACCCCGCTGCGGGGCGCGGCCGCGCAGCGCCGCGTGCTCGAGCTGCTGGAGCTGGTGGCGCTGCGCGAGAGCGAGCGGATCCTGCGCTCCTACCCGTGGGAGCTCTCCGGCGGGCAGCGTCAGCGGGTGGCGCTCGCGATGGCGCTCGCCTGCGAGCCCGAGGTGCTGATCGCCGACGAGCCGACCACTGCCCTGGACGTCACCCTCCAGGACGAGATCCTCACCCTGCTCGACGCGATGATCGAGCGCACCGGGGTGACGCTGGTGTTCGTCTCCCACGACCTGCCGGTGGTGGCCCGTGTGGCCGAGGACCTGGTGGTGATGCGCAAGGGGAAGGTGGTCGAGACCGGCCCCGCCGCCCGTCTGCTCACCTCCCCCACCAGTGTCTACGCCCGTTCGCTGGTGACCGCGGCCCGCGCCGTCACCGCCCTGCCCACCCGGGAGGAAAAGCGATGACCGCGACCCCTGCGCCGACTGCTGGGACGACCTCTCAGCCGCCGCTGCTGGCCCTGCGCGAGGTGCACCGCACCTACGGCCACGGCGCTCGCGCGAACACCGTGCTGCACGGCATCGACCTGGAGGTCCATGCCGGGCGGAGCCTGGGGATCGTAGGCGAATCCGGGGCCGGGAAGTCCACCATCCTCTCCCTGCTGATGGCGCTGTCCTCTCCGAGCGCCGGGCAGGTCGAGTTCCGCGGGGCACCCCTGCGCCGCGCCCGCGCCTCCCGGATGCGAGAGTTCCGACGCTCCGTGCAGCTGGTCTTCCAGGACCCCCGCTCCTCCCTCGACCCCCGCATGAGCGTCGACCAGATCCTGCGCGAGCCGCTCGAATCCCTGGTCGTCCCGGGCGACCACCGTGCCCGCGTGGCCGAGCTGCTCGAGGCCGTGGGGCTCACGCCCGATATGGCCGCCCGCTACCCCGGCGAGTTCTCCGGCGGGCAGCGTCAGCGGATCGCGATCGCCCGCACGCTCGCCCCGTCCCCGCAGGTCCTGGTGGCCGACGAACCGGCCAGCGCGCTCGACGTCTCGGTGCGCGCCCAGATCATCGAGCTGCTCGCGCAGTTGAAGGACGAGCTGGGGATGACGCTGGTGATGGTCAGCCATGACATCGCGATCGTGGGCCGCCTGTGCGAGGAGACCGTGATCCTGCACGACGGCCGGATCGTGGAGCAAGGCCCCACCCTGGACGTGCTCACCGCCCCGAAGGACCCCTATACGCAGAAACTCCTCGCCGCCGTGCCACAGCTCCCCGGATAGCCCTCCTCGCCCCGGCGGCAGCACCCCCACTGCGCATCGCGCACCCTTGCACGCTGCGCCTCTACGCTGTGAGTGAACATAATCTGGCACTCTTCGGGGTCGAGTGCTAATCTCGGCCACAGTTGAGTCGATCCGGCTCAAGGTGAAGTGGCCGCCGATGGCGGCGGCCCTGTGGAAAGGAGATGCGATGACCACTTTCGATCAGCTCCGAGACCTGGAGCACTTCACGAACGCCTTCTTCGACAACGGCCGGCGTGGCCCGCGGCAGATGCCGATGGATCTCTACCGCCTGGGCGACCGGTACATCCTGTCCGCTGACCTGCCGGGGGTGGATCCCGGCTCGGTGGACATCGATGTCGATGGGCAACTGCTTACCATCCGCGCCGAACGAACCCTCACCACGGACGAGGGCGCCAGGTGGATCTCTCGCGAACGCACCGGCGGCAGCTTCCTGCGTCAGCTCACCCTGGGCCAGGGGCTGGACACCGAGGCGATCACCGCGAGCTACGACAACGGCGTGCTCAGCGTGACGATCCCGCTCAGCGAGAGGGCCAAGCCCCGAAAGATCGAGATCACCTCCGCGCAGAGCGCGCCCCAGCTCGAGTCCTCCGTCGGCTGATTTCGGTGCGGGGCCCGGTACCCCCGGGCCCCGCACCGACCGGTCGAACGCCGCAGCGTCCCTCAACCCCTCGCACGTCCGGGGCGCGTCTGTACGAGCGCGCCCATCCCAGAGCGCCACCATGAAACACACGATCTCCCTGCTGATCCGAGCCGATCTGGATCTCGAAGCGATCGAGCTGATCGCCACCGGATGCCTCACCGAGCAGACCTTGCCGGTGCTCCTCGAACATGTCGCACGCGCACGCATGCTCGACCCCGCAAGTCCCATCCGGGTCGACCTCACCGAAGCGAGGCACCTCGAAGCCGCCATAGTCGCCCAGCTCGAGGCGCGCATGGCCGCACCCGATCCCTTCAGCGACGGGTATTTGCCGGTGAGCCTGGACCTGCCCGCGCCTCTGCCGCGGTGCGCCGAGACCGTTGAGACCTCCGAGGAGCACGCTCCCGCACCCCTCACGGGTGAGGACGACCAGCCGTCGAAGAGCGACGAGCCAGCGTCCCAACCATCGAGGACCAGTTTCCCGGCGCCGATTCTCGCGGCCTGAGGGGCAGGTCCCGGCGTGCGCGTCCGCACGGTGCGGCCAGCTGAGGCGGGTAAGGTCAACTCGCCCGTCCCGCCACCGGAAGGTGCGTCATGTCCGTGCGTCGCTCCCCTCGTCCCGATCCCGCCGCCGGGAAGACTCGGCGCAGCACCTGGCCGCGTACTCTGGCCCGCCTCGCATTGGGAGCGATGCTGGTCGGCACCGGTATCAGCCACCGCACCGTCGCGCGGGAGGAGTTCCAGGCCCAGGTGCCGGACTTCGTGCCCCTGGACCCTGACACCACGGTGGTCACCTCCGGGATCGCCGAGATCACCCTGGGCAGCGCCCTGATGCTGCTCGTACGCCGCCAGGCGACCGTCGGCTGGATCGCCGCGGCGTTCTTCGTCGCCGTGTTCCCCGGCAACATCGCCCAGTGGCTGCACGAGCGCGACGGCTTCGGGCTGGACACCGACGCCAAGCGCTTCGGCCGTCTGTTCTTCCAGCCGGTGCTCATCGCGCTGTCGCTGTGGTGCACCAACGCGCTGCGACCTCGGCGCCGCGGCCGCTGAGCAGAACGCTGACCGTCGGCAGCTCAGGTGCTGAGCAGGAGTTCGAGATCCGAGGCATCCACCAGCGGGTCATCGAGGTCCACGGTGAGTCGAGAACGGGCCATCAGCCGGGCCGAGCCGGTGATCGTCGAGTGCCAGGCGGGAAAGTCTCCCACTCTCGTCTCCCCGACCACGGTGCCCACAAAGCGGTTGCCACGTGGGGAGATCGTCTCCAACGCATCGCCCGGCCCCAGCGCACCTTGCCCGGCCAGGAGCGCGAGCCGGGCGGAGGTGCCGGCCCCGGTGGGGCGGCGGCAGATCACCCCGGGGTGGACGTAGGTGGTCGAACGGGACTCGGCCGCGCCGATGCCCAGAGAGTGCCCCCGTCCCATGAAGTGGACGAAGGACAGCGGTCCCACGTCCCCGAGCGAGGGATGCTCCTGGCGCAGTCCCGGTCGGGCTGCGCGTACGAAGGCGTCCCGAAGGCGGTCAGGGCGATCTGCTCGTCGGCCGTGAGCGCGAAGCCGTGCACTGAGGCATCGATCATCGCGTAGAAGGCGCCGGACCAGACCAGGTCGAAGTCCACCCGCCCGTAGTCCGGGACCTCCGCCGAGAGTCCGCGGTCGGCGACATAGGCGGGCTCACCCTGGGTGGTGACCTGCTCGACGCGCCCGCCCGCCGTGTGCACGGTGATCCGGGCCAGGCCCGCCGGAGACTCCAGGACGATCCTCTGCTCACCGCCGGTCATCTCGATCATCCCGCTCTCGAGCAGGGCGGTGCGGACGCGAGCTTCGACGCCTACCCATACACGCGCGGCGCGTGGCTGCTGTGACGGCTATGGGGCGCTCGAGCCGAGCATCATGGCGGAAGCGAGGGTGGTGCACGGGATCAAGGGACCACCGCCGCGGGAATGGTAGCCCAGCCAACGCGCGTGGCCTTCCGAGTTTTGGGCATAAAAAATGGGAGTGGAGGAGGCGAACACCCATAAGGGGTTCAAGCACTCCTCCACTCCCAGTGAAGATGTCCGGCGGCGACCTACTCTCCCACACCCTCCCGAGTGCAGTACCATCGGCGCAATCGAGCTTAGCTTCCGGGTTCGGAATGGAACCGGGCG
>NZ_FXXB01000007.1 GCF_900184245.1 Brachybacterium massiliense | reverse complement strand
GGCCCCACGCGTTCGCGGAGCCGCGGCGGATCAGCACACCACCGGCCTGGCCGATGATCCGCACGCGCTGCGCCCACTCGGGCACATCGATGCGCCAGCCCGTGATGGTGTCCGGGTTCGGCCACCAATCACCGATGTCCCTGCGGTTCACGATCCGCACGATCCCGTCCGCCTGCGTCATCGGATGGACGTACAGGTGGCGTTCCTTCCGCGGCTGCGCCAGGGCGCGCAGGTCCGTGATCATCCCGGCCGTGACCGTGCCCGTCGACGCCGGCAGCGTCACCCTGGCGAGAGCGATCGCCGGGTAGGACAGGCCCAGCTCCGCCGCCGTACGGGTCGAGGCTGGGACGCCCCGGATCACCTCGAAGCGCGCGGCCTCGAACGTGGCGGGGTCGAACGCCCCACCACCGTAGGTCGGGTCATCGACCCGGGCCACGACCAGGTCCGTGCGGGCACCGGCCGAGCCGGTCGCCTGGATCGGCAGCTGCGTCTGCGACGGCGCGCGCACCGCGTACGTTTGCGCACCGCCACCGCCGTAGGAGTTGCGGATCAGCGCGTTGCCCGGCGCGACCGCGACGTTCGTGCCCGGCACCGCGGTCGGCGTGACCTTGAAGTCCCCCGCATTCACCAGACCCTCCGCACCCGACGTCGCCGCGGCGAGCGCCGCGCGCATCACCTCAGCGGAGTGCTCGAAACCCCCACCTACGAGGTAGGGGACGCGTTCCATTGCCATCAGATGGACCTCCTCAGAGGTGGTAGTAAGCGGGAGTCGCCTCGACCGTGACCCGGGCGGTGCCGGTGCGGTCCGTGGCAGTGAAAGCGACCTCGTGCACACCCGGCTCCACTCGAAGGAGGTCCAGGCGCGAGCCGCGGGAGAGGCGGTGCCCCGCCGGCGTCTGCGCGGCGTCATCGAGGTGCACAGACCTGGTGCGGCCATCGACGATCACGTTCTCGTCGTAGGCGATCTCGCCGACGACCCCGACCTCCACGCCACCGACCGTGACTCGCGGGTCGCGGGCCGGGCCGTGGAAGGTGACGCGTAGCGGCGCCGGCGCATCACCGCCGACGGTGAGCATCCGATACTCCACCCCCGAGGTCATCGTCGTCGTCACCGGCGTGACGATCGGGGCGATGATCCCGCCCAGCGACCGGGGCACGACCGAGATCGTCGCCCCGGTCGGGATGGTGTCGTACACGAACGGATCCAGCACCCGGAACTGGAGGACCAGGGTCATGTGGCCCTGATCGGCGTAACGATCGAAATCAGGAGAGGATGAGCGGCCCGGACGGCCGTAGTAGACCCGGCGCCGCCCATCCCCCCATTCGACCACCAACGGGAACATCACCCCAGCAGGCGCATCCAGCGTGCCACGCCAGGCAGCGAGCGCACCCTCGACCGTGTCGACCGTGGTCGAATAGCCGCGGACGCTAGGGCCAGTGATCAAGGTGAACGTGAGCTCCCCCGAGTCCTGAAAGTCCCTGCCGGGGCGATGCCCACCGGTGAGCGGTCGTTCTGCATCACCAGTGCGCAGATTCCCCAGCGTGGACTCGTACTCCTCGATGATGAGCGGAAGATCCCTCCCGCCCACGCGGAGGCCCTGGAACTCGAAGAACACGCGTCACCTCCCTACCCTGTACCGGCCGCGGCGATTCCGCTGCGTCCTCTGTGCCCAGGCCAGTTCCGTCATCAGCTCCGGCACCTTGTCGGTCTCCGGGTAGATGTTGATCGTGTCCCCACCGACCGGCGCCCCGGTCGAGGCCTGACCGGCCATGTACGCCCGGGACTCGCTCGGGTTCAGCACGACCTCAGGCCTGCCGGACAAGTTCATCGCGAACTCGCCGGAGTCGAGAACACCACCGGTGTCGTAGATGCCACCGTTGACGATCCCGCCGAGGGCGTAGCCACCTGGACGGTTCCACCCACGCTCGAGGTCTCCATATCGCGCCAGCGTGTAGCGGATGCTGGCAACGATGTTGGAGAGCGGGTCGTAGATGTCGCTCGAAAGGGACCGGTCCCGGTACGCATCGAACGTCGGCTGGATGACCTGCATCAGACCCTTCGACGGGGTTCCGGCCTTCGCGTTGGAATCCCAGTTGTTGATCGCCCGGGGGTCATATCCGGACTCCTGGTTCATGCGACGCATCAGCGCCGAGAACCGGCGCGGCCCGTACTGGCCCTCACGGACCAGTGCCTGAGTCGCGACCGGTGACCAGCGGGCGAACCCGCCCGCAGTGTCGACCGTGTCCGACGCCCAGTCGCCGAGCGCCGTGATCTTGTCCGTCACCCAGTCTTTCGCGCCGCCGATGATCTTCTTCGGCAGCTCGAACAGCAGATCACCGAACGCGTTGTCGCCAACGCCCTCACGGACCTTGTCCTTCAACGATGACCAGAGACTGGTGAACGGGTTCCACCAGCCACCTTCACCGCTGCCTGCCTCACCGCCCGCGCCGAGGTAGGGGAGCGGGTCAACGTACTTCCCATCTCGGCGGAGCGAGAAGTGGAGATGCGGACCCGAGGAGCGGCCAGTGTTGCCGACACGCGCAACGTTCGCGCCCGCCGCCACACTCGATCCCTGCCCCGCGATGTAGCTGGACAGGTGATGGTAACCGGCGACAAGCCCGTCACCGATTGCAAGCTCAAGCTTCCGCCCAGCAGCAGGATTCCACGTATGCGAAACCGTGCCAGCACCGACCGCCTTCAGGATCGCCCCCGAAGGCATCGGCCAGTCGATGCCCTTGTGAGCGCCACCGCGTGCACCGAAACCGTCACCGCGCGGGTAGGAGCCCGCGAACGGCATACGCAGCTTCACAAGGCCGCCACCGGCGTACCCGGAGCCGAGGAAGTCCGCGAAGGAGATCCCCCGCTTAGCAGCCTCGTTCGCGCCAAGGAACGCCCGGCGGCTCGCGCTATCCCGCAGCCCCTCGGAGACGAGGACACCTTCGCCGGAGCGCATCGGTGTGAGCACGTCGTCCCCGCGATGAATGGGGGTGTAGCCGGGCAGGATGCCGCCGCTGCGCCACCCTGCCGGGAGGCTGACGTCGTCGATCGAGTCGAGCCCAAACGTGGTCGCGACGTCGTTGTAGTTCCCGATGATCGCGTCGTTGATGATCTTGTTGACCACGAACTCGACGGGCACCTTCGCGGTGTCGCGGACACCTTCCCACGCCTTCTTTACGGCGTTCTTCATCGTGTTGAAGGCGTCCTTGATGCCTCCGGTCACCCGGTCGAACAGCGGCCCGATGGTGTCGCGGAACCAGTTCGCGACCGGCGCGATCACGGTGTCCTTGATGAACGACCATGCGTTCTTCAACGAGTCCCGCATGACGTTGAACCCGGTTTTGATGTACCCGAGAACCGTCGAGATGATCGGCCAGGCCGTGTTCTGGAACCATGCGATCACAGGGCTGATCACTCGCGATTTGATGAAGTCCCAGATGATGCCGAGGCCGGTCTTGAATTGATCGAACTTCGTGGAAATCCAGGAGATCACGGTGGAGAGGATCGGCCAGGCAGTGTCTCGGAACCATGTGACGACGGCTGAGATGGCGGTCTTGATCCCATTCCAGACGGGCTTCATGACGTTGTCCCACAGCCACATCGCGACGGGGGCGATGACGTTGCTGAAGTACCACTTCAGTAGGTCGATGTAGACGCTGATCGCGGTGACTGCGATTGCGATCGCGGTCTTGATCCCGTTCCACACGGGCTGGATCACGGACTGCCACAGCCACATCGCGGCACCCGCGATCGCGTCCCAGACACCCTTGATGAACGGCCACGCCGTGTTCACCAGCCAATCGACCGTCGCGGCGATCACGGTCTTGATCCCGGACCAGGCCGGAGCGAGAACGTTCTGCCACAGCCACACCGCAGCGTCCGCGATCCAGATCCCGAACTGCTTGATGGCTGGCCAAGCCGTGTTCACCATCCAGTCCACGACAGCGGAGAGGATGTTCTTCCCCACCTCGGTCTGGGTGAAGAACCACGTGAGCGCACCGACTGCGGCACCGATAGCGAGAGGTATCCACGAGATCGACGCGATCACGCCACCGATCGCTCCACCGAGCGCGATCAGGCCAGCGACAAGCAGTGACCCGCCGAACCCGGCGAAGAACACGGCGATATCTTTCCCGTGGTCAGCGATCCAATCGCCAAGGGGCTTGAGCGCCTTCTCCCACAGCCAGATAGCGGCGTCCCGAAGGTTGAACAGGAAATCGACGGTGCCGGAGTCCTCAGACAGTCCGAACAGGCCACCATTGAAATCCCCGTTGACGAGGATGTCCCAGATAGCCTTCCCTCCGTCAACGACAGAGTCGATCCCGTCAGCGATGGGGGTGAAGTCGATCTTCTCCACCCAGTCAGCGAGAGCACCCATCGCGTCGCCACCGAGCGCGAACAGTGCGTTCCCGACGGGCTCGAGCGCCAGCAGGGCCTTGTTCTTGAAGACCTGCCACTTCTCGGGGAAGTCCGCGGTCTCCTCGCCGAGGCCGAGGATGGTGTCCCCGGTCGCGCCCACAGTTGACTGCAGGTCCTCCATGTTCAGCTTCCCGGACTGGAGCGCGCCCACGAACTGGGACGCTCCACGGGTGCCAAACACCTTCGACGCAAGATCCGTCGCGCCAGCGATATCGCCCGCGTCCACGAACCCCTGAATCTCACCGGTCACCCGGTTGAACGCGGAAGCGGGTTCCTCCCCGTCCTTCGCGAGATTCACCAGAGACCGCGACAGGCTCGACATCACCTGGTCAGCGTTCAGGCCCGACTTGTCGAGCAGGCCGACCATCGAGGCGGTGTCCTCGAACGAGAATCCGAGGTTCTGCAGCGCGGGAGCGTTCGACTGGATCGATCCGGCGAGCTCGTTGAACCCGACGCCTGTGGCCTGAGAGACGCGGAACAGCGTGTCCATCGCTCCGGAAACCGCGTCACCCTCGAGCTTGAACGCCGAGAATGCGGCGGTCGTCGACTGCACGTCGACCTCTTCGCCGAGAATGTTCCCCGCCTGGATGTACTGGGAAGCAACCTTCTCCAGCGTGTCCCCGGAAATGCCGAGACGAGTGTTGAGGTCCGCCACCGTAGTGCCGACGGTCGAGAAGTCGGCCGGGATGGTGGAAGCGATGTTCTTCGCCGACGCCTGCAGGTCCTCGAACGCTGCACCGGACGCGCCCGTGCCGACACGGATCGTGTCAGCCATGTCGTCGAACGACGCACCGATTTCCCAGATCGCGCCGCCGGCCTGCTTGAGCTTGTCGATGCCGATCGTGGCAATGACACCGCCAGCGAATCCTGCGATCCCAGCCTTGAAGCTGCTGCTGAACCCCTGTGCGGAATCATCGCCGGACGCCTTGAAATCCTTCTCGATCTCGAAGGCGGCATCCTCGCCCTCACGCTCTACCGGCTTGAAAGCGCCCTTGAAATCACCCTTCAGAGCAGACTTCACTCGGTCGCCCAGGCGCTGGAACGGAGTCGCCGCAGACTCCGCAGCTCTCTCCGTGTCGCGCAGAGACCGGGTGGTCTCGTCAAGCTCGCGATTCGCGCGGTCCATCGCGGACTGCTGCTCGCGCTGAGCAGACTCGACCTTCTGCGACGCGAGCGCGAGGCGGTCCTGCGCGGCCAGAACCTGCGACGACTCCTTCGGGTACTTCGCCAGCGCCTCGGTGACCTTCGCCTGGGCGATCTCTTCCTTGCGGCGCGCAGATTCGACCTTCGTCGCCTGAGACTCAGCGGTGGCCGTGACCTTCTTCGACGCCTGCTCGTAGGCTTCCTTCGCCTTCTTGACGTCGCTCTCGGTCGCCTTCGACACCTGGCCCGTGAGGGACCTGCCCATCCGCTTGCCCGAGTCGCCAGCGACCTTTTCGACAGCACGGAATGACCGCGCGAACGAGGGCGCGAGAGAGCTCCCCTCCGCCGCCACCGTGATATAGGCGGTCGCCAGTTCAACCGCTGCAGCCACGAACCCCACCCCTTCCCGTGATGGATAGGGTGGGGTCACCACCCGAGAATTCGGTCGATCTCTTCAAGCGTCGCCTCGCCAGTCTCGATAGCCCCCGCATGTTCACCGCCAGCGGTGACAGGTCGCTTGATCGGCTCGGGGAACTGGTGAGGTTTCGCGCCCGATAGGTTCCCGATGAGCGCTTGAAGCGTGCGGAGCTCGTCAACGATCCCGGCGAGGAGGTCGCGGGCCGGGTCGTTCCACGGCCAGTCCTTCGGGTTCACCGCTCGCCGGATAGGGGCATCCCACGGCGCGTGCTCCAGCACAGCAGCAACGTCACCCCAGTCAGTGCCGGTGCTGACTGGATCCTCGAGGTCACGCCACCGCAGCCCGGCAGCCAGAAGCGTTGCCTCGACTGCGGTGGGGTGCTCCTCGTAGATCTCAGTCAGCGCTTGGATTTCCCCGAGGCAGGACCCGACGCCTTCTTCCACGCATCCATGAAGATCATCGACTCGTCACCGACGAGAGAGTCGATCGCTTCGGCCTCCTCGTCAGTGGAGTGCTCGATGACCCAGGCGAAGAACTTGTCGGGCTCAGTGCGCATGGTCCGCTCGATACCGAGGGGCATCTGCCGCATCGTCGGCAGGTCGAACTCCTCGTCCTCTCCAAAGATCTCGGGGACGGTGAAGCGGACGCGGTCGAAAATGACCTTCTTCTTGCGGGTGAACTGCTTCTTCTTGGCTTTCGGCTCAGCCATGGTTCGGCTCCTCATAGTGCGGAAAAGGGAACGGCACCCCAGGGCATGGGGTGCCGCGAATAGCTCGGCTCTTCGAAAGCGGAGACCTGGCCCCGGCGAGCCGAGGGGACCGGGACCAGGTCGATCAGAGGGGGTCAGTCGAGAAGATGCTCGAGCTCGCCGATCCGTGCCTCAAGCGCCTCCGCTACCGACGTCAGCGATTCGACTGTGTCTCGCAGTTCCGTGATCGCGGCTGTGAGCGCGTCATGGTCCTGAAGATGGGTGTTTGCGCCCGCGCTTGCGGGGCCGGGCAGGGGGACGGTCCAGGCATCAGCCATGAAGGCTCCTTCCGGTCAAGGGCGTGGGGCAGCCGCTACGCGGCCCTCAGTCAGTAGAGGGCCGCGTAGCGGGCACTCATCCCCCCAGCGTGGTCTCACCATCGTCGAAGTAGTCGTAGACCGGGACGTCGTTCTCGTCGGTGTGGCAGCGCAGCTCCACCGAGTACTTGATCGAGGTGGAGTCGACGTACTGCACATCGCCCGAGTAGACGAGCTGCGCGGAAGGTGCGACCTTCCGCTGCGTCCCGCCCTTGACGCGGAGCATGTCGATGACCCACGCCGCCTTCGCCGGCAGGCCCGACTTCCATCGCACCTCGATCTGGTTGCCGTGCTCCGCGGTCGCGGGCGTCACGATCACGTTCTCGTCGCCCACGATGGCCTTCAGGGTCTCCGCGTTGGAGGACTCCATCAGCGTGAACGTGAGGACGACGCCGTACTCGGTCTCGTGAGTGTCGACAACGACGTTGCCCCACGCGTACTCGTCCTCGGCGGAACGGTTCGTGGTCTGGGTGACCGCGTCGGTGGTCACGTAGCCCATGCGCGCGAACGCTTCGTCGAGCTCCGCGACCGCGTCGGTCGGGAGGGTAGTGCCCATCGGGGCCTTGCGGATGCCGCCGCGCGCAGTAAGCGGCTTGGCAGCGGAGACTGCGAGATTACCCTCAGCCATGGTCATGCTCCTTCTGTTGAGAGGATTTCTTGTTCCTCACCGACGAAGGAGACTTCGGCGGCGAGCCTGTGCACCGGAGACCCGGTATCGGGGTCCGGCATATCGGTGGGGTCCTGGATGATGCGTGGGTTCCACACGTCCTCGTACTCGTCCCAGACGAGCAGCAGTGACGCCAGCCAGCGCGCCGCCTTGGAGGAATCGTCGGAGTCCTCATGCCAGCACTCGAACTGAAGCCGAACCCGCGTGAACACCCGATCGTGCGGGCCGGACCCACCGGACTCGTTCACGATCAGGAACGGACGCTTCTCAAGATGCTTCTCGGGAAGACGCGGATACACCCGCTGATAGAGCCCCGCGCGCCGCACCCAGGAACGAACGGCGACGACAGGGTCGGGGAACACGACCCCCCGGATCCCGTTGCCGATGCTGGGGTAAGGCATCGCCTCACCTGCCCTTGTCGAGGTTCTTCAGCAGCGTTCCCCTCCGGAGGTTGTCCCGCTTCCCGCGCTGTGTGCGCGTGATGACCGACGCCGCGGCGCGGGGCTCCTCGAGCACTAGTTCGGTCGCGAGGTACGGGTCCTCTTCGGTGGGGCGATCCTTCGTTACGCCAGCGTTCGCGCCAGCAGCGATCGCGTCGGCGCGCCGCTTCATGTCGGCGAACACTTGCGGGTCGGTGAGGATCTTCCGGATCGCTGCCGGGTTGAAGCGCAGCTGGGTTTCCACCTTGATGTTGACCATCAGATCACCGCCTTCAGCGCGATATCGGTCCCCATCACCGTCCCGGTAAACGGGTTCCGGCGGATCGTTGAGGCATGCCCAACGACCTGGTAAGTGGTGCCGTTGACCTTGAACTCGTCAAACTCCGAGTACACGAAAGCGCGCTGGAAGATCAGCGTGCCCGCAGACTCGATCCGGTGCCCTTCAGCGAGGTCCTCACTCGTCGAGCCCGGCGCCCACACGCCGTCAGGCACGTCAACCCATGGCCCCCAAGTCTCCTTCTCCTCACCGCGGTCGTTCTCGACCCAACCGAGATGGGGATGGTGGCGGACCTGGTCGATGCTGGACCAGGCCATCACAGCCCCCTGACGTGGCGTGGACGGGCGAACAGGTCGTCGTAGCAGTCCGGCTCAGGGAACGATGCGCGAGCCCCTCCAGCGGGCACGGCGTCGCACAGGCCGGCGAGCACAGCGCGGTCTTCCTTGTCGAGGACGCCGCGGCCGCTGGTGATGTAGGTGACGGAGAACGGTCCCGCAGTCTGCGAGCGCACGAACTCCGGTGTCTGCCGGACCCGCTCGATCGCGCGCAGCACGACCAGCTTCGCCTCAGCACGGCGTCCAGAGTCCGCGTCAGGGCCGGTGAGACAGGGGGCGAGCCTGGAGACCGCCGAGTTCGCGGCGTCGAAGAAGATCGACAGCCACGGCTCCGCGAGCCCCGGGACCAGCTGATGATCATCACTGGTGAGCAGGTCAGCCATGCTCGCCCCCTCCCATCGTCACTCGGTCGGCTTGCCTGCGGCCTCGAGCGCCGCGATGACCTCAGCACGGTCAGCGTTGCCCGACACCTCGACACCAATCGCGCTGGCGTAGTTCCGCCACGCCTCGGCACTGGACCCGGGACCTGCCTTAGCCGGAGGCTCCGGAAGATCCTCATCAGAGGACTGCAGAACCTCGGGGCCGCTCTGCTCGCCAGAAACCTCCTCGCGAGAGTCCACCTCCGCCACGTCGGATGGGAGGAGATTGACCTCCTCGACCAGCCCCACAGCGAGCAGGTGCTCCACATTGGTCGCGGCCGAGGGGACGATCGAACCCCTGTGCAGGTACTTCTCAGTCCCGCCGACCTTGACGACCGCAGTCACAGCCTTCATTCGGTACGCCACACTCACACCCCCGTTCCGGTGATGCGGATGCCGGCGCGAGGCTCGAGCACGACGGGCACGAACACGCGCCGGCCCCGCACCCGGTAACCGTCGGTGTCCTCGTCACGGATCGACTTGACCTCGATGCCCTCCATGTTGGAGTAGCCCGGAGACTGAATGTTCTCGGTGGCGATACCGCCGAGCTGCTCCCGATCCAGGAGGAACGGGTCACTGAACGGGACGTGCTTCGACGTCACCCACGAGAACCCGAGGTAGTCCGGGATCACGCCGGACAGCACGAAGTTCTGCGACTCACGCGGCACCAGATCCGACTTGATCAGAGCGGCCGCAACAGCAGCGAACTGCGTCGGCTTCAGCACGATGGTGTCGTAGCTGAAGGCGTAATCGTCATTGATCTCCTCGTACTCCGCCTGGGTCTCCAGGACGGTGTCAACGATCGCGTCGGCCGCGCCGGCGCCGGTCCAGGCAGCGGAAGCGGCCTTCGACTGGGTGACCTGCGAGCCGATCACGCCGAGCGCGGACCCGTCGCCCTGGCGGATCATGCCATTGACGACCTTGCGGATCGCCTTGTCCAGCGGCGACACACCGAGACGCGAGATCGCCTCATCGGTCACCGAGGAGTCCTGACCCCACTTGGACGTCTTCGCCGCAGCGAGCTCACCGGACGTCATGGTGGTGCGCGGGTACTCGCCACCGGGGGCGATCTGCTCCGCCTCGTCGGCGGGGAAAATCTCCTCACCGGTCTCGTACAGGATCGCGCCGCCCACAGCCTGGTAGCGACCAGTCAGCAGGTAGTCCGCGATGAACTTCTGGCGCGCGAGGTCTGCGGCGCGCTTCACGAGCAACGCCGGGGACTTCATCAGATGATGGATCTGGAGAGTGGTGAGGTCGTCGCCGACAGTTGCCGGGGCCTCAGGGTACTGGTAAGCCAATTTCGGTGCCTCCTCAGGCCTTGAACTTCAGCTGGACGGGGTCGCCGTCGGCAGCAGCCGCGAGGGCGATACCGATGGTGTTGACGGCCTCGCCTGCGGTGACGACCTTGCCGTCCGCAGCGGCTGCCACCTTGTCGCCTGCAGCGATCACGCCGGAGGCGTAGGGGCGCTGCACACCACCGTCATGGACGGTCACGTGGTCGCCGACGACTGCGTTGAACGCGGCGATGCCGACGACCTTCTCGGAGTCAGCGCTGGCCGGGCCGACAGCACGGTCGCCGGTCAGCTCGACGACCTGACCGGCGGTCACGTCAGCGGACACGCTGTAGGTGATGGCTGCGCCGGGCTTGAACAGGGGGGAGTAGTCCGCCATGGTCACTTCACATCCTTCTGGGGAGCGCCGAAGGCGCGGTTGTACAGGTCCTCGTCGCCGTCGACGGCGTCGCCGGCGTCGCCGATCTGGGCCACGGGGACCAGGCCGGGGGTGAGGCGCTCAAGATCGGCGGTCGCGCCGGCCTCATCCACCTCGAGAGCGTTCAGCCAGGCGTCCCGGCGCGCGGGCCCGAACTTCCCGGCCTTGATCGCGTTGTCCACGATCTCGGCGCGACGCGCCTGGTCCCGCTCGGCGCGGGCAGCGCGACCGTCCTCCGCCTCGGCGCGCAGCTGCGCCAGGGCCTCGGAGTCGATGACCTCCGTGCCCTCCGGCAGCTCCCGCGCCTGCGGCTGGGTTGCGGGCTCGGCACGCTCGGCGAGCGCTTCGTCGAGCGCGGCCAGCACCTGAGTGTCGTCGAGCTCCGCGTCGTCGGCGATGCCGATTCGGTTGCGGAGCCCCTTGATCAGATCCGACATGTCGGTTCCTTCCTTCTCGGGGGTGACCGACAGCTCCGCCGGTCGGACCGCAGCCGCGGGCGCGGTGCGGGGCATGTAGGGGGACGGCGCGTCGGCTCGTCCCGCATGGGCGAAGACGCCGAGGTTGAAGCGGGCCTCGGCGGCTGGCTCCTCGGTCTCTTCGCGATAGATACCGTCGGCGAGTCCCGCCGCGACAGCTTCCTCGTCGGAATACCAGGACTCGATGCGCATCGCCTCGAGCCAGTCCGCGACGTCGCCGCCTGCCTTGCTCTGGTAGATCCGAGCGAGGTTCGTGTTGATCCGGTCGAGATCGTCGGCCATCTTCTGCATGTCGTCGGAGTCGCCCATGGCGAGGCCCCACGCATTGTGGATCATGACCTCGGCATTCGGGGCGATGAGCACCCGGTCGGCACCCATAGCGATGAACGATGCGGCCGACGCAGCGAGACCATCGATGATCACGGTCACCGACGCCTTGTGTTGGCGGAGCTGGTTCAGGATCGCGAGGCCCTCGTGGACTTCCCCGCCGGGGGAGTTCACGTGCAGCTCAATCTCCTCGACGCTCGACGGCAGCGCATCGAGCGCCTGACCGAACTCCTTCGCGGAGAGGCCGAACCACTCGCCCCAGGAATCGATCGGGTCGTAGATCCGCAGCACTGCCTTCGACTCGTCGCCGGTGGAGGACGGTGCCTCAGCGCGGACGGGGGTCTTCTGCTTGTTTGTGGCGAAGTTGAAGCGGTCACGGAGCGTCCGTCCCATCGTCGCCTCCTTCCATAGAGGTAGAAGCGCCTTGGACGCCAGTAGTGCCAATGTCGCGGGCAGTAGAGGGATCGGCTTCGGGCAAGCTGTAACGGTCACGCATGAACTGCTCGAGCCTCTCGTCAGGCCGGATCACCTTCGTCTGCACGAGCGATTGGAGTGCCTCAGCAGTGGCGGGAGTCTGCGCGCCGATCTCGGCGAACACGATCCGTGGCGCCTGGACGTCTTCGCCGAAGTTCAGGTCCACCAGATCTTCGACAATGTGCTGCGTAGCGACGTCAGCGATCTGCTCAGCCATCGTCTGCAACGACAGAGTGAAGAAGTCAGCGAACGTGGTCCCGAGCGCCCAGCTGCCCGTCTGGGTGCCGAGGTTCAGGAAGTGCGCGAGTGCCGAACGGGCCATCTGCTCGTCGTAATACCGGATCGGCTTATCCGCATCCGGGAGCGTCCCGGACACTCCGAGCAGCTCGAGCTTTGCGCCGAACGGAATCGACGCGCCGGCGGTTTCACCGGCTCGGAACGCCTTCGCTATCGCGAGGCCCCGCTCGATCTCGGTGGTTTCCCGCTTCGTGTGCTCCTCGCCGTCGAGCCCGAGGGTCGACAGGTCGGGTGCGGTGTACACGGGGACGCCCATGCCGTTCCGCTCGACGGTGGTCGACTGCACCCGGAGGAGACGGTCCTTCAGCAGCCAGTACTTGTACGACGGCCGCAGCATCGACACGCCAGTCCAGTTCGCGCCCTCACGCTCCGGGACGTACGCGACCAGACGATCGACGTCCATCGTCGCGTTGCGGGAGCCCATAGCGTTCTGCTCGATGGACTTCAGCCCACCGTCGCGGTCAACGTTGATCTTCTGGATCGTCGCCTGCGGACGCCATCCGAGCTTCCGCAGCCATAGCCGCCCATCAGTCTCGTTGTACTGGTACACCTGCTCGAAGAACGCGAACCCGTAGTCCAGCGAGGTAAGTGCAAGGCGGAGGTGCTCAGACCAAGAGAACCGCTTCCGCCGCCGCGTCACCGGGGCCGGCTGGCCCACGACAGGCAGATCGAGGTTCTGCGCAATGAAATCGACGACTTCCGGATCCGCACTGTTCGGATCAACCTGCCAGGCGGTCCGCTGAATAGGCAGCTTCACAGCCTTCAGCACGGACTGAACCTGAGTCTCCTCGCGCCGCATGCGTGAGTAAATCCCCACCGACAGAGGGAACCGCAGCGCCGGATTGTCGTCCTCGTCAAGTTCGAACGTCTGCCACCCAGCAACCGCCGAATCCTTCACATAACCGACCTCACGGGAAGGAGAAGCCATCACATCCCCTCTCAGAACCGTGCCGTCAGCACATCAATGTCATCGCCACGCTCCGCAGCCTCAGTAGAAAGCACTCGAGGTGCCGCCGCCGAGACTCTCTCCTGCTGCGACTCCGACTTCTTCAGGCCCCAGATCGCCAGGGACATCGCCTGCACTGCCGAGGACGGCACCATAGGGTCGCCCTGGTCCCACGTCTTCAGGTTCTGCGACTTGTTCATCACGCGCGGCACAGCCGCCGCAAGCGCATCATCAAGCTCCGGCTGCGGCGGATGCACGACCACGCCGCCGTTGACGTACTCGATCGTCATGTCGAATGCGGCTGCGACCTCGCTCATGTGCATCCCGATGTACCGGACGCCGGCGCGGGTGAGGTCCGAGGTGACCGTTGCGGCGTTCTTCTCATCAAGCACCACCAGGCGTGCAGCCAGCTCGACGCGAAGCTCCTTCAGACGGTCCGCGAGCCAAAGCGTTCCCGCGTTCGTCGCAAGATGCTGCACCAACACCTTCCCGTCATCGAGACGCTGAGCGCCACAGATCGATGAGTACCCGCCGCCCCGGCCAATGACCACAGCGAGCACCGTGCGGCGGGACAGCCACGTGCTGACCTCGTTCTCGTACCAGCACTCCATGTCCACGTCGCTGTTCGACGCCTCAGCGGCCTCGTCACGATTCGGCCAGATCGACAGGCGCTCACGCCCAAACGCTTCCCGGCCAGGAGTCGTGTCACGATCATGCTGATCCTGGATGGTGTCCCACTTGATCCGGTGCGGTGCCGCGGGATTCGCTGCCGCCCACGCCACCGGATCACTCTTATCAAGGCCCTCCGCAAGCTCAGGATCATCAGACCCTTCCGGAGTCCACTCCATCCAGCCCGTCGACGATGCCCGCCCCGAACGACCACGATCACGAACGCCCTCGAACACCTCCGAGTCGTTCACACCCTCCTCAGGCACCGTCCCCATGAACAGCTCCTGCCGATTCGGCACCGCCGACTGGGTGTACGTCAGCGCGTTGTGAGCGGCCTGCGACTCTTCCTGCGCCTCGTCCTGCACGATCACGTCACCGGAGAAGCCGCGCCCGGAGTTCTTCGACCGGGCGACAAACCGGATCCGGTCACCAAGCTTCTGCCCCTTCCGAGGCTTCAGCACGATCCCCTCACGGCCATTCGCTGTATAGATGCCACGCTCGGCAACCATCCGCATCAGCTGCGGCTGGGACTCGATCACGGACTTCAACCGCTCGAACCCGTCGATCGCGGTCTTCATCTCGTGCGCCGTATGCAGGATCGTCTTCCGCCGACCGTCAGGCCTCGGGAACAGGAACAGATGCGCAAGGTCGTAGGCGACGAGGATCTCGCCCTTGCCGTTCTGCCGAGACACCAGCAACCCGAACTCTGTCGAGGCCCACTGACCATCCGCGCCAACAGCGAACAGCCCGTCAATGACGTACGCCTGCCAGTCATCCAGCTTCACACCACACGCCGCAGCGAACGCGGTCACCTTCGGGCCATACGTGCCAACAGCCTCAGGCCTGCTTTCGATCCTCGGCCTCTGCGAACCGGACAAGCCCAGTGGGACCGGAGAAGAACTCACCCAAAGCACCCCCCTCCGACTCGCCCTCCTCGCCAAGATCACCGAGGGCCGCGAGTGTCTCCCGACGCTCCTTCGCGAGCGCCGGCATCTTCCCCGGATCGTTCTCCGCCGACCACTCGATCGCGCCCCGCAGCAGCTCCGCCTGCCAGCGCAATTCCTCCACAACACCACCAGGGGCCGACTCCGCCCCCACCGGAGGCGCAGGGATCGGGACCGGAGAGTCCGGTACGCGCTCATCAGCACGACGCTGAGCCTGATGCGCCCGCTTCGCCTCCAGACAGGCGCCGCACGGATCCTCACCGTGCCGCAGGTGCCGCTTGTACGCCGCGACAGTCCCACACGGCTGTAGTTCACGAGCCACCTCGACGCCCCCTTCTCGATGGGACCCGCGCGGGACACGCGCTCACCCCTCGGAGAGAGAAGAGCCAGGTTCGACCGGGAGCGAGGCAGCGGCCCCTCGCCCGAAGATTCGGACGGGGGAGGGGGTAAGTGTCACAACAAGGTCAGTGCGTCGAGGGTGGAGGCGTCGCAGGGGCGCGCTGGCTGCGATCCAGTGCCTGATGGCACGGTAGGCACCGAGGCTGGTAGTGCTCGAGGTCCGTACTGAATGGCCCCTCATCGCTCTCTAGTTCGTTCGGATCACCGTGGTCATATGACCACTCCGCCGCACGGTTGCCGCAGTCCGCGCATCTGTGATCACCAGCTCGGCCGCGCGCTGCCCGGATCCTCTTGTGAACACCGGCGTACCCAACATCTTCACCCGCCCAGGCGTGATTGGCGGCGCGCTTGGGGTAAGCCCGATCGGGATAATCGATCACCGTGGCGGTGTTCCCATGCCGACGCTGTCGCGCTTCGTGCTTCGCACACATCCCGATGCAGCGGACCGGAGCCGCGCAGCCATCTACGGAACAAGCGCCGGTGCTCGGCTGCCCTTCGGCTATAAGGATCCGGGTCGGGTCTCCATGGCGACGCCAGCGGAAGTAGTGCATCTGGCACCAGCTTCGGCTATGTGCCGCGCGGTCACAGTCAGGGATGGAACAGGTAGGCTTCTTCATGTCGATCTCCTAGCGATCGGCCAGCCCCCGGCGGATGCCAGTCCGCGCGGGGGCGCTTCTATGTGGTCAGGTCTGGGGTGGCATGGTCGCAGGCCGAAGCTCGGGCGTGGGGATCGCTCCCTTTCTCGCATTACATCCGCGGCACATGGGCCGCAGCTTCTGCCCGATGAGTTTGCCGCCGTTCACTATGGCGAGTGGGTGGTCGGCGGTGAATCCTCGAGCGGACTGTGGTCGTTCCCAGTCGAAGGGTTCGCCGCAGCTGGGGCAGGGCCAGTTGTTGCGCTTGTACCTGTTCGCGAGTGCGGCTTGTGCTCGGCGGTAGGCGCGGTGGCCTCGGCCGTTCCTGATGGTCTGGGTTGAGCTCATCGCGTTCGCCTCCGTGGTGTCGGGGTCCGTGTCTACGATGGCGGGATGGAAGCTAAGGGAGTTAACGGGCAGGTCACTTTCGATGGGCGTGTGCTGACGATCAGTCGTGCCGGGTTCTTCGGGTGGGCGACACAGGGCAGGAATGAGAAGCAGATCCCGATCGGGTCTGTCGGGGCGGTGCAGCTGCGGCCACCGAGTTTCACCGCGAACGGGTTGTGGTCCGTGAGTGTGACCGGCGAGGTGCAGTCGTCGCGTAACCCTCGTGGTGTGCGACAGATTTCGAAGGCTGGGAAGGATGAGAACTCGGTGATCGTGAAGCGGTCGCAGGTGAAGCAGTTCGAGGCGTTGAATGCGGCGGTGTTGGAGGCGCTCGCGTCGAGGTAGTTGGTGCCCGCCCTGCCCGGACCAGGTTGGCCTTGTCTCTGGCTCTTCCCTGATCCGGGGGGCGGGGTGCGCTATCCGGTTCGCCTCGTGCCCGTGTGTGGGCGTGTGCTCTTCCGGTGCGCGGGGTCGGGGGCTCACTGTGCGTCGTGTGCCGCGCCCGACGTATGCAGTCCGTTCGCTCCGGACGGGTCCGGTAACTGTGCCGTCTTCCTCGCCACGAACTCACGACGGGGGGCTTCGGGTGCCCCAGCGGCACGCCTATGGCGACACGACTGGGGCGGTACGGGTGCGACCCGCGATTCCAGGACGTCGGACACGAGCGCGAGTGGACCTGGGGCCCGGGCTGCTCATCCGGCTTGGGGTGTCCTGGTGCCCGGTGGGTGCGACCCTCTCCGGACGTTCGTATGCCGGGGGCCACGCTCTCGGGGAAGCGTCGGCGGTGCCCGGTCTTGGCGCACGAAAAAGCCCCGGGCCGTGTGGCTCGAGGCTTTGTGTGCTGAAAGCGGACCCACTTGTGGGTCGTTCGTATCTTACACGGATGTCATTCGGTTTGCATACTCCTGCTCGTCGTGTCGTGCCCGGTAGTGCTCGCGCAGGTCAGCGACGAGGTACCGGCCCCTCTCGTCCGGGTTGCACCGGTACTCGGGGGGTCGCTTGTCTCTCTTGGCCTGGTCGCGTTCGCGGTGCCGGTCGACTTCGACGCGGTTGCGGACCTTGGGCCAGAAAGGCTGCGTCTCGGTGAGCGTCAGCCGGGTCTCGTCGGGGATCTCGTGGGCGCGTGCTTCGCAGTCGAGCGGTCCCCGGTTCTGCTGCTCTGCCCGTGGTGCGTCGCCGGAGAGCTTCTCGAGCCGGTACCAGAGCGCGTCGATGTCTTGTCGCCACGCTGTCGCCCATTGCGACTCGAGGATCTGCGGGGTGTGGTCCCGGAGCCACCGCCAGTTCTCCGTGAACGTGCGACGGGGCGTGCCGTCGATCGCTTCCACCCACTCGTGCACAGTCTGCGCGGGATGCGGTAGATCATCCCCGTGGTCCGCGTCCGGTGCCCAGGGGGCGAGCATTGCGAGCGCGTCCCCGCCCGGGATCCGGGATGTCGTGCCGCGGGTGCCGGCGAGGTCCATTGCGTAGCCGGACACGGAGAGCATGACGTCGGGGAGGTGCTGGTACCACTCCCTGATCTCGTCGAGCCGGTTCCGGTAGCGGTTGGCGAGGTTCTGCTGCTGAAGGTCGTCACGCAGGGTTCCGATGAGTTCGAACGAGGTCACTGTGCTTCCTCCCAGGGGGTGACGAGGCGGGTGACGGGTGCGTTTCTTGCGCCGCCGAGCATCTCGGGCAGGTCGAGCGTCCTCCGCTCCTCCTCGGCTTCGATGGGCACGAGAGCCGTCCAGCCGACGACTTCCCACGCTGCTTCGGTGGGGAGGTCGTGGGGGTCGGCGCTCACGAATTGGCCTGCGTGCTTCTGGAATACGAAGTGGTCCTCGCGGACGAGCACGGCCCCATCAGGTAGTGCTTCGGCCTGCTCGGCGGACTCGATCAGGACGGGGCGGTAGAGCTTCACGGGGTGTCCTCCTCGTTGAGTCGGGTCTCGTGCACGGCGAGGGAGATCCCGAACATGTCGGTCTGGATTGGTGAGCCCGCGCCGAGGTGGACGGTCGCCTCGACGAGCCGTCGGAGGTCGTCGAGCGTGGCGCCCGGCAGGTCGATCTTGTGGGTGGTCGTGGTGGTGGATCGGGTGGTGGTCTTGTAGCGGCTCATCGGGTGCCCTTCGTGAGTTGTGCGCGCCACGCGGCGGCGTGCTCGTCGATCTGGTCGCGGAGGTCGGCCGCGATCTGGTTGCCTCTCATGCGGTGGAGGGCGATGTGGATCCGGCGGATGTCGCGGTCGGGGTTCCAGCACGTGCCGGCTGCGCGACGGCATCGGTCGGTGCAGGGCTTCACAGGTCGTCCTCCTCGTCGTCGTCCCAGTCGTCGTCCTCCTCGTAGGCGTCGCAGCCGTTTGCGGAGTACCAGTGCTCGATGCGGCCCCAGCCGGGGATCCAGGCGGTCGTGCCGTCGGGCATGAGTTCGCCGCACTGGGTGCACTCGACGGGCTCTCGGATGGTGAGCAACTTCTCAGGGGGCCTGGGAGTGGTCACGGGGTGTCCTTTCGCTGGGCGAGGGTGGCGCGGATCTGCGCGATGTACGAACGAGCCTTCTCCGGAGGAACCGCACCAGCAGTGCGGCAGACACCGCAGTCGTGCGCCCACTCGTTCGGGTGGGACTCGCACGCCTTCCCCTCCGGGATACGGCGCTGCGCACGGGCCCGCACCCACTTCGACACCTCGTACGGGCGGAGATAGCCCCACCGCCCCTCCGGTACGCCGTTGCGCTCGAAGTGGACGCGTGCCGCCTCGAGCCCCTCAAGGGGGAGGCCGGCGAGGGCGCGGTGCCACGCGTCGAGCTTCGCCGCGTTCGTGGCCCGGGCCTCCTGCGCTGCCCTGGATCCGTCGTTGGGGACGTCCGCGTACGGTTCGGCGAGCTTCGCGGCGATCATCTTGTTCACCCACTTCGTGAGCCACTCCGCGGTGACAGGCGTGCCCTGCCACTGGATGACGGCCTGGGTGCCGTCAGCCTGGACAGCGACCTCGGAAGGTGCGGTGGTGCGGGCAGTGGCGAGCTCGGTGACGATGTCGCCTGCTCTCTGGATGTCGGTCATGTGGTCCTCCCGAAGAGGTCTTCGTGGGCTTGGACGAGGCCTCGGGCGGAGGCGGCGTCGCGGTTCGGTCGTTGTTGTTGACGGTTCGCGGGTGCGCGCTCCTCTTCGGTGCGCATCCAGTTCTTCCAGGTGCGGCCCCACTGGGTCTTCACCCCGCGCTGCCCGGACTGGGATGCGAAGTGGTCGATGAACTTCTGGGTGTGCCAGTCGATGTCGACGTGGGGTGTGTTCTCTGCGGCCCATGCCCGCATCTCGTCGTCGATGGTGAAATCGTCACTGATGCGAGTTCCCGCCGAGGAGCGCTTGCGCGACTTCCCCTCAGACTCCCCTTCCTCGGTAGAGGAAGGGGGAGCTGGAGTAGGAGTAGGAGATGGGGCGCAGAGCAACCCAGGCCCAACCTCAGGGGGTGGGTTTGGGGTAAACCCATCCCCAAACCCACCCCCAACGTTTGCCCCAGCGGCAGGGGCAAACGGGGGCAGCTCCTCAGCCGAAATCGAGGGCTGAGAGAGCACGTCAGTGACGCGCTTGTCCTCCCAGCACGCGTACTCCGGATGCGCTTCGCGCTGCCGGCGGAGCTCGTGGACGATGACGCCGCGGAGTTCGTTCGATGCTGTGCGGGTGTACGCGTTCGCCATCGACACGGCGAGTCGGGGCTGCTTGAGAACTCCGTCGTGCTTCACCCAGGACCGGATGAGTACTTCCTCGGTCGCTTCGTCGATGACGACGTAAAGTCCTGCCGAGAGCTCTGCGGCGGCTGCCTCGATGCGCTGGACAGTCAGGCCGCGCGCGAATGGGGTGAGGCGGTTCGGGCGCCAGTCGACGACGCCGACATAGGACAGGGTGGGGTGGGTCAGGAGCATGTAGTAGAGGTGCTGGGCTTCTAGGGTGAGCTGCCGGTGGTCGGCGTCGTTCCAGATGCCCCTGTTGATGTACGCGCGATCGCTCGCCACGTGGCCTCCTCGGGCATGAGAAACGCCCCCCAGCCGGATGGCTGAGAGGCGTTGGGGGCGAGTGGTGTCAGATGTCCCGGTTCCAGGCGTCGATGACTTCCTGGGTGGCGGGGCCGGGGTCGGGGACGCTGCCGATCGCGTCGAGTGCAGCGAGGAGTGTGCGAGCGAGGGGGCCGTCCTCGCTTTCCCCGGTGTGGTGGAGGTAAGATTGGACCTCGGCGTAGACCTTGCCGAGCTCGAATCCGGCGCGGAAGCCCGGGGTCTGGTTCTCGTCAGCCATCGTTCGTACGCTCCTCTCGCCTGTCTTCGAACTCGTGACGGGCGTCAATGATTGCCTGCTGGATCTCTAGCACCTCGGCGGTCCCGCGGCCCTCAGCGATCAGGTCGGTGATCTTGCTGAGGCCCGCAGTGAAGGCGCTGCTCGCCCACAGGGGCTCCTCGAACGCGTCGTTCACGAGGAAACCCCACTGGTACCCGGTCATGTGTGACTCGGGATCGAATCTGGTTTCATCTGCCATGAGCAGATCCTCTCAGGTGGTGGGTGTGATGGTGAGGCGGATCCGGTAAATGCCCGGAACACCGGTCGGGGCTGCGCGGCGCATGTCGGGTCCGACGAGGTGGTCGTCGTTGTCGTCCGCCCACACACCCGCGTCGGTGAGTCCGTCGATGACGGCTTTCACGGTGGGGTAGGTGTTGCCGACGTCTGCGCGGGACTTCTTGGGCGCGGAGATGTGGGCCATGACGTGGACGGTGCCGGTGACTGGGGTGAGGTTGCGTGCTGCCCAGCCGGCGAGGGTGCGGACGTGCTTCGTCCGGCGTGCGCGCTCCATGTGGTGGAGTCGCTGGTTCGAGGTCTGCCACATGGGGGCGGGGATGTCGATGACGAGTTCTTGCATGGCCCTCCTTCGGGCAACAGAAAGGCCCGCCACCACGAGGGGTGACGGGCCTTGCGGGGGCGGAAGTGTTGCTACGCGCGGGGTGGGGGAACACTTCCCAGTGCGCGGATCGTGGGGCAGGGCCAGGCCCGGTCGCACTCGTCGCAGTACGGGACGCCGGACATGGACTCGTACAGGTCGCGGTGGATGGCTCGCACGGCTTTGATCCGTGCCTCGGCCTGCTCGGCACGGGTCACCGTCGCCGCCGCCTTTTCCGCGAGGTCGTGATGCGACCAGGATGTGCGGGGCGGGGTCGGGCCGTTGAGTGCGTTCGCTACTCCGGTCAGGATCTCGCCCTGCCGCATGACGAGCGGGTGGGACTGGTCATCTGCCCATTCGTAAGCCTGGTCCCGCTCGGCCTCGGCTTGCCGTGCCCTGTCGCGGTACATGACGACGGCGCGGCCACGGATATCCGACTGCGCTTCCAGGCGAGCGATACGGTCCAGGAGCGCCGGGACAGCCTCACGCGCGGCGGCGATGAACTCCATGTCGGCCACCGCGTTGGCGTCATCGGACCAGTTCTGGATGATGCCGCCCAGCTCCTCGGTCCAGACGTACTTTCCTGCCGGGTGGGGATTCCACGGCCCTGGGGTGGCCGCTTTGGCGAGTGCTCGTAGCTGGTCTCGGGTGGGCTGCACAGTCACGGCGCCTCCTCGTGCGGGTTGCGATCGAGCATGTCCAAGGCGGCGGTGGCGTGGAGCCAGCCGAGCGCGGACGCCTCGGAGACGCAGTCGGTCCACGCCTCGCCCTGCGCCTTGCGGACCTCAGCGGCGATGAGTGCGGCGATCTGCTCGTCCTGCCTCTTCTGCCAGCGCTCGATCAGCTCCATCGTGGTCTCGCCATCTCGACGCCGCGCCCACTCTGCAGGGATGGAAAATTCTCGACGGATGCGCTTCTGCAGCGGGGTCGGGTCGGTGGTCATCGGGTCTGCTCCTTCTGGAAGTGCTGGGCCTGGTCTGCGGCCCAGTCGTGGAGGTTGGCGCGGCCAGGGTCGCCATCCGCTCGGGCCTGCTCGGCGATCGCGCGGTGCGTGGCGATCAGGGCGGCGATGGGGTCGTTCACGGCTGCTCCTCGGTGACGACACGGACGCGGCCAGTGGCGAGGAGAGCGTCTGCGAGGTCGCCGCAGTCCCACTCGCCCACGTCGGCGGTAGCGATCAGCCGGGCCAGCTCCTCGGCACCCTCGGGGCGGGTCGGCTCGGCGAGGGCGGCGGTGAGCGTGTCACGCCACAGATCGTTACCAATGGCGGCAGACAGGTTCCATGCCTTGCGCGCCCGATTCACCATCTCGTCGGTGATGTCGTCGGCGGTGAGGGCGCGGGGCTGAGCACTCATCCCGAGGCGAGCGCGCAGGGCACCACGCGCCTCGTCCCGCTCCTGCTCGGCCTTCTCGGCGCGGGCCTGCCAGTCCTCCTCGTCGGTGCGGGTGTAGGACCCGGCAGGAACGACCGCATCCAGCGCAGCACGGAGAGCTTCGGGGGTGAACGGGCCAGCGGAGATCACCTCACCCTCAGCGCTGGCCTGCACGTAGACACCGGAGGTGGAGTCCGGCTGGTCGTAGTACATGAAGCGGCACTCGTCGCCGTCGGAATCGGTCAGGGTCTCGATGAACAGGGTCATGGTCATGCTCCTTCGGGGTTGGTTCTGATCAGGCGGGTGCACTGCGCGTACGGGGTCGGGGTGCCGTTGACCTCCGACCACGAGAGAGATGGACGGTCGCCCTCGGCGTTCCAGGTGATGACCACCCACTCGCCGGGCCGCTCGAACCGGGCGGCGACCGCGAACGTGTGCTTGAAGTTCTGGTCCACGGACACGGACCAGCCGATGCGGAGCGCGTCCGTGACGAGACGCGGGAGAGAGCGGGGGATCATGTGTCCTCCCGGTTCTCGATCCGTGACCGGTACCGGGACCGGTACGGCGACGGCCAGCGGGGCGTGCACCAGGTAGGGCAGCACTCCCGGTTACAGGTCGGGCACGTGTCGGGGTCATCCGGCGGGGTCAGAGCCTCGGCATTGCTGTAGTCGTACAGGTCGGGCAGGGCGTTCATGAGGTCAGTCCTTCGAGATAGGTCAGCATGTCGAGCTGCTCGGCGGGGTGGCGGTGCGCGGCCCGGCACTCCGGGCAACGGCGGTAGGCGGTGTGGCCGGACTCGTCCGGATCCGGGGAAAAATCCCAGTGCCCGACCAGCACGACAGCGAACGCAGTCCCCGTCGCAGTCCGCAGGCACACCGAGCACTGCGCCGTCGTGCGGCCACTCCTGTCGGCGTGCACAATCCCGGTAGCCCAGGAGGGCGCGGTCGGTAGGGCCTCGGTGTGGGTGGTGATCGTGAGCCCGGCCCGGGACTCAGGCATCGGGATGGTGGACAGATCCATCACGCCGCCCTCCTGTCTGTGAATCCAGCGATGTGCGGGCCGGTATGCCCAGTGGGACGGGTGCAGCGAGTCCCGATGCGGGACAGGTGCGTGCATCTCATGCCGCTCTCATCTCTGCCGTGACCGCGCTCAGGCGGGCATGGCCGTTGAGTGCCGCGGCTCGTCGCCCAGCCGCGTACGTGACCAGCAGGTGACGGGCACACACGGCGTGTTCCACGGCAGGCTCGATGCAGGCCCGGTACGCGCAGCTCACGACACCCTCCGCAGAGGAGTCACGGACCGGGTACGGATCTCGGACACGTCGATCACCAGGCCAGTGGAGCCGTGCCGTCGGGCGGGCATCGTCGTCGCGGCCTGCGGGGTCAGGCCCAGGTCGCGCATGATCCGGGTGACGCTGATCCGGCCCGTGGACTTCGTGATCCGGTAAGCGTCCACATCGTCAGGGGACGCGGCGGTCACGAGGAGGAGAAAGTTCTCGGCATCCCAGGCGAGGGCGAGTGCCGCCGGCTCGCCGAGGGCGCGGAGTTGAGCGACAGGTACGTTTGCCGGTTCTGTTGGGCGTGGCCGATGGTGATCATGGGGGAGCCGCCGCCACGGTGGGACGGCTTGGACAGGGGTACGAATGACATGGGGTGTTCCTTTCAGGTGGTGGAGTGCCCCGGTGGCGGGCTGAGCGCTGAGCCGTCCAAGGTCGGCGTCACCGGGGCAACAGAAAGGCCCCGCCAGATGGCGAGGCCTCGGTCATGCGAGAGAGCGCTTTCAGAAGGGTGGCTGATCCTCGAACCCGCCACCCTGCGGCGCGGCGTAGCCCTGCTGGGGTGCCTGCTGGCCGTACCCCTGCGACTGCTGGGGCTGCTGGCCGTAGCCGCCGGACTGCTGGCGCTTCGGGAACACCTTCACGCCCTCCGCCCGCACCTCCACCGACGCCTGCGTCTGCCCCTGCTGGTCCTGATACGTCCGCACCCCGGTCACGGTCCCGGTGATCCGCACCTGCGACCCCTTCTCCGGCATCTGCGCGGCGAGGAGGTCGTGCACCTCGTTCCAGCACGCGACGTCGAACGGGGTCGAGGAGAGCTGGTCGTAGCCGCCCTGGTCGTTCTTCCGGGACCGTCCGGCGCGGACGGTGAGGTTCCCGACCCGGTTCTGTCCGGGGTTGTTCCAGCGGGGGTCAGCGACGATGCCGCCGTCGATGATGATCGTTGCGTCAGCCATGGGTCAGGACTCCTTGGTGGTGGGGGTGGCGTCGGGGTGGGGGAAGGTCAGGCGCTGCACGTCCTCGGAGTGCTCTCCGGGGTGGCCGTGCGGCGCGAACACGCGGTAGTCGGCGGCGCACGTCGAGCAGATGCGGCGGGACCGGGGGCCGACGAGGGAGAGCACCTTCCCGGTCTCCTCCTCGAAGAAGTTCCACGTCTTGAGGAGCTCGCGACCGTGGTCGTAGAGCAGCCTGCCGACGGGGACCTTCGGGTGGTCACTGCGGGTGATCTGGTACTCGTACGCGTACTTGACGGGTTGGCCGTTGCGCGTGCGGAACGTGGCCATCAGGCGGTCTCCTTGAGTGCGTCGATGAGGTCCATGCGGTAGCCGGACCAATGAACCCCCGCGTCTGTGACGACGATCGGGGCCTGCTTGTGCCCGAGGCCGATCACGTAGTCGTACGCGCCCGGGTCCTCGGTGATGTCGACGAGGGTGTAGGCGGTGCCGTTCTTGTCGAGGCGGCGCTTCGTGGCGATGCACTGCTGGCAGTTCGGTTGCGTGTACACGGCCACGGCGTGCGGCTGGGTCATGCGGTCTCCTTCTGAGGATGAGAAAGCCCGTCCGGCGTGAGCCAGACGGGCAAGGTGTTGATGAGGACGGGCACCCGGTCCGGGGGGATGACCCCGTGCCGGCGGACCATGTACCCGTTCTCGTAGGACCAGGCGGGGTTGCCGTGGATCCGGCGGTGACATTCGTCGTCTACGAGGAGCAGGTTCTCCATCGAGTGCGGGTCGGGCCCGCCTCGGCCGCGGCGGTGGTGGACCTGGGTGCCGGGCCCACCGCAGACGACGCAGCGTCCCTTGTCGCGTGCCCACACCCGGTCGCGTTGATTCCGGTAGTGGGCGGCGCTCTTGAGGCTCACGTCTGGCCTACCGGTTCGGCGGCGAACTCGGAACGGCGCGCCGCGCTGATCGAACGGCCGATCTCAAGCCGGTCCCGCAGAACGCGGATCCGCTCACGCGCGGCACGATGGACCTGGTCCGCGGCCTCCGCCGCGACCCGCAGCTCCTCCACCTCGAGCACCGCGGCCTGCTTGCGGTCCTCGATCGAACCGGTGCCGCCGATGTACGCGCGGGCGTACGACTTCCGGTGCTCGGACCACGCGACCACGCACGCGGCGTCCAGGCGAGCGATCTCGGTCGACAGGGCATCCAGCTCCCTGCCGATCCGAGACAGCTCCAGGACGATGTCCGTCGTGCTCATCGTTGCTCGAGCATCGGCAGGCCCGTGTCCGCGAGGAGGTCCCGCAGCTCACCCGAACGGATCGCGTCCGCGACCACGTCCTTGCCCTCGCTCTTGGCATCCCAGCGGAGCGACTGGTACGGGGCGCCCGGCTCGGTGATCACGATGCCCGGCAGGATCTCGCCGTCCGACGTGATGCCGCCAGAGTCGTCCGCGTCGACGATCGACGCGAGGATCTCCTTCGCCGCCCACGGCTTGAGCCGCTTGACCGTCTCCACCATCTCGGGATGGTCGTGCTCGATGTGGTCAGCGAGCGCGCCCTCGTCGAGGATCTTCGGGCCCCCCGACCGCTGGGCCAGAGTCACCGCAGCGACCTTCTCCCCGCCCAAGGTCACGTTCCACGACTTCGCGCCCGAGTCCTCCGCCGACGCCTCGAGCGCCTCGAGATGCTCGGCCTTCTCCGCCTTCATCGCATCCTCGACAGCGTCACGGATCAGCTTGAGCGCGGCGTACCGCAGGTTGATGTCACGCAGCAGCATGGTTCTTCTCCTCGATCTTCTTCTGGATGGTTCCGGTCAGTTCACGGATAGCCGCGGCATCCGTGGTGGTGTTCAGGTCCGTGCCGGTCCGGGCCTGGAACTGCTCACCCGCCCACGACGGGGCGATATTCGCCCGCTCGAGCACGGCCCGGAGCTCCTGCCGTGCCACGTCCGCCGGCGTCGTGACGGCGGGCTCCTCCGGCGTGACCGGGTTCGGGGTCGGCTCCTTCTCGTCCGTCACCGCGACGTCGTCCGGCGCGGCAGGCTTCTCCGCGCCGACTAGCGTCCCGCCGACGAACGTGCCCGTGGACCCGTTGTTGTAGAGCGACAGCCCGAACTGGTCCCCGAGGTGGATCGCGCACCGCTTGAGCGCGTACGACGCGGCGGACTTCATCGCCATGTCGTGCGCGTCGGCGAGCTTGTTCACCGGGTAGTTCGTGGCCCCGGCGGCGGCGTACTCGGTGAACGTCGCCAGCGACGCCCCGTCGGGGGTTCGGATGGTGAGGCGGACCCCGGCCCGGTAGCCGACGGACACGGCGTCCGCGCCGGAGCGGGACTTGCCGGGCCGCTCGTACATCAGGTCGAGCTGGAACACCTCGGAGTCGTAGTTCCCGAACCCGAACACGCGGGTCAGGTGGGCCTTGATGTCGTGGGCCTCCATGTAGGAGTTCCCGTCCCGCTGGCGGACGCGGGTCGCGTTGACCGGCTTGAGAAGCTGGTCGATCTGGGCGGGGGTGAGCGTCATGCCGCCACCCGCTCCGCGTACACAGACACCTGCACGTCACCGACCGCCAGCTCCGCAAAAGCATGCGGACCATGCTGAGACGGCACCCAGCCGAGGTCCGGCAGGGCCTCCACGGGGCGGAGGTAGTTCAGCTCGATCCGGTGCAGCGCCCCGGCATCGATCAACTTGAGTCCCTCCGGTTCGGGCAGGCCCTGATCCTGAATCCAGGCCATAGCGATGTTGAACAGGTCGTTCATTGCCTCTTCTCCTTCTTGCGGATGTTGCCAACCGCCTGCTCACCGACCGGGTCCCGGTACGGGCGCATGGTGCGCCGTTGGGGGCGTTGGTAGACGGGGGCAAGCGGGTTGTTCATGTCGGGTGTGCGGGCGGACCGGGCCTGTCGTGCCTCATCGAGAGATGTGGTGTCCTCGGCGGCGCGGCGATCGATCGCGTCCATCAGCGCGGAGAGCATGTCGTCAGCCATCCCGCCCCCAAGCACTCGGGAGGATGACGGTGCAGAACCCGGTAGCGCCGAGCACCACGGCCAGGCCGGCCACATTCGAGAGCGCGTCCAGAGTGGCGATGAAGATGCTCATTCGTCCCCCTCGTCGCCGTGCTCGACCCAGGCCGCGACCTCGAGCAGCTCCTCCGTCGTCGTGATCGCGCCGTGCGAGTGGGGGAGGAGGTCCGCCATGATGCGGCGGCGCATCTCCGCGTCATGCTTAGCCAGCCCAGACACCGGGGTCCGCGGAGACGGGAGCGGGATCGGCCTCTGCTCGGTCATGCCTCTTCCCCTTCCTTCTGGACCCAGTCAGCGAGGTCCGTGAGGGTCACGACGTACTTGCGGGCCGCGAAGCGGGCGCGGAGGACGTTCCCCTGGGTTCGCTTCACGGCCTTCCGTAGGTAGTCCTCGCTGAACGGGACGTACTCGGGGGCGTCCTTCAGTTGGATCGCGATCGGGTCAGCCACGGGTGTTCTCCTTCCGGTGGCGGGCAGGGCGGGCGCCGATGACGTCCTCGTAGGCGCTGTTGGCGATGTCGCGGGCGAGCGACGTGGTGGACTCGGGCAGGGTTCTCACGGGTGCCTCCTGGGCATGAGAAAGGCCCCCGCCTCCGGGATGGAGGCGAGGGCCGAGACGGGTGGGGGTCAGTCGGTGTAGATCTCTTGGAGCTTGGTGCGGCTCTCGACGCCTAGCGCTTCGAGCAGGTCGAGCATGCTGTCCACGATGTCGGCGAGGTCCGAGACGGCACCGACGAGCGCCATGTACTTCTCGATCTCGTCTCGCCCGCGCCCGAGCGCGAGGATCTGGCTCATGTAGTCCTCGGCACCGATGCTTAGGACCACCGTCTTCGCGACCTCGCGCTGGTAGCGCTGAATCTCGGAGATGTTCAACGTGCCGGAGATGTTGCCGTTCTCGTCGTAGGAGAACGCGACCTTGTCGTCAGTCATCGGGGCTCCTCAGGCGACGTCGAGCATGGGGACGGATGAGTCGGTCTCTCCGTAGTGCGCTTCCCAGACCTGGTCCATCAGCGCGCGGTCAGCTTCGGTGTAGGCGAGCACGTTGCGGGTCTGTCCGTTCTTGACGTTGAGCGGGTACTTCTCGGGCTCGGTGCCGTACTTCTTGACGTACTCAGCTTTGACGCGCTTTCCGAAGACTCCAGACATGGAGGAGAGTGCCTTGCCGGTGATGCCGCGCTGCTTGAGATAGTCCTGCGTGTAGAGCGGCGCGCGGGACGGGTCGAGCTGGGCATGCTCGCCGAGGCCGCGGGCGAGGACGACGCGGGCCTTCGCTTCGAGGTGGTCAGGGTGGATGAGGCCCTTCGCGGCCTGGCAGAGTTCAAGCTGGGCGCGGGACTGGTAGATCAGGGAATTGATCTGATGCTCGGTCGCGCGAGGGTTGATAGCGCCGCCGTTGTTGAAGTAGGCGTCGAGCGCGTCGGCAGCTTCACGCTGATATTCCTCGACGAGGTGGCGCGTCTGCTCGCTCTTGAGTCGGCTGGTGTCGATCGTGGCGAGCCACATCGTGAAGGTGCGGCGGTCGATCATCACCATGTCGCGGGACCGCCCATCCGCACCAACCGTGGGTATGACGCCCACGGTTGCCCAGGAGGTGCGCTCGAGTCGCTGACGTTGCCCCGAATAGTCGAGGCCGATGGACTCGCAGAGCGGACGGAGGGCGACGTGTGGCTTTTCGTCGACGAGCGCGGCGGTGATGTGCTGGTTGTGAAACGGGATCTGGACGAGGTCCATGGGATAGCCTTCCTGGTGTGTGTTGTTGGAGCGGATGCTCTGTGACCCCCGTCCGATGGCAGTCGGCGGGGGTCGATTCATGCGGTGGTGGTGTCGGTGTCGAAGTAGCCGATGATCCGGCGTACGGCTCGCTCTCCTGTGGGGTCGGAGTGGGGGAGCTTCTCTGAGCTGCCGTTCCACCAGTTCAGATAGGTGATCGCGGCGGCCCGGAGGGGGCGGCGCTTGAGGTGGGGAAGCGCGGCGGCGACGATCGCCTGAGCCTCGGATAGGGACATAACGTTCTCCTTCGAGATCACCCGCCGGTGGCGGGGGCCGCAGGAAGCTACGGGCTTGGATGCTGCTGGGGGTGTGCCGCTCAGGCGGCGTCGCTGTAGGAGCGGGGGGTGTAGTTGGTGGTGATCGACCCCTCGGGAAGTCCGTAGGCGATCTCGAGGGCGGCGAGCATCTGGACAGATGCGCCGCGGTGCCCGTTCTCGATCGCGGAGATGGTGCCGCGGGACGGGCGCTTGCCGGTCTCTTCCTCGACGCGGTCGAGGACGGTCTCGACGGTGAGCCCGAGGGCGGCGCGGAGGGCGGAGAGGGGGATGTGAGGTTCGGTTCGCTCGGGCCGCTTTGCCTCGTAGCGCTCCCGGAGTGCTCGGTTCGTTGCCATGACAGAGAGACTAGAGGGCAAACATCCCAGGCGCAAGCCCCCGGAGTGTCGGAAAACTCGGGTGACCAGCTGAACTACATCCGTGTGAGCACTTGTGCAGGTCACCCCCTGGGTGGCATGTTTGCCCAACCACTTCGATGTTTGCCAAAAGTGTTGGGGAGGATAGAGCCATGACAACCGGACCAGACCTAGAGCGCCTCGGCAGAGCGATCCGCCTATACCGAGACATCACCAACCTGACTCAAGACGAGATCGCCACCCGCGGCGGCCCCAGCGACGTCACCATCCGCGGCCTCGAGAACGGCAACGGTAAGAAGCCCAACGGCGCAACGCTCCGCAAGATCGACCGGGGCCTCAGGTGGCCCGAGGGGTTCGCGGCCAAGCTCCTCTCGGGCGACGCCGAGCTCTACGAAGACATCGATCCTGAGGGCGGCCGGGTGCCGAGCTTCATGGACTTCACAGCGGACCCCATGCGCGACGCTCTACCCCCGAGTGACGAGGATATGGAGGCGTCGCACGCCGCGTGGATTGCTGAGCGCCCGATCTACGAGCAGTCCACTGCTGACCTCATCACTGAGCTGGCGGGGCGCTACAGGGAACAGCAGAAGCGGATCCAACAGCTGGAGGAGGAGCGGACCGCGCTGCTGGCCCGCGTTGACAGCCTGTCGCGACCATCGTCGGCTCCGAACGCTCGTCTGTCAGTCCTGCGCGGCAATGTCTCTCATGACGAGCGGGAGGAGTTATACAGGCGTGCAGAGCAGGTCGATCTATCCCGCGAGCCGTTCGCGGCTGTGGACCCCGAGGACACGTCCGACGACGACGAGCCTGTGTGACTATGCCGAGAGCCAGGGCATCGCGATCGTCTGGGTATCGGACCTCCCGAATGAGGCGCGTTGGCACGAGGGCGTGCAGATCATCTCTGTCCGCTACGGGATGACGGAGCGGCGCACCGTGTCCGTGATCGCGCACGAGCTCGGGCACTGGTGGAACGCTGACTGGTGCTCCGACCTAGCGGCAGAGCGCCGAGCGTGGCGGTTCGCGGGCGCGATGCTCATCGATGCCGCCGAGTATGCAGAGGCCGAACGGGAGCATCACGCGGCCGGCGCGATAGCCAGGGCACTTGGCGTCCTCACCGACGTGATCCACGGGTACCGATCCACGCTCATGGCATGATGAAAAGCCCCCGAAACCAGTTAGTTTCTGACTTCGGGGGCTTTACTGCGGGGTCAGGCGGTGAGCTGCAGCTGGATCGCGATCTGCTCGAGCGCCTGCCGTGCGCGCTTGTCGCTCAGGTGGAGGTAGCCGCGAGTTGATGCCATGGAGGAGTGGCCGACGATCATGCGGATCACCTCGGAGTCGATGCCCGCCTCGTGCAGGAGCGTGGCGGTGGTGTGGCGGGCCTCGTGCAGCACGTACGGGCGTCCGGCAGGGTGAGCCACGTCCGATGCCGCGACGATCATCTTCCAGTCCGCAAGGTCTTCCGCCGCGTCGCGCGACAGGCCGTCCGGGCGCGGCCACACCAGATCGTGCGGGGATGATGGCGCGACCTTCCGCCACTCCTCGAGCGCCCCGACCATCCATGGCACCAGCGGGATGATGCGGTGGCCGGCGGTGGACTTCGGGCGAGCCCAGTGCACGCGATCGTGCATGTGGACGACTTCGTAGTCGTCGGGGTAGATGAAGTGCCGGGCATGGCAGTCCGCGCCGCGCTTCTTCCGGCACGGATCATCGCCGCATCCGTGCTGCCACGTGAGCGGCATCCGCTGCCAAGAAATGTCAGCCGTGCCCGCTTCGAGGTCCACCGCGGCCCACGTGAGGCCCAGGCACTCGGCCTGTCGCATGCCCTGCAGGAGCGCGGCGGCCCAGCGGGTCTTGTCGCCGCGGTGTTCGGTGGCCCAGCCGAGGATCTTGAGGGCGTCCTCGACGGGGATCGCGGCCCGGTCGGTGAGCCCGGCGGACGGTGGCGGCACGTCGGTGGCGGCCGCGGTCACGGGGTGCCCTTCGCGGCGGGCGTCCTTAAGCAGCTTCATCGTGACGGCGTGGGTGCGGGTGATGCTTGAGGGTGCGCGGCCCGCGTCGCGCATCGCCTTGTGGATCTTGCGCACGTCGGCGGCAGTGAGCTCGGAGAACTTCCGGTGTCCGATCGCGGGGACGATCCACTGCGTGACGGCGGAGCGGGTCGCGGTGAAGGACGCGGGGCGGAGGTTCTTCTGCTCGCGGGGGAGCCACTCGTCGCACCATGCCTTGACGGTGGTGCGGGTGTCGAGGTCCCCGGTGCCGTCTTCGTGGGCCTGGATCGCCTTCTTGAGTCGCCGCTTGCACTCGGCCTCGGTGGTGGCGACGACGGTCTTGCGGCGGCGGTTGCCGGTGCGCGTGTACCCCGCGTCGAAGCGGCCGACCCACTTCCCGTCTGCTCGCTGGGAGACGCTGCCGGTGCCGTACTGCCGTCTCGGTCTCGGCTTTTTCGCTGCCATGTCTCTGCCCTCTCTCGCGGATGCCCATTCGACTACCCATGTAGAGCGTATGTCAGGCGTAGGACTGATCTATTAAGGTGCTGGCCAGGCCTACTTTCTGCCCCCCTCAGGGTAGTGCACCTCTTCACTCGTAATGAATAGGTCGCCGGTTCGATTCCGGCAGGCGGCTCCGCACGCCCGAAGGCCCCGCCCTGTGAGACCACAGGAGCGGGGCCTTCTCGTTGCCCCGCTCAGCCCAGCGGGGCCGGAGGCTGCGGCGGCACCGCGAGCCCGCGCTCGAAGGCGTTCAGCGCGATCTGCAGCCGCGAGGTGCAGCCCAGCTTCGCCATCAGCGAGGAGACGTGGGACTTCACCGTCGACTCCGACAGCGACAGAGCCCGCGCGATCCCGGCGTTGGACTCCGCCGCGCACAGCAGGGTCAGCACCTCGCTCTCGCGCTCGGTCAGTCCCAGCTGCTCGAGCTGCTCGCGGGAGGAGCCGCCGCCGACGGGGCTCGGCACGGGCACGTGCGAGGCATGGGCGGTGATCTGGGCGGCCAGCTGAGGGGTCAGCACGGTGCCGGCCTCGTCACGTGCGGCGCGCACCGCGGCGGCGAGGGCCGAGGCGCTCGAGGACTTCAGCAGGAATCCGCTCGCGCCGGCGGCCAGTGCCTCGCGCACCTGCTCGTCGGTGCCGAAGGTGGTCATCAGCAGCACCGCGGTCTCGCGGTGGCGGGCGCGCACCAGGCGCGTCGCGTCGATCCCGTTCATCCCCGGCAGGGTGTGGTCCATGAGCACCACGTCGATCGCCTGCTGGTCGAGGGCACGCAGCGCCTCGTCGGCCGTCCCCACCCGGGCGACGACCTCGAGGTCCTCCTCCCGCTCCAGGTAGCCGCCGAGTGCTTCGCGCACGATCGGGTCGTCATCGCAGATCATCACCGTGGTCATGGCACCGCATCCTGTCGTCATGGCATCCGCTGTCACTGCGTCCGGGGTCATGCTCTCCCATCCTCGCCCGTGCCGCCCGGCGTGTCCCCGCGCCGGGATGCCGCATCGGCTCGTGCATCGGGCGGCGCGGGGCGGGTGCAGGCGAGGGTGAGGCGGGTGAGGAACAGGGTCCCGTCCCGGCGGGTCTCGAGCCGCCCGCCGCTCTGGGCGAGGCGCTCGTGCATCCCGTCCAGACCTGCACCGCCGCGGGGCGCGCTCGCCGGAGCGGACGCGATGCCGTTGCGGATCAGCAGCTCCAAGCGGGGGTGCCCGCTGTCGTTCTCGGCGCCCGGCAGGCAGAGCTCGCCGAGCACCGCGACCGGTACGCACCGGTCCCCGTGACGGATCACGTTCGCCTCGACCTCGCGCAGGCACCGCTCGAGCACGCCCTGGCGGGGGACGGGCAGGGTCCGATCGCCCTCGAGGGAGACCTGCGCGGTGAACCCCTCGGCGAGCAGCCGCAGCCGCAGCGCCTCGAGCAGCTCGCCGAGTCCGATCGTGCAGCGGGGCTCCGCGGACGCGGCCAGCGGGGTCTCGGCGGTGTCCGCGGTGCGCAGCGCGTCCAGCAGCACGCGCAGCTCCTCGGTGGCCTCGCGCGCGGTCCCGGAGATCCGGGAGAACTGCACGGCATCGGCGGCGTCGATGCCGGGTCGCATCGCCGCGTCCTCGGACAGCATCACCACCCGTGTCATGGCCCGCACCCCGGTGTCATGCAGCTCGCGGGCGATCGCGCGGCGCTGCTCGGCCAGGTCCGTCAGGCGCCGGGACCGCTCCTCGCGGATCCGACCGGTGAGCATGCGGCCCCAGGTGCCGGCGAGGACGGCCCCCGTCTGCAGCACCAGCCACAGCATCACCTGGGAGATCAGGAACTCCGGATCGTCTCCGCGCAGCACCCCGGAGACGGCCGGCGGGATGACGTGCCAGGAGGCCATTCCGATCGCGGTCAGCAGGTGGCCGCGCGCGGCGCAGGCGGCGATCGTGACGGGGGAGGCGAGGATGCCGGTGCCGATGTGCGCGGGCCCGTTGCCCAGCCCCAGGGTCAGCACCGTGCCCACGGCCACCGCGCCGAGCACGGGCTGGCGCACGGAGAGCCCGCCCGCGGCGCTCAGCAGCACCGCGATCACGGTGGAGGCGCGGTCCACGCCCGAGGCGATCGGGACGGAGACCACCAGCAGCAGGGTCGTCACCAGAGCGGCCGCGACCCAGCCGCCGAGGGCGCGTCGGCTCATCGCGCGCGGACGCGCGGAGCCGCGAGCGACGAAGGGTCCGGTGCCCCCTGATTCGTCCTCACCCGCTGCGTACGGGCCGGTCACTGGCGAGGTCACCGGGCCAGGCTAACCGTCCCCGCGGCCGCTGGGAGAGCAGGTCCGAGAAGTCTTCGCGCTGCAGCAGATCCCTCAGGCGGCGGGCTTCGCGGGGCTGATCACCAGCTCGTCGATGACCACATGCGGCGGGCTGGTCAGCACGAAGGCGACGGCCCGCCCCACGTCCTCGGGGCTCAGCATGACCGCCCGCTCACCGGCGCCCGGCACGGTGGGGCGGCGGTCCAGGAAGTCGCTGTCCACGTCCCCGGGGCACAGATGGCAGGCACGGATGCCGTGGCGGTTCTCCTGCGCGTTGAGGGTCGCCACCAGCGGGCCGAGCGCGGTCTTGGAGGCGCTGTAGGCGGCGCCGGCGTCGGGCGAGAAGCGCCAGGCGGAGTAGGAGGAGATCAGCACGATCGTGCCCGCCCCTCGCTCGCGCATCCCCGGCAGCACGGCGTCGATCACCGAGACCGGGCCCAGCAGGTTCGTGTCGGTGATGGCGGCGAACTCCTCGAGGTCCTGATCGCGCCAATAACGGCGCGGAGCGTTCATCCCGGCGGAGAGCACGAGCGCCTCGATCGGGCCGAGCTCCTGCGCGATCCGTGCCGCGGCCGCGCGCACCGCCTCCCGATCGGTGACATCCAGCGGGACGGGCAGCGCGGTCCCGCCGAGCTCCCGGATCTCGCGCGCCACCTCCTCGAGCACCTCGGGCCGACGTCCCGACAGCGCGATCGGGCGGCCGTCCTCCGCGGCGGCCAGGGCGGCGGCCCGTCCCATGCCCGATCCGGCGCCGGTGATCCACAGGGTGGGCGTGTCCATCGCCGTCGTCTCCTTCTGATGCTTGACCCCGCCGGGTGCAGGGTCGAGAGTGGACCCGGCGTCGAGGACCCGGGCCCGGGTCCTGCCCAGCGTAGAGCGCGCTCCGCCGCTCACGCCCACTGTCCAGGGAGAAGCATGCAGATCGATCTGAGCGGGCGCGTCGTGCTCGTGACCGGCGCGGCGCGCGGCATCGGCCGCACCATCGCCGAGACCTTCGCCCGCGAGGGCGCCCACGTGGTCGCGATGGATCTGGATGCCGACGCGCTCGCCGGGATGGAGCAGGACTCCCACGCCGCGCTGGCTCTGCCCTGCGACATCACCGATCCCGCGCAGGTGCGGGAGGCGGTCGCGGCGATCGAGGAGCGCTTCGGCCGCCTCGACGTGCTGATCAACAACGCCGGCATCAATGCCGAGGGGCCGCTGGAGAGCTTCGACCCCGAGCTGTGGGACCGCCTGTTCGCGGTGAACGTGCGCGGGGTGCTGAACACCTGCCAGGCCGTGATTCCGCTGATGAAGCGGCAGCGCGCTGGCAGGATCATCAACGCGGCCTCCTTCGCCGCGGTGATCCCGAGCGTCGACGCCGCCGCCTACGGCGCCTCGAAGGCGGCGGTGGTGCAGATGACGCGGGTGCTCGCGAGCGAGCTCGGCCCGTGGGGCATCACCGTGAACGCCTACGCACCGGGGATGATCCCCACCGCGATGAACGGCTTCGCGGCGCTGGGGGAGGAGGCCGCCGCGGCCAAGCTCGACCAGCTCAGCGTGCGCCGCTGGGGCGTCCCCGAGGACGTCGCGAAGCTGTGCCTGTTCCTGGCCAGCGACCTCTCCGACTACGTCACCGGGGCCCTGCTGGATGTCAGCGGCGGCAAGTTCGCCACCCAGGATCCGGGGGCGGCCTGGCGCGCGCTCTGAGGGGCGCCGACGGGTCGGGCGCCCCGCGCGGGCTCCGCGCCCTCGACGCGATCTGGGTAGACGCATTTTTTTGAATTAGTCCAGAAAAGGAGCTATGCTGACGCCATGTCGACTCCCGATCACACCTCCGCCCTGCGGGGCGCCGGCCTGCGAGTGACCGCTCCGCGGCTCGCCACGCTGGCTGTGGTCGAGGCGCATCCGCACTGCGATGCCGAGGCCATCGCGCAGAGGGTGCGCGAGGGGCTCGGGACCGTCTCCCGCCAGGCCGTCTACGACGTCCTGAACGCCCTCTCCGATGCCGAGCTGCTGCGACGGGTCTCCGTCGGCGGCCGCAGCATGCAGTACGAGATCCACCGCCACGACAACCACCACCACCTCGTCTGTCGCTCCTGCGGCAGGCTCGAGGACGTGCCCTGCGCGATCGGCGCCTCACCCTGCCTGATCCCGCACGATGACCACGGCTTCGAGATCGAAGTCGCGGACGTCGTCTACCGGGGTGTGTGCTCCGCCTGCCGCAGGAGCGACAGACGAGGTGGTGGTGGTTGTCGTGGCGGTGGATCGTCCCCGCCGGCTCCGTCGGCACGACCGCCCCGGCCGGCACCTTCCCCGCGCACCGCGCCCCACAGACCCCCTGAGGTCGTCGCACCCACCGTCGCCCCCAGGACCGCAGGACCCCTGTCTCGTTGTTTCGTCACGGACTGTCAGAAACCATCCACCACCCGAGGAGAAGTTCATGAACCACTTCGACCCCACGGTTCCCAGCACCACCGAGTCCGGTGCGCCCCGCGAGTCGGACGCGCACTCGCTGAGCATCGGCGCCGACGGCCCCCTGATGCTCCATGACGTCGCCCTGGTCGAGAAGCTCGCCCGCTTCGACCGCGAGCGCGTCCCGGAGCGCAGCCCCCACGCCAAGGGCTCCGGCGCCTTCGGCGAGCTCGAGGTCACCGAGGACGTCTCGAAGTACACCAAGGCCGATCTCTTCCAGCCCGGCCGCAAGACCCCGATGCTGGCCCGCTTCTCGACCGTCGCCGGTGAGCTCGGCTCGCCCGACACCTGGCGCGACGTGCGCGGCTTCGCGCTGAAGTTCTACACGCAGCAGGGCAACCTCGACATCGTCGGCAACAACACGCCGATCTTCTTCCTGCGCGACCCGATGAAGTTCCCCGACTTCATCCACTCCCAGAAGCGCACCCCGGACTCCGGCCTGCGCTCCAACCAGATGCAGTGGGACTTCTGGTCCAACTCGCCCGAGTCCGCCCACCAGGTCACCTACCTGATGGGTGAGCGCGGCCTGCCCAAGTCCTGGCGCCACATGAACGGCTACGGCTCCCACACCTACATGTGGGTCAACGCCGACGGCGAGAAGTTCTGGATCAAGTACCACTTCCACACCGATCAGGGCATGGAGTTCCTCTCCAACGCGGAGGCCGAGAAGATCGCCGGCTCCGACGGCGACTACCACCGCCGCGACCTGTTCGACGCCATCGAGCGCGGCGAGCACCCCAGCTGGACCATGTCCGTCCAGGTGATCCCCTACGAGGATGCGAAGAACTACCGATTCAACATCTTCGACCTCACCAAGACGGTCCCGCACTCGGACTACCCGCTGATCAAGGTCGGCAAGTTCACGCTGAACAAGAACCCCGTGAACCACTTCGCACAGATCGAGCAGGCCGCCTTCAGCCCCTCGAACACCGTGCCGGGCACGGGCGTCTCCCCGGACAAGATGCTGCTGGGCCGCGTCTTCTCCTACCCGGACGCTCAGCGTCACCGCATCGGCACCAACTTCAACCAGCTGCCGGTGAACCAGCCGATCGTGCCCACCAACTCCTACGACAAGGAGGGGCACATGCAGTTCCTGCACAGCGGCGATGCGCCGGTGTACGCGCCCAACTCCTACGGTCGCGCCTACCAGGACGAGCAGGGCCCGGTCGACAACGGCTGGGAGGCCGACGGTGAGATGGTGCGCGCCGCGTACACCCTCCACGCCGATGACAGCGACTTCATCCAGCCCGGCATCCTGGTGCGCGAGGTGTTCGACGACGCCCAGCGCGACCAGTTCGTCGAGACCGTCGCGGGCTCGCTGACCACGGTCGAGGAGCCGGTGCTGTCCAAGGCGCTGCAGTACTGGAAGAACGTGGACACCACCATCGGTGAGCGCATCGAGCTGGCCGTCAACACCTCCAAGGGTGACGAGCAGCCCGGTGGCGATCCGCTGAACGCCTGAGCTGACGCATGAAGGCCGGGTCGGGGCGATGCCCCGGCCCGGCCTTCTTCGCATTCGGGAGCGGGCGGCTACACGACCAGGACTTCGCTGTCGGCGGAGAGCAGCAGCTTCTGCACGGTCAGGCCCAGCAGGTGGCGGGCGAGATCCTGGTGGCGGCGCACGCCGAGCACGAGCAGCTCGGCCTTCTCCTCCTCGACCACGCGCAGCAGCAGATCGGCGATGTCGTCATCTGTGGTCTCCTGCCGGAACTCGACGCGCACGCGCGAGCGGCGCAGCTCGTCGCGGGCGATCTCGAGCTGCTGATCGTCGGCATGGCGGGGGTCATCGGTGACGCCCTCGCGCAGCACGTTGACCACGATCAGCGGCCCTCCGCGCTGCTCCGCCTCCTCGCGAGCTGCGGTCAGCGCCTTGAAGCCCACCTCGGTGGGGATGAATCCCACGACGACGGCCATCTGCTCTCCTCGGGTGCTGCGGTGCGGGTGGCGGCCGCCCGACGCGCGAGCGGCCTGGCCAGATCCTACTGGCACCGTGGCCGGGTGCGGGGGACGGAGGTCGGCGGGCTCAGGAGGCCCGGCGGGCGGGGACGGCCCGACGCTGGCCCGAGAGCTGCTGGATCTCGTCCATGATCCGCTCGTTCAGCAGGCGGCGCCGCACCCCCTTGGAGGCGGTGGGGTCGATGTCCTCGGGGTGGATGGGCGCGCCCACGCGCACCGTGATCGTGCCGCGGTGGGGGAGCAGGCGGGAGAACATGTGCTGGGTGCCCTTCAGTCCCACCGGGATCACCGGGCAGCCCGATTCGACGCCGAGCCATGCCGCGCCCTGCTTGCCCGGATGCAGCAGCCCGTCCTTGGAGCGCGTGCCCTCGGGGTAGATCGCGAAGCCGTCGCCCTCGCGCAGGATCGTCAGACCCGCCTGGAGCGCACCCTTGCCCGAGGACAGCGCCTCGCGGTCCACCGGCACCGCCTCGACGGCGTCGAAGAACCAGCGCAGGAACCGTCCCCGCAGCCCCTTCTGGGTCCACAGCGTGTCCTTGGCGACGAAGCGGATCTGACGCGGCAGCGCCACCGGCAGCACGAAGCTGTCGATGTTGGCCAGATGGTTCGACGCGATCACGAAGCCGCCCTCGCGCGGGATGTTCTCCAGGCCGGTGACGCGAGGCTTCCACAGGAGGGCGAACAGGGGGCGCGAGATGCTGCGGGCGCCGAAGTAGAAGCGACGGGACACGGTTCCTCCTGAGACGTGCAGATGCGCGCCCCACGATAATCCCGTCGGCCCCTGCCCTGCCGCAGTGCCCGCTTCCGCGGCTCAGGTCGCGCGGGGGAGCGGCCCGGGCTGGTGTGGTAGAACAGGCGTGCGTCCCGTACCGCCCAGCGGTGCGGTGTCGGAACGGCCCGGCGCCCGTCGAAGGCCCGCGGAGCAGCCGCCGTTCCCCTTCCCAGCCCGAGGAGCCTGCTGATGCCCAAGACGTTGAACATCGCCGTGATCGGCGCCGGAACCATGGCCCAGGCCGTGCACCTGCCGGTGCTGCGCCGGCGGTGGGACCGCTTCGCGATCGCCGCGCTGGTGGACCATTCGCCGCGACGGCGCCGGGAGTCCTCCGAGATCTGGGGCATCGAGGAGGACAAGCGCTACGAGACGGTCGCCGATCTCGTCGCCGCCGTGCGCGCGAAGACCCTCAGCCTCGACGCCGCGCTGCTCTCCACCGACGGCCTGCACGTCGAGGACCTGTTGGCGCTGATGCGCCGCGGGATCCCCGTGCTGGTCGAGCCGCCCGTGGGCTTCTCTGCCGACGAGGTCGAGCAGGTCGCCTCCTTCGAGCGGATGACAGGGCGCCGGCTGCTGATGATGGCCTACCCCCAGCAGTACGACGACTCCGTCACCCGCATGGCCGAGCACATCGCCACCAAGGATCTGCGGATGGTGGACCATGAGGTGCTGATGCCGGCCAGCCAGCCGCTCTACGGCGGGGCCCACGTCACCACCTCCTCCTACGACCTGCCCACCGAGGTGCGCTCGAAGCGCCGCAAGGCCCTCCAGGCCGCGGTCGAGGCGGGCGCCGGCCCGGGCGCCACCCAGCGCGACCGCGACCTCTATGTGAAGGGTCTGCTCACCGGCGTCACCCACCAGATGTCGGTGATCGAGGCGGCCTACGGCCCGATCACCCGCCTGATCGCGGTGCGCCACTGGCCCAAGGGCGTCATCCCCGGATCGATCGAGATCCTCGGCGAGCTCGAGGGCGGCGCGCAGGTGCGCCTGGTGTGGCACTACCTGCCCTTCGCCCCCGAGTACTCCGAGTCCCTGCAGGTGCTCTCGGCCCGTCGGCGGATGCGGGTGGAGCTGCCCGCGCCCGCGCATGCGGACCTGCGCTCGACCGTCTCACTGCGGGAGAAGAAGTCCGGGGTGGTCCAGGAGGTCTCGACCACGGCACCTAAGGGCGCTGTGGAGCTGATGTGGGAGGCGTTCCACGCTTTCGTCGAGAAGGGCAAGCAGCCCGTCTCCGGCGCCGCCGAGGCACGCGCCCAGGTGGAGCTGATGCGCGAGGTGCTCGCGAGCATCGTCGAGGCCGACGGGCGCAGCCTCGAGGCCGACGAGGAGGACGAGACCGCCGAGGCGAGCACGGAGCCCGTGATGGAGGTCGAGGTCGACCTGGCGCAGGACGCCGAGCCCGCCGCTGCGGAGCCCGAGTCGGCCGAGCCGGCTGCCGACGCGCCTGCCGCCGCCGACACTCCTGCCGCCGCCGACGCTCCCTCCTCCGACACCCCCGCCGCCGACGCGCCCACCGCCGGCGCCCGCGCCTGAGCCCGGGACACAGCCCGCGAGGCCCCCGCCGCCCCCTCGGGCCGCGGGGGTCTCGCGCGTGCGGGGCCCGGCCCGTCGGCCCGCAGCGGCGTTCGTGGGACGCGCCGCGAGGGAGGCCGTGCCCCGGGTGAGGGGGAGGTCGTGACCCGGCCGCGGGGGACACGCCGACGACACGCCGAGCCGCGCCCGGAGACACGCCGGGGACGTACCTCACTCCCGCCCGTTCCCGGCGCCCCGGGTGGCGGCGTCATCCACCGCCGGAGCCCGCTGTCGCACCCCTCGTCCACACTCGACTGTGCACACATCCTCGTCTTTCGTGCGTGGCTCTCCGCTCCGTCCCCAGTCCCGCCCACCTATCCACAGCCCGTCAACATCGGATTGTGGATGACAGTGTTGTAGTTCAGTACATCTTGTGGTCATCGCGCCGGGGCACCACTAGGTGTAGTGTTGACGCAGTCGCACCGCACCGGGTCTCCCGGGCACCGGGCGGCACAGCGGAAACCATCGCTGCGCCCACGGTCCAGAGCTCCGGAGCGTTGCGGCACGGTCCACCGGACCCCCTCGAACAACCTGTGACAGCCCCAGTCCTCGCGCCCCGGCGCGGCCGCTCGTGAAAGGCATCTCCCTTGGACATCACCGTGTACTCGAAGCCCCTCTGCGTTCAGTGCGATGCGACCAAGCGCGCCCTGAACAAGGCGGGCGTGGCCTACGACGTCGTCGACATCACCGAGGACGCCGACGCGCTCGCGAAGGTCAAGTCGCTGGGCTACGTCCAGGCGCCGGTGGTCATCACCTCGCAGGATCACTGGTCCGGCTTCCGCCCGGACAAGATCAAGGCGATCACGGCTGACGCCGGCGCGCAGCGCCAGGCCTCCGCCATCTGATCGGCCCCCGGAGGCGTCGGCGTGTCCAACCTCGTCTACTTCTCCTCGGTCTCCGGCAACACCAAGCGCTTCATCGAGAAGCTCGGGATGCCGGCTCGCCGGATCCCCCTGTATCCCAAGGAGGAGCACCTCGTCGTCGACGAGGACTTCGTCCTGGTGGTCCCGACCTACGGCGGGGGCAACGGCCGCGGCGCCGTGCCCAAGCAGGTCATCAAGTTCCTCAACGATGAACGCAATCGGAAGCACATCCGCGGCGTGATCAGCGCGGGGAACACCAACTTCGGGGAGGCCTACTGCCTCGCGGGAGACATCATCTCCCGCAAGTGCCAGGTCCCCCACATGTACAAGTTCGAACTGTTCGGCACTCCGCGCGATGTCACGCGGGTCCATGACGGATTGGAAGAGTTTTGGCGACACTGACCGAGATGCCCCCGGTCGAGCACAACAGGCGGCTCGACTACCACGCGCTGAACGCGATGCTGAACCTGTACGGACCGGACGGGAAGATCCAGTTCGACAAGGACCGCGAGGCGGCGCGGGAGTACTTCCTGCAGCACGTGAACCCCAACACGGTGTTCTTCCACTCGCTGCGCGAGAAGATGGACTACCTGGTCGAGAACAAGTACTACGAGCCCGAGGTGCTCGAGCAGTACGACTTCTCCTTCATCGAGTCCCTCTCCGAGCAGGCCTTCGCGAAGAAGTTCCGCTTCCCGACCTTCCTGGGCGCCTTCAAGTACTACACCTCGTACACGCTGAAGACCTTCGACGGCGAGCGGTACCTCGAGCGCTTCGAGGACCGCGTGGTGATGGTCGCCCTCGCGCTCGCCCGCGGTGACGAGCAGCTGGCCCGCAACCTGGTCGACGAGATCCTCGACGGCCGCTTCCAGCCGGCCACCCCCACCTTCCTCAACGCCGGCAAGGCGCAGCGCGGCGAGCTCGTCTCCTGCTTCCTGCTGCGCGTCGAGGACAACATGGAGTCGATCGGTCGCTCGATCAACTCCGCGCTGCAGCTGTCCAAGCGCGGCGGCGGCGTGGCGCTGCTGCTGAGCAACCTGCGCGAGTACGGCGCGCCGATCAAGCACATCGAGAACCAGTCCAGCGGCGTCATCCCTGTGATGAAGCTGCTGGAGGACTCCTTCTCCTACGCCAACCAGCTCGGGGCCCGCCAGGGCGCCGGTGCGGTGTACCTCAACGCCCACCACCCCGACATCCTGCGCTTCCTGGACACCAAGCGCGAGAACGCCGACGAGAAGATCCGCATCAAGACCCTCTCCCTCGGCGTGGTCATCCCGGATGTCACCTTCGAGCTCGCGAAGAAGAACGAGCCGATGTACCTGTTCTCCCCGTACGACGTGGAGCGCGAGTACGGCAAGCCCTTCGCGGACGTCAACATCTCCGAGGTCTACCGCGAGATGGTCGACAACCCGAACATCTCCAAGAAGAAGATCCAGGCGCGCGACTTCTTCCAGATCCTCGCGGAGATCCAGTTCGAGTCCGGCTACCCGTACATCATGTTCGAGGACACCGTGAACCGGGCGAACCCGATCGCCGGCAAGGTCACGCACTCCAACCTGTGCTCGGAGATCCTGCAGGTCTCGACCCCGTCGACCATGAACGTGGACCTGACCTACGACGAGATGGGCCGGGACATCTCCTGCAACCTCGGTTCGCTGAACATCGCCAAGGCGATGGACTCGCCGAACTTCGCCCTGAGCATCGAGACGGCCATCCGTGGCCTGACCGCGGTCTCGGACACCTCGGACATCGAGTCCGTGCCCACCATCGCCGAGGGCAACCGCAAGTCCCACGCCATCGGCCTGGGGCAGATGAACCTCCACGGCTACCTGGCGCGTGAGCGGATCTTCTACGGCTCCGACGAGGGCCTGGACTTCACCAACATGTACTTCTACTCGGTCACGTACCACGCCATCAAGGCGTCGATGCGGATCGCGAAGGAGCGCGGGGAGAAGTTCTACGACTTCGAGAACTCCAAATACGCCACGGGCGAGTACTTCGACAAGTACATCGACCAGGTGTGGGAGCCGCGCACGGACAAGGTGCGCGCCCTGTTCGCCGAGTCCAACGCCCACCTGCCCACGCAGGAGGACTGGAAGCAGCTGCGTGCGGAGGTCCAGGAGCACGGCATGTACAACGCCTACCTCCAGGCCGTCCCGCCCACCGGCTCGATCTCGTACATCAACCACTCGACCAGCTCGATCCACCCGATCGTGTCCCAGATCGAGATCCGCAAGGAGGGCAAGATCGGGCGCGTGTACTACCCGGCGCCCTACATGACCAACGACAACCTCGAGTACTACGAGGATGCGTACGAGATCGGGTTCGAGAAGATCATCGACACCTACGCCGAGGCCACGCAGCACGTGGACCAGGGTCTGTCGCTGACGCTGTTCTTCAAGGACACCGCCACCACCCGTGACGTCAACAAGGCGCAGATCTACGCCTGGCGCAAGGGCATCAAGACCCTCTACTACATCCGCCTGCGGCAGATGGCGCTCGAGGGCACCGAGGTCGAGGGCTGCGTCAGCTGCATGCTCTGACCTGAGCTGACCCGATCGGTCCGGCCGACGGCCGAGCGAAGGGGCGGTCCCGCTGCAGCGGGGCCGCCCCTTCGTCGTGCCTGCCTTCGCCGTACCTGCCCTTCTCCCGGGCGACGAGCAGGCCCGGCGTGCTCAGGCCCGACGGCTGCGTGCGCTCGTGCTGTCGTCCTCGCTGCGCAGCGCGACGCTGAGCCCGGAGAGCCCGGCGTAGAGCACGCCGGCCACCGGCCAGAGCACCCAGGAGATGTGCCAGTCGCCGGTGAGGAAGCTCCAGGCCAGGTAGATCGCCGCCATCAACGGCCAGTACACCGCCGCGATCGCGCGCACCACGGGGTTGGTGCTGTACGCCGGGTCCTCGTCCTCCTCGTCGTCCTCCTGCAGCAGGGTGGAGCTCGCGGACTCCGACCAGCCGGCGCGGGTGGTCACCGCGAGGCCGATCGCCACCATCGCCAGGGTGAGGCACACGCCGTAGAGGACTGCCAGGGAGTTCTCCCCGCCCAGCAGCGCGAGCAGGATCGTGGGCAGAGCGCACAGGATCCACAGCATGATCGCGACTGCCTGGGCGGCGATCGTGGTGCGGCGGTTCTCGTCCCAGACGCTCTCGGCGAAGGCGCGCACCGGCGCGGTGAGCGTGAACTCCCCGCTGTCCAGGTCCTCATAGTCCTTCAGCCGGGCGTCCCTGATGATCATCAGGACCGTGCCGAGCGCCACCATCACCAGCACCGCGCTGATGCCCACGGCGATCGCCCAGTTCGCCGGATCGCCCTGGGAGGAGCCGGTGGCGGCGATGAGCAGCAGCAGCGGCGCCGCGCAGAGCACGTACAGCGTGAGCCCTGCCGCCGGCAGCCACTGGGAGCGGTGCACCGCCTCGACGTACGCGCGGGCCCGGTCGACCTCGAGCACCGGGTCCTGCGGCGGGGCGGGCGCGGCGGCGCCGCGGCCCAGCTCCGCGTCGATGCCCAGCACCGGGGCGACCTCCTCAAGGGAACCGAACTCGGCGATCACGCGGCCCACGGCCTGGGATTCGGTGAGGCCCTCCGCGATCAGCCCGTCCTGCTGATCCTCCATCATCGTGCGCAGCTCGGCGCGGGCCTCGCGCAGGCGCGGGGAATCGGGGTAGGGGGCGAAGAGGGTGTCGAGGTAGGAGTCGATGACGTTCACGAGGCGTCCTTTCCGTCCGCGAAGTGATCCACGAGCGCTCGGGTGCTGCGCCATTCGGTGCGCTTGAGCGCGAGCTGGTCGAGGCCGTCCGGGGTGAGCTGGTAGTAGGTGCGGGGCTTTCCGGTGGGGGAGACGTCCTCGTAGCTGTCCAGCAGGCCCTGCGCCTGCAGGCGCTTGACCGCCGTGTAGAGGGTGGTCTGCTTGATGACGTACTCGCCGCGGGAGCGGTCCGTGAGGGTCTTGGAGATCTCGTAGGCGTAGGAGGGGCCGGTCTCGAGGATCGCCAGCAGGATCAGATCGATGTGCCCGCGGATCGCGTCGGCTCCGATCACATCGGCTCCTCTCGCCCGGTCGACGGGGTGGGGTGGTCGCACCCGGTGGCGGATGGTCCGCTCAACGTACTACGGCACGCGTAGTACGGCAAGGGGGGGCAGTCATTCGATTCGCGACGGGACTTCAGTCCCGGCACGCCGCGCACGGCGGCACGGAATTCACTACATCTCGTGTTTGCAGCGCGTCGCGACCCCTACATGTAGTGCTGCCTGCCTAGCGTGAGCCCCATCGCCGATCTGTCTCTTATACATTGTCTCTTATATCATCTGCCACCCCCTCCAAGGAGAGCACCATGACCACCACCGCCGCTTCGTCCTCCGCCCGCTCTGACCGCTCTGACCGCTCTGACCGCTCTGACCGCTCGAGCATTCCCGCCCTGCCCGCCCACACGCCCCCGGCAGGGGAGGCGCCGCGGCGCCAGGTGGACCCCGTCGCGACCGTCACCGAGTACGTGGAGCGCTCGGACTGGCGCGTGAACGCCAACGCCAACCAGGGCTTCTCGATGGGAGGGCTGATCCTCAACGCCGCCGGCAAGATGATCGCCAACTACTGGCTCGACGAGGTGTTCAGCCCCGAGGCGGGCCGGGCCCACCGCGACGGCGACATCCACATCCACGACCTCGACATGCTCACCGGCTACTGCGCCGGCTGGTCCCTGCGAGCCCTGCTCGAGGAGGGCTTCAACGGGGTGGCCGGAGCGATCGGCTCCCGACCGCCGCGGCACTTCTCCTCGGCCTGCGGCCAGATCGTGAACTTCCTGGGCACCCTGCAGAACGAATGGGCCGGCGCCCAGGCCTTCAGCTCCTTCGACACCTACATGGCGCCCTTCGTGCGCCTGGATGCGATGAGCTATGGGCAGGTGCTCCAGCACATGCAGGAGCTGATCCACAACCTCAACGTCCCCAGCCGCTGGGGCTCCCAGTGCCCCTTCACCAACCTCACCTTCGACTGGACCTGCCCCGAGGACCTGCGCGAGCAGCACCCGGTGATCGGCGGGGAGGTGCAGGAGTTCACCTACGGCGAGCTCGGCGCCGAGATGGACCTGATCAACCGCGCCTACCTCGAGGTGATGACCGAGGGGGACGCCGACGGCCGCGCCTTCACCTTCCCGATCCCCACCTACAACATCACCCACGACTTCGCCTGGGACAGCGAGAACGCCGAGCGCCTGTTCGCGATGACCGCGAAATACGGGCTGCCCTACTTCCAGAACTTCCTGAACTCGGATCTGGACCCGGGGATGATCCGTTCGATGTGCTGCCGCCTGCAGCTGGACATGCGCGAGCTGCTCAAGCGCGGCAACGGCCTGTTCGGCTCCGCGGAGCTGACCGGCTCGATCGGCGTGGTCACCGTGAACATGGCACGTCTCGGCCATCTCCACGCCGGGGACGAGGAGGCCCTGCTCGAGGCGCTGGACCGCCTGCTGGAGCTTGGGAAGGAGACTCTCGAGCGGCGCCGCGCCACGGTGCAGGAGCTGATGGATGCGGGGCTGTACCCGTACACGAAGCGCTACATGGGCCACCTCGGCAACCACTTCTCCACCCTCGGGGTGAACGGCATGAACGAGATGGTCCGCAACTTCACCGGCGACCGCCACGACCTGATGGACCAGGAGGGGCTGGCGATGTGCCTGCGCCTGCTGGACCATGTGCGCGGTCGCATGGTCGAGTTCCAGGAGGCCACCGGCAACCTCTACAACCTCGAGGCCACCCCCGCCGAGGGCGCCACCTACCGCTTCGCGAAGGAGGACCGCGCCCGCTTCCCGCAGATCCTCACCGCGGGCACGGCCCAGAACCCGTACTACACCAACTCCTCCCAGATCCCCGTCGGCGCCACCGAGGATCCCTTCGAGGCGCTCGAGCGGCAGGACGAGCTGCAGACCAGGTACACCGGCGGGACCGTGCTGCACCTGTACATGAACGAGGCGATGAGCTCGGCGAGCACCTGCAGGGAGCTGGTGCGCCGGGCCCTGACCCGGTTCCACCTGCCCTATCTGACGGTCACCCCGACCTTCTCGATCTGCCCCACCCACGGCTACCTCTCGGGCGAGCACCTCGAATGCGGCCGCTGCGGGCAGGCCTGCGAGGTGTGGACCCGCGTGATGGGCTACTTCCGGCCCGTGGCCTCCTTCAACATCGGCAAGAAGGGCGAGTACGCCGAGCGCACCTTCTTCACCGAGCAGGCCGCGGGCGTCGGAGCCGGCGGGCCGGTCGCCCGCTCCGGGGCGGCAGCGGCGACGGCGGCTCGCGCGGCAGCGCCGACGGGCTCCGCCGCGGGAGCGCCGACGGCGTGAGCCTCACCCAGGTCGCGGCACCGGACCTGCAGATCGCGGGTCTGGTGCCGCTGTCCACCGTCGACTGGCCCGGCCGACTGGCCGCGACCGTGTTCTGCCAGGGCTGCCCCTGGGCCTGCACCTACTGCCACAACACCGCGATCCTGGATCCGCGGGTGCCCGGCGCGGTGGCCTGGTCCCAGCTCGAGCAGCTGCTGGAGCGGCGGCACGGCCTGCTGGACGGGGTGGTGTTCAGCGGGGGAGAGGCCACCATGCAGCACGCCCTGGTCCCGGCGGTCCGGCGGGTGCGCGAGGCCGGTTTCGCCGTCGGCCTGCACACCGGCGGCGCCTATCCCGGCCGGCTCGCGACCCTGCTGGGCCTGGACCGCGACGGCACCCGGCGCGAGGCGCCGCTCGTGGACTGGATCGGCTTCGACGTCAAGGCGTCCTGGACCGGGTACGCGGCGCTCGTGGACCGACCCGGCTCCGCCCCGAAGGCCGAGCGGTCGCTGGGCATGCTGCTCGCCTCCGGCATCGACCACGAGCTGCGCATGACCGTCACCCCGGCGCTGCAGTCCCAGGTGCCGCAGGTGGTGGAGGCCGTGGCGCGGGCCGGGGGAGCGTCCCTGGTGCTCCAGCGGGCGCGGCCCGACGGCGCGGATTCCGCCTTCGCCGCGCAGCTCGGTCGCGTCGGCGACTGGGAGGAGCGCTTCGCGCAGACCGCCGACGCCGCCGTGCGGCAGGGCGAGAGCATCGGAGTGCAGGTCAGCTCCCGCAGCTGAGGTCCGCCGCCGCGCAGGCGCCCACCGGGCCCTGGGCGGCGGCGCACCCTGCCCCTACGATGCAGGGACGAGCGACGCCCCGTCGCCCTCCGCCCGCGGGGCCCGCTGCCCCGTCCTTCCCTTCCCTAGGAGCTCCTCATGGACGAGCTGGATCTCGTCATGAACTGGGAGCTCGGCACCGGAGGGCTGCTGTTCCTGGCAGCCGCCGCGGTCGCCGTGCTCCTGGTCATGATCATGGCGTTCAAGATGCACGCCTTCCTCGCGCTGATGATCACCTCGATCGGCACCGCGCTCATCGCCGGCATCGCGCCCGGCAGCCTCATGGACGCGCTCGGCTTCGGCTTCAACTCCACCCTCGGCAACGTGATGCTGCTGGTCGCGCTCGGCGCGATGCTCGGGAGGATGATCGAGACGTCCGGCGGCGCGCAGCTGCTCGCCGACAGGATGATCGACCTGGTGGGCGAGAAGCGAGCCGGGCTCGGCCTGTCCCTGGCCAGCCTGCTGATGGGCTTCCCCATCTTCTTCGACGCCGGCCTGGTGGTGATGCTGCCGATCATCTACGCCGTCGCCCGGCGCGTGGGCGGGTCGTTCCTGTCGATCGCCCTGCCCTCCGCAGTGGCGTTCAGCGCGATGCACATCTTCGCCCCGCCGCACCCCGGCCCGGTGGCCGCCTCCACCATCGTGGGCGCGGACATCGGCCTGGTGATGCTGGTGGGCCTCGTGTTCGCGGTGATCATCTGGTACCTGGTGGGCGTGCTCATCGCACCGCGGCTCGGCATGCGGCTGGATGTCCCCATCCCCACGATCCTCGACAGCACCTCCGAGAAGACCGGCTTCGAGTCCAGCCCTCGCGTGCCCACGATCGTGGGCCTGCTGCTCCTGCCGCTGGTGCTGATCCTGTTCAACACCGGGTTGAACACAGTGGGAGCCACGCGCCCCGACTCCGAGGCCTTCCTCGGCGACCCGCTCGTCTCCGGGCTGCGCCTGCTGGGCGAGACCCCGATCGCGCTGCTGATCACCGTGGTGGTCTCGATGTTCGTGCTCGGCTGGGGCGCGGGCAAGAAGGGCTCCCTGATCGAGAAGATCGCGGACTCCGCCCTCGGCCCGATCTGCTCGGTGGTGCTGGTCACCGGCGCCGGCGGCATGTTCGGCGGGGTGCTGCGCGTGACCGGGATCGGTGACGCCGTCGCCGGGTCCCTGAACGACATCGGCCTGCCGGTGATCGTGGCGGCGTTCCTGATCGCGCAGATCGTGCGCATCGCCCAGGGCTCCGCCACCGTGGCCCTGACCACCGCCGCCTCCCTGATGGTGGGAGTGATCGCCGCCGGCGACTTCACCCAGCTCGAGATCGTGGCGATCGTGATGGCGATGTCCGCGGGCTCGGTGGGCTTCTCCCACGTCAACGATTCCGGCTTCTGGCTGGTCAGCCGCTTCTTCGGGATGGACATGAAGCAGACCCTCTCCACCTGGACCGTGATCCAGGGCGCGATGGCCATCATCGGCTTCATCCTGTCGCTGGCGCTCTACGGAGCCGCTTCCGCGATCGGCTGATCGCGCAGCCCGCCTTGCTCCCCGGGCACGGTCCCCTCAGGATCGGGCCCGGGGATCGTGCTTCCCGTAGGTTATCCGGCGCAGCAGCGCCTCGGCGGGTCCGCGCATGCCGCGCGAGTCCATCCAGGCTGCGAGCGGCAGCGAGAGCAGCCAGACGCTGAACGCGATCCCCACCGAGGCGGCCGTGCCCACGTGCGGGCCGAGCCCCAGCCCCCAGCCGGCCATCAGCGGTGCCAGCAGCAGCGACTGGAACAGGTAGAAGGTCAGCGAGCGCTGCCCCACCGCCGAGAGCGCCCGCATCAGGCCCGTCGGGGCCGCGCCGGCGGGCGGGGCCTTGGTGGCGGGCTCCCCGTACGCACGCTGCGCGGGGCTCAGCGCCGCATGGGCCGCCGCGCGCTCGGCCCGCAGCGCTCGGCGCTCCGACGCCGAGAGCGGGGCCGTCGAGAGCGGGGCCGACGGCGGGAGCGTCGGCCGCTTCTCGAGCCGCAGCGCGAGCAGGCCGAACGCCGCCGCGTACCCGACGCCGCAGCACATCCCGCCGGCCATGTTCAGACCGTAGAAGGCCCAGCTGAGCGCCTCCGGCATCGGGAGGACGCCGATGATCACCAGGGCATCCGGCAGGCCGGTCAGCCAGCCGAGGCCGATCCCCGCCACGGCGAGACGCTTCAGGGCGCGGGTGTGCCGCCAGGGCTCGTCGAGCAGGCGGGCGCGGGCCGCGATCCAACCCAGCAGGATCGGCAGCACCGCCCCGAAGAGCGCGAGCGGCACGCTGCTGACGCTCCACATCAACGGCCGGTAGAGCATGCTCACCAGGTACGGCTGACCGTAGGCCAGATCCCGGATCCAGTCGTTGGTGAAGCCGGTGGCGCCGGAGCGCTGCATCTGCTCGAGCACCTCGGGCGGGGCGAAGAACAGGATCCCGAGCGCGCCGACCACGCTGAACAGGGCGTAGAACACGAGCAGCCCGCCGATCACCGAGGCCCACGCGATCAGGGTGCGTGTGCGCCGATCGAAGAGCATCCACACCCACAGCAGGGCCGCGATCGCGTAGGCGCCGAGGATGTCCCCGTAGAACAGCAGCGCCGCGTGCAGGAACCCCAGCAGCAGCATCGCCCAGTGGCGCCGGCGCATCATCAGCCGCACCACGCGCGGCTCCATCCCGCGGTCCACGCGCGAGCGGTAGAACTGCACCATGCCGTAGCCGAACAGGAACGCGAACAGCGGCATCGCCCGATGGTCCACCGCGACCGTCATCACGAACTGCACCGCGGAGTCCAGCGGCCCCAGCGCTGGCACATGCGGGGTCATGCCCACGCCGCCCTCATGGCCCCACAGGAACCAGGCCACGTTCGCGATCGCGATCAGCGCGAGCATCAGACCGCGCGCGATGTCCGGGGCCAGGGAGCGGGTCGGTGCTCCGTCGCGAGAGGGCGGGGGCGAGGAGGCGGCGGTGCGGTCCGGGGAGGGCAGGGCGGCCGAGCTGTTCACGGCGGACCTTTCGCAGAAGCGGCGCGCAGCCGGGGAGCCCGGCGATGCGATCGTCCCCTCGAACGTAGTCACCGGGGCCTGCGAGCACATGCGACGAACGTCGGTGCCCTGTCATGGATGCCCTGTGCTCCTGTCATGCACGCTCCGCCCAGGGGTCAAGGGCGCCTTCCGCGACGGGGTGGGCATTGCCACCGCGCCGTCGGCCTGCCGGATGCCCGCCGGGCACCGCCTGATGCCTAGACTGGCGGGGAACGGTCCCGAGCGCCGCTGCGCCGACCGGACGACCCCCTTCGACGACTGTGAGGATGCGGTGAACGATCACCTGAGCACGACGATCCAGGCCATCAACTGGAACCGGATCCCCGACCCCAAGGACCAGGAGGTGTGGGACCGCCTCACCGGGAACTTCTGGCTGCCCGAGAAGGTGCCGCTGTCCAACGACATCCAGTCGTGGGGCCGCCGCTCCGAGGAGGAGCAGAAGATGGCCATGCGCGTCTTCACGGGGCTGACCCTGCTGGACACCGTGCAGGGCACCGTGGGCGCGATCTCGCTGATCCCGGACGCCGTCACCCCGCACGAGGAGGCGGTGTACACCAACATCGCGTTCATGGAGTCGGTGCACGCGAAGTCCTATTCGCAGATCTTCTCGACCCTCGCGAGCACCAAGCAGATCGACGAGGCCTTCCACTGGGGCGCCACCAACGAGCAGCTCCAGAAGAAGGCTCAGATCATCATGAGCTACTACGAGGGCGATGACCCGGAGAAGCGCAAGGTCGCCTCCGTGCTGCTCGAGTCGTTCCTGTTCTACTCCGGCTTCTACCTGCCGATGCGCTATTCCAGCCACGGCGAGCTGACCAACACCGCCGACATCATCCGCCTGATCATCCGTGACGAGGCGGTCCACGGCTACTACATCGGCTACAAGTACCAGAAGGCCGTCGAGAAGCTCTCCGCCGAGCGCAAGGCCGAGCTGAAGGACTACACCTTCTCGCTGCTGCTGGAGCTGTACGAGAACGAGGAGGTCTACACCGAGGACCTCTACGACGCCGTCGGCTGGACCGAGGACGTCAAGGTGTTCCTGCGCTACAACGCCAACAAGGCGCTGATGAACCTCGGCTACGAGGGCCTGTTCCCGCAGGAGGCCACCCAGGTGAACCCGGCCATCCTCGCCTCGCTCTCCCCGAACGCGGACGAGAACCACGACTTCTTCTCCGGCTCCGGCTCGAGCTATGTCATGGGCAAGGCCGTCGAGACCGAGGACGACGACTGGGACTTCTAAGAAGCACTCGTCACGTCAGCCGATGAGTTGACAGCAGGCCCGGAATCCGCGGAACTCCGCGGGTCCCGGGCCTTTTCGTGTCTCCGGTGCAGTGACAGGGGAGAGCAACGATGACGATGACGGGTGTGTAGCCCGCGGGCGACACACCTCGCTCCTAGTCTGCGGCCCGCCTCGGCTTGACCGATGCCGTAGCGGGGGTGAACACGTGGATCGCGGCCGTTGACGTATACCTATAGGGGGTATAGGCTTAGTGTTGTGGCGGCGAGCGCCGCCCTCCACGACGAAAGGACCAGTCATGGCTGCCACCACCAAGGAATACACCGTCCAGGGCATGACCTGCGGGCACTGCGAGATGTCGGTCAAGGAAGAGGTCGGCGAGATCGCGGGCGTCTCCGAGGTCCTGGCCTCGCACGAGTCCGGCACGGTCAGCGTCACCGGTGAGAACTTCACCGACGAGCAGGTCGCCGCTGCGATCGCCGAGGCCGGCTACTCCCTCAAGGCCTGACGCGCGGGTACCCCCGGCAGGTACTGCCGAGAACACTCACCACGACCCACGGAAGGGAAGAGCACGTGACGCAGACTCCAGCACCGATCGACACGTCGGACCTCGTCCACATCGAGCTCGGCGTGACGGGCATGACGTGCACGTCGTGCTCCTCCCGGATCGAGCGGAAGATCAACAAGGTCGAGGGTGCGGACGCGATCGTCAACTACGCGACCGAGACCGCGACCATCGACTACGACCCGAGCAAGGTCACCGAGGACGAGCTCATCGAGGTCGTCCGCGGCGCAGGCTATGACGCCTTCACGATGACCGCGGCGCAGGAGCCCGCCACGGCGGAGGCCGGGTCGGAGACGGGCGAGCCCGTGGACCGGCACGAGGAGGCACGCCTGGCCGAGGAGAAGGACCTCAGGGGCCGCCTGATCTGGTCAGCGATCTTCTCCGTGCCGGTCGTGGCGCTCTCGATGATCCCCGCGCTGCAGTTCACGAACTGGCAGTGGGCGATCCTCGTGCTGTCCACGCTCATCTACCTCTACGGCGGGATGCCCTTCCATCGCGCCACGATCCTGAACCTCCGCCACCGCTCCACCACCATGGACACCCTGGTGTCGATGGGCACCACCGCCGCATACCTGTGGTCGCTGTGGGCGCTCTTCTTCGGCACTGCCGGGGTCACCGGCATGACGATGGAGATGAGCCTGCTGCCGCGCGCTGACGGCATGGACCATCTCTACCTCGAGACGATCGCGGTGGTGATCACCTTCCTGCTGCTGGGCCGCTGGTTCGAGGTGCGCGCCAAGGGCGCATCCTCGGCGGCGCTCAAGGCGCTGCTGGACATGGGCGCGAAGGACGCCGCCGTGCTCCGCGACGGCAAGGAGACCCGGGTGCCCGTCGGGCAGCTCGCGGTGGGGGATGTCTTCGTGGTCCGTCCGGGCGAGAAGATCGCGATCGACGGACGGGTCGTGGAGGGCACCTCCGCGATCGACGAATCGATGCTCACCGGCGAATCGGTGCCGGTCGATGCGGCGCCCGGCAGCCTCGTCACCGGCGCGACGATCAACACCTCCGGCCGCCTGCTGATCGAGGTCACCCGCACCGGCGGCGACACCACGCTCTCGCAGATGGCGAAGCTCGTGACCGAGGCGCAGTCGAAGAAGGCGCCCGTGCAGCGCCTGGTCGACCGGATCTCCGCAGTGTTCGTCCCCGCCGTGATCGTGGTCTCCGTGATAGCGCTGATCGTGCACCTGCTGATCGGCAACGACCTCAACTGGGCCTTCACCGCCGCGGTCGCGGTGCTGATCATCGCCTGCCCCTGCGCGCTCGGCCTCGCCACACCCACCGCGCTGCTGGTGGGCACCTCGCGCGGCGCGCAGCTCGGCCTGCTGATCAAGGGCCCCGAGGTGCTCGAGTCCACCCGCCAGGTCGACACCATCGTCATGGACAAGACCGGCACCGTCACCGAGGGCGTCATGTCCCTGACCGAGGTGCATGCCGCCGACGGCGCCGACGAGGACACGGTGCTCGCCCTCGCGGGCGCGGTCGAGTCCGGCTCGGAGCACCCGATCGCGAAGGCGATCGTGACCGCCGCCGCGGAGCGCGGTGAGCTGACCGCCGCCACCGACTTCGCCAGCTCCGCCGGGCGCGGCGTGAGCGCCGTCGTCGACGGCCGCACCGTCGTGGCCGGTCGCCCCGACGGCGAGCTGCCCCCGACGCTCGCGCAGGCCTTCGAGCAGGCGCAGGGCCGCGGCGCGACGCCCGTGGCGGTCTACGTCGACTCGGCCCCGACCGGCGTGGTGGTCGTGCGCGACACGATCAAGGCGTCGTCCGCGCAGGCGGTCGCACAGTTCAAGGAGCTCGGCCTCACGCCCTACCTGCTCACCGGGGACAACGCCCGGGCCGCCGCCGCGGTGGCCGCCGAGGTGGGAGTCGAGGCCGCGAACGTGATCGCGGACGTCATGCCCGAGGACAAGGTCTCGGCCGTGGAACGGCTGCAGTCCGAGGGCCGGCGCGTCGCGATGGTGGGCGATGGCGTGAACGACGCCGCCGCCCTCGCCCAGGCCGATCTGGGCCTTGCGATGGGCGCCGGCACCGATGTCGCGATCGAAGCCTCTGACATCACCCTGATGAACAACGATCTGCGCTCGGCGAGCGACGCGATCCGACTCTCGCGCCGTACGCTGCGCACCATCAAGGGCAACCTGTTCTGGGCCTTCGCGTACAACGTCGCGCTGATCCCGGTCGCCGCGCTGGGCCTGCTGAACCCGGGCCTGGCCGGGATCGCGATGGGCTTCTCGTCCGTGTTCGTGGTGACGAACTCGCTGACGCTGCGCAGCTTCAGATCCACCCTCGGCACGGGCCGGACCGCCGGCGCACAGGAACAGACGGCGAGCGCGCACACCGACCGCGAGCTCGTCGAGGCGAAGTGAAGGAGAAGGCCATGACCACCACAGCTGACAGCGAGTCGCTCCCCGGCACCGAGCCGGAGGAGACGGGCACGCCCGCTCACCACCACGGCTACATCAGCGACAAGGACCGCTACCTCGCACGCCTGCGCAGGATCGAGGGGCAGGCCCGCGGCATCCAGCGGATGGTCGAGGAGGAGCAGTACTGCATCGACATCCTCACCCAGATCACGGCGCTGACCTCCGCGCTGCGCAACGTCGGCTTCGGGCTGCTGGATGACCATATGCGCCACTGCGTGCGCGATGCGGCCATCGCCGGCGGCGAGGAGGCCGAGGCCAAGTTCCAGGAGGTCGCGGACGCGATCGCCCGCTTCAGCCGGTGACCGCGCCCGCTGAGGGGATCGTCCGGCTGCACCGGGCGGAGGAGGATGCCGACGCGCTCCTGCGCACCCGCATCGCCCACCTGCTCGGGCTCGATCCGGCCGACGTCCTCACCGGACGGGCCTGCCCCCGCTGCGGCTCCTCCGCCCACGGCCGGCCCTGGGCACGCGCCGGAGGAGTCGAGGTGTTCGTGAGCCTCAGCCGCTGCGGCGAGCACCTGCTCACGGCGGTGAGCGTGGACGGCCCCGTCGGCGTGGATATCGAGGCGATCGCCGCCGTCGAGCGGGGATGGGATCCGCTTGTGGTGCTGCATCCGAGCGAGCGGGCCGCTGCGCGGGGCGCCGACGCGCAGGAGCGGGCGGCCCTCTGGGCCCGCAAGGAGGCGGTGCTCAAGGCGCTCGGCACCGGGCTCGCCACCCCCATGGAGGCGGTGCAGCTGGATGCGCACCACGTCGTGGACCTGCCGGCGCCGCCCGGTCACGTCGCGGCGCTCGCCCGCCTCTGACCGACAGCGCTGGCCGCCGTCGGCCCTCACCGCCGTGGACCCCGCCGGTGCCGCCCCGGCTCCGGCGCTCAGGCGCTCGCAGGCACCGGGCAGGTGGGCAGCGCCGTCTCGCGCAGCCAGGGATCCAGCAGCGCGGCGGCCTCGTCCCCGGCTTGCTGTGCGACGTGCTCGAGGAACATCTCGGTGCTCACCGTGCCGAAGCGGTGCTCCTCGAGCCAGGAGCGCACGATCTGCACGAAGCTCTCGTCCCCGAGGTGCAGGCGCAGGGCGTGCACGGCCAGGGCGCCGCGCTTGTAGACGCGGTCATCGAACATCAGATCCCGGCCGGGATCGGCGAGCACCAGATCGTCCTGGGCGAGCCCCGCCAGCAGCGCATGGTGCTTCTCCACCTCGGCCTGCACGGTCGAGACCCCGGACTCCTCCGCCCACAGCCACTCGCAGTAGCAGGCGAAGCCCTCGTGCAGCCAGATGTCCTGCCAGCGCTGCAGCGTGACCGAGTTGCCGAACCACTGATGCGAGAGCTCATGCGCGATCAGCCGCACGCTCTCCCAGTCGGTGTCCACGAAGTTGCTGCCGAAGGTGGACAGCCCCTGGGACTCCAGCGGGATCTCGAGCTCGTCCTCGGTGATCACCGCGGTGTAGGAGGTGAAGGGGTAGGGGCCGAACAGGCGCGCGAAGAAGGCGAGCATCTCGGGCTGGAGATCGAAGGAGCCGGCCAGATCGGACTCCTCGATCACGGCCGGTGCGAGGGTGCGCACCGGCACCGGGGCGCCGGGGTGCTCGATCTCCCGGTAACGGCCGATCTGCACTGTGGCCAGGTAGGTGGGCATCGGAGCCGTCTGTTCGAAGGACCAGACCACGCCGCGGCTGGTGCGGCGCGTACCCTGCAGCTCGCCGGAGACGGCGACGGTGTAGCCCGCCGGGGTGGACAGCGCGATCGAGTAGGTCGCCTTGTCATCGGGTCGGTCGTTGCACGGATACCAGGAGGGGGCCCCGTGCGGCTGCGCGGCCACGATCACGCCGTCCTCGAGCTCCTCCCAGCCGGCGGCACCGAGCGCGCGCGAGCGCATCGGGCGCGGGGTGCCGGCGTACTTCACGCGCACGGACAGCTCACGGCCCGCGGCGAGCGGCAGCTTCAGGGTCAGCCGGCTGCGCGCATGGGTGAAGCGCTGCGGGCGGCCGTCCACCCACACCTTCTGCACGGCCAGCCCGTGCAGGTCCAGCATCAGCGACTCCGCCTCGGCCAGCACGCGGCAGGAGAGCGTCGCCTCGCCCTCGAGACGGTTGCCCTCCACCCGGTAGTCGAGGGAGAGGTCGTAGTGGAGCACCTCGTAGCGCGCATCCCCGTGACGGGGCACGTACGGATCGCTGCCGGGTTCGCCTGCGGATCTCATGCGTCCTCCTCCCAGGGCCCGATGGGGTTGCCGGTCCAGCGCGTGCCGGGCGGGACGCGCTCGCCGCGCATCACCAGCGACACGGGGCCGACGGTGGCGTGACGGTCGATCGACGCGGCCGGAAGGATGATCCCGCCGGGCCCCATCGTCGCACCCGCGCCGAGGGTCACGGTGTCCATGCTCAGCACCCGGTCCTGGAAGAGGTGGGTCTGGACCACGCAGCCGCGGTTGACGGTGGCGCCCGCGCCGAGGCTCACCAGGTCCGTCTCCGGCAGCCAGTAGCTCTCGCACCACACCCCGGCACCGACCTTCGCGCCCAGCAGCCGCAGCCAGAGGTTCAGCGCCCAGGTGCCGGCGGTGACGTTCGCGAACCAGGGCGCGGCGAGCACCTCGGTGAAGGTGTCCGCGAGCTCCGAGCGCCACACGTACGGGGTGAACAGCGCATGCTCGCCCGGCTCGTGCCGCCCGATGATCACCCACTTCGCGACCACGGTGACCGCCGCCGCGAACAGCCCCGCCACCAGCAGCAGCGGGCCGCCCAGCACGAGGGCGAGCACGATCCCCCAGGGCCCGGACGCCAGCAGCGCGTACAGGGCCAGGCCCACCGCGACCGGGAGCAGCAGCGCGAGCAGCAGCGGCAGGATCCGTGCGGTCTCGACGAGTCCGCGCTGGATCCGCAGGCTGCGCGGAGGATCGTAGGTCAGGGACGCATCGTGCTCCTCCTCGCTGCGGCGCAGCTTGCGCGGCGGGCTGCCCAGCCAGGAGGTGCCGGCCTTGGCCGTCTTGCGGCGCGGCGCCGCGGAGAGCACCGCGACCAACGACTGCTTGGGCACCTTCCGCCCAGCCGCGAGCATGCCCGAGTTGCCCACGAAGGCCCGCTTGCCCACCTTGACCTTCTCGACCCGGATCCAGCCGCCGCCCAGCTCGTAGGAGCCGATCAGGGTGTCATCGGCCAGGAACGAGTTCTCGCCCACCTGGACCAGGCTGGGGATCAGCAGCGCGGTCGAGATCTCCGCACCCCTGCCCACCGTGGCGCCCAGCAGGCGCATCCACAGCGGGGTGAGCGCCCCGGCGTAGATCGGGAACAGCCAGGTGCGGGCCTCGTCCAGCAGGCGCAGCGTCGCCCAGATCGCCACCCCGGGCGGGGAGCCGATCGGATGGTGGCCGGGCCGGATCGCGAGGGCGAGCAGCCTGGTCATCACGATCACCAGCACCATCAGCGCCCCGAAGCCGAGCAGCGCCGCGAGCGGCAGCCAGGGCAGGATCGCGAGCACGGCCTCGGCGAAGGTGGCGGTGCCGTGCAGGGCGGGCAGCAGCACCGGTACGCCGGCCAGCAGCGCGAGCGCCGGCAGCGCCGCGATCAGCGCGGACAGGAGCGGATAGGCGGCGCGCCAGTGCCAGGGCCTGGCCGGGGCATCGGCGGACCACGGGCCGCGTGCGGTCGCCTGGTGCTCGGCGGGGGAGCCGGTCCAGAACTCGCCGGCCGGCACCGTGCCGAGCACCGCCGAGCCGGGCGCGACCTCCGCGCCCCGGCCCACGTCGGCCCCCGGCCCGAGCGTGCTGCGGGCACCGATCCGGGCCCGCTTGCCGATCCGGACGGTGCCGATCCGCAGCTGGTCCCCGTCGATCCAGTGACCGGCCAGATCCACCTCGGGCTCGATCGAGGCCCGGCCGCCGATCTCGAGCAGACCGGTGACCGGGGGCAGGGTGTGCATGTCCACGTCCCGGCCGATCCGTGCCCCCAGCATCCGCGCATACAGCGGAACCCACGAGGCACCGGACAGGTGCGTGGCCCGCAGCTCGTCCTGGATCCGCTCCGCGGCCCAGAGGCGCAGATGCACCCGGCCGCCGCGCGGATAGCTGCCCGGTCCCACACCGCGCAGCAGCATGCGCGCGAGCAGCGCTGCGAGCGCCATCCGGCCCGGCGGCAGCAGCATCACCGCGGCCAGCGGGATCACCAGCCACAGCGGGAAGCGCACCAGCCAGGGCAGGTCCAGCAGCGCGGAGGCGAGGGTCGAGGCGAGCAGCAGCGCAGAGATCCAGCGCAGCGCGGCCAGCGCCCGCAGCGGCACCAGCGCGAGCAGCTGCGCGATCTGGGTGCGCCGACGCAGCGGGGCCACGGTGCGGTCGCTGGTGATCGTCGAGGTGCCCATCTCGTCGAGGTGGGCGGCCAGCGCCGCGACCGTCGAGTGCGCGTACACGTCGCCGACGGCGAGCTCGGGATGCTTCTCCCGCAGCCGGCTGACCACCTGCGCGGCGGTGAGCGAGCCGCCGCCGAAGTCGAAGAAGTCGTCGGCCCCGGAGGTGACCTCCGCACCGAGCACCTCCGCCCAGATCTCCGCGATCCAGGCCGAGGTGCCGGACAGCGCCGCCGAGGGGGTGCCGCGGTGGGGGAGCGGCCAAGGCAGCGCGTCGCGGTCGATCTTCCCGGAGGTGCGGGTGGGCAGCTCGTCCACCACCGCGAGGCGGGGCACGAGCGCCGCGGGCATCCGCTGGCGCAGCAGGCCCTTGGCGATCTCCGCGTCATAGCCGGCGTCCACGGTGAGATAGCCGACCAGCAGCTGGTTGCCGGACTTCGTGGAGCGCACGGCCGCGGCGGCACCCACCACACCGGGCAGGCGCAGCATCTGCTCGTCGATCTCGCCCAGCTCGATGCGGCGCCCGCCGAGCTTGATCTGGTCATCGGCGCGGCCGCCGAACAGCAGCCCCTCGGGGTCGTTGACGACGATGTCGCCCGAGCGGTAGGCGCGGTCCCAGCCCAGGGTGGGCATCGGGGCGTACTTCTCGGCGTCCTTCTCGGGATCGAGGTAGCGGGCGAGCCCCCCCCCGCCGATGATCAGCTCCCCGGACTCTCCCGGCGCCACGGGGTGCCCCTGCGCATCGACCACGGCGAGATCCCAGCCGTCCAGCGGCAGGCCGATCCGCACCGACGCCGTGCCGTCGAGGATCGCACCGCAGGCGACCACCGTCGCCTCGGTGGGGCCGTAGGTGTTCCACACCTCGCGCCCGGGGGCCTGCAGGCGGGCGGCGAGCTCGGGCGGGCAGGCCTCACCGCCCATGATCAGCAGCCGCACCTGGGCCAGGGCGCTGTCCGGCCAGAGGGAGACGAGGGTGGGCACGGTGGAGACCACGGTGATGCGGTTGGCCTTCAGCCAGGGGCCGACGTCCACGCCCGAGCGCACCAGGGAGCGGGGTGCCGGCACCAGGCAGGCGCCGTAGGCCCAGGCCAGCCACATCTCCTCGCAGCTCGCGTCGAAGGCGACCGAGAGCCCGGCCATCACCCGGTCACCGGGCGCGATCGGGGCCTGCTGCAGGAACATCCGGGACTCGGCCTCGACGAAGGCGGCCGCGCTGCGGTGGGTGACCGCGACGCCCTTGGGCTTGCCCGTCGAGCCGGAGGTGAAGATGACCCAGGCGTCATCGTCCGGCTCGACCTCGCGCTGCGGGGTGGGGGAGGCGGCGCGGCCGGCCTCCGTCACGGTGATCACCAGGTCGTTGCCCACCACCGCGGCCGCTGCTGATTCCTCGAACACCACGCGTGCCCGCTCGTCGGGGTCGTCGGCGTCGACGGGCACGTACGCCCCGCCGGCCAGCAGGATCCCGAGGATCGCGACGTAGAGGTCCGTGGTGCCGGACTTGATGCGCACCCCGACCTTGTCCCCGGGGCCCACCCCGTGCTCGGCCAGGCGCTCGGCCAGCTCGCTCGCCGCCTCCTCGAGCTCGGTGTAGGTCATGGTCACCAGCCCGCTGTCCACGGCGGGCGCGTCCCCGTGCTCGGAGACCACGTGCTGGAACAGCGCCACCAGGGTGCTGGGAGCGGGGGCACGGTCGCCGGCGAGCAGCTCGGGCAGAAGAGAGGTCGTCACGCCGGGATTGTCTCCCATCGAGGTGACCAGAAGCGGTACGGGAGCCGACGGGACGGGGCATGTGCCGCACAGCTCACGCACACCGGCAGAACGGACGGAATTCAGGCGGGCGGATGCCCCGGGAGGCGTTTCCCGCGCATTCCACGGACCACCCGGTCGCCTTCATGACCTGCGAGTCCTTGTCCAGTACCCGCATTCGCGGTGAAACACAGTCATGATGAGCATGTACGCCTTCCCCCGCTGAACATGGAGTGTCGACAATGGGACTCATCGGACTCATCATTTCCTGGATCATCATCGGTGCGATCATCGGCCTTCTCGCCCGGGCGATCATGCCCGGAAAGCAGGCCATGGGCCTGGGCATGACCATCGTCCTCGGCGTCGTCGGCGCGATCGTCGGCGGCCTGATGGGCGGGCTGCTGGGCGGCGACGGCGTCAGCGGCATCATGAACAACCCGTGGAGCCTGTGGACGATCCTGCTCGCCGTGCTCGGCGCGCTGCTGGTCATGTTCGTCTACGGCCTGGCCACCAAGGGCCGCGCCTGACCTCTCCTCGTTGCGGGCAGCCCCGCACGCCATGACGGCGCCGTCCCGGGCCACCGGGGCGGCGCCGTTCGCTGTCCCGGTGCTCCGGCGCTCCGGTGCTCTGGTGCTTTCCGGCGCGGTGCGGGAGGCTGGAGGCATGACCAGCACACCGCGCCCGATCACCGCAGATCTGGCACGGGCCGCTCGGGCCCTCGCGCAGGTCTCCCGCCACGACATCGCCGAGCACACCGGGCTCGAGGAGGAGCTCGTGCGCGACCTCGAGCACGGTCGCCGCACCATCACCCCGCAGCTCTCCGACCTGCTGTACCGCGCGCTCGAGGAGTTCGGCGTCGAGTTCCTGCCCGTGGACGAGGCCGCCGGAGTGGGCTACGGGGTGCGTCAGAAGTTCAACCCCCGCACCGTGAAGCGGCTCGAGAACTGGGAGAACGAAGGCGGCCCCGCCGGGGACGACGACATCTGAGCCGTCCCCGTCCCGGGCCCGCCGCTCAGAGCGGGACGTCGGCCGTGCGCCGGCCCGTCTCCTCCACGCCGCGCCGCCCCGAGGACCAGCGCGCGGTATCTGCCGCGAGAGCCTCCAGATCCTCCGGCGCCACCAGCACCGTCAGCACAGCGTTGCGCGCCGAGTAGCGGGTGGGCTCGACTTCGGCGCCATGGGCCGCGGCCCAGATCCGCACCGCGTTCTCCGCGATGCCCACCTCCGCCGGAGGCACCTCGATCTGCGCGACCACCAGCTCGGTGCGACGCCGCAGCGTGGCCGCGCCGACGGCCTGCTCGACCCCCGCGGTGTAGGCGCGCACCAGACCCCCGGCGCCGAGCTTGATCCCGCCGAAGTACCGGATCACGATCGCGAAGGCGTCCACGAGGCCCGCATGCAGCAGGGACTGCAGTATCGGCATCCCGGCCGTCCCGGCGGGCTCGCCGTCATCGTTCGAACGATGCATCATCGCCCGCTGGTCCGTCTCGCCGAGCACCAGGGCGGTGCAGTGATGGCGCGCATCGGGATGCTGCGCCCGCGCGGCGCGCAGCAGCTCATCGGCCCGCTCGACGCTCTCGACCCGGTGCAGGCGGGTGAGGAAGCGGGACCGCTTCTCGATCAGCTCCGTCTCGACGTCAGCGGCGAGCACGAAGGGATCGGTCATGCCCAGGAGTCTAGGCGGAGCACGACGGCGCAGGGCGTTCGCGGCGCCAGCGCGGTGCCTGTGCGGCGGCGTGGTGCCGGCGCGACATCGCGGGCGATAGCCTTGCCGCGTCCCATCCTGACGCCTCCCCAGGAGCTCCCCGTGACCCAGCCTCCCTCCTCGCACAACTCCGGCCCCCTCTCCCCGGGATACGGCGTCCCGGCCCAGGGCGGCATGCCCTCCCCGGGCGCACCCGGCCCCTACGGCGCCGACGCCGGCGGTCTGGCCCCGGTGAAGAAGACCTCGAAGGCACCGAAGATCCTCATCATCCTGGGCGCGGTGATCCTCGCGCTCAGCGTGATCGTCGGAGTGGTGCTTGCGTTCATCGGTATCGGCGGAGTCGCCGGAAACCTCAGCGAGCTCGAGGAGTTCAGCGGGGGAAGCGGCACCATCACCGCCGAGGCCGGAGACAGCCTGCAGATCTACGCCGAGGAGGGCGCACCGGCGCCGGACTGCATGGTGGACGGCCCCTCGGTGGGGGAGGGCACCTTCCAGAACAGCTCGATCAGCGACGGCGAGACCAGCTGGGTCTCGGTGGACTCCTTCACCGCCGAGGAGGCCGGCGAGTACACCATCGAGTGCAGCGACGGCCCGATCGCGGTGGGCCCGCCCGTCTCGATCGGCGGCATCTTCGCCGGCGTCGGCGGGGTGCTGCTCGCCATCGGCGGCGGCACGCTCGGCTTCGTGCTGCTGGCCCTCGGCGTGATCCTGCTGATCGTCCGGAAGCGCAGGGCCTGAGCATGTCCGCCACCGGATCACTCCCGTTCCCGCTCGGCCAGGGCGAGGAGCTCGTGCGCAGCAACGCCGCGAACATGCAGCGCGGCGCCGAGACGGCAGGTGGAAAGCTGTACCTGACCACCCAGCGCCTGGTGTTCATCGCCCACTCCTTCAACGTGCAGCGCGGCCCCTCGGAGATCCCGCTGCAGCTGATCAGGGACGTGGGCGGTGCCTGGACGAAACTGCTCGGTGTGCTCCCCCTGGTGCCCAACTCGATCGCCGTCACGCTGCACGACGGCACGGTCCACAGCTTCGTGGTCTCCGGGCGCAGCAGCTGGATCACGGCGATCACCCAGGCGCGCGGAGGAAGCACACCTGCGCTGTGAACCACCCCGTGACATGACGGAGCCCGGCAGGACATCGGTCCTGCCGGGCTCCGTCATCGCGCGGGCGCGAGCGGGACTCAGGCGTCCTCGGTGATCAGCGGGTACACGCCGTTCTCGTCGTGGACCTCGCGGCCGGTGACCGGCGGGTTGAACACGCACACGCAGCGGATCTCCTTGCGGACCCGCACCTTGTGCTTGTCGTGGTCGTTGAGCAGGTACAGCGTGCCGGGGGCGAGCTGGTGCACCTCACCGGTGGCCAGATCCTCGATCTCGCCCTCGCCGTGGGTGATGAAGACGGCCTCGATGTGGTTGGCGTACCAGAAGTAGCTCTCCGTGCCCTCGTACAGGGTCGTCTCGTGGACTGAGAAGCCCACGCCCTCCTTGGCCAGGATGATGCGCTTGGAGCGCCAGTTCTCCGACTTGATGTCGGCGTCGGTGTCTTCGATCTCGGCGAGCGAGCGAACCAGCATTGTGTGTCCTTCCGATAGGTCTTCAGGGTCGTGGGTCTGCGCAGCCGCGCAGGGCGTCGGCCCGCACCCACGGGGGCACGGGCCGACGGAGTATGGGAACGATCAGGCCTTGAGCGCCTCGTCGACCGCGTTCTCGATGATGTCCAGGCCGCGGGCGAGCAGCTCGTCCGGGATGGTCAGGGCCGGGAGCAGCTTGACGACCTCGTCGGACGGGCCGGAGGTCTCCACCAGCAGGCCCTCCTCGAAGGCGCGCTGCGCGATCTGGCCGGCGATCTCGCCGCTGGGCATCTGCAGGCCGCGGGCGAGACCGCGGCCCTTGACCACCAGATCGTGCTCCGGGTAGCGGGCGGCGATCTGGTTGAAGCGGCCCTCGACGTAGGCGCCCTTGGCGGCGGTGGACTTCTCGAGCTCGTCATCGCTCCAGAACAGCTCGATCGCCTTGGTGGCGGTCGCGAAGGCGGGGGCGAAGCCGCGGAAGGTGCCGTTGTGCTCGCCCGGCTCCCAGATGTCCAGCTCGGGCTTGATCAGGGTCAGCGCGAGCGGGTGGCCGTAGCCGCTGATCGACTTCGAGAGGGTGACCATGTCCGGCTCGATGCCGGCCTCCTCGAAGCTGAAGAACTTGCCGGTGCGGCCGCAGCCCATCTGGATGTCGTCCACGATCAGCAGGATCTCGTGCTTCTTGCACAGCTCCGAGAGGCCGCGCAGCCACTCGGCGCGGGCGGCGTTGATGCCGCCCTCGCCCTGCACGGTCTCGACGATCACGGCGGCCGGCTTGTTCAGGCCGCTGCCGCCGTCGGTGAGCATGTGCTCGAGGTACATGAAGTCCGGGACGACCTGGCCGAAGTAGTCGTCGAACGGCATCGGGGTGGCGTGGACCAGCGGGACGCCGGCGCCGCCGCGCTTCATCGAGTTGCCGGTGACGGAGAGGGCGCCGAGAGTCATGCCGTGGAAGCCGTTGGTGAAGTTCACGACCGACTCGCGGCCGGTGACCTTGCGGGCCAGCTTCAGCGCGGCCTCGACGGCGTTGGCGCCGCCCGGGCCGGGGAAGGCGACCTTGTAGTCCAGGCCGCGGGGCCTCAGGATCTGCTCCTCGAAGGTCTGCAGGAACGTCCGGCGCACATCGGTGAACATGTCCAGGCCGTGCACGACCCGGTCCTCGAGGTAGTGGTCGATGACGACCTTCTTCAGCTCGGGGTGGTTGTGCCCGTAGTTCAGGGTGCCTGCGCCGGCGAAGAAGTCGATGTACTCCGTGCCGTCCTCGGCGGTGAGCACGGAGCCCTTGGCGTGGGTGAACACGGCCGGCCAGCCGCGGGAGTAGCTGCGGACACCGGACTCGAGCTCGGTGGCGTCGGGGGTCGGGGCGCTGACCTGATCGGTCAGCTCGGGCTTCGCAGTGGTCTCGGTGGGTGCGGTCATAGTCATGACATCTCCTGGGTGGTGGTTCGGTGGTCGTGGGGCGGCGTGAGGGCGCGCTGGCGCGCCCGTGCCGAGGGGGTGACTCGGGGCGGTCTCTCAGCTCCCGGCGCGCAGGCCGCTGATCACGTGCAGCAGCTCGGCGCCGTGACCGGGATCCGGGAAGTGGGCCTCGGTCAGCAGGGGCTCGATGCGGTGCTCGGCACCGTGACGCTCCGCGAAGGAGGCGAACAGCCGCTGGGATGCGGCGTTGTCCTCGGTGATGGTGGTCTCGAGGGTGCGCACCTGGGGGAGGTCCTCCAGGAGCGAGTCGAGCAGGCGGCCGGCCAGTCGGCGGCCGCGCTGGGACTCGTCCACCGCGATCTGCCAGATGAACAGCGTCTCGGGCGTGCTGGGGCGGAGGTAGCCGAGGGCGAAGCCGACGGGCTCTGCGCCGTCCAGCACCAGACGCGAGGATTCCGCGAAGTCGCGGGCCAGGATCAGGTAGGCGTACGAGGTGTTCAGATCGAGCGTGCCGCTGTCACGGGCGATGCGCCACATAGCGGCGCCGTCCTCCATGGCGGGGGGACGGAATTCCAGGTCGGAGCCTGGTCCGGTCGTCTGCTCGGGGGTGGACGGGTGGTCTGCGCTGTGCGTCATCAACGGGCCCATATCGCCATCAACCGTATCGAGAGCGCCGACGCTTGTGGAGGCCCCGGGGGTGGGGCAGGGGCCGTTCCTCGGTGTGTCGTGACCCAAACGTGACTGTCGGGTATCTGTGGATCGGATTGTCGGACAACTGTGGACTATTCACGGCGACCTGGGGCGATGGTGGGTGCGACCAGGGTTTTCTCGTGGGCCGCTCGGTGCAGACGTGGTGTGCGTCACATGCCCGCGATGCGGGACACATCCTCGCGCGCGCGGGTATGCACAGCCTCGGCGGCGGCCGCGTGAGGGCGAGACGAGGGGTGCGCGGGGGCCTGCTCGCTACTCTCGTGCCCATGAGCTTCCTCGATTCACTGAACGAGTTCTTGATGAGCGCCGAGGGTTTCCTCTGGACCTGGGCAGGGATGCCCGTGGTCATTCTCCTCGGCCTCTACTTCACGATCCGCTCCGGAGCAGTGCAGCTGCGGATGATCCCTGCGATGCTCGGAGCCATCACCCAGAAGGCCCAGCGTGAGGAGGTCAGGGCCGGGGGCAGGCGGGAGCGGCGCGCGAAGTCCCTCAGCGCCTTCCAGGCCTTCTCCGTCTCCGCCGCCGCGCGCGTGGGCACCGGCAACATCTCGGGCGTGGCCGGCGCGATCTTCCTCGGCGGCCCCGGCGCGGTGCTGTGGATGTGGATCATGTGCGTCGTCGGCGGAGCGGCCAGCTTCATCGAGTCCACCCTCGCCCAGCTGTGGAAGACCCGCGCCGACGACACCTACAAGGGCGGTCCCGCCTTCTACATCCATCGCGGGCTCGGCAGCCGCGGCTTCGGCGCGTTCTTCGCGATCCTGTTCATCTTCTGCTTCGCCTTCGCGTTCACCTCGCTGCAGGCGAACACCATCGTCGACGCGGTCTCCGGCGCCGTCGCCGCCTACACCGACCCCGAGGGCCTGCCCTGGCTGCCCATCCTGCTCGGCGTGCTGTTGGCTCTGCTGACCGCCGGCATCATCTTCGGCGGCATGCGTCGCGTGGCTGCCGTCGCCCAGAACATGGTGCCGGTGATGGCGCTGATCTACCTCCTCATCGGCATCATCATCGTGGGCATGAACATCGGTGAGCTGCCCCGGGTGATCGAGCAGATCGTGATGGGCGCTGTGGACCCCCAGGCCGTCTTCGGCGGCGGATTCATGGCCGTGCTCATCAACGGCGTCCAGCGCGGCATGCTCTCCAACGAGGCCGGCATGGGCTCGGTCCCCAACGTCGCCGCCACCGCCTCCGTCTCCCACCCCGTCAAGCAGGGCCTGGTGCAGACCCTCGGCGTCTACTTCGACACCCTGCTGGTCTGCTCCATCACCGCCTTCATCGTGCTGGTGGCATTCCCGGACGTCTCCGCGGGCGGCGAGGGCCTGATGATGGTGCAGGGCTCGCTCGCTCAGAACCTCGGTTCCTGGGCCGCGGTGCTGCTGGCGGTGATCATGTTCCTGCTCGCCTTCACCTCGGTGCTGGGCAACTTCTCCTACGGCGAGGCGAACATGCACTTCCTGACCTCCAAGCGCGGCTGGCACATCGCCTTCGGTGTCGCCGTGGTGGCCCTGGTGTTCCTCGGCTCCGTCATCGCCGTGGACCTCGCCTGGACCATCGCCGGAGTGAGCATGGTGTTCATCGCCCTGATCAACCTGGTGGTGATCGCGATCCTCACCCCCACCGCGCTCAAGCTGCTGCGCCACTACAACCAGCAACGCGCGCAGGGGCTGGACCCGATCTTCCTGGCCAGCGAGTTGCCGGAGATCAAGAACGTCGAGGTCTGGGAGGACGAGGACGTCTGCGACTACCTCGACGAGCGCAAGAAGGCCGGCGCCTCCGCCTGAGCGCGAGCAGCAGTCGGTTCCCGGAGCGCACCGGGCAGCGGTCTCAGCCGCTGCCCGGTGTCCTCGTCCAGGGGCCGTCACCGCTAAGATGATCTGGCCCGCTCAGCGGGCGCGGGCCTGTAGCTCAGTGGTAGAGCATCGGACTTTTAATCCGCGGGTCGTGGGTTCGATCCCCACCGGGCCCACCAGTTCAGAGGCATATTGTGCCTCCGAGATTACTCTCAGGTGTAGCCGATGGTGTAGCCAGACTGTCGCAGACGGCACAGACCTAGATCAGGCGTAGCCCAGGTGTAGCCCAGCCCTCCCGAGCGTCACACCGCCCGAATAGACTCGGCCCATGACCTCCTCGCCCCGCCCCGTCCGCTGGCTGGCCGCCGGCGCTGCCGCCCTCGTGCTCGCCGGGTGCGCGGCTGAGCCAGAGTCTCCCCCCGCACCGCCCGAGCCAGCGGAGACCACCACAGCATCGGTGACTCTGGACGGAGCCACCGGCACGCTCGAGCTGACCGGTGACGTCGACGCTGATATCGAGGCACTGGTGGAGGACTTCCCGAGGGAGCACATCAGAGACATCGCCTGTGATCCCCCAGGGGAGGATGACGAATACATCTTCTGGTTCACGTGGGAGGGGCAGATGGATTACGTCATCCAACAGGAAGGCGACTGGTATGCGGCCGAGGACGCGATTCGAGTGATCGTGCACTACGCCTGCCCTGAGCATTACGACGTCGTCGACGAAGCGCTCGGATGACCGAGCCATGGCTGATCCGCACACCCCACGGCTGGACCGAACCCACCCCACCAACCTGTGTCTGCGGGAGCGACCGGTACCTGATCGGGTGGCAGGCCTGCCAGTGCGGGGCCGGGCCGTTCACGGGCGGACACCGGACCTGGGAGTGCCGGGCCTGCGGCGCGCGGACGCTCGTGGGGTGTGTGGGTCGCGTGGGGGTGGGGCCGATGGAGGAGTACGGAGTGCGGACCGGTGCGCGGGCGTGACGTGGTTCGGACGCTGGGGCGTGCCGAGGTACTGAACGAGTACGGCGGACGGGCCAGGGGCCGCGCGTGACCAACTAACTAGGATCGGCCCATGACTAGTGCGGCGATCCTTGGAGAGATTGGTCAGGTGTTCATCCCGGTGCGGGACATCGAGGTGTCGAGCCGCTGGTACGCCCGGCTGCTGAACATCGATGTGCCCCCAACCTCGCACGGCGACACCATCGTCGATCTCCCCGTCCAGTCGGGGCCCAGACTCTGCCTAGACGCGAATGCTGCGTTCACCGCTGATGGTCCGCCGCGCTTCTTTTGGTGGACAGACGACCTCACCGCCTTCGCCGAGCACCTAGCGGCGCTCGGGATCCCGCTCATGTCCGAGATCACGGACATCGGCAGTGTCGCGTTCCTTCACTTCCGCGACCCGGACGGAACTCTGCTGATGGCTTGCGAATCGAGGGAGAGTCCCAAGTCGACCGGGGCATGAACGCACGAAAGCGCCCCCACCCTCCCGGAGGAGAGTGGGGGCGCGGGATCAGTCCCGAAACATCAGGTGGGTTGGCCTGGACGAAATTGGGTCGATCACCTGAAAGCCACCCCGCTTCAGTCCGTCCCCGTTAATGTACCGGTATTCGAGAGCCTGCAACTTCGGTCCGTAGCGTTCCTTGACTGCCCTGTGATTCGGGTTCGGATGTGCGTTCCAGTGGAGGTGTGAACAGTACTCAATACAGGCGATGGGGAACACGACGGCAGACGCCACTAGGTCAACGATTTGCAGGGGTACGTGCGTGTCGCTGTGCCCGAAGACCGGAGATTCGACAAGGGAAGGGTAGTCTCCTCCACCAGTACGGAAGCGACGGGTGGTGATCCCTAGCGTGCTCGGCGTATTCTTCACCTTCGTCCGGGCGTCGAGAACCATCATCCCGTTCGTGTTCGCAGCCGATAGCTGCGCTTCGAAAGACTCGGCAAGCTGAGCGATCGTGTGGCTATATATTTTCTTGTCACCTCGAGACTCAACGTCCACTTCCTTGACTATAACCTTGCCTACCAGTTGACAGTTATGCTTTTCGAGCAGGGAAAAGACTTCGTCGAGGATGTGCGTCGCGCGCCGACGGTTATTGCGACCTGCTTTCCGTAAATCTCGTCGCAGTGATGAGCCCTTCATTTCAAACTGAATGAGTTCGCTGAGCTGCACTTTTTCGAGCGACGGGTTAAACTGCTTCTTGAGGTGCAGATAATCCCAGGTGAGAGCATTGATCTGCGAACTGGGGACAGTCATCCCGAGGAGTACGAAGACTGGCGTAGAGTTCGACGCCCCGGAAAGTAGCGACTCTGCATCCCCGGATTCGTCTACGTAACAAACGTGCAACTATCTGCCTTTCGATACAACTATGGCCGCCCCTCGGGGCGGCCATAGGACTCGCTGCACTGATGTGCAACTAGCACGCGCGGGGGCGTGCTGTCCGCTTAGAGTAGCGGTGCGGGGAGTTGCGGTCAACTCGCTTGTGACCTGCACTGACTACTCGTGGCGGGACCTAAACCGTCTGAGGGTCGCAGGCTACTAGGCCGTTGGCCTGCACCAATGTCACGCGTTCTGGGTGCCACGCACCGAAGCGCCCCCACCCGGCCGTGTAGGCCAGGATGGGGGCGTTCTCATCGTCTGCGTGCGTCTCGGTCAGCGTCCGCGCATTCACGTCGGCACCAGTCCGCCGCGATCGGGTCGCCGTACTGGGTGGAGCACAGCGGGCACAAGAACATCAGACGTCCCCGGCTCGCAGGTTCGGGTCCCGCTCTGCCGGCACGTCCGTGTTGACGGCGGCGAGGGCCGGCACACCCGTACCCAGCACAGCGCCGGCGAGGCCGATCCACAGTGCCGCGTCCGATTCCGCGATCACGCCGTACGCGACAAGGAGGGGCACGGCGGCGACGGCGATGCCGTAGATCCATCGGCGCGTGCGCGGCTGCGCGATGACGCGGGCAGGGTTGCCGAGAGTGGCGGGGACGTCCTTGCGGTACTTGCTCATGGGGTGGGGTCCTTTCGGAAGTGCGGGAGGTGCTTGAAGATGTACTCGAGGATCGACGCGGGCTCATCCGGAGGCTGCCGGCGCAGCCGTTCGAGCACGCCGACGATCACGCTGCGGAACACGCGGTTCTCCTCCGCTAGCTCGCGGTTCGACTTCTCGAGGTCGGTGATCCGGGACCGGTTCGACTCATCACTCTTCGACAGCCGGGTGACCTCGGAGTCGAGGCGGGTCATCGCACGCTCCATGACAGAGATCGCGCGTTCCTCGCGCTGAGCCTCGATGTCGCGGTCAGCGCGGCGCCCGTCGGATCGGTTCTTGCGGTGGTCCACCCACAGGCGTAGACCCACCCAGATGCCGCCGCCACTGAAGACGGCCGCGACTGCCCCGGTGAGGATGGCGGGGACATCCATACGCTTACCCCCGTGCCACGTCGTCGAGTCGTTGCAGCCTGCGGTGGATCAGGGTCAGCATCCGGGCGCGGTGCGAGATCAGCAGCGCGAGCATGACCAGTAGCAGCGCGCGCGGCCCTGACCCCCACGTCCCGGAGATGACCTGATCCCAGGACAGGAGCCCGTAGAGGATCACGCCGCCGAGTGCGAAGATCAGACCGGGTAGCTCGATCCGGTATCGCTGGGTGATGTTCCCGGCGAGGACGAGGAGTGATCCGGTGATCATCAGCCCGGCCCACAGGAACGTGACGATCAGCCCGAATCCTGCGTAGGTGCGGGGAGGGTAGGCGAGGACCCAGATCCCGCATGCGGTCGCGGCGAGCCACGCACCGATGATGAAGGCCCGCAGCCACCGATCAGGCGGCACGGGGTACGGCGAGCTAAGCATGCTCAGTCCTCGTTCCGGACGGCGACCTCGAGCTGCCCGGCCACGTCCTCTGCGGACACCCGCGCGGACGCCTCCGCGGCGGCGGTAGCGATCGCCTGGACCTGGGCGTCGGTGAGGCCCTGAGCCTTGCCGGTCTCCTGCACCGCTTCGAGGACCGCGGCGCGGGACGTGGCGATCCCGGCCTTGATCTGTCGGAGGTCTTCCGCGTACCAGGCACGCATCCGGCGCAGCGTGGACTTCTGGCCCTTCCACTTCCCTTCGAGGGCGACGGGGGCATCGAGGACCATGCCAGGGATGTCGTTCCGGAATCCGCGGAGGGTGGAGACGAGCTCGCCGTCGGTGCGCTTCCCGGAGATGCCGGGTTCGAGCGTGCGCTTGATCGCGGCGATGTCCTTGCTGATCTTGTCGAGAGTGGTCACTGCTGCCTCCAGGGTGGCTCTGGTCGCGGGGCCGGGTCGGCCGTCCGCGGGGGTGATGCCCAGATCGAGCTGGGCCTGTCGAGTGGCGGCCTGCGTGCGGGCGCCGAACTTGCCGTCAATGGGGCCGGGGTCGTAGCCCAGCGCGGTCAGCCAGCGCTGGGAGTCGTCGACGTCCGCGAGGCCATCGGACAGGCCGGGCGCGGTGCCTGTGATGCCCTTGCCGCCACCATCGGTAGGGACGGACCCGACACGGAAGGGGACTCGGGCTTGGACCTTCGGGCCCGGGCAGCGGGTGCTCACCCAGTGCCGGTGCCCGTACTGGCGGCTGGTGATTCCGGGGTGCCAGCGCTCGAGCAGTGCGAGCGCGTCGAAGATCGCTCGCAGATGCCCCATGGTGAGGTCCTCGTTGTCACCGATCAGCACCTGGATGCTCATCCCGGCACGGTTCGCCGCGGAAGTGCCGTTCGCGCCGTTCTGCCGGTTCCCTCGACCCTCTGCCACGTCTCCGGTAGGGAGGGCGTAGAGGTTGTACGCGACCTCCTTGTACGCACCGGAGCCGACGTGCATGTTCCGCCACGCCCTGAGTTGCTGGAAGCAGCGCTTACGCGACCAGCCGGCGGTGCGGATCGAGTCGGTGCCCCATCCGGGGTAGTGGAGCGTGGCGTGGACCTGCTTGCGCTTGACGTGCACGGCGCGATTCGCGGTGGAGGTCCAGTGCTTGCGGGTGTAGTACCCCATCAGCCCTCCCCGTCGTCGTCGAGGTCATCCGGGACGGTGTCCTCGTCGTCGTCCTCGGACCACGGCCGCCCATCGGCCAGGGCCTGCTCGAGAGCGTGGTCCGGGATGTCGAGCGCCTCGTCGTCCTCAGGGATGGGATCAAGCTCGGGTAGCGGGTCGGCCATGGTGGTGCTCCTGTCTCCCGCCGAGCGGGGATGAGAAAGCCCCGCAGAGCGGGGCGGGGCCGGGATACATTCCTGGGCATGACAGATAACGACGCGAAGATCATCGCGGCCGCATTCGCATTCGTGTCCATCGTTGCCAAAGGCGTGGCGGCATCGAACGGGCGCTGGGACCACCCACGTGATCTGCCCACCGAGGACGAGATCGCCGAGCTCGACCCCGCAGACCAAGCGCTTGCGCGGAAGAGGGCGGAGAAGGAGAAGTCGGCCCGCTTGAATGCGAAGCGTTGGCTCGACTGGTCCGAGGCCGCGACTTATGCCACCGGTGTCGTCGCTGCCGGCTTCGCTCTCTACGCCCTGCTCTGACCGATCAGGTCTGATACCAGACCCCACCGACGTACACAAACGACGCTCCCTGTCCGGGGGCGAGGTAGATGTCGTCGGGGTAGTTCGCGCCGTGGACGTTCCCGTCCGTGATGAACCGTGCGTTCCCGCTCGATGCGGTGTTCACGACCTGGATTGTCGCGCCCTCGTGCCGGGGCGAGATCCAGATGATGTTCGCGCCAACGCTCGTGAGTGCCACGACATCGGCACGGACATCCCCGATGGTGCCTGCAGCTGCCGTGGACTGGACGTAGCCGGGGTGGAGCCGGATGACGTTCGTGCCGTACCGCCCATCGGGCAGGTCGGATGAGACACGCGACTGGGGGTTGCCGCCGCCGAGGATCTTGAAGTTCTCCACCACGTTGTGCGCCGCACCCGAGGCGATCCGCAGTTGCGGCCCCGCAGCCGCGTTCGTGTTCAGGCGGAGAGTCACATCACGGACAGTCGAATGCGTTCCCCGCAGGGTCACCACGCCCGAATGCCCCGGCACCATCTGGATATCGCAGTTGTGGACGTGCGAGTCAGTGTGCAGATCAATCGCGGTGTAGGAAGACTGCCCAGCAGAACGGGAGAAGGTGCATCCGTCGAACTTCATGAACGACCCATCGACCCATCGAACCCGCCCGGAAAGGGGGGCGGCGAACTGGCACGCCTGGAACGACGTGACCGCCGAAGGGTTGTTCAGCAGCGCCGCCGAACTCGTGTAGTCCCGATAGGGGGAGTACACGAACGGCACATCGTCGACCAGGTTCTTCGTTGCGTGGAGGCCGAGGAAGACGTTCTCGAGCCCTTCCAGGTGGATCGGAGAGGTGCTCCCAGAGTTCGCGAACTCGCCGGTTTCAATCTTGGACGCCACGATCTGGTTGTGGGCTCTTCGCGGCTCGTGGTGAAGGAGAGCGTCGCGTCGCTGGCGTAGAACGACCCGTGGTCCTGCTGTGATGGGTGTTGTCTAGACAGCCACATCCCAGAGGACCACGAGCCTGTGCATGAGAATACGGGTTCGCAGCGAGATGCTGCGAGCACGATCTTCAACCTGCCCGACTACCGCGTCATCGACGCGATCGACCTGCCCGATGGAGGCCGGCGGGTGGTGATCGAATCCATCGAGCCGCCGGGCTGTCCGTCGTGCGGGGTGCTCGCGACCAAGGCCCCCTCCCGCCGATCCCAGAAGGTGCGAGACGTGCCCGTGGCCGGGGCGATGGCGGTGGTGTGGGCCAAGCGGCGCTGGTTCTGCCTCGAGTCGGCCTGCGCCCGGCGCACGTTCTGGGAAGCGACCGACCAGGTCCCGCACCGCGCGCGCTCGACGACCCGGCTGCGGGATCAGGTCGTCTCCGCGGTGATCACCTCTGGCCGGGCAGCCTCGGAAGTCGCCCGGGCCCATGGCGTCTCGTGGTGGCTGGTCCAGGCCGCGCTGGCGGCTGCCGCCGTGGTCCTGCCCACCGCCGAGGACGTGTCAGTGACGCGCCTGGGCATCGATGAGCACCGCTACCGGTCGGTGCGCTGGTTCCGCACCGACGACGGTGCCTGGAGACGGTTCGAGCCCTGGATGACGACCCTGGTCGACCTCTCCACCGGGCAGGTCCTCGGTATCGTCGACGGCCGGGACTCCACCGCCGTCGGCGACTGGCTCGCCCAGCGCTCCGAGCTCTGGCGGGAGCGGATCGAGATCGTCGCCATCGATCCCTCGGCCGCGTTCCGCAAAGCACTGCGGACCTACCTGCCCCGCGTTGCGGTCTCGGTCGACAAGTTCCACCTCGTCAAGCTCGGAAACGACATGGTCACCACCGTCCGTCAACGCCTAGCCCGCACCCATCGCGGTCGTCGCGGCCGCAAGGACGACCCGGCCTGGGCCCACCGGATGCTGCTGCTACGCGGCGCTGACACCCTCACTCCACGGGCCTGGGAGCGGTTGGAGTCGGTGTTCCGCACCGATGACCCCACCGACGAGCTCTCGGCCGCCTGGGGCATCAAGGAGCAGCTCCGCCGCTTGCTGGCCACCGACACCCTCGCCCAGGCCTGGGACGAACGGATGCGGATGGGCTACTTCGCCCAGCTCGCGAACATGCCCGAGGCGACCAAGCTCTACGACACCGTCGTGACCTGGTGGGACGCGATCGAGGTCCTCATCGTCACCGGCGCGACCACCGCCCGAGTCGAGGCAGCGAACACCGGCATCAAGAACATCAAACGCACCGGCCGCGGCTTCCGTAACGCGGAGAACTACCGGACCCGTATCCTGTTAGCCAGCGCCGCGAGAACCGTAGCGTGAATACCCGCTACAGCAGGGTCATTCACCACGAACCGCGAAGAGCCCCCATGCTCGCCGTCTCTCCTGTGGTCAGCCAGTCGCTGTTCATGCCCCATGGCATCCACAGACACGATAAACACAACACGTTGTGCTGACTCGTGGGCGTGTGCATCGGAGCGGGTTCCGGCATCACGACGCCGCAGCGCCTTCTCTCGCCCGGTCACTCCGACCCGAGCGGCGCGGGTTTGGGGGCCCGGTCCGCTCGGCGGAAGGTGCTCACGGAACCGCTAAACGAGCCAATCTGCGTCACGGTTGGGTCGTTTGGCGGTTCGGTGGGAGGTCAGCGCATCCTGCTCGTGCAGCAGCTTCGCCCGCATGGTGCCGAGCAGCAGCCCCGGGTCGGCCAGGGCGATGCCGGTATAGCGATGGGGGAGCGCGGCGGCCTCCTTCAGGCTTCGGGCCCGCTGGCTCGGGGCGCTGCGCAGGTCGAAGGCGCGACGCAGGTCTTTCTCGTGCAGGGGCGCCGGTGAATAGCCCATGAGGTCGTTGCCGCGAGCGATGATCGAGACGACCGCCGCAGCGGTGTTGCGGGTGCTCGCCTTCCGTCGCAGCACCGCATCATCGAGCTGGGCGACGCGCACCAGTAGGCGCCGGCAGGCGGTGAGGAGCTCGTCGCTCTCGGCGGATCCGGGCCGCTGCTCGAGAAGTGCGGTCACCCCCTCGACCAGGTGCGCGTCGATCTCGGCGGCGAGGCCGCGCAGCTCCTCGGGGAACAGCGTGAGCGCGAGCTCCTCGGTGGGCAGCGGCGCGGTGTCGAGCTCTGCGAGCACCTCGAAGCCGCCGGCGCGCAGGGCGAGGTCCGCCAGTCGCAGCGCGGTGGAGTCCTCGAGCTCGAGCGCGTAGTCGACCTGCTCCTCGAGTCGCCGCGCGCGCATGTGCGGATCAGCGTGACGGGCCGGGAACTCCTCGAGCAGCGGGGCGAGCGCGGACAGGGTCTGTGCGATGACGGACGGCTCCTCGCCCTTGCGCTCGAGCGACCAGCCGACAAGCGCCGGCAGGGCAGCGGGGATCTGCGCTACCGCCGCCTTGGAGAGCATCGGCACCGTGGGAAGGACCTCCGAGAGGATCCACTCGGCGAGCTCCGGATCCCAGCCCAGCGGATCGCCGAAGCTCGCGTCGAGCAGGATCATCAGGTAGGCGGCCAGATCCTCCACCGCCTTGCCCGGTTTCAGGTCGGCGGCGTGCTCGGAGACCGTGAACTCTTGGACCAGGTCGGTGCCGTCCTCGAGGATCCATGGCGGCCGCTCGGGGGTCGTCAGCGACGCACCGAGGGGTCCGCTGAGCAGGTCGTTCTCGTCGTACCCCGTCCCACCCTCGGGCATCCGGCCCACGACGAACTCCACGAAGGGCCGCAGCATCGGCCACTGCTTCCAGTCGGCGGATTGTTCCGCCTCCGCCGAAGTGTTGGCGAGGGCCTGGCTGAAGCGGGCGCGCGCATCCGCCGTGGTGACGACCTCGAGGACCGCGTCCAAGGAGCCCCCCTCCCTCGCCATGATCTCCCGGTACTTCCGGATGACCTCCGCCATGGACTCGCCGACCACGAAGGTGTCCTTGACGTACGGCGACGGACTCCACGGGATATAGGAGATGAGCACGGCCCGCACGCCGCGGGGGAGGACCAGCTCCACCATCAGGTTCTCCCCGGTGCCGTCGGAGAAGGCGACTGCCTCGGCGACGGACGCCTGCGCGAGCCCGGAGATCTGCGGCGGCATCGGCTGGCGCCGGGCGGTGAGTCCCACCTGCGCCCGGGAGCGGAGGCCCTCATCGGGGCTCATCGCGGCGACCATGTGCAGCAGCGCGGTGGTCTCCGCGACGTTGATCTCGAGGAAGGTGTCGAGCAGGTCCACCCCCTCGGGAAGCACCTCGGCCTGGTGCTCCAGATTCGCGAGCTCCGTGACCAACGGCGCCGCAGCCACCCAGAACGCGGACGGATCATCGGAACGCAGCGCTGGGCGGAGCGCCCGGATCAGAGGGTTCTCCGCCGCTGGTTCGACGGGGGAGGGCGCATGTCGTGAAGTGTGTAGAGCATGGCGGTTCGAGCGCTGGCGGGCGACGCCCCGTCCGAGCGGGTGGCGGTCATGGCGACGTCGGCTCATGGGGACATTCCATCAGGTGCGGGCCGACGGGGCGAGGAGGCGGGTCGCGAGATGGATGACGCTCAGTTCCGGTTCCGCTCGAAGATTTCGCTCCCGCGGCTGCACGGAGACGCCGAGAGAAACAGCGGGACCGGAGCTCCGCGAGGCGAGGAGCTCCGGTCGCGGCCGCCGAACGTCACGGCACCCCGGCTCAGGCCGGGTCGATGCCCTTGCCGGAGGGGGAGACCAGGATCTTCACGGCCGTCTCGTTGCGATGGATGAGGGTGTCGAACCCCTTGTCGATCAGGTCTTCGAGCTGGATGCGCTCGGTGATGAAGGGAGCGAGATCGATCTTGCCGCTCTCCACGAGCTCGATGACCGCCGGGTGGTTGTTGACGTATCCGATCGATCCACGCAGGTCGATCTCCTTCATCACCAGCTTGTGCATGTCGAAGTCGGAGCGGTGGCCCCAGATCGAGATGTTCAGCAGCACCCCGGTGGGTCGCAGCGCATCCATCAGGGTGTCCAGCACCGCCTGCACGCTGGTGGCCTCGAAGGCGATGTCCGCGCCCTTGCCGCCGGTGAGGTCGTGCACCTCCTGGGCCACGTCGACCGCGGCCGGGTCCAGTGCGTGATCGGCGGCGCCGGAGTCCAGGGCCTTCTGGCGGCGCAGCGAGGAGAGCTCGGAGATCACCACTGTCACGCCCAGGGCCCGCAGCACCGCACCGGTGAGCAGTCCGATGGGGCCGGCGCCGCCGATCACGGCGATGTCACCGGCCTTCGCGCCGGAGCGCTGTACTCCGTGATAGGCGACGGCGAGCGGCTCGATGAGGGCGGCCTGGTCCAGCGGGATGCTGGGATCGATCTTGTGGACCCAGCGGCGAGGGACGGAGAGCTTCTCGGCCAGGCCGCCCCCGCCGCCGCCGAGGCCGATGAAGTTCATCCCCTCGGAGAGGTGGTAGTCGGTGGAGTCCGGACCGGTGTCGATGCCGTCTTTGAGGATGTAGGGCTCGACGACCACCGTGTCACCCACCTCGAGGTCGGTGATGCCCTCGCCGAGCGCCGCCACGACCCCGGAGAGTTCGTGGCCGAGCGTCACCGGGGCCGTCTCCCCGGTCCAGGACGTCGGCGTGTCCGGGGTGGGGCAGAAGATCGGACCGTCCAGGTACTCATGCAGATCGGTGCCGCAGATCCCACAGAAGGCGACGTCGATGAGCACTTCGCCGGCACCGGCGGTGGGTTCGTCGATCTCCTCGATGCGGATGTCCTTGTTGCCGTAATAGCGTGCTGCGCGCACGGTGATCAACCCTCTCGACTTCGCTCTCCGGTCGCTTCTCGCCCGGGGAAGTGATGGCATCGATCGTAGCGAGCCGGATGAGATGCGGAGGGGGACCAACGTCGCTCCGAGCGGAGCGGACAACCTCGAGCGCGTGACTCGTGACGGGCGTAGTGGCATGCGTCGATCTCTGCCCAGCCGACGGAGTGCGGCAGGCCACGCGGCACGGCGAGCGAAGAGACCGGCAGTACTGCTGTGGCGCTTCCCATCCCGACCACCACCACAGGTCAGGAAGGAGATCTTCGTTCTCCCAGCTGGTTCTGAGGAAGGTCCAGGGGAACTCGGAAACTTCTGAACAGGATGGGCTTCCTGGCACCCTCTGCACATCGCCCCGCCCGACCTCCTGCTGCGCCCGGGGACCCGGAGCGCCAGGCGCCCGGTGATCCATCTGGCGAGGAGCTGGATCTGCAGGTCAAGAAGCTCTCTCCCACGGGGCTCGTGGCCAGCGGTGCGGCGGCCGCCACCGCGACCGTGGTCGGCGGTCAGCTGGGGATCGCCGGTACCGTCATCGGCGCCGCACTCACCTCCGTGGTCTCGGCGACAGCGCTCGCGCTCTATACCGATTCCGTCAACCGCAGTCGGCTGACGCTGAAGAAAGTCGCAGCCAAGGGTCCGAAGCGCTCGGCGAGCACGGGGTATTCGATGACGTCTCCCCCTGGTCGTTCCTCTGGGCTGAGATGCTCAACGGGCAGCCTCAAGCCCAGGACGTCGTGGGCTTCGACAGGCAGGTGCGGGACAGGATCGCTCAGGGGGTATCAACCTTCCGAGGTCGTCGACTCCGAGAGCTGGATGATCTGGACGTGGAGGCGCTCGCGAACCTTTGCGCTGAAGGCTTCAAGGGATTCTGGGCTCTGAAGATGACGAAGGTTCTCGCCCTGTACCTCTCGGACACCGTCCCGGTGCTGGACGGGAACGTTGCCCGAGCGATGGGGTTTCGGCGAGATGCTTTCAGACAGCGCAGTCGAGGCGGGGACGGAGTGATGCGAGCACGCGAAGAGAACATCGCCCAGGCGCTCATCGCTCTCCGGGCGGCACTGCGCGAGAACGAGGCAACCCTGAAAGAGATGAGAGAGGTGATCGTTCGAGATGTTCCTGACCTGGCCGAGGCAAGCGAAGCGCGCCTACTCGACATCATTCTGTGGACTTCGCAGGAGGACCGAGTGAATAGCTCGCGGTGGGTGGACGTTGCCCCGAAGCCTTATGCCCCAGCCGACTTCACTCCCGTCCAGATTGCCCCGATCGGCGCGTAGCTCCGCCCCTGGTTGCCTTCCGCCATCGCTGGAGGCAATCTGCTGACCTCGCCCTCCAGGCGAGTCGAGAACCGAAGAGGGGAGGCAGTCTGCAATCGCCACCCCTGAACGTCTCGACAGTGCACCATGGATCCCATGCCCTCCACGTTCGCCTGGCTCGCCGTCGACGCCGAGCAGCGCCGTCGGATGTTGGAAGCAGTGGACCAGTTCCGCGACGAGACGACGATCGATGACCTGGGCATCGGTGGGATCCGGGATGCCTTCTCGGACACGCTGTTCCCCGGCACCTCGACCCTGCACACCCGGCTGCGGTACGTCCTGTTCATCCCGTGGTTGATGCAGGAAGCGGCGAAGCGGGCGACGGTCGCCGAGATGGCGCAGAGGTATCACGACCTCGAACGCGACTTCATCGGCGCCCTGGAGCGGGGGACCGGCGACGACGAGCCCGGGATCATCGGCCGGCGAGCGGGAAAGATGCTCCAGCGCGTGCCTTCGGTGCTCTACAGCGGGATGCTCGCGCAGTGGGGGATTCTTGAACGGGGGCTGACCTCGCGCGAGTTCTTCACCCGCATTGAGGCGAGCCGCAGGCTGGATGCCGAAGCACCCCGCGCGGAGGACGGAGGTCTCGGCACCGAACGTCTCCTTGACGGTCTCGACCCGGAACTCCCCGCCCCGCCGGAGCACCTGCTGAGAAGTGCCGACTTCCGCCTCACTCCGGAAGAGGTCACGTACCTGAAGGAAGCGATCACCCGCACCAACCCCGGAACGCTCCTCGCGCGCCTCGTGCAGGAACGGCCGATGGACTGGACGGACAGCGCCACAGCTCCCGCAGCCCCGTGGGCACCGGAGATCAACTCCCTCCTGCACACCGACGCCGACGAAGAGCTGCGCACCCTCCTCGACCGCGCCGAGAGGTTCAGCCTCCAGGTCCACGGCGCGAACCTCCTCTACAACCTGCTGCTCGCCGAGGCGACCTCCACGGATCCGGAGCGCTTCCGCGATGATCGCGTCGCGCACTATCGCGAACGCTTACAGACCTGGGCGGACGAGACCGCCTCCTCACGCCCCTTCGGATCGCAAGACTTCCTCGAGCTCGGCCAGATGATGGCCGCTCGACGCCGCAACTACACCGACCGGACACGAGCCTTCCTCGAGCATTGGTGCGCGGAGAGCCGCACGCCCCACACCGTCGCGGAGTCCCCGAGCGCTCGTGAGCTGATCATCCGGCGCGAACGCCTTGTGAAGCAGGGCCGTGCGCGGCTGAGACCGGGGAACCTCAAGGCGCTGAACGCCTGGAGCGGTGCTTCGGGCACCGCCCGCCTGCACTTCCGCTGGGCGAACGTCACCACACTCCTCCAGGATCTCTACGACGGAGAGGCGCGTGCCTGATGCTCCAGCCCGACACCAGCGTCCTGCTCACCGACGCGCTCCGGCCACCGCCAGGGCACGAGGTCGACGTCGCCGTCACCACCACCTACTCGCTGAACCTCACTGCGATGCTGATCGCCCCGATGACCTTTGCCTTCGCGCAGATGGACGACTCGAGCGGCGTCACCGACCGCGACCCGGCGCAGCTGCTCGAGGCGGTGCAGCGGTTCATGGGTCGCACCACCGTGTTTTGTCAGGCAGCGGGTATCCGCGTGCCCGCCTCGCACAGCCGGATCCATACCTTCCTCGAGGGCTCCCTGCACGAGGTCGAGCCCCCGGCCGATGGCGCCCTCTTCCACCCCAAGCTCTGGGCGATCCGCTACCGCCGTCCGCACGACGGCGCGCTCTTTCACCGCGCCGTTGTCGGCAGCCGCAACCTGACCCTCGACAGCTCCTGGGACACCGCCCTCGTCCTCGACGAGAGCCCGGACGGCACGATCGACGCCGCCCCCGCCGGCGCCGCCGTCGAGGCGGTGACCGGCATGGTCCTCGACCCCCTCACCGAGGCGCGTCGAGACGCGATCCTGGACCTCGCCGGCACTCTCCGCGACGTGCGGCTCGAGGCGCCGGACCCCTTCACCAGCGGGCGGCTGCTCCCGATCGGGATCGAGGGGGCCCCGTCCTCGTGGCCCTTCCCGGACCGTGCCCGGAAGGTCATCGCGATCAGCCCGTTCCTCTCCACGGAGACGCTCACCAGGATCCGCGCAGGTGCCCCGGAGTCGACCCTGCTGACGCGCGCAGCCGCCGCGGACCTCCTCGGAGGCAGCGCGCTGCGCGACTGGGACGTCAACGTCCTCGATGCCGCCGTGGACGGGGGAGGAGACGACCACCCCGTGGTGGAGGACGCCACAGGGGAAGCGCCGGAAGCTGCGCCATCTACCCTCCTCGATCTCACCGGACTGCACGCGAAGACGGTCGTGATCGACGGCGACGATGGGCAGTCGGCGGTCATCACGGGCAGCGCCAACCTCACCCGTCAGGCATGGAGCAAGAACGTCGAGTTCGACGCCGTGCTCGTGGGCCCCACCCGGCTCTGCGGCGTCGACGCGGTACTCGGCGAAGGCAGCAAGGGCATGGGCCTGCGCACCATCATGGAGCCGTACAGCCCGGCATCGGAGGCGGTCGACGACCCCTCCCTCGATACCAGCTACCTGCTCGAGGAGTTCCACCGGCAACTCGCGCGCTCCACGCCGCGGCCCCGCATGGACATCACCCGCGCCGGCGACGACGCCGTCACCGCCCGCCTCACCCTCGTGCTCCCCGAGGACAGCCCCGGGGAGACGACACTGTGGCCGCTCACCGCACCGAACCTCCGGAAATCCCTCGCGGCGGAGACCTCCTGGGAGCTCTCCCTCGACGAGATCACCCCCTTCATCGCCGTCGAGACCACCAGCGGCGACGGACCCGCCCGCGCGACGAGGCGGTGCCTGCTCAAGGTCCCGCTCATCGGCGATGTCATCGACCGCGAGCAGCGAGCACTCGCCACGATGCTGAACAGCCGCGACCGCGTGCTGCGCTATCTCGCGCTCCTCCTCGGCCTCGACGAACCGACCGCCACCCATGCTCAGGACGCGGAGCACGAGGGGATCACCAGTGCGATCGGCGCCGTTGCCGGAGACGGCCCCCGCCGGCCGTCGCCTCCGATCGTGCTGTTCGAACCGCTGGTGCGCGCGGCGGGCAACGACATCGACCGCATCCTCTCGGTGCGGAAGCAAGTCGAGGCCGTCCTCGAGCTCCCCAAGGCCGACGAGCTGATCCCGCCGGACTTCCTGAAGCTCTGGGACACGGTGCTGAAGTTCTCGCTGAGCAGGAGAACGCCATGAGCCCGTCAGTCCCCACCCCGCGCCTCGATCCCGACGCCGTCCTCGCGGGGCTCAAACCCTTCCAGCGCGCCACCGTCGAGCACGCATTGCGCCGGCTCTGGACGGACGAGGACTCCGTCAGCCGCTTCCTCGTCGCCGACGAGGTGGGTCTTGGCAAGACCCTCATCGCCAAGGGCGTCGCCGCCCGCGCGATCGCGCACCTGCGCGAGACCACCGATCGCACGGTGACGATCGTGTACATCTGCTCCAACAGCCAGATCGCCGGCCAGAACCTGGACCGCCTGCGCGAGCTCACCGGTGGGGAGGCTCAGCGGAACGCCGACCGAATCACGATGCTCCCGCAGACGATGGGCTCCGCCCCGCCCGGCGGCGTCGACCTCATCGCGTTCACCCCCGGCACCTCTCTGCGCCTCGGCGACGCGACGGGCCGCGTCGGCGAGAGAGTCCTGCTGCACTGGATGCTCAGTCACAGCATCGATCGACTCTGGCTGATGCAGGACCGGATCATCGAGTACTTTCGCGATGCCGTCGGATTCCAGAGATTCTCCGACAGGCTGGAGTGGGACTGGAGCAGGCCCGCGCTCGACGACGAGCTCGTCGATGAGTTCACCCGCAGTCTCAGCGGCGAGGATGGGCCTTTCGGTGGCACCTTGCTCAGCGACCTCTTCGACGAGCTCGACACCTGGCTGGGAAGCGACGAGGTCACCCACGAGATGTGGTGGCGACGCCGGCGCATGATCGGCGCGCTGCGCATGGCGGTGGCGCGCACCGCCGTCACGAGGCTCGCCCCCGACCTTGTCATCCTTGACGAGTTCCAGCGCTTCAAGGACCTGTTCCCCGGTGCCCGCAGCAGCGGCGACGAGCACTACTCAGATGCCCAGAAGCTCGCGCAGAAGATCATCATGCATCCCTCGGCGAAGTCGCTCGTGCTCTCCGCCACCCCGTACAAGATGTTCACGCTGCCTGACGAGCTCGACGCCGAGGACCACCACCAGGACTTCCACGACACCATCGCCTTCCTGGCCGGCCCCGACCGCGCGGACCTCGTGCGGGAGCATCTCGCCCACGTGCGCGAGGGCATGCTCCAGGGCACCGACGAGGGCACGCGCCGCGCCGAGGAGGCGACGGCCCGGGCCCAGGCGGAGCTTCAGCGGGTCATGTCCCGCACCGAGCGCCTGGGCTCCACCGCGGTGGCCGACGGGATGCTGCGCGAGATGGAGATGCCGTCCCTCGAGCTGCGGCCAGGCGACCTCGAGGTGTGGACTGCGGCCGACGCGATCGGCCGCCGCGCCCACGGCATGGACATGTTCGAGTTCTGGCGCTCGAGCCCTTTCCCGGTGAACCTCATGGACCCGTCGGCCTACGTGGCCCAGCGCCGCACCCTCGACCTCGCCCACGAGGGCGACGAGGACCTCGCGGCGCTGCTGCACCTGCACCGACACGGCCTACTCTCCTGGGACGACGTGCACCGGTTCCGCGAGATCGACCCCGGCAACCCCAAGCTCCGCGCCATGATCGACGCCGCCATGGAGCGCGGCGTGTGGAAGCTCGCCTGGCTCCCGCCCTCTCTGCCGTACACCACCCCGGGCGGCCCCTTCGCGACCGAGGGCGCGCGCAGCTTCACCAAACGCCTGGTGTTCTCCGCCTGGAGCGTGGTGCCGAAGGCGATCTCCGCCCTGTTCAGCTACGAAACGGACCGACGGCTCAGCGCCTTCGCCCCGGGGCAGGGGAGGGGCGCTCCGGCGCTGTACGACGGGCCGCGCGCCTCGCCGCTGCTGCGCTTCGCCGTTGCCGATGGGAAGCTGATGAACCTGCCGCACCTGGCGCTGCTCCACCCCTCGGTCGCGCTCGCCGAGCTCGGGGACCCGCTCGCGATCGCCCGGGAGACCGGTGAGCAGCTCCCGCTGGAGCGTGAGCGACTGCTGGAGGTGGTGACCGGCAGGATCCAGCAGCGCCTGGACGCGCTCGAGCTGCCCGTGCAGGACACGAAGGGGCAGACCGCCGGCTGGTACGGCGTGGCCCCTTACCTCCTCGACGGCGCGCTGGGGCTCGAGGACCTCGGCCTGCACGGCAGCGGCGAAGGCGCGGACGGGGAGGACGAGACCATCAACCGCTTCCGCGACCACGTCGACTTCGCGCTCGCCCCGGACTGGGAGGTGCTCGGCGCCCCGCCGGAGGATCTCGCCGCAGTGCTCGCCCAGGTGGCGATCGCCGCGCCCGGGGTGTGCGCGCTGCGCGCCGTGGGCCGCGCCGCCGGCGGGGAGCGCTCCTACGCCGATGTCCACGTGCGCCGCGCCGCCCACGAGATCAGCGCGGGCCTGCGCAGCCTGCTGAACCGGCCCGAGACGATGGCCGCCGTGCGCGCCGCCACCGGTGCCGGGGCCGAGGAGACCGACGGCTACTGGCATCTGGCACTCCGCTACTGCCTGGACGGCAATCTGCAGTCGATGCTCGACGAGTACGTGCACACCCTCGTCGACGCACTGGGGCTCCGGCGCGACGAGCCGGCCGCCCGGGCCGAGGCACTGGCCGCCAGGATCCGCACCACGGCCGCGATCCGCACCGCCGCGAACGAAGTGCACGAGCTGCGCTCCGACGGCTCCAAAATCGAGGTGGCCACGCACAAGCTGAACTCCCACATCGCAGCGCGGTTCGGGCGCACCCTGAGCTCCGAGGAGGCGGAGAAGCGGGAGGCCTCGGTGCGCGACAGCTTCAACTCGCCGTTCTGGCCGTTCGTGCTCGCCAGCACCTCCGTGGGACAGGAGGGCCTGGACTTCCACACCTACAGCCACGCCATCGTCCACTGGAACCTGCCCGGCAACCCCGTGGACCTCGAACAGCGCGAAGGCCGCGTGCACCGATACAAGGGGCACGCCATCCGCCGGAACATCGCCCACTGCCATGGCGATGCGGCGCTCTCCGAGGGCTACGACGATCCCTGGGCAGCGATGTTCGACGCCGCCGTCGCCGCCGAGCCACCGGACAGCGACGGGCTCAGCCCCTTCTGGCTCCACGACGGCCCCGCCAAGATCGAACGCTACGTGCCGGCCATGCCGCTCAGCCGCGAATCACGCCAGTACCTGCGGTTGCAGCGCACCCTGGGCGCGTACCGCTCCGTGATGGGCCAGCCCCGGCAGGAGGACCTGATCAAGCTGATGGGGGAGGACGTGGACTGGCCGCGGATCAATCTCCGGCCGCCGCGGTGAGGGCTTCCGGTGTGGTTGATCAGTTCAAACAACGAGGGCAGGGTTCACTCCCTGTCCAAGAGACCGCGCACCAAAGAGGCGACAGCCTCGAGCCAGTCACCGAATGCTCTGACCGCCTCGGGTACGAACGGCATCGATGGACCTCTTGAGGTCCGGGCCTGAAGAAGAAGGAGAGGGCGAGAGGGGTTCACCGCAGCAGTGCCCCCTTCGGCCCCGTGCTGTCGATGATTTCGACCTTCACCGGGCCCGTCTCGCGCTCGAGCGCTACCGAGACTTTCTGTGGCAGCGATTCGGTCACGAACCAGCTGATGATCTTCGCCGGCGCGTAGAGGATCGCGGCGGCCGGGCCGAGAACGATGAGTAGTCCGACAGCGGCTGCAGGGGTCAACTGCTCGTCGCTGGGAAGCAGACAGAAGACTCCGACCAGGACCGCCGTGACTGCAGTGCCTATCGCCGCCTCGAAGAACGTCAGCCTGTTGGTGTCGATCAGGAGGCAGAGGGCGAGGAGGAGGGCGAAGGATGACTGCGGACTCACATTGGCGACAGTCCGACGGTAGGTCGCGGTCATGCTGAGCACGGAGGCTGCAAGCACGAGCGCCGCGGCGACCGTCGTCAGCGGACTGGAGTGCACCGTGGCCATGAGCCTTTCGACGATCCAGTCCGCGACGCCGTCGAGTCCGAGACTGCGCAGTATCGAGGCGATGACGTCGTACCCACGGGCTTCTTCTCCGCCCGCGCGCTGTCCCCAGAGCAGAGCGATGGCGTAGACGGAGGCGAGCAATGCGAGGAGACGCCGGCCGAAGGAGCCGTCCTTGAAGAAGTTGTCGGCGATCGTGGACATAGGTGTCCTCTCGGGTCCGAGGTGGTGTGGACTGCTGCGGGACTGGGTGGTCAGTTGGTCGAGATGGTCCAATTTCCGTCGGCGTTCACCTGCAGGACGAGGGAGCCGTCGGGGAGCAGCGTGGTGCCGTCGTAGGTACCGATGTCGTTGACGATCAGATCGGGGTGGCTCTCGCCCCATGCCCAGATCGCGAAGTTGCTCTCCCCGTCATGGGTCAGGGTGACCGGGGTGAGGCCCTCCGCGACGCCTGCGACGATGACGATGGAGTCGCCTGTGGCTTCGAACGGGGCGCTCCCATCCCAGCGAGGTGCCTCCTGGAGGGGGACGAGGTCGATGCTCCAGGCGCCGTCGGCTTCCACGCGCAGCGCGGCGGGGTCCTCGGCGAAGTTCAGCGCGACGTCACCGTCGTAGTCACCGATCTCGTTGACCAGAAGATCGATGTCCTGCCCGTTCTCGTCCACGGACCACATGGCGAAATTGCTGGAGCCGTCATGGGCGACGGTCGCGTAGAACACGTCCTCGCCGAGTGGATCGATGATCACCACCTCGGCGCCCGTGCCGGAGTAAGACTGCGGTTCGACGGGCTCCGGTTCGGCTTCCGTGTCAGTTTCCGGCTCGTCCTCCGCCTCGGTCTTGGACTCGGGCTCTGTTGTGGGGGAGGAGTCGGTGCTCTCGGACGGCTCCGCGGCGTCCAGGTCGGTCCCGGCGTCGTCGCGCTCGATCTCCTGTGCCGCGGCGGCGGAGGCGGGAGTCGCGTCAGCGTCGTCGGCGGGCGGATCGTTCGCGGTTCCACAGGCACTGAGGAGCGCGAGGATCGACAGAGTACCGGTGAGGCTGCCGGCGAGACGCCGTAGAGAGCGGCGGCGTCCCGCATTCAGCGACGTGGAGGATGTGATGCGCATGGCTTGCTCCTTCGTGGGCCGGACCAGGCCGGTTCGTCTTGAGCACTGCGAGGTCCGCGGTGCGTGACCAGACCATGTCGCGCCGATGCGACAAATGACAGATGGGGCATCGATAAGTCCTCTTATCAATACCCACCTGAGCGCTGGCTGGCCCTCTCGGCTATCGTGAACTTCCACTCGAGGAGGTGAGCCGTGCCGACACTGACAATGCAGTCCATCGCCGAGCTCACCCGCGTGCAACGGGGCGTGGTGAGCATGTGGCGAACGCGCGCCGCCGGCACTCCGCACCCGTTCCCGCCCTCGCTGTCGGAGGACGAGCTGCTCTTCGACGCCGAGCAGATTGCTTCGTGGCTGGAGGTGACGGGGAAGGGCAATAATGCTGATGCTCCACTCGAGGTTCTCCTGCACTCCTCAATGTTCGAGGAGATGAGAGGCGATCCCGAGGCAGCATCGATCCTGTCTCTCCTGCACGAGCTCGTGGGCGGACCGCTCGCGGAGATCCAGCTCGGCGACGTCCGCGAGGTGCTCACGCACCACGCACTCGATCTGTTGGTGAACCAGGAGCACCTTGAAGAGCTATGGGCTCAGCCCGAGCTTCTCTCGACTGTGGACGAACTCGCTGAAGCGGCTTTCTCAGGCCGTGCCCTGCTCGAGCGTCTGGTCGATGCGTTCAGTCGTCCAGGTGGAGCCTGGGCTCCCAGTGCACTCACCGCGCCCGGTATCGCTCTTGTCGTCGATCTGCTCCGCACTCTCCTCGAGCTCGCACCCCGGCGCCTCGACCTGCAGGGCTCCGGCGCTCTGCAGATTGCCACAGAACTCGCTCGCGTCCTCGGCGATAAGGACCAGCCGCGTTTCGGGACTGAGCTGAGCCCGGACATGTCGATGGAAACCCGTGCTGCACTGCGGATGCTCGCAGCGCATGCCGGCCCCGATCATGTCGTTGATCCGACCGACTGGCTCGACGAACCGCACCTTGCGCTGTACTACGACCAGGCCGCCGGCGACCCGATGGCCTTCTTCGATCACGTCGAGGCGATGCTGCTGGACCTCGGGCACGCTAATATCGCGATGGTCATCGGGCCGAGCAAGCTCGTGCTGGATCCCCTCAGGGACGAGTCCTTGCGCGCCGCGCGTACTCGGTTGTTGTTGCCTCGGTCCGAGAGTCCCGCCCCGTTGCGCTACGCGGCGCGACTCCCCAAGGGCCTCAGCCGCTTCGGAGGCAGGCGCCGCCTCGGACTGTGGGTGTTCGGCACCGCAGCGCCGCACGCCGGCACCGACTGGACCGTGTACGGGGAGCATGCGGATACGTCTCTGGACGCCTCGTCTCGAGCGGCCATTGCCGCCGATGTCGCCGCGGCGCTGGCCGGAGGGACGTCCCTGACTGCCCACGCCTTCCTCACCGGCACACGAGTGGCCACCGGTGCGCTCCTGCGGCGGCGGGATCTTCTTGTCTCCCCATTGGCCGAGCCGACGCGCAGCGGCGGCGAGAGCCTCGCCCGGCTGTGGGAGCTGGACGATGGCGCGCTCTCGCAGACCCTCGCCCTTCGCGCCACCGAGGAGAACCGGACCGATCCCTCGCTCCCCTGGGCACAGGCCCTGAACGGCCTGGCCCGCGAGGTCCGCGGCACACGCCTGCCCTCCCAGGTGATCGGTGCCCCTGCGGCGGGCAGCGTCACCGTGATCGGACCGGAGGAGGTGCGCGACCCGAGCCGCCTCGGACAGCGGGCCGCCGACCGTCTCGTGCTGGAGCAGACCGTCCCGCGCAGCATCCTCACCCTCCCCGGCGACGTGGTGTTCACCGCGGAGGGCGGCGCCGCCGCAGTGGTCGATACGGCCGGTGGTCACCTGCTGCAGGCTCCCGCCCGGGTGCTCCGCTGCCGGCCCGCCGTCCATGCAACGCGCGTGCTGCACCCCCGCGTGGTGGCCGCCGACATCGCCGCCCAGGAGGGCCGCGACCGGCGCACCTGGCGCCTGCGCACGATCCCCGCCGAGGCGCTCCCGGCGCTCGACGCTGTCGGACCCCTGCTGGAAGATCGGCGTGCCGAGCTCCGTCGGCGACTCGACTCCCTCGACCAGCTCGAGGACGAACTCATCCAGGCCGTGGCGGCCGGAACCCTCGCCGCCACGCTCATCACCCCCGAGAAGGAGAACTGATGGCCACGAAGCAGGCCGCCTTGGCGCCCTCGACGCCCAAGGAGCTCAAGGACACGCTGTGGAAGGCGGCGGACAAGCTCCGCGGCTCCATGGACGCGAGCCAGTACAAGGACGTCGTGCTGGGGCTCGTGTTCCTCAAGTACGTCTCCGACGCCTTCGAGGAGCGGCGCGAGGCGATCCGCGCCGAGCTCGACGGCGAGGACGAGCAGTTCATCGCCGAGACCCTCGAGGAGGTCGATGAGTACACCGGTTCCGGCGTGTTCTGGGTGAACCCCGCCGCCCGCTGGGAGTACATCGCCGCGCACGCCAAGGGTACCCAGGCCGGGCCGGGCGCCGATCGGCAGACCGTGGGCGACCTGATCGACGCCGCGATGGGGCATCTGGGCCGCGACAACACCTCCCTCGAGGGCACCCTGCCGCGTATCTACGGGCGCGACAACGTGGACCAGCGCCGCCTGGGCGAGCTGGTGGACCTGCTGAACTCGGCTCGCTTCACCGGCGAGGGCGTCTCGAAGGCCCGGGACCTGCTCGGCGAGGTCTATGAGTACTTCCTGGACAAGTTCGCCAAGGCCGAGGGCAAGCGCGGCGGGGAGTTCTACACGCCGCCCGTGCTGGTACGCACCCTGGTGGAGATCCTCGAGCCGCATAAGGGCCGTGTCTACGACCCGTGCTGCGGCTCGGGCGGCATGTTCGTGCAAGCGGAGAAGTTCCTCGCTGCACATGACGAGGACCCGACGAACATCGCCGTCTATGGCCAGGAGCTCAACGAGCGCACCTGGCGGATGGCGAAGATGAATCTCGCCATCCACGGCATGGACTCCCAGGGCCTCGGCGCCCGCTGGGGCGACACCTTCGCCCGCGACATCCACCCGAACCTGGTGGCGGACTACGTGCTGGCGAACCCGCCGTTCAACATCAAGGACTGGGCCCGCAGCGAGGACGATGCACGCTGGACCTACGGAGTGCCCCCGGTGCGCAACGCCAACTACGCCTGGATGCAGCACATCCTCTCCAAGCTCTCCGCCCAGGGCGAGGCGGCCGTGGTGATGGCCAACGGCACCATGGCCTCGAACACCGGGGGAGAGGGAGAGATCCGCAAGAACATGCTGAAGGCCGGCGTGGTCTCCGCCGTGGTGGCGATGCCGCCGAACCTGTTCCGTTCGGTCGCGATCCCGGTGTGCGTCTGGTTCTTCGCGAACGACAAGACCGCTGGCTCCAAGGGGTCGATCGACCGCTCCCGCGAGGTGCTGTTCATCGACGCCCGCGAGATGGGGCACATGATCGACCGCGTGGAGCGGACGTTCTCCGACGAGGACGTCCACCGCATCGCCAACACGTTCCGCACCTGGCGCGGTCGTGAGTCGGCCGAGGGTGAGTACGAGGACGTACCCGGCTTCTGCAAGTCCGCGACGATCGACGACATCGAGAAGGCGGGCTGGGCGGTGACGCCGGGCCGCTTCGTCGGCGCCCCGGAGGCCGAGGAGGATGACGAGCCGATCGATCAGAAGATCGAGCGGCTCACAAGGGAGCTCACTGCGGCGTTGGATGAGTCTGCGCGGCTGGATGCGGTGGTGCGGGAGCAGCTGGGGAGGTTGGCGTGATGGCGATGATTGCCCTTGAAAAAGTTGCAGAGGCCGGAGGTTTCGCCGGGGGCCCGTTCGGTTCAAATCTCGTATCGAAGGATTATGTTGACGACGGTGTTCCTGTAATCAGGGGAAGTAACATGGCTGGCCATGGCGCTCTCGAAGGTCCGTTCGCGTACGTTTCTGAGGAGAAGTATCGACGGGATCTTGCTCGGAATACGGCGACGGCGGGCGACATAGTGTTCACTCAGCGCGGAACGCTCGGTCAGGTCGTGAGAATCGACGATACTGAAAGTCGAACATTCGTAATATCGCAAAGCCAAATGCGACTGCGAGTCGATGCCGCCAGGTTCGATCCGAAGTTTGTGTACTACGCCTGCAGGTCCGAGGAATTTCTTAGGCAGATAGACGATCGGGCGATCCGTACTGGAGTCCCGCACATCAACCTTCAGATCCTTCGTCAGCTTAAAATCCCTATTCTTTCTCTGGGTGCTCAGCGAAATGTGGCACTTGTTCTCAATGCCCTTGACGACAAGGTTGCCGCGAATCGCCGCGGGATCGAACTAGTGATGGAGCTGGGCGAGGCGTTAGTGAGGAGACGGGGGGCGGACGGGTCGCCGAAGCCCCTTTCGGAGCTTGCCGAAATAGTGATGGGGTCGTCTCCGAAGGGGGAGTTTCTGAACGAGGAAGGGCAGGGTGTACGGTTCTATCAGGGTGTACGTGACTTTGGTGCAGTCTTTCCGGAAGTGAGGGTGAGTACGACGAACCCTGTGCGCATGGCACCAAGGGGGGCGACTCTACTTGCTGTCCGGGCGCCGGTGGGGGAGGTGAATATTGCAACCGAGGATGTGTGCATTGGTCGAGGGCTTGCGAGCATTTTTTCGGCGGAGCGACCTGCGACGATTCATTTCAGCCTCCGTGCTTTCCAGTCGATCTGGGATGAGTACCAGGGGGGCGGGACTGTGTTCGCGTCAGTCAACGGCAAGGAGGTCAAGGCTACGGCTCTGCTGGTGCCCGGCGATTTATCGGGGGAGCTTGAAGGCATGCTCGCATCGCTTCTGGAACGTGCGGTTCAAGCCGAACTCGAGAACCAACGCCTCGCCGCCACCCGTGACGAGCTCCTTCCCCTTCTGATGTCCGGCAAGATCACCGTCAAGGATGCTGAGAAGACCGTCGAGGAGGTCGTCTGACATGTCGTCCCACACCGGTGAGGACGCCTGGGAGCAGCTCGTCATCGATCGGATGGGCGAGCTCGACTGGCGGTACACGCCCGGCGCAGACGTCGCGCCGGGCTCAGGGGAGCGGGAGTCGTGGCAGGACATCGTGCTGCGCGGCACGCTCGATCAGGCACTGAAGAACCTCAACCCGGACGTGCCGGGGGAGTACCTGCAACAGGCCGCAACGGAAGTGCTGACCCCGCAGTCGCAGGACGCGATCACCGAGAACCATCGCCTCCACGAGATCCTGCGCGACGGCTACCGCGGCATCACCTTTGTCGACCACGACGGGCGCGAGCGCACCCCCGTGATCCGCTTCCTCTCCGGTGACGCGGCGCTGAACAGCTACCGGGTGGTGAACCAGGTGACCCTGCGCCGCGGCCAGGTGGAGCGGCGCTTCGACGTCATCGCCTACGTGAACGGTCTGCCGCTGGCGATCATGGAGCTCAAGCAGGCCGGATCCCGGGCCGCTACCGCCGAGGCCGCCTATAACCAGCTGCAGACCTACGTCGCCGAACTCCCGATGGCGTTCCGCTTCGCCGCGTTCGTGGTCGCCACCGACGGCATCAACGCCCGCTACGGCACGCCGTTCACGCCCTGGAACCACTTCGCCTCCTGGAACGTGGACGATGACGGCCACCCCGTCGCCATGGGGGAGCCCGGCCCGGACGGCGAGCACCACACCGAGATCGATTGGACGTTGAACGGCCTGTTCAACCTCGAGCGCTTCGGCCAGCTCCTCCACGACTTCGTCGCTTTCGACGAAGATGCTGGCGGGCTCACCAAGCGCATCGCCAAGCCGCACCAGTACTTCGCCGTGACCAAGGCCGTCGGCTCCACCATCGAGGCCGTCCGCTCCGACGGGCGGATCGGCGTGGTCTGGCACACCCAGGGCTCGGGCAAGTCCATGGAGATGGAGCTGTACACCGCGAAGGTGATGGGACATCCGCAGCTCGCGAACCCCACCATCGTCGTCCTCACCGACCGCACCGAGCTCGATACTCAGCTGTTCGACGGGTTCCAGCGCTCCACGTTGCTGCCCGAGCAGCCCCGCCAGATCGGCTCCCGCGAAGAGCTGCGCGCCCAGCTCAGCGAGCGCCGCACCGGCGGGATCTACTTCACCACCCTGCAGAAGTTCGGCCGCTCCCAGGCCGAGCGTGAGGCCGGCGCCGCGCATCCCCTGCTCTCGGACCGACGGAACATCATCGTCATCGCCGACGAGGCCCACCGCAGCCACTACGGCGACCTCGACGGATACGCTCGCCACCTGCGTAGCGCCCTGCCGAACGCCGCGCTCATCGCCTTCACCGGCACACCCATCCGGGAAGCGGACCGCGACACCCGAGAGGTGTTCGGTGCCGACATCGACGTGTACGACCTGCGCCGCGCGGTGGACGACAAGGCCACCGTGCCCGTCTACTTCGAACCCCGCCTCATCCAGCTCGCCCGCCTCGCCGACCTCGACGACGACACGATCGACGACGCCGCCGAGGAGGCCACCGCGGGCCTGGACGACGTGGACCGCCAGCGCCTCCAGCAGTCCGTCGTCGTGCTCGAGGCGCTCTACGGCGCACCCGAGCGCCTGCGCACCCTCGCGGAGGACTTCGTCGCGCACTGGGAGCAGCGGCGGGAGAACATGCGCACCGCGATCGAGGGACCCGGCAAGGCCATGATCGTCACCGCCACGCGGTCCATCGCCGCCCGGCTCTACGACGAGATCATCGCGCTGCGCCCCGACTGGCACGACGACTCCGACGCCAAGGGGAGGATCAAGGCGGTCTACACCGCGAACCCGTCGGACCCCGAGCAGATCCGAGCGCACATGCGCCGACCCAGCGCGATCGCCGCCGTGAAGCAGCGGGTCAAGGACCCTGCCGACGAGCTCGAGATCGTCATCGTCAAGGACATGATGCTCACCGGCTTCGACGCTCCCGCCCTGCACACCCTCTACCTCGACCGCAGCATCAAGGGCGCCCTGCTCATGCAGACCCTCGCCCGCGTCAACCGCACCTACAAGGGCAAGCAGGACGGTCTCCTGGTCGCCTACGCCCCGCTGCTCGAGAACCTCAACGCCGCCCTGCGCGAGTTCACCCACGACGCCGACCCGACCGACCCGAGCGTCGGCCGGCGCGACGTCGACGAGGCCGCCCAGCTGGTCCACGCCCTCGTCGGCTCGCTGCGCGAGATCGTCACCCTCGACTGGAGGGCGATCCAGAACGCTGACGTGCGCCGCGGCTTCATCGACGCCGTCTCCGCGACCACCAACTTCCTGCGCTCACCGCTGACCGACGGGAACAGCGACCCGGAGGACCCGGACGCCCGCCCCCTTGCCGACGCCTTCCGCAGCCTCTCCTCGAAGCTCGACCGCGCCTGGGCGCTCGCCGCCGGGCACAGCGACATCCAGCCGCTGCTGCCCGAGGTGCAGTTCTACAAGGAGGTGCGCGTGTGGATGGCGAAGTACGACGCCCGCGAGCGCCTATCCCGCGGAGAGCCCATCACCGACGAGGTGCGGCGCCTGCTCGGCGAACTGTTGGTCGACTCCGCCGAGAGCACCGGGGTGGTCGACATCTACCAGGAGGCAGGGCTCGAACTCCAGCGGCTCGATGCGATCACCCCCGCCTGGGCCGAGGAGGCGAAGAAGCCCTCGAAGTCCCAGCTCGCGATCGAAGCACTGAAGGCCACCATCCTTGAGGAAGCCGCCCGGGTCACCCGCGGGAACGAGGTGCGCTCGAAGCTGTTCTCCGAGCGGATCAACGAGCTGATGTTGAAGTACACCAACAAGCAGCTCACCGCCGCGGAGATCATCGCGCGCCTCATCGAGATGGCCCAGGAGGTCCGTGCCGAAGCCGACCGTGGCACGCAGTTCAGTCCTCCGCTCGGTACCGACGAGCTGTCGGTCTACGACGTCATCGCACAGAACCCCTCGGCCGTGGACGTGATGGGCGACGACACCCTCGCCCAGATCGCTCGGGAGCTGGTGACGATCATGCAACGTGACATCCGCACCGACTGGACCGTGCGCGACGACGTCAAGGCCAAGCTCCGCTCCTCCATCAAGCGCCTGCTGCGCAAGTACAAGTACCCGCCGGACCAGCAGCCCCAGGCCATCGTCGACGTCATGCAGCAGATGGAGTCGCTCGCGCCGCGGTATGCGGAGGAGCTGCGGGAGGACGGCACTCGATGACCGGCAAACATGTACGACTCTTCCTCGTCGACGGGAAGCCGGGCGGGCTCATGACCGCCGAGATCGGCAACTGGACGGGTCATGTGCTCAAGGGGAAGCGGCTCGAGCTCGGAGAGATCCGCACGCGCCCCGAAGCCAGCCGCACCGGCATCTACATCCTCTTCGGCACAGGTGACGACGATGAACGGGTCGCATACATCGGCGAGAGCGACAACGTGGGCAAGAGGCTGGTTGACCACGACGCGAAGAAGCACTTCTGGGATGAGGTCGTGATCGTGACGTCCAAAGACGCGAACCTCACCAGCGCCCACGTGCGCTACCTGGAATCCCGGCTGGTGCGCATCGCCAAGGACATCGGCCGAATCCCCCTCGTCAACATACAAGGACCGACCGGGGGTGCCGACCTGCCCGAGGCGGACGCCTCGGACATGGACTACTTCATCGATCAGGTGAGGATCCTCATGCCCGTGCTCGGACACGACATCTTCCGCGGCAGAGCGACGACACAATCCGTCCCCGTCAATCGCGCAAAAGGGCAGGCGGCCCTGGAGCTCGAGCAGGTGGCCCCTGACAGCCCCACCTTCTTCCTCCGGACGCCGAAGGGGATAGAAGCCCGTGCCCAGGTGCTCGATGGAGAATTCACGCTCCTCGAAGGGTCGATCGTCAGCAGCGTGATGCGCAGATCTGGGAAGCAGGCGGCGTCCACGGCCCGGCAGTTCGAGAGCCGGTCGATCCAGCACGCGGATCTGATGAAGGTGGTGGAGCCGCTCAGTGGTGGGGAACTGGGGCGCGTTCTGAAAGACGTCGTGTACTCGTCCCCGTCCGCTGCAGCGGCAGTTGTCCTGGGCCGAGCCACTGCCAATGGTCGAATCGAGTGGGTTGACGAGCTCGGCAAGAGCTACGGGGCGTGGGAGGCTGCGCAAGCAGAGCGTTGAGGGGCTCGGCGGAGCGGGTCCATGACCTCATCCACATCGACGCTGGCCTGGCACAGCTCCCGCCTGCCGTGAAGGGACAGTGCGGCCCGGCCGGGTGCGACGGCGACTGTGCATGCCCCCGCACCCGGCCGCCGAGCCCCGCGCGCGCCGCGGCGCGCTCCGCGGGCGGACGGGGATCAGAATCGCGGCGTCGGCAGGTACACGGTGCCGCCGCGCTCGCGGAACTCCCGCGACTTCTCGGCCATGCCCTCCTGGGCGATCCGCTCTTGGGAGGCGGCGTCGCCGTAGGTGTCGCGGATGTCCTGCGAGATCCTCATCGAGCAGAACTTCGGCCCGCACATGGAGCAGAAGTGCGCGGTCTTCGCGGGCTCGGCCGGCAGGGTCTCGTCGTGGTACTCCTCGGCCAGCTGCGGATCCAGCGAGAGCCCGAACTGGTCCCGCCAGCGGAACTCGAAGCGGGCCTTCGACAGGGCGTCGTCTCGCTCGCGGGCCCCGGGATGTCCCTTGGCGACATCGGCCGCGTGAGCGGCGATCTTGTACGTGATCACCCCGGTCTTCACGTCATCGCGGTCCGGGAGCCCGAGGTGCTCCTTCGGCGTGACATAGCAGAGCATCGCGGTGCCGTAGCGGGCGATCTCCGTCGCGCCGATGGCGGAGGTGATGTGGTCGTAGGCCGGCGCCACGTCGGTGACCAGCGGGCCGAGCGTGTAGAACGGCGCGCCGTCGCACAGCTCCTGCTGGCGCTCCACGTTCTCGCGTACCAGGTGCAGCGGCACGTGCCCCGGGCCCTCGACCATCACCTGCACATCGTGCTCCCACGCCCGGCGGGTCAGCTCGGCGAGGGTGTCGAGCTCGGCGAACTGCGCGTCGTCGTTCGCATCGGCGAGGCAGCCTGGCCGCAGCCCGTCGCCGAGGGAGAAGGAGACGTCGTAGCGGGCGAAGATCTCGCACAGCTCGTCGAAGTGCTCGTAGAGGAAGTTCTCCCGGTGCCGGGCCAGGCACCAGCCGGCCAGGATGGAGCCGCCGCGCGAGACGATCCCCGTGACCCGGTTCGCCGTCAGCGGCACGTAGCGCAGCAGCACCCCGGCGTGGATCGTCATGTAGTCCACGCCCTGCTCGCACTGCTCGATCACGGTGTCCCGGAAGATCTCCCAGGTCAGCGCGTTCGCGTCCCCGTTCACCTTCTCGAGCGCCTGGTAGATCGGGACGGTCCCGATGGGCACCGGGGAGTTGCGCAGGATCCACTCGCGGGTGGTGTGGATGTCGTCCCCGGTGGAGAGGTCCATGACGGTGTCGGCGCCCCAGCGGGTGGCCCACTCGAGCTTGGAGACCTCCTCGGCGATCGAGGAGGTCACCGCCGAATTGCCGATGTTCGCGTTGACCTTCACCAGGAAGCTGCGTCCGATGATCATCGGCTCCGCCTCGGGATGGTTCACGTTCGCGGGGATGATCGCGCGGCCCGCCGCGACCTCGCTGCGCACCAGCTCCACGTCGCAGCCCTCCCGCAGCGCGACATAGCGCATCTCCGGGGTGATCTCGCCGCGACGGGCGTAGTGCATCTGGGTGACGCGCCGGCCCGGGAGGGAGCGCAGCGGGGGCCGGCTCTCGCCGCGCCACTCGGCGCTGGCCTCGCCGCGGCGCACCGCCTCGCGCCCGTCGTCGGACAGATCGCGGGCCCGGCCGGCGTACTCCTCGACGTCGCCGCGGCCCCGGATCCACTCCTCGCGCAGCGGCGGCAGGCCCTCCTCCGGGACGCATCCGGGGCCGGCGGTGCGGTACACCGCCAGCGGCGGGTTGGCCGTCCCGTCGGGGGAGGGGTCCTGGGCGATGCGGGTGACGGGCACCCGCAGGCCGTGCGCGGGGTCCTCGAGATGGCCGAGGCTGTGGGTGGGGTAGTTCTCAGGGCGTGCGGACATGCAGTCGCTCTCCTTCTTCCTTCGCCGGCATGACCCGGGGCAGGTTCGGTCGGTGCTCGAACCGCGACAGTTCGATCTCAGCCCGTTGCGACGGGCACCCGAGGGATCGGCAACGACCGTAGCAGACGCATGCGGTCGCGTCCGAGGCGTCCGCGAGGGCCGCCGGACCGCCACGCAGGAGTTCCTCGTCGACGAATAACGGGAGGTGATCCTCCCGCACCGCCTGCTCGAGCTGGCGCCGACGGAGAAGGGACTGTTGGCGTCAACGAGGGAGACGGCGCTGAGCGGTTGGGATCGAGGCTGGTGCGTGCGGACGGGGCAGCTGACCCGATCCATGTGTTCGTCGGCCCACCCTCGAGTGAGGAGTGGGACCGTGTCACGCTGTGGATCCGCGATGCGTCGGGCGAACGGGAGATCAAGCCGCTCGACGGGGAGTCCGGGCGCGCGTATGTCCTCCGCGTGTGGCAGGAGACTCGGAGCGCTCTCGGCAGATGATGGGGCGGCCGGCTCGGTGAATTGGTGTCCATGACCTGGCCCTCATGAGCTCGCGACCTCGCTCTCAGCCGTTGCCGTCAGTCAGCTCGCCCCATAGACCACGACTCCAGCAGCGACACCAGCCGCTGACTCGGAATCGCTGGCCCAGCGTCGACTGAGCCGCGGACCGCGAACGGTCGACCTGCCCCGCTACAGGTCCATGCTCGTCACCCTGCGCCGTGCGTCCCGCTGTGCGGTCTCCGGCGCCGTGCGCCGGCGCTGCCTGACCACCGCGCAGATGCTCGAGCGCTCGGGCGTGAGTCCATTGGACCCGACCCCGGCTCAGCTCTCCAAGGAGCAGTTCGGCCACTTCGACGCCGAGGATCGCACGCTCCTGACCCTCAGCGTCCTGCTGCGGGACATGTGCGCACCGGAACACTCACCCGGTGAGGTAGAGCTCCCGGCGATCCTGCGGAACGAGCACGCGCTGCGACGACTGTTCGAGCAGGCCTTGCGCGGCTATTACCGCCACCATCTAGGCCCCCGAGGCTACTCGGTCCGTGCCGAGCGGCGCCCCTGGCCCGCCACCGGGGACCCCGCTGACCTCGCATTCCTGCCGAACCTCAACGCCGACGTGGTGATCCGCGGGCACGGCGAGCAGGTCATCCTCGAGTGCAAGTTCGCACCGATCTTCACCCACCACCAGGGTAAGACGATGATCAAGCCCGGCTATTTCCGTCAGCTCGTCTCCTACGCCTCCGTCTTTCGCGGCGAGTTCGCGGGAGAGACCCGCGCGGTGCTGCTGGGCGCTCTCGTCGACGGTTCCAGGGGTCGCGATCTCGACGTCGAGATCGATGGTCTCCCCGTCGCGGTGCGACAGGTCGACCTGGCCGCGGGGCCGGCGGAGATCCGGGAGGCCCTAGCGGTGGCGTGGTCGCCCGTGGACTGATGCGCCTCGGGCCTGCTGGAGGTTCTAATCCCACGCAAGAACGTAGAGCGAGCCAGCACCCCGGAAGTAGCCAGGTGCCAGGAGCTGACGAAGCCGTCCTCCGTTAGGGTCTGGTGGAGACGCCTCAGATACTCCGTCTCTTCTGGCGCGAGGGCCGGTGCCGCCAGCTTCCACGTGGGATCCCCAATTAGCCTCTCCAGAGGGGTTGGCTCACCAGGGCCTACGACTCGAACTGCCTCCGCTTCCGCCATCCCACGGGACTGTCGGCTGGCTTTAAGTGCGGGCCGCGGCGCGCTCGGAGGGAGGGTTGAGCCCAGCAACGCGGACAGTGCGTGATGGGGGGAGAGCGGTGGCGTGTCTGCGAGGGGCTCGCGACTGGGATCCTGCTTCAGGAGTTTGGAGGCCGCTGTCTGCGACTGCAATGCACTCTCGGCGCGTACCGCTCCGTTATGGAGCAACCACGGCAGGGCGATCTGATCAAGCTGATGAGGCACGACGTCGACTGGCCTCGGATCGACCTGCGGCCGCCGCGGCGGAAGTAGTCGGTACGGGCCCGGGGGTGAAACCGCTCCATTCGGTTCCATCACCCCGCAAACCCCGCTCCACGCACGGCGGCCGCACCAATCAGCTCAGGTGCTCACCACACTTTCCGTCTTCTCGAGCTTCTCCTCGACCTCCGCTTCGCGGATGCGGTGCTTCCTCGTGGACAGCCACTTCGAGAGCCCGAGCACTGCGATCAGCAGAATGCCCCAGATGAAGTTCGAGGCGAATGCCGAGCCGGACCAGCTGCCGAGCGACATGTTGATCCCGGTCTGCAGCATCTGCATGGCAGCGGCGCCCAGCAGGATCGCCCACAGTCGTCCGGTGCCTCCGTACGGATCGATGCCGGCCACGACAGCGATGAGAATGGCCTGCATAAGGTAGGAGCTGGCGAAGGAGACGTTGGCGGCGTTGGTGGACGAGAACATGATCAGGCCGGCGACAGCCGCCAGGACACCCGAGGCGGCGTAGGTCAGCAGGATCGTGCGGCTGGCGGGAAGCCTTGAGAACCGAGCTACCTTGGCGGACTCCCCGAGCGCGTACATGTGGAAACCGGTGCGGGTCTTCAGCGTGATGACGGTGAAGACCGCCAGCAGCACCAGGAAGATCACGAAGGTCATTGGCATCAGCGCGACGGTCGCGGTGCTCAGGCCGCTCAGGTACCCGTTCCCGAAGACGGTCGCGCCGTTGGTGATGCCGGTGCTGATCCCGATGAACAGGCTCATCGTGCCGAGCGTGATCGGGATCGGGTGGACTCGTAGCGTTGCGATCAGGAATCCGTTGAGGAGCCCCGCCAGGAGGCCTATCACCAGCGCGGAGCCGGCTGCAGCGAGGATGCCGAGAGCGCCGGCGTCGGGCCCCATGGCTTCCCCGACGAGCGCCGCAGTGATCGCAGCACAGTTCGCGACGGCGACGATCGACAGGTCGATGCCTCCGATGAGGAAGGTGATCCCGATGCAGATGGCCAGGATCGCCAGAGGTGCGATCTGCCCCATCATCGACTGCATGTTCCGCAGCGTCGGGAACGTGCTGGGCGCGAGGGCGCTGAGCGACCCGGCGAGCACGACGACCAGGGCGCCCAGCAGCACGATGTGCGCGCGGGGTCCGAGACGTGCCTCGATCATTCCGACACCACCATTCCTCGTCGACGTTCGTTTCTTCGCTCTCTGAGTGCGGGTACGCCGACCCCGAACAGGACGAAGAGCCCGATGAAGAGCTGCTGCCATGCGGTGGGGATCCCCACCAGCACGAGGCTCGAGCCCACCATGGTGATAAGCAGGACCCCGAGCAGAGTGCCGAGCACGCTGCCGCGTCCTCCGGTCACGGCGACGCCGCCGAGCACTACTGCTGCGAGGACAGTCATCTCCACGCCGCTCAGGGATGCGGGATCCGCAGTCCGGCTCATCGCCGCGTAGAACAGCCCGGCCAGTCCGGCGAGAGCGCCGGAGAGCACGAAGGCGGTGACCCGGATGGTGCGCACAGGGACGCCCATCCGCTCGGCCGCCTCCTCGTTGTCGCCGATGGCATAGATGTAGCGCCCCCACCAGGTGCGGCTCAGCGCCAGTGCCAGCACGGCGCCGATCACGATCAGGATCAGCACGGCGCCGTGGAGGGCGACGATACGTCCGTTGTCCGAGGTCCTGAACACGGCGAAACCGGAGAACTCTGCCATCTGTGCAGGCAGGCTGCGGAAGCGGTCGGTGCCCACGAACGCGAGCAATGCTCCGCGGTACAGAGTCAGCGTGCCGATGGTGACGATCAGGGAGGGAAGTTTCAGCCAGGTCACCAGCACGCCGTTGATGAAGCCGAGCACTCCTCCGATGAGCACGGCGAGCGCGACCGCTGCCAGGAACGTCCCCTGGTAGTCGAAGGCCATGAGGGTGACGGTGGTGAGGTACATCGAGCTCACGGCGATCGCGGAGACGGAGATGTCGATGCCACCGGTCAGCAGCACGAGCATCACGCCCAGGGCCATCAGCCCGATGTAGACCGTGGAACGCCCGACCCCGAAGAGGTGTGCGAGCGAGAGGAATGAGGGATTGGCGATCGAGAAGATGATGACCGTAGCGATGATGACCACGATCAGCAGCAGCTCGCGACGGGCCAGGAGGAGTGCAAGTACGCTCTGGCCGGCTGGGGCGGTGTGGGTTTCGGTGGTCATGCCGCCTTCCCCTGTCCGTTGATGTCGATGATTCCCTCTTCGTCGATCTCGTCTGCTGCGTGCCGGGCGGTGATCCGTCCGTCCACGATGAACACGAGGTCATCGCAGACGCTCATCAGCTCTGCGGGCTCGTCGGAGATGAGGAGCACTGCGGTGCCGTCATCCGCGACCGAACGGATCAGGTCGTGGATCTCTGCTCGAGAGCCGACGTCCACGCCGACCGTGGGGTTGTTGAGGATCAGCACGCGCGGCTGGGGGGCAAGCATCCGGGACAGAAGCACTCGCTGCTGGTTGCCTCCGGAGAGCGCGGAAACGGGGGCCGCGACGGTGGGGGTCTTGATCCGGAGCTGTTCCTTCCACCTTTTGCCGAGCTCGCCGAGCTTCGAGACGGATTGGAGCCCCCCGCGTCCGGTGGTCTGGTCCAGCGAGTTCATGGCGATGTTGTCCGCGATCGACCAGTCGAGCATCAGCCCTTCGGTGAGCCGGTCATCGGGCACGTACTGGATCGACCTCTCCGAGCGGGCTCTGTGGAGCTCAGCCCCGTCCAGCTCGATGCGGCCCTGATCGATGGGGATCAGCCCAGCCAGGGCGAGACCGATCTCGATCTTGCCGCATCCGACGAGTCCGGACAGACCGAGCACCCGCCCGGCATGGAGCTCCAGATCGATGTCGGCGAAGACCGAGCCCAGGCGCATCTGATGCGCGGCGAGAAGAGGCCGCTCCGAGACGTCCCATGCGGTCTCCCGACGAACGTTCGAGACCGTGCTGCCGGTCATCAGGTTCGAGATCCGTTCCTGGTCGAAGTTCTCGGCGGGCCCGCTGTCGACGATCTTCCCATCACGGATGATCGTGACGTCGTCGGCGATCTCGACCACCTCGCGCAGCTTGTGCGAGATGAACACGAAGCTCAGTCCCTGGGAGGCGAGATGGCGGACCGTGCCGAGGAAGGCATCGATCTCCTTCTGCGTCAGCGCGGCTGTTGGCTCGTCCATGAGGATGATCCGGCCATCGGCGGAGACCGCACGGGCGATGGCCACGAGCTGGCGCTCCGCCGTGGACAGGGAGCCCAGCACGGTCGACGGGGAGATGGTCAGCCCGAGAGTCTTGAGCGCGTCGCGGGCTCGCGCGGTGTTCTTGCCCCGCGGGACTAGCCCGGCGGGGTTCACGTCGCCGTCGAAGCCGATGTTGTCGGCGACCGTCATATTGGGGAACAGTGCGAAGTCCTGATAGATGACGCGGACGCCGTGGCGGAGCGCATCGCGGGGAGTGAGGTCTTCGATGAGCTCCCCGTCCAGGGAGACGGCGCCGGAGTCCGGTGCGTGAGCTCCGGCGATCACCTTGGTCAGAGTTGATTTGCCGGAACCGTTCTCACCGACGAGTGCGTGGATGGTCCCGCGGCGCACCTGGAAGGAGACGTCGTCGAGCGCGTGGACCGTGCCGAAGGTCTTGGTGACTCCGTCGACCCGGACCGCGAGCTCGTCGCGGTCCGGGTCGACGGGATCGGGGCGATCAGTAGTCATAGTCGCCGGAGTTCTCCGCAGTCACGTTGATCCAGGCCTTGTCCCCATAGATCACCTTGTCCTCGATGCTGATCGCCGAATAGCCCTCGACGCCGAGGTCGGCTCCGTCCTCGACCGTCTCCCCGTCGAGCAGCAGCTTGGCGATCACGTTCTGGGCGTATGCGGCATAGCCCGGGTCCCAGAACTGGATGACGTCGATCGCGCCCGACTCCAGGAGATCGACAGTGTCCTTCGGAGTCGCGGTGCCGACCACCGCGATGGAATCCTGCATGCCGGCCTCTTCGACAGCCTGGCCGGCGCCGACCACGTCGGTCGATGCCGAGCCCTGTACCCCCTTGAGGTTCGGGTAGGCGCTCAGCAGCTCCTGCATGCCCTCGTACGCCCTCTGGGCATCGTCGGAGGTCTCGACGCGGTCACCGACGAGCGTCATGTTCGGGTAGTTCTCCTCCTGATGCTTCTTCGCGGCGTCGACCCACTCCATATGGGTGGTGGAGGAGAGCGAGCCGACCATCTGGGCGTACTCACCCTCTTCACCCATCGCCTTGGCGAGCTCGTCCATCAGGTTGATCCCGTACTCATCGTTCTTGAACGCCTCGACGTCGTAGTCGGCGTTCTCGATCGTGGGCGCTTCATGGGTGATCACGACGATGTCGGAATCCATGGCCTTGGCGAGAACCTGTTCGACGGCATCGGGCTGGAAGGGCGTGACGCAGAGGGCCGAGACGCCGGAGGCGATGAGGTCTTCGATCACGCGGACCTGCGCGGCGGCGTCCGCCTCGGCGGATCCCTGGTAGTAGGCATTCTCGCCTGTGTCCTCGGCGTAGAGCTCGACGCCTTCTTCCATGCGGTTGAACCACGGTATGCCGGTGAGCTTGGGAACCGAGACCACGGCGCCGCTTGCATCACCGCCGCCGCCCTCACCATCGACGGGAGCTGCGGGGTCGGCGCCCTCCTCAGTTGTGCCGCAGGCAGAGAGGGCCGTAGGAAGCGCGAAGACGCCGAAGCCGGCGTAGAGCATGGAGCGGCGGCTGGGGGTGGGACGAGCGATGCGGGACATGGTGTCCTCCTGTGGAGAGTTGTCGGTTCTGGTGCGAATCAAGAGCGGGCGAGGCGAGCTTCGAGATGCTCGATGAGGTCGTCGAGGAAGCGGAGCGCAGCGACCTGCCCGGGGTCTTTGCGTCCGATGGAACGTTCCCCGACCCATGCGGCGCGACCTCGCATGGAATGTTTGTCGGCATAGTCGGTGACCACGGCGGAAACCGCCTCGCGGGCTGCTCGAGCCCGCTCCACGGGATCTGCGCTGGGAGTCTCTGCGAGTGAGGCCCGGATGGCGTCGATGGCGTCGAGCACCGTCTTGTCGCCGACTTCGGCTCCGCCGCGCTGTGCGACTCGCTCCTGAATCTTTTCCACCAGGGTCAGCGGCTCGATCTCCTCGGAGACGGCAGCGGAGGCGGCGGCCAGCGTCGCGCCGCCGATCAGCGCGGCGAACGTCGAGGGGTTGGCTGAGGCGAAGGCTGTTCCCGCAGCGCGGAGCACCTCGCGGGAAGAGGCACCCGCGGGCAGAGCGGCCAGTGCTTCGCGAACCGCATTTGCGCCGGAGGCGACCGTGATGCCGAGGTCGCCGTCGCCGAGTGCGGCGTCGAGCTCCCGCAGCTCGTCGTTGTGGGCGGGGAGTCGCGTGGCGACGTCGACCAGCGCCTCCCGCAGCGGGCCGGGCTCCTGGACTGTTTCGATCTCTCGTTCGGTGCGCTTCGATGCGTCCGTGGGGGCCGTCGGCGCACTCGTGGTCTCCCGGGGGGAAGCGTTGCCGGCGGGGCTCCCGTGCGTGAAGAACGGCGAGTCGGCTGGCTGAGAGATCAGGTCGGAGAGCTCATCGTCGAGATGGCAGATCGAGACCGATGCCCCAGCCATCTCGAGGCTGGTCGCGTACTCGCCCACGAAGGTGTGTGCGATCTCGACACCACGCTCGATGAGGGTGCGGTGCACCCGTCGGTAGATCAGGTAGAGCTCTTCGAGAGGAGTCGATCCGAGACCATTCACCAGCACCGCTACCTTCGTGCCGGTGGTCAGCGGGAGCTCTTTGACAAGCTCGCCCATGAATCGGTCGGTGATCTCATCAGCCGTCTCCAGCGGGCCGCGGTGGTGTCCCGGTTCGCCATGGATCCCGATCCCCACCTCCATCTCGCCCTCGTCGAGGGTGAACGTGGGCTCCCCGGCGGCCGGAAGGATCGTGGGGGAGAGGCCGACGCCCATGGTGCGGGTGCGGTCCACCGTGCGCTGCGCGATCTCTGTGACGGTCTCGAGGTCATCGCCGCGCTCGGCGGAAGCTCCCGCGGTCTTGTAGGCGAAGAACAGGCCGGCGACCCCTCGGCGCGTAGCGGCCTTCTCCGTGGGGGCCGAGAGGATGTCGTCGGTGCCGACCACGGTGGCCGTCGGGACTCCGTCGGCCGAGGACAGATCTGCGGCGAGATCGAAGGTGTACACATCCCCGCCGTAATTCCCGTAGAGGTACAGCACACCTGCGCCGTCGTCGCTCGCGATCGTCGCGGCGTGGATCTGCTCGGGGGAGGGGGAGGAGAAGACGTTCCCGACGGCGACGCCGGACGCGAGGCCGCGCCCCACGTATCCGAGGAACAGCGGGAGGTGGCCAGAGCCTCCACCGGTGACGATACCGACGCGATTCGAAGTTCCAGCGTCAGCGCGCACGATGGCGCGACGTTCCGCGTCAGCGGCGCGCAGCTTGTCGGGGTGCGCCAGCAGAATCCCGTCGATCGACTCGTCGACGAAGTCCTGCGGGGCGTTGATGATCTTGCGCAACACGTACTCCTTGTCGAGAAGGCTGGCCACTGAGATGCGGGATGAACGTCGTCGTCATCGCGCTTGCCGCGGGATCTGGCGCTGGTGCGCACCTGCCCATAGAATGCTCAGATGAGCACGACGTCGTGCTCCTATGCGCAAAGCTATGGTGAGTGCGCGATGGTGTCAACTGCCACTGCGGAATGCATCCGTTCTGAGACCAAAGGAGGTGCTCGACCCGTGCGAACTGCGCCCTTCCTGGGCCACGGCGATCCGAGCGACGCAGCACGCGGCGACGCGATGACCGAGGATCAGCTGCTGGCCGAGCTCGGTCGGCTGTACTACCTCGAAGACGTCTCCAAGGTTGACCTGGGCCGCAGGTTCGATCTGTCGCGCTTCAAGATCGCGCGAATGCTCGCGAAGGGCCGGGAGCGCGGAATCATCCGGATCGAGATCCACGAGCCTTCGCAGAACCTGCCTGAGCTCGCCGATCCGCTCAAGACCACACTTGGGCTCCCGCTGGTCAAGGTCGTGGAGTCCAAGGGGTCACCCGCGCAGGTGCGCGAAGCGGTCACGATGATGGCCGCGCAGCTGATGCGAGAGTCGCTCGAGGAGGGTGACGTCGTGGGTGTGGGCGGTGGCCGAACGATGCACGTGCTCGGAGCGCAGATCGTGGACCCCCCGGCAGTGACTGTGGTGCAGCTGGTCGGCGCCCTCCCATCCACAGCACCGATGGCCCCCCTGGACCAGCTTCGCCCCGGAGTCGAGGACGCCGGTGGCCGCGTGCACACGTTCGGCGCGCCGCTCTTCGCTGGAAGCGTCCAGCGCCGGGACAGCTGGATCTCGCAGCTGGGGGCCGTGAGAGAGCTGTACGAACAACTCGATCTTGCCGTGGTCGGGATCGGTGCCTGGGGCCCATCGAGGTCTATTCTGCGCACGGCCTACCCGCCGGCGGTTCAAGAACAGCTGGACGACGAGGGGCCGGTGGCCGAGATGCTCGGCCACTGGTTCACCGCCGACGGCGGGGTCGTAGCGCAGGGCATCACGCGAATGAGCGTCACCACCGAGATCCATCAGCTCAGCGCGGCGCCTCACGTGATCGCGGTGGCTGCTGGTGGAGACAAAGCACGAGCGATCACGGGAGTCGCGCGTTCCGGGCTCATCACCGGTTTGATCACGGATCGGCATGCAGCAGAACGGATGCTGGAGATCGCTGAGGCTCTGTGACACGGCGCTGGGCGCGAGCTGAGTCCCAGCCATTATCGAGCACAGTCGGTGCCGAGTGTAGAACTGGGCTTTTTTGGGGCGGGCGGGACGGCGGTATTCGATCAGACCTGCGTGAGGCTGACGAACCGGAGGGCAGCAAATACGGGCGTCCGGCCATCTGAGCTCTATGTCAGTGTCAGACAAGCACGGAGCGGATAACTGACGCGGCGAGTGAGAGGCGCACGTCATCCGGACTAGCCTCGTATAGTCGAAATCCTCGCGTCGACCGAGGTACGCATCCCCGCGAAGTCTGACCCCGAAGCAGTCGGTCCCGCACTCCGCCGTACTGACCCCAGCACCGACCCGAGGGGCCAGGCATGACCAACGAATGGCAGGGGGTCCTCGACCCCGACGTGCTGAACAGCGACCTCGTCGACCACGCCGCCGGCCTCGCCGATGCCGCGAAGGCCGGCCGCTGGGACACGGTCCTCGACCTCGTCGAGCACGGCACGTGGAGCAACGCGAACCAGCGGCGGATCACAGGCCGCTCCTGGTTCACCCCGCTGCACCAGGCCTCATGGGTCGGCGCCCCCGTCGGCGTGGTCGAGCGGCTGCTGCGCGCCGGCGCATGGCGATCGCTGCGAACTGCGGACGGTGACCGCCCGATCGACATCGCCCGCCAGCGCGGCCACCACCACCTGCTCGAGACGCTCGCCGTGCGCGACGTCAGTGCATCCGATCGACGCCGCTTCGCAGCCTGGGACTCGCACCTCGTCGACCTGATCGCCGAGCGAACCCGGCCGCTCGAGCCGGTCCGCTTCCGTCCGGTGCCCACGGAGCTGCTGGCGATGGAGCAGATGGAGACCCTGCGGGTACCGTTCCCCGGGATGTACGGCGGGTTCAGCCTCTCCGTCCACCGTGACCGGCTCGTCGTGGAGAGCTGGAGCCGTGTGGTGGGCGGCTCTAGCCAGGCCCACGTCATCACCGAGAGCGGGTGCGTGCTGGTCGAGGAGGGCTGCGCCTGACCCCTCGGCCGACCCGCACCGGTACCGCAGGCCTCATGCCCGCGGACATGCCCTCGGACCAGACTCCCGACGACGAGCTCCTGCACCAGTTCCGCCCGCAGCTCAGCGAGATGAGCTCCGAGGAGATCCACGGGATGCTCCGGACCCCTTTCGGCTGGTTCGATGCGCACCTGTGGCGCTACACCGCCGGCGGGGCCCTTCGACCTCGCCGAGCTCCAGCGCTACTCGAGAAGACATCGACCTTTATCGGGCACAGGGACGCCACGTCCTGTTCAACTACACCGGTGACGAGCTCACCACCCTCAGCATCGTCCACGTGCCCGCCCGGTGAGCACCTGCCGCTCCGGGGGTCGCCCCGCAGCATCAGGTCGCTCGGTCTCGACACGGTGAGGGTCCCACGCCTGCATCGGACGCGGTTCTGAACCACCTCAGCGCCGGCAGTGGTTCAGAAGCGCACCCAGTTCACCCCAGGCGTCAGAGCCTCGCCTCGACCTCCAGCGCGATCTCCACGCTCTCCAGACCCGGCGCGCTGACGGTCACCGTCGCGGCACCCGGCCGGACGGGCCGGATCACGGCGAGGGCGCGGCCGTCGAAGGTCCGCCAGGTGGCGTCCACGAAGCGCTCCTCGGTGGACGGGCGAGCACTGGCCATCCCGGCGAGCACCACCGCGGCGCCGTCGACCGTTACGGTCACGGGGTGCTCGGCCGCGGTCGCGAGGGTCCCCTCGGCATCGCGCAGCTCGATCTCGACGAAGGCGAGATCGTCGTCGTCAGCCCGCAGCTTCGTGCGATCCGCGGTCGCGACCAGGCGCTCCGGTCCGGCAGTGCGCAGTGCCGTGCGACCCACCTCCTCCCCGTGGCGCAGGGCGATCGCGACCAGCTCTCCGGGCCGGTACTCGGTCTCCAGGTCGGCGAGCATCGGTAGGCGGGCACCCACCTCGCCCCGCGCCACCTCGGCGCCGTCGAGCTGCAGGACCACCTCGTCGGCGTCGGCGTACACCTCGACCTGCACGGCCTTGCCCTCGAACCCGGGCCAGGTCCACGAGGAGATCGAGTCCGACCACGCCCAGGGCGACTGCATGGTGATCGTGTGGTCGTGGTGTTCGGGGCGCAGCACCGCGATGTACGGCTCCGTGCGCAGCCCGAACACGATCTCCCGGTAGTAGGAGACGGGACGGCGGTGACCGGTGATGTCCAGATCACCGGTCCAGGCGCTGAGGAAGGGGTACTCGCGCTCGAGCGCGGCGACGGCGTCGGGATCCTCCGCATAGGCGGTCGCGCCGATCCCCACCTCACCGAGGTAGTCCCAGCCGGTCCAGGTGAAGTCACCGATCACGTGCGGATGCTCGAGCACGAGCGGCCACAGCTGCCCGATCTTCGGGGCGAAGGTCTCCGAGCCCACGATCACGCGTGAGGGGAACCGCCCCGCGTCCAGCGCGTACCTGCTCTCGGCGTAGTTGAAGCCCACCACGTCCAGCACGGCGCTGGATTCCTCGGTGCGCTGGGAGGCCGCCTCGCTCGCCCCCACCAGGTTGAACACGTCACCGGCCTCGTTCAGCGGCACCGACGGGTCGAGCACGTCTCCTGCCTGGTCGATCACCGCGAGCATGGCGTTCATGCCGTTGGTGACGGGACGGGTGGGGTCCAGCTCCCGCACCTGCTCGGCGAGCTGCCGGGCGAGACGGGAGCCGTGTGGGGTGCCGGTCTCGATGATCTCGTTCCCGATCGAGTACATGATCACGCTGGGGTGGTTGCGGTCTTTGGCGATCATCGCCGAGAGGTCCTCCCGCCACCACCGCGGGAAGTCCAGCGCGTAGTCCTCGACGGACTTGAAGCGGGTCCACATGTCGAAGGCCTCGTCCATGACCAGCATGCCCAGGCGGTCGCACGCCTCGAGCATGGCGCTCGAGAACGGGTTGTGGGAGGCGCGCAGGGCGTTGAACCCGGCCTCCTTCAGCAGCTCGATCCGCCGCTCCTCGGCCCGGCCGATCGCTGCCCCGCCCAGCGGCCCGTTGTCGTGGTGCACGCACGCCCCGCGCAGCAGCACCGGCTGCCCGTTCAGCCGCAGCCCCCGCTGGGGGTCCACGCTGATCGTGCGCACCCCGAAGGTCTCGATCACCGGCTCCTCGCCGTCGTCGAGCGCCACCTCAGCGGTGTGCAGCTGCGGGGCCTCCGGCGACCACAGGGCGGGATCGGAGAGCCAGAACCGCTGGCGCACTAGCGCCTGCTCACCGGGGATCAGCGTCACCGGCGAGTCCTCGACGCTGACGCTCCCCCCGCCCGGCCCCCGCAGCACGGTGCGCACCCGACGGGTCGCGGTGAGGGGCGAGGCGTTGCGCACGGTGGTCGCGACCTCGACGGTCGCCCGGTGGTCCTCGAGCTCGAGCGTCCGCACGGTGACCCCGTCGGGCACCACGTGCACCGCGGGTGCGACGTGCAGCCGCACCGGACGGTGCAGGCCAGCCCCGGAGTACCAGCGGGAGTCCTCGCCGGTGCGCACCTCGATCCGCAGCTCGTTGGTCTGCCCGTAGCGCAGGTACGGGCCGAGCTCCACGAAGTAGCGGGCGTAGCCGTTCGCACGGTTGCCCACGAACTCGTCGTTGACGAACACCTGGGAGCGGCGCTGCGCCCCCTCGATCTCGAGATGGATCGTGCGGCCCGCCCACTGGGCAGGCACCTCGAGGCGGTGCAGGTAGGCGAAGGCGGCGCCCGGGTAGTACGCCATCGCGCCGGCCGAGCGTGCCTGTGGCGAGCGCTCGAGATCGCGCATCGCATCGTGCGGCAGGTGCACGGGGGTTTCCGCGGTGGTCGCGGCGTCCGCAGCCTGGAAGGGGCCGAGCGGCGTGCGGTACGTCCAGCCGCGGGACAGGGGGAAGACAGTCATGATGCTCCGTTCTCAGGTGAGTCAGCGGACGGACTTGATGCCCACGATGCTCAGGGCACCGAGGATCGCCATGGTGATCGAGATCGGGAAGATCAGCAGGTAGGAGCCGGTGATCACGACGACGCTCGAGGTGATGATCGGGCCGAGGGTCTGCCCGAGGGTGGTGGCGAGGTTGAGGATGCCCAGGTCCTTCCCGGCCTCCTCCTGGTTCGGCAGCACGTCCACGTTCAGCGCCTGGTCCACCGAGCTGTACACGCCGTAGCCGAGCCCGGCGATGCCCGCGTACAGCAGCATGCCCGTCGTGGAGGGGAAGATCCACGGCATCGCCACACCCACCGCGAACAGCAGGCTGGCCACGATCACGGGCGCCTTGCGGCGGCCGATCTTGTCGGAGAGCGGACCGGCGCCGAGCGAGGCGACCAGGCCCACCACGAGGGTGATCACCGACATGGTGGAAATCGTCGCTGCGGATTCCACGACGGACTGTCCCACGTAGTTCTGCACGATGTACAGCTGGTAGGCGGCGATCATCTGGTAGCTGACCAGCATGAACAGGCGGCCGGCGAAGGCGCGGTAGAAGTCCGGCGCGCGGCGCGGCGGTCGGAACGACAGCAGCAGGTCCTTGAAGGTGCCGGCATCCCGCGGGGCGTCGTGGGCGGCGGAGCGCTCACGGGGCCAGGCGAACAGGGTGATCACGCCCGCGGCGGCCAGGAGGATCGCGGCGAGGGTGTAGCCGGACAGCGTCGCGGTGATGAAGGAGGCACCGATGAGCGCACCGAGCGGGTAGCCGACCGTCGCGCCCGCTCCGAAGAAGGCCGACATGGTGCCGCGCATCGACAGCGGCACCCGGTCCGAGATCACGGCGACCGCGGGGGCGAGCATCATGTTCAGGCCCACCATGGTCACGCAGTACATGACCATGATCGCGACGGGATCGCCGAGGGTGCCGACGAGGAACAGCGAGGCACCGCCCAGCAGCGCACCGCCCAGGATCCACGGGGTGCGGCGGCCGAAGCGCGAGCGGATGCGGTCCGAGAGGTTCCCGAAGACGAGGTTCGAGACCAGCGAGACCACCGCGGTGACTGAGTTGATGGTGCCGAACCAGGCGTCCGGCGAGGCGACGCCGATGTCGGTCAGCCGCTGGGGCAGCAGGACGTTGGCGACCATCGCCAGGCCCACCGCCCACAGCAGGCCGAAGGCGAGGAATCCGGCGCCGAAGCGGATCATCCGTGCCCTGGTGGGAACGGCACCGAGGTCCGGAGCGACCCTGTCCGGGACGCTGTGGTCAGGGGTGGCGTCGTCCGGGGCGAGAGCCTCGGGCTGCGGGTTCGTGCTCGATTCGGGAATGGAAGGCGGGTGAAGGCTCATGGTGTCCCTTGAGGGGTGTCGTCATTGAACAGGAGGGGAGCGCCCGGGAGTCGGTGCGGTGGGGGAGGCGCTCAGTCGGTAGAGCCGAAGGGAGTGACGGGTTGCTCGGTGCCGACGGCGTCATAGCCGTGGAAGACCGCGGTGCCCTCGGTGGCGAACAGCCCCAGCACTCGCCCCGTGAAGGACGCGGCGGTCTCGGCGCTCAGGTAGCGGGCATCGACCTCGGCCAGGCGCAGCTCCTCACCGCCGGCCTCGGCCCACAACGCGATGACGTCGCTGGTCATTGCGAGGGTGCCGAAGGTCGCGCTGCGCGGCCGGGAGGAGTCCAGATGCACGGTCACGGGACCGGCGGGAAGGCTGCCGGTCCACTCCTGGCGGATCCCGGGCACCACCGCCTCGGCGGTCACCTGCACGCGGTCGCCCTCACGGCGGGCCCGGATCGAGTAGTGATGGTCCTCGTCGAAGCGGACGGCGAGGCCGCCCGTGCCGGCGGAGACGTCGAGGGTGGTGCTCGCCGCGGTCTCGACCGCGAGCTGGCGGCGGCCGAGGAAGACGGGCCGCAGATCCGAGAGGGTGCTGCCGTCGCCGGTGAGGCTCAGCGTCCCGGCGGCGGTGTCCGGGGTTGCGATCTCCTGCGGCAGGCGCCGCACGCCGATCCAGCGGTTGTCGAGCGACGCGTCGAAGCGGACGTGCTCGCTGGGGTCGGGGCGCGGAGCGAGCGCGACGGGCTCGGCCACCGGCCAGCCATCGACCCACTCGATGCGGGTCACGAAGGTCTCGCGGCCCAGAGGGGAGAAGGCGCGGGTGCCGCCGAGGGGGCGCACGCCGAGCATGACCAGCAGGGTCGAGCCGTCGGGGCCCTCCACGAGATCGCCGTGACCGGTGTTCTGCACCGGCCGGGTGGTGCTGCGGGCGGTGAGGATCGGGTTGGCGGGGCCGGCTTCGAAGGGGCCGACGGGGGAGTCGGACCGGGCGATCGAGACCCCGTGACCGCGCTCGGTGCCGCCCTCGGCGATCACCAGGTACCAGTGCTCGCCGCGCCGGTACAGGTGCGGCGCCTCGGGGAACATGAAGCCCGAGCCGGACCACAGCGAGCGCGGCTCCTCGAGCAGAGCGCCGGTGGAGAGGTCGACACGGACCTGCTGGATGCCGAGGTGCTTGCCCGTCTCCGGGCCCGAGAGGATCAGGCCGGAGAAGGTCACGTAGGCGGTGCCGTCCTCGTCCCAGGCGAGATCGGGGTCGATGCCGTTCAGGCCCTCGAGCACAATCCCGTCGCTCCAGGGACCTGCGGGATCGGTCGCAGTGAAGACGAGGCAGCCGCGGCCGCCGGGCACCCCGACGATCACGTGGAACACGCCGTCGTGATGGCGCAGCGTAGGTGCCCACACGCCCATGTTGGTGGGCACCTCGGCGATCTCCAGCTGCTCGGGCCTCGTGGCGACGTTGCCGATCTGCTCCCAGGTCACGAAATCCTCGCTGCGGTACACCGGCAGGCCCGGCAGGTACTCGAAGGTGGAGGTGACGATGTAGTAGGCGCCGTCCACGCGCACCACGCTGGGATCCGGGTTGAAGCCCGGCAGCACCGGATTGGGGAACGGGGCGCCCACTCCGCCGTACGTGCCGGCCGGGTGCGGGCGTGCCGTGGTGTCAGTCATCGATGCCCCTTTGCAGAAGAAACTGTTTCGTAGTGTTTCCTACGATGCAGTGACCGTAAGTCCAGGCCGAGTGGAGGTCAAGCGTGAGTCACGCCACGGAGCGCTGCGAAACAGTTTCCTCGCCGGTAGGATCCTTCTCGGACCAGCCGAGGAGGAGCGCATGACCGGACGACCGCAGGATCGACCCACCCTCGACTCCGTCGCCGCCTCGCTCGGCATCTCCAAGGCCACCGTCTCCAAGGTCCTCAACGACCGCCCCGGGGTCTCCACTGCCCTGCGCGCCCGGGTCCGGGCGGCGCTCGAGGAGGTCGGCTACGAACGCACCACCATTCCCGGTGCGAGCAGCGGCCGACGCTCCGTGGTGGTGGTCCTGGAGACCCTTGCGAATCTGTACTACCTGCGCATCCTCGACGGCCTCGTCGCCGAGGCGGCCGCCGGCGATGTGGAGCTCGTGCTCGAGGTGATCAACCCCCTGGCCAGCAGCTACGGCCGGGAGATCACCGAGGAGAGGATCCGGGAGCTGCACCGGCGGGGGCATGCGGGCATGCTAGTGGTGACCGCCCGCCTCCCGTCCCGTGCCGTCGCCGTCTGCGCCGATCTGCGCTTCCCTGTCGTGGCGATCGACCCCACCAATGCGCTCCCCGCGAGCGTGCCGAGCGTCGGCTCGAATGCCTGGTCTGGCGGCATGCAGGCCACCGAGCACCTGATCGAGCTGGGGCACCGGCGCATCGGCTTCGTCGGCGGGATCGCGAGCCATGCCGGTTTCCGCGAGCGCCGCAGCGGATATCGCGCGGCGCTGGAGGCTGCCGGCATCCCCGAGGATCCCGCGCTCGTGGCCGAGACCGGCATCGAGGGGTCGGGCGAGGCGGCGCTGACGATGCTCGAGCTGCCCGCACCGCCCACCGCCTTCTTCTGTGTGACCGACCCCGGTGCCCTGCTCGTGGTGCGCGAACTGACCCACCACGGGCTGTCCGTGCCCGGGGACGTGAGCGTGGTCGGCTACGACGACACCTACGCCGCGGTGCCCGGGCCGATCGAGCTGACCACCGTGAACACCCCGCTGCCGGAGATCGCGCGGCTGGGCATGTCGACCCTTTTGGGCATCGGCGACGGCATCGAGCCGGTCTCCCACCACGTGCAACTCGCCACCACGCTCGTCACGCGCGAGACGACGGCCCCGCCTGCGTCGGCGAGTGGCCTTCGCTAGGTCGCTGCCGGGTCAGTCGGTGCCCGTGCTCCAGGATGAGTTCGCCGCGTGACCCGTTGTCTGGGCACTTCGAGTTCAGGCCAGCTCGAACCTACTCTAAATCGTTTAGAGTAGGTTCATGTCGACCGTGATCCTGCATGACCTCGACCAGACACCACCGAATGATCGCCTCCAGCGACTCCTCGACGCTCCGGAGGATCAATGGTTCGACCGCAAGTCCGCGCGTGTGGCGGTGAAGGATCTGGCCAGGCCGCTGATCGCCTTCGCCAATGCCGAAGGCGGCACGCTTGCCATCGGATTGCGCGAGGGTTCCTATGACGGTGAGCTGCTCGATGCGGACAAAGAGAACGCGATCCGCCAAGCCGGGATCGACTTCACGGTTCCACCGGTGCGAAGTCACGTGCGCAGGCTCGAGCTCGGGGGAGGGCGGTCGCTGATCCTGATCGACGTCCCTCCCAGTGAGCACGTGCACGAATCCACCGGTGGTGATGTGTATCTGCGCGTCGGTGACGAGTCGAAGAAGCTCACCTATGGGCAGCGTCGGGAGCTCGACTACGACCGAGGCAGCGCCCAGTTCGAGAGCGAACCGGTGCCCGATGCGACGTGTGCCGACCTCGACGGCCGTGAGCTCCAGCGCTATCGCAGCGCCATCGGAGCCAGCGTCGACGACGCGACCGCCCTCCGCGCACGCAGCCTGCTCCGCCGGGAAGGGAGCCTCACACACGCCGCGATCCTTCTTCTCGGCAAGCATCCGCAGGACTGGCTGCCCCAGGCGCACGTGCGCGTCATGCGATACAGCGAGAACTCCCCGGGCACCGGAAGCAGACAGTCCCTGGAATCCGGGAAGGACGCCCGCTTGGAAGGGCCGATTCCGCAGGTCATCGATGAGGCAGCGAAATGCATCGAGGCGTGGATCCCTCACCGGCGCGCACTCGGCTCGAACCGGCGTTTCACCGACCAGCCGATCGTCCCCGCCGACGCCTGGCTGGAAGGGCTCGTCAACGCGGTGGTCCACCGCAGCTATTCGATGGCCGGCGACCACATCCGCGTGAGCATCTACCCCTCTCGCATAGAGATCGAGAGCCCCGGCCGTTTCCCCGGCCTCGCTGATCCCACCCGCCCTCTCGATATCGCGCGCTACGCCCGCAACCCGCGCATCGCCCGGGTCTGCTCCGACCTCGGTATCACCCTGGAGCGCGGTGAAGGCATCCGACGGATCTTCGAGGAGATGCGCCTGCTCGGGCTCGCAGACCCTCAATACCACCAGACCAGTGGCAGCGTGCGGCTCACGCTCTCGGCCAGCAGTCGGCTCAGCCTTGAACAGCAGGATGCGCTCCCTCATGGGGCGGATGAAGTCCTCGCGGTGCTTCGGGGCCTCAGCCGTCCCCTCGGCACGGGCGACATCGTCGAGGAGACCGGGCGCTCCAGGCCCTGGGTGAGGCGCGTGCTGAACGAGATGGAGGCGCTCGGGCTCGTCACCTGGGACGGGCGCTCGGACAAGGACCCGCGCGCCAGGTGGTCGCTTCGTGAGTGATCCACTCGCGGGCAGGCCCTGAGCTGATCTCTGCTTCGCGGCGGGTCCACAATGGACCCCATGCCACCGCTGCCGTTCTCCGAGGACACCCTCCGCCTTCGCGCTGGGGACGTCCTGTTCCGGCGTGGCCTCCAGTACGCGGGGCAGGGGCGAGCCGTCCTGGTCGCGGCGGGGTCGCGCAGCGCCGTCGCGATGGTGATGGGCAACCACGAGTACACGGTGCGGCTCTCCGTTGCCACCGGGGGCCTCACCGGGTCGTGCACCTGCCCGTTCGCGGAGGACCAGCCGATCTGCAAGCACATCGTGGCCGCTGCGCTGCTCTGGCTCGAGGACTCCGACCCGTCGGTCGCCGAGCCTGCCGCGGGGCCGGCACCGCAGGTGCCCGATCTGCGGGAGTTCCTGCTCGCCCAGGACCGTGAATGGCTCGCGGAACAGCTGCTCGCCCTCGCACAGGATGATCCCTCCCTGCATCCGCAGCTGCTCATCGCCGCCGGAGCCGACCCCGAGGACAGCATCGACGAGGACGCGGTGCGCGGTCAGCTGCTCGCCTCCCTCGAGACCGGCGGATACGTCTCCTACTACGAGGCGCATGACTTCTTCACCGGCATCGGGGACGCACTCGACAGCATCGAGGAGCTGCTCGAGCTCGGCGCTCCGCGGGCCGCGGCACGGCTGGCGCTGCTCGCCCTCGACGGCTTCGAAGGACTCCTGTGCGGTGTGGATGACTCCGACGGCGGGCTGTCGGTCGTCTGCTCCCGGGCTGAAGAGATCCACCTGCGCGCCTCCCAGGCCGTTCCGGGGGACCCGCGAGAGCTCGCGAGGGACCTCGCGCGGCGCGCGCTCACCAGTGATCTCGAGGTGTTCAGCGATGCCGCCGAGCAGTACCGTGACCTGCTCGGCGCCGAAGGGCTCGAGGAGCTCCGCGACGCGGTGGAGGAGCGCTGGCGCACTCTCGGCGACGAGGACCGTGCGCACCGATATCAGGTCGCTGGGCAGCGCGAACGGATCGCGGAGGCGATCGGGGGCACCGACGGCCTGGTCGCGCTGAAGAAGTCAGAACTCGACACCGATGGTGACGCCGCCGCACTGGTGAACGTGCTCCTGGATGCACAGCGCATCGAGGACGCGGCGCTTGAAGCACAGGCGCTGCGCGAGCGCTTCGGCGACAGCGCCCGATTCCGAGCCGTCGCCGCCGAGGCCTTCGCCCGAGCGGGCCGATACGACGAGGCCACCGAGTTGTCGTGGACGAACTTCGTCGAGCACCCTTTCCTGCGCACCTTCCAGTCCCTCAAGCTCAGCAGCGGCCCTGCCTTCCCTCAGCGGCGAGAGCAGGCGCTGGCCATCCTGCAGGAGCAGGCGGCCGAGCACGGCGCGTGGTCGTCGTTCGTGGACGTGCTGATCTGGGACGAGGACATGCCCCGCGCCTGGGAGACGGCGACCGAGCACGGGGCGCGGGACTCCGCATGGCTCGCCCTCGCCCGCTGGCGCGCACCGATCCACGGCGCCGAGGCGGCAGGGGTGCTGCACGAGCTCGCGCGGGCTGCCGTCAGCGTCGGGCAGCGTGGCGCCTACGCGGAGGCGGCACGGTTCCTCAAAGAGGCGATGGGCTACGTCAGCGGCGCCGACGCCGAAGCGCTGACCGAGCAGCTCCTCGACCTCCGCGCCCGGAACTGTCGGCGCCCCGCGCTGCAGGACGAGTTCACCAAGGCTGGACTGCCGGGGTAACGCTGGTTGCAGTCCGGCTCCGGCACGTGACCATCAGACCCCCGTGGAGGCGATGGGGATCTCCTCACCGCGTGCGGACAGACGGTAGGGAGCTGCCCCAGCGTCGAACGACTCTTTCGTCTGCTCGCGCAGATCCGTCAGCCAGGCACGATAGGTCTCCGCCGGGCTGTACCAGTCACTCCTCTTGGCTCCGTGGCGTTGCAGGATCCCGGCACTGAGAAGGGCGGCGAGGTCACGGGAAGCGGTCGTCGCGGTGACATTCGTGAGCTCGCGGTAGGTGGCGTTCCGCAATGCCCAGCCGGAGGACGCCAGATCGAGCGCGGGTGCGGAACGCTCCGGCGCGAGTCCGGCCTCGATGATGTCGTCGACCTGCTCGGCGACGCGATCTGCGCTCCACAGCCTCCCTTGGACCGTCCGTGCCTGCCGGTAGTGGGCGGCCAGCACGAACGTGACGTGCGCCCGTTCCCATCGGCGAACGGATGGATCACCACCAAGTTCAAGTGGGCCATCGGCCCCCGGACCGTATCGTCTGACGTGGCCTCGGGGCGGAGTGCTGCATAACAGCTCCAAGTCAGTCAATGACTGATTTGCAGTCTCTTACTGGCATCGGTGGGTGTCAGCTGCCCGTCGGCCGTCAGTACAGCCGCAGCCGGGGGTGGTCGGCCCTGCCCGAGCCCCTCAACGGAAAGCGTCCTCTGCCAGATCCGCGAGGAACGGCGGCTGCGCCCCACGCCTGCCCACCGTGATCGCGGCGCTGCGCAGCGCGGTCGTCGCCCACGCTTCAGCAGCGTCCTGGCGGACGTTGCCGTCGCGGAGCGCCTGATCACCGCCGGCGGTGAGGATCGCGAACAGCAGGCCCGACATGAACGCGTCGCCCGCCCCGATGGTGTCGGCGACGGTGACCGGCAGCGCCGGAATCTCGGAGGTCCAGCGGGGAGTGCTGAGCGCGCAGCCCCGGGCGCCGCGGGTCACGAGGAACAGCGCCTCCCCGGCCTCGTGCATCCGGGCCGCGACATCGCCCACCGATTCCGCGGGGTACAGCCATTCGAGGTCCTCATCGCTCATCTTCATCACATGCGCCAGGCCCGCGATCCGCTCGACCCTGCCGCGGATGTCCTCCACCGGCAGGCCGAGCGATGGCCGCACGTTCGGGTCGAAGGAGATCAGCGTGCCCGGGTTGGCGGCGGCGAGTGCCGCTTCCACGGCCGCTGCGCCGGGCTCGATCGCCGTGGCCAGGGAACCGGTGTGGACCACGCGTACGGGGTCGAGCCGTATCTGCCCGGGGTTCCAGTCGATGTCGAAGCGGTAGGTCGCCGCACCGTCCGGGCCGATCCGTGCCTCGGCGGTCGGCGCCCTCTCCGGGGGCTCAGTGCCGGCCTCGCGCAGCCTCACCCCCGACTGCTCGAGGTGCTCGCGCAGAGCGCCGCCGTTCACGTCGGCGCCCAGGCGGGTGAGCAGCGCGGTGGGGACGCCGAGCCGCGCGAGACCCACGGCGACGTTGGCGGGACTGCCCCCGGGCCGAGACAGCACCGTGCCGTCCGCTTCGTGGACGATGTCGGTCAGAGCCTCCCCGATGACCAGAGCGGTGGGCTCTCTCATGCCGCGGGTTCGGTGAGGACGGTGACCGTGCGAGCACCTGGGAAGATCTGCTGGGAGATCAGGGCGCGGCCACCGTCCAGCTCGAGGTCCACGCACGAGCGGTCGACGACGAGATCGAAGGCGACCGCTCCCTCGGCCCGTGCCGAGGCGTATGGCTGGGAGTGCGTGTGCTCGGGGGCGAACGGCTCCTCATGCGCGCTGCTGCGATCCAAGGAGACGTGCCCCTCGGAGTCGATGGCGAGCACCAGATCGCGATCCCGCCCGCCGTCGCCGAAACGCAGCACCAGCCGGTGCGCGGAGGCGGTGGGCAGCTCGCCGCGCAGCCTGAACGGCTCCTCCGCATCAAGCTCTGCCAGCACCGCGGAGGAGGCCTGCACCTCGAGATCGAGAGTCCGGATCTCCTCGGGGATCACCAGGTGCTGGATCACCTGGAGCGTGCCGTCGGCCGCCCGCTCGAGGTGGAGCGTGCGGGGGAGAGTCATCGAGGAGCGCCACGGAGCCGTCGGGGTCTGCTCCGCGTAGGCCCAGTTGTTCATCCAGCCCAGCAGCACCGGATCCCCCTGGACACCGGAGAAGGAGACCGCCGCATAGCAGTCCGGCCCGAGGTCCAGCGGCTGCGGCGGTGCCTCGGTCGTGAAGCGGCGACCGTCGAAGTGTCCGATCAGACTGTAGGTGCCGGAGCCGCCGGCCGGGCCGCCGGGATTGGTGCTGATCACGAGGACCCACGAGTCCTCCCCGCCGTCAGGGCTCGGCACGCGCAGCAGATCGGGGCACTCCCAGATGCCGCCGTCCAGGCCCGGATGGGTGAACACGGAGGCGGGCTCCCACGCCAGCAGATCATCAGAGGCATGGAAATGGACGCTGTGGTCGAGGGCCTCGACGGTGACCATGATCCAGCGGCCGCTCTCGCGGTGGAAGAACACCTTCGGGTCACGGAAGTTCTCGGAATCACGAGTGAGAACGGGATTGTCCGCATAGAAGGTCCAGGTCGCGCCGCCGTCCTGGGAGAAGGCGATCGACTGGGCCTGGATGCCGGGCGTGGTGGGGTGGGACTGCGTGAAGGCGCTCGTGTAGAACGCGACGAGCGGTCCGTCTGCGCCTGGCGTGCCGAGGCCGGAGGTGTTCTCGGCGTCGTGGACGATACTTCCGGAGAAGATCAGCTCCGTCTCGGAGAAGGGCAGGGCGACGGGCAGGTTGGACCAGTTCGCCAGGTCCTCCGAGACCGCATGGCCCCAGGACATGTTGCCCCAGGTGCTGCCGTGCGGATTGTTCTGGAAGAACGCATGCCACATGCCGTTGTGCCGGATGAGGCCGTTGGGGTCGTTCATCCAGGTGTCCTCGGCAGTCAGATGGAACCTGGGACGGTGCACGTCGGTGAGTGCAGCGGGCGGTGACGTCGTATTCATGATCTCTCTCGATGTACGGGTGGGGCGGGACCGGCGGCTCTGAGGCGTCCGGGAGGTCAGGTGTTCGCGGTGAAGCGGTCGTAGGCGTCCTGGTAGACCTCGATCACCTCGGGCAGGCCCATCGTCTCCAGCTGGGTGACGTACGCATCCCACTCCTCCTCGATGCCGCCCCGCACGATCCAGGCGGCGATCTTCTCGGTGACCAGGGTATTGATGTCGGCCTCGATGGTGCTGACCCGATTCAGCTCCTCGACCGAGAGCATGACCGGCGGGTACTTCTCGTTGGCGCGGTGGGGCTCGTAGAACTCGGCGATCTGGGCCTGGCGCTCTGCGGCGCGGGGCTCGGCCAGCACGACCGTCTCGAAGTCCTGCGCGGTGATGATCTTGGGGCCGCCGGGGGCGACCTTCACCCGGCGCTCCTGCTCGGTCTCGCCCTCGCCGACGGGGATCTGCTCGAGCAGACCCTCTTCATTGAGCTGCTGCGAGACCCCGATCGGTCCCCAGTTCGCCTGTGCGCTCATGACCGGATCGAAGAGCATGTCCGCCCAGCGCAGCGTGGCGGTGGCGTACTGGTTGGTGCGAGTGATCGCGAAGGCGCCGCGGTTGATCTCCTGGTTGTTGGCGACGCACGCACGCTGCACGCCGTCGGGGCCGGGGAAGATCGGCACGATCTCGTACTGACCGGCCCGCTCGGGCCCGACCACCTCGGGGCCCTCCCAGAAGTAGAACGAACCCAGGGACTGGGGCTCCGCCTTGCCCTTGGCGACGAACTGCACGTAGTCCTGGGAGAAGGACTCCTGGTCGATCAGCCCTTCGCCGTACCAGGTGTGCAGCTCGGCGATCGCGTCGCGGAAGCCGTCAGTGTTCGCCGTGAAGAGGACCTTCCCGTCCTGCACGATGCGGTGGTCGGGGTTGTCGGCCTGGCCGCCGATCGCCGCGATCAGATCGGCGATGTTCCCGACGTCGAGGAAGGACAGCGGGAGGACCCCGCTGGGCCCGTTCTCCTTGAAGGTCAGCAGCGCCTGGTGGTACTCCTCGACCGTGGTGGGCATCTCGAGATCGTGCTCCGCGAGCCAGTCCGTGTTGATGAACAGCATGCTTGGGAACTCGACCAGCCCCATCTCCTCCACGGAGGGCAGGGTGTAGATGTGGCCGTCCGACGCCGTGATCGCGGCCTTGATGTCCGGACGCTCCGCGAGGATCCCCGCGAGGGTGGGAGCGTTCTCCTCGATCAGATCCTCCAGCGCGATCAGGGTGCCGTTGGCGCCGTACTTGGCGACCTCCGCATCGGAGAGCCCGGTGTTGAAGAGGGCATCGGGGAGCTCGCCGCTGGCCAGCAGCAGGTTCTTCTTCTCTCCCCAGACCTCGTCGGGCTCGTTGTTCCAGGTGATCTCGATCCCGGAGTCAGCCTTCCAGGTCTGCACCAGCTCCATCGCCTCGTACTCCGGTGCGAGCGGAGACTTCGCGCCGCCGAAGGTGAGGGTCAGCTCGTCGGTCACGATCGGCAGGCCCGAGTCGGTCAGGCCGACGTCGGCGGAGAGATCCTCGGTGGTGCGTTCCGAGGGGCGGGAGCAGCCGGCAGCGCCCAGCATCGTGAGGCCGAGGGCGGTGGCGGAGAGGGTGAAATGACGGCGAGACAGCATGGCGGTACTCCTTCGTAGCGGTGATGCGGTACAGGTGGGGTAGAGCGGATGGGGCAGTGCGAGTGGGGCGGGCGTCAGCTCTTCAGGGCGCCGAGGGTGGCGCCCTTGATGAAGTGGCGCTGGAGGAAGGGGAAGGCGATGAGCAGCGGGATCGTGGAGACGACGATCATCGAGTACTTGAGCAGCTCGCCCATCCTCTGCGCAGCGGCGGTGCTGTCCATCGAAGCCATGTCCATCCCGGAGGAGGAGGCCTGTGACTGGATGAGGACATTGCGCAGGATGAGCTGCAGCGGATACTTCGATTCGTCGTTCAGATAGATCATCGCGTCGAAGAACGCGTTCCAGTTCGCCACCAGATGGATCATCACCATCAGGACGATGAGCGGCTTGGACAGCGGTATCGCGATCCCGAAGAAGAAGCGGAAATCGGACGCGCCATCGAGCTGCGCGGCTTCCCGCAGCTCCGGGGAGAGGTTCTGCTGGAGGAATGTGCGCGCGATGATCAGGTTCCACACGCCCACGGCTCCGGGCAGCACCACCGCCCACAGGGTGTTGAGCATGCCCAGCTCCTTGACCACGAGGTACCGGGCGATCATGCCGCCGTCGAAGAACATCGTGATCACGAACAGGATCATGAACAGGTTGCGCCCGGGCATGTCCTTCCGGCTCAGCGCGTAGGCGCCGGTGAGGATCATCGCCACGCTGAGCGTGGTGCCCACCACGGTGTAGAGGACGGAGTTCGCGAATCCGCGCACGATCGTCGAGGTGCCGAAGATCGTCAGGTACCCGTCGAAGGTGACGCCCCGGGGGAAGAGGATCACTTTGCCCTGCTGGACCAGGTTCGGGTCGGAGATCGAGGCGATCACGATGAAGTACAGCGGGTAGATGATCGCGATGATCGACAGACCGATCAGACCGTAGGTGACCAGTGCGAACAGAGGATCGGCCAGCCGTCGGTGGAAGGGCTCTCGGCGCAGCGAGTTCTTGGCGGGGGACAGAGTTCTCGACATGTTCATCACCACAGGCTCGACTGGTTGGCCTTCTTCGCGACCCAGTTGAAGGTCAGGAGAAGAATGAGGTTGAGGACGGAGTTGAACAGCCCGATCGCTGCGGAATAGCTGAACTGGGCGTTCTGCAGGCCGGTCTTGTAGACGTAGGTGTTGATGACCTCGGAGGTGGGGAGATTGAGGTCCGTCTGCATGAGATAGACCTTCTCGAAGCCGAGATTGAAAATGTTTCCCACCGCGAGGATGAACAGGATCGTGATCACCGGGAGGATGCCGGGGATGTCGATGTGCCGGATCCGCTGGAAGCGGTTCGCGCCGTCCATCCGGGCGGCCTCGTGCAGCGACGGATCGATCGCCGTCAGGGCCGCGAGGTAGATGATCATCGAGAAGCCGGCGTTCTGCCAGATGTCCGACCCGATGTACAGGGGGCGGAACCATTCGGGAGTGCCCATGAAGAAGATCGGGTCGCCGCCCAGCAGCGAGATCGCATGGTTGACCATGCCGGAGCTGGGGGAGAACAGCAGATGGATCATGCCCACGATCACCACGACCGAGATGAACGAGGGGGCGTAGAGGACGGTCTGCGTGAAGCGCTTGAACCGTTCGCTGGGCAGCTGGTTCACGATCAGCGCGAGGATGATGGGGACGGGGAAGGCCACCAGCAGGCCGACGGTGTTGATCGTCAGGGTGTTCATGACCAGACGTTCGAACTGGAACGAGGTCACGAAGGTGACGAAGTGGTCCAGCCCCACCCAGGGGCTCCAGAAGAACCCGTCGACCGGGTTGTAGTCACGGAACGCGATCTGCGCCCCGTACATCGGCCAGTACTTGAACACGATGAGATAGACCAGAGCCGGCGCGAGTAATACGTATAACTGCCAGGCGTGGAGAATGCGGGTGACTAGGCGCCGTTTCGCGCGCGGGGGAGGGGTCTCGGGTGGTGATGCGGCGACCGCGGCGTGATGGTCAGGATCGACCAGGGGTGCGGTGCCGGCATCGGCGGTGGTGGGCGAAGGTGACATCATCGTCCTTTCGGCGGGGCGACTGACTGGCGGTGGATGACAGGGCAGTGGATCAGGTGGACCTCTGCCGGAGCGTCAGAGTCGAGCACGAGAGCGGCCGCTCGATCGCCCATCTCGGCGAAGGGCAGGCGCACGGTGGTCAGCGGCGGATGGAAGAAGTCGCGCAGCAGATCCTGGTCGTCGAAGCCCACGATCGAGACGTCCTCGGGGATCCGGAGGCCGAGCTCGGCAAGGGCCTGGTAGGCGCCGAGAGCGCTGCGATCGTTGCCGCAGAAGATTGCTGTGGGGGGTGAATCGAGGCTCATCAGGTGCCGGGAGGCCTTGAAGCCTGAGCGCTGGATGCCTTCTCCCCCGCAGATGAGGGCGGGGTCAGGATCGATGCCGGCCTCGCGCAGCGCCCGCTCGTACCCTTCGCGCCGTCCGCGGCCCGCTGGCAGCACGTCATGGATGTTGATCATCGCAATGCGGGTGTGCCCGGCATCGAGCAGGACCTTCGTCGCCTCGTATCCGCCGGCGACCTCGTCCGGCGTGACGCTCGGGACCCTGTTCTCACGCTCTTTCGCGTTCAGGCACACTGCGCGAGTGGTCAGGGCGGCGGCCGGGATCTCCACCTCGCGGTGGTACATGGCGGCGTAGATGACTCCGCGGACACGGTGCGAGAGCATCGTCCGGATCGCCGCGTGCTCCAGAGCGTCGTCGCCACCGGTGTCGATGGTCATCAGCATGTGGTCGTCCTGCCAGGCGCGGTCCTGGGCGCCCTTGATGAGCATTCCCGAGAACGGGGCGGTGGCGACTTCGTCGCCCACCAGTCCGATGATCTCGGCCACCCCTGTCTTCAGGCTCTTCGCCTGAAGGTTGGGGCGGTAGTCGAGCTGCGAGGCGGCATCCCGCACGCGCTGCGCCGTGGTCTCCGAGGCGCGGCCTGCGTATGACCCGCTGAGGACGATGGACACCACGGCCTGGGACACGCCGGCGGCTGCGGCGACGTCGTGCATGGTCGGGCGCTGTGCCATCTCGCGTGCCTCCGGGTCTCGTCGGGTGTCGCCTCGGACCGGTGCGATCCGCGCTGACGTTATTCGTATGACGGAGATCATGAGCCACACGTCTTCGTCTGTCAAGCGGTGCAAGAGTCTTGATTCCGTCGCCGGGCTCTGATCGGTGCTCGCGGAGATGTGTGCGCATACATCGGCATGTCGACCGGAGTCTCTGTTGTGATGAGGCCACGGCCGCCGACGCCAGCTCCCGCACCGACTGTCCGCCACCACCGCCATACTGACTCCACCACCGAGCAGAGGGGCCACACGTGATCGACGAATGGCAGGGGGTCCTCGACCCCGACGTGCTGAACGACGATCTCGTCGAGCACTCCGCCCGCCTCGCCGATGCCGCGAAGGCGGGCAGCTGGGACACGGTCCTCGACCTCGTCGAGCAGGGCACCTGGGTCGGCGCCAACCAGTGGCGGGTCACCGGCCGGTCCTGGTTCACCCCGCTGCACCAAGCCGCATGGCTCGGCGCCCCGGTGGGCGTGGCCGAGCGGCTGCTCAACGTCGGTGCCTGGCGGTCGCTGCGCACGGCGGACGGTGACCGGCCGCTCGACCTCGCCCGGCAGCGCGGCCACCACCACCTGCTCGAGACGCTCGCCGTGCGCGACGTCGGCCCCTCCGAGGAGAGCAGGTTCGCGGCCTGGGACTCCCACCTCGCAGACCTGATCGCCGAGCGCGCCCGGCCGCTCGACCCGGTCCGCTTCCGGCCCGTCCCGACTGAGCTGCTGGTCATGGAGCAGATGGACACCCTGTGGGTCCCGTACCCCGGGATGTACGGGGGGTTCAGCCTCTCCGTCCATCGCGGCCGGCTCGTCGTGGAGAGCTGGAGCCGCGTCGCCGGCGGCTCGGGCCAGGCCCACGTCATCACAGAGAGCGGGAGCGTGCTGGTCGAGGAGGGCTTCGCCTGACCCGTCGGCCGCATAGTCGCACGGCAGCTCGGTGATCACGCCGCACCGATACCGTGGCCCCATGCCCTCGAACCAGACTCCCGACGACGAGCTCCTGCGCCAGTTCCGCGCGCAGCTCGATGGGATGAGCTCCGAGGAGATCCACGGGATCCTCCACGGCGTGCTCGACGCCTCGGGCAGAGCGGTGCGCCGCCCCGAGCGCCCCGATCTGCGCCACCCGCCGCGCGAGGAGCCCGCCCTGTTCACGCTCCGCGTGGATCTCGAGCATGCCTCTCCGCCGATCTGGCGCCGGCTCGAGCTGCGCTCGGATCTCATGCTCGAGGAGGTCCATGGGATCCTCCAGACCGCCTTTGGCTGGTTCGATGCGCACCTGTGGCGTTTCGCCGCCGGCGGGCACCCCTTCGATCTCGAGTCACAGCTGTTCCTCTGCCCGTTCGACGTCGACGAGGGGGAGGACGAGGGGCTTCCCGCCTCGCAGGTGCGGCTCGACGAGGTGCTCAGCACCAGTGGAGACCGCCTGGGATACGTCTATGACTACGGCGATGACTGGCAGCTGCGGCTGCTGCTGGAATCCGTGCGCCCGGCAGGGGATGGTTCCCCGCCCGCCCGCGCCCTCAGCGGACGGCGTGCTGCCCCGCCCGAGGACTGCGGCGGTCTCACCCGCGCGGAGGATCTCGCCGGCGTGCTCCCGGATCCGGCGCATTTCGACCTCGCCGAGCTCCAGCGCTCCCTCGAGCTCGCCGATCTCGACCCCGCCTCGTACGGAGCCTCTGCCGTGCTGACCGCGGTCGTGACCCGCCTGCCTCCGTCCCCGGTTCGGGACGACCTGCTCGCCAGGTCGCTGGCACTGGCCACCGCCACCGACGCGCCGTCGGCCGAGGAGAAGCGCACGGCGCTGCGCGGCGTCTCCTGGTTCCTCGACCGTGCGGCCGATGGAGGTCTGCCGTTGACCGCGGCTGGCTACCTGAAGCCCGCGGACGTCGAAGCCGCGAGCCGGGTGGTGCCGGAGATGGGCGACTGGATCGGGAAGAACAACCGCGAGATCAACGCGTTTCCGCTGCTCCATTTCCGCGAGGCGCTCAAGCACCTGAAGATCTTGCGCACCTTCAAAGGGCAGCTGCTGCCCACCCGCCGTGCACGTCCGGTGGCAGAGGACCCCGAGGCCCTGTGGTCCCTGCTCGCCCAGTCCCTGATCCCACCACCGGGATCCTTCGCGCACGACGCCACCGTGCTGCTGCTCGCTCACATCGGATCCACCCCGAGCGGGACCGCTGTGGATCCGCACGCGACACCCGCAGCTCTGGACCGGCTCGGCTGGCGCACCCGCGAGGACGGCGCCGTGGACCGCTGGATGGTGCGTGATCTGCCCGCCGCGACCGTGCTGCGGAACATCACCCCGGTACAGGACAGACGCGCTGCGCGTGGCGACTGGTCCGACGCTGCCCGGGCACTGGCGCGGGAGGCGCTCTCGCAGGCATGACGGCGTGGGCCGCGGATGCAGAAGGCCCGGAACGTCATGTGTGATGGACCCATGACCGCCGACGCCACCGCCCTCGCCCGCACCCTCACCGGGATCGACTCCCGCAGCTACGGCGCCTACAAGCAGCTGCGGGGCAGCTACGACCTGGGCGTGTGCCGTCTCGTGGTCGATCATGTGCAGGTCGATCCCTACGCCCCGCCGTCGCTGATGCGGGTGATCGTCGATCGGGCCGACGCCGACCTGCCGGAGGATCTGCTCTCCGATCACCGAGGCCGCGTCGCGACCACGGACTTCCTGGCCCGCGCCGTCGCCCGCGTCGCCGCGGAGCTGGGGGAGGGGATCAGTGCCGGCGCCCCGGGCCAGGAGGTGCTCGAGCGCACCAGCGTCGCCCTCACCGCCGAGGGCGTCGAGGCACGGCTCGCGGTTCCGCTGCCCGCTGCCGGGCGCCGGATCCGCGGCCGCGAGGCGGCCCGTCTGCTCACCGAGCACCTCCCGCGCCTCGCCGAGGCGGCGCTGCTCCACGCGAGCCTGGACGACGACGCGCTGCGCGAGCACGTCACCCTCCACCGCGACCAGGAGGCGCTGCGCGACCAGCTCACAGGGCGGGGCCTGGTGGCCTTCGTGGGAGACGGCGCGATCCTGCCGCGCCGCTCCGGCGACTCTGACCTGCCGCTCGCGGACGGCGCCGTCCCCTTCGACAGCCCCGACTCGCTGCGGGTCTGGTTCGATCTGCCCAGCGGCCGGTGCGTGAGCGGGATGGGCGTGCCGGACGGGGTCACCGTGATCGTGGGCGGCGGCTATCACGGCAAGTCCACGCTGCTGCGCGCGCTCGCCAAGGGCGTGTACCCGCACCGGGCGGGCGACGGCCGCGAATGGGTGATCACCCGGGCCACCGCCGCCGCGCTCCGCGCAGAGGACGGCCGCGCCGTGACCGGCGTGGACATCTCGCCCTTCCTCACCGGCCTGCCGTCCGGCACCGACACCCGCGCCTTCTCCACCACCAACGCCTCGGGTTCCACCTCCCAGGCCGCCTCCCTCGTCGAAGCGGTCGACGCCGGCGCCTGCGCGCTGCTGATCGACGAGGACACCTCCGCCACCAACATGATGTTCCGCGATGAGCGGATGCGCGCCCTGGTCCCGGCCGAGCGCGAACCCATCACCCCGCTCGTGGACCGGGTGCGCCCGCTGCTGAGCGAGCGCGGAGTGTCCACGGTCCTGGTGGCCGGCGGCTCGGCCGCCTTCCTCGACGTGGCCGATCACGTCATCGTGCTCGACGAGTACATCCCCCGCGACGTCACCGCCCAGGCCCGCGCACTCGCGACGGAGCATGCACCGGCGCCGACGGCCGACGTGTTCGCTGCTGCGCGCCCCCGCATCCCGGCGCCGGGCACGCTGCGCCCGCCGGGTACGAAGAAACCCGCCACCGCACGGGGCCGGGACACGATCCGGTTCGGCCACGAGCACCTCGACCTCGCCGCCGTCTCCCAGCTGGTCGACGCCGCCCAGACCCAGGCCATCGCCCACGCCCTGGACCGCCTCGCCGAACTGCTCGACCAGCCCGGACCGGACGGTGCGCCGCTCTCGCTCGAGCAGGCGATCGCGGCGCTGTGCGAGCGGATCGAGGCGGAGGGGCTGGACGTCCTCTCACCCCATCGCGGTCACCCCGGGCATCTCGCCCGGCCCCGGCCACTCGAGCTGCACGCGGCCGTGAACCGCTACCGGGGGCTGCGCCTCGCGGGCGGGCCCGCCGCGTCGGGCGTGAGATGACCACTGTGCACAGCGGACGCCCAGGAGTAGGATTGAATCCTACTCATGTGGCAGGAGGCGCCATGCGCACTACGAAACAGCTCAGCATCACCCTTCCTACGGGCATGGCTGATGCGGTGAAGGAGCGCGTTGCATCGGGCGCGTATGCGAGTGAGAGCGAAGTGCTCCGCGATGGTCTGCGCGCCCTGTTCGCGCGCGATGAGGCTGTGGAAGCTTGGCTGCGCTCTGACGTCGTCGCAGCGTACGACGAGCTGCGCGCCGATCCGTCGCAGGCGATCAGCGCCGACGACATGCGCGCGCATCTTGCGATGGTCCACGAGGAGCGCACTGCGTCGAGCGGGGCATGAACCGTCGTGTCGTCTACGCTCCGCGAGCACGAGAGCAACTGACCGACCTCTATACATGGATTGCAGATGAGTCCGGATATCCGGAACGCGCTGCTGGCTATCTGGCCGAGATTCTCGATTACTGCGACGGATTGGTCGTCTTCCCGTACATCGGCGTTGCGCGCGATGATCTCCGGCCCGGTCTGCGCACAATCGGATTCCGTCGTCGAGTCGTGATCGCCTTCGCGGTGACAGAGGAAGCCGTCGAGGTGCTTGGCATCTACTACGGCGGGCGCGACGACGAAGCCCTCATCGCCGCAGAGCTCGAGTAGTCGCCCCGAAGCGCAGGCGGTGCCTCAGGGCGTACTTCTTTGTGCTGATCGCACCTACCCCACCCACTCCAGGAACTCCTCCGCCGTCAGTACCGGCTTCTCCCACTTCGCGGCGTCCGTCGCCTCCCGGGCTACTTGTACCTAGCACTGACCTCGTTGAGGCCCTCGGACGTCAAGCACTCGTCCCCGGCTCAGGCGGTCGATGGGACAGTCGTTGCATGCGAAGTTCCTTGGGACAGTCCCCCTGGCTACGGCCGAGAAGCTTCTACACGTGTAATTGCTTGAGAAGCAGTATCCGCATAGCGGCGACAGAGAATCTAGGGCATTCACTCAGGCGCGGTCCGTGGTACATCGCTACGCTCCGGTAGTAGATACTAAGAGGGATAGCGTCGAGAAGCTGAGCAGCACATGAGGGGGAGTCTGGTGAGCGCCGAACAAGGATCGGAAGAGATTGGCAAGTATGTGGGCTCTTCGCGGTTCGTGGTGAATGACCCTGCTGTAGCGGGTATTCACGCTACGGTTCTCGCGGCGCTGGCTAACAGGATACGGGTCCGGTAGTTCTCCGCGTTACGGAAGCCGCGGCCGGTGCGTTTGATGTTCTTGATGCCGGTGTTCGCTGCCTCGACTCGGGCGGTGGTCGCGCCGGTGACGATGAGGACCTCGATCGCGTCCCACCAGGTCACGACGGTGTCGTAGAGCTTGGTCGCCTCGGGCATGTTCGCGAGCTGGGCGAAGTAGCCCATCCGCATCCGTTCGTCCCAGGCCTGGGCGAGGGTGTCGGTGGCCAGCAAGCGGCGGAGCTGCTCCTTGATGCCCCAGGCGGCCGAGAGCTCGTCGGTGGGGTCATCGGTGCGGAACACCGACTCCAACCGCTCCCAGGCCCGTGGAGTGAGGGTGTCAGCGCCGCGTAGCAGCAGCATCCGGTGGGCCCAGGCCGGGTCGTCCTTGCGGCCGCGACGACCGCGATGGGTGCGGGCTAGGCGTTGACGGACGGTGGTGACCATGTCGTTTCCGAGCTTGACGAGGTGGAACTTGTCGACCGAGACCGCAACGCGGGGCAGGTAGGTCCGCAGTGCTTTGCGGAACGCGGCCGAGGGATCGATGGCGACGATCTCGATCCGCTCCCGCCAGAGCTCGGAGCGCTGGGCGAGCCAGTCGCCGACGGCGGTGGAGTCCCGGCCGTCGACGATACCGAGGACCTGCCCGGTGGAGAGGTCGACCAGGGTCGTCATCCAGGGCTCGAACCGTCTCCAGGCACCGTCGTCGGTGCGGAACCAGCGCACCGACCGGTAGCGGTGCTCATCGATGCCCAGGCGCGTCACTGACACGTCCTCGGCGGTGGGCAGGACCACGGCGGCAGCCGCCAGCGCGGCCTGGACCAGCCACCACGAGACGCCATGGGCCCGGGCGACTTCCGAGGCTGCCCGGCCAGAGGTGATCACCGCGGAGACGACCTGATCCCGCAGCCGGGTCGTCGAGCGCGCGCGGTGCGGGACCTGGTCGGTCGCTTCCCAGAACGTGCGCCGGGCGCAGGCCGACTCGAGGCAGAACCAGCGCCGCTTGGCCCACACCACCGCCATCGCCCCGGCCACGGGCACGTCTCGCACCTTCTGGGATCGGCGGGAGTGGACCTTGGTCGCGAGCACCCCGCACGACGGACAGCCCGGCGGCTCGATGGATTCGATCACCACCCGCCGGCCTCCATCGGGCAGGTCGATCGCGTCGATGACGCGGTAGTCGGGCAGGTTGAAGATCGTGCTCGCAGCATCTCGCTGCGAACCCGTATTCTCATGCACAGGCTCGTGGTCCTCTGGGATGTGGCTGTCTAGACAACACCCATCACAGCAGGACCACGGGTCGTTCTACGCCAGCGACGCGACGCTCTCCTTCACCACGAGCCGCGAAGAGCCAGTATGTGGAAGAAGTTGGGCCTCACTACGCGTCAGGCAGCTACGTATTGCTCGAAGCGGACGTAGACTTCGATCGACTTCGTAGCGCGGCGGGTGTCGGCGGGCCAAGCGAGTGGAGTGAAGGGCCTATCTCTCTGGTGAAGCGGGCAAGTAAGACTAGAGGTATTCAGGTAATTGATGGGGAGAAGCGGTCTTCTTACTTAGGGCCCGAACTTCGTCGGTTAGTGCATGGCAAGGGGCGGCGCTTCCACAGGTACGTCCGGCATACGATCCGTAGCCTCAAGAGAGAGGGGGCTGGGGCGGATCGAGCGATCGTTGTTACAGGGTTTGAGATCCTTCGAACAGACACGAATCCGGTCCGGGCCAGTAGAGGATCGTCCTCTTTTGAGTCGGGCGAAAATATGGGTAATATGGCGCCCGCGATTGTTATCGTCCATCTGGACCTCACGGTGGCGGCTGGCGATGTGGTTACTGGGCATGCGGCGATCCGGGCGGAGGCGTTGGCAAACACCCTGCGGCGACTGATGCGAGACTACCAGCGTCAGTTCTGTGCCCTGATTGGTAATTTGCTGTCCTCGCGGGAGTCGACGACTGAATGTGCTTTCAACACGGACAGCAAGAGGTTTGAGTTTCTTGATGACGGCGGCAGCCTTGGTAACTCGTCGACGATGGTGAGTGTCTTAGGCGCGGGGAGTGCGGGCACGAGCGCACTGGTTCCAATCTACAGCTTCTTGACGGTGGCTACGGGGTCCGTGGAGGATGCCCTCCGAAGTCTTGAAAGCGATAGGAAAAGTAGCAAGAATGATAAGTATCATGAGGTGGCGACAGAAGGGTATTCGGCAGACGCCCTGCGCGCCGCTCGCGCTTTTGCTTTCGCAACCCTTGACCGCGACTTCTGGCTTGACTGCTCGGTTCCTGAGGATCTTCCGGGCCGCAGTAATCCGCCATTACCGTGGCGAGGCTGGCATGTGGAGTTCAGTCGCCAAGGCGCGGGGGTTGCTGCCATGCCCGGCGAGTCCTTGTCGCCTTGGGACGGCGTGGATCACCGAGCTGAAGTCTCCGGCTTCTACGCAGATCTGTTGGCACTTGAACTACTCAAGGGAAGAATCCTAAAAGACTTCTCTGACCGGCTGCATCGGACTGCCGAAGACCTCCTGCTTGAAAAAGGGCAGCACGAGACGGCATTGAGCATCTGGCAAGAATTTGCACTTTTCACCACCGACTACGCCAGTGGTGTCCCTGTTCTTAGCTCCCGGAGTGAGAGGTTCCTAGAGGCCTTCCGTTCAGCTCTCGGTATCGACGTCGACGCGGCCATTGAGCGAACCCAGGCGAACCTCGACCGTCTCGCCCAGATTGCGCGAATGCAGCAAGATGAGAAGCGGCGTCGTCAAGATCAGATAGACCGCGAGGAGCTCCGAGAGCAGACTGAGCGACAGCGGGGCGATCGGGAAGCTGAGGCTCGTCACGAGCGAGAGGTGCAAGGAGCTCGAGCTAAGTTTGATCGGCACTTCGCAATATTTATCGGAGCCATTGCGACTCTCTTCCTTCCGTCGACAGTTATCCCACCCATCCTTGAGTGGTTCTATGTGAATCCAGACTCTGCCACTGTGGGTGTGCGTGCGCTTTGGACGATTCTCGGAATGGTTTTATTTGCTATTGTTTTCGGTTTGATCTGGCGTGAGATGAGAGCGGAGCGTGACCGAGAAGAAGAGAAGGCGGACAGCAGGCTCAAGGAGTACAGGAAAGGGGGTGGGTGTGACAAATTGGCAGGCACTGATAGGGGGTAGCGTGATTGTGTGTTCTGTGAAGTCCTTGAGGTGTAAGAATACTGGCGGAAGCAATGCTATTCCTGGGCTGGAAGAGGCAATGGGGGCTTGCTTGAAGTGTTGTGAACTGGTGAATTGACTGCTTCTGCCTTCGGGATTGTCTTAGGCGTCCAAGTCTTTAAGTCACCCCACCCACTCCAGGAACTCCTCCGCCGTCAGCACCGGCTTCTCCCACCTCGCCGCGTTCCTCGCCTTGCTCGACTGCGACCCGGCCTCGGCCACGACCAGCACATCGGTCCTGGTCTTGGTGAGGTTCGGGACGGCGACGAGCCCGCGCGCCTCGGCCATGGCGTGCAGCTCCTCCTTCTCGAGGAACCCGTGGCGGGGCGAGTGGACGGTGCCGGAGAAGCACACCCGCGCCCCAGGCACCAGCACGTCGGCCGCGCTGGTCGGGCCTTTCACCTCGAAGCCCTCGGGCAGCACCCGCGCCCCGAAATGCTCCTCGACCCCGCGCAGACGCTCGAGGACCTCCTGATCGGGGGAGAGGACCCGCTGCCAGGTCCCCTCGAGCAGGTGGGCGAGCACCTCGGCGGCGTCGTCCTGCGCGCCGAGGTTCCCGCCGACGACGAAGCCCGTCGGGGCGCTGGTCCCCGTCGGCCCCGTCGTGCGGGCGAGCAGATAGCCGTGCCCCGCCACGACCTGCCGGAACGCCACCCCGGTCCCGGGTAGCTCCTTGCCTGCTGCCCGCACCCGCGCGACCGCATCGCGCACGGCCCGTGCGCGTTCGAGCGCCGTCGGCGCCTTCATCCGCGCGAGCTCGTCGGCGCTGAGCAGCCCGCCGGGGACCTCGAGCCCGAGCGGCACCGGCTCGACGATCCCGTTGCGCTTGAGCTCGAAGTCGACGTGGGCGAGCTGACGGTCGATGTCCACGCCGACGGGCACCCGGCCGGCCAGCAGCGCCGACAGCGCCGGCCACGCCTCGGCCAGCAGCGGCGCAAGCTGCACGTCCCGCGTGGTGAGCCCGAACTCGTCCCGCGCGGAGAACAGATCCGAGGTGGGGTTGATGACGGTGGAGATCTCGTCCCCGTCGTCGGTCACCACCGCGATCTCCACCGGTCGGGGCCGCCACCGATCTCCGACGGTGCCCACCGTCAGCACCGACAGGTACGCCTCGCCGAGCGTGTCCGTCGCCGCGGCGCCGGTGGCGAGATAGCGGCGCACCCGCTGGTCCGTCTTCAGATCCCGCGGCAGCACCTCGCGCTTCAGCACCAGCCCCTCGAGGCTCGTGCAGCGCGACAGCGCCACATACAGCTGACCGTTCGCGTAGGTGCCTCCGGTGAGGTCCACGACCACCCGGTCCAGGGTCTGCCCCTGGGACTTGTGGATCGTGATCGCCCACGCCAGCTTCATCGGCAGCTGCGTGAACGTGCCCACGATCTCGTGCACCAGCGAGCCGCCCTCCACGCTCGGCCGGGTGATCTCCCAGGTGTGCTCGCGCACGTGCTCGGTGCGGCCGTCGCGCAGCAGCACCGTGACCACGGGCCCGTCCTCATCCGAGCCGATCGCCGTGATGCGGCCCAGGGTGCCGTTGACCCAGCGGTCCGACGGATCGTTGTTCAGCAGCATGACCTGCGCGCCCACCGCCAGGTGCAGCACGTCCTCGGTGGGGTGCTCGAACCCGTCGGTGTCCCCGGTGATGCGCGCGGTGAAGGTCTGCGGCGGGTCCGGGAGGCGCTCGAGCATCTGCCGGTTCCGGGCGCCGACGATCCGGTTGGTGGTCGCGAGCGTCAGCCAGAACTCCTCCAGCGCCGGCTCGAACTCGGCATCGGTGCGCCGGTTCAGCTCCGCCCGCGCATCCTCCAGCAGCGTCCCCTCCCGCACCGCGTTCAGCAGCTCGACCAGGCGGTCATCGCCCTGCTGGCGGAACACGGTGGACAGCTCCACCACCGGGAACGTCTCGGTGTCGAAGGACCGGGCGGAGAAGAAGAACGGGGTGCCGAAGCGCTCCTCGATCCAGCCCGCCTCGTGATCGGTGACCACCGGCGGCAGCTGGTACAGATCGCCCACCAGCACCAGCTGCACCCCGCCGAACGGCGTGCCCGGCGCGGGGCCGTACAGCTCGAGCGCGGCGTTGAGCGCGTCGAACAGGTCCGCCCGCACCATCGACGCCTCATCGATGATCAGCGTGTCCAGGTTCTTCAGCGCCTTCGCGAAGCGGCCCGGGTAGTAGCCGGGACCGCGCACCGTATCCTCGGTGACGCCGAGCGGGAACGAGAACAGGCGATGGATCGTGTACCCGTCCACGTTCAGCGCCGCGATCCCGGTGGGGGCCACCGTGATCGTGGACCGCTGCGTGTGCTCGAGGTAGTGGCGGATCAGCGTGGACTTGCCGGTGCCCGCCTTGCCGGTGAGGAACAGGTGATGGCCGGCGTGCAGGTGGTCGAGTGCGGCCTGGAAGTCCTCGGTGATGGTGAGCGGCGCGGCGGCAGCGGGCGGTGCCGGTGCTGCAGCGGGGCCCGGCGTGTCAACTGCCGCGGACGCCGGCACGTCAACAGCCAGCTGACGACCCAGTTTCCGCGATTTCTGGTTCGCCAGCGGGCTATTGCGCTGCTCCGCCGGGGCCGCCGCCGGGGCCGCAGTCGCCGGAGCCGCAGACGCCGAAGCCGCCGCCGGGCCCACCGCCGCGGGGGCGGCGCCGCTCACGCCCATCGCGGCACGGTACTGCGCGGCCAGCTCGGCCTTGATCCGCCCGCGATCACCGACGGCGATGCCCTGTGAGCGGGCCCAGGCCCTGATCGCGGTGGGGGAGAGGTCAACGGGGCGAGCGTCGCCCGCCGGCACCGGAACGGGCGCCACCGCCGCAGCGGGGGCCGGCGCACCACTTGCCGCGGACGCTGGCACGTCGACAGCCAGCTGACGACCCGTTCCGGGCGGATTCTGGTTCGTCAGCCGGCTGTCGCGCTGCTCTGCGGGGGCTGCCGCGCGCAGTGCCCGCGTCGCCGTGAGCGGGGCGTCGTAGCCGGTCTGCGCATCCAGCGCCAGAAATCGCTCGAGCAGCCCTGCCGTCGCCGCCGCATCCCCGAGCGCCGAATGCGCCTGCTGATGGGGCACGCCCAGCGCCGCGCAGCACTCGGCGAGAGTGCGTCGCCGCAGCTGAGGCAGGTACAGCGTGCTGCCCTGCAGGGTGCAGTAGGTGGAGAAGCGCGGCATCGGCATCCCGGCACGGGCGAACTCCGCGCGCAGGAACTCCACGTCGAACTCGGCATTGTGCGCGACGACCACGAAGCCCTGCAGAGCGATCCCGATCGTGACCGCGAGATCCGCGAAGCGGGGTGCGTCGGCGACATCCGCGTCGGTGATCCCATGGATGTGGGTGGCACGCACGGGAATGCCGGGGTTGATCCGCGTGCTCCAGCGGTGAAGCTCCCGTCCGTGCACATCGGTGTGCACGATCGCGATCTCGAGGATCCTCTCCCGCGAGGGGTCCAGCCCGGTGGTCTCCACATCGAGCACGGCGAAACGCGCCGCGGAGGCAAGGGCAGGGGAGTCGGCACCGAGCTGCGACGACGAGCGCTGGCGAAGACGATCACGCAGTCCCACAGCCACCCCTTCCGTGCAGTCCATCGGACGTCCCCCTGATCATCCCAGACGGGGCCGACCGGTGAACGGCCATGCGTATCCTGGCTCGACCACAGCATGAAAGGCCTCGTCATGACCGATCGAACCCAGCAGCCCGCCGAAGAGCCCGTCCCTGAGACCGGCGAGCCGCCGATCCCCACTCTCGAGGAGGACCAGTCGACGGCGCCCCGCCCGGAGGAGGAGGTCGCGGACCAGCTGCGGTCCGAGCCCGACCCGCACGGTCGCCCTCACGACGACGAGTGAGCCCGGCCGGCGTGATCACGGTGGTCGGCTCGATCAACGTCGACCTCATCGCCCAGGTGCGGCGGCACCCGATGCCCGGGGAGACCCTCCACGGCACCGGCGGGCAGATGCTGCCCGGCGGCAAGGGCGCGAACCAGGCCGTCGCGGCGGCGAAGCTCGGCGGGGACGTGCGGATGATCGGCGCCGTCGGCACCGACACCCAGGCCGAGGTGGGCCTCGCCGGCCTGCGCGCCGCAGGCGTCGATCTCACCGGGGTGCGCGAGATCGAGGGGCCCACGGGCCTCGCGATCGTCACCGTGGCCGAGGACGGCGAGAACACCATCGTGGTGATCGCCGGAGCCAACGACTCCGTCGACACCGCTCAGGTCACTGAGGCGAAGGAGGTGATCGCGGCCTCTGCGATCGTGGTGTGCCAGGGCGAGATCCCCCGCGAGGGGATCGAGGCCCTGCCCGCCCTGGTCAGCGGGCGCTTCCTGCACAACCCCGCCCCCGTGATGGAGCTCGACCCCGCGGTGCTGCGCGCCTCGGACCCGCTGGTGGTCAACGAGCACGAGGCAGCTCTCGTCCTCGCCCAGCTCGCCCCGGGCGCTGAGGTGCCCGAGGCGCCGGAGCGGATCGTCGGCGCACTGCGCGAGGCCGGGATCACCTCGGTGGTCCTCACCCTCGGCGCACAGGGATCGCTCGTCGCCGACGCCGACGGCACGCACCGCATCCCTGCCGCACGCGTCACCGCCGTGGATACCACCGGCGCGGGGGATGCGTTCATCGGTGCTCTCGCCGTGGGCCTCGCCAGCGGGGAGAGCCTGCCCGCCGCGGCGCGTCTCGCCTCCCGGGTGGGAGCCTTCGCCGCGACCGGTCAGGGCGCTCAGCCCAGCTACCCGAGCACCGGGGACGAGCTGCCGCAGCTCGCGGAGTAGCTGGGCGCCGTCGCGTCGAGCGTCATGCCCTGGGCTTGAGCCGGCGCTGAGTGCGTTGCACAACTTGGCGATTGGGAAAATCCTAATATCCGAGTACGCTGAATGGATGAACTCCATCGGTGAGCGGATCCGTGCTGCGATGCGGGCCGTGTCCATGACTCAGAAGCAGCTCGCGGAGCGCGTGGGGATGACTCCCGACGCGCTGTCCAGAGTGCTCAGCGGGCAACGGGGCCTTGCTGCGGTGGAGCTCGCGCAGATCTCACGAGAGCTTGACGCGGACATGCACGAACTGGTCACAGGGGAGCCGGATCCTCACCGCCTCGTGCTCTCGGCCCGGCACCAGTATGACCATGAGACAGGGGAGCGACGGCTCGACGGCGCCTCCGGAGATCGGGTTCTCCTGGAGAACATTCGCCTCGCCTACGCGCAGGCAGGGAAGGTTCCGGCAGCCCGGCAGCTCCACCGCGACGTGGAAGGGGCGCGGGCGCTTCTGCGGTCTGACTTCGTGCGGCCGTTCGTCGATCGGCTCGCGGAGATCGATGTCGACGTGGTACGACTCAACGACCTCAGCACGGCCTATTCGTTCCTGGTGGAGGAGCGTCCGGTCATCGTGATCCCGGGGACAGGGAACTGGTTCTACGAGAACTGGAGCCTGGCACACGAACTCGCACACCTCTCGCTGGGGCACCACGGAGTGCTCAAGGGTGCACCCGGATACGAGGAGCGCGAGGCGGCCGCGAACAACTTCGCCGCCGAGCTGCTGCTCCCTTCGGAGTTCATGCACTCAGTCGCATGGCAGGACCTGGGACTGCCCGAGCTCGCCGAACTCGTGTGGGAGCGAGGAATCTCCACGGAGGCGCTGCGTCGACGGGCGAACGCCTTGGGACTCGTGATGTCGCCGCCGGTCGCTGACGCGGTGCTCCTCAGCACCCAGAAGCTGCTGCGGCGGCACTGGACCGGAGCACGGTACGGCGATCCGATCACCCAGCGGATGACCGAGGCCGGAGAGCGAAGGTTCCCGTCATGGCTCAAGGCCGCGCATCTCGAGCAGATCGCCGCTGGAGCGATCGGGAAGGGAACTCTCGCATGGATGCTCGAGGTCTCCGCCGATGCGTTGGAGGTCGACGAGCCGGCACCCGCCGAGGAGCTCGACGACACTGACCTCGACAAGCTCCTTGGGTGAGCGGATCGTGACCCGAGATGCCCCGCTGTTCTTCCATGACACCGCAGTCCTGATCAACTTTCATCGGCCGGGCATGATTCCGGTGCTCGGCTCACTGTTCGGAACCAAGGTGAGATGGACTGCCACGATCCGCCGCGAATGTGAGCGCCAGGAGGGGCGACTGCAGCTGCCGGGGCTCGTCACCGCCGCCGACGGGCTCCTGGGCACCCCGATCGTGCCCGAGACCGCTGAGCACCTGCCGATCCGCCAGCTGCGCACCTTGATGGCGTCGCCGGGAGACCACCCTGATGAGCACTGGGGCGAAGCGGAGACCATCGCGATCATCCATCAGCGGCGACTCGATGCAGTGCTCGTGACCGATGATGGCGACGCCCGGCGATGGGCCACTCCGATTCGTTCCGTAGGGACGTGGCGGCTGTTGAAGCTGGCGCATCGAAGGGGAGACGTCAATGACGATGACGCCCTCCGGCTGTGGCAGGCGTTCATCGATGCAGGGGGCCACCCGCCTCGAGATGTCGCAACGCGGAACCGAATGCTCACCTGGTTCCGCGACCGGTAGGAGGCCCGCAGGGCGGCAGGTGTGAGACCGCCCCGCCTACCCTGATCTCATGCCCGTCCTCCTCGCCCTCGACCTCGGCACCACCTCCGCGAAAGCCGCGCTGATCGACCTCGAGGGCTGCACCCTCGCCGGTGCGAGCGCCGGATACCCCACCCGGCACACCCCGGACGGCGGCGCCGAGCAGAATCCGGGCGACTGGATCAGCGCCGCCCGCACCGCGATCGCGGGCGTGCTGCCCGCCGACGCGCAGATCGCCGCGCTCTGCCTCACCGGGCAGATGCAGGACCTGATCCTCGAGCGCGTGCACGGCCCCGCGCACCCCGCCGTGCTCTACACCGACCTGCGCGCCGGCGCCGAGGTCGGCGAGATCCGCGCCGCGCTCGCCGCCGACGGGCAGGACTGGGACGCGCTCGCCGGGAACCTGCAGGACGCCAGCAGCTGCGCCGCGATGTTCCGCCGCCTGGCCCGCACCGATCCCGATGCGACCATGGCCCTGCGCGGCATCGTCTTCGGCCCTGCCGGTCACCTTGCCTATGTGCTCGGTGCCGGGCTGCACTGCGACCTCACCACCGCCTCGACCACCGGCCTGCTCGATTCCCGCACCCGCGACTGGTCACCGGCGATCGCCCGCGCCGCCGGGATCGACGAATCGCTGCTGCCGCACCTGACCCGCGAGGTGGGCGAGATCGTGGGCCGCACCGGCGACTCCGCCCGCGAGCTGCTCGGCCTGCCCGCCGGGATCCCCATCGTGCTCGCCCCCGGTGACGCGGGCGCCGCCGCCCTCGGGATCACCGGAATCGGGACCGGCCAGGACCACGCCTCCCTCGGCACCAGCGGCTGGATCGCCAGCATCCGCCCCGCCCCGCAGCACACGACCCTCGACGGCGCCTCCCACCGCCTCGCCCTCGGCGGCGGCGCCGAGCTGCGGATCTCCGCGCTGCTCGCCGCCGGAGCGGCCGCCGCCTGGGCCCGTGACGCCTACCTCGCAGGCGCCTCCGCCGACGCCGCCGACGAGCTGCTCACCGAGCGCGCACAGCGGCACGGGCGCGGGCCGACGGGCCTGCTCGTGCTGCCCTCGCTGGGAGGGGAACGCTTCCCCGTGCGGGACGAGCATCTCCGCGGCGCCGTCCTCGGCCTCCACGCCTCCACCACCCCGGCAGATCTCTACGCCGCGACCCTCGAAGGCGTCGCCCTCGCGCTGTCCCATGCGCTCGTTCCGGCCGATGCAGGCCGCGTGCTGCCCGTCGTCGGCGGGGGAGCGGACTCGCTGCCCTGGCGGCAGATCCTCGCCGACGTCACCGGCCGCCCCGTGCTCCGGGCCGACGGCACGGACGCGACCCTGCTCGGCGCCGCGCTCGCCGGCGCCGAGACGCTAGGGCTGGGGCACCGCATCGCCCCGCTCAGCGCGCAGGGCGGGGACGTGGTCGTACCGGATCCGTCGGCCGCGTCGGCCTATGCCGCGCTGCGGGCACGGCACCGGCAGTTGTATGACGTGGTGGCGCAGCTCGCGGGCTGAGCCGGCGGCGCTGCGTCCCTCACATGTCCTCGAAGTACCCCGCCGCCGCGATCGAGACTCCCTCGACCACCTCGTCCGCATCACCGGGCTGGTCGATGTCCTCGATCATCAGCGACCCCATCGACCACACCGAGAACCCCTCGGGCTCGTTGTGGTGCTCGTTCTGCCCGGACACCACGGACGGGACGCCGAGCGCGGCGTGCACCGCCTGACGGTCGGCACCGAGCGGAACCTGAGGGATGCCCTGTCCAGGGATGATCTCCATGGCCCGACCATAGGTGGGCGCAAGTGCTCGCGCCGCAGAGGGCCCCGATGCGTTCGCCGGCCCGGCGGTTTCACCCGAGGTCGAGGTCGCCGCTGAGCCACGCGTAGGCACGCGTGGCCGAGCTGCTCGGATCCCCGTTCACGGCATCGATGACGAAGGCGTCGATTGCTGCCTCGGACACCGGCCCGCCCTGCCATCCGGAGGTCTCGTCGCCGCCTGCGAGCTCGGGCAGGCGCGTGATCGCGAGCGAGGTGAACAGGCGAGCCTCGCCGACGATCTCGACCAGGCGGCCGCGCAGCTCCTCGGCGCGTGCCGACGTGGCCTCACGGACCAGCCCGTCGGCGGTCTCGGGATCCTGCCGGTCCCAGATCCCGTGCCGTTCGCCGTACCGGCCGATCTCGATCTCCGTGAGGAGCGGGCGCACCGGGCCGACGAGCTCGAGGGCGGGCTCCGCCGAGGCGTCGCCGTCGTCCAGCACTTCACGGAACAGCGCGAACAGGTGCCCCAGGCCGGCGAGGGAGAGCAGGTGGGAGGGGTAATCCTCCGCGTCCTCATCGATCCGCGCCGTGACCTCACCGGCGCCGGCGAGGACACTCCAGGCCCATGGCACCCAGCCGTGCTCGTCGAGGTAGTCGAGATCCTTCGTGGCCAGGTCGAGGACATAGTCGGGGATGAGGGCGTCGATCTCCGGTGCAGAGCTCACGGTGCTCTCCGTCGATGGGGTGCTGGACCGTGACCAGGGTGGCACGTGCCTCAGACGATCGAGCCCGCCGCCGAGATCAGCGCACCGCCATCCGGGATAAGGTGCGAGATCCCCGGGAACGCGCCACCGCCGTCCCGCCCCTGCCTCTCCTCGGCGACCCCGAGACCCGCACCGTTCGAAGGAGCGCCCATGAGCATCCCCCGCCTGCTCGACCACATCGTCATCGCCGGCCCCGACCTCGCCGAGACCGTGGAGTGGTTCCGCGAGCTGACCGGCATCACCGCCGCACCCGGCGGCTCGCACCCCTCCGGCACCGCGAACGCGCTGGTGGCCCTGACCGTGAACGGCCAGCCCCGCCCGCACTACCTCGAGCTGATCGGCCCCGACCCCAAGCGGGAGGGGGAGGAGCTGCCGAAGACCTTCTCCATCAACCGGCTGAAGAAGCCCACGCTGATCACCTACGCCGTGCACCCCGAGGGCATCGACCAGGTCGTCGAGCGCGCCCGCGCCGCAGGCTTCGACCCCGGCGACGTCCAGGACCTCTCCCGCCGCGCCCCGGACGGCACCGAGCTGGCCTGGCGCCTCACCCAGGCGCAGGCCCCGCGCAACTACGCCGTGCCCTTCCTCATCGACTGGGGCACCACCGACCATCCGGGCCTGGGCGGGCTGCCCTCGCTCGAGCTGGTCTCCTTCGAGCGCATCGAGGTGGACCCCGCCCGGCAGCAGGAGCAGCTGGACGCCCTGGGGCTCGGGGACGGCGTCGCCGAGATCCGCGAGGGCCGCGGCTCCCGCTTCGTGCTCACCGTCGCCACCGAGGACGGGCGCGAGATCGAGATCTGAGGGCGCGACCCGTCAGCGCGACTGTGCGGAGTCGATCCCGCGCGCCCGGGCCTGCAGCGCCCGCACCTGCGCGCTGAGCTCGTCGTCGGGGCCCGCCACCTCGATGCCGGGGGCGATGGTCTGGATCGGCAGCGGCGCGACCGGCCCTGCCGGAAGGCCCCACTGCGCGAGCCAGCTGCTCAGCTGCGCGCTGCTGCTGGCATAGACGATCCGGCCCAGCCCCACCCAGGCGTGCGCGGCCGCGCACATCGGGCAGTGCTCCCCGGAGGTGTAGACCGTCGCCCGGGCCCGCTCCTGCGGCGAGAGGTGCATCGCCGCCCAGCGGGCGATCGCGAACTCGGGATGCTGGGTGGCATCCCCGCCGGAGACCCGGTTGCGGTCCGCGAACAGCTCGGTCCCGTCGGCGCCGACGAGCAGCGAGCCGAAGGGCTCGTCCCCGTCCTCGAGCGCCTCCCGGGCGAGGTCTACGCAGCGGGCGAGGTGTGCACGGTCGGTGGCTGTCAGCGAGGTCGTCATGCGGCCACCTCATCACACCCGGCCGCGCTTATGGTCAGCGCCGGGCACACCGCACAGCGCCGACCCCGGAGCAGATCAGCCCTCGGAGCCGGTCGGGCAGTCGACCGTGCCGCTGACCACCGCGTCTCCGATCTCCGCATCGGCGAAGGTCACTGCGGCATCCCGCGCGGTGATGCCGTCGGTGCCGCGCTCGTTCTTCTCCGGCCCACCCTCCGCGACCAGCTTCACCATCGCGAACTCGTCCGGGACCACCTCGACCAGCGGGAACCCGTCCTCGCTCTCGCGCAGCTCGAGGTGAGCGAGCGCGCCGGGCTCGCCCTCGCAGCGCACCACCTCCGGAGTGAACTCGGTGGTTTCACCGTCCAGCGTGATCGCGAGCGTCCCCACCGTCGGTGCGTCCTCGGGAGCGGTCTCCTCGGCAGGACCCGAGCACGCGGCGAACGTGAGCGCGAGCAGCGGCAGAGCGAGAGCGGGACGGAGACGACGTGCGAAAGCCATCCCCCTGGTCTACCAGCACGCGGTGCCCCCAGGAACCTGCGCGAGGTCGAGAGCACAGGACAGGACGGGGGAGAGCGCTTCGCGCCGCACCTTTCGAACGGTCGGCGGAGCGGTCTTCGCAGGTGCGCGCGTCGACGACCAGGAACAACACTCGCACCGACACCGCTTCGCGGGTACGGTTGAACGCAGGAGCCGGGCCGCAGAGCCGGGCTCCAGGCATGTCCTCGGTCGTGCTGCGGTCGCGGGCATGCCTGTACCGGAGACCGATCGAGAAAGGACACCATGCCCACGGCGACCGTGACCGATGATCTCTACCCCACCCGCCTCACCGAGGCGGCCGCACCGACCGAGCGCGTGCACCCCACCGTGTGGGGCACCGCAGCCGACGGACCCTTCGACGCCGAGGAGCTGCGCGCCCACGACGAGCGAGGCTTCAGCATCCTGCCCGGCACCCTCACCGGCGGCGAGATCGAGACCTACAGCCGCGAGCTGGAGCGACTGACCACCGACGAGACGCTGCGCGGCGACGAGCGCGTGATCACCGAGAAGGGCTCCGGCGAGGTGCGCTCGATCTTCGCCGTCCAGCACCTCAGCGAGCTGATCGATGACCTCTCCCGGGACCCCCGCCTGCTCGAGCGGGCACGCCAGCTGCTCGGCTCGGACGTCTACCTCCACCAGACCCGCATCAACTACATGCCCGGGTTCAAGGGCGCCGGCTTCTACTGGCACTCGGACTTCGAGACCTGGCATGCCGAGGACGGCATGCCCGCGCCCCGCGCCGTCAGCTGCTCGCTCGCCCTGACGCCGAACTATCCGTACAACGGCGGGCTGATGGTCATGCCCGGCTCGCACCGCACCTTCGTGCCGAGCCTCGGTGAGACCCCGGAGGACAACTACCGCTCCTCGCTGAAGGAGCAGAAGGTGGGCGTCCCCTCCGAGGAGGTCATCACCCAGATGGCCCATCGCCACGGGATCGACCAGTTCACCGGCCCGGCCGGGTCCGCGCTCTGGTTCGACGCGAACATCATGCACGGCTCGGGCAACAACATCACCCCGTTCCCGCGCTCGAACATCTTCATGGTGTTCAACAGCGTCGAGAACACGCTGCAGAAGCCCTTCGCAGCCTCCGCCCCGCGCCCGGACCACATCGCCCACCAGGACGCGACGCCGCTGCGCTGAGGCGCAGGGCTGGATCCCCTGGCCGAGCCCACCACGGTTCAGCTGCTGGTGGGCTCGGCCCGGGCCCCTGCTCCCCGTCGGCTGCCCCCGGCCCCGGCACCGGTCGGGGTGCACAGCGTGCCGTCGCCCCTACCTGGCTGATCCGGGACTCCTCGACCCCCTCGCAGTCCAGGTACACCGGCACCAGCAGGCCCAGCGCCAGGCAATACACATACCCCGCTCATGCCGATGGCGGCCCCTGGTCAGGAGCCGCCATCGGGTGGGTGCTGGCGCCGTCCGGGGCGCCCGGCGCGGATCAGCCGCGCTTGTCCTTGTCGCCGAACATGCCCTCGGCGGCGCCCTTGACGGAGTCACGGGCGTCCTGGAGCTTGTCCTTGGCCTCGGCCTTCCCCTGCTGGGTCTGGCCCTCGGCCTCGGTCTGCTTGTTGCCGGTGACCTTGCCGAGGCCCTCCTTGGCCTGGCCGCCCAGCTTGTCCTTCGCGTTCTCGAACTTCTCGTCGGTGCTCATCGAATACCTCCTGTGACGAGGGTCCGCACGGGTCGCGTGCGGTGGGGCGAGTCTAGGACGGCGGCGCCGTGATCCGCCGACCTCCTGGTCGGGCTGAGCGGCCCGTTCACACCGCCTGCGCCGTGAGAGGGATCCGCCCGCCGGCGAGGACCATGTCCACCTGGCGCTGCGAGAGCCGGTGCCTCAGCGGCACCTCGCGGTCGCCGATCCGTGCGCTCAGCGAGCCGCCGGCCCGCAGAGCCCCGTGCACCGCCTCGAGCACCACCTCGTCCCCCACGCAGATCTGCGCGAGGTCGGCGGGGTCCTCGAACTCGAGCGGCACGATCCCGAAGTTCGCGAGGTTCTGCCAGTGGATCCGCGCGAAGCTCACCGCGATCACCGCCTGCAGGCCCAGGTGGCGCGGGGCGATCACCGCATGCTCGCGCGAGGAGCCCTGGCCATAGTTCCTCCCGGCCACCACCACGTGCCCGCCCTCGGTGCCGCGGGCGCGCTCGGGGTAGCTCTCGTCGATCCGGGAGAAGGCGAAATCGGCGATCCGGGGGATGTTGGAGCGGAAGGGGAGCACCTGCGAGCCGGCGGGCAGGATCTCGTCGGTCGAGATGTCGTCGCCCATCACCAGCAGCACGGGCAGCGCCAGGCGGTCCGCGATCGGGGTGAAGTCCGGCAGGGAGGAGATGTTCGGCCCCTTGACCAGCTCGATGTCCCGCGCCTCCGCCTCAGGCAGCGGGGGGATCAGCATCTCGTCGATCTGCGCGTACCGCTCCGGCAGGGTGGGCCGCGGGTATGCCATGTCATGGCTGTCCTCGAGGGTGCGCGGGTCGGTGATCCTCCCGGTCAGGGCGGCGGCCGCGGCGGTCTCGGGGGAGCACAGCCACACCGCGTCCTCCTCGGTGCCGGAGCGGCCGGGGAAGTTGCGCGGCATCGTGCGCAGCGAGTTGCGGCCGCTCGCCGGGGCCTGCCCCATCCCGATGCAGCCCATGCAGCCGTACTGGTGGATGCGTGCGCCGGCGCCGACGAGCGCCCCCAGCCAGCCGCCGGAGATCAGGTCCGCGAGCACCTCGCGCGAGGAGGGATTGACGTCCACGGAGACCCGCGGATGCGCCTGGCGGCCTTCGAGGATCTCGGCGATCACGGCGAAGTCGCGCAGCCCCGGGTTCGCGGAGGAGCCGATGACCACCTGGTTCACGTCCTCTCCGGTCACCTCGGCGACCGGCACGACGTTGCCGGGGGAGGAGGGCCGTGCGATCAGCGGGACGAGGTCCGAGAGCTCGATGTGCTCGGTGAGATCGTAGGTCGCGCCCTCGTCGGCCTCCCAGCGCTCGAACTGGTCGCCGCGGCCGACGGCACCGAGGTAGGCACGGGCGGCGTCGTCGGCCGGGAAGACCGTGGCGGTGGCCCCCAGCTCGGCACCCATGTTCGCGATGACGTGCCGGTCCATCGCGTCGAGCTGCGCGAGGCCCTCGCCGTGGTACTCGATGATGCGTCCCACGCCGCCGCTGACGCCGTGACGACGCAGCATCTCCAGCACGACGTCCTTCGCGCTGACCCAGTCCGGCAGCGTGCCCGTCAGCTCCACACCCCAGATCTGCGGCACCGTCACGTACAGCGGCTGCCCGGCCATCGCCATCGCGACCTCGAGCCCGCCCACGCCGATCGCCAGCATCCCCAGCGCACCGGCAGCGCAGGTGTGGGAGTCCGAGCCGATCAGCAGCGCGCCCGGGCGGCCGAAGTGCGCCTGATGGACGGGGTGGGAGACGCCGTTGCCGGCCTTGGAGAACCACAGCCCGAAGCGCTCTGCCGCCGACTGCAGGAACAGGTGGTCGTCGGGGTTCTTCTCATCGGTCTGCAGCAGGTTGTGGTCGACGTACTGGACCGACAGCTCGGTGCGGATCCGGTCCAGGCCCAGCGCCTCCAGCTCCAGCATCACCATCGTGCCGGTGGCGTCCTGGGTGAGGGTCTGGTCGACTCGCAGGCCGATCTCGGCACCGGGTTCGAGCGATCCCTCCACGAGATGATCGGCGATGAGCTTCTGGGCGACGTTGCGGGGCATGGCACTGTCCTCCTCGGTGGGCGTGCCGCCGGCGAGGCCCGGCGGCGGGCCTGCTCCCACCGTAGGCCCGCTCGCCCGCGAAGACCATTGCCCTGCCGCCCGCTCCTCGGGATGAGGGTTGCGCACCTCAGGGATCCGTGTACTCTCGCCGCATGCAGAACCGTTGGTTTACCTATGCGATGTCGGCTCCGGAGGGGCCGGCCGCCGTATAGCGCCACCAACCCTCCAGAGCCGACAAGGGCAGAGCACACGCTCTGCCCTTCGCCATTTCCCGGCGGGCTCTGAGCATCGGGTCCGCCCCTCACCAGGACAGGAACCCTCATGACACTCCTCGCCGCAGCACCCACCGGAGCGCCACATCGCGAGCTACACCCCGCTGCCCACCCCCGCCGAGCTGCTCGTCGATCTCGCCCTCTCCCCGGAGCACGCCGCGCAGATCGCCGGCTTCCGCGAGCAGGTGCGCGCCACGCTGCGCGGCAGCGACCCGCGGCTGCTGGTGGTCGTGGGCCCCTGCTCCATCCACGATCCGGAGGCGGGGCTGGACTACGCCCGCCGCCTCGCGATGCTCCAGTCCGAGCTGAGGGAGGAGCTGCTGGTGGTGATGCGCACCTACTTCGAGAAGCCGCGCACCACGGTGGGCTGGAAGGGCCTGATCAACGACCCGCACCTGGACGGCTCCCACGACATCGCCACCGGTCTGCACCGCGCCCGGGCCTTCCTGCGCGAGGTCACCGCGCTCGGCCTGCCCTGCGCCACCGAGTTCCTCGAGCCGATCAGCCCGCAGTACATCGCGGATCTCATCTCGTGGGGCGCGATCGGCGCCCGCACCACCGAATCCCAGATCCACCGCCAGCTCGCCTCCGGGCTGTCGATGCCGATCGGCTTCAAGAACGGCACCGACGGCAACGTGCAGGTCGCGCTGGATGCGGTGCAGGCGGCGTCGGCCCCGCAGTCCTTCCTCGGCATCGGCGGCGATGGGCGCGCGAACCTGGTCGCGACCACCGGCAACCCCGACGCCCACCTGATCCTGCGCGGCGGCACCGACGGCCCGAACTGGGGGCCCGGCCCTGTGCGCGCCGCGGCCGAGCGGCTCAGCGCGCAGAGCCTCCCTGCGCGCCTGGTGATCGACGCCAGCCACGGCAACAGCGACAAGGACCACCTGCGCCAGGCTGAGGTGGCCACCATGCTCGCGGACCAGATCGCGGTGGACGGCGCGGCCGTGGCCGGGGTGATGCTCGAGTCCAACCTGATCGGCGGCGCCCAGAAGCTCGACGTCGACGAGGGGCCCGCCGGCCTGCTGCGCGGCCAGTCCGTGACCGACAAGTGCATGGACTGGGAGGCCACCGAGGGAGTGCTGCGAGCGCTCGCCGGGGGCGCGCGACGCCGCCGCCAGGCCATCCCGGGGCGCGCATGAGCACCGCGCCCCGCACCGGCTACCAGGACCGACACCCGCTGATCGGTCCCGCCCGGCAGGACCACCTGCACGTGATGACCTTCAACCTGCGCTACGACAACTCCTCTGCCACCGCGGTGGGGGAGCCGGACCACTGGCCGGAGCGTCGGCCGCTGATGATCGACCTGCTCGCCCGCGAGCAGCCCACCCTGCTCGGCGTCCAGGAGGCCCTGTTCGGGCAGCTGGATGCGCTGCGCGAGGCGCTGCCCGGGCACTCGATGATCGGCTACGGGCGCGAGGGCGGCAGCGCCGGGGAGCACTCCGCGCTGCTGTATGACCCCTCGCGGCTGCGGATCAGGCAGTGGGATCAGTTCTGGCTCTCGGACACCCCGCAGCTGATCGGCTCCACCTCGTGGGGGAACCGGATCACCCGCATCGTGGTGTGGGCGCGGATGGAGGACCTCGCCACGGGCCGGGAGCTGGCGATGATCACCACCCACCTCGACCACGAGTCCGAGCCCGCCCGGGTGCGGAGCGCGCAGGCGCTGATCGACCTGCTCGGCAGCAGCGCGCTGAAAGGCCTGCCCACCCTGGTCACCGGTGACTTCAACTCCCCGGCGCACAGCTCGGGCGCCTATACCGCGCTGGTGACCGGCGGGCCGTTCCGCGACACCTGGGATGCGGCGCAGCAGCGGCTCACCCCGGCCTGGGGCACCTTCCCGAACTATCGCGAGCCCGTCGAGGGTGGGGAGCGGATCGACTGGGTGCTGGCCACCGAGGAGTTCACCGTGCTCGAGGCCGCGATCAACCCCGGCGCCGACAGCCGCGGTCGCTTCCCCTCCGACCACGCCGCGGTCCAGGCCCGAGTCGCGCTGCGCTGAGAGGGCGGGAAGGAACGGCGAGGGAATACCGCGGCCGCGCGCGCCGTTGAGCACTGTCCCCTTCGTCGTCGCGCCCCGGGAGCTCCCATCACCGCCACCGCTCTGCCCACCCTCGCCGCCCAGGCCCAGCGCCTGATCGATCTCGGCGTCCACACCCTCGCCGGACTCACCGCAGCGCAGCTGCACGAGGCTGCCGCCCAGCACGGCGCCGACCGCACCGACGCGCTGCTCGCCCTCGATCCCGCCCTCGTGCCCGCCTCGGCTCTCGCCCCGCTCCTGCGGCGCGGGGAGAAGCCCGGCTTCGTGGTCGAGGACATGACGGACGTGGACCGCTTCACCCCCGCCGGCATCACGCTCGGCGGGGACCCGCTCTACCTCGTCGAGGGGCTCGAGCGCGGCGATGACCTCAGCAACTGGACCCCCGAGGAGGCGCTGCCGGTGCTCACCTCCCGCGGCCGCTCCCCGCTGCTGCTCACCGAGGGCCTGCACTGGGTGCTCCAGCAGCCGGAGATCCTCGAGCGCGGGAGCTGCTTCATGACCATCGGCTCCCGCCTGACCAAGCCTGGCGGCAGGCTCGACGCTCGCACCCCGGCGCTGTGGATCAGCAACGGCACCGGCCGCGACGGGAAGGACCGCAAGGACGCCCCGAAGCTCGGCTGGTGCTGGTGGGGCAACCGCCACACCTGGCTCGGCATCGCCTCGGCCGCGCGCCGCAGCGGCGGCTGAGCCGGCCCGCGGGCGCGAAATCCCTCGTCGGCCCGCACGGTCCCCGGCTACTGTCCTCCCATGACCCCGACCCCCGCCTGGTGGGAGAGCGAGCACGCCGATGCCGCACCGCCCTTCTCGGACGAACTGGTGCAGCTGCTCGCCGACGTGGAGGACGCCTTCACGCGCACCGGCGCGCACACCCCCGGCTGGGAGGATCCGCATCTCGGGGCCGACGGCGAGCTCCGTGACAGCCGCGAGGAGGAGTACAGCCGCTGCCTGGACCCGGGCAAGTACCGGATCCTGTGGACCCGCGCCGAGGCCTGGGTGCAGGTGCTCACCGCCCGCGGCTGGGCCGCGTGCAGCGACGTCGAGACCGGCGATCTGCGCTCGGGCCTGCGCTGGGCGGCCCCGCCGCGTCTCCGGCTCCACCGCACCACCGTGCTGCACCCGCGCAGGCCGGGAGCGCTGGTGCTGATCCTCGCCCGCACCGCCGCGGACGATGCAACGGTCGGCGCAGACGTCGACATCGCCCGCACCGACGCCGTCCTTCCTGGCCTGGTGCTCGGCGTCGGCGAGCCGGCCCTCGAGGTGGAGCCGTTCCCGGACTGCGGCTGCGATGCCTGCGACTCCGGCTCCCGCGACCTGCTCGAGCACCTCGACCGCACGATCCTCTCGATCGTCGACGGCTCCTTCGAGACGCAGCTGAGCCCCGGTTGGACCAGCCGCCGCACCTCCTTCGGCGCGAGCGGAGGCAGTGGCGAGGAGGGGACGGACCTCTCGCTGACGCTCACCGCGCAGCCCTGGGCCGACGGATGGGTGCCGCGCCCGCTGAGCCCGGCGATCGACCAGGATGATTCCGCCTGGGCGGAGGAGATGCTGCGCGAGGGGCGCGGGGCGACGGCATGGTTCGATCGCCTGCGGTCCCGTCACTCGGGAGTCGCGACGACCTACGTCCGGCTCCCCCAGCTCGAGCAGGAGATCACCGTGCCGCTCGACGCCCTCGAGCACCCGCCGGCCGGGTACCGCAGGGATCACCGCAGCGCCGTGGTCACCGGCATGGACTTCGAGCGCGCCGCCTCCGCGCTTCGCACCTGGACGGTGCACCGCAGGGCAGGTCTGCAGGTCCGTGCGGCCCACACCCCGTTGCGGGAGGGGACCGAGGTGCGGCTCGGGGTGGGTCTGGGGCCGCTGCGGATCACCGCCCCGTGCCGCGTCGCATGGACGATCGAGGAGCCGGACCGCGCGGGTTTCGCCTATGCCACCCTGCCCGGGCACCCCGAGTCCGGGATCGAGCAGTTCACGCTCACCCGCACCGCGGCCGGGCTGGTGCGCTTCCACCTCGACGTGGTCTCGAAGTCCGCCACCTGGTACGCGCGGCTCGGAGCGCCGATCACCCGGCTGGTCCAGGAGATGGTCACCCGCCGCTACCTTCGCGCCCTGTCCGCGCCGCCGCCCGCCTGAGCCGAGAGCGCGCGTGACCGCAGCGGGGAGCATGACGTCCTCGGCGAGCGTCGCACCTCACCGAGATCTGATCGGCTACTGTGACCCACATCGCGCGCGATGAGGACGCGAAAGGTGACCTGCGGGGCCCAGGGCCCCGTCGGCCCCGCTCGTGGCCTGCGCCGTGGACCGTTCCCCACCCACGTCACGAAGGGCCCTCATGAACTCCCTGATCCTCGCCGTGGTCGGCGTGGCCATGATGGTCGCCGGCTATCTGCTCTACAGCCGCTTCCTCGGCCGGCGCGTCTACAAGCTCAGCGCCTCCTTCCGCACCCCCGCCCATGAGCTGCAGGACGGCGTCGACTACGTCCCCACCAACAAGCTCGTGCTGTGGGGCCACCACTTCACCTCCGTCGCCGGCGCCGCCCCGATCGTGGGCCCCGCGGTCGCGGTGATCTGGGGCTGGCTGCCCGCCTTCCTCTGGGTCACCCTCGGCACCGTCTTCTTCGCCGGCATGCACGACCTGGGCGCCCTGTGGGCCTCGGTGCGCAACCGCGGCCAGTCCATCGGCACCCTCTCGGCCCGCTACATCGGCAAGCGCGGAAGCCGCCTGTTCCTGGTGGTCATCTTCCTGCTGCTGCTCATGGTCAACGCCGCCTTCGCGGTGGTCATCTCAGGGCTGCTGGTCTCCACCCCCACCGCCGTGATCCCCACCTGGGGCGCGCTCGTGGTCGCCGTGCTGATCGGCCAGGCGATCTACCGACTCAAGTGGAACCTGCCGATCGTCTCCGTGATCGGCGTGGTCGCGCTGTACGGGCTGATCCTGCTCGGGGACCGCTTCCCGGTCGTGCTGCCGGAGACGGTGCTGGGCCTGTCCGCCGGCGCGTTCTGGATCGTGGTGCTGTTCGTCTACGCCGCGGTCGCCTCGGTGCTGCCGGTGTGGGTGCTGCTGCAGCCGCGCGACTACATCAACGGCCTGCAGCTGTTCATCGGCCTGGGCCTGCTCTACGGCGCGGTGCTGATCTTCCGGCCCGAGGTGGTCGCCCCCGCCCTGAACGACAACGTCCCCGACGGCACCCCCGGCATCATGCCGCTGCTGTTCGTCACCATCGCCTGCGGGGCGATCTCCGGCTTCCACGGGATCGTCTCCTCCGGCACTTCCTCCAAGCAGCTCGACAAGGAGACCGACGCCCGGTTCGTCGGCTACTTCGGCGCAGTGGGCGAGGGCCTGCTCGCGCTCGGCGCGATCATCGCCACCACTGCCGGCTTCCGCACCCTCGCCGACTGGGAGGCGGTGTACACCGCATTCAACGAGGGCGGTGTGGCGGCGTTCGTCGACGGCGGCGGCGCGATCCTCAACGCAGGCCTGGGCATCCCCACCTCGCTGTCCGCCACGATCCTGGCGACCATGGCGGTGCTCTTCGCGGCCACCACGATGGACACCGGCGTGCGCCTGCAGCGCTTCGTGGTCCAGGAGATCGGTCAGGTGGTGGGCATCAAGCTCGGCACCGCGGTCGCCACCGTGGTCGTGCTGGCGGTGTGCCTGGGCCTCGCCTTCAGCGCCGGCGCCGACGGCGCCGGCGGCATGGTCATCTGGCCGCTGTTCGGCACCACCAACCAGATCCTCGCGGGCCTGACCCTGTCGATCCTCGCGGTGATGCTGATGCGCAAGCGCCGCCCCGTGCTGCCGATCGTGATCCCGCTGCTGTTCGTGCTGGTGGTCAGCGTGTACGCGGCCCTGATCCAGCTGGGCACCTTCTACCGCGACGGCAACTGGCTGCTGCTGATCCTCGACGCGATCATCGTGGTCGCCGCGATCTGGGTGATCGTCGAATCCGCGATCGCGCTGAACCGGGCACGCACCGGCGCCCCGGAGTCCGACGGGGAGGACGAGCTGGACTCCGTCGGCGCCGGAGGTACCCGCGAGTGACCTCCCGGTCCCCGCACACTCCCGTCGGCGGGCCGCCGGACAGGCCCGTCGACGGGGCGGAGCGCGACCGACCCACGCTGCGTGAGCGCTGGCGCGCGCTCAGCGACGGACTGCACGAGTTCTACGTCGCCCCCTACCGGCGCACCTTCGCCCGCGCCCAGCGGGACGAGGACGACCTGTTCCGGATGCTCGTGATGAGCGAGATGCTGGGCGTGCCCAACCCCGCCGCGTACTACACCGCCGAGCTGCTGCCCGTGCTCTACGACAGCTTCCACGACTGGCATCGCCGGATGGGCATGGAGCGCTCGCCGCTGGAGGAGTACCGATGCTGCTGAGCCTCGCCGTCGAGCGCCGTGTGCTGTTCCTGGGCGGCAAGGGCGGGGTGGGCAAGACGACCGTCGCCTCCGCGCTCGCGCTCGCCGCCTCCCGGCAGGGCAGGCGCGCCCTGGTGGTCTCCACCGACCCCGCCCACAACCTCGGCCACCTGTGGGGGCGGCGGATCGGGGATCGGCCGACGCGCCTGGCCGAGAACCTGCAGGGCCTCGAGATCGACCCCGACGCCACCACCGACCGCCACCTCGCGGACGTCGGCCGCACCCTGAAGCGTCTGATGCCGGGCAGCCTCGCGGGCGAGGTGGACAAGCACATGGACCTCTCCCGCTGCTCCCCGGGCACCCACGAGGCGGCGGTGCTCGAGCGGATCACCGAGCTGGTCGAGGAGGGGATGCGCGAGCACGACCTGGTCGTCTTCGACACCGCCCCCTCCGGGCACACCGCCCGCCTGATGGCGCTGCCGGAGGTGATGACCGCCTGGACCGACGGGCTGCTGCGGCGGCGCGAGAAGTCCCAGAAGCTCGGCGCGGCGATGCGCGGCCTGGAGACCGGCCGCGAGCGCGACCGCGGTCAGACCCTGCTGGGCAGCACCGCCCCGCGCGACCCGCTCGAGGAGCGCGACGAGGAGATCCGCTCGATCCTGCTGCGCCGGCGCGACCGCCTCGCCTCCCTGCGCGAGGTGCTCACCGACCCCGCCCTCTCCTCCTTCGCGATCGTGCTCGCCGCGGAGCGGCTGCCGGTGCTCGAGACGATCGAGCTGCACGAGGAGCTCACCCGCACCGGCGTGGACGTCGGCGCGCTGGTGGTCAACAAGCGCTCCCCGGCAGGGCGCGGGGAGTTCCTCGAACGCCGCCGCGCGATGGAGGAGGAGCATCTGGCGAGCCTTCGCACCGCCCTGCCCCGCGTGCCCCTGCAGCAGATCCCGCTGGGGGAGCAGGACGTGGTGGGCGCCGCCGCGCTCGAGCAGTTCGCGCGGTTGCTGTGAGGTGCGGGCCAGCCGTCCCTCAGGCGGCCGGCTCCACCTCGACCGGGTTCTGCTTGAGCGTGCAGGCGAGCACGATCGCGGCCGTGGTGACCACGCCGCCGAACACGAAGGCCCAGCTCGCACCGCTGGCCTGAGCGATCTCGGCAGGCGCCCCGGCCTCCGCGGCGACGGCCGCGCCGAGGGTGAGCAGCGCGATGAACACCGCGGTGCCGAGTGCACCGGCGAGCTGCTGGAGGGTGTTGAGGATCGCCGAGCCGTGACCGTACAGCGAGCGCGGCAGCGCCCCCAGGGAGAGGGTCAGCAGCGGGGTCATCACCATCGCCATGCCGATGCCGAGCGGGATGTTCAGCGCGATGATCAGGCCCTGGGTGGCGTGCTCGTCCAGCAGCAGCACCTCGAGCCAGCACACCAGCGCCATCAGCGCCGCACCGGGCACCACGATCGGGCGGGGCCCGAAGCGGTCGTACAGCGAGCCCACCACCGGGCCCAGCAGGCCCGAGGCCGCGGCGCCGGGCAGCATCGTCAGCCCGATCTCGAGGGTGCCCATCCCGAGCGAGCCGGTCATGTACAGCGGCAGCGCCACCACGGTGCCGAGCATCGTCGCGAAGCCCATCAGGATCACCAGCAGCGAGACGGTGTAGGTGCGCACCTTCAGCGGGCGCAGATCCAGCAGCGGCTCCTGGCCGCGCGAGAGCATCCGCACCTGGCGCAGCGTGAAGAGCGTGAGCGAGACCAGCCCGATCCCGGCCGCGAGCAGCGGCATCAGGCGATCGGTGCCGGAGACGATCTGGCTGATCGAGGCGAGCGCGTAGATCGCGCCGCCGAAGCCGATCGCGGAGAGGATCACGGAGAGCACGTCGAGTCGCACCCGCTCCGGCTCGGCGTAGTTGCGCATGAACAGCAGCCCGATGATCAGCGCGACCACGATGATCGGCAGCATCAGCGCGAACAGGTGGTGCCAGGTGCCGTGCTCGAGGATGAAGCCCGAGATCGAGGGCCCCAGCGCCGGCGCGGCCGAGATCACCACACCCACCAGGCCCATCACCAGGCCGCGGGAGCGCAGCGCCACGAGCGCGAGGATGGTGGTCATCAGCAGCGGCAGCACCATCGCGGTGCCCGCGGCCTGGACCACGCGCGCGCCCAGCAGCACGGGGAAGGTGGGCGCGACCATCGCCACCACGGTGCCGGCCAGGAACAGGCCCATCGCCACGAGGAACACCTGACGGGCCGAGAGCCGCTTCATGAGGAAGCCTGTGGTGGGGATGACCACGGCCATCGTCAGCATGAAGCCGGTCGAGAGCCACTGCGCGGTGACCGCGGTGATCGACAGATCCGCCATCAACGTGGGCAGCGCGACCGACAGCAGGGTCTCGTTGAGGATCATCACGAAGGCGGAGACCACCAGCACCGCGATGATCGGGGCGACCTTCACGGACGAGGGGGAGGAGTCACCGGCCGCGGCGACCGCGGGCATTTCTCCGGTGGGGGTGGGCGTGCTCGTGCTCATGGAGAGGGGAGGCTTTCTTCCTTCGGGGGACCGGAGGGCCGGGACCCGGTGTCGTGCTGGGGGAGCGGGGCGGACGGGTCACCCTCCGGCGGGCCGGAGAACACCGTCAGCGGCCGCGGTGATCCTTTCACGAGGACCGCATTTCGTCATGGTGATAAGCAACGCGCCCTGCGCGGGGCACATTCCCTTGCGCCCCGACCCGATCTCTGATGGCCGGGCCGGGCCTGGAGCCTCCAGCTCAGCCGCGGTGCTGCTGCCACCACAGCGCGGCCTGGACCCGCGAGTCCAGCTGCAGCTTCGCCAGCGCATTGGACAGGTGGGACTTCACCGTGGTGATCTCGACGAACAGCTGGCGGGCGATCTGCTGATTGGTCAGCCCCTGCGCGACCAGTGCGAGCACGTCCTCCTCGCGCTGGGTGAAGGTCGGCGCGGGGCCGACGGGCGCAGGCGCCCGCACCTCGTGTGCGGACTGCGCCGCCGGCTCCCCTCGCCCGCGCAGCGCCCCCACCACGGCCCGGGTCGCGGCCGCGGAGAGCACCGCGTCGCCGCGATGCACATCTCGCACGGCGGCGAGGATCCGCTGCGGCTCCTCGGTCTTGACGAGGTAGCCGTCGGCCCCCGCCGCGAGCGCGCCCAGCACGAAGTCATCGAGATCGAAACCGGAAATCACCAGCACGTTCGCACCGGTCTCCCGCAGCCTGGGGGTGATCTCGATACCGGTCGCGCCGGGCATGCGCACGTCGGTGAGCACCACGTCGGGGCGGTGCTCGCGCGCGGCCGCGACCGCGGCCTCGCCGTCGGCCGTCTCGGCGACCACGGTGATGTCCGGCGCGGAGCTGAGCAGCGCCACCAGGCCCGAGCGCACGGCGGGATGATCATCGGCCACCACCACCCGGATCGGGGACTGCGGCGCGGGGCTCTCGGCGGGAGAGGGGACGCTCATCGGGAGGACTCCTGGGGAGGGGACGGCACGGGCTGGGCTGGGGCATCTGCCACGCCGGGGGAGGGGACGGCACGGGCTGGGCTGGGGCATCTGCCACGCCGGAGGCGGCGGTGTGGGTGGGCAGGCGGGCGAGGACCTGCCAGTCCTCCTGCGCGGGGGGCGGCATCGGCCCGCTGTGCGCGGCGCCGCCCACGGCGGTGGCCCGGTGCGAGATCGCCCCGCGCCCCACCCCGCCGTGCTCCGTCCCGCCCGCCGGCGCGGGCGCGGCGGCGCACCGGTTCACCAGCTCGAGGTGCACCTCCTCGTCGCGGAGCTCCACGCTGAGGCGGATCGGCGCCCGGCCGTGGCGCACCGCGTTGGTGACGGCCTCCGCCCCGATCCGCAGCAGCGCCGCCTGCACCGAGGGCTCCACCAGGGCGGGGTCGGTGACGGCTGGATCGATACGCACCTGCGCCTGCGGGTCGCGGTCGCGCAGTCGCGTGCTGAGGGAGGGCCAGTCCAGGGTCACCTCCGGCAGAGCGCCGGGCTGCTCGGTCGAGAGCACCCCGATCATCGAGCGCAGGTCCCGCAGCGCCGCATGGGCGGAATCCCGCGCGGTGTGCAGGGAGCGGTCGCGCGCCTGGGGATCCTCGAGGGAGGAGGCGAGGGTGGTGTGCAGCGAGACGGCGCTGAGATGCCCCGCGATCACGTCGTGCAGGTCATGGGCGATGCTGCGCCGCTCGGTCTCCACCGCATGGGCGGCGCGCGTGCGGGCGAGCTCGTGCTCGAGACCGGCCAGATGCTCGGCCGCCTGACGGGCCCCGCGATGATGGCGCACCTCCCAGCCCCACAGCAGCGGGGTCATCACCGTCAGTGCCGCGATCACCGCGATCAGGAAGATCACCTGCACGGGCATCCCCGCGAGCAGCGCCGCGAGCATCCCCACCGGCGTCAGACCGATCGCAAGGCGCGTGGTGAGTTGGGCGAGGCGGCGGCTGCCGTGCATCACCGGCTCGAACACCGCCTCGAACAGCAGGACGTAGGCGAAGATCTGCCCGCCTGCGATGATCTCCGCAAGGCCCAGCGGTCCGGCCACCGCGAGCGTGATCGCGGGCCGGCGCCGACGCCAGATGAGGCTCACACAGCCGATCAGCATCAGCGTCACCGAGACCCACAGCGGCCAGGCCCGACCGTCGGCGAGGAGGCCGGAGTTGCGGAGGCCGGAGAAGGCCAGCACCAGTGCGAGCGCCGCGTACCCGGCCGGGACCAGCGCATCCCGCCGCTCCAGCGGCGGGGGCACGGGCTCCTCGAGATCGGCCGACGTCGGCGTGGTGGGCATGTCCGAAAGACTACGCGGCACCGCCCTGCCCGTCGGCCGGCCGGCCCCGGTCTCCTCCCAAGGGAGGAAGCCCCACGGCGGGCCCCGCAGCCAGGATGGATCCCATGGAATCGCTGATGGATGTCGCCGGCCCGCTGGGTCTGCTGGTGCTCGCCCTGGTGGACTCGACCTCGATGGGCACGCTGGTGATCCCGGTGATCCTGCTGGTGGTGGGGGAGGGCGGGGCCCGTCGCGTCGCCGGCCGCACCCTGCTGTTCCTGGCCGTGATCGGGGTGTTCTACCTGCTGCTGGGCATCGCGCTGCTGGCCGGGCTGCTGCCGCTGATCGAGTCCTACGGGCATCTGCTCACCTCACCTTCGGTGATGCTGGTGCTCGCGGTGCTCGGCGTGCTGCTGGTGATCTGGTCCTTCCGCCTGGACCCGAAATCCGTCGCGAAGCGCGGCGGGGCCCCCGAGGCCTCCGCCCGCAAGTGGACCGGCCGCGCCCGCCGCGCCTCCGGCCGTCCCGCCGTGCTGATCTCTCTCGCGCTGCTCGCGGGCCTGATCGAGGCGGCGTCGATGATCCCGTACCTCGCCGCGATGGGGATCATCGCCGAGATGGGCGTGGGGCTGGGCCGCGGCGCCCTGATCCTGGTGGGCTACTGCGCGGTGATGATCGCGCCCGGCGCGCTGCTGAGCCTGGTGCGCCTGCTGCTGGGCCGACGGGCTGACGACCTCCTGGAGCGTGTGCACCAGTGGGCGGTCAAGCACGCCGCGGGCGCCTTCTCCTGGACCGTCGGCATCATCGGCGCGATCCTCGCACTGAACACCATCGGCCCGGCGCTGACCTGGCTCACCGGCGGATCCTGAGCACCCGGCCCCGCCCGCTCGGACGGCGCGTGCAGTCGCTTCGATCCCGATAGACTGCCCGGAACGTCCAGCAGGCGCAGAGGATGCCGCACGGTCTCCCGTGGGGCGGAGAGGCCCGACGGGAGTCCCGAGGAGGGGAACCCGGACCTCGGACCCTCCGCGCTGCGCCTCGTCGTGTGCCCCAGGAGGTCCGCCGCCATGCCCCGCGATTCTCGCGCCTCGCCAGCCCGCGGCACCGTGACCCTCGCCGACGTGGCCCGCACCGCCGGGGTCTCGCTGGCCACCGCCTCCTTCGTGCTCTCCGGGCGGGGCGGCTCCCGCTCCGCCGGCTCCGAGACCACCAAGGTGAAGGTGCGCGCCGCCGCCGCCGAGCTCGGCTACGTCCCCAACCGTCATGCCCAGGCCATGCGCACCGGCCGCGGCGGCGGGATCGTGCTCGCGCTGGGCACCCTCGATGACCCCTGGGGCGTGCAGCTCACCACTCAGGTGCGGGACGACGCCCTCGAGCACGACCTGTCCACCCTGGTCCTGGCCGACGAGCGCTGGTTCGAGTACCTGCTCGGCGCCTCGACCGATGCGGCGCTGGTCACCAGCGTCGACTTCGTCGAGAACGGCCCGGACCTCGTGCGTCGCCTCGCCGCCTCGACCCACAGCGGGCTGGTCGCGTTCAGCGCCCAGATGGAGCCGGAGGACTTCGACGTCGTCTCCTCCACGCCCTTCCGCGCGATCCGCCAGGCCTACCAGCGCCTGCGCTCCCGCCACGAGCGCGTCCAGCTGCTCGCCCCGAACCTCGAACGCCGATCCGAGGGGACCTTCGGGCACTCGCGCACCCGCGCCTTCCTCGACGCGGCCGAGGAGCTCGGCGACGGCCCTGCCGCACAGCTCGTGCACGTGGTGCCCGAGGGCAGCCACGACACCTATCTCGCCGCGGTCGAATGGCTCAGCGGGCCGCAGCGACCCGAGGCGGTCATCTGCTTCACGGGGTATCAAGCGGTCGCGCTCCAGCTCGCCGCAGAACGGATCGGCATCCGGGTGCCCGAGGACCTCGAGTTCATCGCCATCGGCGACGTCCCCGCGAAGACAGAGTTCTTCGGCCCCATCAGCTACTACGGCGTGGACGACGTGTTCGTGCGACTGTCGAGCATCATCATCGCGCGCGCGATCGACCGCGAGGACCGCCCCGGGGAGCTGCACACCTTCGACTGGGAGTTCTTCCCCGGCACCACCACCCGCGATCACGAAGGAGCACCGTGACCTCCTCGACCTCCTCGACCTCCTCGACCTCATGGACCCTGCCCGGCCTGAAGCTGCGGGATCTCACCTTCGACGCCCCGCTGGACCACGCGAACCCCACCGCGGCCCGGATCGAGGTGTTCGCCCGGATCGTCACCGCCCCCGGCGGCGAGGACCGGCCCTACCTCGTCTACCTGCAGGGCGGCCCCGGCTCCGAGGCGCCCCGCCCGCTCGAGGACTCCTCCCCGGGATGGCTCGCCCGCGCCCTGCGCGAGCACCGCGTGGTGATGCTCGACCAGCGCGGCACCGGCCGCTCCACCCCCGTCGGCCCCGACACCGCGCTGCCCGAGGGCGCGATCCCCGGCGCCGCCACCCTGCGCGAGGCCACCCCCTCCCAGCAGGCCCAGTACCTCACCCACTTCCGGGCCGACGCGATCGTGCGCGACGCCGAGATCCTGCGCGAGCTGCTCGGCGCGCGCACCTGGTCGCTGCTGGGGCAGTCCTTCGGCGGCTTCACCACCCTGCGCTACCTCAGCGTCGCCTGCGGAGGGATCCAGAAGGCCCTGTTCACCGGCGGTCTGCCCGCCGTGGGCCCGCAGATGGACGACGTCTACGCCACCACCTGGCGCTCGATGGCCGCCCGCTCCGAGGAGTACTGGTCGCGCTTCCCCGCCGACCGCGACCGCTTCCGCCGCCTCGCCGACGCCGCCGACGCCGGACGCCTCCGCCTCCCGGACGGGCAGCGGGTGGGCGTGGAGCGACTGCGCCGCCTGGGGCATCTGCTCGGCGCCTCCCAGGGCGCGGAGCGCCTCCACTACCTGCTGGACCTCGACCCGGCATCCCCCGCCTTCGCCCACGACCTCGCCGCGGCGCTGCCCTTCGGCGGCCGCAACCCGCTGTACGCCGTGATCCATGAGAGCTGCTGGGCCGACGGCACCGCCACCCGCTGGTCCGCGGATCGGATGATGCCCGCCGAGGTGCGCGCGGACCCGACCCTGCTGGGCGGCGAGCACATGCACCGCGAGCTCTTCGCCGAGGATCCCGAGCTCGAGATGTGGGCGGAGGCGGCGGACCTGCTGGCCGAGCACGAGTGGCCGCAGCTCTACGACGCCGACGTGCTGCGCGACTGCCAGGTCCCCGGCGCCGCCGCGATCTACTTCGGCGACGTGTACGTCCCGCGCGAGCACTCCCTGGCCACCGCCGAGCTGCTGCCCGGCCTGCGCACGTGGATCACCAGCGAGTATGAGCACAACGGCCTGCGCGCGAGCGGCGAGGGCGTGCTCGACCACCTCCTCGACCTCGCCACCGGCCGCCGCGCCGCCTGACCGGCCGCATCGCCAGCCACGCGACGAGAAGTACCACTCAGCTGGCACCTTTCGACTCGCCACCGCGACGAGAGGCGCTCGCCGGGGCTACGCCGCGCGGGCCTGTGCCGCGGGCCTGTGCCGTGCGGGCCTGTGCCGTGCGGGCCTGCGCCGTGCGAGCCTGCGCCGCGGGGCTACGCCGCGTCGACGGCGAGGCGGAAGCCCTTGTTGCCGCTGGCGTCCTCCGCGGCGGTCGAGGAGCGGGCGGCGACGCGGTAGCGGTTGCAGTACGAGTCGTGGCACAGGTAGGAGCCGCCGCGCATCACGCGCACGTCCCCGTCGAGGGACTGCGCCTGCCCGGTGGTCCAGCGGTCGCTGCACCATTCCCACACGTTGCCCGCCACCTCAAACAGCCCGAATCCGTTCGGCGGGAAGGACCGCACCGGCGCGGTGCCGAGATATCCGTCCTCGAGGGTGTTGCGCACGGGGAAGGCGCCCTGCCAGATGTTGCAGCGGTGCTCGCCGCCCGGTGTGAGCTCATCGCCCCAGGCGTAGCGGGCCTGGTCCAGGCCGCCGCGGGCCGCCTTCTCCCACTCCGCCTCGCGCGGCAGGCGCATCCCGCACCAGCCGGCGAAGGCCTCCGCATCGCGCAGCGACACATGCACCACCGGATGGTCGCCACGATCCGTGACCGTGGAGCCGGGCCCTTCGGGCGCATCCCAGCGCGCCCCGTCGACCGCCCGCCACCACGGGGTGCCGGGCGGCTTCGGGCTCGCCCGTCGCACCTCCCGCTCCAGCAGCGCGCCGAACACGAAGGACCAGCCGAACTCCTCGGCCTCGGTGACGTAGCCGGTCTCCGCGACGAAGGCGGCGAACTCGGCGTTGGTCACGCAGGCGGGGTCGATGCGGAAGGCGGGCACGTCCACCGGGCGCACGGGGGACTCCCCGTCGGCGCGGTTGCGGTCGGCGTCCTCGGTGCCCATCCGGAAGCTGCCCGCCTCGATCAGCACGGCGCGCTCGGCGCGGGCCCGGACCTCCTCGGCGGGTGCGGCGAAGGAGAGGTCGCGCTCCGCAGCGCCGATCCCGTCGGCCCCGCGCGCCGCCCCGGCCTCCATGCTCGCCCGACCCGCCGCGCAGCAGCTGCCCACGCTCTCTGCCATGCCCTCGCCTCCTTCGCCGGCGCGACCGCCGTACGGACCTCACGGTAATCGACCGCCACGCGGCCCCACGTGGGGCGACGCCCGCCCCGGTTGTGACCGCCGACACATGGTTGTTAGCGTGCTCGACCGTGCGCCCGATGCGGGAGCGCCGCTCCTGCGCGCACGATCCGACGACGATGACGGAGGTCCCCTCGTGAACCAGGCAGCACCCAGACGCACGGAGCAGAACGAGGACGAGGGGAGCCGGCCCGCCCGCCGCCGGGTGCTCGCCTCGCTCGGCGCCCTCCCCGCCGGAGCGGTGCTCGCCGGTGCCGGCGCCGCGCACGCCGCCCCGGGCGGCAGAGGCAAGGGCAAGGGCCGCGGCAAGGGCAGGGGGAAGGGTCGCGGCGGATTCCGTCTCGGCGTCGAGAACCTGCTCGAGGAGGAGGCGCTGGAGACGCTGCGCGATGCGCGCGTCGGCCTGATCACCAATCCCACCGGCACCGACAGCTCCCTGCGCTCCACGATCGATCTGCTGGTCGAGGCGCAGGAGCAGGGCGGCTTCACGATGACCGCGCTGTTCGGTCCCGAGCACGGGGTGCGCGGCGCGGAACCGGCCGGCGGCTCGGTCGTGGACTACATCGACGAGAAGACGGGCCTGCCCGTGCGCTCGCTGTACGGCGCCACCCAGAAGCCCACCCCGGAGATGCTCGAGGACGTCGACGTGCTGGTCTTCGACATCCAGGACATCGGCACCCGCTTCTACACCTACATCTGGACGCTGTACTACGCAATGCAAGCTGCCGGTGAGAACGACAAGCGGTTCATCGTGCTGGACCGCCCGAATCCGCTGGGCACGGACATCGAGGGCTTCGTGCTCGAGCCGGAGCTGTCCTCCTTCGTGGGGCTGCGCGAGATCCCGCAGACCCACGGCCTCACCGTCGGCGAGCTGGCGCTGCTGTTCAACGGCGAGTTCCTCGACGGCGCCACCGCTCTCGAGGTGATCGAGATGAGCGGCTACGACCCCGAGGAGCCGCTCGAGGCGGAGCTGCCATGGGTGCTGCCCTCCCCGAACATCCCCTCCGCGGAGACCGCGCTGGTGTACGCCGGCACCGGCATGATCGAGTCGCTGAACATCTCCGAGGGCCGCGGCACCACCACGCCGTTCCTGTGGTTCGGGGCCCCGTTCATCACCGAGGCCCATGTGGACACCCTGATCGCCGAGCTGGAGGCCGCGGACCTCCCGGGCGTGCTCTACCGGCCGATGTTCGCCACCCCCACCACCTCCAAGCACGCCGGCGAGTTCTGCGGCGGCCTGCAGATCCACGTCACCGACGCCCAGGAGTACGAGCCGGTGCGCACGGGCATCCATGTGCTCGCCGCGCTGCTGCGGAACGTCGAGGAGGTCGACTGGCGCGAGGGCGAGGACTGCCGCACGGAGGCCGACGAGTGCTGGGTCGACAAGCTCACCGGCACCAAGCGCACCCGCCTGATGCTCGAGGGCGGCGACAGCCCGGAGGCGATCGTCGCCGCCTGGCGCAAGGAGTCCCAGCGCTTCCGCGCCACCACCCAGCGCTACCGACGCTACTGAGCAGCAGAGCCGTCTGCGCCCGCCCCGGCTCAGTCCACGCAGCCGCGGCCCAGCGGATCCTCGATCCGGAACTGCTCGACGTGGTACGGCCAGTCCGGGCCGGTGTGCCACTGCGAGCACACCAGGTGCATCACCTCGAGGGTCGAGCCGGGCACGATGTAGAGCCCGTACAGCTGGGCGACCACGTCGTGCGCCTCGTTCCCCCACTCCCCGCCGTGCAGCAGGGTGCGGGGCCGGGCGTCCGCGAGCTGCTCGGGAGAGTCTGCGGCGAGAATGTCCGCCCGGTAGTTCCCGGCGTCGAAGTAGGTCAGTACCCAGGTGCCGTCCACGATCCGCAGGCACATCTCGCCGATCGAGCCCTCGAGCACGGTCAGCGGCTCCCCGCCCCAGCTGCCGCCGCCGCTGAAGACCTCGTAGGCGCCCGGATCGAGCAGGGACTGCGTGGGCACCCGGGAGAGGATCACGCCCTTGTCGCGCTGAAACCCGGTGGTCAGCACATAGACGTACCCGTCGGTGGGATGGGCGCACCAGGTGCACTGCTGCATGAACCCGTCGAGATGGTCGCCGGGGAACATCTCGGCGGTGCGCTCCCAGCTCTCGCCGGAATCGGCCGAGGTCCAGATCTCCGTGGAGGCGACGTTGCCGAAGCCGTGGTTGACCATCACCCACACATACATGGTGTCCCCGAGGGTGAGCACATCACCCGGCAGGATCGTGGAGACCGGGGCGTCGTCGTGCTCGTAGGGCACCAGCTGCTCGGCGGTCTCGCCGCCCACCGCCCCGGTCCAGCGGATCCCGTCGTCGAGCGGCACCTCCGGGTCCGCGTAGAGGCCGACGGGGGAGCGCCAGAACCCGCCGCCCACCACGGCCTCCTCGAAGGTGTCGCCGAAGATGAACAGGATCCGGCCGTCGGGCGTGAGGGCCGGGGCGCCGAGGTCGGTGGCCTCCATCCGGAACCGGGTGGTGATCCCTGGGCCGGTGATCGGCGCCATTCGCTCCACGCGCGGGCAGGCGTCCTCAGGGATGGGCCCGAAATCAGGCCCCTGCGAGGTGGCCTCCTCGGGGGCGGGGGAGCCTCCCGGCTCCTCAGGAGTGCAGCCGGAGGCCGTGCCGAGCACGCCGGCACCGGTGAGGGCGGCTGCGCCGCGCAGGAAACGGGAACGGGTCATCACGGGGGCCTCCTCGCCGACGTGGGTCCGCGCCCACCCTACGGGAGCCCCGGCCCGCGAGCAATCGTTTACTGGCGCGCCGGTGCCAGCGCCTCCTGCGCCCGCTGCTCGGCGGCCTCCCGCGCCAGCCGGCGACGACGGGCGTTGACCCATGCGCTGGTGAACACCAGGCCCGTCACCACCAGCACCGCGGCCATCACGCCGATCACCACCGCGAAGGTGACCTGCAGCGTGGCCAGGGACAGCAGAGCGCTCGAGGTGATGATCCCCAGCGCGTTCGCGGTGCGCAGCTGCGCGAACACCTCGGCCCGGTGCTCGGGCGCCACCAGCCGGTCCAGCACCAGCGAGTAGTAGGTGGCCAGCGGAGCGAGCACCGCCCCGACCAGCAGGGCGCCGATCACGGTGGCGGTCACCGAGCTGCCGAAGCCCACCGCGGCCACGCCGAGAGCGGTGACCGCGAGCCAGCCGAGCACCGTGCGGCGGCGCGGCACGCGGTTGCGCACGCTCACCCAGATCCCGCCGAGGATCGAGGTCACGCAGATCGCGACGGGGAACAGCACGCCCCAGGCCGCCGGCATCCCGAAGGAGACCGCCATCGAGACCGCGCCGATCTCGATCGCGGCGATCGAGGCGGCGCTGGCCCCGCCGCACACCAGCCACAGCACGATCATCGGCGTGAGCTTCAGGCGTGATCCGCGCTGCGCGGGACCGGTCGCCGTGGCGGTGGGGATGCGCGGCAGCAGGAGCATCGGGCCCATGCCCAGGATCGCCATCGCCCACGCCGCGGCCTGCGGGGAGATGCTCCCCAGCGCCGCCGCGATCACGGGGGCGGAGACGAAGGTGACCTCGTTCAGCGTCGCCGCGACACCGAGGGAGCGGGGCAGCCGGCTGGCGGGCACCAGATGGTTCAGCGCCGCGCGGAGCATGCCGTAGGCGGCGCCGTTGACCAGCCCTGCGAGCGCGGCGCCGACGACCACCAGCGGGAACGGCGCGTGCACGGCGGCGAGCACCGCGATGCCCACCAGTGCCAGGGTGCGCAGACCGATCAGCGCCCGCAGGAAGGGGATGGGGGAGAAGCGCGCACCCAGGCGCGTGATCGGCACGGCGCCCACCACCTGCGCGATCGTCATCGCGAGCATCATCGCCGCGCCGCTGGCGGCATCGCCGGTCAGCGGCAGTGCGATCAGCGAGAAGGCGATCGGTGCCGCAGCCTGCGGCACCGCGAAGGAGCCGTAGGAGACGTACCAGCGCAGCAGGGGCCCTCGCGGGGACCGGGCGACGGACTGCGGCGCGGGGGCGTGGACGGTGGTGCCGGCCATGGAGGACCTCCTTCGACGTGGGGGTGAACAGGGGCGACAGCGCCTCTGCGCAACATAATGCGCACCCTGGGCGATGTGCAATATAGTTCCCGTCACCCCATCGGAACAGGTCGAGGAGGCGCTCATGAGCGGAGGGATGCGGCCTGCGGTGGTCGAGCAGCTCGGTCACCGGATCCGCGCCGCCCGCCAGGAGCTGGACCTCTCCGTCGGCGGCCTCGCGGAGCTCAGCGAGGTCAGCCGTCGCATGCTCACCCAGATCGAGCTCGGCCAGGCGAACCCTTCCGTCGCGACGCTGGACCGCGTCGCCGCCGGGCTCGGCACCACCTTCGCCGCCCTGATGGGCGTGGGGGCCGACGGGCCGCCCGAAGGCGTGGAGGTCTGGTCCACCGACTCCGGCAGCTGGGCGGTGCTGCTGGACGCAGCGGACACCCCGGCGCTCTCCGTCGAGACCTGGAAGTGGAAGCTCCTGGGCGAGGATGTCTATGAGGGTGGCGGAGGCGTGCCGATGCCCGAGCTCATGCACCATGTGCTCGAGGGTGCGCTCGAGGTGGAGACGGCCGACGGGACGCGCCTCATCGAGGCCGGCGGCTCCGGCCGCCTCGCGACTGACGAGACCTACCGCTACCGCGCCCACGAGGGGCAGGCGGCGGTGTTCTTCTCCGTCGCGCTGCTCGCACGCCCGGTGCGCTGAAGCGTCACGACAGGGGTGCGCAGGATCGCGTATCTCGCCTACGGTGGCACGAGGGCGAGTAATCGTTCTCCGCCCACCTGATCTCGAAGAGGAGAACCGTGACCGTTCAACTGATCCCCGGCGAGAAGCGCCGCCTGCTCGACGCCTCGCCGTCGGCCCAGGAGCCCTGGTACATCAACGACCACACCCTGATCCGCGACCGGGACGGGCGCTGGCACGTGTTCGGGATCTGGCATCCCGAACCGGCCGCGCCGCTCGAGGAGACGATGTTCCTCCACGCCTCCGCCGACGATCTCGAGGGCGCGCCATGGACCGTCCACGACTCGATCCTCCACGCCCGCACCGAGCGTGGCGAGACCCATGTGTGGGCCCCGCACGTGATCCATCACGAGGATCGCTACTGGATGTTCTACGCGGGCGGCACCGCCGATCACACCGCCTACCGGATGACGCTCGCGACCAGCGAGGACCTCTTCGACTGGACGCCGCAGGAGCAGGTCCTGTTCGAGGACGGCTTCGATGCGCGTGACCCGATGGTGATCCATGACGGGCGCTGCTGGTTGATGTACTACACCCGCACCTCCGCGCCCGACGGCGGACACCACGAGGTCGCGGTGCGCACCAGCGAGGACCTGCTGACCTGGTCCGAGCCCGAGGTCGCCTACCGCTCGCGTGAGAGGGGTACCTATGGCGGGCCCACCGAGTCGCCGTTCGTGGTGCGCACCCGCGAAGGCTGGATCCTGTTCGTCTGCGAATCCACGCAGTACGACCGCACCCTGGCCTATTTCTCGACCGATCCGCGGCGCTTCGAGGACTCCGGGCAGATCGACGTGGACCTCGATGAGCACTGCGCCGAGATCGTCACCGAGGGCGGGCGCACCTGGATCACCGGAGGTGGCTGGGGCCGCGGCGGGCTCACCATCCGTGAGCTGAAGGTGCTGCCCGGCCGCTGAGGAGCGGGTGATCCCCCGAAACCCGTACGGAGAACGCCGCGGGGCGGCACACTGTCAGGCATGGATGAGCCATCGCAGCTCCGCTTCGCCTGGCGCGAGGAGATCGACGACCAGGAGCTCTCCGCGCTGCACTCCGCCGCGTTCGTCGGAGACGATGCGCTCGAGCCCTGGTCGCAGCGGCTCGAGCGGTACTCGCTGGGCTGGGTCGTGGCGCGCCGCGGCGAGTCGCTGGTGGGGTTCTGCAACGTCATCACCGACGGCGGACGCCACGCCTTCCTGCTCGACGTGATGGTCCACCCCGAGCACCAGGGCACCGGCATCGGCCGCTCCCTGGTGCTGCACGCGATCGAGGAGTGCCGCGCGCTCGAGGTGGAGTGGCTCCACGTCGACTTCGAGACGGACCTCGGCGCCTTCTACATGGCCGAGGGACTGTTCCGGCGCACCACCGCCGGGATCCTCCGGCTCTGAGCTCTCAGGCCAGGCCCCGCACCCGGAACTGCTGGGTCCAGTAGGGCCAGCCGGTCCCCGTGTTCCACTGGCTGACCAGCAGGTGGAGGTCGTCCAGGGTCGAGCCGGGCACGATGTAGCCCCCGTACAGCTGGGAGACCCCGGTCTCCGATTCCCCGCCCCACGGGGCGTTGTGCAGCACCTGGTGCCGGGTGGCGGTGTGGAGGTTCGCGGTGGGGCCGTCGTGCAGCAGCACGTCCACGGTGCCCTCGCCCGCGTTGAACCAGGACAGCACCCAGGTGCCGTCGATGATCCGCCAGCACATCTCGCCGAAGGAGCCCTCGAGCACGGGCGTGGCCGGGTTGCCCCACCCCCAGGCACCGTTCGCGAAGCCCCACGGCTCGTAGGCGGCCGGGTCGGTGATCGCACCGCCGAACACGCGATGCAGGATGATCGGCTTGTCGCGCTGGAAGCCGGTGGTCAGCACGTACACGTGGTCGTCGTCATGGTTGTAGGTCCAGGTGGCCTGCTGCATCAGGCCGCCGGCGTGGGCGCCGTCGAACATGGTGCCGCCGCGCTGCCAGCTCTCACCGGAGTCCTTCGAGGTCCAGATCTCGGTGGAGGCGACGTTGCCGAAGCCGTGGTTGACCATCACCCACAGGTACATCGTGTCCCCGAGGGTGATGACGTCGCTGGGCAGGATGGTGGAGACCGGGTTCGAATCGTGCGCGTAGGGCACCAGCTGGTGGGCGTAGTCGCCGCCCACGGCGCCGGTCCACGCGATCCCCTCGGCGAGCGGTCGCTGCGGATCCGCGTACAGGCCGACGGGCGAGCGCCAGTCGCCGTTGCCCACGCCCTGCTCCGACCAGGTGTCCCCGAAGATCGCGAGGATCCGACCGTCGGGCGTGCGCGCCGGGATGCCCAGATCCGTCGAGGTCACGCCCCAGTCGCTGGTGATGCCGGGACCGGTCACCTCGCCCATGCGGGTCACGCTCGGAGCGGCCGACGCCGGCGCCGCGAGCGGGCCCAGCTGCGTCCCCGCCATGCCCAGACCGGTGGCCGCGGCGGTGATCCCGCCCAGGCGGAGGAACGCGCCGCGGCTCAGGCCCGCGGGGGAGTGCTCGCTGCGGTGATGATCGGCCATGACGGCCTCCTGGTGAGGTAGGGAGCGGATGCTCCCTCCACCTCATCGCAGAACCGGGCTCGTCCGCATCGTCCCTTCGCACCGAATCCGACGGGACGTTCGTGCCGGTGCGGGGACGAAAGGGCGGGCCTACTTCAGCCCGGCCATCTTGATGTTCGCGATGATCTGGCGCTGGAAGATGAGGAAGATGATGATGATCGGCAGCGCGGCGCAGGCCGACCCCGCCATCAGCAGCCCCAGCTCCGAGGAGCGCTCGCCGCGGAACGCGGCGAGATACTGCTGCACCTGGTACAGCTCGGGGCTGGTGATCGTCATGACCGGCCAGACGAAGTTGTTCCAGTAGGCCATGAAGCTGGTGATCCCCACGACCACGAACGGCGCCTTCGACAGCGGCAGGAAGATCCGCAGGTACACGCCCCACCTCCCGCAGCCGTCCATCACCGCGGCCTCCTCGAGGCTCGAGGGGATGTTCAGGTAGAACTGGCGCACGAAGAAGATGTGCCCGGCCGCGGCCATGCCGGGGATGATCAGCACCGCGAGGGTGTCCAGCATCCGCAGGTTGGTGACCACGATGAAGCTGGTCAGCAGGATCGTCATGCCGGGGATGAACATGGTCATCAGCACCAGCGGCCACACGAACCTCTTGCCCGCGAACTCGAGCCGGGCGAAGGCGTAGGCCGCCATCGAGTTCACGGCGATCGAGCCGGCGGTGAACACCACCGCGCCGCCACCGGTGATCAGCAGCGTGCGCAGGAACGCGGTGTCCGCGAGGATCTGCACGTAGTTCTGCCACTGCCAGACCTCGGGGAAGAACTGGAACGGGGTGGAGACCACCTCGGTGCGGATCTTGAACCCGGAGATGATCATCCAGGCCAGCGGGAACAGCGCCAGGAACACGATCAGCAGGCTGAAGAACGCCTTGACCAGGAACCGCAGCAGTTGCATCGGATGGAGGATCCGACGCCGACGGGCGCGGCGGCGCAGCGAGGCGGCGTCCTCGGTGCCGCCCAGGGGAGTGCGGGGGCGTGGGTCCACGGCGATGGCCATCTCAGTCCACCAGCTTCTCGGAGTTGACGATGCGGAAGATGACCGAGGAGATCGAGCCCAGCACCACGAACAGCAGCAGCGCGGCGGCGATCGAGTAGCCCACGTAGGCGTCTCCGCGGAAGTGGTTGAAGATGAAGAGGTTCGGCAGCTCGGTGGCGGAGTTCGGCCCGCCGCCGGTCATCACCAGCGGCAGCTCGTACTGCTGGATCGAGCCGACGAATCCGGTCACCAGCAGGAACAGCAGCACGTTCTTCATCTGCGGGATGGTGATGAAGCGGGTGCGCTGCCACCAGTTGGCGCCCTCGAGCTCGGCCGCCTCGTAGAGGCTCTCGGGGATGTCGAGCATCGCTGCGATCATGATCAGCGTGGTGATGCCCATCCCGAGCCAGACGGCCGGCACAGCGATCGCACCGAGGGCCCAGCGCGGATCGCCGAGCCAGGCCTGGTTCGGCGCCCCGAAGAGGTTGATCAGGGCGTTGAGCAGGCCGCCGGAGTAGTCGTAGATGATCACGAAGGTGATCGAGGCGATCACGCCCGAGATCACCGAGGGGATGTAGATGCTGACCTTCAGCACCGAGGAGACCCGGCGGGAGACCGAGGTGGCCAGCGTCGCGACCAGGAAGGAGAGCACGAGGCTGAACGGCACCGTCATCAGCACGAACTGCAGGCCCCGCACCACGGCCTCCCAGAAACTGGGGTCCACGAGCACGTTGCGGAAGTTCTTCCATCCCACGAACTCGGACTCGGTGTAGAAGCTCCAGTCGTAGAAGCTCAGGAACACCGCCTGGATCGCGGGCCAGATGACGAAGATGCTCAGCAGCACGAGCACCGGCGCCAGCATGATGTACGCCATCGAGGTGTCCCGGCGGCGGCTGGGGTGCACGGTGCGCCGGCGCCCACCGGCGGTGGGAGCGTTGATGCTCATCCCTCTCCTTCCCGGTCGTCTCCGGCTCAGGCGTCCATCTCGGCACGCACCGAGGCGAGGTCCTCGCGGTCGATCACCTTCTGGATCTCGGCGTTCGCGTCGGCCAGCGCCTCGGCGGGGCTCTTCTCGCCGAGCATCCCGGCCTGGATCGCATCGCCCATCGCCATGTTCACGTCCCAGGGGTACTGGGCCTCGGGGATGCAGAAGGGGACCACGTCGTTGAACACGACGTCGGACCACGGGGCATCCGCGGCGGCGGGGTCGGAGTTGACCACCTCGGTCACCTCGTCCCGTGCGGGTGCCTTGGTGAACTGGGTGTCGACGAAGAAGGGGGTGAGCACCTCGGGTTCGCCGCCGAGCGCCCAGCTGATGAACGACGCCGCGGCCTCGGGCTCCTTCGCCTTCGCGTCCATCACCCACTTCATGTTGCCGATCGTGGAGATCGAGTGCGACATGTCGCCGTCGGACTGCACCCACGGCGCCACCCCGGTCACCGCGACCATGTCGGGGTAGTCGGCGGCGATCTCGGACATGCCCCAGGAGCCCTGCGACATCATCGCGACCTTGCCCTCGCCGAAGGCCTGGGCGGAGTTGCCGGCGCCCAGGGGCTGGCGCGGGATCCAGCCGTTGTCCTGCAGGGTCTTGTAGAAGGTGATGAGCTCCTCGTAGGCGGGGTCCTCGGCGTCCGCGGTGGCCCAGTCCTCGGAGATCGGCAGGTGGCCGGCCACATGCTGCTGCGCGGCCACGGTGGTCCACCCGAAGGTGCCGGAGTCCACGGCGGTGTTCAGGGCGAACTCGCCGTTGCCCATTACGCCGGAGAGGGCCTCGCAGGCGTCGTACATCTGCTCCCAGGACTGCGGCGGGGAGTCCGGATCCAGTCCGGCCTGCTCGAACAGGTCCCGGTTCCAGTAGAGCGTCATCTGGGGCTCGACCAGCAGCGGGAAGGCGTAGAAGGCACCCTGGTACTGGCTGACCTCCTTGGCGATGTCGGTGACGGAGCCGAGCACCTCCGCATCGAACAGATCATCCAGCGCCATCAGGGTGCCGGTGCGGGCGGCGGTGTCGAGCCGGCCGGCCTGGATGTAGATGTCGGGGGCGTTGCCCGCGGCCTGGGCGGCCTTGAGCTTCTGGTCCCAGGCGTCACCGGGGACCACCTGGTAGTTGATGAAGACGTCCTCCTGCGAGGCGTTGAAGTCCTCGACGATCTTCTCGTACCAGGCGTTCTCCGGGGTGGTGAAGACGTTGCCCCAGAACTCGACGGTGGTGCGGCCCTCGGCCGCGGGGTCGTCGGCCCGCTGTCCGGGGGTGCCGCTGCCGCATGCGGCGAGACCGGCCATTCCGGTGGTGGCGGCTGCTGCGGAGAGGAAACTCCTGCGCTTCATGATGCTTCTCCTCGTCATCGGGGATCTCGCGGTGTGTGGTGCTCGCGCAGTGGGCGTCGCTGCGCATGTCGAGCGGGAGCTCGAGGCTCGGCACGTCCGTGTGCCGCTCCTGGTAATCGATTACGCGCCAAGGTAGCCCCGGCGTGGACGGGTGTCAACGAGGTCACATCGATTCGTGGTCACGAGTCGGCCACCGCATGTCGCAGAGTGCATTGACGGGCCGCGGGCGGTTCCGTATGGTCCCAGTAATCGTTTGCCCACCGCCGCCCCGCGGCGCGAGAACGAATCGACGACGATCCGACTCCAGGGAGTGCTTCCGTGACCCGTTCTGCCTGCTCACCCCGTGCCCATTCCTCGCTCGCCAGCCTGCGAGCGGTGCAGACCCGCTCCATCAGCCCCGAGAACTTCGACGGCTCCGTCGGTGGCGGAGGCCGCGCCACCGAGGGCACCGGGGCCGAGGCGGCCCGCGACCTCGGCCAGGGCTGGAAGGTCTCCCCGAGCGTCGATGTGAAGGCGGGGGAGACCTTCACCCTCGCGGACATCGACTCCGCCGGCGTGATCACCCACATCTGGATCACCACCCACACCGATCACTGGCGCCAGCTGGTGCTGCGCGCCTACTGGGACGGTGCCGAGGAGCCCGCGGTCGAGGTGCCCTACGGCGACTTCTTCGCGAGCGGCTGGGGGAGGTTCGCCCAGGTCGACTCGCAGATGATCGCCGCGAACCCGCACGGCGGCTTCAACTCCTACTGGCCCATGCCCTTCCGCGAGGGGGCGGTGCTCACCCTCGAGAACACCTCCGATCAGGACGCGCGCGTCTACTACCAGGTGACCTACGAGCTGGGCGGCGACCACAGCGAGGACGCGTACTTCCACGCCCAGTGGCGCCGCTCGAACCCGCTGGAGGCGGCCACCCCGCACGTGCTCCTCGAGGGCGTCGAGGGACAGGGCCAGTATGTGGGCACCTACATCGCCTGGGGGGTGAACTCCAACGGCTGGTGGGGTGAGGGCGAGATCAAGTTCTACCTGGATGACGACCGCGAGTTCCCCACCATCGCGGGTACCGGCACCGAGGACTACTTCGGCGGGGCCTGGAACTTCGACGTCCCCGGCGAGGGCTACACCGCCTTCTCCACGCCGTATCTGGGGATGCCGCAGGTGATCCGGCCTGACGGGCTGTACATCTCCCAGCAGCGTTTCGGGATGTACCGCTGGCACGTGGCCGATCCGATCCACTTCACCACCGGCCTGCCGCGCGTGGACATCCAGGCGCTCGGCTGGAAGAGCGCCGGGCGCTACCTGCCGCTGCGCGATGACATCGCCTCCACCGCGATCTTCTACCTCGACCGTCCCGTCACCGTCCGGCCCGAGGCGCCGAGCTTCGAGGCGATGGAGATCCACCTGGGGGCCGGTGCCGGCCCGCACAGCCCCGCCGGCCCCGCACGCCGCTGACCACGAAGGACGCACCCATGACCACCACGTACCAGCTCCCCGCCCTCCGCGAGGAGATCCCCGCCCCGGAGAAGACCGTCTACCTCATCCCCAGCGGCGACTCGCGCGAGAGCGCGAACGTCCCCGCCTGGCCGTATCAGCAGGAGCTCGAGCGGATCGTCGGCGAGGCCGTCGGCGCGACCGGCTGGCGCGTCCAGCGCGCCTTCGAGGAGGATCCCGAGTTCGGTCACGGGTTCATCCGCTCCCAGCGGATGGGCATCGAGGTGTTCACGCAGATCCCGGCCGACGCGCCGCTGATCGTCGCGACCGCGAACTGGCAGTACAGCCATCACGTGCTGGCCGGGCTGCGCACCCACCGCGGCCCGATCCTCACGGTCGCGAACTTCGCCCCCGAATGGCCGGGCCTGGTGGGCCTGCTGAACCTCAACGGAGGGCTCACCAAGATGGACCGCGAGTACTCCTCGCTGTGGACCGTCGACGGCACCGACGCCTGGTTCCGGGACGGCATCGCCACCTGGATCGAGTCCGGCCGCCTCGAGCACGACGCGAGCCATGTGCGCCCGCTGCCCGCCCTGCCCACCACCCCCGAGGTGGAGCTGGGCCGCGCGCTCGCCGATCAGCTGAGGCAGGACAAGGCCATCATCGGGATCTTCGACGAGGGCTGCATGGGCATGTACAACGCCATCATCGACGACGAGATGCTCAACCCGCTGGGCATCTACAAGGAGCGGCTGAGCCAGTCCGCGCTGTGGGCGGAGATGCAGACCGTCACCGACCAGGAGGCCGACGCGATCGGCGCCTGGCTGCGCGAGGCGGGGATGACCTTCCGCCTGGGCACCGACGAGGCCACCGAGCTCACCGAGTCCCAGCTGCGTTGGCAGTACAAGATGTACGTCGCCGCGCTGCGGATCAGCGACGACTTCGGCCTGGACGCGGTGGGCATCCAGTACCAGCAGGGCATGAAGGACGTCGCCCCCGCCTCGGACCTCGTCGAGGGGTTGCTGAACAACGTCCAGCGCCCGCCGGTGACCAGCCGTGACGGCTCCCGCGTGCTGTGGGAGGGGCAGGCGCTGCCGAACTTCAACGAGGTGGACGAGGGTGTCGCGGTCGACGCCTTGGTCACCCACCGGGTCTGGAACGCGATGGGGATGGATCCGGCCACGACGCTGCACGACGTGCGCTGGGGCGAGGAGTACGAGGGGCAGTACGTGTGGGTGTACGAGATCTCCGGCTCGGTCCCGCCCAGCCACTTCCCGAACGGGTACGCCGACGCGGAGGGCTGGCGTCAGGGGCCGGAGTTCTTCCCGGCTGGAGGTTCCACCATCAACGGCGTCTCCAAGCCGGGCGAGATCGTGTGGTCCCGCGTGTACGTGCAGGAGGGGGCGCTGCATGTGGACATCGGCCGCGGCAGCGTGGTCGAGCTGCCCGAGGAGGAGACCCGTCGGCGCAAGGAGGCCACCAACCCCGAGTGGCCGATCGCGCATGTGGTGCTGCACGGCGTGAGCCGTGACCAGTTCATGGGCCGGCACAAGGCCAACCATGCCCAGCTCGTCTACGCTGACGACTCCGATTCCGCCGACCGGGCGCTGACCGCCAAGGCCGCGCTGTTCCACCACCTCGGGGTGAACGTGCACCTCTGCGGCGATGCGGTGATCGTCGGATCCTGACCGGAACGAGGAGCAGCCCATGGTGTCACCACGACCCACGATCATGGATGTCGCGCGCACCGCGGGCGTCTCCTCGGCGACTGTCTCCCGTGTCATCAACGGTGCCACCACCGTCGACAAGGAGCTGTCCAAGCGGGTGCAGGCGGCGGTCCGGGCCACGGGCTACGTGCCCAACGCCCTGGGCCGCTCCCTGCGCCGCGGCGGCACCTCCCAGATCGCGGTGGTCGCGCCCGATGCGGAGAACCCCTACTTCACCCAGATCATCGGCGAGGTGGAGCGGATCGCCCGCGACCAGAGCCACTCGGTGACGGTCGCGCACACCGAGGACGATCTCGCCCTCGAGCAGGACTGCTTCGCCCAGCTGGTGAGCCGGCACGTCTCCGGGGTGCTGCTGGTGCCGGTGGACAGCCTGCGCACCGACCTGAGCCCGCTGACCGATGCCGGGATCCCGGTGGTGCTGGTGGACCGCGGGATCGACGGCGCGGCCACCGACGTGGTCGCCACCGACAACCTCGATGCCGGCCGGCAGGCCGCGCGCCACCTGCACGAGCGGGGCTTCCGCGCCCCGGCCGTGATCGCCGGCCCGCAGACCCTGCGCACCACCGAGGACCGTGCGATCGGCTTCCTCGCCACCTGGCGCGAGCTCGGGGTCGAGCTCGGTGACGCCGCGCTCCAGCGCGGTGACCTGCACGTCGAATCGGGTCGCGCGCTGATGGAGCAGCTGCTGGCCGACGGCACGGCGGACTGCGTCTACGTCACCAACAACCGGATGTCCGCCGGGGCGTTCGAGGCGCTGCGCGGGATCCAGGGCGCGCCTGCCCTGCTCGCGACCGACGACGATCTGTGGACCCGCCTGGTCACCCCGTCGGTCTCCGTGGTGCATCAGGCGGTGCGCGCCACCAGCCGCGCCGCGGCCCGGATGCTCGCCCAGCGGATGGCGAACCCCGATGAGGAGCCCTCGACCACGCTGCTGCGCTCGCGCCTGATCGAACGCGAATCCACTCGCCCGAGGGGCTGACGCGCCGCGCGCGTGGGCATACGCTTGCCGCATGAGTGCATCCACCCGCCGCATCGGCTCCCTGACCGTCTCCGCACTGGGTCTCGGCGCCATGCCGCTGTCGATGGGACGGGGAGAGCCCGCCCCCCATGACCGCGCCATGGCCACCCTCCATGCCGCGCTCGACGCCGGGATCACCCTGCTCGACACCGCCGACATCTACGCCCCCAGCTGGGACACCACGGGCCACAACGAGCAGCTCGTGGGCGAGGCGCTGCGCAGCTGGGACGGGGACCGCTCGCAGGTGGTGGTCGCGACCAAGGGCGGCATCACCCGCTCCGCCGAGGGCGGGGGTCGCGACGGCTCCGCCGCCTACCTCCGCTCCGCGCTCGAGAGGTCACTGACGGCGCTGGGCATGGACTCGGTGGACCTCTACTACTGGCACCGTCCGGACCGCAGCATCCGCTATGCCGACGCGGTCGAGGCGCTGGCCGGCTTCCAGCAGGAGGGCCTGATCCGCGAGGTCGGCATCTCCAACGCGAACGTCGAGGAGATCGACGTGGCTCGCGAGGTGCTCGGCGAGGGCGGCCTGGCTGCGGTGCAGAACGAGTTCTCGCCGACGTTCTTCCACACCAGCCGCCGCGAGCTCGAGCACTGCGGCGAGCACGGCATCGCCTTCGTTCCCTGGTCGCCGCTGGGCGGCACCGGCGGCGGGGCGGCCGCGGTGGGGGAGCGGTTCCCGCAGATCCAGCGGATCGCCGAGGCGCATGCGGTCAGCCCCCAGCAGGTGGTGCTGGCCTGGGAGCTGGCGCTGGGCGAGCACGTGATCCCGATCCCGGGTGCGAGCCGCCCCGAGTCGATCACCGACTCCGCGCAGGCGATGTCGCTCCAGCTCAGCGACGTGGACCTGGCCGAGCTGAACCAGATCATCCTCTGATCCGGGCCCGGGAAACCCGGTTGCCGCCCGCCTTGTGCGGGCGTAGCGTGACCGGGTCCGTGACGGCAGAGGGAGTCAGCATGCGCATCGCGCCTGCAGGGAGCGGGGCGGCCCACGTGGCCTGCTCGGTCTGATCTCGGCGCGCCCGCACGCCACCACGACCTTCCGCTCTCCCGTGAGGACCCTCATGATCACCCTGACCGAAGACCTGATCCGCACCTCCTTCATCAACGCGAGCAAGGGCGCGGCCCAGCGCGCCCAGCTCCCCGAGCTCGATGCCATCGACTTCGAGCAGCTCGACCTGCTGGGCTGGCAGGACCCCAAGCGCCCCACACAGCACTACGTGAGCCTCGAGGTCGACGGCCACGTGCGCACCCTGCTGCTGCGCGGCGCCGAGCGTCCTCCGGCGAAGAAGCTGCTTTGCTCGTGGTGCGAGGACATCGTGGACGGCAATCAGGCCGCGCTCTTCGTGGCACCCCTGGCCGGGGAGTCCGGCCGGCGCGGCAACACCGTCGGCACCGCGATCTGCGCCGATCTGCGCTGCTCGCGCAACGTGCGCCGCGCACCGAGCTCCTACGAGCTGCGCTCGGAGGATCCCGCCCTGCTCGAGTACCACCAGCAGCAGAAGATCGCCGGCCTGCAGGAGCGCTCTGCGCGCTTCGTGCGCACCGTCATGGCAGGCTGACCACGGCGTCCGCCCGTTCGCGGGTCGCCGCGACCAGGCGGGCGTTGTGCTCGTCCGGCCCGAGCGCCCACTCGCGCGCCGCCTCCGGCGGCTTGCCGAAGCGCTCGTGCCGGGCGATCAGCCGTTCGTGGCGCACCTGCTCGGGGACCTCGACGAACCAGCGCGCATCGAGCATCGCGCCCACCTGCGCGAACGGCCCCTGATCGAGCAGCAGGTAGTTGCCCTCGGTGATCACCAGAGGCACCTCGGCGCCCACCTCGATCGCGCCCGCCAGGGGCTGCTCGAGCTCCCGCTCGAACATCGGCGCCCACACGGGCGGATCCTGCGGCATCGCGGTGCGCAGCCGCTGCAGCAGCGTGGCATAGCCCGCCGCGTCGAAGGTGTCCGGGGCGCCCTTCCGCTCCGCCCGGCCCAGCCGCGCGAGCGCGACATCGGCGAGATGGAACCCATCCATCGGCACCACGACGCAGCTGCCCGCCGGCAGCTGCTCCGCCAGCAGCGCCGTGAGCGTCGACTTGCCCGCTCCGGGCGCCCCGGCGATCCCCAGCAGCCGCCGCCCGCCGGAGCGCAGCGCGTCGTCCAGCAGCACCCGCGCGGCATCGATCGCCTGGGCGGCGCTCAGCTCATCCATGCAGGGTCACCTCGAGGACCTCCCCGCGCAGCGGCAGGTGCATCAGGATCCGATCCGGTGCCCGCCCCGCCGCGGCCAGGGCCTGCGCATAGGTCGCCATCTGCCCGAGGTAGTGACGCCGCACGTGCCCCACCGGGTCATCGCCGGGATAGGACTTGTGGTCCACCAGCACGATCTCGCCGGAGGGCAGGCGGAGCAGGGTGTCGATCCAGCCCTCCATCACCTGTTCCTCCTCGTTCCACCAGGTGATCGGCTGCTCGGTGAGCTGCTCGGCGCCGGGGAACTCCTTGGTGAGGAACCGTGACCAGGCCCGTCCCGCCGCATGCAGCACCTCGGCGTCGACGGTGCGGGTCACCGCCCAGCGCTCGAGCAGACGCTGCGCGGCGCTGTCCTTCTGCGCCTGCGTCAGCTGCTCGAGCGGCAGGGCGAGGTAGGCGTGGAGCGCCTCGCCCACCCGCTCCCACTGCGGCCCGCCGCCGCGCACGAGCACCTCGCCGATGCTGCGCGGCGCACCCACCTGCGCGAGCGAGTCGTCGGAGCCGACGCCCGACGCCTGAAACCGCGCCGTAGCACGATTTCCCGCCTCGCCCTCCGGGCGCAGCGGCACATCCGTCGCCGCCAGGGGATCCGCCCCGACCGGCAGGCGCTCCACCGCCTCCTCCACCAGATCGTCCACGTTCACGCGGGTCACCGTCGCCGGCAACGGCTCCTCGGTGCCGTGCACAGTGAGGCCGGTGTCCGTCCAGCGCACCAGCTGCGTGCCCTCGACGAGGGTGTCGAGCACGGTCGCGGCACCGGGCACGGCGAGCACGCCGGTACGGGCGGCGCGAGTGAGGGCCACGTAGTGCAACCGCCCGGACTCCTCCGCCTCCGCCTCGCGCCGACGGGTCGCGAAGTCCGAGGCGGCGAGTTGCTCGCTCACCTCTGCGGGCGCGGCGACCTGGGGCCAGAAGCGCAGTCTGCGCCCGGCCAGCGGCGCGGTGACGTCGAGCGCGCCGGGGGAGAGGACGAGCACGCCGCTGGAGTGGTCGCGCTCCTTCGGGGGCGCGCCGAGGTAGGTGACCACGTGCTCCCATTCCAGGCCCTTGGCACCGTGGACGGTGCCCACCCACACCGCCTCGGGCAGCGCGGAGAGGTCCGGCCCCTCCTCCCAGGCGTCGAGCTCGGCGCGCAGGCCGGTGAGCGTGATGGGGGAGCCCTCGGCGCGGCGCCGCTCGGTGGTCTCCCGCGCCATCGCCCGCAGTGCATCGAGGGTACGGCGGCGCGAGGCCTGCCCGCTCCAGCGCTTGATCCGCTGCGGCAGGTCGAGGGCGTCGATCAACGCGCTCATCATCTCCACCGGGGTGAATCCGATGCAGGCCCGGCGCACCTCGCGCAGACCGCTCAGCGCGGGATCCTCCCACCAGGCAGAGAAGACGGCCCGGCGGGCGTCGCGGTCCGGCGCGGCCATGAGCTGGGCGAACCAGTCCTCGTGGGCGCCGTGGTCGCCGAGCAGCGTGACCAGCTCGGTGAGGGCGAGGGTGTCCGAGCCGTCGAGGGTGACCGCGAGCGCGGCCCGCACCATCTGCGCCTCGCGGGTGGCGAGCAGCGGATGGGCGGCGCCGGCGGTGGGCACGCCCCGCTCCTGCAGCGCGGCGACCACCGCCTCGCGCTGTGCATTGCTGCGCACCAGCACGGCGGTGTCCCCGGGGGCGAAGGCACCCTCCTCGATCCGGTGACGGATCTGCTCGGCGATCATCGAGGCGTGCTTGTGCGCGGAGACCGCGCGGCGATCGTGCTTGGTCGCCTCCCACACCTCGAGCGCGCCCCCGCCCGCGCGCTCGCGGCGCGGCGCGGGGATCGCCAGACGCACTCGCTCGGCCCCTGCCCCGTCGGGCGCGAACACCGGGGTGAACACGGCGTTGGAGAAGTCGACCAGCAGCTTCTGCGAGCGCCAGGACTCCGACAGGTTCCTCACCTCGCCCGTGCCGAACACGGTGCCGCCGCCCTCGAGCGCGGCGATGATGTCCTGCATCAGACGGGGGTCGGCGTCGCGGAAGCCGTAGATCGCCTGCTTCGGATCGCCCACCCAGATCTTCTCCTCGATGAGCTGGGAGAGCTCGAGGAAGAGGGCGAGCTGGACGGGGGAGGTGTCCTGGAACTCGTCCACCGCGAGCAGCCGGAAGCGGGAGGCGATCGACTCGCGCACCCGCGGGGAGTCCTGCAGCAGGCGCAGCGCCCGCACCTCCTGGTCGATGAAGTCGATCAGCCCCAGCTCGCGCTTGTACGTCTCGTACGCCTCGAGGGACTCGGCGGCGACCTCGAGGATCAGCCGGATCAGGTCCTGCAGATCCTGCTGCCACGCGGGATTCTCGGCGAAGGTCTCGGAGATCTGGAGCGAGAGCGGCTCGAGCGCCTTCTTCGCGGGCGCGCCGTAGCTGCCGCCTCCGGCGAGCCGCAGCCAGCTCGACCACGGGGTGCGCTCCCGATCGCGCAGGCTCCGCTCCATCCGGCGCAGCGCCTCGAGATCGCGCCGCGCCCTGTCCACGCTGCGCGCCGCGATGGTGCCCGCCGCGAGCTCCGCCTCGAAGTCCGCGATCCTCACGCCGAGCTCGTGCAGCCAGCGCCCGCGCTGGTCCTCGCCCGGTGCCGGCAGCTGCGCCGCGGCCCGGAACTCCTCCCATGACGTCTCGGCGGCGGCGCGCAGGTCCTCGGCGCCCAGCAGGTTCGTGCGGGCGGCGTCGGCGACGTCCTTGACCCGCGCGCGCCAGGCCTGCGTGCGCACGTAGCCGGTGTCGCGCTCGTCGCCGTCGTGCTCGGTGCGGGCGAGCATCGCGCCCCAGCGCACCCCGGCCGCGGCGGCGGTGCGGTCGATCGCCGCGGCGAACGCGGCCTTCTGCGTGGTCTCGTCGAGCACCCGCACCTGCGGGGAGATCCCTGCATCGAGCGCGTACTCGGTCACCAGTCGCCCCGCGACGGAGTTGACGGTGCTGATCAGGGCGCTGTCGATGCCGCGCGCCGCCTCGACTTGCTGGCGGTCCAGCAGCGTCGAGCGCACCCGCTGGGAGAGTTCGTCGGCCGCTTTGACGGTGAAGGTGGTGGCGATGACCTCGGAGGGGTCGAGCCCGGCGGCCAGGCGCTCGGCCAGCAGCCGGGTGAGGGTGTACGTCTTGCCGGAGCCGGCGGAGGCGTTGATCAGGGTGAAGCTCATGATGCATCGCCTCTCAGGCCGCACAGCAGGGAGAAATCACAGAAGTCGCAGCGGGCGTCGACCACGATCCCGCCCTCGGCCCGCGCGACCTCCTGCGCGGCGGCGTAGGTCTTCTTCGCCTCGGTGCGCGGGGTGCTCAGGCTCTGCCCGGCATCGCGCAGGATCTGCCCGGAGCGGGCGGAGACGGTGCCCTCGCCGATCGCGTCGAGCGCCTCGGTCACGCCGGCCACGGTGGTGGACCAGGCCTCCTCGATGTCGAGGGTGGGCCGGCCGTGCGGGTCCAGCGCCGGGTTCGCGGAGACGAACTCGCCCTGCTTGAGCAGGAAGTAGCCGACGTCCGCGTCCGGGGCATCGAGCGACCAGGCGTAGGAGGCCAGCTGCAGCGCCTCTCCGGCATCGAACAGCTCGGGATACTTCTTCGCCGCCGAGGTCCACTTCAGGTCGATCACGGTGGGCCGGCCCGCGGCATCCTCGGCGAGCACGTCTCGGTAGCCCATGAACGGCACCTCGACGTCGCCTCGCGCCAGGTGCAGCCGCAGCGGCTCCTCGAAGCGGGACTCGACCGAGGTGATCACCAGGCCCGCCGCGGCCAGCCGGCCGAAGAACTCCTCGAGGGAGCGCACGGCCGTCTCGCGCATCGTGGTCAGCTCGACCTCGCGCCCGGGCAGCAGCAGCTCCGAGGCGAGCTGCGGGACCAGGCGGTCCAGCATCTCGGCGATCTCCTCGGCCGCCGGCGCCCCGCCCTGCTTCTGCCGGGCGGTGACCAGCTCCTCGACCACGGCGTGCACGAGGGTGCCGATCATCTGGTTGCCGGTGGGCACGCTCGCGACCGACGCCGGCCGGATCCCGAGCCCCGTGCGGTAGGTCCACTTCTGGCGGCAGCCCAGCAGGTTCTCCGCCTGCGAGTAGCTCAGCGCCCGCGGCAGCAGATGCGGCGCGGGCGCGGCGTGCCGGGTGAGGTCCTCGCGCGGCCCCGTCGGCGCCTCGAGCGCGGGCACGTGCAGCGCCCGACGCGATCCCGCGAGCTCCCACGCCCCGGCGCCGACGGCGCTGCGCGGATCCACCCGGTGGCTCTCGAGCACCGCGGCGACGTCCTCGCCGGGCTGTGCGCGCTCGGCCGCGAGGTGCGCGAGCAGCGAGTGCGGGGCGGTGGCCTTCTCCCTGCGGGTGCGGGTGCGGACCACGATCACGCGGCCCGCGCCGCGCAGCGCCCGTAGCCCGGCGTCGGTCTCGAGGGCCGCGAGCGCCGCGGGGTCCGGCACCCGTGCGCCGAGCGCGGTGAGCGCCTCGACCTCGTTCGCGTCCCAGGTGACGCCGGTGCGGGCGTCCTGCCGGTCCGCGCCCCACCACAGCACGTCCCCGCCGTCGGCCCGCAGCTGGGCGGGCCGGGTGCAGGAGGTGCGCTTGCCGCTCGCCTCGGGGCGGGCGAAGGGGGAGGCGGCTCGCCCGCCGGAGGCCTCGAGCACCTGGGAGAGCTCGCGCTCGTCGAGCACGTGATCGTCTCCGAGGGTGTCGAGCACCTCGAGGAAGGTCTGCAGATGGGTGCTCGCGCGCAGCAGCTCGGGATCCCCCTGGCCGAGGGCGCGCAGGCGCTGCCCGAGCCAGGCCGTCGCCGCGCGCAGCCGCGCCGGGGTGAGCTGCTCGGGGCGAAGCGGCGCGGTGACCAGATCGGAGACGGCCCGGGCCACCTCGTAGGCGTCGGGATCTCCCGCGAACTCCTCGAGCACCGCCCGCCACGCCGCACCTCCCGTGCCGGGCTCCGCCGCGAGCGCGTCGAGGAAGCGGCGGCGCACCCGCGAGGGCACCAGCCCGATCGGCTCCCGATCCGAGTCCGGGGCGTCCAGCACCCGGAGATCCAGGAACGCGCCGAGCTGCTGCACATCCACCGGCGCCACCGCGATCGAGAGGTACAGCGGCAGGATCTGCAGGCTCGTGCGATCCGCCGAGGACTCCGCCACGCCGAGGGCCGGCAGGCCGCGGCGACGCAGCTCCTGGTCCAGCAGGATCGTGTCCTCCGTGGCGAGCACATGCACGGCTCGTCCCTCGCGCCCGGCGAGGAAGCGCGCCGCGGCCTCCGCCGCAGTCCACTCGTCCTCCGCCTCGAGCAGCACCAGCTCGGGCCGCCCCGTCGGCCGCTCCGCCGCCGCAGAGACCTCGACCCCGCCCTCACCCAGCAGCGCCAGCAGCCGCGGCCAGGATCCCGGCAGGGACTCGGGCGCCTCATGGCACAGCAGGCGCTCGATGCCGAGCGGCCAGGGCGACTCCTGCAGCAGCGCCACCAGCTCCTGAAGATCATCCGCCGCGCCGGGGGAGAGGTCCGCGACCTGCTCGATCGCGCACAGCGCCTCCACCCGCGCCGGCAGCCCCTCGCGCGGCTGCAGCCCGGCCCCGGCCACCACCGCGGCATCCCGCCAGCTGAGCATGGTCGCCGCCGTCGCCCAGGGATCCACGGCGAAGGACTCCCTCGGCCACGGATGATCCGCCGCCGCGAGCGCGCGGCCGTACTGCGCGATCCGCACGGCGGGGTCCACCGACGGACGGGTCAGCGCGAGGCGGCTCTGCAGCAGCTGGACCAGACCGCGCGGCCCCAGCCGCACCGAACCGGTCGTCCCCGTCCCGTCGGCCCAGGCGGCACCATCGAGGGACCAGCCGAACTCGATCAGCATGCGGGGGCTCCTCCATCGCAGGTCGTGTGCGGTCCCACCTTAGGGGACGGGGCCGACGTCTCAGCGGTTGAAGGGATCGTCCGGGCGCACGCCCCAGCTGAAGCCGCGCTCGTAGAGCACCATCGCGGAGTCATTGGGCGCGAGCACGAGGTCCTGGCCGCCCCCGGTGGCGTGCAGGGTGCCGTCCTCGCGTTCGACGATGCTGAGGGTCAGCTCGGTGGGCTCGGAGTCGATGTACTCCTGGGCCGTGGTCCCCGGATCCCTTAGCGGACGCAGCGAGAGCTCGACCGTGCCCTCCCCGGTGCGCTCGTAGCGGCCGTGCAGCAGCTCGCCGTCAGCGCGCCGGAGCTGGACCGAGGCGAGACCCCCGTACTCGACCTCGCCGAAGGCGATCGCGCTCCAGCGGGTGTCCTCGCTCAGCTGCGCAGCCGGCGCGGCGGCGTCCTCCTGCACCGTCCACACCCCGGCAGGGGTGGTCTCGTCGGTGCTGCGCTCCGGGTACATCCCGCTCACACCCCAGCCGATCAGCCCCACCAGCGCGAGCGCCGCGATGGGTCCGAGAACGTTCGTGACCCTCGCCAGCGGGCGCCAGGGGATGAGCACGGGCACCGGCCCGGGCCGGATCTCCCCGTGACCGAGCAGCGCCCGGGACAGGCGCGGCATCCAGGGGATCAGCACCAGCACCGACATGATCAGCAGCGCCAGGGAGATCTGCTTGACGGGCACGTCGTAGCCGAGGTTCAGCACGAAGACCAGGGCCATCGACGCCCCGGCGAGCACCGCGCCGAGCGGGATCGTGCGCCGCCACAGCAGTGCGAGCGCCGCCCCGAGCTCCGCGAGGCCGCCCAGGAACTGGAACAGCGGGGAGAGGGCGACCATCCGCCACAGCACCCCCATCGGGCTCATCTCGCCCTGGGCGATGAGCGCGTCGCCCATGTCGGTGACGCCGAACTGGCCGAAGACGAGCTTGGCGACCCCGTAGTAGACCATCGCCACCGCGAGCAGCAGGCGCACGATGCCGTGTGCCCACCACACCAGGGTCACCCCCGCGGTGCGGGCCAGCTGCTTCTCGACGGTGTAGTCGGGGGAGGGCGCGCTCTCGTTCATGCCTCCTATCCCATCGCACGGGGCAGCCCCGCATAGCCCTCCTACGGGGTCGGGCCAGTACGACTTCCGTCGAATGATCTCCTGGTCAGCGCCGGTCAGAGCCGTGCGAACTCGCGCACCCACGCCGCCTCGGACTGCACCGGCCGCCCGCCCACGAGCGCTCCGTTCTCCACGAAGCCCTCCTCGCGGTCCGTGAGCTCGGCGACCAGCAGTTCCCGATGCCGCGCAAGCTCCCCGGCGACGTCATCGACCCCGGCCAGGTCCCGCTCCTCGCACGGATCCGCCTCGAGATCGAAGAGCTGCTCGTGCCCGTCCCCGGAGAACCACACGTACTTGAAGCGCTGCGAGCGGATCCACTGCATCGAGTGCCGGCCCAGAGCGCTGATCACGTGCTCGCCGTGCAGGTGATCGCGCGTCCCGCTCCCGGGGCGCAGGCTGATGCCGTCCACGCCGTCTGGCACCGCGACCTCGGCGAGCTCGAGCAGCGTCGGCATCAGATCCCTCAGCTCCGCGATCGAGTGGACCTCTCCAGGCTCACCCCAGCTCCCTCGCCAGCGCGGCGGCACGTGCACCACCAGCGGCACCCGCGCTGAGCCCTCGTAGCCCACGGACTTCCGGTACATGTCGTGATCGCCGAGCATGTCGCCGTGATCGGAGACGAACACGATCACCGTGTCCTCGAGCAGGCCCTGATCCGAGAGCGTCTCCTTGAGCCGGTTCAGCTGCAGGTCGATGAACTCGATCGAGCCGTAGTAGCCGGCTCGCACCTGTTCATGGGTGCTCTCCTTCTGCGCTCCGAACTCCGCCTCGGAGTGGAAGTCACGCCGATGCTCGTCGAAACGCGAGACCCAGTCGCCCTGTGCACGCGCCGGGCCCGAGCGTGCGCGGTACTTGTCCCACAGCCACGGCGGGGGATCGAAGGGCGCGTGCGGCCGGTGGAAGGACATGTACAGGAAGAACGGCCGGGTGGGATCGCGCCGCTCGAGGAAGCGGAAGGACTCGTCGGCCACCCAGCGGGTGGGGTGCAGCCGCTCCGCGCGCTCCCAGGGCCGGGCCGTCATCGCATTGCAGCCGATCCCGGTCTCCTGGTAGTCGGCACGCGGATCACCGGTCTCCCGCTGCAGGAAGTCCACGTAGTCGTCGATCGTCGCCGACGGGCCCCGGCTCAGCCGGCGTGAGGTGTGCAGGAAGCCGTCGTGCAGCAGCACTTCGTCGAAGCCGCAGCGGGCCCGGTCCGGGAACACGTGCATCTTCCCGACGCCGAAGGTCTGGTAGCCCGCCTCCCGCAGCGTGGACTGCAGCGTGACGGGGTACGCCTCCGGAAAGGAGATCCCCTCCCGGTAGCCGTAGCGGCCATGCAGGGAGGGCGATTTCCCGGTGAACATCGCGACGCGCGCGGGCACGCACGTGGGGGTGGCGGAATAGGCGCGGGTGAAGCGGTATCCGCCGCGCGCGAGATCGTCGAGGTTGGGGGTGTCGATGTGGGCGTTCCCGGCGACCCCCATCGCATCCGCCCTCATCTCGTCGACGCAGACGAGCACGATGTGGGGCCGCTCGGTCATCGCTCAGCCCAGATTGCCGCTGTTCGGGTGCGCCCACGGCGGGATCTCCCCGCCCGGGTAGCCCTCTGGGGCCTCCTGCCGGCTCGCCTCACGAGCCCGCTGCTCCGCCTGCTGGCGGGCGCGCTCGGCACGGGCCTCCTGCTGTGCGCGCTGCTGCTGCGCGGAGCTGCGCCTGCGGTTCTCGGCATCGGCGACGTCGGCGTCCTGGCTGGCCTCGGCGGCCGCCTGGGACTGCAGCATCGCGGTGCGGATCTCCTCGCCCATCGAGCCGACGGCCCCCGGGTTCGAGGGCAGGTACAGCACGTTGGAGCGGGCGTTGCGGGCCACGTCCTGCATGGTGTCGAAGTACTGCGTCATCAGCAGCAGCTGCTCGGCGGAGTTCTCGATACCCACCTTGCGGAGCATCTCGTACTGTTCGGCGATACCAAGGGCGATCGCCTTGCGCTGCGCGGCCACGCCCTCACCCTGAAGGCGCTTGGACTCGGCCTCGGCCTCCGCCTGGGTGACGCGCTTGATCTTGTCCGCCTCGGCGAGGGACTGCGCCGCCACCCGGTCGCGCTGGGCGGCGTTGATCGAGTTCATCGAGTCCCGCACGCGCTGGTCCGGGGAGATGTCCTGGACCAGGGTGTTGATGATGTTGAAGCCGAACTCCTGCATGCGCTGCGAGAGCGTGGTCTCGACGCTGCGGGCGATGTCGTCCTTCGACTCGAAGGCCGCGTCCAGCTCGAGGCCGGAGAGCGCCGAGCGCACGGTGTCGAACACGTAGGAGCGGATCTGCGCCTCGGGGTTCGAGAGCTTGTAGTACGCGTCGACGACCTGCTCCTCGCGGATCCGGTACTGGACCGCGACCGGCACGGTGACGAACACGTTGTCCTTGGTCTTGGACTCGATGTTCACCTCGAGCTGCTGCACGCGCAGCGAGACCGGGCGCGTGGTGTTGTCGATGAAGGGGGTCTTGAAGTTCAGGCCGGCGTGCGCGACGTGCTTGAACTTGCCGAAGCGCTCGACGATCACGGCCTCCTGCGTATGCACCGTGAACATCAGGGAGGTGCGCAGGCCGCCGAACAGCAGCGCCGCCACGATCACGAGGAAGATCAGCAGGCCGAGGCCTAGGACGAGGAAGAGTACTGCGCCTTCCATGAGGTCACCTTTCGGGTAGACGGGTGCTGTGACCCACGCTACCAACCGTCGGTGCGGGAGCGCTCAGCGCAGCCCCAGCTCGGTCTCTATCCGCCGCGCGATCCGCGCCGGCGGCACCGGCGGGGCGTAGCGGCGCAGCACGCGCCCCTCGCCGTCGATCAGGAACTTGGTGAAGTTCCAGGCGATGCGGCCGCCGATCACGCCGGCCTTCTGCGTGCACATCCACTGCCACAGCGGGTGGGCGCCCGGCCCGTTGACATCGACCTTCGAGAACAGCGGGAAGGTCACCTCGTAGGTCGAGATGCACAGCTCCTTGATCTCCTCGTCCGTGCCGGGTTCCTGTCGGAACTGGTCGGAGGGGAAGCCGATCACCGTGAAGCCGTGCTCGCCGAAACGGTCCTGCAGCTCCTGCAGCGCGGTCAGCTGCGGCGTGAAGGTGCACTCCGAGGCCGTGTTGACCACCAGGACGAGGCGGCCGCGGTACTCGCTCAAGTCCTGCTCGACGCCGTCGATCGTCCTCGCCCGGAAGTCGTGGAAGGTGGTGCCGGTCCCGGCCTGCTCGTCCATGGTCCCCTTGAACATGTCGGATGTGAGGTGCGCCTCCATCCTAGGTCCGGACCCTGATCGACGGCCGGGACCCGGCTGGAGGAGCCGTTCAGGAGAGGTCAGGAGAGGAACTCGTCGACCTCGACCCGGGTGGGGGCGCTCTCGGTGCCGCGGCGGGTCACCGCGATCGCGGCGGCGGCGTTGGCGCGGGTCGCGGCGGACTCCCAGTCCGCGCCGAGCGCGCGCTCGGCCAGCAGCACCCCGGTGTGGGTGTCGCCTGCGCCGTTGGTGTCCACCGCCTTCTGCGGGAAGGCCGGGATCTGCGTGCCGCGCCCATGATGGAACACCACGCAGCCGCGCTCGCCGTCCCGCACCACCACCGCGGCGCCGGGGGAGAGGCGGCGCCGGATCGCCTCGGGGGTGTCCTCGAGCGCCTCGAGCCCGGTGAGGGCCTTCGCCTCATCCGCATTGGAGGTCCACACCGTGGTGCGGGCGAGCATCCGGTTCTGGACCTCGCGGGGGAACGTGGCGAAGGGGTCGCCCGGGTCGAGCACCACGTCCACGCCCTCCTTGAGCGACTCGAGGAACTCGAGGATCGGCTCGCGGGTGGGCTCGAACAGGCTGTAGCCGGAGACGCACACCAGGTCCCCGGGCTCCGGCGCGAGGGTCGCCAGCGACTGCGCGGTGACCTGCCGCTCCGCCCCGTACACGGTGAGGAACGTCCGTTCGGCCGACGGTTCGAGCAGCACCGTGCAGTACCCGGTGTCGAGATCGGGGCGCGGAGAGTCCGAGAGAGCCACCCCGTCCCGGGCGAGGGCCTGCCGGATCAGGTCGCCGTGCGGGCCGGTACCGTGCGCCCCGCCGTGTACCGCGGTGGCCCCGGTGCGTGCGGCGGCGATCAGGGTGGTCACCGCGCCGCCGGCGTAGGTGGTCTCGCTGCGGGCGTTGGCGTTGCCGCCCCGCGGCGGCAGCTCGTCGATCTCCAGGATCACGTCGACGAGAGCCTGGGCGGTGTGGAGCACTCGGGGCATGCGCACGAGTCTAGGTGGGAGCATGGGGCGATGGCCCCCACTTCCGCCGCCCCGCGCCGCCGAGCGCCCCTGATCGTGCTGATCGCCGTGCTCGCGATCGCGGCCCTGGTCGCGGGCGCGCTGCTGTGGCGGGACCGCGCCGGTGACGGGCAGGAGGAGGCCGGGGCGCTCGCCGCCGCGCTCGCCCGTGCCGAGGCACCGGAGCACCAGGCGGTGCTCGGTCCGCTGATCGAGGCCACCGGCGCCGCCCCGCAGGTCGAGCTCGCTGATTCCGGCAGCGCCGAGGACGGCCGGCGCACCGTGACCCTCGCCTGGACCTGGACCCTCCCGGACGACGCCGGGACCTGGGAGTACACCACCGAGGCCACCCTCGAGCGCGGCGAGGACGGCTGGGCCGCCCAGCTCGCACCCGAGATCTATGCACCGGACCTCGCCGCAGGCGAGCACCTGGACCTCAGGACCCTAGAGCCGGCGCTCGGCACGATCACCGACCGCGACGGCGAGGTGCTCTACGGGGAGCACGACGTGAAGGTGCTGGGCCTGGACAAGACCCGGATCGAGGAGTCCGCGCAGGAGGACGCCGCGCGCGAGCTCGCCGGCCTGCTCGGCACCGATCCGGACCGCTACGCGAAGGCCGTCGCGGACAACGGCCCCGAGGCGTTCGTCCCCGCTCTGACCATCCGCACCTCCGACGAGGGCGACTACCCGCTGGTCGAGGCCGCGCAGATCACCGGCTTCCACGCCTCCGAGCAGACCCGCCCGCTCGCGGTCGAGCGCGACTACGCCCCCGGCGTGCTCGGCGCGCTGCGCGAGGCCAGCAGCGAGGACGTCGAGGACTCCGACGGGGAGATCGAGGCCGGGGACCTGGTCGCGACCGGCGGCGTGGTCGCCGCCGAGCATGACGCCCTGGTGGGCACCGACGGCGTCGAGGTGCTCGCCGTCGATGAGGACGCCGACGAGAAGCGGCCCCTGCACACCGTGGACCCGGTCGACGGCACCGCGGTCACCACCACGCTCGACGACGACCTGCAGCGACGGGCCACCGCCGCGATCGCCGACGAGGACTCCCCGTCGGCCGTGATCGCCCTGCAGCCCTCGAGCGGGGACGTGCTCGCCGCGGCCCTCGGCCCCACCGGACAGTCCTATCCGGTGGGCCTGGTGGGCCAGTACGCGCCCGGCTCCACCTTCAAGACCGTCACCGCGCTCGCCCTGCTGCGCGAGGGCGTCACCCCGGACACCGCGCTGGAGTGCCCCGAGACCGCGACCATCGAGGGTGCGAGCTTCAAGAACGCCGACTCGATGGACCCCTCGCTGTTCGGCACGCTGCCGCTGCGCGACGTCATCGCCCATTCGTGCAACACCGCGCTGCTGCTCGAGCACGACACCGTGGACCAGCCGGCCCTCGCCGACGCCGCGACGACTCTCGGCATCGGCCAGCCGACGCCCGCTGGCCTCGAGGCGTTCATGGGCTCGGTGGATCCGCAGGACACGGGCACCGAGCATGCCGCCGCGATGATGGGGCAGGGCCGCGTGCTCACCTCGCCGCTGTCCATGGCGGTGGTGCTCGCGAGCGTCCAGAACGGGCAGACCGTCACCCCGCGGATCCTCGCCGAGCAGGAGCAGTCCGCCGCGGAGGTGCCCACCCCGCTCACCGAGGAGGAGACCACGCAGATGCAGCAGATGCTGCGCGGTGTGGTGACCGACGGCAGCCTCGACGACCTCGCCGACCTGCCGGGCGAGCCCGTGATCGGCAAGACCGGCACCGCCGAGTGGACGAACGAGGACGGCGAGCTGTCGCTGCACTCCTGGGTGATCGTCGCCCAGGGCGACCTGGTGATCGCCGTGTTCGTCGAGGACGGCAGCTACGGCTCCGTCACCGCCGGACCGATTGCCCGCGAGGTGCTCGAGGGCGCCTGACCGCGCGCACCCGGGCGATCAGAGCCCGGCGACCACCTCGACGGCCTGACGGATGGCCCGCTCGGCGTCGAGCTCGGCGGCGACGTGGGCCCCGCCGATCACGTGCACCCGCGGCGAGCGGCCCTTGCGCGCGGCGGTGAGCTCGTCCGCGAGCTCGTTCACGCTCTCCTGACCGGCGCAGATCACCACGGTGTCCACGTCGAGCACGGTCGCCTCCTCGCCCTCGAGGATGTGCAGGCCCTGCTCGTCGACGTGACGGTAGGTCACCCCGCGATGCTGGATCACGCCCGCGTGGCGCAGCTCGGCGCGGTGCACCCAGCCGGTGGTGCGGCCCAGGGTCGCCCCGATCCGGGACTCCTTGCGCTGCAGCAGGTGGACCTCGCGCCGGGCAGGCGCGGAGGGGCGGGTGATGACGCCGCCGCGATGCTCCTCGTCGGCCTCGACCACGCCCCAGTGCCGCTTCCACGTCTCCACGTCGAGGGTGGGGGAGGGGCGCGGGGCGGTGAGGAACTCGGCGACGTCGACCCCGATGCCGCCCGCGCCGATGATCGCGACCCTGTCCCCGGCCTCCGCGCGGCCCTCCAGCAGGTCCGCGTAGCTGATCATCTCGGGGCCGCCGCTGGCCGGCAGATCGATCCGGCGCGGGGTGACGCCGGTGGCGACGATGACGTCGTGGAAGCCGGTGAGCTCGTGGGGGTGCGGGCGGGTGTTCAGACGGATCCCCACCCCGGCCGCGGCCAGACGCATCCGCCAGGAGGTCAGCGCCTGGGCGTAGTCCTCCTTGCCGGGGATGCGGGCGGCCATGCGCAGCTGACCGCCGATCTCCCCGGTCGCCTCGTAGAGGGTGACGATGTGTCCGCGCTCGGCGGCGGCCAGGGCAGCCTCGAGCCCGGCGGGCCCGGCGCCGACGACGGCGACCTTGCGGGCGCGACGCTCGATCACCGGCGTGAGCACGAGCTCGGTCTCGTGCCCGGCACGGGGGTTGACCAGGCAGCTGGCGCGCTTGCCGTCGAACACCTTGTCCAGGCAGGCCTGGTTGCACGAGATGCAGGCGACGACCTGGTTCGCACGACCCTCGGCGAGCTTCGCCGGCAGCTGCGGGTCCGCCAGCAGCGGGCGGGCCATGGAGACGAGATCGGCCTGCCCATCGGCGAGGATCTGCTCGGCCACGGCGGGGGCGTGGATGCGGTTCGAGGCGATCACCGGCACGTCCACGATCTCGCGCAGAGCCGCGGTGTTCTCGGCGAAGGCCGCGCGCGGGACGGAGGTGACGATGGTGGGGACCCGCGCCTCGTGCCAGCCGATCCCGGAGGAGAGCACGTCCACCCCGCGTTCGATGAGCCCCTGGGCCAGTGCCGAGGTCTCCTCCCATGTCTGCCCGCCGGGGACCAGGTCCAGCAGGGAGATGCGGTAGCTCAGCAGCGCCTCCGGCCCGATCGCCTCGCGCACCGCGGCGGCGACCGCGAGCGGCATCGCGCGCCGACCCTCTGCGCCGCGCCCCCACCGGTCCCGACGCCGGTTGGTGGCGGGGGCCAGGAACTGGTTCAGCAGGTAGCCCTCGGAGCCCATGATCTCGACGCCGTCGTACCCGGCCTCGACCGCGCGGCGGGCCGCCTCGGCGAAGTGCTCGATCGTGCGGCCCACGCCGCGGCGGGTGAGCCGACGGGCGCGGAACGGGGACAGCGGAGACTTCCCCGCGGCGGAGGAGGCGGACAGCGGGTGGAAGGCGTAGCGGCCGGCGTGGAGCAGCTGCAGGATGATGCGCCCGTCGGCCTCGTGGACCTCGCGGGTGACCAGGGAATGGCTGCGCATCGTGCGAGCGTCGGCCTGGGCGCCGCCCGGCGTGAGCCGCCCGGTGCGGTCGGGGGAGTAGCCGCCGGTGACGATCAGCCCGGCACCGCCGCGGGCCCGCTCGCCGAGGTAGGCCGCGAGCTTCTTGACGTCCCCGGGACGATCCTCGAGCCCGACGTGCATCGAGCCCATCACGATACGGTTGCGCACCTCGAACGGTCCGAGATCCAGCGGCGAGAGCAGCCGCGGGAAGGAACGGGGCACGGTCGGGTGGGGAAGCGACGCTGGCATGCCGCGATTGTGCCAGGTGCGGCGGACTGATGAGTGAGGGCACTCCGTACCCTGGGTGTCGACCCTGTCGCTCGCTCGAGGAGGAACCGTGCCGCCGCGGATGCTGATCATCGTCGATGTCCAGAACGATTTCTGTGAGGGAGGTGCCCTCGGAGTGGAGGGCGGCGGCGCGGTCGCGTCGCGGATCGCCGAGCATGTGCGCGAGCACGGCGCGGGCTACGACCGGATCCTCGTCAGCCAGGACTGGCATCGCGGGGACACCGACAACGGCGGGCATTTCGCGGTGCCGCCGGCGGAGCCGGACTTCTCCGAGACCTGGCCGGTGCACTGCGTCGCGGGCACGGAGGGCGCGGCCCTGCGCACGGAGATCGCGGATCTCGCCGAGGAGCTGGGGGAGCGGCTCGAGATCGTGCTCAAGGGGCATGGCATTCCTTCCTACAGCGTGCTCGAGGGGACGGTGAACGCCACCGGTGAGCAGGTGGACCAGCTGATCGCCGACGGTCACTGGGAACAGATCGACGTGGTGGGCCTCGCCTACGACTTCTGCGTGCGCGCCACCGCCTTGGGCTCGGCGGAGCGCGGGGCCCCGGTGCGGGTGCTGCGGGACCTGACCGCGGCCGTCCACCCCGCGGGGATCCCCTCACTGGAGGAGGAGTTGACCGCCGCGGGCGTGGAGATCGTCTGACCCTGGTTCAGAAGGGTGGTTCGGTCTCGTCGGTGGTGGGGCCGGGTGGGATGATCCGGCGTCTGTGGTGAGCGGCCCGGGCAGCGGCACGCTGCTCGGCGACGCGTTCATCGCGGGGCCGGGCCATCTCCTGGGCGTGCAGGCGCATGGCGTCCTCGTGGGCGCGTTGGTGTGCTCGCCAGGTCCGTTCCATCACGGCGGCGGTGTGCGGGGTGAGCAGGTCCGTATCCTCCCGCGCCCTCGCTCGGATCTCGCGGTCGATCATCCACCTCGTCTCCAGCGGCCCAGCGGTGGTGGTGCCATCGCCGGTGGTGGGGTCATCGTGCGGGTCGCGTTCGGGGTCGAGCAGTCCGGCGGTCTTCATCTGGTGGTGCTGCCAGCACAATCGGTGGAGGTTCCACAGACTCGTCTGCCCGCCCTGCCCGGGGTGTTCGTGGTCGTATTCGATGATGTGGTCATCCTCGGCCGTCGTGGCGGTCGAGCGAGCACATCCTGGGACGGCGCAGTGGCTGTGGCGCAGTCGCAGCTGGAGCCGCATCTGCGCTCCGGGCTGGTAGGTCTTCGACGTCACCGGCAGGTACGCGCCGGTGACTGGGTCGGTGAGGATCCGCCACCAGGTCTGGCTTCCCGCGGCAAGGGCGCGGGCCTGCTCGGCCGGGACCGGGGTCATGCCCTCCAGCATTGCCGGGCCCTCATCGACCCCGAGCAGGGTTGTGGCAGGCACGGTCACCAGCAGTTTGAACGGTGAGCTGGTTTCCTGGACCGGATCGATATCCAGGACCGAGTGAGTCAAGATCGCATACCGCAGTCTCCGCAGCGACAGGGCCCGGCCCCGCTCGACCAGGTCTTCATCGATGTCGAACGGCAACGGCCCCACAGCCCCTGCTTCGAGTGCGTGGCGCTGGGCTTTCTGGACCGTGCGGGCCGCGACATCGAGGCGGTGCGCGAGTGCTTTGATCTCCAGGATCGGGCCCGTCACCATCAACGACGCCGTGCCCGCATCGGTATCGATCGCCACGATCTCCACATCCCGCGCGGACGTCGCGGGGGCCGGGATGTCAGCGGCGGTTTCGGGGTTCACCGCGCGGCGGACCTGCTTCTCGAACGTGTCCTGCGAGACCGAGGGGATCTCCACCCCGCCCATGTGGGCATCGACCTGGCGGGCCTGCTCCTCGCTGAGGCGACGGACGTGACGGATCAGGTAGTGATGCCACGCCTCGGGCAGATCCCCCCGCCGCAGATACGTGAACGTCACCGGCATCCACGACACCGCCATATGGGCGTCGCGGACCTTCGCCCAGGCCTGCACATAGCTGCACCGCATCCCTGCGGCGATCTTCAACGCCGTCAGGTCCGCATCATCGAGTGCGCCCCGCACCTCGGGGTCCTCACGGAAGAACGTCGCCAGCTGCCGCAGCTGATGGGCGTGCAGACTCGCCCGCGTCCGCATCGTGCGATGCAGCGCCAACACCCGGGCCGCCTCGAGGCTGCCTGGGGTGACCTCCTCGAGGATCACGTCCTCATCCAGAACACGCCGCGCACGCACCGACCACCTTGGCAGCCCCTCGACCCCCTCAGGAGTCGGCGAGGACGTCGGGGCGTGGTGCCCGGCCGGGCCCTCTGCCGCCTCGCCCTGCCGCCCGTCCTCGAACTCCTCGAAACCACCCACCAACACCACCCCCTTCCTGCACCCGGCACCACAGTGATGCACGACTGACGAATATGACTCCACGCTATTTGCCAGAACCCGCTTACTGAAGAGTCACCATCAAATGGGGACGAATCTGTGGATAACCCACCAGTGTGGAGGAAAGAACGTGTGGATAACCCACCAGTGTGGAGGGAGCGTTGTGTGGAAAACCCGCCATTGTGGAGGAGAGGTGGAGGGATTTGAGGGGCGTGCGGGGCGGAGAATGTCGGCATGGACGTGCGCTTCTACTGCGCCGTCGCCCTCGCCCTGAGGGTGTGCGGAGGGTTGCTGCGGCCTCGATTGTCGGGCCCGCGTGATAAGAAGAAGTGGACCGGTCGCGTGGCCCGTCGGAACTGTTCTCGAAAACACCTATCCGCCGTCGCGAGAATGTGGATAACTCGCGGTGAGGAGGAATGGTCGAGAGGGTGGCCCCCAATGAACCCCGAGCCGCGCCGCCCCTGTACACACAGCAGCACACGCGACATGATGGCGGCATGACCCCGCGCAGCACTCGCCCCGGCACAGGCACAGGCACAGGCACAGGAGCCGGCGCCGGCCTCACCCCCGGAAGCCCGAACCCCTTCACCCCGGCTTCGGCCTCACCCCGATGATCCTCGCGGGCCGCGACCTCGCGATCGAGGAGTTCACCGCCGCCCTCGCGGGGAACGTGCCCGAGGCCCGCGCGATCCTCATCTCCGGCGCCCGTGGCTCGGGCAAGACGGTGCTGCTCACCGAGTTCCGCGAGCTCGCCCTCGAGGCGGGCTGGATCGACCTGCGGATGCACACCTCCTCGACCTCCCTGGTCGAGGAGCTTCGCGGCCAGGCCATCGCCCACCTGCGCGAGCTCGACCCCGAGGCGGAGACCTCGCGCCTGACCTCCGCACGCATCTCCTCGCTCAGCGCCTCGCGCGACATCGTCCAGCGCTACGACGGCGAGGGTGAGGTGCTCAGCACGGTGCTCGACCGCCTCGCCCAGCTCGCTGACGAGGACGGCGGCGGCTTGCTGATCACCCTCGACGAGCTGCAGTCGGTGGATCGTGACCAGCTGCACGCCCTCACCCAGCACGTGCAGGACCTGATCGGCTCCGGTCACGCGGTCGCGTTCATCGCCGCCGGTGTGCGTCCCGGGGTCGATGCGCTGCTGGACCACGAGCGCACCACCTTCCTGCGCCGCGCGCACCGGATCGAGGTGGGCAGCGTGGACGTCGGCACCGCGGCGGAGACGATCCGCATGACCATCGCGGACACCACCCGGTCGATCACCCCCGAGGCCGCGGTGCTCGCCGGCGAGATCTCCTGCGGCTACCCGTACCTGATCCAGCTCATCGGCTCCAAGGCCTGGCAGCGCAGCGGGGACGCGGACACGATCGAGATCGAGGACGTGCGCGCGAGCCGCGACGCCGTGGTCGCGGCGATGATCAAGAACGTGCACGGCCCGGCGCTGCGCGGTCTGAGTCCCCGCAAGCGCGAGTACCTCCACGCGATGCTCGAGGACGAGGGCCCGTCGGCCGTCGGCGACATCGCACGACGGATGGGCATCGACCCCCGCAACCAGTCCACCTACCGCGAGCGCCTGATCGAGGAGGAGCTGATCCGTCCCGCCGGGCGCGGCTTCGTCGAGTTCTCCCTGCCGTACCTCGCCGACGCCCTGCACCACGAGGCCCGCACCGGGGTGGGGGCGGATGTCGAGCCCGATCGCGGGGTGCGCCGCTCCCACCGCGGGCGACGCGGCCCTCGACCATAGGCGGAGGCGATCGCACCGTCGGCATCGGTAGCGTGGAGAGCACGATGAGCACGATCCGCACCAAGTCCCAGCGCCCCGCCCGCACTTACACCACCGGCCCGGTCACCCGGGCGCTGCGATGGTTCACGGTGCTCTCGACGCTCGGCATCACGGCCTGGCTGCTCGTGCGCTACCCCTCCCTCCCGGACACGGTCGCGACCCACTTCGGTCCCAGCGGGGAGGCCGACGACTGGGGGCCGCGATGGTCGCTCCTCGTCGTCGCCGGGATCATGGTGGTGCTCTCGCTGGCGCTGGCGGCGATGTCCACCCGGCCGCGCGGCTTCAACTATCCCGCCGAGATCACCGACGGCAACGCCCAGGCCATGTACCGCGAAGGGGAGAGGCTGCTGGTCTGGACGGCGCTGTGGATGCAGGTGCCCTACTTCGGCATCGTCTGGGCGGTGCTCGCGAGCGGCGGCGGCCCGCTGCTGGCGGTCGGCCTGGTGGGCTTGATCGGCGCGTCGATCGTCGGGATCGTCCGCATGGTCCGCGCCGCCCGCGCTCAGAGCTGAGCGAGGGCGAGGCCCACGTTGTCCGGCGCGCCGGCGGCGAGGGCCAGGTCGACCAGGTGGTGCGCGAGCGTCTCGGGCTCCCCGCCGGAGGTCAGCACCCCCGCGAGCTCCGCCGGATCGACCGCGGCATGCAGCCCATCAGTGGACAGCAGCACCAGGTCACCGGGCTCGAGCCGACGCACCAGCAGGTCCGGGGTCGTCGGCGCGCCCGCGGCGAGAGCGCGGTTCAGCACCGCACGATCCGGATGCGCGGCGACCTCCTCGGGGGACAGGCGACCCGCCTCGACCAGGGAGCGCAGCAGCGTGTGGTCCTGGGTGACGTGCTCGATCCGCTCGGAGCGCACGAGGACCACCCGGGTGTCGCCGAGGTGGGCTATGTGCAGGCGATCCCCGTCCAGCAGCGCGGCGGTGAGGGTCGAGCCGGCATCCCCGTCGGCAGGGACGAGCTTCTCGATCTCCCGCCACGCGGACTCGAGGGCTGGGAGAGGGGCGGCCGACGGATCGGCCGCCAGCTCGCGCTCGAGCCGCCCGAGCAGCTGCGGGGCGAGGTCGTCCGCGGCGCCGAAGCCGTCGGCCACCGCGAGCAGGGTCCGCCCGCCGGGCAGCTCGCGGGCCAGCACGGCGTCCTGCTGTGCGGAGCGTTCGAGGCCGATGTGCAGCGCGGAGGCGGTGCGGGGCCTGGTGGTGGATGCGGTCATGATGTCCTTCGAGGGGAGCTCCCCGAGGTCACGGGCGAGGGAGCGGACGGCCTCGGCGCGGGAGAAGGCGTCGGCCTCCTCCTGCCGCCACCAGGAGCGCAGCTCCGCTGCGGCGGCTGCTCCGTCCAGATCGCAGAGCACCTGGATGCGGGCGAGCCCCATCCCGATGCCGCGCAGGGAGGCGATCAGCCGTGCCCGCGCGACCTGGTCGGTGCCGTAGGAGCGGTAGCCGGTGAACGGGTCCACGCGGCGCGGGACCAGCAGCCCCGACTCCGCGTAGAGGCGCAGCGCCTTGGGGCTCAGCCCGCTGCGCGCGGCCAGCTCCCCGATGCTCAACAGCTCTCTCCCCACGTGCTCCTCCGTCGTTCCTCGCCCGGTATCCCGGGCGCCGGGTCCGTCCCGGTGACGACCACGCTCGGGACTGCCCCTGGGGGAGAGTCAAGCAGGGCCCGATAAATCCGTCGACCTGCAGGGATCCGCCATGGTCCACTGACCCCATGCATGTGAGCATCCGCCCCCTGGACCCCTCCTCCGACCTCGACCTCGAGCAGTACCTCGCGCTCGAGACCGCGCTCGACGAGCACACCTACGGGGCCTCCCAGGCGCTCACCCGCGAGCAGCTGCGCGCCCAGATGGTCGACTCCTCGTACTGGCGGGGCCAGCGCTGGATCGCTCTCGCGGAGACGCTCGAGGGCGGCGAGAGCCTCGTCGGCCGCGCCTCGGTGTTCGTCCCCCTGCGCGAGAACCTCGAGAGCATCTCGGTGGGCGTCGAGGTGCACCCCGCCTTCCGCGGCCGCGGCATCGCGACACAGCTGGCCGAGGAGGCGCTGATCCCCGCGATCCGCGACTCCGGCCGCACCCTGGTCGAGGCCTACGGCGAGATCCCGGCCGACGGCGACGCCGACAGCCCCGACGAGCCCGTCAACCGCCTCGCCCGCCGCCTCGGGATCAGCCGCAAGAACCTCGCCGTGTGCCGGGTGCTGCCGCTCCCGCTCGAGAGCTCGCTCCTGGACTCCCTGCAGGCCGAGGCGGAGGAGAGGATCGGGCAGTACCGCATCGAGCTGTGGGACGGCGACATCCCCGAGCAGCACCTCGAGGCGTACGGGAGGCTGATGCGCCAGCTCGAGCTCGACGAACCCGACGAGGAGGTCGAGCACGAGGCGCCCGAGTACACCCCGGAACGGATCCGCGAAGGGGAGCGGCGTCGGCGCGAGCAGGGCCTGGAGTCGATCACGGCGGTCGCGGTCGCGCCCGACGGCAGCTTCGCCGGGAACACCGAGATCCACGTGCACCGCTCACCGCACAGCACTCTCGGCTGGCAGGAGAACACCCTGGTGATGCCCGAGCATCGAGGGCACCGCCTGGGCCTCGCGCTGAAGGTCGCCACCCATCGTCAGCTGACGGCGCGCGCCCCGCAGCTGCGCGCCCTGGTCACCTGGAACTCGCACGTGAACCCCTGGATGATCGAGATCAACGAGAAGCTCGGCTACCGGGTGCGATTCCGCGAGCTGGTGCTGCAGGGCCGTCCCGAGCTCTGAGGGCGACACGCCGCGACCCTCCCGCACCGCCGGTGCCCGCCGGACTAGGTTCGGCCGCACGGGAGGGGGCTGTGCATGGGCGTGCAGGCGAAGCATCGCAGGAGGAACCGGCGCGGCCGGCCTCATGAGCAGTTCACGATCGCGATCGCGATCCTCTCCCTGGTGATGGCCGGCGGGATGGTCGCGGGACTGGCGACCAGCATCGTCACCCCGAACACCGGCCGCCACGCCGCGGGGGCCGCGCCCGAGCACCCGCCCGGCGACCCCTCGAACACCACGCGCCTGGCGCAGCTGGACCGGATCACCGGGGACATCACCCCGAAGTCCGTGGTCGCGAGCCCGGCGGGCGCCGTCATCGCGAACAACATGATGTACAGCCACACCTCGACGCTGTACGACCCCGAGACCCTCGAGCTCACCGCGACCGTGAGCGACAGCGTGGACCTCTCGCAGTTCGGTCACGAGGACCGGGCGGGGGAGACCACCGGTGCTCCCGTCGAGGCGGTCTTCTCGCCCGACGGCGCCTACGCGTACGTCTCCCAGTACTCCCTCAAGGGCCCGGGCGCCGGCGCGAAGGCCACCGACGACTGCCGGAACGGCGAAGAGATCGGCCGCTCCGCCGTGTACCGCCTGAACCTCGCGAGCGGCGAATGGGACCAGGTCATCGAGGTGGGCCGGGTCCCCAAGTTCATCTCCCTCTCCCCGGACGGCAGCCTCGCCCTGGTCTCCAACTGGTGCGACGAGACCGTCTCCGTGCTCGACCTGGCCGTCGGCGAGGAGACGAGCCAGATCCCCGTCGACGCCGCCCCGCGCGGCAGCGTGGTGATGCCCGACAACCGCACCGCGTACGTCACCGCGATGTACGCCGACGAGCTGTACCGGGTGGACCTGGTCACCGGCGAGAGCGAGGTGGTGCTCGAGACCGGCCGCAAGCCCCGCCACCTGGTGCTCTCCCCGGACGCGACCCGGATGTACCTCACCGTCTCCGGCGAGGACACGCTGCTCGAGCTCGACGCCGCGACCGGCGAGGTGCTGCGGGAGGCCAGCACCGGCCGCGAGCCCCGCACCATGGCGATCTCCCCGGACGGCCTCGCGCTGTACGTCGTGAACTACTACGCGAACACCATGACGAAGTTCGACACCGCGACCATGGAGGAGATCCAGACCGTCGAGGTGGGCCAGAACCCCATCGGCGTCACCTACGAGCCCACCCAGCGCCGGGTGTGGGTCGCGAACTACGCCGGTTCGATCGATGTCTTCGAGGACACCGCCCCATCGAGTGGCACGATGGAGCCATGAGCCAGGAACAGCAGCGCCTCGTCCGAGCCTCCCGGGAGATCGCCGCGCCGGCCGCGACGATCTTCGAGCTGATCGCCGATCCCGCGCAGCAGCCGCGCTGGGACGGCAACGACAACCTCGCCGAAGCCGCGCCCGACCAGCGCGTGCGCGCCGTCGGCGATGTCTTCGTGATGACCAACCGCAACGGCGGGGTGCGCGAGAACCACGTGGTGGACTTCGCCGAGGGCCGCGCGATCGCCTGGCTGCCCGCACCCAAGGGGGAGACGCCCCCGGGCCACCTCTGGGCCTGGCAGCTCGAGCCCGTCGAGGGCGGAACCCTGGTCACGCACCTGTACGACTACTCGCAGCTGTACGACGAGAAGCGCCTGCCCAAGGCACAGGCGATGACCGCCGAGAAGCTGCTCGCCTCGATCGACCGGCTCGCGGCGCTGGTCGAGGAGGGCGCGGACTCCTGAGCTCGCGAGAGCAGGAGCGCGTCGACTCCGCGATCGAGCAGGCGATCCGGCGGGGCGACTTCGACGACCTGCCCGGTGCGGGGAAGCCGTTGAGCCTGCCCGACACCCACGACCCGGACTGGTGGATCAACCAGCGCCTGGCCAGCGGCGACATCGACCGCGAGGCGCTGCTGCCGGTGGTGGTGCTGCTGCGCAAGGAGTACGAGCGCCGCGCGGAGACCCTCACCGATCTGCCCACCGAGCAGGCCGCTCGCGAGTACGCGGAGGACTTCACCGAACGGGTCCACGAGGACCGCCGCGAGAACCCCTTCCAGGTGCTGCTCGCCCCCGCCTGGGACGGGGACGACGCCGCCAGGCAGTGGCGCGCGCTGCGCGCGGCGGCGCCGACGCAGGAGCCGCCCGCGCCGGTCGCGTCGCAGCCGCGGGCCCGTCGGCGCTGGTGGTTCTTCGGCCGACGGGGCTGAGGCTCCTCAGCCGGCGACCGCATGCTGCGCGGCGGCCGCCCACTCCTGCGGCTCCGCGGCCGACGCCGGCGCCCCGTTCGCCCGCAGCCAGGTGCACACGTTCTCGCAGCCGCGACGCAGGAAGTCCGAGCCGTTCGGGTTCGCGATCAGGTCGATCACCTGCGGGACGTCGATGATCAGGCGTCGGCCTCCTTGCCGGTCTTGAGGATGCCGAGCTCGGTGTCGATCGCTCCGTCGTGCTGCACCACGCAGTCGGGGAAGGGCTGCGGGCCGGGGTCGAGGGTGTGGGCGGTCTCGGGCCAGGTGGACCAGCGCTGGTCCGTCTCGAGCTCGGCGACGGTGGCGGTGAACATGGCGCGGGCGAAGAAGGCGTCCCTGTCGAAGGACGAGGTCATGGGGTTCTCCTGAGGGAGGGCCAGCGAGATCTCAGCAGGCCGGGACGGAAGGGAGGACAGCAGGGGTCAGCACGGCGACGACCATCAGCTCCTCCTTCCCTCAGGGCTCCACGCGGAACCGGAATCACCGTACGACGCCGTCCTCCCGCAGCGCGAGGGAATTCCCCCTGGCGTCGGCGGCGCGCGGAGCGCACACTGGCGGGCATGTTCCTCGAGAAGCTCGGCATCGACGCCCTCGATCCGCGTCGCCTCGGTCGCTTCTGGGAAGCGGCGCTCGGCACCACCACGCTCACCGCGGAGCCGGTGGATTCGGCGAATCCGGCGCGCGATGCGGAGGACTGGGCCTGGCCGAGCGGCCACGAGATCCACCCCGACCGGGGCGAGCTGCCGTGGCGGGTGTTCCGTGACCCTTCCGGCAATGAGTTCTGCCTGCTCTCTGCGGGAGGTGCGGCATGACCAGGCGACGCCGGACCGCAGCCTTCCTCGCCACCCTGCTCGGCGCCGCGGGCACCCTGCACTTCGTGCGCCCCGCGCCGTTCGACTCGATCGTCCCGCCGGCGCTGCCCGGACCGGCCCGGAACTACACCTACGCCTCCGGCGCCGCGGAGCTCGGCACCGCGGCGCTGCTGGCCGTGCCCCGCACCCGCCGGCTCGGCGGCATCGCCGCGGCCGCGCTGTTCCTCGCGGTGTTCCCCGCGAACCTGCAGATGGCCTACGACTGGCGCGGCGCCCGCCCGAAGAAGCGCGCCATCGCGTTCGGGCGCCTGCCGCTGCAGGGCGTGCTCATCGCACAGGCGCTGCACGTGGCGAGTACCGCGCGCTGACCCTCAGAGCCCGAGCGACGGCTCCCCGGCCACGAAGGTCTCGAGCACCTCGGTCTCCCGCAGCCGCTGCGCCGCCTCGCGCGCGGCGGAGTCGACCATCAGCCCGTCGGCCCCGAGCGGGACGTCCGCGAAGGGCGAGTCCTCGAGCAGCACCACATCACCCACCCCGCCCACCTGCAGGGAGGTGATCCCGTCGGTCGAGGCGGCGAGGGCCTCGCGCGGCTGGAGCTGCTGGGAGGGATGCCAGCCGGGCCGCTCGTCGGCGCTGCGATGCACGGCCGCGGCCATCGCGAGCCACGGATCCAGCGGTGCGACCGGGGCATCGGAGCCCAGCGCGAGCGGCACCCCGGCATCGCGCAGATCCCGCAGCCGGAAGGCCTGGGCGCCATGGCCGGGCCACACCACGTCGGTCGCATCGCGGTCATCGAGCAGATGAGCGGGCTGGACGGAGGCGGTGACGCCGAGCGCCGCCATCGCGTCGATGTCGTCATCGGTGAGCATCTGCGCGTGCTCGATCCGCGCAGGGATCCCCACCGCGGCGATCGCCTCGAGCGCCACCTGCGCAGCGGCATCCCCGATCGCATGCACCGCGGCGGTCAGCCCCTGGGCCTTCGCCTGCGTGAGCGCCTCGCGCAGCGCCTCGGGGCCCACGCTCAGCACGCCCCGGCCCGCATAGCCGTGACCATCGGTGTAGGCGTCACGGGTGTAGGCCGAGTGGGAGCCGAGCGCGCCATCCACGATCACCTTTAGCGGGCCCATCGTCACCAGGCCCCGGGCATCGAGCACCGTGCCCGTGGGCCCCGGCGCGGCCGCGAGCTCCTCGGGATACACAGCCGTGCGGATCCGCATCCGCGGGCCGCGCTGCGGCCAGGTCTCCCACGGCCGCCCCCACTCCATGTCCACCAGGCCCACCACACCGCGCTGCAGCGCCTGCCTCTGCAGCATCGCCGCACCGGTCGCGAAGGACTCCGCGACCCCGGGCAGGACGGTCAGACGCGGCACCACCGCGAACCAGTCCTCCTCGGCGACGATCCCGTCCCGCGCAGGCATATCCAGGGCACGCAGCGCCGCGGAGTTCAGCCAGGCGTGATGGGCATCCCCGCCGATCAGCACCGTCGGCACCGCGCCGGTGGCCTCATCGAGCGCCGGCACCGTGGGCTGGACCGCGAAATCCACCAGGCGGTGGCCGAAGCCGATCAGCGCCTGCGCCGGCGCGACAGCGGTCTCGCGCCGCGCGGCGAGCTCGGAACGCACCAGCTCGAGGATCACGCCCACGCTGCCCGCCCCGGAGGTGTCCAGCCGGGCATGGGCCTGGGCGAGCTGGCCGGTGTGGACATGCTGGTCCCACAGCCCCGGGATCGCGATCGCGCCCTCCGCCTCGAGCACGTCCTCGCCGTCGACGGGGCTCAGCCCCGGCGCGAGCTCGGTGATCACACCGTCACGAAGGCGCAGGTCCACCGCACGGGACGGGACCTCGCCGGAGGCGGTGTTGAAGGGCCGCACCTGTCTGATCAGCACCGGGCCAGGGTAGCCCCCGCGCCCGCGACCATGACGGCTGTCATGGAGCGGAGGTGATCGAGGGGACTGGGGAGCCGGGCGCCGTCACGGGATCGTGGTGCCATGACCACGACGACAGCCCCCGCCACCGCCCCCGACCAGGCGAGCACCCCCTCCGCGATCAGCCTGCGCGGCCTGCGCAAGCACTACGGCAGCGTCCGCGCCCTCGACGGGCTCGACCTCGAGATCGGTGCCGGCGAGATCGTGGCGCTGCTGGGCCCCAACGGCGCCGGCAAGTCCACCGCGATGGAGATGTTGGTGGGGCTCGCGACCCCCGACGCCGGCGAGGTGAGCGTGCTGGGCACCGACCCGGCCACCGCCACCCGCATCGGGCTGATCGGCACCATGCTCCAGGCCGGCGCGCTGCTGCCGGACCAGTCCGTGCGCTCGATGCTGCGGATGCTCCACTCCCTGCAGGCCCACCCCATGCCGCTGGCCGAGGTGATCGCCCAGGCCGACATCGAAGGCATCATCACCCGCAAGATGGGCGCCCTCTCCGGCGGGCAGGCGCAGCGGGTCCGCTTCGCGATCGCGTTGCTCGGCGACCCGCAGGTGCTGCTGCTGGACGAGCCCACCGTCGGCATGGACGTCGGCGCCCGCCGCGCCTTCTGGGACCAGATGCGGGGCGTCGCCTCGACCGGCCGCACCGTCGTCTTCGCCACCCACCACCTCGACGAGGCCGAGCGCGAGGCCGGCCGCGTGATCGTGATGGACCGCGGCCGCGTGGTCGCCGACGGCACCGGCGCAGAGATCAGCGCCGCCGTCTCCGGGCGCGTGATCAGCCTGCGCGGCCTCACCCCCGCGCAGGTCGCCGCCCTGCCCGGCGTGGACAGCGCCGATGCCGACGAGACCGACGCCCGCCGGGTGCGCGCCCTGTGCACCGACTCCGATGCCGCGCTCGCCGCCCTGTTCACCGGCCCGCTCGCCGGCCAGGCCCAGGACGTGCTTGTCTCCGCCCCCGGCCTCGAAGAAGCGTTCGTCCGCATCACCGACCACCACCACGAGGAGACCCCGCGATGAACACCCCCATGACCACCGCGCCCGCCACCACGCTCACCTCTGCCCGGCCCCGCACCGCCGCCGCCCCGTCGGCCGCGACCCGCACCCTGCGCTACGCGCTGCACACCACCCGCATGACGATGGGCAACGTGATGTTCATGGTCTTCACGATCGCCCTGCCGGTGGGCATGTACCTGCTGTTCTCGATGATGTTCGGGGAGCAGTCCGAGGGGCAGGTGCGCACCATGATCATGGTGAACATGGCCGCCTACGGCGGGCTCGGCGCCGCCGTCACCGCCGGCACCCAGATCCAGGAGGACCAGCGCAACGGCTTCCTGCGCCAGCTGATCGTCGCCGGCCTCTCCCCGCGCTCCTTCCTGGCCGGCTCCGTGATGGCCGCGAGCGCCGTGATCATCCCGGCGCTGATCGCCGTCGGCCTGGTGGGTCTCGCCACCGGCGTCGAGCTGGCCCCCGCCCGCTTCCTCGCCACCATCGGCGTGCTGTGGCTCGGCCTGCTGCCCACCATCCTGATCGGCATCGTGCTGGGCACCGTGCTCAAGGGCGGCGCCGCGATGGCCGGCGGCGTGATCACGATGATGGCGATGGCCATCTTCGGCGGGCTGTGGATGCCGCTGGAGACCTTCCCGACCTGGATGCAGCAGCTCGGCCAGGCGATGCCCACCTACTGGATCTCCCAGCTCGGCCAGTGGACCACCCAGGGAGGGGAGCTGCCCGTGACCGGGCTGGCCGTGATCGGCGCCTGGACCCTCGTGCTCGGGCTGCTGTGCGCGCTGGGCATGCGCCGGGCCGTGGGCCTGAAGCGTCGCTGACACAATGACCGTCATGGCACGCACCGACACCCCGACGTGGGGGGCCTGGGCCCGCGGCTCCGACGAGGAGGCCGCGACCCGGCCCCTCACCCCGCGCGCGATCCACCGAGCCGCCGTCGAGTCCGGCGGCCTCGCCTTCGCGCTCCCGCCGGTGCTGTTCATCCTCATCCCGATCGCCTTCGCCTGGTGGAACGATCCCGGCCTCGAGGCCCTCATCGCCACCGTGCTGCTGCCCGTCTACGGGGTGCTGTTCGTCTACTCCACCGGGATCGGTCTGTACCCGCAGCGGGTGCGGCTGGCGTGGTTCGCGATCTGCACCGCGCTGGTGCTGCTGCTGATCCCCGTGCTCGGAGCGAACGTGCTGTTCATGGTGATGTTCCAGGCCATGACGCATGTGCTGCTGCTGCCCTGGCGCTGGGCCGTGCCGAGCATGCTCGCGATGAGTCTCGCGGTGCTGGTGCTGTCGATCGTGTTCGAGGTGTACGTCGCGGCGGGCCTGGCCGTGATGGGCGCCGTGATGGCCTGGGGCATCGGCTACGGCGTGCGCCAGCAGGTGCTCCAGGAGCAGCTCGAGGCCGCCCAGCGTCGCAACGCCGTGCTCGCCGTCGCCGCCGAGCGCGAACGCATCGGCCGCGACCTCCACGACCTGGTGGGCCACTCCCTGACCTCCCTGACCATCTCCGCGCAGCTCGCCCGGCGGCTCGTGGACACCGACCCCGACGCCGCCCGCGCCCAGCTCGCCCACATCGAGACCACCGTGCGCCAGGCCCTCGCCGACGTGCGCGCCACCGCCTCCGGCATGCAGCACGTGCGCGCCGCCTCCGAGATCGCCTCCGCCCGCACCGTGCTGAGCACCGTCGGGATCCAGGCCGAGGTCCCCACCGCCCTGCCCCCGCTGCACGACGACCTCGCCGAGCTGTTCGGCTACGTCATCCGCGAAGGAGTCACCAACATCGTGCGCCACTCCCGCGCCACGCGCGCCGAGATCGCGGTCGACGAGCACTCCGTCACCGTCGAGGACGACGGCGTCGGCATCCCGCAGGGCGCCTCCCGCTCAGGGCTGCGCGGCCTCGAGGCCCGCCTCGCGCTCGCCGGAGGCCGGCTCGAGGTGTCCTCCTGCGAGACCGGCACCCGGCTGCGCGCGACCATGGGAGCGGACGCATGATCCGCCTCGTCGTCGCCGATGACCAGGCGATCCTCCGCTCCGGCCTGGTGGCGCTGCTGCGCCTGGAGAGCGGGATCGAGGTGGTGGGGGAGGCGGCCGACGGCGCGAGCACGCTCGCGGCCGTGGCGGAGCACCGCCCCGACGTGCTGCTGCTGGACGTGCAGATGCCCGCCGGGCAGAGCCCCGACGGCTCTCCCGGGCCGGCCGACGGGATCGAGGCCGCCGAGGCCCTCCGGGGCACCGAGGACGCGCCGCGCATCATCGTGCTGACCACCTTCGGTCGCGCCGGCTACCTGCGCCGCGCCATGGAGTCCGGGGCGCTCGGCTTCATGGTCAAGGACACCCCCGTCGAGCAGCTCGTGGACGCGGTGCGCCGCGTCCACCAGGGCCTGCGGGTGGTGGATCCCGAGCTCGCCGCCCAGTCCCTCGCCGTCGGCCCGAGCCCGCTCACCGCGAAGGAGACCGAGGTGCTGCAGGCCGCGGCCGCCGGCGGCACCACCGCCCAGATCGCGAAGACTCTCTTCCTCTCCGAGGGCACGGTGCGCAACCACATCTCCGCCGTGATCGGGAAGCTCGGCGTCACCCACCGCGCCGAGGCCGTGAGGACCGCCTCGGACAACGGCTGGATCTGAGACCCTCCCGGCGCCGACGCGTACCCTGCGGTGGTGCACACGCTCGAATCCCTGCTCGGTCTGCTGATCTCCATCAGCGTGCCGGCCTTCGCGATCGCGTCGATGCTCTCGATGGGGCTGCGCACCCCGCTGCGCTCCTTCCGCCAGCAGCTGCGCGACCGCCGCACCGTCTTCTCGGTGCTGGGGGCGAACTTCGTGGTGGTGCCCGCCGTGGGCACCCTGCTGATCTGGCTGATGAGCGACCTGCTCCCGCACCACATCGGGGAGGGGTTCATCATCGCGCTGTGCGCGGCCGGCGCCCCCTTCGTGCTCCAGCTCGGGGCGATGGCCCGCATCCCCTACGGCGAGACCGCCGGACCCATGGCGGTGCTCCTGCTCGGCTCGATCCTGTTCATGCCGCTGGTGGTGCCGTTCCTGCTGTAGGACGTCAGCGTCCACGGCTGGGCGGTGGCGCGCCTGCTGCTGGGCACCATGCTCTCCCCGATGATCGCGGGGATCGTCATCGCCGCGGTCTGGCCGGATCGCGCGGACCTGCTGGCCCGGATCTCCGGCGGAGTCGCCGCGGTCTCGGCGGTGCTGATGTTCCTCTCCGGCTTCGGTGCGAACACCTCGCTGGTGATCCAGCTGCTGCTCTCCCCGGTGATGCTCGTGGCGGTGGGCCTGGTGGCGCTCGCTTTCGTGGCCGGCCGCATCGCCGGCGACCTCGCGGGGGAGACCCTCACCGTCCAGGACGGTCCCGCGATCCTCACCAGCCAGCGCAACATCGCCGCGGCCCTGCTGGTGGCCCGCACCGGCACCGGCGGTGGGGGCGAGGGCGACGGCTCCGTGGTGGTGGCGATCCTGCTGCTGAGCGCCGTCGGCTTCGTGATGCTCGTGCCCTACGCCCTGATCAGCGGAGTGGTGCGGCGCAGGCGCGCAGGGGAGAGGGCCTCGCTCGGCGTGCTCCTGGGCGTGGTGGGTCCGAAGTCGGACTGATGGGGGCGTGCACTATCCTCCGCCCCCGAGCGCCTAGGCTTGCCAGGTGACCTCCCTGCTGCGCATCCTCCGCTTCACCCGCGCGCTCGCCCCGCTGTACACCGCGATCATCGTCTGCTCGGTGCTCACCGCGGTCGCGGGGCTCGCCGTCCCCTTCCTCATCGGCCACGCGACCGACACCGTCGCCGCGGCCGTGGGCGGTGACACCGCCACCGGCAGCGCGGTGCGCACGGTGGTGCTGATCGCGGCGGCGGTGCTGCTGGCGGAGCTGGCCGTCACGGTGATCTCCAACGTCGGCGGCTGGTTCGGCGACGTGATGAGCAACCGGATGCGCACCATCCTCTCGGTGCGCTACTACGACAAGCTGCTGCACCTGCCGCAGCGCTGGTTCGACGGCGAGATCACCGGCACGATCGTGGCGCGGCTGAACCGCTCGATCACCGAGATCACGAACTTCACCAAGATGATGTCGAACTCCTTCGCGTCGATGCTCATCACCACCGCCGCGGTGCTCGCCATCAGCGCGTACTACGCCTGGCCGCTGACCGTGCTGCTGCTGATCGTGTTCCCGGTCTACGTGTGGCTGACCTCGCTGACGTCGGTGAAGTGGCAGCGGCTCGAGGGGGAGAAGAACGAGCAGGTGGACATCGCCTCGGGGCGCTTCGCCGAGGTGGTCGGCCAGATCCGCGTGGTGAAGTCCTTCGTGCGCGAGCGCGGCGAGCTCGAGGACTTCTCGCGCCGCTTCCGCTCGACCGATGCGACCACCCGCGCACAGTCCACCCACTGGCACCGCATGGACGTCATCCGTCGTGCGTTCCTGAACCTCATCTTCTTCGGCATCTACGTGATCATCTTCGTGCGCACCGTGCAGGGCGGCTTCAGCCTCGGCGAGATGGTGCTGCTGATCCAGCTGATGAGCATGGCCAAGGCCCCGGTGGAGTCGATGAGCTGGGTGATCGACTCCGCGCAGCGCGCGATCGCCGGGTCGAAGGACTACTTCCGGGTGATGGAGACCCCGGTGGATCCGCGCACCGCCGCCGTGATGGCGGCCCGGCCCGAGGACGCCCGAGACGCCGGGCACGCCGACGGCACGGCGGGGGAGCTGCCCGAGGGATCCGACGGCGGCACCTCGACGGCGCTGACGATCGCTCCCGTGGCCGGCGCCCCCGTGGTCGCCTTCCGGAACGTCTCCTTCGCCTACGAGGACGGCGAGGACGTGCTGCACGGGATCGACTTCCAGGTCGAGCGGGGCGAGAAGATCGCCCTGGTGGGCGAGTCCGGCGGCGGCAAGTCCACGATCGTGAACCTGCTGCTGGGGCTGTACGAGCCGCGCGCCGGCAGCATCGAGGTGGTGGGCCGCCCGAGCGCCGATCTGCCGCTGGACCAGCTGCGCGCCCGCATTGGCGTGGTCTTCCAGGACGCCTCCCTGTTCTCCGGCACGATCCGCGAGAACATCGCCTACGGTCGTCCGGAGGCGAGCGAGGAGGAGGTGGTCGAGGCCGCCCGCCGCGCCAACGCCGACACCTTCATCCGGCGCTTCGACGGCGGCTACGAGCAGGTCATCGGGGAGCGGGGGCTCAAGCTCTCGGGCGGTCAGCGCCAGCGCATCGCCGTGGCCCGCGCGATCCTCAAGGACGCCCCGGTGCTGGTGCTCGACGAGGCCACCTCGGCGCTCGACACCAAGGCCGAGATCCAGGTGCAGAAGGGCCTCGAGCAGCTGATGGCCGGGCGCACCTCGCTGATCATCGCCCACCGGCTCTCCACGATCGCCGGCGTGGACCGCATCATCACCCTGCGCGACGGGAACATCGACGAGATCGGCTCCCCGGCCGAGCTCGCGGCGTCGGGCGGGATCTACGCCCAGCTGCTCGCGCTGCAGAGCTCGGGGGACAGCCGCAGGCTCGCGAGGTTCGACATCACCGGCTGAGCAGCCGTGGCAGCACCCGCACGAGCACCACCATGCCCAGCAGCTCGACCACTGTCTGGGTCACCACCGCCGCGGCCACGAGTGGGGACGGCATCGCGAGGGCGATCGGCAGCACGACGAGCGAGTTGCGGGTGGCGCCGGAGAAGGTCACAGCACGGGCGGGCGCGGCGTCGAGGCCGGTCAGCCGTGCCACGAGGATCCCGGCGCCCGTGGCGAGCAGGAGGAAGGCGAGGTACGCCGGCACCAGGGCGAGCAGTGCGGTCCCCGCGCCGAGCAGCCGCGGCGTCTGCGAGGCGACCACGGTGAACAGGACCAGCAGCATCAGCGGCACCATCGCCCCGGAGAGGTCCAGACGCGGTGCGAACCGCTGCAGCATCGCCGCCGCGAGCAGCGGCAGAAGCACCAGCAGTGCCAGAGCCCGCAGGAATGGGCCCGCCTCGAGGAGTCCCGTGACCGCGCGGCCGCTCAGCAGCGGCACCAGCACCGGCAGCGCGAGCAGCTGGCCGAGCATCAGCAGCGGCGTCGCGGCCAGCAGCCGTGCGTGCGCTCCACCTGCCAGTGCGGTGAACACCAGCACGTAGTCGATGCACGGGGCCAGCAGCACCAGCAGCGCTCCGACGAGCAGCTCGGGGGCGTGAGCGAGGGGGCGGGTGACCACCGCGACGATCAGCGGGACCATCACGAAGTTCACCAGCACCAGCGTGCTCAGGAAGCGCACGTCCCGCAGCGCCGCGCCGAGCCGGAGCAGGGGCACTCCGAGGAAGGTCACCAGCAGCAGCGCCGCGATCGCCGGTTCGACCGCGGGACCGAGTGACGGGGCCGCGCCAGGGGCGAGCGCCCCGAGGCCGAGGCCCGCCCCGATGGCGCCGAGATACAGCACGACCTGATGCCGCTCGCCCCACGGCCGGTATCGCTCCATGGACCACGACGGTACTGCCCGGACCCAGCGCGCGTTCGGGGCGGCGGGATACCATGACGGCGACCACACGCTCGGGGGCGACGAAGGAGCTCACATGGGATTCATCCAGGCATTCAAGGGCGCTGTCGGCGGGATGCTCGCCGATCAGTGGAAGGACTTCCTGACCGTTCCGAACGGTCTTCCGCAGACGGCCGCGCTGTTCCCGGCCGTCCCGCAGGGCACCAATGCCGGGCGCGGCTCGAACGTGCGCGGCTCGCAGAACGTCATCTCCAACGGCTCGAAGATCCTCGTGCCCCAGGGCTACGGGCTGATCACCGTGGTCGACGGCCGTGCGACGGGCCTGATCACCGAGGCCGGCGGCTACGAGTTCAACGACCAGTCCCCGGATGCGCGCTCCGTGTTCGCGGGCGATGACCTCCTCGCCTCGACGGTGGGCACCTCCTGGGAGCGCTTCAAGTTCGGCGGCCGCCCCTCCTCGCAGCAGCTCGCCTTCTACGTGAGCCTCAAGGAGATCCCGGACAACAAGTTCGGCACCCAGTCGGAGATCTACTGGGACGACGCCTACCTCAACTCGCAGGTCGGCGCGGTGTGCCGCGGCTCGTACACGCTGCGGATCATCGACCCGCTGCTGTTCGTGCACAACTTCGTGCCCGCCACCTTCATCTCCGCGAACGCGCCCGTGTTCGACTTCGGCGACGTGGACAACGCCGCCGGCGGTCAGCTGTTCCAGGAGGTCGTGGGCTCCCTCGCCCAGGCCTTCTCGCGCTACACGAACGATCCCGACAAGGGCAACCGCATCTCCCGCATCCAGGGCGACTCGGTGGGCTTCGCCCAGTCGCTCTCGGCCGCGGTCGAGGAGGGCTACCGCTGGTCCAGCGACCGCGGGCTCGCGATCGTGAAGACCGCGATCGTCTCGATCGAGTACGACCAGCACACCCGCGAGCTGCTCAAGGACGTCCAGAAGGCCGACGCCCTCTCCGGCGCACGCTCGCAGTCCTTCATGAACCAGGCCGCCGCGCGCGGCGTGCAGGCCGCGGGCGAGACCGGCGGCGGTGCGGGCCTGGCGATGTTCGGTGCGGGCATGGGCGCCGCGGGCGGCATGGTCAACCCGGTCCAGCCGTGGGCCCCGCCTGGCCAGCAGGGTGCGCCGCAGCAGGCTCAGCCCCAGCAGCAGGCGCCGCAGCAGCAGGCCGCGCCCGCGCAGGAGGACCCGGTGGCCAAGCTCGCCCAGTACAAGCAGATGCTGGAGCAGGGCCTGATCAGCGAAGAGGACTACGAGGCGGCGAAGAAGGCCGCGCTCGGCCTCTGAGCGAAGGACCGAGTGGAGAACAGAGCGCAGTGATGAGCGTTCCCCCGCAGGGCCCGCAGTGGGCGCGACCGGACCAGCCCCGTCGGCAGGATGCTCCTGCCGGCGGGCCGGTCCCGCCCGCGCCCGCCGGACAGCCGCTCCGCCCCGGGCAGGGGCAGCAGGGGCCCGGCGCCCCCGCTCCGGCCGACGGGCGCTTCGCGCAGCCGGCCGGGGGCGGTGCGGCCCAGCACTCCGCGCCGCAGTTCCCCGGCGCGGAGCCTCCTCAGGGTGCACAGCCTCCGCAGGGGGCGAAGGGCGCGCAGCGGAAGAGCGGCCAGCAGCCCCCCGCGATGCTCGGGGACGAGGCCGTCGCCGGGGCGGCCGAGGCGCTGCGCAAGCACTCCTCGAACCGGATCATCGACACCAGCTCCGGCCGCGCCGACGGGCTGAACAAGTGCCCCCGCTGCGGCGGCACCGACATCCAGTACTCGCTGACCGCGAAGGCGCTGGTGTGCGCCTACTGCCGTCACAGCTGGAACGAGGAGAACGCGGAGAAGGCCTTCGGGCTGGACACCTCCATCGCGGAGCTGCAGGGCCACACCATGGCCTCCGGCACCGCGGACATCCAGGAGGACCTCACCACCATGACCCTGAAGTGCCAGGGCTGCGGTGCGGAGGTCGTGATCAACGTCGAGCAGCAGCTGCAGGCACGCTGCCACTGGTGCCGGCAGACCCTCTCGATCAACTCGCAGATCCCCAACGGCGCGGTGCCTGATGCGGTGCTGCCCTTCCACCTCACGCGCGAGGAGGCGATCGAGCGGATCGAGGCGTTCGCCGACAAGCGCAAGGCTTTCGCCCACCCCCGCTTCAAGGCCGAGTTCGTGCCGGACAACGTGATGGGCGTGTACATCCCGTACATGGTCGTGGACGGGAACATGCATGCGGTGCTGCAGGGCACCGGCGAGGTCACCACCCGCCAGTACACGGTGCGGCGCAAGGTGGGCAAGGACAACTACGTCACCGAGACCTACTACGACGCGGACGTCTACTCCGTCCAGCGCGCCTTCGACCTGCTGGTGGACGATCTCACCGTCGAATCCGCCGAGCGCTTCGACGCGAAGGACAACGCGCAGGCCACCAACAACATCCTCAACGCAGTCCAGCCCTACGACACCGAGAACGCGGTCGCCTACAACTCGAACTACCTCAAGAACTTCACCTCCGAGCGGCGCGACCTCAACGTGCGCGACGTGGACGACCAGGTGGAGGAGAAGTTCCTCGCGATCGCGCGGGCGAAGGCGAGCCCCACCATCGGCCGCTACGACCGCGGCGTGCGCTGGGAGCAGGAGGGCGTGGCCGTGCGCGGCACCCGCTGGGTCTCGGTGTACGTGCCGGTGTGGCTGTACAGCTACGCCGACTCCGCCAAGGGCCAGGACTCGCTCACCCACTACATCGCCGTCAACGCCCGCAACGGCAACACCATGGGCTCGGTCCCCGTCTCCCATCCGAAGATCTTCGCGCTCGCCTGCGCGGCCGGCTCCGTGGCCGCCGTGATCGGCGCGGTGGTGGGCTTCGGCTGGTTCCTGGCGGGATGAGGCCGACGATGACCCGCTCGCTCTGCCCGCTTCGCTCCCCAGGAGGATCCGATGCTCCCGCTGCTCGCTGAGATGGCCGCCGATCCGGCGACCGGGATGCTGCTGGCCGATTCGGACTCCGGCGCGATCGGCATCGCCTTCCCCTTCCTCGCGGGGCCGGCCGTGTTCATCGCGGTGTACGTCGGGATCTACCGCTACTACCGCAACACGGACAAACGCCACCACTTCGAGAAGGAGACCGAGGTGGCCGTCGGCAATCTCAAGCAGGGCGACCGCAAGGTGGGCACCAACAACCGCCAGAAGAGCCGCACCATGTCCGGGGTCAACAGCACCGACCACCTCGAGCGGGTGCGCCGCATCCAGGTGCGCTGAGATGAGCACGCCGCCCTCCGCAGAGGTCATCGTCATCGGCGCCGGCCTGGCAGGGCTGGTGGCCGCCACCGAGATCGCCGACGCCGGGCGCAGCGTGCTGCTGCTCGAGCGGGAGGGCGAGCAGGACCTGGGCGGGCAGGCCTGGTGGAGCTTCGGCGGACTGTTCTTCATCGACTCCCCGGAGCAGCGCCGCCTGGGCATCCGCGACAGCCTCGACCTCGCCCGCCAGGACTGGCTGGGCTCGGCCGCCTTCGAGGGCCCCGGTGATCACTGGCCGCGCCGCTGGGCCGAGGCGTACCTGCAGTTCGCCGCGGGGGAGAAACGGGACTGGCTGCACCGCCTCGGGCACCGCAGCTTCCCGGTGGTGGGCTGGGCCGAGCGCGGGGACGGCCGCGCCGAGGGGCACGGCAACTCGGTGCCCCGCTTCCACATCACCTGGGGCACGGGCCCGGGCATCGTCGAGCCCTTCGCGAAGAAGCTCGCCGCGCATCGCGGCAGCGGCCGCATCATCCTGCGCACCCGGCATGCCGTCGAGGAGCTGCTGGTCGAGGACGGGCGCGTGACCGGAGTCCGCGGGAGCGTGCTGGCCGAGGACCACAGCCCGCGCGGCGTCGGCTCGAACCGGGAGGTGGTGGGCGAGTTCGTGTACCGGGCCGCGGCCGTGGTCGTCGCCACCGGCGGGATCGGCGGCAACCAGGAGCTGGTGCGCTCGCTGTGGCCGGAGGACCTGGGCACCATGCCGAGCAGCGTCGTGCACGGGGTGCCTGCGAGCGTGGACGGCACCGGGATGCTCGCCGCGGAACAGGCCGGCGCGCACTGGATCAACCGCCACCGCATGTGGCACTACACCGAGGGCATCCGCAACTGGGATCCGGTCTGGCGCGGGCACGGCATCCGCATCCTCCCCGGCCCCTCCTCCCTCTGGATCGATGCGCGTGGCCGGCGCCTGCCCGCCCCGGCGCTGCCCGGCTTCGACACCACCTCGACCCTGCGCCACCTGCGCACCACCGGGCACGACCACTCCTGGTTCGTGCTCACCGCGAAGATCATCGAGAAGGAGTTCGCGCTCTCCGGCAGCGAGCAGAACCCCGATCTCACCGGTAAGGACGTGCGCCAGGTGCTCTCCCGTGTGAAGCCCGGCCCGCCCGGCCCCGTGCAGGCCTTCCTCGACCACGGCGAGGACTTCCTGCAGGCCGACGACGTTCCCTCCCTGGTCGCGCAGATGAACGCGCTCGTCGGTGAGGACCTGATCGACGCCGCCGCCCTCGAGCGCACCATCCGCGCCCGCGACGCGGAGCTCGGCAACTCGTTCTCGAAGGACACCCAGATCACCGCGATCCACGGGGCGCGCAAGTACCTCGGGGACCGGCTGATCCGCACCGCCGCCCCGCACCGGCTGCTGGATCCGAAGGCCGGGCCGCTGATCGCGGTGCGCCTGCATGTGCTGCTGCGCAAGACCCTCGGCGGCCTCGAGACGGACCTCGGCGGCCGCGCCCAGCGGGCCGACGGCGGCGGCGCCCTCCCGGGCCTCTACGTGGCCGGCGAGGCGAGCGGCTTCGGCGGCGGCGGGGTGCACGGGCACAACGCCCTCGAGGGCACCTTCCTGGGCGGCTGCCTGTTCAGCGGCCGCCAGGCCGCCGTCGGCGTCCTCGCGGACCTGCGATGAACGGAGCCGACGCCGCCGCCGACGTCGCCGCTCCCGCGCCCCGCGCGGTGCTGCTGAACGGCGCGGTCGGGGTCGGCAAGACCACCGCGCTCGGCGCGATCGGGGAGGAGCTCGCCGGCCGCGGGATCCCCGGTGCCGCCCTCGACCTCGACTGGCTGCGCCGTGCCTGGCCCGCACCGGACGCAGACCCGTTCCATCATCAGCTCGAGCTCGCCAACCTCGGCGCGGTCGCGGCGAACCTGCGCGAGGCGGGCGCGCAGGTGCTCCTCGCCGCGGGGGTGCTCGAGGCGCGCGAGGACCGCGAGGGCTACGAGCGCGCCTTCGCCTGCCCGCTCACGGTGGTGCGCCTGACCGCGCCGCGGCAGCTGGTGCGCGAACGGCTGCGCCGCCGCCACGAGCTCGACCCGGCAGGGCTGGCCTGGCACCTGGATCGCTTCGACGAGCTCACCGGGATCCTCGATGCGGCCGGGGTCGAGGACGTCACGGTACCGATCGGGCAGGACCCGCAGGCCACCGCCCGAGCGGTGCTCACCGCCGTGGGGATCTGAGCCGGTCACTCCCCGGTGCGCTCGGCCCCGGGCAGCAGGATCGTCGAGAAGTCGTGCTCGCCGTGATCGGCGGCGATCTCCGCCTCGAGCGAGGCCAGGGCGCCGCGCAGCGCGGGAAGGTCCGCGCCGGGCCGCTCGGCGTCGCCGACGGTGTCGATCATCAGTCGCGCATCCTTCGCGATCGCGTTCGCGGTGAAGTCACCGCCCTCCGTGCCGCGCTCGCCGCGCACGAAGGCGCCCTTCATCCCGGCGATGAACGCGAGCCCTGTCGAATCGAGCATCTCGAGGGTCTCCGCGGGGGAGGTGCCGGTGGCCTCGCCGAGCGCGAGCGCCTCGCGCAGGCCCTGGGCGCTGATCGCGAGCGCCAGGTTCGCCATCAGCTTGCCGACGGCGGCCTTGCGGCCCGAGTCCACGCCCCGCAGCCGTGCCGGATCCGCCCACGGCGCCACCAGCTCGAGCACCTGCGCGCGCAGCGCCTCGTCGGGCGTGCCCACGTACACGCCGAGCGTGCCCTTGCGAGCCGGGCCCAGGGTGCCGATCACCGGCACCCCCACGTAGCTCGGCACCGCCGCGGCGAACTCGTCCGCATCGGCGGGGGAGACCGTGGTGGTGTCCACCCACGGCACGCCCGCCGGGATCAGGGCGGGCTGGATCACCGTCTCACGCACCGCGGCGGGGCCGAACAGCGAGGTGATCACCAGCTCCGCGCCCTCGACGGCCCCGGCGGCGCTGCCTGCGACGGAGGCGCCTGCCTCGGCCAGGCGCGCGGTGCGCTCCGCGGTGCGGTTCCACACCGTCAGCTCGTGCTCCGCGAGCAGGTGGAGGGCGAGCTCGGTGCCCATACGACCGGTCCCCAGGAAAGCGATTCTCATGCCGCCAGTCTGTCACCGTCCACAGCGAGGTGTTCCCGCTCGCATCGAGCATGCACAATGGAGGCATGACTCCTCGCCTCACCCGTCGTCGAGCGATCGCCGCGGCCGCAGCCGCCGGGATCGGTCTGCCCGCCGCCGCAGCCGCTCAGGCGGCGCCTGCCCCGTCCCGTCGGCGGGGACGCTTCCAGCAGGCGAGGATCGCGACCTTCAACGCCTCCCTGAACCGCGCCGAGGAGGGGCAGCTGCTCAAGGACCTCGCCACCGGTGAGGATCCGCAGATCCGAGCGGTCGCCGAGGTCATCCAGATCAACAACCCCGACGTGCTGCTGCTCAACGAGTTCGATCACGACGAGGACGGCAGGGGCCTGGACCTCTTCCGCGAGAAGTACCTCGAGGTCCCCCAGAACGGCACCAGCCCCGTCCACTACCCGTACGTCTTCACCGCGCCGGTGAACACGGGCGTGCCCAGCGGCCTGGACCTGAACCAGGACGGCACCGTCGGCGGCCCGGATGACGCGTGGGGCTTCGGCGAGTTCCCCGGCCAGTACGGGATGGCGATCCTCTCGCGGTACCCGATCCTCACCGAGCAGGTGCGCACCTTCCAGAACCTGCGCTGGGCGGACATGCCCGCCAACCTCATGCCCGAGGAGTTCTACGGCCCCGAGATCTCGGCCGAGATGCGCCTGAGCTCGAAGTCGCACTGGGACGTCCCGGTGCGGATCGGCAGCACCGTCCTGCACGTGCTCGCCGCCCACCCCACCCCGCCGAGCTTCGACGGGCCGGAGAAGCGCAACCAGCGCCGCAACAGCGACGAGATCCGTCTCTGGGCGGACTATCTGCGCCCCGGCCGCCGCTCCTCCTGGATCGTCGACGATGCGGGCGAGGCGGGCGGCCTCGCCCCCGATCAGCAGTTCGTGATCGTGGGCGACTACAACTCCGATCCGGCCGACGGCGACTCCTGGCCCGGCGCGATCGACCAGCTGCTCTCCCATCCGCGGGTGCAGGACACCCTCCCGGCCAGCCGGGGTGCTGTCGAGGCCTCCGAGGCCCAGGGCGGAGCGAACGCGGACCACGAGAGCGACCCCCGCTACGACACCGCGGACTTCGGCGACGATCCCGCCCCCGGCAACCTGCGCGTGGACTACGTGCTGCCCTCGCGGCCCCTCCAGGTGGTGACCTCGGCGGTGTACTGGCCCGAGCAGGGCCAGCCCGGCAGCGAGCTGACCGGCGAATACCCCTTCCCCACCTCGGATCACCGCCTGGTGCGGGTGGACCTCCAGCTCAAGGCCTGAGCATCGCGGGCGCGTAGGCTTCGACCATGACCTCCGCGCTGCCCCCGCTCATCGACCTCGCCCACCTGCACGCCCTGCGCACGCAGGCGGCCGAGGGACAGCTCGCCCTCCACCTGCTGGACGTGCGCTGGGCCCTGGACGGCTCCAAGGGCCGCGACACCTACCTCGCCGGGCACCTGCCCGGCGCGGTGTACATCGACCTCGACACCGAGCTCGCCGCCCCCGCCCGCGACGGCGCCGGGCGCCACCCCCTGCCCTCCGCGGAGGACTTCGCGGCCTCGCTGCGCCGCGCCGGCGTGGGAGCGGGCTCGACGGTGATCGCCTATGACGACACCAACGGCGCCCCGGCCGCCCGCCTGGTGTGGATGCTGCGCGCCCTCGGCCATGACGCCGCAGTGCTCAACGGCGGGCTCGCCGCCTGGGACGGCGCGCTCGTCACCCAGGACGAGCAGCCCGCACCGGGTGACGTGCCCGTGCGCGAATGGCCCGAGAGCCGCCTCGCCACCGCGGACGAGGTCGCCGCAGGCGGCGCCCTGGTGATCGATGCCCGCGCCGCCGAGCGCTACCGCGGCGAGAGCGAGCCGATCGATCCACGCGCCGGCCACATCCCCGGCGCGGTCAACCTGCCCTTCTCCGGAAACCTCGACGAGCACGGACACTTCCTGCCGCCCGAGGAGCTGCACCGCCGCTTCGAGGCCGCCGGGGCGCATGAGGACCGCGACACCATCGTGTACTGCGGCTCGGGGGTCACAGCCACCCATGACCTGCTCGCCCTCGAGAGCGCCGGTTTCGCGCGCGTGAAGCTGTTCCCCGGCTCGTGGTCGCAGTGGAGCGCGGACCCGCAGCGGCCTGTCGCCGTCGGCCCCAACCCCTGAGCCGGCCGCGCCACTGAGCCGGCCGCGCCACTGAGCCGGCCGCGCCGCTGAGCGGGCCGCGCCGCACCCATCCCGGGCTCAGACCTGCGGGTTGATCTCCCGGATCGCGCCGATGATCGCGCGGTGGCGCCGCTTCTGCGCCTCGCGCTGGCCCTCGGCCGCGTCCTGGCCCAGCACCGCGGCCCAGATCGGCACCATCTCCTCGTGATACGAGTGGCCGTGCCCGCCGGTGACCTTGATCGACAGCGGCATGTCCGCGGCGATCTGCCAGAAGGTGATCCACGGGAACCAGCGCATCGCCGGGGTGACGTCATGCCCCACCCGCTCCTGCAGCCAGGCCGGCTCCCGCCACAGCAGGGTGGGGGAGAACCAGACCACCGGGTCCGACGGGTGCTGGGCATAGACCACCCGGGGATGCTCCCACTGCGCATACAGGCCGCCCCAGTAGTTGCGGTGCAGATCCTGCGGGCGGGTCACCACGCGGATGTGCCGCCCGTCGTCGATGATCGGGGCGATCGCGGGGGAGCCGGGCCGTGCCCGTGCCGTGAGCTGCTGCCACAGGGGCGTGAAGCTCGGGGTGCCGGTCCACACGGCGCCCTGGACGCTCGAGAGCATCTCCTCGACGTCCCGGAACGCGGCCTGCCCGCCGAAGGAGCCCAGCGACTCCCCGGCCACGTACAGCTTCGGTCGGCGCTCGGGCGGCAGCGAGGCCATGCGCCGCGTGACCGCCTGCAGCAGCAGGCGCCCGGCGCTCTGGGGGGAGCGGCGGTCGATGAGATACGTGAGCGGGCTGGGATAGAGCGAGTACTGGATCGAGGCGGTCGCGCAGTTCCCGGCGGTGAGGAACTCGATCGCCGAGAGCGACCACTCCTGCAGCCAGCCGGTGCCGGTCCCCGTGAACAGCACCAGCACCTCCCGGTCCCAGGCGCCGGTGCGGTCAAGCTCCGCCACCACGGCGCGCACGGCGTCCTCGACGGTGCGGGTGCCGGATGTCGCGGCATAGACGCGGATCGGCTCGAGCGCCTCCTCGCCCACGGTCTGCTCGATCAGGGCGCGGTCCGCGCCGCTCGAGACGATCTTGCGCCCGGGGGCGCCGAGCGACTGCCAGGTCTCGAGCGACTCCGGGCCGCCCGAGCGCAGCGAGGAGGTGGGCCGGGCGACCTCGGGGGAGATCAGCCGGTTCGCGGCCTCGGCGCGTTCGATCATCCCCTCCAGCACACGACCGCGGATCAGCCGGTCGGTGAGCACCGCGACCGTCGCGACCGTCAGCAGCAGGGACACCGCCCGCACCGCGCGCGGCGGCAGGTAGGGGCGCAGCATCGCCCGGTACAGGTGAGCCGTGGCGAGGGTGGCGCGGGCGAGCACGAGCGCCCCGGCGAAGGCGCCGAGCCCGGCGACGCCGCCCACCACATGGGTGGCGAGGTTCTTCGGCTCCTGCTGGACCAGATGGCTGATCTCGCGCTGGCGCAGCACGCCGCGCACCCACGAGTAGGCGGTGATGCCCACCAGGGCGCTCCCGCCGAGCAGCCGGGCCCGTCGGCGATGATCCTCGGCGATGTCGACCCTCACGCCGAGCTCCCGCCCGACGCGTCGCACCACCCGGCCCGCGATCGCACCGGCCGCGTAGCCGTACACCTCGGAGAAGGCGATGTTCGTCGCCCACATCCACCAGGTGCGCGGCAGCAGGCTCGGGGAGGTGGAGATCCAGGCCGTCACCGAGGCGCCGAGGAAGCCGCCGGTGTCCAGCGGGGCCGCGACCGCGACGCGGCGCGCCCGCTGCCGCGTCCTGCGGGTCGCCGTGCGCAGCACCGTCACCGCACCCGTGGCCATTCTCGTCAGACCGGTCAGGGAGGGGGTGGTGCCAGAGCGCATGTGTGCAGGCTATAGGACCCCTCGGTGTGCGGTCACGGGGGTTTCCCGCTGTCCGGACCGCGGCCCGCAGGGCCCGAGCCCGGCACGGACTCCGTAGGGTGGGCGCATGAAGATCCTGCTGCCCGATACCGTTCCGCTGGACCCCACGCTGCCCGAGGGATGGGAGGCGGTGACGATCGACGCCCGCGCCGAGATCCCCGCCGAGCACCACGACGCCGCGGTGCTCGTGGTCTGGGGCTCCTCGCGCCGCCACCTCGCCTCCGCCGCCGAGAACCTGAAGGACCTGCGCCTGGTGCAGTCCCTCTCCGCGGGCGTGGACGGAATCCTCGCCGCCGGCTTCGACGAGGAGGTGGTGATCGCCTCCGGCGCGGGCCTGCACTCGCTCACCGTGAGCGAGCACGCCCTCGCGCTGCTGCTGAGCCTGCTGCGCCGCCTGCCGGAGGCCCGCGAGGCCCAGCAGCGCCACGACTGGTCCTCCGAGCTGGGCGGGCTCCAGCCGCTGCACCCCAAGGGCCGGATCACCAGCCTGATCGGGGCGCGCGTACTGATCTGGGGCTTCGGCGAGATCGGCCAGAACCTCGCCCCCACGCTGAAGGCGCTCGGCGCCGAGGTGCGCGGGGTGGCCCGCAGCGCCGGCACCCGTGCCGGCTTCGAAGTCATCGCCGATGACCAGGTGAGGCAGCTGCTGCCCGAGACCGATGTGCTGATCGACATCCTGCCCGCCACCGAGCGGACCGCCGGGATCATCGGACGCGAGGTGCTCGCGGCGCTGCCCGACCACGCGGTGCTGATCAACGTGGGCCGCGGCGCGACCGTCGACCAGGTCGCGCTGCGCGAGGCGCTCGAGGCGGGCACCCTCGGCAGCGCGGGGATCGACGTCACCGAGCCGGAGCCGCTGCCCGCGGAGGATCCGCTGTGGGATGCGCCGCGACTGCTGATCACGCCCCACGCGGCCGGTGGCCGGCCGGTGGGGGCCGACGAGCGGATCACCGCGAACCTGCGCGCCCTGGTCGAGGGCGCACAGCTGCTGCACGTGGCGGCCCGCTGAGCGGAGCCGCCACGCGCAGCGGGGGTCAGGAGTCCCGGGTGAAGGGGTTCCTGCGCTTGCGACGACCGGGGGCACCGCCCTCCTCGGTCGTACCCTCCTGCATGGACGGCTGCGGGGTGGGGGTGTAGGCCTGCAGGTGCTCGGCGACCTGCGCCTCCACCTGTGCCTCCACCTGCGCGCCGACCTGGGCCTCCATCTGCGCCCCGACCTCGGCCTCGACCTGGTCGGAGATGCGGTCCGAGTAGCGGTCCATGAACTCGCGCTGGCGCAGGCGCAGCTCGAGCTTCTCGATCACCTTGACCTCTGTGCCGAGCGAGCGCCACAGCGAGATGCACATACCGATCATCACGATCGAGAACGGCAGCGCGGACAGCAGCGCGAGCGACTGCAGCGCGGTCATGCCCGAGGCCTCCTCGTCACCGGACAGCGAGCTGACCCAGATCAGGGACGCGGCGATGACGCCGGACGCCGAGGCCCAGAAGATGCGCGTGATCCGCGGCGGGTTCGGATCGCCCTTATGGGCGATCATGTCGATCACGAAGGCGCCCGAGTCGGCGCTGGTGATGAAGAAGATCGACACCAGCACCACGGCGATGCCGGACAGCAGCGCACCGGCGGGCAGCTGGCTGAAGGTGTCGAACAGCGCGGTGTTCGGGTCGATGTCGCCGGTGCCGCCGGTGAAGTCGACGCCCTCGAGGACGGCCTTGTACAGCGCGGTGCCGCCCATGATCGTGAACCACAGGAACGTCAGCGCGGTGGGGACCAGCAGCACGCCGGTGATGAACTCGCGGACCGTGCGGCCCTTGGAGATGCGGGCGATGAACACGCCCACGAAGGGCGACCAGGAGATCCACCAGCCCCAGTAGAAGGTGGTCCACCCGTTGATCCAGGAGGCCCCTTCCTCACCGCGGAAGGGCAGGGTCTGGAAGGACAGCTGCAGGAAGTTCTGCAGGTAGTAGCCGATGTTGGAGACGACATCGCGCAGCAGGAACAGAGTGGGGCCGAGGATCAGCACGGTCACCAGCAGGAGCGCGGCCAGGCCCATGTTCAGGTTCGAGAGCAGCTTGATGCCCTTGTCCACGCCGCTCGCGGCGGAGAGCGTCGCCAGCGCCGTCACCACGAGCACGATCACGACCTGCACGGTCGTGGAGTTCGGGAGCACCCCGAGATGGTCCAGGCCGGCGGCGATCTGGTTGACGCCGAAGCCCAGCGAGGTGGCGATGCCGAACAGCGTGCCCACCAGGGCGATGATGTCGATCACGTCGCCGATCCAGGAGTCGGTGCGCTTGCCGAGGATCGGCTCGAGCGCCCACCGGATCGAGACCGGGCGGCCCTTGCGGTGCACCGCGTACGCGACGGCGAGGCCGACGATCACGTAGATGCCCCAGGCGTGCAGGCCCCAGTGCAGGAAGGTCTGGCCCAGCGCACGCTCGGCCCGGGCGGGCTCCGAGAGCCCGGCCGCGTTCGGCGGGGCGCCGTTCTCGCTGAAGAAGGTCAGCGGCTCCGCAGCACCCCAGAAGACCAGGCCGATGCCCATGCCGGCCGCGAAGAGCATCGCGAACCACGAGAACATGCTGTACTCGGGCTCGTCATCGTCCTTGCCCAGGCGGATGCTGCCCATACGGCTCGCGGCGATCACGACGCCGAACACCACGAAGGCGGTGACGATCAGGACGTAGTACCAGCCGATCGAGCTGACGACGGTCGAGTTCAGGGTCGAGATCGTCGCGTTGAAGGAATCCGGCAGCAGCAGCGCGAACAGCACCGCCAGCAGGATGATCCCGCCGGCGACGAAGAACACCGGCTTCGAGAGCGAATAGCTCTGCGCGGGTTCCGGGCGCTCTTCGACCGTGGCTGAGGAGGACGGGGGAGAGTTCGGGGCCGACGAAGCGGACACGGTGCCTCTTTCCGAAAGGGGGACGGGGATGTGTGTTGAATCCCTAGCACCGTAACGGGCGGACCGCCCCGGCGACAGGTGGAACCGTCAATCAGGTGGGCAGAAGCGACATCCGGGTGGGCTGTGCCACAGCCGGTGCGGCGTGAACGTGCGCCGCCGCACAGCCGGCGCTCACCCGCCTGTGATCAGACGGTCAGGTCCCTCGCGAGCTCCTCGACGGCGCGCGCGGAGACCTCGGCGACCACCTCCAGCTCGAGATGGAACTGCTGACCAGCGGCCGGCCCGCACAGGTCCGAGACGGCGCGCAGCGCCACGAAGGGCACCCCGAGCACCTCGGCGGTGCGGGCGCTCGCGGTGGTCTCCATGTCCGCGCTGAGCGCCGCCGGGAAACGCTCCCGCATGGGGCTGGCGAGGGTCGCGGTGACGAAGGCGTCCCCCGAGAGCATCAGGCCGCGGCGCACACCGTGCCCGTCACCGTTGGCGTCGGCCCGCCGTGCGGCCTGCTCCGCAGCCTCGACGAGGGACCGCTCGGCGTCGAAGCGCACCGGACCGCCCGGCACCTGGCCGGGCTCGTAGCCGAAGGCCGTCGCATCCGCGATCGAGTAGGTGAAGGATTCGCCCACGATCAGCGTGCCCACCTCGACGTCGGCCGCGAGACCGCCGCAGGAACCGGCCGCGACCACGACCGCGGGCGAGGTGGAGAGGATCCCCCAGGTCGCCGCGCCGGTGGCGGCGGCGATGCCGATGCCGGTGGTGACCACGATCGTCTCGATGCCGTGCAGCGTGCCGCGAGAGGCGCTGACCCCGCCGAGGAAGGGGGTCTCGACCTCTACGGCGCCCTCGAGGCGGGCCCGCAGCGGGGCGGCCTCCTCGGGCATCGCGGCGAGCACCAGCAGGGGACCGGACAGGGGCGTCGAAGGCATGAGCGAAGCGTACCGGGCAGGACGGGCGCCCTGAGGTCACAGCCGGGTTCGTTACGCTGGTGCCATTCGCCAGCGAGGCGGCCCCGGAGGGCCGCGGACAGGAGGCAGTGATGGGTCGCATCCGAGACGCCGTGGTGACAGGGGCGCGCGCTGTGCGCCGCATCCCGATCCCGTCGGCCCTGACCCATCAGGCGCTGCGCGAGGCGCGCCGCCCCACGCCTCCCGGCCATGTGCTGAAGTCCCACGCGATCGAACCGGAGATGATCGGCCGCACCCGCACCGTCTGGCTCGACGAGCACCGGGCGGACAACGGCGTGATCGTGTTCCTGCACGGCGGCGCGTACGTCTCCGGCCCCTTCGTGAGCGACTGGGCGTGGCTGTCGCGCCAGGTCGATGCCCGCAACTGCGCCGGTCTGATGATCGACTACCGCAACGCCCCCGACCATCAGCATCCGGTGGGCCGGGATGACGTCGAGGCGGTGCTCGCCGCGCTCGCGGCCGACGGGCGCCTCGCCGACCGCCCCTGGGTGCTGGCCGGGCAGCATGCGGGTGGGGGCCTCGCCTTCGTGATCGCCCGCCGCCTGCAGCAGCGTCCCGAGATCCCCGCCCCGGCGGCGCTGATCGTGATGTCGCCCTGGCTCGACCTCGAGCTGGCCAACGCCGGGATCACCGAGACCGATCAGGCCGATCCCGTCCACGAGCGGCGCCTGCTGCGCGATGCGGCCCGCCGCTACGCCGGCCGCACCCCGCTCGACGACCCGGATCTGTCCCCGCTCAACGAGCGCCTCGAGGGGCTGCCGCCCATCCATCTGAGCGTGGGGATGCGGGACCTGTTCCTCTCCGAGGTGCGGGTGGCCAAGCTCCAGCTCGAGGAGAACGGCGCCGATCTCGCCTACCGCGAGATCAGCGGCCGCCTGGGCCTGCAGCTGGTGCCGCGCAAGGGGGAGGACATCGAGCGCCTCCACCGCGAGCAGGCGGAGCTGCTGCGACGCGTGCTGGGCTAGCTCTCCACCACGACGAGTGAGGCGCCGGGAGCGCAGACCGTCCAGCGGCGCTGCGGCATCGCGCGCACCATCCCGCCGATCAGCAGCGCGTGCCCGACGGTGTAGGTGAGCATCACCAGCTCGGTGCTGAACGCGATCGAGGCACCCGGCAGGAACCAGTCCATCGCCAGCAGCGAGCTCGAGACCAGGAACAGGGTGCCACCGGACCAGGTCAGTCCGTTGCCGCCGGCGGAGAGGAACGCCATCGCCGCGAGCGCCACCGCGTAGGCGGCGACGGCGGGAAGCAGCGGGCCGGCCCCGTCGGCGCAGGCCACGAACAGGCCGATCACCACGCCCGCGTAGGGGATCGCCAGGGCGATCCGCATCGCGTCGCGGGTGCGCGCCCACAGCGGGTACAGCGCCGCCGAATAGAAGACCAGCAGACCCAGGAAGCCGAACACCGTCAGCAGCTGCACGACGTCCGGCAGCAGCTGCCCGAGCGTGTCCGCGCCCCATGCGCACAGCAGGCCGCACATCAGCAGCGTGATGGTGCGCGAGCGCTGCGGCGCGGCGGTCAGCAGCACGGCCATCAGCAGGGGTGCGAACAGCGGCTGTGTGAGGCGCTGGAGCATCTCCGCCTCCGCCAGCAGGGAGCCGATGTGCACCACCGTCACCAGGGCATAGGCCACCCAGAGGACCAGGTGGACGGAACGGATCGGCGGCACTGCTCAAGCCTAGGAAGCGCCCCCGGCCAGAACCAGGGCGCAGGCCTCTCGGGCCGGGCACGTTTGGGTAACGTCCGGCCACGTTTCGGTCACGGCCGCGGACAGCTGTACGAAATGCCGCAGATCCCCCGATCGGAGGACATCCGGCGTCACATCTGTTCCGGCGCGTTCACACCCAGAGCGTCCAGACCCTCGACCAGGACCCGTTCGGTCAGCTGCGCGAGTGCGAGCCGGCCCGCGCGCACCTGCTCGTCGGACTCCTTGAGGATCGGGGAGGCCTCGTAGAAGGACGTGAACGCCTGCGCGAGGGAGAACAGGTAGGCGCACAGCCGGTGCGGCTCGTACTCCGCGCCCACGGCCTCGAGCGTCGGCCCGAACTCCAGCAGCGCGAGCGCGAGCGCGCGCTCGGCGTCGTTGTCCACGCGCGGCGCCGCCGCGGCGGTGATGCCCTGCGCTGCCGCCTTGCGCCCGATCGAACGGATGCGGGCCACCGCGTACTGCAGGTACGGGGCCGTGTTGCCGGTCAGCGCGAGCATCCGGTCCAGGTCGAAGGTGTAGTCCGAATCGTGCGCCGTCGAGAGGTCCGCGTACTTCACGCCGCCGATGCCGATGTCATGGGCGATCTTCTCCCGCTCCGCCTCGGGCAGATCCGGGCGCAGCTCGTCGATCACGGTGCGGGCCGTGGCCACGGCCTCCTCGAGCAGCGCCATCAGGCGCAGCGAGGAGCCGGAGCGGGTGCGCAGGATCTTCCCGTCCTCGCCGAGGACCGAGCCGATCTTCACGTGCTGCGCCTCGACGTCCTCGGGCAGCCAGCCGGCCTCCCGGGTGCTCGCGAAGACCATCTGGAAGTGGAGCTCCTGCGCCGCGCCCACCACATAGGCGATGCGGTCCGCGCCGAGGTCCCGCACGCGGTGGCGCACCGCGGCGAGGTCGGTGGTGGCGTAGCCGTAGCCGCCGTCTGACTTGCGGATGATCAGCGGCAGCGGCTGCTCGTCACGGCCCGTGAAGCCCTCGGGGAACACGCACAGCGCCCCGTCGGAGATCCGCGCGATCCCCGCGGTCTCGAGGTCGTCGCACACCGCCGCCAGCAGGTCGTTGTAGGTGGACTCGCCCGCGAGGTGCTCATCGGTGAGCGTCACGTCGAGCATGTCGTAGATGCGGTGGAAGTACTGCTTGGACAGGTCCACCAGGTTCGTCCAGATGCGCAGCGACTCCGCGTCCCCGGACTGCAGGGTCGCGACCCGCCTGCGGGCGCGCGAGGCGAAGTCGGCGCCCTCGGCGTCCGCGTCGCCCGAGCCCGCCTGCTCCGCGGCATCGAACTTCGCGCGCGCCGCCTGATAGAAGGCGTTGGGATCGGTGCGCAGCTGATCGGCCTCGGGGCTGTCCTCGCCCACCTCGAGCAGATGCTCGATGAGCATGCCGAAGGGGGTGCCCCAGTCGCCGATGTGGTTCTGGCGGATCACGCTGTGCCCGAGCTTCTCGAGCGTGCGTGCGATCGAATCGCCCACCACCGTGGTGCGCAGATGGCCGACGTGCATCTCCTTGGCGACGTTCGGCGCCGAGTAGTCCAGCACCACGGTGTCCGGGGACTGCGGGACGGAGACGCCCAGGCGCGCGTCGGCCGCGAGCTCGGCGGCCTGCGCCGCCACCCAGTCGGTGCGCAGGCGGATGTTCAGGAAGCCGGGACCGGCGATCTCCGGGGTCTCGGCGATATCCTCGAGATCCACCGCGGCGAGGATCTCCGCGGCGATGTCGCGGGGCTTCCTGCCCAGGCGCTTCGCGAGCCCCATCGCGGCGTTGCACTGGAAGTCAGCGAACTGCGAGGGGCGGATGATCGGATCCGCGTCGGCGAACTCGGGCCCGAAGGCGGCGGCGAAGGCGGTCTGGAAACGCTGGGTGAGCGCGATCTCGGGAGCAGGCATGGGTCCCAGGGTAGTCGCCGGGCAGGGCCGCCTCCTCCCCGCACGGCGTGATGCTCGACAGACCTCCGCGGCGGCTGCCCGCACCGCACGAACGGGGGATCGCCCCATGGCCCCGATCGTCCCCGCTCCCTACGCTGGGACCATGCGCTCTCTGCTCACTCTCGTCCTGAACATCATCTGGCTGCTCACCGCGGGGTGGGCGCTGTTCCTCGGCTACCTGCTCGCCGGCGTCCTCGCCTGCATCTTCCTCATCACCATCCCCTTCGGCCTGGCCTCGTTCCGGATCGCGGGCTTCGTGATCTGGCCCTTCGGCCGCGAGGTGGTGGACACGCGAGCCGGCGGCGCGATGAGCACGCTGGGCAACGTGATCTGGTTCGTGATCGCCGGCTGGTGGCTGGCCCTCGGTCACGTGGGCACCGCCGTGGCCCAGGCCGTCACGATCATCGGCATCCCGCTGGCCTGGGCGAACATCAAGCTGATCCCGGTCACCTGCTTCCCCTTCGGCAAGGAGGTCGTGGACTCGGACTCGGCCCGCGCCCGGATGCTGCCCACCGCCCGCTGAGCCGCCCCGATGACCGATCCCGCTCCCGTCGACCAGGACGAGTACCGGCGCCTGAGCGACCTGCTCGCCGTGGGGCTGGCCGTGGCCAGCACCCGCTCCGGCTCCCGCGATCTGCTGGTGACCGTCGACTCCTATCTCGACGTCTCCTACGATCCGCCCACCATGCTCGTGGCCCTCTACGGCATGGGCCGTGCCGCCGAGGCGGTCGAGGAGGCCGGGCACTTCTGCCTGACCCTGCTCGCCGAGGACCAGCAGCACCTCGCCGACCGCTTCGGCACCCCCGCCTCCCCGCTGCAGGGGATGCTGAGCGGCCTCGAGGTGACCCGCACCGCCGACGGCGACGCGATCCTGCCCGGCGCTCTCGCCCACTTCGCGATCCGCGTCGAGCAGGCCGTGGACGCCGCCACCCACCGCCTGCTGATCGGCCCCGTCGTGGAGATGGGGGAAGGGCGGGTGGACGCGGGCCCGGCCGTGCGCTTCGCCGGCGAGCAGCGTGACCTGCGCTGAGCGGCGATGACTATCCTCGAGGACATGACGGACCCGTCCCCGCACTCCGCCCCCTCCGGCGCTCGCTCGTGAACCCGCTGCTGCGGCTCGCGCTGCGCCTGCTCTCCGCCGTCCGGGTGGACATGCGGGAGGACTACGAGCGCGTGCGCCAGCTGCAGCGTCAGCTGGCCGCCCTGCCCGTGGCCCGCTATCGCACCCCCACCTGGGACACCTTCTCCGACAGCGGCACCGGGCACCGCGTGCCGGTGCGCGTGTTCACCCCGCGCGAGCAGCGCCGCGAGGAGCTGCTGCTGTTCTTCCACGGCGGCGGCTGGGTCACCGGGGACATCGAGAGCTACACCCCCGCCTGTGCCGCGATGGCGGACCTCGCCGGCTGCCGGGTCGCCTCGGTCGACTACCGTCTGGCCCCCGAGCATCCCTTCCCCGCCGCGCTCGAGGACTGCTACGGCACCGCTCGCCGGCTGCTCGAGGACCCGCGCCGCGCCGGGCTCGAGGACGCCGACAAGATCGTGCTGATGGGCGACTCCGCCGGCGGGAACCTCGCCGCTGCGGTGTCGCTGCTGCTGCGCGAGAGCGGCCATCGCACCCCCTCCCGCCAGATCCTGCTCTACCCGGTCACGCACTGGGACCACGATCCGGAGACCTCCCCCTTCGCCTCGGTGCGCCGCCACGGCGAGGACTACCGCCTGACCAACACCGAGGTCGAGGACTACTTCGACATGTACGTCCCCGACCCCGCGCAGCGGCGCAGCCGCCTGGTCTCGCCGCTGATGGCGACCGACCTCACCGGCCAGCCCGAGACGCTGATGATCACCGCCGAGCTGGACCTGCTGTGCGACGAGGGCGAGGCATATGCGCACGCGCTCGAGGAGGCCGGGAACCGGGTGCGACTGCACCGCGTCGAGCGGGCGCTGCACGGCTTCATCACCCTGCCCCGCTTCGCCCGCCCGCTGCGCGAGGCCTACGAGGTGATCGACGAGTTCCTCGACCAGGGCGCCCCCGGGCAGGAGCGCGGATGAACGCAGCCGCCCGACGCCGGCACTGGGTGCGCCTGGACAACGCCTCGAACATCTTCCCCGCCGCCCGCAGCGACGTGGACCCCAAGGTGTTCCGCATGAGCGCCGAGCTGGACCACGAGGTCGATCCGGCGCTGCTCCAGGACGCGCTCGAGGAGACCTTCGCGCGCTTCCCGCTCTACCACGCGGTGCTGCGCCGGGGCGTGTTCTGGTACTACCTCCAGGACAGCGACCTGCACCCGCAGGTGGAACCGGAGACCGAGCACAGCTGCGCCCCGCTCTACCAGGCGGACCGCCGCACCCTGCTGTTCCGGGTGCTGCACCACCGCCGCCGCCTCAGCCTCGAGGTGTTCCACGCCCTCTCCGACGGCACCGGGGCGCTGTGGTTCCTCACGGACCTGCTGACCGCCTACACCCGTCGGCGCTTCCCGGACCAGGCGCCGACGGATGCCGCCCTGATCGAGGCGAGGCCCGGCTCCCCGGAGCGACCGGATCCGCCGCCGGAGGCCGTCGGCACCCATCCCGGCGCCCGGGCCGCCGAGGAGGTGCACGAGCTGACCACCGACTCCTTCGCCCACTACTTCCGCCGTCGCCGCCGGCGCCGCCCCGCCGCGGACGACCACCACGAGGAGTTCAGCCGCGAGGCCGCCCCCGCGGTGCTCACCGTCGAGGAGGCAGACGTCTCCGAGGAGGAGCCCCAGAAGAGGCCTTCGCCCCGCCGGCCCCGTCGGCGCATCCACCGCGTGCGCGGCACCCGCACCCCGGACAACCGCCCCCGCGTGATCGAGCTGACGATGCCGGCCCGCGCCGTGCTGGGCCTCGCGAAAGCGGAGGGCGTGGCGCTGACCATGTACCTCACCGCTCTGTTCTTCGAGGCGATCCGCCGCGCCGATCCCGGCGATGCGGCGCCGACGATGACCGCCTCGGTGCCGGTGAACCTGCGCCAGTTCTTCCCCTCGACCTCCGCACGGAACTTCTTCGCGACCATCCGGGTCGAGCACACCTACGGCCGTGGGGACGACTCGCCCGGAGCGGTCGCGCGCGCCCTGCAGGAGGCCTTCAGCGTCGAGGCCACCCCGGAGGCGCTCGAGCGCAAGCTGCACCGCCTGCAGGCCGTGGAGCGCCTGCCGCTGGCCCGGATCGTGCCGCGCCCGCTCAAGGATCTGCTGCTGGGGCTGATCAACCACGCCAACAACCGCGCCCTCACCGTCGCGATCTCCAACCTCGGCCGCGTCACGCTGCCGGAGCCCGCCGAATCCCATGTGGGCCGGATGCTGTTCCACGTCTCGGCCGTGCGGCCCCAGTTCTGCGCCATGTCCCACGACGGCCTGCTCACCCTCAGCTTCACCGCCCCCTTCGTGGAGACCGACCACGTGCGCGAGTACGCGGCGCTGCTCACCGAGGCCGGGGTCGAGGTCACCGTCGCCGCGCCCCGCGTCTCCGAGGACGAGCTGCTGGAGTTCGCGACATGAGGCGCTGCCCGGACTGCACGGTCGCCGTCGAGGGGGACTGGGTGCGCTGCCCGCTGTGCGGGACCGAGCTGCTGGGCGAGCCCGTGCCCGGCCCGTACCCGACGGTGCCGCTGCGCTTCTCGCGCCGCCGCGTGCTGCGGGTGCTGCTGCTGAGCTCCCTCGCGGTGGTGCTGCTGTCCTTCCTCGCCCAGCTGCTGTTCGGGCGGGACAGCGACGGCATCGGGGTGCTGCGCAGCGTGTGGCTCGGGATCGTCACCACCTGGCTGGTGGTGGTGATGGCGATCAGCAAGCGCCGCAACCTCGCGAAGTTCATCGTGTACCTGGTGCTGATCGCGGGCGGGATCTGCGTCTACTGGGACTACCTCTCGGGCTGGTACGGCTGGTCGCTGACCTACGTGGTGCCGATCGTGTGCGCCGCCTCGATCGCGGGCCTGGTGATCACGGCGCGGGTGATGCGGATGGAGGTGGGGGACTACGTCGTCTACAGCGGACTGACCGTGCTGCTGGGGCTCACCCCGATCGTGTTCCTCGCGCTCGGCTGGGTGGGCACCGTGATCCCCTCGGCGATCTGTGGCGGCCTGAGCCTGCTCGCGGTGGTGCTGCTGCTGACCATCCGCGGCGGCGCCGTGCGGCACGAGCTGGCCAAGCGCCTGCATCTGTGAGGGCCGCACGGCGAGGACTGCACGCGCGCCTGAGACGCACAGCGCACCCCTCGTCGGCGCGCCGACGGAGCCACGGCCGCTCGTCTCTCTAGGATGCAAGACGCACGCGCGCACGCGCCGCGGGCAGGATCAGGCCCCAGGGCGTCGGACGACAGGAGAGAAGGTCGATGGACAGGGACCCGCGCGACGGCCAGGGCCGGGGCCAGGACGACGACTGGATCTTCGCGATCGACGACCCCCACAACCTGCCCACCGACCGCCTTCCCGACCGCGCCGCCTTCGACCGCTACGCCACCCCGCTGCTGGCCCGTCGGGCCGCCTCTCCGGCGCTCCCGCCCGGCGAGAACGAGACGGTGGACCTCAGCGACATCGACCTCGACCAGCTCGACGGCGCCGCCGAGCCGGACACCAGCACGGGCGCGATCCCGGTGCTCGCGGAGGAGGACGTCGAGGACGGCGGAGATGCTGGGGACGCGGGAGACGCGGGGGACACCGGGGAGCCGCCCCTCACCGCCCCGCTGCGCACCCCGAGCCAGACCTCCTACGCCCGCTCCGGCACCACCCCCAACGCCGAGCACGACGAGATCCCGCTGGGAGGCTTCACGCTCCCCGAGCGGTTCAAGGACCTGGGAGTGTTCGACGCGCTGCGCGACGTGCTCGCCCTGATCTGCCTGGTCACCGCGATGACCACTACCTTCACACTCGCGCACAGCCCCTGGCTCGAAGTGATCGGGAAGATCGCGATCGGCACCGGCATCACCGCCCTGGCCGCCGTGCACCTGCTGCGCTGGGTGCCCGAGAAGCCGCCGCTGCGCGCCGTGCGCGTCCTGCGCGTGGCGGGCCTGCTGCCCTCCCTGCTCACCGCCGTCTTCGTGCTGTGCGCGGACCTGGTGCTCTCGCTGCCGGTGCTGTTCGCCTCCCTGCCCGACGGGCCGCCCGTGGGGATCGGCATCGGGGTGTCCCTGCTGCTGCTCGGCGCGCTCGTGGGCATCGAGCCCCGCGCCCACGAGGGATATCTGCCCCAGCAGCGCGCGAGGCAGGTGGCCCGCAGCATGCTGCTGGGCATCGCCGGCGGCGCGGCCCTCGCCCTGCTGATCGCGCTCGTGATGATGGTGGGCCGGCTGTTCACCACCGGCTGGGGCTTCTCCCTGATGACCTTCGCGAACACCCTGATCTCCGCGCTGCTGCTGGCCGTGGTGCTCGCCGCCGCGCTGCGCCGCGAGCGCTCCTGGTACGTGTTCTCCGCCGCCGTGGTGGGGGCCCTGGTGATCGCCGCGCTCGCCGACAACACCCTCGGCCTGCAGTTCGCGGCCCCGCTGAGCTTCGCCACCGGCTTCGTCTACCTGCCCTACCTCGTGGCCGCCTTCGGGCTGATGATCTCCCGCTCCTTCGTGCGCAGCATGCCCGTCTCCTTCCGCCGCACCGACTGGCTCGTCTACACCGTGCGCGCCTTCGAGTTCAGCGCCCTGATGCACGCCGCCGCGGTGCTGTGGCACCTGCTGGCCGCGATCGCGTCGGTGAGCGGACGCGCCCCCGGCGGGCCCGTGCTCCACCTGATCGACGCGGTGGTCTGCGGCTGCTTCGTGGTGGTCTCCCTGTTCGGCCGCACCTCGCTGCTGTCCCGTCCCGCCGTCAGCGCCCGCGCGAGCGGCGTGGTCGCCGCGCTCGTGCTAGTGGTCGTCGGCTTCCTCGACGTGATCGTGAACTCGCTGGCCATGGCCGCGGGCGCGGGACTGGTCACCGGCGGGGTGGCGCTGTTCATCGGCCTCGGCGCCGCACTCATGCTCACCGTCCCCGCCCCGGTGCGGGACGAGTTCGGCGCCCCGGACCTCACCCGGATGTTCGCCGACTTCCGCGCCCGGGACGGCGGGCGCGTCTCGCTGCTGGAGCGCGTCCCGGACGTCACCGAGGAGACCTCCCGGCGCAAGCTGTTCCCCTCGGCCTGACCCGCCGCGGTGACCCGCCGCGGCACCCCGCCCGCTCACCCTCTTTTCCCCCTCCTCGCCCCCTTGGAGAACCATGTTCCGCTGGAGCCTGCACGGAGACGGGCGCACCATCGCGCCCGACGCGATCGTCCGCCCCGAGGAGCGGCTGGCCTGGCCGCTGACCATCGGCATCGGCGCACAGCATGTGATCGCCATGTTCGGCGCAACCTTCCTGGTGCCGCTGCTGACCGGATTCCCGCCCTCGACCACCCTGCTGTTCTCCGGCATCGGCACCCTGCTGTTCCTGGTGATCACCCAGAACAAGGTGCCCAGCTACCTCGGCTCCTCCTTCGCGTTCATCGCCCCGATCACCGCCTCCACCCAGTCCGACTCGATGGGCGCCGCGCTCGGCGGCGTGATGGTCACAGGCGTGCTCCTGGCGCTGCTGGGCCTGCTGGTCAGCAAGGTCGGCACCCGCTGGATCAGCGTGCTGATGCCCCCGGTGGTGATGGGCTCGATCGTCGCGCTGATCGGCTTCAACTTCGCCCCCACCGCGTACCAGAACTTCCAGCAGTCCGCGGTCACCGCGACCGTCACCCTGTTCGCGGTGGTGCTGTGCACCGCCCTGTTCCGCGGGATGCTGGGACGCATCTCGGTCCTGCTGGGCGTGCTGATCGGCTACGGCGTGGCCGTGCTGCGCGGCGAGGTGGACTTCACCCCGGTGCGCGAGGCCGCCTGGATCGGCCTGCCCGAGTTCCACCACCCCGAGTTCAACCTCGGCCTGCTGCCGATGTTCCTGCCGGTGGTGCTGGTGCTGCTGGCCGAGAACGTGGGCCACGTGACGAGCGTGGGGCTGATGACGCACCGAAACCTCGACCACATGGTGGGGCGCACCCTCGCCTCCGACGGCATCGCCACAGCGCTCTCGGCCGGCTTCGGCGGCTCGCCCACCACCACCTACGGCGAGAACATCGGCGTCATGAGCGCGACCCGCGTCTACTCCACCGCCGCGTACTGGGTCGCGGGCATCGCCGCGATCCTGCTCTCGCTGTCCCCGAAGGTGGGCGCCGCGATCTTCACCATCCCGCCGGGCGTGCTGGGCGGGGTGACCTTCGTGCTCTACGGCCTGATCGGCATCGTGGGCGTGCGCATGTGGGTGGACGGCAAGGTCGACTTCTCCCGCCCCAAGAACCAGTTCACCGCAGGCGTCGCCCTCGTGGTCGGCATCGCGAACGTGACCTGGACCTTCGGCGGCATCGAGCTGACCGGCATCGCGCTGGGCACGCTCGCGACGCTGATCATCTTCCACGTGATGGACCATCTGGGCCGGATCACCGGCACCGAGCAGGTCACGGAGCCCGCGGAGAGGACCGCCCCCACCCACGAGGGGTGAGGCCCCGCCCGCACCCGCGGCGTCCGCGATATGCGCATGAGTGGACGAGCGAAATTGGATAAGGCTAGGCTTACCTTGTGTCGACTCCAGTGCCCGGGCCCGTCCCTGCGCCCCGCCCCGCCCTCGCGGGCGAGGACCTCACCCTGACCTATGGGGCGCGCCCCGTCGTCCACGAGGTCTCCCTCTCCCTCCGCCCGGGCGAGGTCACCGCCCTGCTCGGCCCCAACGGCAGCGGGAAGTCCACGGTGCTGCGCGCCCTGGCGCGCCTGCACCCGCTGCGCGGCGGCGAGGCGCGGATCGCCGACGGCGCGGGGGAGCGCAGCACCGCACTGCTCGGCGCGAAAGAGCTCGCCCGTGCGCTGACCCTGTTCACCCAGACCCGCAGCGCCCCGCAGGGGCTCTCGGTCCGCGACGTGGTCGCCTTCGGCCGCCACCCCCACCGTCGCCGCTTCGCCGGGCTCGCCGAGGCGGATCTCGCCGCGATCGACCACGCGATGCGCCTGACCGGGATCACCGACTTCGCCGCCCGCGCCGTCGGCGAGCTCTCGGGAGGGGAGATGCAGCGCGTCTGGCTCGCCTCCTGCCTCGCCCAGGACACCGCGATCGTGCTGCTGGACGAACCCACGAACCACCTCGACCTGCGCTACCAGATCGAGACCCTCGACCTCGTGCGCGAGCTCGCCGAGGTCCACGGCGTCGCCGTCGGCATCGTCCTGCACGATCTCGACCACGCCGCCCGCATCGCCGACCAGGTGGTGCTGCTGCACCGGGGCCAGGTCCACGCCGCCGGCACCGCCGGCGAGGTCCTCACCTCCCAGCACCTCAGCCACGTCTACGACATCCCCATCGACGTGACCGCGGATCCCGCCGACGGCCGCCTGCGCATCGACGCGCGCAGCCGCCGCTCGGTCCCCCTCCCCGCCTCCGCCTGACCCGTCGGAGGGAGCTCGGCCCCGCCAGGGGCTCCAGGAGAATCCATGCCCCGCAGCCCCCGCAGTCCCCGCCGCGTCCTCGCCGCGGCCACCGCCGTGCTCGCCCTGACCGCCCTCGCCGGATGCGGCACCACCGAGGTGCCCGAGGCCGCCCAGGCCTCGGCCGGCGCAGGCGCCGCGCTCAGCGAGTCCTGCGCGGCGGATGACACCTCCACGTCGACCGGCCCGGTCAGCGTCACCGACGGCCTGGGCCGCACCGTCGAGCTGGACGCCCCGGCCGAGCGGGTCGCCGTGCTCGAATGGCAGCAGACCGAGGACCTGCTGACCCTGTGCGTCGCACCGGTCGCCGTCGCCGACGTCCAGGGCTTCACCACCTGGGTCAGCGCGGAGACCCTGCCCGAGGGCACCGCGGACGTCGGCACCCGCCAGGAGCCCGACCTCGAGGCCCTCTTCGCCAACGACCCCGACCTCGTCATCGTCGAGGTCACCGGCGAGGACGACGAGATCCTCGGCCGGCTCGAGGAGCGCGGCGTGCCTGTCCTCGCGACCGTCGGCGCCGACTCGACCGACCCGATCGCGCACATGACCGGCCTGTTCAGCATGATCGGCGAGGCCACCGGCCGCTCCGAGCGCGCCGAGGCGGTGCTCGGCGAGTTCGAGCAGCACCTCGCCGACGCGAAGAGCGAGATCTCCGCCGCCGGCCTGCCCACCACCGACTTCGTGTACTTCGACGGCTGGGTCGACGGCGGCAACGTGACCCTGCGCCCCTTCGGCGAGGGTGCCCTGTTCACCGCGATCGGGCAGGAGCTCGGCCTGACCCCGGCCTGGCCCGGCGAGGTCGATCCGGTCTACGGCCTCGGCCAGAGCGACATCGAGGGATTCATCGAGGTGGGGGAGGCGAACCTCTTCTACACCGGCAACGAGGACCCCGACGGCAGCTACGTCGCCGAGCTCGAGAAGAACGCGATCTGGGCCTCCCTGCCCGCCGTCGAGGAGGGTCGCGTGCACGCCTTCCCCTCCGGCATCTGGACCTTCGGCGGCCCCCGCTCCTCCGAGCAGGCCATCGACGCCTACGTCGACGCCCTCACCGCTCCGTGACCCGGCGGGCCACCGGCGGGCACCTCGTCGGGGCCGTCACCGTCCTCGCGCTCGCGGGGGCGGTGGTGCTGGTGGGGCTGTGGCACCTCACCCAGGGCACCTCCGACCTCGGCGTCATCGACCTGCTGCGCCACCTGGCCGGGCTGCCCGGCCCCGAGCGCGCGGTGGGCGTGGCCGAGGTGCTCGTGGCCTCGCGGCTGCCGCGCCTGGCCGCCGGCATCGCCGTGGGCATCGCGCTCGGCGCCGCCGGGGCGCTGCTGCAGTCCATCTCCCGCAACCCCCTCGCCTCCCCGGACACGCTCGCGGTCACGGCCGGCTCCTACTTCGCGATCACCGCGGTGGCGGCCCTCGGCCTGACCGTCCCGCTGTGGGCCTCCGGCGGCGTCGCCTTCGTCGGCGGACTCGCGGCCGCGGCGCTCGTGCTCGCGATCGCGGGCGGCGCCGGCTCCTCGACCACACGGCTGATCCTCGCCGGCTCGGCCGTGGCGATGGCGCTGCAGGCCGGCACCTCGATGCTGCTGATCCTCTTCGAGGCGGAGACCACCGGCCTGTACGCCTGGGGCAGCGGCTCGCTGAGCCAGCTGAACCTCGACGCCTCGCTGCGGGCCCTGCCGGTGATCGCCCTGTGCCTGCTCGGCGCGCTCCTGCTCTCGCGCCGGCTGGACGTTCTGGGCCTGGGCGATGACGCGGCCAGCTCCCTGGGGATCCCGGTCGCCGCGACCCGTGCCCTCGCGGTGCTGTGCGCGGTGCTGCTGACCGCCGTCTCCGTCACCGTCGCGGGCCCGCTCGCCTTCGTCGGCCTCGGCGCGCCGGTGCTCGCGCGGCTGCTGGGCGGCCTGGTCGGCACGGTGAACCGCCACCGCCTGCTGATCCCGGTCTCGGGCCTGCTCGGCGCACTGATCGTGCTGCTGGCCGATGCGGGCATGCGCGCCCTCCTCACCCCGCAGGGCGCCGCCGCGATCCCCACCGGCATCCCCACCGCCCTGCTCGGCGCGGTGATGATCGTGCTGCTCGCCCGCCGCCTGCGCGACTCCGGACCCGCCGCACAGCCTCCCCAGGCGCGCATCGGCCCGCGCTCGCGCCGACGGGTCCTGCTGGTCCTCGCCGTGCTGACCGTCCTGGTGACAGCGGTGGTGGTGCTCGGCCTGCTCGCCGGCAGCCTCTGGCTGCGCACCGGCGACCTGCTGCTGTGGGCGCGCGGCGCCGCCCCCGAGCTGATCGCCCGCGCGCTCACCGACCGGGTGCCGCGGGTGGGCGCGGCCGTCATCGCCGGGGCGGCGCTGGCACTGGCCGGCACCGCCGTGCAGACCACCGTGCGCAACCCGCTGGCCGAGCCCGGCCTGCTCGGCATCACCGCCGGGGCCGGCCTCGGCGCGGCGGGCGTGGTGACGCTGCTGGGCGGCTCCCGCCCCCTGATGGTGCTGTGCGCCGTGGCGGTGGGCGTCGCGACGTTCGCGCTGATCTCGCTGCTGGCCTGGCGCGGGGGACTGGCCCCGGAACGCTTCGTGCTGGTGGGCATCGGCACGGGCTACGCGATGAGCGCCCTGACCACGTTCCTGCTGCTGAGCGCGAACCCCTTCGATACCCCGAAGATCCTCACCTGGCTCTCCGGCACCACCTACGGGCGCAGCCTCGCCGACGTCACCCCGGTGCTGATCGCGCTGGTGCTGATCGCGCCCGCGCTGCTGGCCCTGCACCGGGAGCTGGACCTGCTCGCGATCGACGAGGACAGCCCGCGCGTGCTCGGGGTGCGCCTGGAGCGCACCCGCTTCGCGGTGATGGGCCTCGCCGCGGTGCTCGCCTCGTTCAGCGTGGTCGCCGTCGGGGTGGTGGGCTTCGTGGGCCTGGTCGCCCCGCACCTGGCCCGCGCTCTGGTGGGCGGGCGGCACCTGCGCGTGATACCGGTGGCGATGCTGCTGGGCGGCGCGCTGGTGGGGCTCGCCGACGCGCTGGGACGCTCCCTCATCGCCCCCGCACAGGTCCCGGCCGGGCTGATGGTCGCGCTGCTCGGCGCGCCGTACTTCGTGTGGCTGCTGTGGCGCTCGCGTGCATGAGGCGGCCCCTCCGCCACGCAGGGCGGAGGGGCCGCGACCGGGGTCCGGCCCGGGGTCAGAAGAAGCCGAGCTTGTTCTCCGAGTAGCTCACCAGCAGGTTCTTGGTCTGCTGGTAGTGGTCGAGCATCATCAGGTGGTTCTCGCGGCCGATGCCGGAGGACTTGTACCCGCCGAACGCCGAGTGCGCCGGATAGTTGTGATAGTGGTTCACCCACACGCGGCCGGCCTGGATCTCGCGGCCGGCACGGTAGATGGTGTTCTGCTGACGGCTCCACACTCCGGCGCCGAGCCCGTAGAGGGTGTCGTTCGCGATCGACATGGCCTGGTCGTAGTCGCTGAAGCGGGTCAGCGCGAGCACCGGCCCGAAGATCTCCTCCTGGAAGATGCGCATCGAGTTGTCCCCCTCGAAGATCGTGGGGGTGACGTAGTAGCCACCCGAGAGGTGACCGCCCAGATCAGCGCGCCCGCCGCCGGTGAGCAGCTTCGCGCCCTCCTGCGTGCCGATGTCGATGTAGGAGAGGATCTTCTCGAGCTGATCGTTGCTGGCCTGCGCACCGATCATGGTGTCGGTGTCCAGCGGATCGCCCTGCTTCGTGGCCTCCACCCGCGCGATGCCGTCGGCGACGAAGGAGTCGTAGATGCCCTCCTGCACCAGCGCGCGCGAGGGGCACGTGCACACCTCGCCCTGGTTCAGGGAGAACATCGCGAAGCCCTCGAGCGCCTTGTCGTAGAACGCGTCGTCCTGCATCGCGACGTCGTCGAAGAAGATGTTTGGACTCTTGCCGCCGAGCTCGAGGGTCACCGGGATCAGGTTCTGGCTCGCGTACTGCATGATCAGGCGGCCCGTGGTGGTCTCACCGGTGAAGGCGATCTTCGCGATCCGGCTGTTCGAGGCAAGCGGCTTGCCCGCCTCGACGCCGAAGCCGCCCACGATGTTCAGCACGCCGTCCGGCAGCAGGTCCCCGATCAGCTCGGTGAGCACGAGGATCGAGGCGGGGGTCTGCTCGGCGGGCTTGAGCACCACGCAGTTGCCGGCCGCGAGGGCGGGAGCGAGCTTCCACACCGCCATCAGGATCGGGAAGTTCCACGGGATGATCTGCCCCACCACGCCCAGCGGCTCGTGGAAGTGATAGGCGACGGTGTCATCGTCGATCTGCGAGAGGGCGCCCTCCTGCGCCCGGATCGCGCCGGCGAAGTAGCGGAAGTGGTCCACCGCCAGCGGCAGGTCCGCGTTCAGGCACTCGCGGATCGCCTTGCCGTTGTCCCAGGTCTCCGCGACCGCCAGCATCTCGAGGTTCTCCTCGATGCGGTCGGCGATCCTGTTGAGGATCACCGCTCGCTCGGCCACCGAGGTCTTCCCCCAGGCGGGCGCGGCGGCGTGGGCGGCATCGAGCGCCTTCTCGATGTCCTCGGAGGTCGAGCGAGCCACCTCGGTGAAGATCTCGCCGGTGACCGGGGTGGGGTTCTCGAAGTACTCGCCCTTGGCGGGCGGGACCCACTGGCCGCCGATGTAGTTGTCGTAGCGGGGCTTGAAGGTGACCTTCGCGCCCTCGGTGCCGGGACGTGCGTAGACGGTCATGACGTTCCTTTCGCTGCGTTGCGCGCCGACGTCCTCGTCGGATGCCCAGCACCGTAATCCACGTCACGTTGCACGAACGTTGCGGACGGCGCCCGCGGGGGTGCCCGCCCGCACACCCCATCTCCGCCCGCGAACGTGTCAGACCTGTGGTTATGACGCGCGGATAACCCCACTTTCGTCACTCCCGGAGCCGGGAAGGGGTGCGGCGGCGGCTCAGCCGCCCTCGCCGCGGAGGGCGCGGGCGCGGGCCGCGGCGGCGGAGCGCTCGGGGGCGTCCGACGGGGCGATCTCGAGGATCGCCATGAGCACCTCGAGGTCGCCGTCGGCCTCGGGCCGCTGGGCGTAGCGCCACAGCTGGACGGAGGTGCCGGTCTCCAGCAGCAGCTCGCGCAGGTGGGCGTCGGTGCGGCCGCGCAGGGCACGGATCGCGGGAGCTTCGGAGCTCGGCAGCAGGTCGCCTGCGGCGTGGTCGAGGGCGGCATCGAGGTCGCCGTGTTCGAGAGCGGCGAGGGCTCGGCTCAGGTCGCTGACCACCGCACCGGTGAGCCGGTACGGGCGTGAGGCGATCTCGAGCGCGGGCACCGCCGCGAGCACCTTGCGCAGCCGCACCACCTCGGCCCGCACCGTCCCCTCGGCGCGGAGGCTCCCGTGCAGCTGCTCGGCGAGCTCCCCGCCGCTGATGCCGTCGGGGCTCAGATGCAGCAGGGCCAGCAGCTCGGCGTGCCGACCGCTCAGCTCGATGCTCTGCCCGCCGTGGCGCAGCAGGGCGGTGCGTCGGCCGGTGAGCAGCAGCTCCGCGGGTGCCGGCGCTTCCGGCGCGGCGGGCACTGCCGGCGCGGAGGGCGAGCGGGGCAGGATCCGGGGCCGACGGGGCGGCGCGGGAGCACTGCTGGCGCGCTCTTCCATCGCGGCAGCGACCGGCAGCAGGCTGCGCAGTTCCTCCCGGACGGCACGGGCGGTGGCCTCGAGCAGCGGCAGCACCAGCGGGGATACCGCCTCAGCGGTCCCGGTGACGTCGAGGACGCCGAGGGTCTCTCCCGTGTGCGGGTGCAGCACGGGCACGGCGCTGCAGCTCCACGGGTGCACCGCTTCGTGGAAATGCTCGGCACCCACCACCTGCATCGGGGAGCTGGTGGTGAGGGCGAGTGCGGGGGCGGAGGTGCCCATCACCGTCTCGGACCAGTCGGCGCCGGCGGCGAATCCCATGTCATCGGCGCGGGAGATCAGCTGCGGCCTGCCCTCGACCCACAGCAGCCTGCCGCGGGCGTCCCCGAGCGCGACCATCAGCCCGGCCTCGACAGCGGGGACGATCAGCCGCGAGCGCAGCAGCGGCAGCACGGCGGAGAAGAGGTGCTCCTGCCGAGCGACGGCGAGCTCCTCGCCCTCGAGCACGGGGCGCGTGGGCACGGCGTCGGCGGTGGGGACGGCGGCGAGGGAGCGGCGCCAGGAGGCGAGCACCGGCTCGCGCACCGCAGTCCCGCCACCGCGCAGGTTGGAGTGCTCGCGCAGCTCCTCATGGGCGCGCAGCAGTCTCGCCTGGTAGGCGGAATCCGTCGGCGACCAGCTGGTGGCGGTCATCCGAGGTCGTCCCGGGAGAAGGGGACGAAGGGCAAAGCGTTGATCACGATCCACCTCGTCGTCGCTCGTGTCACAGCTGAGCCCGACCGTACCCCGTGCGTGCGGGAGGAGCAACGGCTCGGCGCACCGCTGCACCGCGAGGATCCGGCACGACCGCTCGATCACGCGCCGCTGCGACGAGCTGAGCTGCGCCGCCGCCCAGTCGACATCGCCAGCACCCTCTCCCCGACGCCGTGAGCTCGTGCTGGAAGGCGTTGTCGGCCGCGGTCTGCGGGTTCGGACGGAAATGGTGGGGACGGACGAGCACGACGTGGGAGGGCGCCTGCTCGCTCATCCTCAGCTCACCGGGGCCAGGACGTCCACCAGGGAGAACAGGTCCTTGGGGTCGTCGGGTCGGGCCACCAGGTCCACCTCGTCCTGCAGGTCGCTGCCGGCGGTCGCGTCGCGGGCGCAGCGCAGCGCCGCGAAGTCCGAGATCGCGAAGCCGACGGAGTCGAACAGCGTGATCTGCTCGGCGCTCGTGCGGCCCGGTGCGGCGCCGGTGAGCACCTCCCACAGCTCGGTGGCGGGGAAGTCGGGGGCCATCTGTTGGATCTCGCCCTCGATGCGGGTCTGCGGGGTGAACTCGACGAACACCCCCGCCTGCTCGAGGATCCGTGCGTCGAGCTCGGTCTTGCCGGGGCAGTCGCCGCCGATCGCGTTCAGGTGCACGCCGGGCCGCACCTGGGAGAGGTCGAGGATCGTGTTTCGGGCCTTGTCGGCCGTGCACGTGGTGATGATGTCCGCGCCGTCCACGGCATCGTCGACCGAGGCCGCGTGGTGGACCCGGAACCGATCGTCGGCGCTCTACTGTCCACTCTGCCCGTCCGGCCAGGTGACGAGAAGTTCCGCTGACGCGGAACCTTTCGCCGAGTGGCGGAGGCCTGCGGGGCCCCGGCAGTAGCCCGCGACCTCCTGGCCCGGCCACGCGACGGAAAGTACCACCGTGGTGGAACGTTTCGGCCTGTGGCGGGGGAGGGAAGCCGTGCAGACCCGCCGCCCGGCCGCCCGTCCGGCCGCCCGGCCACCTGACGGAAAGTACCAGGTGAGTGGAACTTTTCTGCCCGTGGCTGGTGGGCTGGCGCCCGGCCGGGCGGGGAGGGGGAGCGGCCCCTGGTGGGCTGGGCTTCCTGCTCAGACCCGGCGGCGGGCCCGGGCTGTGAGGCCGATGCCTGCGGCGAGCACGAGCGTCACCGCGAGCGCCCACGGCAGGAGCTCGTACCCGGTGCGGGCGAGCGGCCCGCGCCCCCCGTCGGCCGCTTCCTCGGAGCCGGAGCCGGAGCCGGAGCCGGAGCCGGAGCCGGTGTCGGTGCCCGCGCCGGTGCCGGGGGCCTGGTCGTCCTCGTCCCCGTCGCCGGGCGTCGTGCCCTCGTCACCGGCGCCGGGAGCGTCGCCGGGTGCCTCGCCGCCGTCGCCCGGCTGCTCGCCGTCGCCCGGTTGCTCGCCGTCACCCGGCTGCTCGCCGTCACCGCCGTCGCCCTCACCGGGCTCCTCGTCCCCGCCACCGGGCTGCTCACCGCCGGCCTGCGGGGCCACGAACACGGCCACGGTGTGTGCGGGGATGGTGACCGAGCCGGTCGCGGCATCCCAGGTCGCGCCCTTGACCACCTCGTCGGCGCCGTCGGCCTGGACCTCGTGCAGCTCGTGCTCGAGACCGGCCATGCCGTCGATCGCCTCGGTGATCGGCTCGTCGGAGGCGTTGAACACCGTGACCAGGCCGTCGAGCGCGGGGTCCGCGTCCTCGCCCACTGTGTCGTCCACCCGCATCACCAGCAGGCCGGGGGTGGCGTCGGCGCCGGCGTTCGGGAAGGAGACCTTCTCGTGGATCAGCCCCGCGTCGCCGAGCGTGAACAGGGTCGAGGAGGAGCGCAGGCGCAGCAGGTCCAGGGTGACCTCGCTCGAGAGCTCGATGTCCTCGGGCGTGGGGGTTTTGGCCGGATCCTCGAGCATCGGGACCATCAGGTCCCAGGCCTCGCCGTTCTTCTCCTCCGGGGGCAGGCCCTCGCCGAAGCCGTTGCCCTGCATGGTCCAGTCGATCGTGTTGAAGTGATCGCCGGAGTTGTAGCTGTCGCGGTCCATCGACTTCGAGCGCATCAGATCCGTGCCGCCCGCCCAGAAGGATGGGGACTGGCCGAGCGTCGCGGTGGCCAGCGACAGCGTGTTCATCCGCAGCCGCACGTCCATCGGCGCGTCCTGCGGCAGCTTCCACACGTTGAGGTCGTACAGCGCCTCGTTGTCGTGCGCGTCGACGTAGTTGACCGACTCCTCGGGCCGGGTGGCGTACCCGGCCGGAGCGCCGTTGTAGTCCAGCTGGTCACCGCGCACCACCTCGCCGGAGGAGCTCAGCAGCTCGAAGTCGGCGAGGTTCCCGGCCATGCCCAGGCGGATCAGGTCGGTGCGGTGCCGCAGGTCGCCCAGCTGCTCCTCCTCGCTCGCCTCCGCGTGGCCGTTGGGCATCGTGTACAGGCCGTTGCCGAAGCCCTGCGCGGTGCGCTTGTCGGTGTCGAAGGGGCTGCCGCCGTGGACGGCGTCGCGCAGTCGGTCGTTGAAGGTGCCGATCGAGGTGCCGCCCAGCTGCCCCTGCGTGGCCTGGGTGAAGCGTGCGTTGCCGGCGATCTCGCCGAAGTCCCAGCCCTCGCCGTAGAGGTAGATGCTCTCGCCGTCCACCCCGTCGGCCTCGAGGGTGAGCGCATCGAGCGCCTCGCGCACGGCGAGCATGTTCTCGGAGCTGTGGTGGCCCATCAGGTCGAAGCGGAAGCCGTCCACCCCGTAGTCGCGGGCCCAGGTCACGGTGGAGTCCACCATGATCTTCTCGCCCATGGCGTGCTCGGTGGCGATGTTCGAGCAGCAGGTGGAGGTTTCCACCGCGCCCTCGAGGCTGAGCCGGTGGTAGTAGCCGGGCACCACGCGGTCCAGCACGGAGGTGTCCGCCTGGCCGTGCGCGGCGGTGTGGTTGTACACCTTGTCGAGCACCACCTGCAGGCCCATCGCGTGCAGCTCGCCCACCATGGAGCGGAACTCGCGCGTGCGCTCGCCGCCCACCTCGTGGCCCTCGGTCGCGTAGGAGCCCTCGGGGGTCATGTAGTGCAACGGATCGTAGCCCCAGTTGTAGGGATCCTGGTCGGCGACCCCGGTCACCGCCGCCTGCTGCGCCTCGGATGACGGCCCCGCATCGGCCGGGATGTCCGGCTGGACCTGGACCGCGCGGTCCTCCTCGATGGTGGCGATGTCGAAGGTGGGCAGCAGGTGCACGGTGGTCATCCCCGCCTCGGCGAGCTCGGCCAGGCGTGCCGAGCCGGCCGAGTCGGGGTGGCCGAAGGCGGCGTAGGTGCCGCGCAGCTCCTCGGGCAGGGCCTCGTCGCCGGCGGAGAAGTCCCGCATGTGCAGCTCGTAGATGGTCTGGTCGGTGAACTGGTCGACTGTCGGGGCAGGGGTCTCGGCCCAGATCTCGGGCGCCCAGCGCGGATCGTCCAGATTCAGCAGCACCGAGTGCTGCGAGTTCAGGGTCAGGCCCACCGAGTACGGGTCGGTGACCGTGTTGGTGACGACCTCTCCGAGGGAGGGCACGAAGACCTCCACCGCGTAGGTGTACGCCTGATCGGTCCAGCCGGCCTCGCCGGTCGCGGTCCACACCCCGCCCGGGCCGCGCTCCATCTCGATCTCGGTCGCCGCGGCGCGGGCGGCCGACGGGTCGGCGACGGACTCGGCCGCGCCGTGCAGCTGCAGGGTCACCGTCTGAGCGGTCGGTGCCCACAGAGCCAGCGTCGGCACGCCGTCCTGCCAGCTCACGCCGAGCTCCTGAGCGGAGGCGTCCTCGGCGTAGAGGTCATCGAGCACGCCAGGGATCTGCAGCCCGGTGTGGACCTCGATCCCGTCGGCCCCGTGCTGGGCGATCACGATCTCGCCGCGCAGCGCCTGCTCGAGCACCTCACGGTCCAGCTCCGGCAGGTCGAGGGCGAGAAAGCCCTGCAGATGCGCACGGCCCTCGAGCTCGGTCTCGTCCAGGCCGCCCTCGCGCAGGGTCAGCTCGCCGAGGCTCTGCCCGCCGGTGACCTCGTCGCCTGCGACGGAGATCCCGCCGTCCGGTGCGGTGAACAGCTCCCAGCGGACATCGCTCGTGTCGTTGACCAGGTTCGCGGGCCAGGCGACGGTGCCTGCGTCCACGAAGTGGGCCAGCTGCTTGCCGGAACCCGCGGTCAGTGGATCGGAGGCCTCGATGGTCAGCTGATGGGTGGCCAGGTCGTAGCTGAAGGTCACGATCTCTCCGTCCTGGGTGGAGAAGGTGTGGTTGGCGCCGTCGAGCACGCCGTCCACGCCGTAGTTCTCCGCCCACGATCCCCCATGGGCGACCTTCACCTCGTAGGACCCGCGGGGCAGGTCCTCGGTGGAGAAGGTGTAGATCCCGTCGCCGTCGGCGTCCTGCATCCAGGTGCGCATGCACCCGGGCATCCAGTCCTCGGGGCAGCCGAGCGCGGCGTTCATCGAGCCGGGGAGGGTGATGAAGGGGCCCTGGGCGCTGTTCTGCACGACGTGCGTGACCGGGTCGTACCAGAAGGTGAGCGGCCCGCCGTCGTGGGTGTAGGTGATGTCGCCGCCGCCGGGCACGCCGCCTGCGCCGTAGTTCTCGTCCCAGCTGCCGCCGATGGCGACCTTGAAGGCGTAGTCGCCGGCGGGCACGTCGAAGGTGCCGGTGTACTTGCCGGAGTCGGCGTCCAGGCCCAGCTGGGCGGAGGTGCAGTCGGGCTGCCAATCGCCCGCGCAGCCCATCGCCGCGTTGTGTGATCCGGGCAGGGTCACGGACTGCTCATCGACCTCGCCGGTGTCCCCGTCCTGGGAACCGGTCGCGGAGAGGTCCGCGCCCACCACCGCGGTGACGGAGTCCGCCACGCGCTCGCCGCTCGCGTCGGTGGAGACGGCGCGGTACTCGATCAGTGTGCCGACGGGCAGGTCCGCCACGTCGTGGAAGATGCGCGGGGTGTCGTCCTCGGCGGTGCCGAGCGGGGTCCACGCCGTCTCACCGGCCGCCCGCCAGCTGAAGGAGGTCTCGGCCCAGCGGTCCGCGGCCACGGTCGCGGAGATCGGGGCGTGTCCCTCGACCTTCCCGCCGTCGGCCAGATCCAGGGTGATCTCCTGCGCGTCACCGGCCGGCGCGACGGGCTGATCGGCCACCAGGACCGCCGCGCCGAGCGAGGGGATCGTGAGCTCGAGGGTCCCGTCGGCCGCGGCGGTCACCGGGGTGTGGTCGCCGTACAGCGGCGAGTAGCTCGCGCCCGGGGTGAGGGCGGTGAGGGTGACGGTGCGCTCCTCGGGTGCGTTGTTCAGCGCCACCAGGTGCTCGATCTTCTCGTCGCGGTCCACGCGGGAGAAGGCGTAGACGCCGGCGCCGTTCTCGGCGTACAGCTCGATCTGCGCGCCCGTGGACAGCGCAGGCGTCTCGCCGCGCAGTGTGGCGAGCTCGCTGATCAGCGGGTACAGCTGCGCCTCGGTCGAGAAGTGCTCGCCGCTCCCGTACGGGGTGCCGTCGATCAGGGTGTTGTCGAGGTAGGACGGCACCTGGCTGGCGAACATCGACTGACGGGCGTCCTTGTCGTTGCCGTCGCCCACGAAGCCCTGCTCGTCGCCGTAGTAGATGACGGGCTGGCCGCGGGTCAGCAGCATGGTCTCGTGCGCGAAGGCGGCGCGCTCGTCGAGCCGGTCGGAGCTGCTGAGCAGGTTCCCGATACGGCCCATGTCGTGGTTGCCCAGGAAGGTGGGCAGGTCCGCGGCGGAGGAGTCTGCGGTCGTGTAGTGGTCGTCGGCGGCGAACAGCCCGGCCATGCCCTGCGCGGTGTAGCCCTTGGCCCAGTTGGTCGCGGAGGCCTGGTAGGCGAAGTCGAGCACCGAGTCCATCTCGGTGTCCCGCACGTAGGGGGACAGCAGCGTCGCGTCGGCGTCGTACACCTCGCCGAAGGTGAAGAACTGGTCCCCGGCCGGGGTCGCGGCCTGGTGGTCGACCAGGGCGGAGGTGAAGGTCTGCCAGAAGGCGAAATCGACGTGCTTGACGGTGTCGATGCGGAATCCGTCGATCCCGAAGTCCATCCAGGTGGTGTAGATGTCCGTCATCGTCTCGACCACGCGCGGGTCTTCGGTCATCAGGTCGTCGAGGCCATCGAAGTCGCCGAAGGTGACGGACTCGCCCTCCCACGTCGAGTTGCCGCGGTTGTGGTACATCGTCACGTCGTTGAGCGCCTCAGGGACCATCACTCGGTTCTGCTCCGAGCGGACCGGGGTGTAGGGGAACGAGGTCTCCGCATCGAAGGCGGGGAAGTCCGGGGACTGGGCGAGCGCCGTGACGTCCACCGGGTTCCCGTCCTGGTCGAGGTAGGGGACGGTGGCCTGGTCGACGTAGCCGTACTCGCCCTCCTCGTAGTCGATGAGGTCCGCGGTGTGGTTGGTGATGATGTCGAAGTACACCTTGATGCCGCGCGAGTGCGCGTCCTCGATCAGCGCCTTGAGCTCCTCGTTGGTGCCCAGATGCGGGTCGATGGTGGTGAAGTCGGTGATCCAGTAGCCGTGGTAGCCGGCGCTCGCGTCGGCGCCCTCGCCCTGCACGGGGTTGTTCGTGAAGGACGGGGTCAGCCAGATGGCGCTCATCCCCAGGTCTTCGATGTAGTCGAGGCGGGAGTGGAGCCCGGCGATGTCCCCGCCCTGGTAGAAGCCCTTATCGGTGGGGTCGAAGCCGTGGTCGAGGCGGTCTCCCTCGAGGCCGCCGGTGTCATTGCTCGGATCGCCGTTCTCGAAGCGGTCGGTGAGCACGAAGTAGAAGGTCTGGCCGCCGCCGGGGTGGCGGTAGGGGGCCGCGGCGAGCTCGTCGTCCGCCTCGGTGTACGCCCCGCCCTGCTCAGCCAGTGCGACGGACAGCCGCGAGGTCTCCGCATCGAAGCGGAAGGTCACCTGGGTGGGCGCGGCGACGGCCAGCGGGATGTTGTCCTCCCCGCCGTCCAGGCCGTAGGCCTCATCCCAGCCGCCGCCGATCGCGGCCTTGACCTCGAACTGCCCGGCAGGCACCTCGAAGGTCGACTCCCACTGCCCGGCCGTGTCGGTGGGGGAAAGGGCGGTGGCCTCGCAGGTCGGGTCCCAGTCCTCGCCGCAGCCCAGCTCGTCCTGCAGGGAGCCGGTGAGCACCGGCTGCCCGGGGCCGACGGCGTGCACGAGCGGGGCGGTGCCCAGCACCGTCGCCGTGCCCATCGCCAGTGCTCCGGCGATCGCGAGCAGACGGGTTCTCATCGGGCGGGCGGACCGCGGGATCGACATGCGGGGACTCCTCTGTCCGGGCAACGGCGTCGACCGGGGCCGACGGGGGGGGGAAGCAGGCAATGCGGAGCACCGGCCTGCAAGAACTTGCATAACGCTGACTGCAGCTGTGCAGTGAGCGTCGGCACCACCGTAGGCAACGCAGGTCAGATGCTCAAGTGGCCCGGTGAAACCTGCAAGAACTTTCAGGTCGGTGGGGGCTGTACCGTCGAGGCGTGACCAGCGCACTGACCACGTACCTCGATCGACTCACCACCGCCCTCGCCTCTGCGCGGACCTCCGATGTCGCCGATGCGCACGACCCCGGCGACCTGGTGCTCCTGGACCGCGGCATCTCCGGCAGCGCGGAGGAGGACGGCGACATCCCCGAGCTGTCCTTCCTCTCCGGCGCCCGGGAGGACCACCTGGGCGTCGCCGTCTGCACGATCGACGGCGAGATCACCGCCTCGGGCACCGGCCACGCCTTCCCGATGCAGTCGATCTCCAAGGCCTTCGCCTACGGCGCGGCGATCGATCTGCACGGCGTGGAGTACGTCGAATCCGTCGTCGACGAGGAGCCGACGGGGGAGGAGTTCAATGCCCTCAGCCTCGACCCGTACACCAAGAAGCCGAAGAACCCGCTGGTGAACATCGGCGCGATCCGCACGCACGCGATGCTCGGCGCCACCCAGGGCGAGCGCACCCAGCGCCTGCGCACGGTGCTCGAGGGCGCCGCGGGCAGGCCGCTGGACCTGCACACCGAAACCCGTGACACCGAGATGACGATGGCCGATCGAAACCTGGCGCTCGCCTACATGCTGCGCGCGGCCGGATCGATGACCGAGGATGCCGCCGAGGTGGTCGCGGGCTACATCGAAGGCTGCGCGGTGCTGACCACCGTCACCGATCTCGCCGTGATGGCCGCGACCCTCGCCTCGGGCGGCACCAACCCGCTCACCGGCCAGGAGGTGTTCTCCCGCGTCGCCGCCCGCCAGGTGCTCTCGGTGATGCTCACCTGCGGCATGTACGACAACGCCGGCGACTGGGTCAGCGAGGTGGGTCTGCCGGCGAAGTCCGGCGTCGGCGGTGGCATCATCGCCGCGCTGCCCTCCCGCTTCGGTGTCGCCAGCTATGCCCCGCAGCTCGACCTCCACGGCAACTCCGTGCGCGGCACGCTGTTCTTCGAGCGCCTCAGCGACGACTTCGCCCTGCACATGCTCGACGGCACCCTGCCGCTCGATCTCGAGGAGCGCGCCGTCGAGCTGATGGAGGCCGGCACGCACGTGGTGTGAGGGCGAGGCGGGGCGCACGCGGGGGCGGCGTGCTCAGTGCGCGAGGGAGTTATGTGAGACGAAACTGCGCTGATACTCGCTCTGCGTCAGCTCGAGCACCGCAGGCTTGCTCGCGTGGGGGTCTCCCCAGGGATTGATGAGCCTGATCCTCGGCTCGGATCCGTCCGTCGGCCGGATCACTTCATCCACGACGTAGACATGGCCGGGGACGACATCGTCCGCCGGGCCGATCAGCGGGATCGCCGGCGGGGTGCTCGTGACGACGCTCTGCCCTTCATCGAGTTTCGACTCGATCGAGTCCAGGCTGAGGCTGAGCGACATCGATCCGTTGTCACCGGCGACGATGTCGAATCCCTTGCCGGCGAAGTTCCTTTCGATGTCTCCGTACTCGCCACCCATATGCTCGACGGCCGCACGCTCATAGATGGTCATCCACGTGATGTCCCCATCGGTGTCCCGTACACCGTCTCGGACTATCTCGTCCTGGGTGACCTCGTGCGTGACCCATTCCGAACCGTCCCAGAGATCGACCTCCCAATAGTCCGACTCGGGGGTGTCGCCTTCGACGAGACGGATGTGCTCCTGGATCACTTCAGGGTTCTGCTCCGCCACAGCGGCAAGAGAGGCGAGGAACCAGCAGTTGCCGATACGTCCCTGGCTGAGATCCTCCGCAGCGGAGAACTGCTTGATGTCGTCGAGGTCGATGCTTCGGGAGTCGATCTGTTCCGGGTCGAGATAGCCGCCGAGGTCCTCGGACGTGCTCTTCCCTTCCGCGCCGAACAGAAGGCGCAGCGCCTCTGCGGAGGCGCCATCACCCTCCGCCATGCGCTGCAGCAGCTGTGCGAACGTCTTGGGCGAGATCTCCGCGATGGTGCTCTCCCCAGCGCCGCTATCGGGGGTGCTTGCTCCGTCCTGCTCCTCGGCGTGAAGGTGGAGTTCGGCTGCTCGATCGGTGAGCGCCGCTCCGGCCGCCGTGATCAGAGCGGTGGATCGCAGGGCTTCGACGGCGAAGCGATCGAAGTCGGGGCCGGTCCAATGGACGCCGTGCACGGCGGCCAGGAGCCGTTCGGCGATGTCCTGCACCCTCGAGGCGCCGTCCGTGCAGCGCGCTGCATGGTCCCGCACGCTCGTGGTGTCCGCCCCATAGAACATCTTTCTCTCTCATGTCCTCGCTCCGCCCACAATGACTGGGAAGCGCTGGTGCCGAGCCCGGGCTGTGGATAGCGTGGGTGCGAGCCTGAGGAGGGGCGAATGCAGAGGTGGTCTGTCCGAGGACTGTGGGGAGGAGTGCTCGTCATGATGATGTCCGCATGCACGGCAGGCGGAGGCACTGCAGCCCCGCTGGAGGAAGCACGCGAAGAGATCGACGCGCTCGTCGTCGAGCTGCAGGAGGCAGTCGCACTCGACGAAGACCTCTCCTGGGAGGGGCCGACGGGCGAAGCGCTGGCCGAGGATGACGAGGGGATCTGTCGCTGGCGCCCGGGGGAATGGACTACCGAGCTGGCGCTCCCTGAAGACGATCCCGGCTGGGCCGAGCGCGAACAGCGCCTCGACGCGGTGCTGCAGGAGCACGGGCTGGACGCTCTCGGAGACCCCGGGTACACCGGAGGCTCGGCCTACGGCTTCGAAACGGCGGGCCCCGCGGGCGGCGTGCTCCGGATCGACTCCTGGAAGGGCGTCACCACGATCCGCCTCCACGGACTCGAGGTCGAGGTGGACAGTGACTGCGGAGAATCCTCGCTGACCCGCTGACCCGCTGACCCGCTGACCCGCGCCGCCCCCGTTGCGGGAGGTCGGCGCGATCACGCCCCCGGATCGGTAGACTTCCGGCCATGAGTTCCTCCTCGAGCAACGACCTCGTCCGCCGTCCCTTCGAGGGCCTGCCCAATGAGCAGGACTTCGTGGCGATGCGCCAGTTGATCCCGGCCGCGACGATGGCCGTGAAGACCACCGAGGAGTACGGCTCCCTCGACGTCGAGCTCGCCACGATCCTGCCGATGGCCTGGCCCGCCGTGCGCCGCACCGACGGCACCGTCACCGTCGGCATCCAGGCCGGCTACCCCGGAGGCGACCTCTCGCGCGGCATCGGCCAGGCGATCCGGCTCGCCGCCGAGCTCGAGCCCGGCAGCCCCATCACCACCGTCACCCTCGACGAGGACGCGCCCCGCCTGCAGGACATCCTCGACCTCAGCGGCGACTTCGCCCTCCAGGTCCAGGAGACCTTCGAGTTCTGGCTCGACCCCAGCGCCGAGCGCACCGGGGAGATCGAGCAGGCGATCTCGCAGGCCAACGACTCCATCATGCAGACCCGCCCCGTCGCGGGCCTGTCCCACGCCTACTGGGTCGACGCCGGCCCCAAGGAGCATGTGCGCTGGGTGCTCGACGCCGACGAGGAGAAGGTGATCGACGCGGTCACCCGCCTCCACGCCCGCCGCGAGTCCGCGCTCTGCGAGGGCGCGAAGTACGTCGGCTCCTTCCGCGCCGAGGGCCTGTCGATCCCTGTCTGGGACCTGCCCAAGGGCGCCGGCGCAGAGGCCGCGGAGGCCGAGGCGGAGGCGTTCCGCACCCGCTTCGAGGAGGCGCTGACCTCCACCGAGCCGCTGACCGCCCTCGAGCGTCGCGCCCGCGGCGGCATCGTGGCACGTCAGGTGACCCTGCGATGAGCACTGCGGGGCCGCTGACGGCGCACCGCCCCGAGCGGGTCGCCGTCGTGATCCCCGCCAAGAACGAGGCGGAGCGGATCGAGGCCACCATCGAGTCCGCCCGCCGGATCGCGGGCGTGGACCTGGTGGTGGTCGTCGACGACGGCTCCACCGACGCCACCTCCGCGGTCGCCATGGGGGCCGACGCCCTCGTGGTGCGCCACAAGACCAACCGCGGCAAGGCCGCGGCGATGGCCACCGGCGCGCAGATGGTCGCGATGCGCGAGGATGCCGAACGGGCCGACGGCGGCGAGGGCTTCTCCGAGGAGCTGCACGCCGAGCCGCGCGAGCCCGGGCACACCGGCCCGCTGCCCGTGATCGACCAGGGCGAGAGCATCCCCCGCGCCCTGCTGTTCCTCGACGCCGACATGGGCGGCTCCGCCGAGGCGGCCCAGCCGCTCGTGGACGCCGTGCTCGACGAGGGCGTGGACATGGCCATCGCGCTGCTGCCCCCGCAGGAGGGCGCCGCCGGGATGGGCGTGGTGGTGCGCACCGCCCGCCGCGGCATCCAGCGCGCCACCGGCTGGGAGCCGGTCCAGCCGCTCTCCGGCACCCGCTGCATCACCCGCGAGACCTGGGAGGCGTGCCTCCCGCTCGCACCGGGCTGGGGCGTGGAGACCTCCCTGACCATCGACGCGCTGAGCAACGGGTTCTGGGTCAAGGAGATCCCCGCCCAGCTCCACCATCGCGCCACCGGCAAGGACCTGCGCGGTCAGCTGCATCGCGCCGCTCAGCTGCGCGACGTGGTGCGGGCCCTCGCCCGCAAACGCCACCTGAGCCCGGAGCTGGACCCGGAGGAGCCCGCCGCGTACGAGGATGCCGCCCCGTCGGCCCCTCCGAGCGAGCCGGCGCCGCTCCCGGCCGGGCCGACGGACCACGACGAGGAGAAGGTCTGGGCCGTCGTGCCCGAGCGCGAGACCGCGCAGGAGGTCGCCGGGCGCGCCGAGGAGCGTCGGCTCACCCTCGCGGATCTTCCCGTGGACGGCGCGTTCTCCGACGACGAGACCCGAGCCCTGGGCGACGTCGATCCGACGGAGCTCGACGGCCTGCTGCGCGCCCTGCCGGTCGAGGGAGATTTCGCGCCCGATGACATCGTCTTCCTCGCCGAGACCGATCTGGAGGCGCTCGCCGAGCGCATGGGCGCCGCCCCCGTGGAGGGCCGCTTCACGCCGCTGCACGCGGTGATCATCGCCTCCCACCTCGGCGCCGGCGAACCGCAGATCCCCGATTCCCTGCAGACCCCGCTCACACCCGACGAGTACACCTCGCTCGTGGTCCACTCCGCGGTGGACGCGGAGAACGGCTGATCAGGACGACGCGTCGGGAGGCTCCGCCTCCTGCGGCGCGGGCAGCGTCGCGGGCAGCAGGCACAGCCAGATCCCGAACATCGAGGCGATCAGCACGGGCCCGGTGTCGTTGACCGCGTAGCCCACCCAGGCTCCGACCACGAGCGCGACCCGCACCCAGTACGAGGCGGGGTGCTCGAGGTCCAGCGCCGCGAGGCGCCTCCAGCGGATCCGGCCCGGCATCAGGATCGCCGCCGACGCCAGCGCCGCGAGCACCATCACCACCGCGAGCGCCGGATACCCCGTGGTCATCGCGATGTTCTGGGCGAGCTTGCGGATGATCACCGACAGCAGCTCGCCGCTGAGCAGCTCGTCGATGAAGCGCCCCAGATGGGTGCGGTCCTCGGCGGGGCGCAGCCAGTCCAGGAAGGACACCGCCAGCACCGTCACCGCGCCCGCAGCACCGAGGGCGAGCACGTGCCACAGCCGCGGCCGGATCCCGGAGACCAGCAGTGCGAGCAGCCCGAAGGTGGGGATGGTGGCGAGCATCGAGCCGAAGTCCGCGCCCATCGACGGGGCGACGCACACGATCGCGACCAGTGCGCCGACGGCGACCGTCCACAGCACCCGTGCGCGCGGCGTGCCCATGACGGTGAACAGGCACAGCAGCGCCATCAGGGCGGCGGCCAGCACCATCCCGAACAGGTGGTTCGACAGCCCGTAGAACCGCCCGCCGGAGATCGGCTGCGCACCCAGCGGCGAGGCCAGCTGGAACCGCGATCCGGTGGCGGACTCGGCCAGCAGCAGCAGTGCCACCAGCGCCGAGGAGACCCCCACGGGGCCCAGACGATGGCGACGCCACGGCCCCGCCAGCACCAGCACGGACAGCAGCGCGCAGCCCGCCCACACCACCCCGGTCAACGCCAGGGTGGGGTGCTCGGCCCGCCACCACGGCACCAGCGAGGCATACATCCCCACCGCGAGCGCGAGCGGCGCGACCGCTGCGAGCACCCGGCCCACGGCGGCGAGGCGCGGCCGACGGGCCAGCGGCGGGACCAGCAGGATCACGATCCCGATCACGCCGAGCACGAACCAGGAGCCGAGCGCCGGCACGGTCGCGGCATCGACCTTCGCGGCCGCGAGGGAGCGGTCCAGGGCGAGCTGCTGCGGAGCGTCGTGGTCGGTGCCGCGGAACGGCTGGCCGGGGATCAGGCCGTCGGGGGAGACGTCGTGGGAGGCGAGGATCGTGGCGACCACGTCGGTCAGCACCACCACGCCGTTCTGCTTGGTGGCACCGCTGGTGAGGGCCTGGCCGGGGAAGGCGGTGTCGAGCGCGACCTGCAGGCCGACGGTGCGGGAGGCGACCGCGCCGGTGCGCTCGATCGTCTCCGGGTCCTCCGGATCGGTGGCCGCGACGGAGACCAGCAGGGTGCGCGGCAGCTCCGCGCTCTCGCAGCCGCCGAGCGCCTCGAGCGTCGCGCCGACGGACTCGTCGAGCGCCGTGAGAGCCTCCGTGCGGCCGGGGTCTCCGCGCTCGGGCAGGGACGGGACGGTGACCTCGACGATGTCTCCCGCCTCGACGGCCGCCGAGATCTCCTGCGCGGCCTCGGCGTCGGCGGAGTCGGCGAGGTCGATGGTGGTCACCGGCACCCCGAGCTGCTCCCACTGATCCTTCGCCGGGGTGGGGATGCCGCTGCTGCGCGGCGCCTCCTCAGCGAGGCCCCGGTACCCGGAGCGCAGCGTCTCCACGCCCTGACGCTTCGTGGAGACCACGGTGGTCGAGGTGGTGTTCATGGCACCTGCCCCGGAGCGGTCGGCGAGACACTGCAGATGCGGGGTGGTCTCGGGATCGATGTCCTCCCAGGAGAGCCCGGCGGTCGCGATGACCAGACGCACCGGATCGTCGGGATCGTCGGCGCTCGCGCTCGGCGCTCCCGTCGCCAGGAGGGCGCCGAGCAGCACCACGAGCAGCGCACGGCGCACGGGGGTGAGCAGTTCCTGGAGCACATCCCGATGCTACGGGGCGGTCCTGCGCGCACAGGCGCCCATCGCTGACCCTCCCTGCGTTCTTCACGATCTATCGTGGTCTCCATGCCTTCTCCACAGCCTCCCTATGAGCAGGTGCGCCGCGAGATCGTCGAGCAGGTCCGCACCGGCGAGCTGGTGCCCGGCGACCGACTGCCCGCGATCCGCGCCTACGCCGCCGATCTCGGCCTGGCCGCGGGCACCGTGGCCCGCGCCTACAAGCTCCTCGAGGAGGCGCGGATCATCGTCACCCGCCGCGGTGCGGGCACCACGATCGCGCCGGGCGCGCAGCAGATCGCCCGCCGCGACGTCGAGAGCATGCAGCGCGAGAGCGGCGGCCCGGTGGACGCGGCTCTGATCTCCCTGTTCGCGGGCCCCGTCGCGACGGCCCGTGCCCGCGGCGCCCGCGACGTCGAGATCCTCGCGACGGTGCGCGCCGTGCTCGCGGGGGAGAACGGCAGCGGCCCGACGGCCGCCTCGTGATGCGGCGGAACCGGTGATGGGGAAGCGCCTGCGCTGATGCTCGGCCTCGAGCATCTCGGGACGCGGCACCATGCTGCGATTCTCGCCAGCCAGGACGCGCTGCTCGCCGAGGAGATCATCGGGCGTGCCTGGGATGCTGCCTCGCTCGCCGAGTTCCTCACTCGCTGCGAAGGCTGGCGCGAGGACGGCCCGCTGCAGGAGTTCGCGGCGCTCGACCCGCGCACGGGCGCTCTGCTCGGCGGGGGAGGGGTGCACCGCCTCGCGCCCGGTCTCGCACGTGACCAGGTGATGCTCACCTACTGGCTGCTCGCCCCCGCACGAGGTCGCGGCCTGGGGGTGCCCTTGGCCGGGGCGATCGTGCAGCGTGCGCGCAGGGATCCTCGGGCGGCCGAGGCCGTGCTGCTGATCGCTCCGGAGAACACCGCCTCGCAGGCGGTCGCACGGCGGATCGGCGCCCGCCCGACGGGGGAGGGCGCGCCCCATCCGGCCGGTGGCTCCCGGCGCGCCGAACGCTGGCTCCTGCCGCTGCGCGGAGAGCACTAGCTCGTCGATCTGGGTCATGTACCGACCCTCTGCGCGGGGAGGCGCTGCCGTCAACGAGCATTCTGAAAATGTGGATGGAATGTGGATCCACGAGATTCATCCACACCCTGTCGCCCACCTTTCCTCCACACTGCGAGTTATCCACAGATTTATCGCCATATGCCGCGCACTGTTGTCCTGCGTGGAGTGGCCCGATAGGCTTGAGGGCAAATCGGAGCAGTGTTCGATTTGGAGTATGTGTGCGCCCGGCGGCGCGATCGACGCGGACGTCGGCGCCATGGCTCATCGGACTCCACGGACTGTCGAAGGGGGGGGGAGATGACTGCGACAGAGCATCACGCAGCGGCGACGCCCGCCGCCGGCGTCGCGACCGCGCCCAGCTCCACCTCCGGGCCCGCGATCAGTTCCGCCTCCGCCTCCGCCCGGACCCTCGATGGTCCTCCACGGACACGAGTGCGTGCGCGCGCCGAGCTCACCGATTCCTCCCTGCTCATGCGCGGAAACGTCGAGCCGGGCAGCGCCGATGCGGCGGCCATCGTCGATCTTCTGCACGACGAGCGCGAGGCCTCCCGGCGGTACGCACGGAAGCTCCTCTCCCTCGCCGGATTCTGGGTGGATCGCGACGATCCCGACCTCGCTGACGACCGCGAAGAACGCAGCCTCGCCGTGGCGATCGCCCTGCGCACCACCACCGACGCCGCTGTCTCGCGCATCAGCGACGCACATATCGCCGTCACGCAGATGCCCCGGACCTTCGAGCGGCTCGCCGCCGGAGAAATGCCCCAGGAATGGCATTCGCGCACCCTGCGGGCAGTGCGCGATCTGACCCCGTTCCAGCGTTCTCAGCTCGATGAGCAGATCGCCGCCTGGGATCTCGCCTCCATTCCTGTGGACAGATTCCGGGACGAGCTGCGCCAGCTGGTCGCCTGGTTCGAGTGCCGCACTCCTCGCACCCGCCCGGAGGACACCCGCGACGTGAGCCTCGAGGGCAACGGGCGCGACGACGGCACCGCCTGCCTGCGGATCACGGGACCGATCCCCGAGATCCTCGGCCTCGCCCGCCGCCTCGACGCCGCCGCGCGCGCCGTCCAGGGAGATCAGCGTCGCGCCGTCGAGAACGATGCCCCGATCCCGTTCGACCTGGACGGCGAGGTCGCCCGCGACGGCTCAGCGATGAGCCTCGCCGAGCTGCGCTACGCGATCCTCCAGCGCACAATGCTCGACACCGCCGGTGTGGAGGTCCCCGCGCCCCGCCACCGCGTGAACGTCGTCATCCCCGTGCTCACCCTGATGGGCCTGGACGACACCCCCGCCACCTACGACGGCATCACTCCACTGCCCGCCGAGATGGCCCGCGCCCTCGCCGCGGCCGAGCCCGTCTGGCACCGCATCTTCACCAACCCCATCGTCGGCAGCTACCTCCCCGTGCCCGCGGAGAAGTACCGGCCCACCGCCGAGATGGTCGAGCACCTGCGCCTGCAGAACCCTCGCTGCGCGGTTCCCGGATGCCCCCGCCCCACCACCGATGACGCGGAGAACGACCACATCGAGGAGTTCGACCACGTCCACCCCTCCCGCGGCGGGCCCACCAGCCTCGACAACCTCCAACGACTGCACTGGGGACACCACGACCTCAAGACCGCCAAGCGGATCGACCCCACCCGAGAACCCGACGGCACCACCACCTGGACCGTCGGCTCCCCACCCCTGATCACCACCCGGGTGGCCCCTGCCCGCGACCTCGCGACCCCACGCCTGGCCAAGGTGCTCACCGAATCATGGGTGCATCACCAGTGGCTCGTCGACATGGACGAGATGGAACGCAGCGGCGAGCTCGACCGCCTCCTCGACGAGTGGGGACCGGTGGACCCCGAGGTCGAGCTCACCGACGAGGAGCGCAGGCTCGAGGAGCTCAAGAAGTCCCCTCCACCGTTCTGACCCTCCGCCTCCGCAGCGGCGACGGACGGGGCGCGCCGGCCTGAGCAGCCCCGAGTACCCTTCCGTGCATGCGGTACGGATTCCTCGGTCCCGAGACCACCTTCACCCACCAGGCGCTCCTGCAGGCCCTCGCCGAGACGCCCGAGGAGTTCCGCTCCGCCGAACCCGAGCTGGTGCCCTTCGCCTCCGTCGCCACGGCCACCACCGACCTGCTCGCGGGGGATATCGACGCTCTGATGGCGCCGATCGAGAACTCCGTCGAGGGTGGAGTCTCCGGCACCCTCGACGTGCTCGCCGCAACCGATGCGATCACCATCGTCGCCGAGCAGACCGTGCAGATCACCTTCGTGCTCGCCGCCCGCGAGAGGACCCCGCTCGAGGAGCTCACCACCGTCTCCTCCCACCCGCACGCCCAGGCGCAGGTGCAGGGCTGGCTGCGCCGCAGCGTCCCCGAGGCGAACATCGCCGCCGCCTCCTCGACCGCCGCCGCGGCCCGGGACCTCGCCGCCATGACCGCGCAGGAGGCGCGCGGCCGCGCCGCCGTCTGCTCGCCGCTGGCCGCGAAGCATTTCGGGCTCGAGGTGCTCGCCGAGGGCATCGAGGACTACGAGGGCGCGATCACCCGCTTCGTGCTCGTCACCCGCGAGGGTCGGATCCCCGCCCGCACCGGCGCCGACAAGACCACCCTCGTCATCCAGCTGCCCCACAACCGTTCCGGCGCACTGCTCGAGGCGCTCGAGATCCTCAGCTCCAACGGCGTGAACATGTCCCGGATCGAGTCGCGCCCCGTCGGGGACTTCCTGGGCCGGTACTCCTTCTCCTTCGACCTCGAGGGCCACATCGAAGATCGCCGCGTCTCCGCCGCCCTGCGCTCCCTGCACCGCCTCTGCCCCGTGGTGCACTACCTCGGCTCCTACCCGCGGGCCGACGGGCAGAGCGCCGAGGTGCGCGAGGACTTCGCGGACCACGCCTACGACGACGCCCGCGACTGGATCGCGCGGCTGTCGGAGATGATCACCCCGACCTGAGTCCCGGTGCGGTGCGCCGCTGCGGGGGTACGGTGGAGGTGCGAGGACGGACTCGAGGACGGGGCGTCGTCCTCGCCACTTCGGAAGCCCCGTGAAGGGATGCACCATGAACTCCCACGGCCAGCAGGACCAGCCCACCATCCCCTTCGACCCCGGTGCGCGCAGGCTCGGCGTCGCCGTCGGCTTCGACGGGTCGCCCCACTCCGTCGCGGCTCTCGAGTACGGCGCGGCGATCGCGACCCGTCGGGGCGTGACGTTGAGCGTCATCACCACCTACCGGGCGCCGCTGGACGTCTACGTCACCTACGCCGCACTCCCGCAGGAGCCCGAGGCGGAGGTGAAGAAGCGTCAGGCCCAGGCGGTGCTCGACGCCGCCGCCGCGCAGCTCATGGACCATCCCGGAGAGGTCTCGTATCTCACCGCCGAGGGTGACTCGGTGGGCGCGCTGGTCGAGGCCTCGGACAGCGCCCTGCTGATGGTCGTCGGCGCCCGCGGGCGCGGCGGCTTCCTCGGCCGGCTGCTCGGCTCGGTCGCTGCGGAGCTGCCCGCGCACGCGCGCTGCCCCGTGATCGTCGTGCCCTCGAAGACCGAGAAGGCCTCCGGCCCCGTGGTCGTGGGCCTCGACGGCTCGCTCGACGGTCGGCGTGCCGCGCTGCACGCGGCGCAGGAAGCGGCAGAGCGCCGTACCTCGCTGCGGATGCTCGTCGCCCTCTCCGTCCCGCACGACGACTTCTGGACCCCGGCCGGGGCCGCCGTCGCCGCCGAGGCGACCGAGCACCACCGCACCTCGGTGCAGAGCGCGCTCGACGAGGCCGCCGACTGGGTGCGCGAGCACGTCCCGGGCCTCGAGATCACCGCGGAGGTCACCCTCGGCGACCCCGGCAAGCTGCTCCGCGAGGCGAGTCGCACCGCCCAGCTGGTCGTGGTCGGCTCCCGCGGCCGCGGCGCCGTGGCGAGCGCCTTGCTGGGATCGGTCTCGCGCGCCGCCCTGCACGGCGCGGAGAGCCCCGTCATGGTGGTCCCGCCGCTCGAGGACTCCCGGATGGAGGGCGTGCGCAGCGCGCTCGAGGATCGGCCCGGCCGGTGAGCCCGGCGGGCGCAAGGGACACAGGCTCCGCATCGACCAGACGCTCCAGCAGGCGCTCGACCTCGCGGACGGCACCGATCCCGGCCTCGCCCGCAGCGGGAAGCTCATCGCGCCGGAGGCGGAGCGGTCGTAGGACCGAAGCGCCCGTCGGGCAGGCCCGCCTACGGCTGCGAGAGGTCCGTGCCCTCCGGCACCCGCAGGCGCAGCACGCCTGGATCGACGGTCGCGATCATGTGCGTGGCCTCGGCGTCCGAGTCGCCGTCGAGCTGCACGGGCTGCGCCTTCGTGGTCGTGACGTGGATGCCGGGGGTCAGGTAGCGCTCCATCGTGGAGAGCTTCGGCCCGTACTTCGGGATCAGCTTGGGGTTGACCACCTGCGCGGCGACCTGACTGAACCCGGCGGCGCCGCGCCATCCGGCGACCACCACCTCGAGACGGCCGTTGTCGATCGTCGCATCCGGCATCAGCACGAAGCCGCCGGGCAGCTTGCCCACGTTGCCCAGCAGCACCGTGCGGGCCTTGTGGGCGTGGCGGGACTCGTCCGGCAGCTGCACCACCACGTCCACCGAGCGGCCCAGGATCGTGCGGATGCCGCCGAAGATGTACGCGATCCAGCCGATCCGCTTCTTCATCTTCGGATCGGTGTAGCCGATCATCTCCGCATCCGCCCCGAACCCGGCGATCACCAGGAAGATCTGCTTGGGCGCGGAGCGGGCCGCGGAGGCGGAGGTGCCGGTGCGCAGCCAGCCCACGTCGACCTGGTGGTCCGTGCCGGTCAGCGCCGCGACCATCGCGGCCGACGGGTCCTCGAGCGGGATCTCGATGTTGCGGGCCAGCAGGTTCCCGGTGCCGGCGGGGATGATGCCCATCCGGGTATCGGTGCCGGCCAGCACCGAGGCGACCATGCGCACGGTCCCGTCGCCGCCGGCGGCCATGACCAGATCTGCGCCCTCCTCGACGGCCTGGCGGGCCTGGCCCTCGCCGGGGTCGTCGATGGTGGTCTCGTAGAAGACGGTCTCTGCACCCTCGATCCGCTCGACCACCTCGGTGATGCTGCGGCGGAAGGAGTCGGTGCCCTCGAACTTGGAGGGGTTCAGCACCACCGCGACGCGGCGCAGCCGCTGATCGTCGGACCCTTCGCCCTCCTCCGCCGGGGCATCGGGCCCCGGCGGGGACGCCTCCGGACGCTGCTGCTGTGCGGCGCGCAGGGAGTTCAGCTCGCGGCGGTGGCGTCCCAGCCTGCGCAGGACGATCACCAGCAGGGCGATGGTGACGGCGGTGGTGACCACCGAGGCGATGCTCAGCAGCAGCAGAGTGAGGTCCATTCCGTCAGCGTACTGGCGTGCGCGTGCGCAGGTACCCTGGAGCAATGATCGATCTGCGGCTCCTGCGCGAGAACCCCGACGTCGTCCGTGAAGCACAGCGTGCACGCCGACGCGACCCCTCCACCGTCGATGCGGTGCTCGAGGCGGATTCGCGCTGGCGCGAGACCACCTCCGCCTTCGAGTCCGCCCGCGCCGAGCAGAAGGCCTTCGGCAAGAAGGTCGCCCAGGCCAAGGGTGAGGAGAAGCAGGCGCTGCTGGCCGAGGTCAAGCAGCTCGCCGCCGACGTCAAGCGGCTCGAGGCCGAGGCCGAGGAGGCGCTCGGCGCGCGTGACGCCGCCCTGCGCGAGATCCCGAACCTCGCCGAGGGCGCTCCCGCCGGGCTCGAGGAGGACTTCGTGGTGCGCGAGCACGTGGGCGAGGTCCCGCAGTTCGAGCACCCCGTCAAGGACCACCTCGAGATCGCCGAAGGGCTCCGCGCGATCGACATGGCGCGCGGCGCGAAGGTCTCCGGCGCCCGCTTCTACTTCCTGCGCGGCGTCGGCGCCCAGCTCGAGCTCGCGATCCTGAACTCCGCGATCGACCAGGCCACCAGGGCCGGGTTCACCCCGATGATCACCCCCACCCTGGTGCTGCCCGAGGCGATGGAGGGCACCGGCTTCCTCGGCGAGCACGCCGACGAGGTCTACCACCTCGACAAGGGCGATGACCTCTACCTCGTGGGCACGAGCGAGGTGGCGCTGGCCGGGTACCACAAGGACGAGATCATCGACCTCAGCGACGGCCCGCTGCGCTACGCCGGCTGGAGCGCCTGCTACCGCCGCGAGGCCGGCAGCTACGGCAAGGACACCCGCGGCATCATCCGCGTGCACCAGTTCCACAAGGTCGAGATGTTCTCCTACTGCCGGATCGAGGACTCCTACGAGGAGCACGAGCGGCTGCTGGACTGGGAGCGGGAGATGATGGCGCGCATCGACGTGCCCTACCGCATCATCGACACCGCCGCCGGCGACCTCGGCACCTCCGCCGCCCGCAAATACGACTGCGAGGCATGGATGCCCTCGCAGTCGACCTACCGCGAGCTGACCTCCACCTCGAACACCACCCAGTTCCAGGCACGCCGGCTGAACATCCGCGAGCGCACCGAGAACGGGCTGCGCCCGGTCGCCACGCTCAACGGCACCCTCGGCACCACCCGGTTCATCGCGGCGGTCCTCGAGAACCACCAGCAGCCCGACGGCTCGGTCGTGGTGCCCGAGGGCCTGCGCCCCTACCTCGGCGGTCGCGAGATCTTCGAGGTCGCGGGGGGCACTGCCTGAGATGCCCGCTCCCGGACTCTTCCGCCGACTGTTCGAGGCGCTTCGTCACGGGCCGTTCACCCGCTCGTCCCGCAGCGATGCCACACTGCCGGCCATGACCTCCTCCTCCACCACCACCACCGACCGCGATGCGACCCGCGCACGCCTGGACGAGCACCTCGACGGCCTCGCCGGGCAGCGGCTGCTGATCGGCCTCGACGTCGACGGCACGCTCGTGGACCACGACGGGGCGATGACCCCGTCGCTGCACCACGTGCTGCAGCGGGCGGCGGAGTCGCACACCGTCGTCATCGCCACCGGCCGCTCGCTCGGCGCGACCCTGCCGATCGTCGAGGCGGCGGGCATCACCCGCGGCTATGCGGTCTGCTCCAACGGCGCGGTGACCGTCGAGATGGATCCGCAGGCCGACGGCGGGTACCGCGTCATCGACACCCAGATCTTCCAGCCCGGCCATGCGCTGCGCACCCTGCGCGAGGTCGCGCCCGATGCGCACTACGCCGTCGAGATGGCCGACGGCACCTTCCGCTCCACCGCCGGCTTCCAGGACGCGAGCTTCGGCGTCGAGGCGATCGAGAGCGACCTCGACGATCTGATGGGCCTCGAGGCGGTGCGCGTGGTGGTGCACGTCCCGGACCTCTCGCCGCAGGAGTTCTCCGAGGTCGTCGCCCAGTCCGGCGTGCACGGCGTGGAGTACTCGATCGGCTGGACGGCCTGGCTGGACATGGCCGCTCCCGGCATCTCCAAGGCCAGCGCCCTCGAGGTGCTGCGCGAGAAGCTCGCGATCGACAGCGCCCACACGGTCGCCGTCGGCGACGGCTTCAACGACGTCGAGATGCTCACCTGGGCCGGTGCGGGCGTGGCCATGGGCCAGGCCCCGCAGGGCGTGAAGGACGTCGCGGACGTCGTCACCGACTCGATCTACGAGGACGGCACCGTGCTGGTGCTGGAGAAGCTGCTGGCCTGAGCCGTCCCCACCTCGAGGATCACCTTGCCGAGGTGCCCACCCTCCCGCAGCACCGCGTGGGCCTCCTCGGCGCGCTCGAGAGGGAAGCGCGCCTGGATCGGGATCCGCAGCTCGCCCGAGGCCAGCAGCGGCCACACCAGATGCTTCGTCGCCTCGAGGATCCCGCGCTTCATCTCCACCGGGCGCGAGCGCAGCGTGGTGCCGATGATGCGTCCGCGCCTGCTCATCAGCAGCCCGATCGGCAGCTCGCCACTGGCCCCGCCGAGCGTCCCGATGATCACCAGGCGACCGTTCTCGCGCAGCATCCTCACGTGATCGGGGAGCGCCTGGCCGCCCACCACGTCGAGGATCACGTCCACCCCGCCGGCCTCGCGGACCGCCGCGAGCAGGTCCGTCGTGCGGCGGTTCCAGGCGAGGTCCGCGCCGAGCTCACGCGCCGTGGCGACCGCCTCGTCGGAGCCGACGGTGGTGAGCACCCGTGCCCCGAGGTGCCGCGCGATCTGGATCGCGGCGCTGCCGATGCCGCCGGTCCCGCCCTGGATCAGGATCGTCTCGCCCTCGCGCAGGCCCGCCTCGAGCACCAGGTTCGAGATCACCGTCGCGGCCACCTCGACCACGCCCGCGGCCTCGACCAGGCCCATGCCGTCCGGGACCGGGAGCAGCAGGTCCTCGTGGACTGCGACGACCTCCGCGTACCCGCCGCCCGCGAGCAGTGCGACCACCGGCTCGCCGGTGTCGCGACGATGCCCGGACACCTCGAGGCCCGGCAGCTCGGAGGCGCCCGGGGGCGGCGGATACTGTCCCGCGGTCTGGGCGAGGTCCGCCCGGTTCACGCCGGCGGCGACCACATCGACCAGCACCTCGCCGGGGGCGGGGACGGGCTCGGGCAGCTCGGCGAGCTCGAGCCGGTGGTCCTCGGTGATGGTCATCGCGCGCATGGTCACTGGGTCACCTCCACCACGGTGCGGCCGCGCACCTGCCCGGACAGGATCCGCTCCGCGTAGTCGATCGTCTCGGACAGGCCGATGCTCGTGGTCATCGCATCCAGCAGGTCCATGTCGAGCTCGGCGGCCAGGGTGTCCCAGGCCCGTTCACGCAGCGGCAGCGGGCACTCGACCGAGTTCACACCCGCCAGCGTCACCCCGCGCAGGATGAACGGCAGCACCGTCGTCGGCAGATCCGGGCCCTGCGCCAGGCCGTACGCGGCGACCGTGCCGCCCCAGGAGGTCTGCGCGAGGACGTTCGCGAGCGTCGTGCTGCCCACCCCGTCGATCGCGCCCGCGAAGCGCTGGGACTGCAGCGGACGGCCCGGCTCCTCGGAGAGCTCCCGGCGATCCATCACCTCCGCCGCGCCGAGCTCGCGCAGGTACTCGGCGTTCTCGTGCGAGCGGCCCGTCGAGGCGATCACCCGGTGCCCGCGCCCCGCGAGCAGCGCCACCGCGATCGAGCCCGCGCCGCCGGAGGCGCCGGTGACCAGCACATCCCCGGACTCCGGGGTCACGCCCGTGTCCTCGAGGCGCAGCACCGCGAGCATCGCGGTGAACCCCGCCGTGCCGATCGCCGCAGCGCGTTCGGGGGAGAGGCCCGCGGGCAGGCGCACCAGCGCGTCGGCGCGCACCCGTGCCCGGGTCGCGAAGCCGCCGTGACGGGACTCGCCGATGCCGTCTCCGTTCAGGAGCACCAGGTCGCCGGCGGAGAAGCGGCCCTCGGTGCCGGGTTCGACGTCGGTCACCCGCCCCACCAGGTCGATACCGGGGATCAGCGGATGGGTGCGGGCGATGCCCTTGCCGGCGATCGCCATCCCGTCCTTGTAGTTGTAGCTGGAGACCAGCACGTCCAGGGCGACCTCGCCGCTGAGCAGGGACTCGTCGGCGTCCTCCAGCAGGCGTGGGGCCGAGCCCTCGGAGTCGATCAGCACAGCGCGCACGGGGCGCTCCTCTCTTTCGCGGGCGGTGGGCTCCACCCTATGCGCCGTGACGACGGAACATCGATCAGGCTCCTTGACGGTTCATTGGTTCTATGGTTAGTTAGTGGAGTAATGAACCAAGGAGCCGCGGTGCGGCCTCGACGACAGGAGGTGCGGCGTGCTCGACGAGTCGAAGCCGCTCTTCATCGCTGTGGCAGAGCAGATCGAGGACGGGATCCTCGACGGCACCTACCCGGAGGGCACCCCGGTGCCTTCCACCAATGAACTGGCCGCCTTCCTCCGCATCAATCCCGCCACGGCAGGCAAAGGGCTGAACCGCCTCGCCGATGCGGGTGTGCTGGTCAAGCGCCGCGGAGTGGGCATGTTCGTCACCGTCGGAGCGACCGGGCTGCTGCGCAGGCGCCGACGCGACGACTTCGCCCGCACCTACATCGTCCCGTTGCTGCGCGAAGCCGCACAGCTGGGCATCGACCCCGATGAACTCACCGAGATGATCACGAAGGAGGCGTCACGATGACCGCGATCGAGACCCGCAACCTCACCAAGCAGTTCCGCGACGTCGTCGCGATCGACGACGCCTCGCTGTCCTTCGCCGAGAACCGGGTGCATGGTCTGCTGGGCCGCAACGGCGCCGGCAAGACCACCCTCATGAAGCTGCTCACCGGGCAGATCTTCGCCAGCTCCGGCGAGATGCGGGTGCTGGGGCAGAACCCCGTGGAGAACCCGCAGGTGCTCGCTCGGACGTGCTTCATCCAGGAGAGCCAGAAGTACCCCGACGGATTCCGCCCCCTGGACGTGCTGCGCATCGCCGAGAGCCTCTACCCCGCGTGGGACCAGGACCTGGCCCGCGAGCTGATCGCCGACTTCCGACTCCCCGAGAAGAGAGTCATCAAGAAGCTCTCGCGCGGCCAACTCTCCGCCGTCGGCATCATCCTCGGCCTCGCCTCCCGAGCGCCGCTGACCTTCTTCGACGAGCCCTACCTGGGCCTGGACGCGGTCGTACGACGACTGTTCTTCGATCGTCTGCTGGCCGACTTCACGGACCACCCCCGCACCGTCATCCTCTCCACCCACCACATCGACGAGGTCGCCAACCTCCTCGAGCACGTGGTGCTGCTGGACGAGGGTCGGGTCGCGATCTCCGAGGAGGCCGAGACGCTGCAGAACGCCGCGATCGAGGTCTCCGGCCGTCGCGACGAGGTCATGGCCTTCGCCGCTGGGGCCGATGTGCTCCACGTTCAGGAGATCGGCTCGCTGGCCACCGCCACCCTCCACGCAGAGCCCGGCGGCGCCGAGCGGGCCCGGGCCGCAGGGCTCCAGGTCGCGCCCGTCTCGCTGCAGAACTACATCGTCCATCGCACCACTGCCGCAGCCACGGCCGCGGCACGCTGAGAGGAGTTCCGAGATGCGCTCACGCAACGTCATCGACATGCACCTGGTCAACCGGATGCAAGCCTTCGGTTGGCCGCTGCTCGCGGTCACCTTCGCCCTCGCGATCATCCTCGCCGCCGGCGCGATCGTCGGCTCCCAGGGCCCCGAGGCCCGGGCCGAAATGTACGAAGGGCTGCAGTGGAACGGGGCGATCTTCGCGCTGTTCGGTCCGCTGATCGGCTACGGATTCACCTCCATGGGGCAGTACTTCCCCCTCGCGCTCGGACTGGGTCTGACCCGCCGGGAGTTCGCCACCGGGCTGAGCGTGGTGTTCCTGGGCAACGCCGTCGTCTACTCGGCGCTGATCACCCTCGGCAAGACCATCGAGAAAGCGACCGAGGGCTTCGGTCTGGGCATCCGCTTCTTCGACGTGTTCTACACCAGCACCGGCGCACCGTGGCAGACCCTGGTGCAGACCTTCCTGCTGATTCTCACCGTGCTGTTCCTCGGCGCCGCGATCACCGCGGCCTTCCTCCGCTTCGGTCAGGCGTTCCTCTGGATCTCCGGCGCCGTCCTGGCGCTGATCGGCGTGGGAATCCTCTCGGGAGTGCTGTTCCTCGACGGCTTCGGACGGGGCCTGCTGGATCTCCTCACCATGGGCTGGGGGCCGTGGATGGTCGTGATCGCCGTGATCGGGGCGCTGTCGGCGGCGATCTGGCTGGTGCTGGTGCGCCGTACACAGGTGAGCTGAGCGTGCGCCGGCCCCCGTCCGTCCCGGGCGTCAGTCCGGCGACGGCGCGGGGTCCAGCAGCTCCGCCACCGAGATGATGCGCCGAGGGCCGTATCCTCTTCTGCGGACGGGTCGGGTGGGATCCCTGGGGAGGACGGACAGATGGCCGAGGTCAGGTACCGCGCGCTGAAGATCGGATGGATCCGGGCCGGCATGGGTTGCGTCGTGGGCTTCTCGAGCCTCTTCGTGCTCGGCGCGGGTGCCATGCTGCTCACGCTGGACTCCGTCGCCGGGGTGCTGGGAGCGGGGGTGTGCCTGATGGTCGTGCTCTTCTCTCTCGCCGCCATGCTGATCGGCACCCGCCTCCAGTTCACCGTCGACGACGAGGGCCTCACGCTCGTGCACTACGTTCGTTCCCACCGCATCCGGTGGGAGGAGGTCGCCGTGATCCAGCAGACCGCCGACTACTGGACCGCGGGAGCCGCGGTGGTGGTGCTGAACGAACCTCTCGGGCGCCGGATCACCGCGCTCGCGACCACGGATCGCATGGCGGTGTACCGCGGCGAGAACTTCCTGCGCTGGGGAAGTCCTGCGACGGAGCTGCGCACGCCCACCCGGGCCGCGATCGAGGCGCATCGGCGCTGGCTCGCGAACTCATCGCGGTAGATCGGGGCTGCTCGGGCAGCGGCCCGGCGTCGTCCCCGATCGCCTACGGTGGAGGAGACCCCCGCGATCTCTCGAAACGACGACGCCCTCCATGCGGAAGACCGCAGTTCTCCTGTCCACCCTCGCCCTGTCGACCCTGGCGCTGGCTGCCTGCGGAGGAGGTGCACCGGAGGAAGAGAGCTCGACCCCGGCCCTCACCGGTGAGGAGGCACCCCAGGAGGAGGCGACGGAGGCGGCGGCATCGGAGGCCGAGCAGCGCGCCTCCGAGGCGGCGTCGGAGGCCGCGGACGAGGACGCCCCCGAGGACGCCGCAGGCGGAGCGGATGAAGAAGCGGATCCGGGGCCCGCGGCCGAGGGCGCGGTCATCCCGGCCGACGCCGTCGCGGAGCCCCCGCAGGAGATCGGCGAGTTCACGCTGATGGACGGAAGCGGCCCCGCGCACATGTACTCCCACTCCCAGGAGAGCATCCTGATCAGTCTCGACTCGACGGTGCTCAGCTCCGACTACGAGAGCCTCGTCGGCGAGATCGAGACGGACCACGTCGCCGCCGGCACCGGCAGCTGCGGGACCAATGAGTCCGGCAGCTCCATGACCTGCTACCAGCGCACCGAGGACGGCGTCCTCACACTGACCGCCGTGCCCGAGGAGATCAGCGTCGAGGAGATGGCGACGTTCGTGAATCAGTACGCGAAGCAGGTCGGCGCCGCCTGACAGCGGTAGACTCTCGCGGGTGCCTTCGGGCACGAGGAGGGTTGTCAGAGCGGCCGAATGAGTTGGTCTTGAAAACCAATGTGCAGTGACCCTGTACCGCGGGTTCGAATCCCGCACCCTCCGCCGTCTGCGCTCAGCGCTCCCTGCGCCGGCCCGGAAGGTGGCCGCGATCATCGCACCGCTGGTGCGCAGGGCGTGGAGCCCGCTCTCCATGCGCCGCACCGTCTCCGCCGATGCCTTCGGTGCGCTCTGCGCCTGTCCGCTCATCACGCTAGCCCCAGTGATCCGTGGTGCGGGCCATCGTAGACGTCAGGATCCGGGCAGGACTCGGCGCTGCATGAGAACAGCCTCATCGGTCTCTTTCACGGTTCTCATCCACTGCCTGTTCTCTGTGGTCATCACGAACAGCGCCCGTGCAGCGGGCAGAGCGAGGAGAGATCACGATGAGCACGAAGAAGACCCTCTGGACCGTGGCCGCCGGCAGCACCGCGGCGGTGCTGATCCCCGGGGTGGCGTTCGCGGTCACCGCCGGCGGTCCGATCAAGGAGGCGCAGCAGAGCGTCGAGGAGACGTCGGTCGTGCAGGAGGCGGAGAAGCCTGCCGGACAGACCGCGAACCTCTCCGCCCCCAGCGCCGCCGAGGAGGCGGACGGGACCTCGGGCGGGGCAGGCGATGTGCCTCCGGCCGAGCAGATGATGACGGCCAACAGCGCCGTCTCCGCGCAGTCCGCACCCTCGGCGCCTTCTGCGGTGTCCGCGCAGTCGGCTCCCTCACCGGTCTCCGCGCAGTCCGCGCCCTCGCCGGTGTCCGCCCAGTCGGCGCCGTCCCCGGTCTCCGCCCAGTCTGCTCCCTCGGCGCAGTCGGCGCCGTCCGCTCCGTCGGCCCCGAGCCCGGCCTCCGCGGACTCGCCGCAGTCACCGGGCTCCGCCGACTGACACCGGATCTGGTGGCGTGATCGCACGCCCGCGTACGATGACGGCCACGATGCCCTTCCGACTCCATCCGAGGAGATCGCAGTCATGGCCCAGTACACCGGTGTACCTGTCAGCCCCGGCCGAGTGATCGGGACGATTCGTTCGATGGCGCCGCCGGTCGCGGAGCCGCCTGCGAAGGAGGCCCTGCCCGAGGGGGCGGACCGCGAGGCCGAGGCTTCACGCATCCCCGCCGCGGCGAGCGCGGTGCAGGCCACCCTCGGCCGCCTCGCCGAGCGGGCCCAGGGCGAGGCGAGGAAGATCCTCGAGGCGACCGCCCAGATGGCCGCGGACCCCTCCCTCACCCAGACCGCGCAGGGCCTCGTCCACTCCGGGGGCAAAACCCCCGAGCGGGCCGTGTGGGAGGCCGGCGACCAGGTCGCCACCATGCTCGAGGGGCTCGGCGGCTACATGGCGGAGCGCGCCACCGACGTGCGCGACGTGCGCGCCCGCATCGTCGCCGAGCTGCGGGGCGAGCAGGCGCCGGGCATCCCCGAGAGCGAGGAGCCGTTCGTGCTCACCGCGATCGACCTCGCCCCGGCCGACACCGCGACCCTCGATCCCGAGCGCGTCATCGCGCTGATCACCTCCGACGGCGGCCCCCAGTCGCACACCGCGATCCTGGCCCGTCAGCTGGGACTGCCCGCGATCGTCGCCGCCAAGAGCATCCACGAGTTCGCCGACGGCACCGAGGTGTTCGTCGACGCAGGCCTCGGCACCATCACCGACGAGGTCACCGAGGAGCACCAGCACTTCGCGGAGGCCTGGGCCGAGCTGCAGCGCAACCCCCTCACCTACGAGGGCGGGGGAGGAGTCCTCGGCGACGGGACGCGCGTGCGGCTGCTGGCCAACATCGGCGGGGCGAAGGACGCCGCGGCCGCCGCGGCCGCGAACGCCGACGGGGTGGGCCTGTTCCGCACCGAGTTCCTGTTCCTGGACCGCGAGGACGAGCCCGGGGTCGAGGAGCAGACCGCCGCCTACGCGGAGGCCTTCACGCACTTCCCCGGCAAGAAGGTGGTGGTGCGCACCATCGACGCGGGTGCGGACAAGCCGCTGCCCTTCCTCACCGACGCCGAGGAACCCAACCCCGCGCTCGGCGTGCGCGCCTATCGCACCTCCTGGGAGAAGCGCTCGGTGCTGACCAACCAGCTCGACGCGATCGCCGCCGCCGCGCAGAGCTCGGACGTGAAGGCCTGGGTGATGGCTCCGATGATCGCGACGGTCACCGAGACCGAGGACTTCGTCTCCCTGTGCCGGGAGCGCGGGCTCGAGCCCGCCGGGATCATGGTCGAGACCCCCGCAGCGGCCGTGACCGCAGATCGTCACCTCGGCGCCTGCGACTTCGCCTCGATCGGCACCAACGACCTCACCCAGTACACGATGGCCGCCGACCGTCAGCTCGGCTCCCTCGCCCACCTCAACAACCCGTGGCAGCCCTCGGTGCTGGCACTGGTCAAGGCCACCTGCGACGGTGCCCGCACCGCGGGCGGGGATCCCGAGGCCTTCGGGGAGAGCGCGAACAAGCCCGTCGGCGTGTGCGGTGAGGCGGCCGGCGACCCCGGCCTCGCCGTGGTGCTCGTGGGACTGGGCGTGAACAGCCTGTCGATGACGCCCCGCTCGCTGCCCGCCGTGGCGAAGGTGCTCTCCACCGTGACCCTCGACCAGGCCCGCGAGCTCGCCGACCGGGCCGTCGCCGCCCGCACCGCCGAGGATGCGGTCAGCGCCGTGCGCGCCGGACTGCCGATCCTCGGAGAGCTGGGGCTGTGACGGCTCGCTGAGCGGGTCGCCGGCTCACTCCTCTGCGTCGAGGTCCTTCTCCAGGAGATCGGCGAGGGCGTTGACGGACTCCTCGGCGCCCTCGCCCTCCGCGCGCAGGGTGACCTCGTCGCCCTGCCCCGCGCCGAGGGTCATGAGCATCAGCATGGAGGAGGCCTGCACGGCGCTGCCGCCGGCCTTCTCGATGGTCACGGTCGCGGGCTGCTCCGCCGCGGCCTGGGCGAAGATCCCGGCGGGGCGGGCGTGGAGCCCGGAGGCGCTGGCGATCTTGACGGTGCGCTCTGCCATGGTGCGTGCCTTTCGATGAGCCGCCGCGGCGAGCGCGACGTCGGAGTCACTCAGTGTGTGGGGAATATACCCCGGCGATGCGGGAGCGCACCTCCGGGAAGAGGGGATGGGCGGGGTCGAGCCCGGTGATCTCCGCGGTCGCGGCACCGGGATCCGACGAGCGAAGGATGTGCTGCAGACGCTCCACCTCCTCATCCCCCTCAGGGGTGAAGAGCAGCGCTGCGGACAGCGCCGTGAGCAGCCCCTCGTGCCCCATGCCCCGCTCCGCGAGCGCCGCGGCCGGGGAGATGATCCGGTCATCGCGGGAGAGCTTGCGCAGCGGCGATCTGCCCACCCGCTCGACGGGATCGGGCAGCGAGGTGTTCGCGAAGCGGGCCAGCACCTTGCGGCGATAGATGGCCATCTCCTCCCCGCTGAAGCCGTGCACGGCCTCCAGCAGGGCGGAGGTCTCGCCGAGCACCGCCTCCACCTCGCGCGCGATCGCCGGATCGGCGATCGACTCCGCGATCGTCGCGTGCCCTGCGGCCCAGCCGTGCCAGGCGGTGGTGGCATGGCCGGTGTTGACCGTGAACAGCTTGCGCTCGATGTACGGGCCCAGAGCATCGACCCAGGTGATGCCGGGGATGTCCGGCTCGTTCCCTGCGAAGGGGCCGCGCTCGACCGCCCATTCGTAGAAGTCCTCCACGGTGACGTCCAGGCCCGAGCCCTCTGCCTGGACCGGCACGATCCGGTCCACCGCCGTGTTGGCGAACAGCGCACGATCGTCGAGATCGTCGCCCTGATAGGCCGAGCGGATCTCCTTCTCGAGCAGATCCGTCGCATTGATCGCGTTCTCGCAGGCCAGCACCGCCAGGCGGGGGGAGCCGACGGGCCGGGCGGCGATCCCCGCCGCGATGGCGGGGGCGACGAAGCGCAGGATCGGCGCACCCACCGCGGTGGTCACCAGATCCGCGGAGGCGATCTCCTCGGTGAGAGTGTCGGGATCCTGTGCGGAGTTCACCGCGCGGAATCCGGTGACCGTGGTGGTGGTCGGGTGCTGGCCGACGGTGCGCACCTCATAGGACTCGGCCTGCTGCAGCTGCTCGACGAGCTCGGCGGCGACGTCGGAGAACACCACCTCGCACCCCGCCTCGTGCAGCAGCAGCCCCACGAAGCCGCGACCGATGTTCCCGGCCCCGAAATGCACTGCCCTCATCGGATCACTCCTTCTCGTCGCCGAGGATCTCGAGGATCTCCTCGGTGGTGGTGGCCTTCTCCAGTCGCTCCACCTGCGCGGGGTCCGAGAAGGTCATCGCGACCTTCTGCAGCAGCGTCAGGTGCTCGTTGCCCACGCCCGCGATGCCGATCACGAAGGTGGTGGGATTGCCGTTCCAGTCGATCCCGCCCGGGTAGCGCACGAAGGACATCGCCGAGCGCTGGATCGAGGACTTCGCCTCGTTGGTACCGTGCGGGATCGCCAGGCCGTTGCCCATGAAGGTCGAGACGCTCGCCTCGCGATCGTGCATCGCGGCGACATAGCTCTCGTCCACGGCGCCGGCGGCGACCAGCAGGGCGCCGGCCTCGTCGATGCCGGAGGCGGAGTCCTTCGCGGTGCCGTCCAGGACGATGCTCGCGGGGGAGAGGATCTCCGGGGCGGAGCCCGCTGCGCGAGCATCTTCGGCGGGAGCCTCCGCCGCGTGCCGGCCGCGCGGTGCCGGCGCGGGCTCGGCCGCTGCCTCGGGCGCCACGGCGTCGTCGGCCCCGTTGCGCTGCTGGACCAGCTCCACCACCTCGTCGTAGCGCGGGGAGTTCATGAACTGGTCCACGCTCACGTGCACGGCCGAGCCGGTGCGCTGGCGAGCGCGATCGGTGAGCTCCTTCTGCGTCACCACCACGTCCCACTCGTCGCTCAGGCTCGAGATCGCCTTGTTGGTGACCTCGATGTCGTCGAAGCCGGCGGCGCGCACCTTCTTGCGCAGCACCGTCGCGCCCATCGCGGAGGAGCCCATGCCCGCATCGCAGGCGAAGACGATCCGGGAGATCGGGCCGGTGTGGTCCGAGGCCTCGGCCGCGGCGACCGCACCGGCAGCACCTGCGCCCGCGCCGGTGAGCGCCCCGGAGACCGAGGACTTCTTGCCCTTCATCTGCTCCATCTTGGCGGTGGCGGCGGCGATGTCGCCGTCGTCCTTCTTGCCCAGCCACAGGATCAGGGCGGAGAGCGCGAAGCTCACCGCCGCCGCGGCGAGCACCGCGAGCGCGATCCCGAGGTAGGAGTCGCGGGCGGCGACGCCGAAGATCGCGAAGATCGAGCCGGGAGAGGCAGGGGCGATCAGGCCGGTGCCGAACAGGACGTTGACGAACACGCCGGCCATGCCGCCGCCGATCGCCGCGATGATCAGCAGCGGCTTCATCAGCACGTAGGGGAAGTAGATCTCGTGGATGCCGCCGAAGAACTGGATGATCGCGGCACCGGGGGCGGAGGCTCTCGCGGCCCCGCGGCCGAAGACGGTGAACGCCAGCAGGATCCCGAGGCCCGGGCCGGGGTTCGCCTCGAGCAGGAAGAGCACCGACTTGCCGTCCACGTCGGCCTGCGACAGGCCCAGCGGGGTGAGGACGCCGTGGTTGATGGCGTTGTTGAGGAAGAAGACCTTCGCCGGCTCGATGAGCAGCGACACCAGCGGCAGCAGGCCCGCATTGACCAGCGCCGCCACACCATTGGACAGCAGCGTCATCAGGCCGTTCACCAGCGGTGCGAGCCCGAAGAACCCGGCCACCAGGGCGATGAAGCCGAAGATGCCGGCGGAGAACATGTTCACGAGCATCTCGAAGCCGGCCGGGATGTGGTCCTGCCACAGCCGGTCGAGCTTCTTCATCACCCAGGCCGCGAGCGGGGCCATGATCATCGCGCCGATGAACATGTGGACCTGGCCGAGGGCGGCGAAATCGGCCTCCGCGTTCCCGGCGGCGAGCCACTTCTCGAGCTGCGCGGCGTTCTCCTGGGCGATCAGCCAGTCGGAGCCGCCGATCACGCCCATCGTGGCGATCACGCCCACCACAGCGCCGCGCGCCTCGTAGACCATGCGGCCGCCCGTGTTCGCGATCAGCAGCGGCAGCAGGTAGTGGATCATCGGGCCCACGACGCTCGCGAGCGGCTCGTTCGGGGTCCACCCGTCGGGGATGAAGAAGGCGGTGAGGATGCCCCAGGCGATCAGGGCAGGGATGTTGGGCATCACCATGTTCGACAGCGAGGTGCCGACCTTCTGCAGTGCCACGCGCGGACTGAATCCGGGCGTGGCCTCGGTGGCTGTGCTCATGACGTGTCCTCATCGACAGTCGGCGGAAGCCGGGGCCCCGTCGAGCGGCTGGACGCACCGGTCGGTGCGCTGCGGCCGGGGGAGCGGCCCCGCAGGAGGCTGCTCCGCCGGCGTGAGAGCAGTCTAGGACGACGGGCCCCTGCGGGCACAGGGATCAGGCGGTGGCGGCCTGCTCGTGGCGGGCGGTGCGCCAGCGTCGCAGTGAGAGGATCGTCAGCACGATCACCGCGACCCAGGAGATGCCGACGGCGATGCCGTGCAGCAGGGAGGGGTCGGCGATGAACGCCCCGATCGCGACCAGGGACAGCTGGCCGGGCAGCGAGGAGAGGGCGGTGGCTATCAGGAACTCGTGGTGGCGGATGCCCAGCGCCCCGCTGCCGTAGTTCACCGGCCAGTAGGGCACCCCGGGCAGCAGCCGCAGCGTGCACACCGCGAAGAAGCCGCCACCCTCGAGGCGCTCCTGCACCATCTGTGCATGGCCGCCCAGCAGGCGCAGCACCGTCTCGCGTCCCAGACCGCGCGCCAGCCAGTACGCGCCCCAGCAGCCGATCACCACCCCGACCAGCGAGAGCACGGTGCCGACGGGCAGACCGAACACGAGCCCGCCGGTCACCGCCATGATCGTCACGGGGATCGGGGTGAGGGCCACCAGCGCGTACAGGGCGATGAAGACGAACAGCCCCCACACGCCCATCCCCGCGATCCGGGCCTGCAGGGTGCCGAGCTCGGGCAGGCGCACGTTGAGGGCGAGCCACAGCATCGCCGCGAGCACCAGCACGAGCGCGATGTTGCGCAGGATCGAGCCCCAGGGCGTGCTGTCGCCCCGGGACTCGCTCGTGGGGGGAGTGCTCAGAGCAGGCCCTGCGCCTCGGTGCCCGCGGCGATCGGGGTCATGCGAGTGACCAGGGTGGGCTTCTCGATCAGCTCGCCGATGTCGGCGTTGAGCATCTCGACCGCGGCGCCGGCGCCATGGACGTCGAGGTCCTCGACGGTGGTCCACTTCTCGAGCATCGTGATGGTGCCGTCCTCGGCATCATGGATCGCGTAGAGCTCGCAGCCCTGCTCCTCATGGACGGCCGCGATGCCGCGCTGCATCGCCTCGGCGAGCTCCTGCTTCTTGCCGGGCTTGGGGTAGAACACGGCGGTGACGACGACGGTCATGGCTCTCCTTCGTAGAGGTGGTGTGCCCTGCCATCATCTCTGATCGGCGGCGGGGACGCGTGACCGTCCCGCACGGCGAGGGGGTCAGGCCGACTTCTTCGTCTTCTTCGTGCCGGACTTCTTCGACCCCGTCTTCTTGGTGCCTGACTTCTCGGGAGAGGGCTTCTGCGTCGTCTCCTCCTGCTCGCCGCGGCGCTTGCGGACGCTGCGCTCGAGGGCGTCCATCAGGCTGATCACCTTGCCACCCTCCTCCGCATCGCCCTCGGACGCCTTGCCGAAGGTCGCCTCGGTGTCGACCGATTCGCTCTGCTCGAGCTTGGCCTCGAGCAGCTCGCGCAGCTGGGCCTGGTACTCGTCGGTGAACTGCTCGGGGTCGAAATCTGCGCTGAACTGCTCGACCAGCGAGGCCGACATCGCCAGCTCCTTGCTGCTGATCTTCGACTTCTTGGGGCCGAAGTCGACCTGCTTGAGGTCCTTGGGCCAGCGCAGGGTCTGCAGGGCGAGCAGATCGCCGTGGACGCGCAGCACGCCGAGGCGGGTCTTGGTGCGCAGCGTGAACGTGACGATCGCGGTGCGCTCGGTGTCCTCGAGCGTGCGGCGCAGCAGCACGTACGCCTTCGAGGAGCGGCCCACGGGTTCGAGGAAGTAGGAGGTGCCCAGCAGGATCGGTTCGACCTGCTCATCGGGCACGAACTGCACCACGTCGATCTCGTCGTTGTCCTCCGCCGGGAGGGAGTCGAGCTCCTCGTCGGTGAGGACGACGGTCTTGTCGCCCTCGGCGTAGGCCTTGTCGATGTGCTCGTAGTCGATCTCCCGCCCGCACACCTCACAGGTGCGCTGGTACCGGATCCGCCCGTGGTCCTCGTCGTGGACCTGGTGGAAGGAGACGTCGTGCGAGCGTGTCGCGCCGTGCAGCTTCACCGGCACGTTCACGAGTCCGAAGGTGATCTCACCGCTCCATATCGTGCGCATGGCTCATGAGACCACGGAGCCGAGCGCCCCGGCCAGGACCGATCGGTCGGGGACGCGTCGAAGCACGTGCCGATCCTTGTCGACAAGTGATGGGTTCCTGCTGTTCATCGATGAATGAAGTCGCCATGGGCGTGGGCATCACCGCCGCGAACCTCGCGGTCCTCAAGAACGGGCGGGGCGAGGCGGTGTACTCCTCGATGCTCGAGGCCCTGTGCGAGGTGCTCGACTGCCAGGTGGGGGACCTGCTGCGCTGGGAGCCCGGGGCGCCGGGCTGACCGAGCGGCCCGTCCCGTGACGGATGACGTGATCGGGGGCACAGTGGAGTCATGGCTAGTTGTACTGACCGGACACGTTGATCGACTACATGCCGTGAGGTCACCTCCTGGTTGGTGTCACTTGTTATACTTGTGGCACCAACCAGGAGGTCAGCATGGACATGGATCAAACGCCCCCACCGGGCAAGTACGCCGCGACGGTCAAGGTCGGCCCCAAGGGGCAGGTCGTCATCCCCAAGGGTGCGCGGGAGCTCTTCGATATTCACCCGGGCGACACCCTGCTCCTGCTCGCTGACGCGAACCAAGGGATCGCTTTGATGCGCCAGGAGACGCTCGATCAGATCGTCATGCAGGCGATGCCTAGCCATCAGGCCCCCGTGGGCTCCGAGGGTGATGAGGGATGAAGAATGTCGTGAGCTGTGCGGCTGTCAGCCGCAACTTCGGCAGCTTCACTGCCCTCGAAGACGTCTCCTTCAAGGTCCGCGAAGGAGAGATCTTCGGGGTCGTGGGCCCGAACGGTGCTGGTAAGACGACCCTGTTGAACTGCCTGGAAGGACTGGACCGCCCCTCGTCTGGGCACGTCGAGGTGCTCGGCTGCGACCCCATCAAGGACCAGCACTCGTTGGCTCAGCAAATTGGGGTCCAGCTGCAAAGCGCGGCCCTGCCCCCTCGCCTCACTGTGCAGGACGCCCTCGAGCTCTACTCCGCCCTCTACGAGCGTCCGCGGCCTTGGCGCGAACTGCTGAAGGATCTGGGGATCAAGGACAAGGCCAACGCCCGCGTTGACAGGCTCTCGGGTGGGGAGCGTCAACGAGTGTTCGTCGCCCTCGCCTTGATCAACCGTCCCCAGCTCGCCTTCTTGGACGAGCTCACCACCGCTCTCGATCCTCAGTCACGTCGAAACATGTGGGACACCGTCGAGCACGTCCGCGATAGCGGTGCAACGGTCGTTCTCACAACCCACTACATGGAGGAGGCCGAACGGCTATGCGACCGTGTAGCCATCATCGACCACGGCCGGTTGGTTGCTTTGGACACAGTGGCTTCCCTCATCCAGCAACACGCCGGCGAAACCACGGCGAAGCTCATCCTGTCGGCGTCGCCTAGCGCAGAGTTCGACCTCAACGGAGTTCCTGGCGTGACCAGCGCTCGAACAGAGGGACGGGAACTGACCATCCGCGGCACTGCGGACGGGCTGCAGGGCGTCCTTGCTGCACTGGCGGCACACCGCATCACCGTAACGAGCATGAGCACGACGACCCCCGGCCTTGAAGACGTCTTCCTGGCCCTCACCGGTCGACACATCACCACCGAGGAGCAGGCGGCATGAACGCATATCGAGCCCTTCTCAAAGCCCTATGGCGCTCCCAGCGCCGCGACCCTGTAGGCCTGTTCTTCTCTTTCGGTTTCGCGCCGGTTTTGGTGCTGGCCTTGGGTGTGATCTTCGGTAACGATCCGCGACCGGAGTTCGGTGGACGGGGATTCCTCGATGCGACCCTGCCCGCCTTCGCCTCTCTTGTTCTCGCCATGACCGGGGTCCTCCAGGTGCCCGTGGCGATGCTGACCCTTCGTGACACGGGCGCACTCCGACGCCTGAGTCTTACGCCGCTGCGTCGTTCCACCTTCATCGCAGCGAGCCTCACCGTGCACTTCGTCGTAGGTATTGCGGGCATGCTCACCGCTTTGGCGATTGGGATCGGGGTTTTCGGGGTGCCCATGCCTAGCCACGTCCCAGGTGTCCTGGCCGTGTGCCTCATCGGGCTCAGCACCTTCCTCGCAGTGGGTTGCGCGCTTGCTGCGCTCTATCCGTCCGCCACTGCCGCTACGGGCATAGGGAACGTGCTCATGATCCTGCTCATGCTCACATCCGGAGCCTTTACGCCATTGGCAGCGATGCCGTCGGCGATTCAGCAGATCGTTAAATATTCACCCGTCCGTTGGTTCGTCGAAGCCGCTCAACACGCGTGGGACGGCGACCCACTAGCCGCCATGATCATGCCGGTGTTTCTTCTGTGCGTTGTACTCGCCGTCGCTGCTCTCATTGGCCGGTGGCGCTTCCAGTGGGAGCCGGTCCGATGACGACGCACGCGAACGCCGCTCTCACACCTCGCCACCGACTCAAGGTCGCCCGCCTCGTCGTCGACGAAGGATGGCCGATCAGCGAGATCGCAGCCCGGTTCCAGGTGTCGTGGCCCACCGTGAAGCGTTGGGTAGACCGCTATCTGTCCGGCGAGTCCATGCAGGACAGGTCCTCGCGCCCGAAGAACTCACCGACCAAGACATCGCTCGCGGTCACGAAGCGCTGTATCAGCCTGCGAATGAGGCTGCGAGAAGGACCGGTTCAGCTCGCCGTGCGCGTCGGTGTCGCTCCATCGACCGTGCACCGCATCCTGCGCTCGGCTCGATTGAACCGACTTGCTCACCTCGACCGCGCCACTGGCGAGCTAGTTCGCCGGTACGAACACCGCTACCCTGGCTCCCTCGTCCATGTAGACGTGAAGAACTTCGGGAACATCCCCGATGGCGGTGGCTGGCGCTACGTGGGCCGCCGCCAAGGAGAGAAGAACCGTTCCGCCACCCCCGACAAGCCGAAGAACAAGTGGCGCGATCCCAAGCTCGGGTACGCCTTCATCCACACCGTGATCGACGATCACTCACGAGTGGCGTACTCCGAGGCCCACGACGACGAGACCGCCACCACTGCGGTCGCTGTGCTGCACCGTGCGGTCGAGTGGTTCACCGATCGTGGCGTCACTGTCGAACGAGTCTTATCAGACAATGGCGGTGCCTACCGCTCGCACCTGTGGCGCGGCACCTGCGAGGAGCTGTCCATCACCCCGAAGCGGACCCGCCCCTACCGGCCGCAAACCAAAGGCAAGGTCGAACGCTTCCATCGCACAATGGCCGACGGATGGGCTTACGCTCGCTGCTACACCAGCGAGCAGGAGCGTCGCGACGCACTCGCTGACTGGCTCCACCACTACAACCACCACCGGCCGCACACGGCCTGCGACTACCAGCCGCCCATCTCCCGATTGACCAACGTCCCCGGTCAGTACAGCTAGTCGTGAGCAGAGGGTCGAGGTGGACGGGCGCAGGCTGAAGCTGTCGAACCTCGACAAGGTCCTCTACCCCACCACGGGCACCACCAAGGGCGAGGTGATCGACTACTACCGCCGCATCGCCCCGCTGCTCGTCCCGCAGGCCGCCCAGCGCCCGGCCACGCGCAAGCGCTGGGTGGACGGGGTCGGCACCGCAGACAAGCCCGGCAAGGTCTTCTTCCGCAAGGACCTCGAGGACCACGCTCCGGACTGGGTGCCGCGTGCGGACATCGAGCACAGCGACGGCGTCTCCACCTACCCCCTGATCGACGAGACCGCGGTGCTGGCCTGGCTGGCCCAGCTCGCCGCCCTGGAGATCCACACGCCGCAGTGGCGCTTCACCGCCGATCTCGAACCCGACAACCCCGACCGCCTGGTCCTGGACCTCGACCCGGGCGAGGGTGCGGACCTCATCGACTGCGCCCGGGTGGCCGGCTGGTGCCGCGAGATCCTCACCGACATGGGACTCGAGACGTACCCCGTGACCTCAGGCTCCAAGGGCATCCACCTCTACGCCCCGCTCGACGGGGACAGCACGGCCGACGAGATCGCGACCGTCGCCCACCAGCTCGCGCGGGCCCTCGAGGAGGATCACCCCGACCACGTCGTCAGCGACATGAAGAAGTCGCTGCGCCGCGGCAAGGTGCTCGTGGACTGGTCGCAGAACAACGGCCACAAGACCACCATCTGTCCCTACTCGCTGCGCGGACGGCTCGAGCCCACCGTCGCCGCGCCCCCCCCCGGACCTGGGAGGAGGTCGAGGACCCCCAGCTCCGTCATCTCGGGATGGACGAGGTCCTCGAGCGGGCCGAGGCCGGCGAGGATCCGATCGCTCCGCTCGGGCTCACCGCGCAGGCGAGCGGTGCATCCACCCTGCAGGCCCGGGATCGCCTCGAGGTCTACCGCTCCAAGCGCGACCCCGAGAAGACCCCCGAGCCGGTCCCGCCGGCTCGCTCGGGGGCCGACGCCGCCCACGACGCGCAGGAGGCGCTCGAGGCGAGCGCGCCGATGTTCGTGATCCAGGAGCACCACGCCTCCCGCCTGCACTGGGACTTCCGTCTTCAGCACTCCGGGGTGCTGGTGTCCTGGGCCGTCCCCAAGGGCCCGCCGCTCGAGACCGACGTGAACCGGCTCGCCGTGCAGACCGAGGACCACCCGCTCGAATACGGCACGTTCGAGGGCACCATCCCTGAACAGGAGTACGGCGGCGGTGAGGTCATCCTCTGGGACACCGGCAGCATCGAGATCGAGAAGTGGCGCGAGGGCAGGGAGGTCATCGTGGTCTGCCACGGCCGGCCCGACGGCGGCCTCGGCGGGACACCGCGCCGCTACGCCTTCATCCACACCGGCGGCATGGGCTCCTCCCGGAAGTCCGCCGCCGCGCAGGAGAAGGCCCAGGCGAACTGGCTGCTGCACCTGATGAAGGACCAGCCCGCGACGGAGGGCGGCAAGGACGCCCCGGCCCCCTCCGATCCCGCCGAGATGGGTGAGCCGATCTCCCCGATGCTCGCCGCCCTCGGGCGCCGCGAGGACATCCGCGACGAGGACGAGTGGGCCTTCGAGATGAAATGGGACGGCGTACGCGTGATCGCGACCGTCGTCGAGGGGGCCGTGCGCCTGACCAGCCGCAGCGGCAACGACCTCACGGCGACCTTCCCCGAGCTGGGCGAGCTGCACGACGCCGTGGACGCCGAGGCGCGGGCTGCGGGGGAGACGGTGCTGGACGGCGAGATCGTGGCCCTGGACAGCCGCGACCGCCCGACCTTCTCCCGACTCCAGCAGCGCCTGGGGCTGACCCGTCCGCGGGACGTGGAGCGGGCCCGCGAGGAGGTCCCGGTGCACGTGATGCTGTTCGACCTTCTGGTCCGCGGTGGCGACTCGATGCTGCGGGACCCGTATCGCGCACGTCGCGAGGCGCTGTTCGAGACCGTCCGAGCGGGCGAGCACGTCCAGCTGCCCCATGCCGACCACGGCGATGTCGAGCACGCGATCGAGATCTCTCAGCAGCTCCAGCTCGAAGGGGTGATGGCGAAGAAGGAGAGCGGCATCTATCAGGCCGGCAAGCGCTCGCGCACCTGGGTCAAGATCAAAAACGCCCGGCACCAGGAGGTGGTGGTGATCGGCTGGCGGCGCGGCAAGGGCTCGCGCTCCGGGGGCATCGGCTCGCTGCTGCTCGCCGTCCCGGACTCGGAGGGGACGCTGCGCTACGCGGGCCGCGTGGGCACCGGCTTCACCGATCGCGACCTCGAGCAGATCGCCGAGCGCCTCCGCTCCCGGAGCCGGAAGACCCCGCCCGTCGACGACGTCCCGGCCACGGACCGCCGCGACGCCGACTGGGTGCGCGCGGACCTGGTGGGCGAGGTCCAGCACACCGAGCGCACCGAGGATGGCCGGCCGCGCCACCCGGTGTGGCGCGGATGGCGTCCCGACAAGCAGGCCGACGAGATCCGCTGGGACGCATGAGAAGCGGGCGGGGTCCGGTAGGTCACACCGCGTCACGCCCGTGCGAGTTCATGCCGTAGTCTTCTCGAGTTCTTCCGCATGAACCCGCCGCATGGCAGGATCAGCAAGGACACGCACGGCGCAGGATGCCTCCCACGGAGGCGACCGACGACGGTCGCGCAGCACTTCCGACGAAATTGGGACTACATCACCTCCTCCGCACTGCCCCCGTACGACGACGCGAACGCGTCACCCCACACCACCTCCTCCCTCTTCCGGCTCCGAGCCGGCGGCGACCCCTGCATCGCCGCGCTCGCCGGGGAGCCCACCGGCTTCGCCCTCAGCGCACCTGCTGACGCGCCGGTCCCCACGGCCCACGGGCCCCACATCAGCCGCACCGGCGACGTCACGTCGTCGGAGGCGGTGCAGGCGGCGCTGTGCGCCGCACCCCATCCGCGGCGGCGCCGTCGTCACGGATACACGGGCCACGAACGTGGTTCACGACAACGAAGGAATATCGCCATGGCTACTGGCATCGTCACCTGGTTCAACTCCGACAAGGGCTACGGCTTCATCGCCCCCGAGGACGGCTCCGCCGATGTGTTCGCACACTTCAGCGCGATCGTCGGCACCGGCCGTCGCGACCTCGAGGAGAACCAGCGCGTGGAGTTCGACGTCGAGCAGGGCCCCAAGGGTCTGCAGGCCACGAACATCCGCGGCATCTGAGCTCCGCGGCTGATCCACGGATCGGTCGCATGAACACGGCGCCCGTCGGGTCCGGCATCTGCCGGGCGCGGCGGGCGCCGTGCTGTCGTCGGCGACAGCGTCGTCACCAGGACAGGGTGCGGCAGCCGGCCTCGAAGACCTGCTCGAGCCCGGGCAGCACCACCCGTGCCCGGCATCCCTCGGGCACCGACACCGTCAGGGTGCGCTGCTCGCGGTCCACCTCGAGCACGATCCGCCCGCGGTCCGTCTGCCGGGACAGCGCGATGCTGCCCACCGGCACGTCCGGATCGGGCGCGACCACGAACTCGCGCCATCCGTCGGCCCCGCGCCGCAGCCCCGCCACGTGCTCATGGATCCAGGTCGCGGGCGTGCCCATGAAGTAGTGCGAATGGGAGCGGGGGCTGTGCCACATCTCCATGAACGTGGAGTTGCCCGCCTCCAGCCACGCCCTCCACCCCGGGGCGGTGGGAGCATTCAGCACCCGCCAGGCGAGCGCGCCATGCCCGTGCGTGGAGAGCACGGGAAGCAGGAAGCGCACCCCGATGTGCCCGCAGTCGTGATGGTCGCCGCGGGAGCGGATGTCGGCCACCAGGTTCTCCACCACGGTGCGGGTGTGCTCGGGCGGGACCGTGCCGAAGACCAGCGGCAACAGGTTGCTGGTCTGGCGGTAGGGGGCGCCCGCGGGTTCCGGGTCGCGGTAGATGCCCTGTGCGGGATCGAGGAAGACGGTGTTCACCGCCTCCTCGAGCGTCGCGGCCTGTGCGCGCAGCGCCTCCGGGGCCGGGATGCCCTCGATGTCCTGGTCGCCGGCGAGCTCGCGGGCGTGGGCGAGGGCGCGCAGGGCGCGGGCCACGAACAGGGTGGCGCTGAGCCGCTTGTCCTCCGGGGCCGGGCCGGGGCTGCCCGGGGTGAGGTAGTCGCCCAGCACCCCCGAGATCAGCCCCTCCTCATCGCGCCGACCCAGCTCGTAGGCGAGATACCGGGCCGCGGCCGGGCCGTGCTCGGCCACCAGCTCCACCTCGCCGTACTCGGTGACCAGCTCGTCCAGCAGCTCCGGCAGCAGGCAGGTCCATTCCGGGGCGGGGGAGAGCTCCTCGTAGCCCCAGTCCGGGTTCGGGGAGATCACCGCGAGCGAGCCGTCCTCCCGCTGCCCGTCCACCTGATCGGCCAGCCACTTGCGCAGCATCCGGCGCATGTCGAAGCTCGTGGTCATCGCCGACAGCGCCGTGAGCGCGTCACCGGTCCAGCCGTTCTTCTCCTGGATCGGGGTGTCGGTGGGGACGTGGTGCATGTTGTTCCGCAGCGAGGCGCGCATCGCCGCATCGAACTGCTCCAGATACGGCTCCGAGGAGGTCAGGGTGCTGACCTCGCGCAGGTCCGCGTGGGCCAGGATCCCGGTCACGGTGAGCCCGGCGAGGTCGCCGGAGACCGGCTCGAGCTGGACGTAGCGGAATCCCTTGTAGCTGTGGCGGGGCGCGAAGGAGCGCGCGAAGGCCGGGTGCAGCAGCACCCGATCCTGCTGGAAGCGATCGGTGTGGACGTGCTCGTTCGTATCGTCCACCGTGCCGTCGGCCCGCAGCTTCTCCGCGTGCCGGGCCACGACCTCGAGCGGCGGAGCATCGGAGCCCACCCGATCGGCGAGCGTGAAGCGGCACCAGCCGGCGATCACCCGGCCCATGTCCAGCACGATCCGCTCCGGGGAGGAGGAGAGCACAGCGGGGGTGATCTCCTCCTGCTCCACCACGGGCTCCTGCACCTGCCGCACCAGCAGCGGCTCCGCCGCCCGCTCCGCGCGATGGGAGCCGACGTGATCCCGCGCCACCAGCACCGGCTCCCAGGCGCTGTCGTCATAGCCGGGCAGGAGCCAGGCGCCGGGGTCCTCCGTGGGGGAGAAGGTCTCGCCCTCGTACATCGAGTCGAAGACCACCGGGCCCGGTCTCGTGCGCCAGTGCTCCCCGGTGGACAGCGCGGTGACCGTGCCGTCGGCCAGCTCGAGCCGCAGGTGCGCCCAGGCGCGCACCGGTCCGCGCCACGGCGCCAGATGCCAGCGCCATTCGTTGGGCGTGGTCATCGCGTGGAAGCCCCGCCCCAGCTCGAGGGCCAGCACGTTCTGTCCCTGCACCAGCAGCGGTGCGGCCTCGGCCTCGATCACCTGGATGCGGCGGCGCGGATCCGTCAGCCCAGGATCCAGCCGTCCCCGGTTCACCTCGGTGCCGTTGACATGGGCGCGGAAGGTGCCCAGCCCGGTCACCCACAGCCGTGCCGCGAGGGGCGGTGAGGGCAGCTCGAAGGAGAGCCGCAGCAGCGGGTTCTGCGGGTCCTCGCCAGGGGCGGTGATCCACCGGGCGAGGGCGGGATCGATGTCGGGCATGCGGTGGCACCAGGTCCTTCGGTCATCGTCGACGGGTCCGGCCAGTCTGGCACGATGTGCGCCGGATCACGCCGAGGTGCGCATCCAGGGGGCGGCGGAGCACGGATGGGACCATGAGCGGATGGACCTCGAGCAGATCGGACGGGAGATCGTCGCCCGCCTTGCGCCGGACGCCGCGCCCGAGGTGGGCACCTGGCTCCTGCTGGCGCTCGCCGTCGCGCTGGCGGCGGTGGTGCTGCCGCCGCTGTGGCGGCCGACGCGCCTCGCGGTGACGATCGTGCACGAGCTCGGGCACGCAGGTGTGGGGATCCTGATGGGTCGGCGCTTCACCGGCTTCGTGGTCAGCCCGGACATGTCCGGCCACGCCGTCACCGTCGGCCCGCGTCGCGGGATCGGCCGGGTGGCCTCCACCTGGGCCGGGTATCCCGCGCCCGCGATCGTGGGCGCGCTGCTGGTGCAGATCTCGCTGCACGGCTGGGCCCGCTCCGCCCTGTTCGTCGCGCTCGTGGTGCTCGTGCTCTCACTGGTCTTCACACGCTCCCTGCACACGCTGGCGGCGGTGCTGGGCACCGCCGCCGCGGTGGGGGCGCTGTGGTGGTGGGGGAGCGCGGCGCTGATCGCGCTGCTGACCCTCGCCGCCGGCGTGTTCCTGCTGCTGGGGGCCTGGAGGCACCTCGCGGCCGTGATCACCGGCGGTGGGCGCTCCGATGATCCCGCGCAGCTCGCCCAGCTCACCCGGGTGCCGCGCTGGCTGTGGAACCTCGGATACGTCCTGGTCCTCGCGGCGGCCAGCTGGTGGGCGTGGACCGCCGTGGGGCCGCACCTGCTGTGAGTCGGCGCCCGCTACGGGGCCGGCTCAGGGAGCGGGCGGGAACTCGATCAGCACCTTGAGGTCCTCGCCCGCGCCGGCCGCGGCCCCCTCGAGAGCCTGCGTCGCCTCCGTGAACGGCACGATCCTGGTGCGCAGCGGGGAGACGTCCACCGCGCCGCGCTCGAGCAGGTCGACCAGCGTCCCGAAGACCTCCCGGCTGTTGCGCGAGCCGAGCACGTCCAGCTCCTTCTTGATCAGCACGGACTGGTTGAAGGTGACCTCTCGGGTGCCGTTGCCGATCAGCACCAGCCGGGCGCCCTGGGCCGCGGCCTCGATCGCGTTGGTGAAGGAGACGGGCAGGCCGGTCGCCTCGCACACCACGTCGAAGCCGTCGCCGTCGGTCGCGGAGGCGACCGCCTCCGGGATGCTCGCCGTGCGCAGGTCGAAGGTGCCGCGCGCGCCCATGGAGACCGCGACCCCGAGGCGCGCGGGGACGACGTCCGCGACCCACACCTGCGCCCCGCGCGTGAGCGCCGAGAGCATCGTCAGCAGCCCGATCGCGCCCGCACCGATCACGAGCACGCGCTCGCCCTCGGCCACCTGAGCCCGACGCACCGCGTGATAGCCGATCGAGAACGGCTCGACCAGCGCGAGATCGCGGGTATCCACCCCGTCGGCCCGGTGCAGCCGGTCCAGCGGCATCGTCAGCAGCTCCTGGAACGCGCCGTCGCGATGGACGCCCATCGTCTCGTTGTGCTCGCACGCGTTGAGCAGCCCGCGCCGGCACGCGTAGCAGGTGCCGTCTTGGAAGTAGGGGACGGCGGTGACCACGTCTCCGGGGGAGAAGCGGTCGCTGACCCCGTTGATCTCGACGATCTCGGCCGAGAACTCGTGACCGGGAACCCGCGGATAGGACGCGAAGGGCTGGGTGCCCAGGAACGTTTGCACATCGGAGCCGCAGATCCCGGCGAAGCGCACCCGCAGCAGCGCTTCGCCCGGTGCGGGGGTGGGATCGTCGAGCTCGACGACCTCCGCGGTGCCCGGCGTGGTGACGTGGACGGCTCTCATCAGTGCTCTGCTCCCGGACTCCCGACTACCGCTTCCTGTACGCCAACGCTTGCAGATCGCCTCTGCACGGGCAAAAGGAGATCACTGCGTGAACAGGGACTCCGCCCGCGTCGTAGGCTGGCCCCTGCTTCATCCGTCCCGTCCCTGAGGAGCCCCATGTCCGCGATCGCCGTCCCGGCCCGCCGCCCCGTCCTGGCCGATGTTCTGGCCCCGCACCGCACGCGCCTGCAGGATGCGGGCCTGGTGCTCGCCGGCGTCGGCGTCGTCTCCCTCCTCGCACAGGTCACGATCCCGCTGCCGCTCGTGCCGATCACAGGGCAGACCCTCGGCGTGATCCTGGTCGGTGCGGCGCTGGGCTCCCGCCGCGGCGCGGCCGCGCTGCTGACCTACCTCCTCATCGGCCTCGCCGGTGCCCCGGTGTTCGCCGAGTTCAGCGGCGGCCCCGCCTCGGTGCTCTCGCCGAGCTTCGGCTTCCTCCTCGGCTTCGTGCCCGCCGCCTTCGTGGCGGGCTGGTTCGCCGAGCGCTCCTGGGACCGCACCCCGCTGCTGGCCATGGTCGGCTTCGTCGCCGCGAGCGCGGTGCCCTTCCTGTTCGGCGTCCCCTACCTCGCCATGATCCTCGACGCCGTGATGGGCGCCGAGCTGGGCCTCGGTGGAGTGCTCGCCGCGGGCCTGTGGCCCTTCATCCCCGGCGGCCTGGTCAAGGCCGCGATGGCCGCCGTGCTGATCCCCGCCGCCTGGCGCGGCGTGCGGGCGCTCGATTCGCGAGGCTGAGCTGGAGGGCGGCACGGCCCGGCGGCCTCAGCCGCTGAGCGTCGCCGCCCGCACCAGCACTGCCACGAAGGCGAGCGAGGGCAGGAAGGACACCGCCAGCCACACCTTGCGATACGAGAGGATCGCCAGGAACTCGCGCAGGGTGGCGCTGGGGACGTAGTAGAACGTCGTGGGCCCACCGATCGCCTCGTCGGCGTAGCCGAGCGAGCGCGCCAGCAGCGCGGCGCGGAAGGCGTGGTACCGACTGGTGGAGACCACATAGGGCGCCTGGTGGCCGGCCTCGTCGAGGATCCGGTGCGAGAAGCGCAGGTTCTCCTCGGTGGTGCGGGATTCGGTCTCGGTATGGACCCGCTCGGCGGGGATGCCGGCCTCCTCGATGAGGTACTCGGCCATCGCCTCGCCCTCCGGGCGCGACTCGTCCTCGCCCTGCCCGCCCGAGGGGACCAGCAGCGGATCCTCACCCAGGGCCAGCAGGCGCTCCCGCTCCGTCACCGCCCGGTCCAGCCGGCTGCGCAGCAGCTTCGGCACCCTGCCGTTCACCAGCCCCGAGCCGTGGATGATGATCCCGCCGGTGCGGAGCTGCCGCGGGAACAGCTGATAGGGCACCGAGGCGCACAAGAACACCAGGAACGCCAGCCCCATGTGGAGGGACAGCAGGGCCAGCAGCGCCCCGGCACCCAGCCCTGCCGGGGTCATCGTGAGCACGAGAGCGGAGGCCGCCACCGGCGCGCCCAGCAGGGCCAGCCCCACCACCCCCGAGAGCAGATTGCCCAGCGAGCGGCCCTCCTTGCGCACCATGGTCAGGCCGTTGAAGACCATGAACACCCCGAGCACCACCACGCCCAGCAGCGCGACCGCGGCGCCGGCGAGGACCAGCAGGTCCCCCATCGGCAGCGTGGTCGTGACCAGCCGGGCCAGCGTCGACAGGCTCGAGTACAGCGCGATCAGCAGCAGCACCCCGTTGCGCACCCGTCGGCGGTCCCGCCGGAAGACCAGCAGGTAGACCGCCCACCAGAAAGCGGTCCCGAACAACGCACCCAGCATCCCCGACTCCTCACGTCATGTCGGCGCACATCATGCCACGGCCGTCGGAGCGGCTAGGCAGGTGCCTGCTCCTAGACTGGGCAGATGGGCGTCTACGACGGTGCACCGGCCGGGCAGGAGAGCTCCGGCCGCTACGACCGCGAGGAATCCTCGGCACAGCGGCTGGACCGCAACTGGAACGAGCTCCTCCAGGAGATCCGCGTGCTCCAGACCGGGTCGCAGATCCTCGCCGCCTTCCTTGTGGTCCTGCCCTTCCAGGACCGTTTCGAGCACCTCGACGCGGTGCAGGTCGGCTGGTACGTCGGACTGCTGCTGCTCTCCCTGCTGATCGTCGCCCTCCTGCTGACACCGGTGGGCATGCACCGGCGGCTGTTCCGCCGGCGCGTCAAGGACGAGATGGTCAAGACCGCCAACACCCTGTTGCGCACCGCGATCCTGCTGCTCGGCGTGCTGCTGAGCGCGGTGGCGGTCTTCGTGATCGACGTGGTGCTCAGCCGCGAGATCGCTGCTGCCGTCGGGCTGGTGCTGCTGACCCTGATGGCAGGGCTGCTGGTGCTGCTGCCGCACCGGGTGGCGCGACGGGTGCACAGCTGAGACGGCCGACCCGTGCCGCAGCACGGACCGGCCGTCGAGGAGAGGCGGGATCAGGCGTTCAAACCGGACGCGAAGGGGGAGACGTGCTTGCCGATGTGGGCGGCGAGGACGTCGGTGTGCTGGGCCTGGTTCGCCGCGACGACCGCGAGGAAGCGATCGTGGATCGAGGCGCCCGCGGCGTCCTTGCCGTTGAGGGAGTCGCCGTAGCCCACGTGCAGGATCTGGCGGGCATCGTTCGAGCGGATCAGCTCGAGCAAGTCGACGCCCTCGAGCGAGGTGGGCGTGCGGTCCTCGTGCGCGGAGACCTGGTAGCTCGCCCGGGCCTCGACATAGGAGGCGCGGGAGATGTCCCAGATGGTGGAGAACAGCTCCGGATCGTGGGCGGCGACGATCTCGACACCGCACAGGTAGCTGGTGCCCGAGGTCTTCAGGTGCACCAGGCCCTGGGTGGCCTCGACGCACAGCGGGTAGATCGAGAACTTGTCCGAGCCCGAGTGCAGGGAGATCTTGTAGCCGCCGAACTGCTGGGAGATCGCGTGATGGGCCTCGAGGTTGGTGCGCAGCTCCTCCGCGTCGCCCAGGAAGTCCAGGCCCTTCTCGAAGCCGTCCACGTAGCGCGGCGCGAAGCTGAACCAGGAGGCGCCCAGGCGCTTGAGCTCGCTGGCCATGTAGAAGTGCTCGAAGAAGGTGGTCAGCCACGCGGTCTCGTCCACCGCGAACTCGATCTCGATCTCGTGCCGGGCGTTCTCGGTGGCGTGGCGGTACAGGCGCATCGCCTCGACCACGGCGCGGCCGTACTTCACCGCGGCGGTGAGGACGTCCTGCTCGGTGACCTCGATCCGGCTGTGGCCGACGTCCAGTGTCATGCCCACGTAGCGCCGCTTGAGGTCCTCGAGGGAGTCCTCGAGCTGGTCCCAGGGCAGCGCCGCGGCGTCCGCCTCGGTGACGCCGGCGGTGACGTCGGCGACCATGTCGCCCGGATCCAGGGTGAACATCACGAAGCCGGCCTCGAGGCCCCGGTCGATGCCCTCGGTGGTCTTGATGTGGTCGCAGTCGGCGCCGAAGCCGCTGTCCCAGCCCGCCTCGACCAGGCCGAAGACCGCGTCGTCCATCACCGACTGGGCGCTGCGGCCCAGGCGGTCCATCTCGCGGATCGACTGCTGTGCGAGCACCGGCATCACGCCGGCGCCCTGGGCGGCGAAGGCGCGCGCCTGACCGGGAGTGGCCAGGCCCGTGCGGTCGCCGGTGCCGACGGAGGTGCGGTGGCCGCCGATCTTCTGCGGGCGCAGTGCCGGGAAGGCGGCCTGCAGGGCCTTGGCGTTCACGGTGGACAGGGGGCCGGTGAGCACGTGTCCGTCACCGGAGGCCGCGGCCTCACCCTCGAAGGAGCCGAGGGCCTCCGCCGCGGAGGCGATCAGCTGGAGCGAGCGGGTCGAGCCGTCGTAGCGGATGCTCGCCTCGAGGGAGTCGTTGCGCAGGGTCATGGGGTTCTCCGTTCCGGATGGGTGCGGGACAGGCGCTGTCCCGGCGGTCGCATCGCTGAGTATCGTAAACGATTGCATAGATGTCGCCTGCAGGGAAGCCGATGATTCGGATACTCTCTGGGCGAGAGTGCAAAAGTTGCAGAGGGTGTGATGCGGAGAATTGGCGCGTGAATCGGAGGAGAGCATGGCGGTGACGCTCAAGGACGTGGCCCAGCAGGCAGGGGTCTCCGTCGCGACGGCCTCCCGCGCCTTCCAGCGCCCCGAGATGGTGGGGGCCGACTCGCTGGCACGCGTGCGCGAGGCCGCCGACACCCTCGGCTACGCCCCCAACCGCACCGCCCGGGCCCTGATCACCGGGCGCTCCGGGGTGTACGGGGTGATCGTCCCCGACCTCGAGAACCCCTTCTTCCCGGCCGTGCTCAAGGGGGCGCAGGCCCGCGCCCACCAGCTGGGCGCCCAGCTGTTGATCACCGATGCGGGGGAGTCGCCCGAGGGCGAGCTGCCGCTCGTGCGCACGCTCGCGCTTCAGGTGGACGGCATCGTGCTGTGCTCGAGCCGGATGGACGAGAACTCCCTCGAGGAGGCCTCCCGCCTGACCCCCCTGAGCCTGGTCAACCGCGTCTCGCCCCGCCTTCCCGGGGTTCACGCGGATCCCGAGCCCGGCATCCCCGCCGCCCTGCAGCACCTGCGCCGCCTGGGCCACCGTCGGATCGGCTACGCCGGCGGGCCAGCACTCAGCCGTTCGGACCAGGCACGCCGCACCGTGATCCAGCGGCTCTGCGCCGAGGCGGAGCTCGAATGGAGCGAGATCGGCGCCTTCCCTCCCACCGCCGACGGCGGCCGCGATGCGGCCGAGGCCCTGCTGCAGACCGCCACCACCGCGGTGCTGGTCTACAACGACCTGATGGCGCTCGCGCTGATGGAGCGCCTGCGCAGCTACGGCGTGGACGTGCCCGGCCAGATCAGCGTGGTGGGCTGGGATGACATCCCCTTCTCCGCGATGGTCACGCCGGGCCTGGCCACCATCCGCGTGCCCCGCTACGACATGGGGGTGCGCGCGATCGACATGCTCCACGGGGCAGCGGGCGCGGGTGGGTCGAGCACTGTGAACGCACAGGTGGGCGCGCCCGCGCACATCGCGCTGCCCACGCAGTTCGTCCCCCGCGGCTCGATCGCCCGGCCCGATGGGGCAGACGCGCTCGTCTGAGTCCGCCTATCCTGAAGCCATGCAGGCTCTGAGCAGCCTCATCGTCGACGTCCCGGGCGTTGGCCGCCCCGCCGCGGGGGCCCTGGCCGAGCACGGGCTGCGCACCGTCGGCGATCTCGCGGGCCGCGACTGGACGGAGCTCCAGCAGCTGCACGGCGTGGGCCCCGCCGCCGGTCGGCGCCTCCAGGCCGTGCTCACCGAGCACGGCGCGTCCCTCGTGCACCCGCCTGCTCCGCAGACGCGGGGCACGGTCCTCACCAAGGGCGCGACCGGCACGGTCGCCAAGGACATCGTCACCCATGCCACGCAGGTGGATCCGGCGCAGTACGTCGCCGGCCTCGATGCCCGGCGCAGCCGTGAAGGCGCACAACTGCTGGAGATGTTCGACGAGGTCACGGGGGAACGGGCCACGATGTGGGGCCCCAGCATGATCGGCTACGGCGAGGTCCACTATCGCTACGCCACCGGGCGCGAGGGGGACACCTTCCAGATCGGTTTCAGCCCCCGCAGGGCCGAGCTCGCCCTCTACGGGCTGCAGGGCCATCCGCGCTCCGAGGAGCTGCTGGGCAGGCTCGGGAAGCATCGCACCGGCGTGGCCTGCGTGTGGGTGCGCTCCCTCGACGTGATCGACACCGAGGCGCTCGCCGAGCTCGTCGCCCACGCCTGGCAGCAGGACCCGGAGAGCTGAGCACCGGGGCAGTCGGTGACGGACTGCTCATCTCCCGCGCAGCACGTGCGTCCGGCCGATATCGGGCCCTACTGTGCTCCGGAGAGCCGCCCCACCGGGACGACGTCCCGGGGCTGAGCGGCTCGCTATGAGGACTACGGAGAGGGCGGCGATGGGTCGGTCACCTGCTGAACGACGACGTGCGGATCGGCTCCTGTTCGTCGGCCGACGCTCACGGGCAGGGGCGGTGATCCTCGGGATCGGCGTGCTGATGGTCGTGGTCCATTCCATCTGTTTCATGGCGCTGACGCAGCTGGAGCCCGGCGAACGCTCCTGGATCGGCGCCGTCTACTGGACCATCACCACCATGTCGACCCTCGGATACGGCGACATCACCTTCACCTCGGACGCGGGCCGCCTGTTCTCGCTGTGGGTGCTCCTGAGCGGAGTCGTCTACATGCTGGTGCTGCTCCCGTTCTTCGTGATCCAGTACGTGGTCACCCCCTGGCTGGACCGACGCCGCGCCGCCCGCACCCCGCGCCGGGTCCCGCCCGCGCTCCGCGACCACGTGCTGCTGGTGGGGTCCGACGCGGTCACGCAGACCTTCGCCGCCCGGGCAGAACGCTCGCGCGTCCCGGCCGTCGTGGTGCTCGAGGACGCGACCCTCGCCGGAGAGCTGCACGACCAGGGACGGAACGTGGTCGTGGGGCCTCTCGACTCTGCGGCGACCTATCGCAGCGCCGGCGCATCGCGGGCACGGATGGTGGTCTCCACGCTCTCCGACACCGCGAACACCAACGTGGCCTTCACCGTGCGACAGGCTGCGGCGCGCGTGCCGATCGCCGTGACCGCGTCCAAGCCGGTCTCCGTCGACGTGCTCGACCTCGCCGGCGCCGATCACGTGCTCGAGCTCGGTGCCGTGCTGGGGCGCGAGATGGCCTCCCGCGTGCTCGGTTCCACCGGGCGCTTCCATACCATCGGCAGCTTCGGCACCACGATCATCGCCGAGGCGGCGGCCCGTGGCAGCGCTCTGGTGGGACTCACCCTGGGTGAGGCGGTGGACCTGCTGCGCTCGCGGGTGCGGATCCTGGCGATCATGCGCAAGGGCCGGCTGCGACCGATGGCACCGGATGTGCGGATCACCGACGGGACGGTGCTCGTGCTGGCTGGGCTGGAGGCCGATCTCGCGCAGTGGGACGAGCAGTTCCAGTGCTCGGAGTTCTCCGAGGACCCCGTGGTGATCCTGGGAGGGGGACGGGTGGGGCGCTCCGCCTCCCGTGCCCTGAGCGACGAAGGAGTGCCCAACACGATCATCGAGGCGACACCGGGTCGTGTCGAGAACTCCTACTCGGTGCTCGAGGGCACGGCGAGCTACGCGGTGATCGAGGGCGATGCCGCCGATCAGCGAGTGCTCAGGCGGGCCGGTCTGGAACAAGCCTCGGCCGTGCTGGTCACTCCGCGGGACGACGACCTCAACGTCTATCTGACGCTGTTCTGCAAGAGGTTGCGCCCGGAGCTGCAGGTCGTCTCCCGCGCCACCTACGAGCGCAACGTCGCCACGCTCTATCGCGCAGGCGCCGACAGCGTGCTCTCCTACGCGACGATCGGCGCGACCGACCTGTGGAACCATGCCGGGCTGAGCCATCGCGTCCTGGTCGCCGAGGGCAACGAGCTCTTCCTCGTGCCGCGGCCGGCCTCGCTCGTGCGCCGCTCGGTGCGCGACGACGAGGTGCGGCGACGCACCGGCTGTCACATCGTCGCGGTCCTCGACGAGGACGGCACCCTGGGCTACGACACCGAGTCGATCCCCTCGGCGCCGGGGCAGCTGCTCCTGCTGGGCGATCGGCACTCGGAGCACCGTTTCCGACAGCTCTATCTGGGACGTCGCAAGCGGCGCGGCTAGGCTGGGGCCGCCCTCATCCCGACCTCCAGGAGACCCATGCCCGCCCCCGTGAAGCTCGCCGTCGGCGACGCCGCCCCCGATTTCGACCTGCCCACCGCCGGCGGCGGGCGCGTGAGCCTCTCCGAGCTGCGCGGCGCCCCGGCGCTGATCTGGTTCTACCCGGCCGCGAACACCTCGCTGTGCACCAAGCAGGCCTGCGACCTCCGGGACAACCACCAGATGTTCCTCGATGCGGGCTACCGCGTGGTGGGGATCTCGCCCGACGCGATCGAGGACCTCGACCGCTTCATGGAGAGGCAGAGCCTGCCCTACACCCTCGCCGGGGACGAGTCCCACCAGGTGATGGAGGCCTACGGCGCCTGGGGCGAGAAGAACATGTACGGCAAGAAGGTCGAGGGCACCATCCGCTCCACCTTCGCGATCGATTCAGACGGCATCCTGACCTTCGTCAAGTACCGCGTGGGAACCCCCAAGCACATCTCGCTGCTGCAGGAGAAGCTCGGGCTCTGAGCGGAGCGTTGTGCGAGTGTGACGTGATCTGCGTGCTCTCGCTTTGGCGCTCCCCGCGCGCTCCCGTATGCTGAACCGGCGTGCCGCGCGAGAGTCGGCACCAGGAGACGTGGCAGAGCGGCCGAATGCGCTCCCCTGCTAAGGGAGTAGGTGGTGATAAACCGCCTCGGAGGTTCAAATCCTCTCGTCTCCGCCGAACGGAGAAGGCCCCTCGCCTGCGGCAGTGCCGCGGGGGAGGGGCCTTCTGCATGCCCGCTTCAGGCTTGCTCCATGCGTGCTGCATGCCCGTGCCCGGGGCGGGTCCGGGCTCAGGTGCTCGCCGGGTCCTCGAGGGTGGTCCACTCCGGCCCGTCGGACTCCAGCAGATCGGGATCGCGCACCACGTCCTGCTGCTCGCCGCCGCTGCGCAGGCGCTGGGCGAGCTCCTGCAGGGTCTCTCGCAGCACGGCGCGGGCGCGCGAGGCGTCTCCCGCCGAGAGCGCCTCCAGCAGGCGCTCGTGCACCTCGGTGAGATCGGCTCGCACGCCGAAGCCACGGGGGTCGGAGAAGCTGCCCATGCGGGTCAGGATCACGATCGTGCTCATCGAGGAGATCAGGAAGCGGTTCTGCGCGAGCTCGGCGATCTGCTGATGCAGCTCGAGATCCGCGTTGCCGGCCTCGATCACCTCCTCGGCCTCGAGGGCCGTGCGGGTGCGCTCGAGGCTCTCGCGCAGCGGGGCGAGGAGATCCTGCGCGCCCTGCTCGTCCCCGTCCGCGCGCAGCGCGCCGACCCGGTCGGCGACGATCGAGGCCGCCTGCATCTCGATACCCAGGCGGTAGTCGATGAAATCGGACATGGTCACCGCATCCATGCGGGTGACGAACAGTCCGCGGCCGGGGATCTGGGTGAGCAGTCCGTCGCGCACCAGGCGCTGGCAGGCCTCGCGCAGCGAGGAGCGGGAGATGCCCATCTGCTTGGACACCTGCACCTCGGGGATGGTGTCACCCGGGCGCAGATCGCCGAAGTAGATGGCGTTGCGCAGCTCGAGCTCGGCCTGATCGATGATCGAGGGACGACGGATGGGCTGCATCAGCGGCAGCCGGACCGTCTCCTGGCGAGGGGGCATCGCGTCCTCCTGTGCTCGTGCGCGTTGTGCGCGCGGGGCGTCATCTAATCATCCGTCCCCGCAGCGATGCACGCCCGCTCGGCGCGAGTCATCGGCGTCACATCCGGGCGCCCAGGGCGCTCGAGCCCGGGTCACGACACCATCACGAAGCGGTCAGACGTCCGGAACCGGGGCTGACCGGGCGTTAGCGTTGTCCGTGATCCGGAATGCGGATCTGCGGATTGTCGGACAGCATGTAGTGTCGTCCGTCACCGCAGAGCGCACGACACAGAGCAAGGGAGCATCTCCATGCAGAACCGCCGAAGCTTCATCCGAAAGAGCGGTCTGGTCCTCTCGGCCGCAGCGCTGGGCGGCCTGGCCGCCTGCAGCCGCACCAGCACCGGTGGTGAGGGCGGCGGAGGCGGCGAAGAAGGCGGCGGCGGGGGCGACCTGCTCAGCCAGCTGCAGGACGCCGGCACCATCACCGTCGGCTTCGCCGGCGAGGCCCCATACAGCTTCGAGGACGGCGGTGAGCTGATGGGCGCGACCGTCGCCCTGCACCGCGAGATCTTCGGCGAGCTCGGCATCGACAACGTCGAGGGCAAGCTCACCGACTGGGGGTCGCTCATCCCGGGGCTGAACTCCGGCCAGTTCGACGCCGTCAGCGCCGGCATGTCCATCCTGCCCGACCGCTGCGCCCAGGCCGCCTTCAGCGAGCCCGAGTTCCAGTACACGACCGCGCTCATGGTCCCCGAGGGCAACCCCGAGGGCCTGGTGGACATGAACTCCTTCGTGGACTCGGGCCTGACCGTCGCCACCATGTCCGGTGCGGTCGAGTCCGACTACGTCACCGCTCTCGACCTCGATAGCATCGAGGTGGGTGGCCCGCAGGACGGCGTGGACGCGCTCAAGGCCGGCAACGCCGACGCCTTCGCCCTCACCGCGATCTCGCTGAACTGGCTGGCGGACAACACCGTCGACGGCGTCGAGGTCACCGAGAGCTTCGTCCAGGAGATCGATGGCGTGAAGCAGGTCGGCGCCGGCGGCACCGTCTTCCGTCAGGAGGACACCTCGCTGCTGGACGCCTACAACGAGAAGCTCGCCGCGATCATCTCCGATCCCGAGCGTTACCTCTCCATCGTCGGCGAGTTCGGCTTCTCCGAGGAGGAGCTGCCGCCCGAGGAGATGACCGCCGAGATCCTGTGCAGCGGTGACCTCTCCTCGCTGCAGTGATCCACGGCTCTGACGAACTCGACGTCCCGGCCCGGCCCGCTGAGGGCCGCGCCGGGGCGCTCGACGTGGAAGAGGTGATGCCCTGATGGATGGAGTGATCGGCTTCTTCCAGGACCTCGGTCCTAACCTCCAGCTGGTCTGGGACCGCATGCCGATGATCCTCGACGGCGTGCAGGTGACCCTCCTGGCGACCGTCCTCGGCGGCGCCCTGGCGCTCGTGATCGCCTTCGTCTTCGGGATCGCGCAGGTCTCGAAGTTCATGGTGGTGCGCGGCGTGGCACGGGTGTTCGTGGAGTTCTTCCGCGGCACCTCCCTGGTGGTCCAGCTGTTCTGGCTCGCCTTCGTGATGCCGCAGCTGCCGTACCCCCTGGGCTTCCGGCTCGAGCCGCTGCTGATCGGCGTGCTCGCCCTGGGCCTGAACTACGGCGCCTACGCCGCCGAGGTGGTGCGCGGCTCGATCGGCTCGGTACCGAAGGGCCAGTACGAGGCGATCAGCGCGCTCAGCCTCAGCCCCGCCCGCGGCATGCTCCGCATCGTGATCCCGCAGGCCTGGGCGCTCATGCTGCCGTCCCTGTCGAACCTGTGGATCCAGCTCCTCAAGGGCAGCGCGATCGTGAACACCGTGCTGCTGTACGACCTCTTCTTCCAGGTCGAGCAGCTGCGTGACCGCACCGGCACCTGGTTCGCCTACAGCTTCGCGCTGCTGTCCTACTACCTGATCGCCTGGTTGATCGTGATCCTGATGAACGGCCTCGAGGTCCGCGCCAAGCACCGCATCGGCCGCGGCCCGGCCCTGTCCCAGTCCTGGGGCTCGCTGTTCCGACCGCCCGGCACCAGCGGTCGCTCCGCACGCGTGGTCCGTGACCACTCCGAGGCCAAGCTGGCCGGACCCATGGGAGGAGGTGGTCTGGCATGAATCCGGAACCGAACTCATGGTGGGACTGGGAGCACGCGATCGCGGTCTTCCCCGACCTGCTCCTCCAGGGCTTCAAGATCACGCTCGTGGCGACGGTGCTGGGCACCCTCCTCGCTCTCGTGCTGGGGCTGATCGTGGCGATCATCCGCCGCAGCACGCCCCCGATCATCAACGGCCCGGTCACCTGGATCGTGGAGTTCATCCGCATGACCCCGCTGGTGGTGCAGCTGGTCTTCGCGAACCTGGTGCTCTCGCCCTACGTCGATTCCTCCCTCGCGATCGGCATCTGGGTGCTGGGCATCCACTACACGACCTATATGGCCGAGGTGTACCGCGCCGGCATCGACTCCGTGCCCAAGGGGCAGTGGGAGGCCGCCACCGCGCTCTCGCTGCCGCGGCTGCGCACCTGGCGGGCGGTGGTCGTCCCGCAGGCGGTCCGCAACACCCTGCCGGCGCTGGGCAACTACGCGATCTCCATGTTCAAGGAGACCCCGTTCCTGTTCGTGATCTACGTCCCGGAGCTCCTGAACGTCGCCCAGAACTACGGCTCGACCCACTTCCGGTACACCGAGGCGATCACCCTGGCGGGCCTGATCTTCCTGGCCGCCAGCTATCCCACCTCCCTCCTGATCCGACGACTGGAGAAGAAACTTGCCTGAGAACGCAGCGACTCCGGGTGCTCCCGGCACCCCTCACATCGAGTTCCGTGACGTGGTCAAGAGGTTCGGCAGCAACACCGTCCTCGACAACCTCAACTTCACGGTCGACAAGGGCGAGCGCGTCACCCTGATCGGCCCCTCGGGCTCGGGCAAGACCACGATCCTGCGCCTGGTCATGACGCTCGAGGAGCTCACCGGCGGGTACATCCACATCGGCGGTACCCCGCTGCAGTACGAGGAGGTGGGCGGCAAGCGCGTGCGGATCTCGGACAAGCGCCGGCGCCGCACCACCACCGACATCGGCATGGTGTTCCAGCACTTCAACCTCTTCCCCAACATGACGGTGATGGAGAACATCATCGAGGCACCGGTCAACGTGATGGGGCTGAAGAAGGCGGAGGCGGAGGCGAAGGCCGAGGCGCTGCTCGAGAAGGTGGGCATGGCCTGGAAGAAGGACGCCCGACCCTCGTCCCTCTCCGGCGGTCAGCAGCAGCGCATCGCGATCGCGCGCGCCCTGGCGATGGATCCGGAGATCCTGCTGCTGGACGAGGTCACCTCCGCGCTGGACCCCGAGCTGGTCGGAGAGGTGCTCGCGGTGCTCGAGGACATCGCCGCCGAGACCGACATCTCGATGCTGATCGTCACCCACGAGATGCAGTTCGCGCGCGACGTCTCCAACCGCGTGATGATGTTCGACAAGGGCGCCGTGATCGAGGAGGCGACCCCCGAGAAGATCTTCAGCGAGCCCGAGAACCAGCGCACCCAGGACTTCCTGCGCGCCGTGCTCTGAGCTGACCTCGGCAGTCCGAGGACTGTCGCCCGAGGGTGCGCCGACGGCTCCGCGCTGTAGTCTGTGCCCGTTCGTTCCGCGCCGACGCGGTCGCCCTGCATGCTGTCGGCGGCCGCTGCCCGGCGTGCCGACCCCAGGAGGCCCCGTGCCAGATTCCGACGCCATCGCCGTCCCGACCTTGACGAGCGAGTTCCCCGTCGTCGGCGACGACCCCCATATCGACGCCCCGCTGCGGGCGACCGTGCGACGCCTGTCGACGCTGCTCGGCCGCACCCTCGCCGATCAGCACGGCCAGGAGATGCTCGAGCTCGTCGAGCAGGTCCGCCAGCTGACCAAGGAGGCGAAGTCCGCCGATTCCGAGGCCAGCGCGCAGGACGTCCAGTCCCGCCTGTCCGAGCTGACCCTCGAGCAGGCCACCGCCCTCACCCGGGCGTTCAGCCAGTACTTCCTGCTGGCCAACGCCGCCGAGCAGGTCTACCGCGTGCGCGCCCTGCAGGAGCGCCCCACCGAGGAGTCCTGGGTCCCGCGCACCGTGCGCGCCGTCGCCGAGGAGCTCGGCGCGAAGGGGCTGCAGGAGGCCGTCGACTCCCTCGACGTGCGCCTGATCTTCACCGCCCATCCCACCGAGGCCTCGCGCCGCGCGGTGCTCACGAAGCTGCGCCGCATCTCGGACATCCTCGGCGTGGACACCGAGGAGGGCACCACCGAGCGGCGCCGCCAGGACCGCGACCTGGCCGAGCTGATCGAGACGCTCTGGCAGACCGATGAGCTGCGCCGCCAGCGCCCCACCCCGCAGGACGAGGCGCGCAACGCCCTCTACTACCTGCGCCAGATCTTCCGTCAGACCATGCCGGGCATGCTCGACGACCTCCGCGAGGAGCTGCGCCAGCACGGCGCCGACCTGCGCGACGGCCAGGTGCCGCTGCGCTTCGGCTCCTGGATCGGCGGGGACCGCGACGGCAACCCCTTCGTCACCGCCCAGGTCACCCGCGAGGTGCTGCAGCTGCAGGCCGAGACCGGGATCGACATCGCGATCGAGGCGATCTCCGACCTGATCCTCGAGCTGTCCGTCTCGAGCGAGCTGACCGGGGACGACGAGCAGCTGCGCGAGAGCCTCGCCGAGGACCTCTCCCACGACTCCGACGTCGACGCCGTCCAGCAGGAGCTGTACCGCGAGGAGCCCTACCGCCTCAAGCTCGGCGCGATGCGCTCCAAGCTGGAGGCCACCCGCGCCCGGATCCGCAGCGGCGAGCCCCATGTGCACGGCGAGGACTACGGCGACAGCGAGGAGCTGCAGGCCGACTTCCACGTGCTGCGCGAGTCGCTGCGACGCCACGGGGGCGTGCGCGCCGCCGACGGCGCCCTCGCCATCGCCCAGCAGGTGCTGGCCGCCTCCGGTCTGAACCTGGCGACCCTCGACGTGCGCGAGCACTCCGAGAAGCATCACGAGGTGCTGGCCCGTCTGTTCGACCGGGTGGGGGAGCTGGACCGTCCCTACACGGAGCTCAGCCGCGCCGAGCGCACCACGGTGCTGGGCCGCGAGCTCGGCAGCCGCCGCCCGCTGGTCGGCTCCGCGATCACCGACGACGAGTCGATCCTCGACGACGCCACCCGCACCACCTACAACGTGTTCCGCGAGATCCGGGACGCCCACCGCCTCTACGGCACCTCCGTCATCGAGACCTACATCATCTCGATGACCCACGGCGCCGACGACGTCCTCGCCGCCGCGCTGCTGGCGCGCGAGGCGGGCCTGGTGAGCATCTCCGGCGGCGAGGAGAACCGCGCCGACATCGGCTTCGCGCCGCTGCTCGAGGAGGTCTCCGAGCTGCGTCACGCGGGGGAGATCCTCGACGAGCTGCTCTCGGACCCCTCCTACCGCGAGATCGTGCGCCTGCGCGGCGACCGCCAGGAGGTCATGCTCGGCTACTCCGACGGCAACAAGGACGCGGGCGTCATCACCTCCCAGTGGGAGATCCACCAGGCGCAGCGCTCGCTGCGCGATGCGGCGGCCCGTCACGGCGTGACCCTGCGGCTGTTCCACGGTCGCGGCGGCTCCGTCGGCCGTGGTGGCGGCCCCACCTACGACGCGATCCTGGCCCAGCCGTACGGCGTGCTCGAGGGCGAGATCAAGTTCACCGAGCAGGGCGAGGTCATCTCCGACAAGTACATGCTCCCCTCGCTGGCCAAGGAGAACCTGGACCTGTCGCTGGCCGCGGTGCTCGAGGGCTCGGCCCTGCACACCGCGCCCCGCACCCCGGCCCAGACCCTCGACCGCTTCGGCGAGGTCATGCAGTCGGTCTCCGACGCGTCCTTCGCCCGGTACCGGACCCTGGTGGACGACGAGAACCTGCCCGAGTACTTCGTCTCCGCCACCCCGGTGGAGCAGCTGGGCGACCTGAACATCGGCTCGCGCCCCTCCAAGCGCACCACGTCCTCCAAGGGCCTGGACGGGCTGCGGGCGATCCCGTGGGTGTTCGGCTGGACCCAGTCCCGCCAGATCGTGCCCGGCTGGTTCGGTGCCGGCTCCGGCCTCAAGGCCGCCCGCGAGGCAGGGCTCGAGCCGGATCTGCACGAGATGTACCGCAACTGGCACTTCTTCCGCACCGTGATCAGCAACGTCGAGATGACGCTCGCGAAGACGGACATGCAGATCGCCGCGCACTACGTGCACTCCCTGGTGCCCGAGCGCCTGTGGTACCTCTTCGACCGCATCCGCGAGGAGTACGAGCTCTCGGTCGCGGAGATCGAGCGGCTCACCGGCGTGCTGGACCTGCTGGACAACCAGCCGATCCTCAAGCGCACCCTGGCCGTGCGCGACCGCTACCTGGATCCGATCTCCTACATGCAGGTCGCGATGCTGCAGCGGGCCCGCGCCGCCACCGAGCGGGGCGAGGAGCTCTCGCCCGAGCTGCAGCGCGCGCTGCTGACCACCATCAACGGTGTCGCGGCGGGACTGAAGAACACCGGCTGAGCCGGGCTGCGGCGACGTCATGCGGCGGGAGGATCGATGTGTGCGCATCGGTCCTCCCGCCGCATTTCTCGTGTCGCGGCGGGCCGACGGGGCCGGGGCCCGCTCGCTCAGCGGGCGGCGGTGCCGTCGATCGCGAACTCCTCGATGCGCGCGAGCTCGTCGTCGGTGAGCTCGAGGTTCGCGAGCGTGCCGATGTTCTGCTCGAGCTGGGAGACGGACGACGCCCCCACCAGCAGGGTGGAGACCTGGCGGTGGCGCAGCGCCCAGGCCAGCGCCAGCTGGGCGAGGCTCTGGCCGCGGTCGTGGGCGATCCTCGACAGCCCGCGCACCCGCTCCTGGTAGTCGGCGTCCTCGACCTGGCGCTCGCTGAGGAAGGGGGAGGGGCCCGCGGCGCGAGAGCCCTGCGGCACGCCGGAGAGGTAGCGGTTGGTCAGCAGCCCCTGCTGCAGGGGCGAGAACGCCGCGATGCCCGCACCGACCTCCTCGACCACGTCCAGCAGCCCCTTCTCGACGTGCCGGTTGAACATCGAGTACGAGGGCTGATGGATCAGCAGCGGTGTGCCGTGGTCGGCGAGCATCCGCGCCGCCTGGCGGGTCTTCTCGGGGGAGTAGTTGGAGATGCCCGCGTACAGGGCCTTGCCGCTGCGCACCGCATCGGCGAGGGCGCCCATCGTCTCCTCGAGCGGCGTCTCGGGATCCTCGCGGTGGTGGTAGAAGATGTCCACGTAGTCCAGGCCCAGGCGCGTCAGGGACTGGTCCAGCGAGCTGAGCAGGTACTTGCGGGAGCCGCCGTCACCGAACGGGCCCTCCCACATCCGGTAGCCGGCCTTGGTGGAGATGATCAGCTCATCGCGGTGCTGGCGGAAGTCCTCGGCGAGGATCCGCCCCACGTTGGTCTCCGCGCTGCCGGGCGGGGGACCGTAGTTGTTGGCGAGGTCGAGATGGTTGACCCCCAGATCGAAGGCACGGCGCACGATGGTGCGCAGGGTCAGCGGATCACGGTCCTCGCCGAAGTTCTGCCAGCAGCCCAGCGAGATGGGCGGCAGCAGCACACCGGATCTGCCCACACGGCGGTACTCGGTGCGATCGTAACGGGCCGGGGAGGGAGTGTAGGCATCGTTGCTCATGCCCTGAGCCTAATGCGCGATCGACCTCCCCCGGAAGGACGATCGGCCACGGAGATCCTGGTCAGGAGGCGACCAGCGGGCGCTCCATGAGGTCCATCCCGAGGTCCGCGACCTTCAGCCAGTCGGGATTCCCGGCGAAGGGCACGCTGTGGCCGGTGCGGGTGAACCCGTGACGCTCGTACCAGGCGTGCAGCTCCGGCCGGGACTGCAGCACCTGGATCAGCAGCACCTGCGCCCCGGCATCGCGCTGGGCCTCGGCCTGGGCCTCGAGCAGCATGCCTCCGAGCCCTCGGGACTGGGCGCGCGGGTGCACGGCGAACAGTCCCAGCTCCGCGCGGGTGACGCCGTCGGCGTCGGCGGGCTCGCGGCGCGTGTAGCAGCAGCCGAGCACCTCGCCGTCGAGCTCGGCGACCATCAGCGTCACCGCCGGATCGGCGAGCATGGCGCGCACCTCGTCGGCATCGGTGCGGTGCCCGTCCACCAGGTGCGCCTCGGTGGTCCACCCGCCCTCGCCCCGATAGGCGAGCTGGACCAGGTCCACGAGCGCGCTGACATCGTCCTCGCGCGCAGCGCGGAGAACAGGGGAGCTGAGGCTCGACGCGGTGGTGGAGCGCGTGGTCATACGGAGATCCTCCCGGCGCGCTGCAGCTCTCGCAGCAGGCTGTGGCCGTCCGGAGCGGAGAGGGTCAGGGGAGAGGCGCCCGTCGGCGCGGAGCTCTCCAACGGGCGGCGCGAACCGTGCGCGAGCAGCTGCTCGGGCTCGGTGAGCTGACGGATCAGGATCGCCTCGACCTTGTCGGGATGCCGCTCGGCGAACTCCGCGTAGATCGAGGGGTCGTGCTGGCCGTCGTCGCCCACCAGGATCCACCGCATGTGGGGGTACTCGGCGGCGAGCTGCTCGAGGGCGCGGTGCTTGTGATCCGGTCCGGAGCGGAAGAAGCCCGTGTTGGTGGGGCCCCAGTCCGTCAGCAGCAGCGGCCCGTCGGGATAGCCGTTGCGGTACAGGAAGCGCTTGAGCACGGGGAACACGTTCCAGGCGCCGGTGGACAGGTACACCATCGGCAAGGAGCCGTGCTCACGCACCAGGCGCTGGTAGAGCATCGGCATGCCCGGCACCACCTGGCGCGAGGACTGGTGGACCACGAAGGCGTTCCAGAAGGCGAGCAGCGGGCGCGGCAGCCAGGTCACCATCACGGTGTCGTCGATGTCGCTGACCATGCCCACCGTCTCGCGCGGGGCGAACACGGTGACATCGGCGGTGACCTCGTTGCCGGGCACCGTCCACAGCACCGCCTGGTGGCGTCCCGGCGGCAGGGACACGTCGAAGGTCGCATCGACGATCCCGGCGCGGTCCGCGCGCACCGTGAACTGGTGGTCGCCCAGCAGCACGTGCACGGAGCGGTGCGGCGCCACCTGGCCGGCGAAGTTCCTCCACCCGCGCACGGCCATGGTGCGCAGGTCATGGACCGGCTGGTCGTGGAAGTCCGCGGGAGTGCCGGGGGAGGCGTACAGGACCTTCGCGAGGATCCGCACGCGCTCGGTGGAGCCGAAGCCGTGGAAGGGCTGCAGCCTCAGGTCCCAGCGCAGCTGGCGCAGGGTGCTGCCGACGACGGAGTTCTTGAGGTCCTCGAGCCGCGCCGCCCAATGGGGGCGCTCAACGCTGCGGCGGGAGAGGGCGCGCACCGGCCCTCAGAGGCCGCGAGCCATCTTCGACCAGGCGCTGTCCGGATCGCCCTCGACGATCTCCCAGCGGTCACCGGTGTCGACGAAGCCGAGGCTCTCGTAGAGCGAGCGGGCGCTGGTGTTCGTCGGGCCCACGTAGAGGGTGATCGTGTCAGCGCCGTCCTCGCGGGACCAGTCGAAGACCGCCTCGGCGAGCTTCGCGGCGATGCCGCCGTGACGGGAGTTGGGGGTGACCCACATGGCCTGGAGCTCGCGCTCGTTCTCCGGCGAGTCCTCCTCGTGCCGGGCCGCCACCACGGCGACCGGCTGACCGTCCTCGACGGCGAGGAACCAGGCGGCTTCGCGCACGCGCTGCTCCCAGACCGAGTCCTCGTAGGTCGATTCCTTCTCCCAGCTCTGCCCGAAGGCGGCAGGATCCGTGCTGAGGGACCGGAGCCGGATCTCGCGCACGAGCGACCAGTCGTCGTCGTGCGCGCGGATGATGTCGGCCATGGGTGTCCTCCTGAGCCGTCGTTGCGTGGTCACGGGCCGTCGCGTCCTGGCGATCATGCGCTCGCGTTGCACGGGGCACCGCATGCACTCCCTCCGACAGTGTACGTTCCTCGGCGGTTCTTCGCTCGCACGGCCCCGGCCTTGACACAATGGGGCCATGTCGCCGATTCGTCTGCTCACCGTGTGCACCGGGAACGTGTGCCGCTCACCGGCCGCCGCAGTGATGCTGCGCGCCGCTGTCGAGGAGGAAGGCCTGGTCGGGGAGGTGGAGGTGGGATCCTCCGGCACCAGCTGGGAGGCCGAGGGAATGCCGATGGACGACCGCACCGAGCTCGCGCTCGAGCGCGCCGGCTATGTGCGGCCCTTCGAGCACACCGCGCGCACGATCCATCTGACCGAGCTGCTCGCCTGGGACCTGGTGCTGCCGATGACGGCCGACCACGCCCAGCGGCTGCGGCGCATGGTCGAGCAGGCGCCGGAGGGCTCGGCGGTGCCCGAGATCAGGATGTGGCGGCGCTTCGAGCCCGGCGCGGATCCCGCGGCGCTACCCACCGAGATCGCCGTGGACGACCCGTGGTACGAGGGGCAGGGGGCGTTCGATCGCACGATCCTCGAGATGCGCCGGAGCGTGCCGGGCATCATCGCGTACGCGAAGGAGCTGCTGGAGAAGCGCTGAGCGTTGAGTGCTGAGCGCCGAGCGCTGAGCCTCGGGCGCTGGGAGTCAGCCCTCGATGTCGTGCCGGCTGCCGCTGCGGCGGCTGTGCCAGGTCGCGCCGACGAACCCGGCAGTGGTGAGGAAGCCGATGCCGAGCGCGGCGATCAGCACCTGACGCATCTGGCCGAAGGACGATCCGGAGTCCTCGGTGATCGCGTTGAACAGGCGCACCACCGGGCCGCTCTCCGCGGTGCCGACGGTGGGCTGCGGGGCGGGGGCCGGTGAGCTCGGCTCATCCACGACGACGCCGCTGACCTCGGACTCCTCGGCGCTCTCGGACTCCTCGGGGGTGCTCCGCGGCGAGGACGGCTCGGGCTCGGGCTCCTCCTGCGGCGCGGGAGCGGGCTCGGCAGGCTCGGGGGCGGGTTCGGGAGCAGGCTCCTCAGCCTCCGGCTCCTCGGCCTGGGGGCGCTCCGCCTCGGGGTCGAGCTCGTCCTGGGCGGCGGAGCCCTCCCCGGGCGACTCGGTGGGCTCGCTCGTGGCGGGCTCCTCGGGTCCCGGGGCGCTCTCCGTGGGCTCCTCGGGAGTCTCCGACTCCTCGGGCTCCGACGGGGTCTCGGGCTCCGACGGGGAGTCGGGCTCGGGGGGCTCCTCGGAGGGCTCGCCTGACGGGGTCTCGGGCTCCGTCGGAGCCTCGGTGGGAGTCTCCGTGGGAGTGGTCGGGCTACCGGTCGCGCCCTCAGTCGGGTCGGTCCCCCCGGTCGGGGTGGGTGTCGCCGGGGTGCTGGCGGGGCTGCTCACCTTGGGCGGGATGCCCTGCGATGGGCTGGGCTCCTTGCCGTCGTCCTCGGCACCGTCCGAGGTGCATTCCTCGGGGACGGTGCTGCTGAGCAGGGTGGGGACGGGGGCGAGGCTTCCCTGGTCCGGGCACTCCTCGTCGTCGGTGACGGGGTCCTCGGTGGGTGCGGCGGTCGGCTCGAGCTCGGGGGACTCCTTCTCGGGAGCAGGGTCGTCGACGATGGGCTCCGTGGGCTCCGTGGGCTCCGTGGGCTCCGTGGGCTCCGTGGGCTCCGTGGGCTCCTCGGGCGGCGGGTCTGCGGGGGGCGTCTCGGCGTCGGGCTGCGAGGATTCCGTGGCCTCTGGGATTTCCACGGGCTCTGAGGTCTCGGTGGACTCCGCGGTCTCGGTCTCCGTCGTCTCCATGTCGGAGGTCTCCGCGAAGGTCGCACCGGCGAGCGGGAGCGAGAGGGCGAGGGCGGCGGAGCAGGCGCACAGGCGCGAACGCAGTCGCATACGGCTGGCCCCCTCTCCTGGTCGCGAGCTCTCGGCGGCTGCGGTCGGCATCAATTCGGGCGGGTCCGACGGAGCAGATTACCCTACCGGCCCTTTACTTTCGACCCCATCGTTCACCCGGTGGAGGGGCCGCGCAAGGGGGCTGTGCAGGGCGCCACGACAGCGTGACGTACGCAATGATGACCCCGACTTGACCAATGCTTTACCAGTGACCAGTGGGAACGCTGGTCACGGCGGCTTCACCGCTGCGATGCGGACGGGGCCGGGTGTCCGGGCGCGGCACTCGTCGGCCCGCAGGAAACCTTCCGAAAGTCCGCCCCGGACCGCGCAGAGGCGCCGGGACCCTGTGGATCCCGGCGCCCCTTCGAGGACGGGTCAGTCGTTCGCGAGCACGCCGTCCACGAGCGACTTCGCGGCCTCCTGCACCTGCGCGAGATGCTCGTCGCCGCGGAAGGACTCGGCGTAGATCTTGTAGATGTCCTCGGTGCCGGAGGGGCGCGCGGCGAACCACGCGGACTCGGTGGAGACCTTCAGCCCGCCGATCGCGCCGCCCGAGGGCGCCTCGGTGATCGCTGCGGTGATCGGCTCGCCCGCGAGCTCGGAGGCGGTGACCTGCTCGGGGCTGAGCGCCTTGAGCTTCGCCTTCTGCGCACGATCCGCCGGGGCGTCCGTCCGGGCATACGCGCTGGCGCCGAACTCCTCCACCAGCTCCTGGTGCAGGGTGCTGGGGGAGCGGCCGGTGACCGCGAGGATCTCCGAGGCCAGCAGCGCCAGGATGATCCCGTCCTTGTCCGTGGTCCACACCGAGCCGTCACGGCGCAGGAACGAGGCGCCGGCGCTCTCCTCGCCGCCGAAGCCCACCGAGGAGTCGATCAGGCCCGGCACGAACCACTTGAAGCCCACCGGCACCTCGAACAGCTCACGCCCCAGCGAGCCCACCACGCGATCGATCAGGCTCGAGGAGACCACCGTCTTGCCCACCTTCGCCGTGGCGGGCCAGTCGGGCCGGTGCGCGAACAGGTACCGGATCGCCGTGGCCAGATAATGGTTGGCGTTCATCAGGCCGCCGTCGGGCGTGACGATGCCGTGGCGATCCGCATCCGCGTCATTGCCGGTGGCGATGTCGTACTCGTCGCGCTTCTCGAGCAGCGAGGCCATCGCCCACGGGCTCGAGCAGTCCATGCGGATTTTCCCGTCTCGGTCCAGGGTCATGAAGGACCAGCGGGGATCCACCTCGGGGTTGACCACGGTGAGGTCCAGATCGTGCATCTCGCCGATCTCGGCCCAGTAGTCCACCGCGGCGCCGCCCAGCGGGTCCGCGCCGATGCGCACCCCGGCCCGACGGATCGCCTCGATATCCACCACGCTGGGCAGATCCTTCACATAGGTGTGGAGGTAGTCGTAGCGGCCCGCGTCCTGGAGGGCCTTCTGTCGTCCGTGACGGCGCACGCCGCGCAGACCGTCCTTCAGCAGCTGGTTCGCGCGGTCGGCGATCCAGCCGGTGGCGTCGGTGTTCGCGGGGCCGCCATGAGGCGGGTTGTACTTGAAGCCGCCGTCGCGCGGCGGGTTGTGGCTGGGGGTGACCACGATGCCGTCGGCCCGGCCCGGATCGTTCGCGGCCCGGCCGCGGTTGTGGACCAGGATCGCGTGCGAGACCGCCGGAGTGGGGGTGTAGCCGTCGAGCGAATCGACCTGGACGGCGACGTCGTTGCCCACCAGCACCTCGAGCGCGGTGTCGAAGGCGGGGCGGGAGAGGGCATGGGTGTCGCGGCCGATGAACAGCGGGCCGCGGATGCCCTGGGCCGCGCGGTACTCGACGATCGCCTGCGTGGTCGCCGCGATGTGGTCCTCATTGAACGCCGTATCGAGCGAGGAGCCGCGATGCCCGGAGGTGCCGAAGGCGACCGCCTGGTCGGGGTCCGTCGCATCCGGATGGAGGTCGTAGTACGCGTCCAGGAGGGCGTCGACGTCGACGAGGTCCTCCTCCAGTGCCTGCTGGCCTGCACGGGGGTGCATGATCACCACTCCATCCTCGAGTTCGGGGTCGTGCCGATACTCTAGGTCAGGGCGGGTGCCCCGTCGCGGGCGGAGACTGCGGGCTGAGACGGTGAGGGCGGGCGCCGGTGCAGCCCGCCCGTCGCGCTCAGGCGCGGCGCGAGCGCACCAGCTTCACGATGCCGATCACGGTGAGCACCAGGCCGATCAGGCCCGCGAGCACGCCGACCACCAGACCGATCAGCAGCGGGCCAGCCATGGAGACCATGCTGTACGGGCCCAGGTGCGCAGGAGCATCGGTCCCGGTGCAGGTGACCGTCACGGTGGTGTCCTGCACCGCGGCGATGCCGAGCACCTGGACGTACTCCTCACCGTTGCCGAAGGTGGTGTCGCTCGAGCTGGGCACCGTGGTCACCGCGCCGGGGTCCGCACCCTCGGCGGTGCACTCGGCCGTCGCCTCGTCGGCCTTGGGGACGTACACGATCAGCATCTCGTTGGCCGGCACCTCGATCTGTGCGGTGGCGCCCTCCATCGGGACCGGTCCGGTCGTCGCGTCGCCCGCGAGCGAGCTGATCGACCAGAGGAAACCGCCGATCGTCACCACGGGCGCCACCCCCACCAGCAGCACCAGGCCGATGATCAGCGGCCACAGGCCGCGGTGCCGACGGGGCGCCTGCGGCGCCGACTGGCCGGGACCGGGACCGTAGCCCGCGCCGTACCCGTGGCCGGAGCTGACCGAGCCGGGCAGCGGGCCCGTCTGCGGGGCGTAGGGATCCGCGGGGGCGTTCCCCGAGGGGGCGCCGCCCGACGGGGAGCCCCAGGACCCGCCGGCGGGGGAGCCGCCCCAGGACCCGCCGGCGGGGGAGCCGCCCCAGGACCCATCGGGCTGGGCCGGGGCAGAGCCCGTCTGAGCGGCAGAGCCGGGCTGAGGGGCAGAGCCCGGCTGAGCGGCAGGGCCCGTCGGAGGGGTCGTGGGCCCCGGCAGTCCGTAGCTGGGACGTTTCCGCGGCGCGGGCGTCGGGGACTGACCGTCGGACATCTGGGCTCCTTCTCGGCGGGGACCGGGCCAGGATAGTGGGCGATCCTGCCAGGCGGCCGAGCGCCGCACAGCGTTCGGGAGCGCCCCGCGGCGGTGGAGGCCTCAGCCCGTCGGGAGCTCCTGCAGCACCCCGATCAGCGCCGCTCCCAGCAGCGCCGTCGCGAGCGGGGTCACCAGCCACACCAGGAGGATCTGGCCGGCCACGCGCCAGCGCACCGTGCGCAGGCCCCGGCCCACGCCCGCGCCCACCACGCTCGAGGCGAGGGAATGGGAGGTGGAGACCGGGGCATCGAGCCCGAAGAGGCTGAGGGACATGGTGGTGGCCGAGGAGGTCTCCGCGGCGAGCCCCTGCGCGACCGAGAGATCGGTGAGGTTCCGGCCCAGGGTGCGGATGATGCGGTGCCCGCCCACCAGGGTGCCCGCGCCGATCGCGAGCGCGACCGCGGCCATCACCGCCGTGGTGGACCCCTCGGGGGCGCTGATCGTGGTGAAGGCGATGACCACCACCGCGAGCGGCAGGCGCGAGTCGTTGATCCCGTGCCCGGTCGCCACCGCCCCGGCCGAGACGGTCTGGGCGAAGCGCAGATGGCCCCGCTTGAGCCACTCATTGCGTCCCAGGGACAGGATCAGCTGCATCAGCAGGTAGGCGAGCCCGGCGGAGAGCACCGGCCCCACCACCGAGACCAGCAGCAGCACCCCCAGCTCCGACCAGTTCGCCGCCGCTCCCACCACCAGGGAGACGCCGAGGGTCGCCCCGATGAAGGCGTGCCAGGTCGAGGAGGGCATCCCGAAGTACCAGGTCAGCAGGTCCCACAGGATCGTGGTGAGCATCATCGCGACCAGCGCCATGCCCAGCAGGTCCGGGGTGTCCGCCACCTCCTGCGCCAGCTGCCCCAGCCCCAGAAGCCGCAGCGCCCAGGGCGCCGTCACCGCGATGATCGCCATGCCCAGGAAACCGCCGAGCACGTTGAGCACCGCGGCCATCCGCAGCGCGGTCGACTCCCGCAGGGTGCGTGTGGTGATGGTGGTGGAGACCGCGTTCGAGGCGTCGTGGAAACCGTTCATGTACGCCATCGCGAGCGCGAGGCCGATCACCGTCACCAGCAGGGCGGAGGTCACTCAGGCATCCTTGACGCGCAGCAGATCGGCGATCCGGGCGACCCGCTCCTGCAGGGAGATCGTGTGCCGGACCGACTCGGACACGTCGTGGAGGGGCAGCAGCTCCTGGGTCGCTCCGCCGCGGGTGTAGATCTCGCCGAGCGCCTTGCGCACCATCCGCTCGCCCTGCCGGGTGAGCCGGCGCACCTGCTCGTAGTAGTCGCCGAGCTCCCGGATCCCGTCCAGCTTCCAGCTCGCGGCCACCGTCAGCTCGGCAGCCCGCTCGATGCCCTTGGCGGCATCCAGCAGCGGGGTGGGCAGCTGGCCCAGACGCGAGGCGACCAGCAGCTCCGCAGTGTGCTCCATCGCATCGATCGTGTCCGCGATGGTCAGCGCGAAGTCGTACAGCAGCTCGGCCTCGTAGGGCGTGATCAGGGACTGGGCGAGCCGCTCGGCGATGCGGCGGCACAGCTCCTCGGCCACGGTGGACTGCTCATGGAGGCGGGGCGCGATGCGGGTGCGCTCGCGGTAGCCGTGACCCAGCAGCTTCGAGTGGGTGTCCGAGGCCTGCACCAGCAGCTCGGCCAGCTCGGCGAAGAGGTCGTAGAGCGGTCGCTCGCTGCGATGGGGGAGGAGGCGCGAGAAGAACGGCACCACTGCGGTTCTCCTCCTCGCGTCCGGGACGCATCATGCCGCTCACGCTGTGCGAGCGGACGCGGGCAAGTACAGCACGTCGAGGCGCCGGACCGGGATGCGCCTGTCGGCGCGAAGGCCGCTCGAAGCGGCAAATGTTGGAGCCCGGGGCAACCGCGGCCCGGCGCTCGACCATCGTAGGGCACGACCTCGCCCCGGGTGCAAGCGCGGGCCCGCCCGTGATGGCATGCGCCTCAGTCCAGGCGCCCGGCCTCCGCGTGGTGACCTGCGGCCGTGAGCTCCTCGCCGGTGCGCAGCAGCCGCTCCGCCTGCCGGGTGCGCTCGTCGCCGGCCGCGCCGTCGGCGGCGTCGTCGGCGAGATGGGCGGTGCCGTGCGCGACGATCGTCGCCACCGCCCCCGCCCGCCGCAGCGCGAGCGCCAGATCGCCGGTGAAGGCGCCGCGCAGGATGTCGTCCATCGTGCGCTGGACCTGCTCGACCTCGGGAGGCTCCGCGAAGCCGGAGAGATAGCGCAGCCCGGGCACGGTGCGCGAACCGGCCCGGTAGCGGCGCACCACCTCGTCACCGCCCTGCGCCGCCCAGGTGTGCAGCACGTACAGCCTCCACAGCGCACCGGGCAGCGAGGTCGCGGGCGCCCCCGACCACAGGGCGCTCAGATCCGTCAGCCCGTCATCGGCCGCGAGGGCCACCACACGGGCCACGACCTCCGGATCCGAGGAGTGGAACACCCCGTCCAGCAGCGCCCGGGCCGAATCGTGGGCCAGGTCCGCGGAGGTCGCAGGATCCGGCTCGCCCGGGATCGCCTCGGCGACCGAGTCGAACAGGGGAGCGGGCCGACGGAAGCGGGAGGAGTCGTTCGAGGACATGGCCCGCACACTACGCGCCGTGCCCCGCAGGCCGCACTCCCGGAGCCCGCACTACTGTGAGCTCATGACCATCCCGCGACAGCTCGGCCCCGACAGCGGCCCGCGCACCGCCCTGCCCGACTACTCGCGCAGCAGCGCCACCGTCGAGCGAATGGTCTCCGATCTGCGGCGCGGCACCCGCGGGAAGGTGCGGCGCGGTGCGACGCGCGTGCTGCTGCCCGCGGCCGGGACCCGGGACACCGTGATCCGGGCCGTGATCGCGGCCCTCCTGCTGGGCGGTGCGTTCCTCAGCACGGTGGTGATCCTGCTGCTCGTGCTCGGCCTCGAGGACGGTCGCTCGCCCGGGCTCGGCCTGCTGCTGGTGCTGCTGTCGCTCGCGGGGCTGGGCGTGCTTCTCGCGCTGCTGGGGCTGCGGTTCGCCCTGGTCGCCCTCGCCACCGCACGCTCCCGGGTGGAGCTCTCGGAGCACGGGCTGCGCGTGGTGGGGGCGCTGCGCTCGCGCGACGTGGCCTGGCGGGACGTCCAGGCGATCGAGTCCAGGGTGGTCCACCCCGTGCACTGGCTCACCGCGGCGCTGCGCCTGCGGGACGGGTCCCGGGTGGTGATGCCCGCCTTCGATCGCCACATCTGGACCTGGCCCCAGCCCTCCGGCCAGGACATCCGCGCCCTGCGCCTCGAGCTGCGGGCGCAGGAGAAGTCCGCGCGCCGCGCGTTCTGAGGCGGTTCTGGTCAGGCGGAGGCGGGGGAGCGGCTGACCCCGTCGGCCCACAGCGCGCGGGTCGTCTCGCGGACCCCGTCGGCATCCACCTCCGAGATGCTGAGGATGCCCTCGGCGTCGAGCGGGAGATGACCGGCCCGCCAGCTGCCGTCGGCCTCGACGTGGAACATCAGCGGCACCGGATCGTGCGGGGCGGAGATGTCGGTGCGGCGCAGCGAGACGGTGCGCTCGTTGCCGCCCTCGAGGAACGCCAGCACGATGTCGGAGACCGACGCGGGGACCTCCTGGCTGCCGGGCAGGGCGGTGACCACGAAGGAGTCCAGCTCGTCCTGGGTGAGCATGAGGATGGCCTCGCCCGCCTTGATGATGAAGGCCATGCGCATCGCCTCGCCCTCGGCCAGGGCGATCCCCAGCCAGCGGTCGGCGGCGGTCAGCGCGGAGGCCACCACCTGTCCCTCCTCGCCCAGCAGCCACTGGCCGTCCTCGGAGCGCTCCACCTTCCCGCGGGCCCGCAGACCGGACGTGACCGCCGCGGTGACGAACTCTTGCGCGGCTTCGGGGGCGCGGCGCAGACCCACCTGCTCGCGGGTGATCCGCCCGTTCTCGGTGTCGCGCAGCCCGAGCATGAAGTCGATCTCGTACGCGGTGTAGATCGTGACCTGCTCGTCGGTCGCGGTGGTCTCGCTCATGGTGTCCCCCTGCGTGGCGTGGGCCGGGCGCCGCGGGCGCCCGGAACAACTGTCACCGGAAGCATGTCAGATCGGTGCTGCCCGCTGCACCTCCCCGGATAAGCTGGACGGATGCAGGGGGATCCGACGAGCACCGACACGGCCAGCGGCGTCGCCCGCGGGCTCGGCGGCGAGAACGCCCGCGCGGTCTACCGTGACCTGCTGCGCTTCGGGCCCCGGTCGCGCCGCGACCTCACCACGCGCCTGGGGATGTCCGCGCCCACGGTCACCCGCCTCACGCGCGATCTGCTGGGCGAGGGGTATCTGCGCACGCTCGAACCGGTCGCGCGCAGCAAGGGCAGGCCGCAGGAGCCCCTGGACATCGAGGAGAACCTCGGCCCGCGCTTCATCGGAGTGAAGGTCACCGCCGACGAGATCCACACCGTGGTCACCACCGTGCGCGGCAACGCCCTCGAGGAGCTCGTGATCCCGCTCGGCGGCACCGACCCCGGGACTGTCGAGGACGCCATCGCCGAACCCGCAGCCGCCCTCGCTGAGGCACACCCCCGGGTGGCCGGCATCGGCGTGAGCCTCGGCGGGCGCGTCGCCGAGCGGCGCCGCGTGGTCAGCTCGACCATGCTCGGCTGGCCGCAGCCGCATGACCTCGCCGACCATCTCGAGCAGCGGCTGGGGCTGCCCGTCGCGGTCGACAACGACCTCGCCGCGATGGTGCACGGGCTGCACTGGTTCGGCCTCGGCCGCCGCTATCGCAGCTTCTGCGTGCTCACGATCGGTGCGGGCGTCGCCCTCGGCACCGTGGTCGAGGGGCGCCTGGTCACCGGGCACTCGCACCTCGCCGGGGTCACCGAGCGCCTCCCCGTCGGCGTCGGCCCCGACGGCGCGCCGCTCACCCTCGGCGATGCGGCCCGCACCCGCGCGGTGCTGCGCCGCGCCGAGGAGCGGGGCGTGCTCGCCCCGGGCGAGGGGATGGCGCGGCTGCGGGAGAAGCTCGCCGCCGCCGATCCGGGTGCCCTCGAGCTGTGCGCCGAGCTGGCCCGCATCGTCGCCCGCGCGGTCGCCGCGGTGGTCGCGCTCGTGGATCCCGAGGCGATCGTGCTCGGCGGCGAGAACATCGATCTGGTGCGCGCGGTCGATCCGGAGTTCGAGCAGGTCCTGCGTGAGGCGACCGTCCCCGCCCAGCACGGCCTGGTGATCCGCGAGCTGAGCACCGAGTTCGACCAGTGGGCGCGCGGTGCGGCGGTGCTCGCGATCCAGGAGTTCGTCGGCCCCTGAGGGTGTCAGGGGCCGACGAACTCGCTGCTCAGCCGCCGCTCAGTCGAACAGGGCGTTGACGCGGTCGTTGAACGAGGCGAAGTCCGCCCCGTCGATCTGCCGCATCCAGCACTGGTCGAAGGCCGTCTGCATGATCGAGGAGATCGAGGCCGAGTTCTCCACCAGCGGGTACAGACCGGTCTCGCCGTTCGCCACCCGATCGGTGAACGGGGTGACGTCCAGCCCCGCCTCCGCGTAGCTCGCGATCGCGGTCTCGGTGCCCGCATCCGTCGAGGGGAAGAACGGGGCGCGCTCGCCGATGATCGTCTGCGCCTCGTCCGAGGCGAGGAAGGCGATCAGGCGCGCCGCTTCCTCCTTGTTGTCCGACTGCGCGGAGATCGAGTCCCCGAGCCCGTTGAACATCGAGACCGGAGTGCCCACCGGCCCGGCGGGCAGGTTCGCGATCCCCAGGTCCATGCCCTCCATGTTCGCGAAGGTGGTGATCATCCACGAGCCCACCGTCGCGAGCGCCGAGGCGCCCGACTGCAGCTGGGCCTGCGAGGGCGAGGAGTCGCCGAAGGTGCCGAAGGCGGGGAAGAAACCCTTGTCCACGAGGCCGAAGTACCAGTCCATGGTGTCGATGAACCGGTCGTCGTCGTAGTTGAAGGAACGGCCCCAGGTGTCCTCGTCGGTGAAGGTCCAGCCGGTCGAGAGGGCGAAGGGGGACCAGCTGGTCTGCCCGGTGTAGTCGATCCCGGGATCAGCGGCCAGCCCGTAGCGGGCGATGCTGGTGGGGTCGAAGCCCTCCTGATCGCCGCGCCTGCCCTCGGTGTCCAGGGTCAGGCGCGCCAGCAGCTGCTCGAAGGTGCCGCCGTCCTGCGGATTCCAGTCCAGGCCCTCGAGATCCTCCGGGGACAGTCCCTCCTCCGCGAGCATGTTCCTGTCATACATGATCGCGATGGTGTCGTAGTCCTTGGGGATGCCGTAGCGCTTGCCGTCCTGGCCGGTCCACAGCTCCTGCAGGCCCTCCTGGAAGCGCTCGGCCGGCACCTCGTCCAGCGGGCCGAGCCCGTCCAGGGGAGCGATCACTCCCAGGCGCACGAACTCGGGGAAGCGGGCGAGGTGATCGGCGAAGGCGTCCGGACCGGCCTCGGCCACGAAGCTCGCCGTCAGCTTCGTCCAGTAATCGTCCCAGCCCAGCTGGGTGATCCGCACGAAGACATCGGGGTTGTGCTCCATGAAGCGGTCGATCGCCGCGGAGTACGCGGGCAGCTGGAGGGCGTCCCACAGCCAGTAGTCGATCTCGGTGGCCCCGGCCGGGGCCTGGGCGCCGCCGCAGGCCGACAGGGTCCCGGCGCCGGCCGCGCCCGCGGCGAGGGCGGCGGAGCCCTGCAGCAGACGGCGGCGGGAGACGGCCCCCGAACGGGCGGGGTGCGGCGTCGTAGTGCTCTTGATGCTCATCTGGATCGCCTCACTTGATTCCGCTGAAGCCGATGGAGTTGACGATCTTCTTCGCGAACAGGGCGAAGAGGATCAGCATGGGCGCCGCTGCGACGAGGGTCGCGGCCATCAGGCCCGACCAGTCGGGGCCGGTGCCCGGTGCCTGCGCGCGGAACACCCCCAGCGCCACGGTGAGCACCCGGGACTGATCGGTGTAGGACACCATCAGCGACCAGAAGTACTCGTTCCAGGCGGTCATGTAGGTCAGCAGCGCGAGGGTGGCCAGCGGGGCGCTGGACATCGGCAGCACCAGGGTGAAGAACACCCGCACCTTGCTCGCGCCGTCGATCAGCGCCGCCTCCTCCACCTCGCGGGAGATGTTGTTGAAGAACTGCCGCAGGAAGAAGATCGCGAACGAGGAGATGAACAGCGTGGGCAGCATGATGCCCAGCAGGGTGTCCACCAGGCCCAGGTTCTTGATCAGGATGAAGTTGGGCAGCAGGGTGAAGATCTGCGGGATCATCAGCGAGCCCAGGAAGATCAGGAACACCGTCTCCCGGCCGCGCCAGCGCAGGCGTGAGAAGGCGTAGGCCGCCATCGCGCACGAGAACGTCTGCACGATCGTGACGGTGGTCGCCACGATCACGGAGTTCAGCAGGTAGCGCCAGAAGTTGATCGACGCGCCGGAGCCGCCCTGCGCGATCGCGGTCTCCACATCCTGCATGCCGAAGACACGCTCGAAGCCGCCGGTGTTCAGACCCACCGGGAGCAGGCTCGCCGGATCCGTGGCGAGGGCCGTGTTGCTGGACAGCGCGGTGCGCAGCATCCAGTAGAAGGGGAAGAGGGTGATCAGCAGGAAGATCACCATCACCACCCAGGCCAGGATCCGGCCCCAGGGGATGCCGCGCCTCGCGCGGGTGATGGTGCGCTCGCCGCTGCGGGCTCCGGCAGGGCCGGGCTCGCGGACCTCGTCGGTGACGGGATGGGGTGCTGTGGTCATCACGGGTCTCCTCTCAGTCCAGGTCCGACTGACCGGCACGGGTGAGCCAGTACTGGGTGAAGGTGACGATCATCAGGATCACCAGCAGCGCCACGGACAGCGCCGAGGCGTAGCCGAACTCGTACTCCGCGAAGGCGTTCTGGTAGATGTACATCTGCAGCACGCGCGAGGAGTCGGCCGGGCCACCCTGGGTGGTCACCGAGATGGTGTCGAACACCTGGAAGCTGCCGATGATGGTCATGATCAGCACCAGCGCGAGGATCGGCCGCAGCAGCGGCAGCGTGATCCGACGGAACAGCGTGATCTCCCCGGCGCCCTCGGTACGAGCGGCCTCGTAGAGATGGCCCGGGATCGCCTGCAGGCCCGCGAACAGCAGCAGCGCGGTGTAGCCCATGTGGCGCCACACGTTCACCAGCGCGACGGTCGGGATCACCCAGGTCTCGTTGGCCCAGAAGGCGATCGGGTCGAAGCCGATCCACTGCAGGAAGATGTTGAAGATGCCCAGCTGAGTGTCCAGGATCCACAGGAACACGATCGCGGCGACCACGTTCGAGACCAGGTAAGGAGCCAGCACCAGCGAGCGCAGCAGCGTGGACTGGGTCAGGCGCTGCATCAGCACCGCGATCACGAGCGCCACGGCCGTCTGCACGCCGATGTTGATCAGCACGTACAGCACGGTCACCTTCAGCGAGTTCCAGAACACCGGGTCGGCGAACATCGCCTGGTAGTTCTCGAAGCCGATCCACTGCGGTGGGGTGAGGGTCGTGTACTCCGTGAAGGAGTAGTAGATGCCGGTCAGCAGCGGCCACACGAGGAATGCCAGCAGACCGACGGTGGCGGGCGCGATGAACAGCAGCGCCAGCTTCGTGTCGTCCTTCTTCCTGCGGCGTGGTGGGGCCGACCGCGTCGACGTCGTCGCGGTGGTCATGACTTCCTTCTTTCCTGTCGGGATGGGATGGGTGGAACGTCAGCGGTGCGCGGCGGGGGTGCCTTCGTCCTCGCGCACGAGGGAGAGCAGCAGCCCCTGCTCGGGGTTGATCAGCGGGGCGGCCAGGCCCGAGCGCTCGAGTACGGAGCCCGGGACCACCAGGCCGTCCTGCTCCGCGGCGCGGCGCCACCACGGCGGCAGCGACAGGCCCGTCGGCCCCTCGCCGAGCAGCAGCGGGCGCACGCGGTAGCGGGCCGCGGGATCCAGGCCCGGGAATCGCAGCCGATCGTGCTGGGACTGATCGGACCGGCCGACGGCGGCGAGGGTGAACAGGGCGCGCTCGCGCTGCGGGGAGACCACGCCGTGCAGCCACAGCACGCTGTCCCCGCGGTCGGCGCGCACCAGGTCACCGGTGAACAGCAGCTCCCGCTGCTCCTTGTACAGGGCGATCCATTCGCGCAGCTCGGCGAGCTCCGCCTCCGTGGCGCGGGCGAGGTCCCATTCGATGCCCAGGTGCCCGAACAGCGCGGACAGCGCCCGGAAGCCGAGGGTGTGCAGGCGGCCCGTGGTGTGCGAGCCGCCGGAGGCGATGTGGCTGCCCATCAGCTCGAGGGGGATCAGCTGCGCGGTCCAGCGGTTCATCTGCTGGCGGTCCAGCGGGTCGATGCAGTCCGAGACCCAGACCCGGTCGGTGTGCTCGAGCACGCCCAGATCCACGCGCGCCCCGCCCGAGGAGCAGGACTCGATCTCGAGCCCGGGGTGCGCCGCCTTCAGCTCGTCCATCAGGCGGTAGGTCGCCGCGGTCTGCTCGTGCACGGCCGCGCGGCCGGTGGCGCGGGTGGCGGATTCCAGCAGGTCACGGTTGTGGTCCCACTTGATGTAGCCGATCTCGGTGCTGCCGAGCACCGCGAGCATCTGGTCGCGCACCTGCGCATAGGCCTCGGGGATGGTCAGGTTCAGCACCTGCTGGCTGCGCGAGCGCAGCGGGAGCCGCTCGGGGCTCGGCGCCATGAGCCACTCGGGGTGGGCGCGGGCCGTCTCGGAGTCCTCGTTGACCATCTCCGGCTCGAACCAGAGCCCGAACTCCATCCCCAGGCCGCGCACGTGATCGACCAGCGGTGCCAGTCCCTCGGGCCACACCTCTGTCGAGACCACCCAGTCGCCGAGTCCGGAGGTGTCGTCCCGTCGGGAGCCGAACCAGCCGTCGTCGAGCACGAAGCGCTCCACGCCGAGGGCGGCCGCGCGGTCCGCGAGGTCCTTCAGGCGGGCGAGGTCGTGGTCGAAGTAGACCGCCTCCCACACGTTGAGCGTGACGGGCCGATCGGTGCTGACGTGGTGCGGGCGGGCCCGCAGGTGACGGTGGAAGCGGGAGGCCACCTCGTCCAGGCCCTCGCCGTAGGAGGCGAACAGCCACGGGCCGGTGTAGCGCTCGCCGGCGGCCAGGCGGAGCTCGCCGGGAAGCAGCAGCTCGCCGCCGCCGAGCACCCGTCGGCCGGTGTTGACCTGCTCGGCGAGGTGGCGATGGTTGCCGGAGAAGGCGGTGTGCACGCCCCACACCTCGCCGCGGCGGAAGCCGAAGCCGGCCGGGCCCGCGTGCAGCACGTGCGCGGAGTCCGCGCCGGTGCGGCCGCGGCGGTTCTCGCGCAGGTGCGCGCCGACGGTGAACTCGCGCCGCTGCGGGGTGCGCTCCTTGATCCAGCGGCCCGCGAAGTCCAGCAGCTCGTCCGCGTGGGCGGGGACCGGGACGGTGAGCGTCAGCTCTTCGAGCAGGTAGGGGGTGGCGCCGGTGTTGGTGAGTGCGGCGCGCTGGCGCAGCAGGCCCGTGGGGAGCAGCTCCAGCTCGAGGGAGACCTCGAGCCCGAGCTCGGCATCGACGAGCGCGAAGCGCAGCAGGCCCGGGCCGGACTCGGTGTGCGGGCCGGTCAGGGGCTGGCCATCCAGCGTGATGGCCTCGGTGACCAGGCGGGGTGACCAGCCGGAGCCGTCCTCGCGGGATCCGCTCAGGCCCGGGCGGCCCAGCCAGCCGTCGGCCGCCTGCGGGAGGATCGCCAGGCGCACCGGGACGTCCACCGCGTTCTGGACCACCGGATCGACCGCCGCCTCGCACACCGCGTCCAGCCCCTGGCCGCCGAGGGTGCCCAGCGCCGCGCCCCAGTGGGTGATCGCGGGGGAGCGGCCGTCGGTGACGTCCACGACCACCGAGACGCCGGCGGCGCGCAGATGGATCCGGTGCGTCGCACCCGGCCGGGGCGCGAGGACGGAGTGCGGGGCGGGGCTCTGCTGCGGCGACATCGGCGACCTCCAGGGCGGAAACGGGGTGCGGGGCGCGGCGTCGGTGCCACGACGTTATTTACACTATGAAATTAAACCGTGTCTCGTCAAGCGCCCCGGGCGAAGAGGATCCGGTGCGGAGCGCTACGCTGGCCCCCAACCCGACCAGGCCAGGAGCCCCCGAATGATCTTCACCCAGTCCTCCAAGCTGCGCGACGTGTGCTACGAGATCCGCGGGCCGGTCCCCGCGGAGGCCGCGCGCATGGAGGCAGAGGGCCACAAGATCCTCAAGCTCAACATCGGCAACCCCGCCCCCTTCGGCTTCGAGGCGCCCGACGAGATCCTGGTGGACATGATCCGGACCCTGCCCACCGCGCAGGGCTACTCGGACTCCAAGGGCATCGTCTCGGCCCGCCGCGCGGTCGCGCAGTATTACCAGACCAAGGGCATGCCCGGCATGGAGCTGGATGACATCTACCTCGGCAACGGGGTCTCCGAGCTCATCCAGATGACCTGCCAGGCGCTCGTGGACGACGGCGACGAGGTGCTCGTGCCGAGCCCCGACTACCCGCTGTGGACCGCCTCGGTGGCGCTCGCCGGAGGGCGTGCCGTCCACTACCGCTGCGACGAGGAACAGCAGTGGTGGCCCGACATCAGCGACATCGCCGACAAGGTCACCGAACGCACCAAGGCGATCGTGGTGATCAACCCCAACAACCCCACCGGCGCGGTCTATCCCGAGCACGTGCTGCGCGAGATCGTCGAGGTCGCGCGGAAGCACGGGCTGATGATCCTGGCCGACGAGATCTACGACAAGATCCTCTACGACGACGCCGTGCACACCCACATCGCGGGCCTCGCCCCCGATCTGCTCACCATCACCTTCAACGGCCTGTCCAAGGCGTACCGGGTGGCCGGATTCCGCGCCGGCTGGATGGCGCTGTACGGCCCGAAGGAGCACGCCGCGAGCTTCATCGAAGGGCTCGACGTGCTCTCGAACATGCGGCTGTGCCCCAATGTGCCCGCCCAGCACGTGGTCGCCACCGCGCTCGGGGGCTACCAGAGCGTGAACGAGCTGCTGCTGCCGGGCGGGCGGCTGCGCGAGCAGCGCGACGTCGCCTACGAGGGGCTCAGCGCCATCGACGGCGTGAGCGTCGTGAAGGCCTCCGGGGCGCTGTACATGTTCCCCCGCCTGGACCGCGAGATGTACGCGATCGAGAACGACGAGCAGTTCGCCTATGACCTGCTGCGCTCCAAGAAGCTGCTGGTCACGCAGGGGACGGGCTTCAACCTCGACACCCCGGACCACTTCCGCCTGGTGACCCTGCCCTCGGTCGACGTGATCGCCGACGCGGTGGACCGCATCGCCGACCACCTCATCTCGATCCGCCGCTGAGGCCCGCCCCGCGGGGCGGGGGCTCGGCTCAGGCGTGCGAGGGCTGGTTCACCGCGTCGCGGGAGACGCGCACCATCTCCTCGCGCTCGACCACCTTGATGCGGGCGCGGGGCTCGCCGTCGGCGTCCACCGCGGCGGCGCCGAGGGACTTCTCGTGCTCGTCCAGCGCCATCCAGCCGTCCCAGGTCGTGTATTCCACGCCCCGGTCCTCGAGCAGGCGCACGATCGCGTCGCCGTCCCGCTCGGGAGCGGCGGCGACGGCACCGGCCTCGAGGTCCTCGAGCAGGGCGGTGATGGTCTCGAGCGCGTCGGACTTGGTCGCGCCGATCAAGCCCACCGGGCCGCGCTTGATCCAGCCGTTGGCGTACAGGCCCGGGATCACGGACCCGTCGGCGGCGGTGACCCGGCCGGACTGGTTGGGGATCACGCCGCGCTTCGCGTCGTACGGGACCTCGGGCAGCTCGGAGCCGTGGTAGCCGACGGCCCGGTAGACCGCGCCGAGCTCGTAGTCCACGAACTCGCCGGTGCCCTCGAGGGTGCCCTCGGCATCCAGGCGGGTGCGCTCGAAGCGCATGCCTGTGACCTTGCCCCCCTCGCCGAGGATCTCGACGGGACGGTGCCAGAAGTGCATGTGCAGGCGGCGGGAGACGGGATTGCCCTCGCGGTCCGTCGGCTCCTCGCCGGCGGCCTCGCGACGCTGCTGCTCCTCGAGCCAGTTCACGAAGGTCTGGACGACCTGGTCGGTGCGCTTGTCCGCCTTGATGGCCTCCCACTCGGCCTCGGTGATCTGCTCGAGGTCGCGGGGATCCATCACGACCTGCAGGCCCTTGGGGTGGGCGAGCTCGCGCGCCTCGAGCGGCGAGAACTTCGTCTGGGCGGGGCCGCGGCGGCCGAAGACGTGCACGTCCGTCGTGCTCGCGGCCTGCAGGCCCTGGTGGACGTTCTCGGGGATCTCGGTGCGCAGCAGCTCGTCGGCGGACTTCGCGAGCACGCGCGCCACGTCGAGCGCGACGTTGCCGTTGCCGATCACGGCGACGGACTCGGCGTCCAGCTCCCAGGTGCGCGGGTAGTCCGGGTTGCCGTCGTACCAGGCCACGAAGTCGGCGGCGCCGTAGGAGCCCTCGAGCTCGACGCCGGGCACGGCGAGGTCGGCGTCCTTGAGGGCGCCGGTCGCGAAAATGACCGCGTCATAGTGCGCGCGCAGGTCCGCGAGGGTGAGGTCGGTGCCGAACTCGACATCGCCGAGGAAGCGGATGTCGCCCCGGCCCAGGATGCGGTGCAGTGCGGTGATGATGCCCTTGATGCGCGGATGATCGGGGGCGACTCCGTAGCGGATCAGCCCGAAGGGAGCGGGGAGGCGGTCGAACAGATCGATCGCGACCTCGAGCTCGCCGTTCTTCACCGGCGCGGAGCGCAGCAGGGTGTCAGCGGCGTAGACGCCGGCGGGGCCGGAGCCGATCACGGCCAGACGGAAGGGCTGCTGGGAGAAGGACATCTCACCTCGGTCTCGTGGCGCGGCGGCGCCGGGTCGGGATGCTGTCCGGAGCGGCGCGAGGGATCGCAGCCTGCTCCGCTCTGCACGGATTTCCGCACCACTCTATACGCGAAATTACCTCCCACCGGGGCTGATGTGAGCGGCATGACGTCGGGAATCGTGAAGATTCCGCGAGCATGTGGCGGCGCGCTCCCGCGCGGGGCGGGCAGCCCTTGCGACGCGCCCCGGGGCCGCGTCACGCCGCGGGATCGGGGCTGGTGCCCTCGGGCGGCTCGGGCACCACGCCCACGGAGACCGACAGGGTGCTGGTGGCCCCGGGCGGTCCCACCACGATGCCCTTCAGCGGGGGGACGTCCGAGTAGTCCCGGCCCCAGGCGGTGGTCACGAAGCGCTGGTCCACGAAGGTGCGGTTGGTGGGGTCGATGTCGACCCAGCCCGTGCCCGGCACGAGCACGCTGAGCCAGGCATGGGAGGCGGCCGAGCCGACCAGCTCGCCCGCCGGTGCCGTGCCGAGCGCTCCGGCGGCCGACGGGGCGGTGCGCAGGTACCCGGAGACATAGCGCGCGGCCAGGCCCGCGGCCCGCACCGCCGCCACCCCGACGTGGGAGAAGTCCTGGCACACCCCGTGGCGCGCGGAGAGCACCTCCTGCAGGGTGGAGGTGACCGTGGTGGCGCCCGAATCGTAGGTGAAGTCGCCGTGGATCAGGGCCGTGAGATCGGCCAGGCACTCACCGATCGCGCGGCCGGGACGGAACACCTCGGCCGAGATCTCTCGCGCCGCGGTGCCGGAGGGGATGCGCTGGGAGGGGTGGACGAAGTCGAGCCCGGAGTCCGGCAGCAGCGAGCCCCAGTGCTCGGGGGTGCACTGCTCCCAGGGGCGGGACATCGGCTCGATCGGGTAGCGGCGCTCGGCGACGCTCACCCGTGCGTGGGAGTGCACATCCAGCTGCTCGTGCAGCTCGTCCACCAGCAGGTACGTCGAGGAGTTCCCGTAGAAGTCGGTGTGGGCGGTGAGCCGGGCGGGCGCCGGATCCACCCTCACCTCATGGGAGAGGACCCGCTGGTGGGGCGTGGCCCGCGGCTCGACGTGGGCGCGTCCGTAGTTGCGGGAGACGGGCTTGGCGTACCGGTACGAGGTCAGGTGGTGGACCCGGTAGTGCACCGGCGCAGCGGCGTCGGCCTCGCTCTCGCGCAGCGGCAGCAGCGGGCGACGGCGCGTGGAATCGTGGCTGGTCTCAGACATCGTCGACCCCCCAGCGCGACGTGGACTCGGACGGGTGGAAGAAGCGGTTCTCGAGCGCGGTCGCGAGCTCGCGCAGCAGCGCGACCGCGGCCTCGACCTCGGTGAGCAGGGCGGTGGGCGCGGCACTCCCAGCGCTCGCAGCGCTCCCAGCACTCCCGGGGCTCCCGGTGCTGCCCTCGTGCTGCTCCGTCGGCCGCAGCAGCTCCTGCGGATCCCAGGCGCCGATCCGCGCACGCAGCGCGATCAGCGGGGCGCGCAGCTCGGGAGAGGGGGTCACCTCGGGCAGACGATCCAGCGCCGCCCCGAGCCGCTCGAGCTGGAAGGCGATCGAGCGCGGCAGGGTGGCGTCGTTCAGCAGCAGCTCGACCAGCAGCTCCGGCTGGACCGTCGCGTGGTAGGCCCGGCGGTAGGACGCCCCGGACTCGGTGATCAGCGCGAGCGCGGCGGCGATCCGCGACTCCGCCGAGCGGGTGCGGCGATGGCCCAGCGTCGCCCGCAGCAGCGCCAGCAGGCTCATCGTGCGCTCGATGCGCCGGCCCGCCTCGGTGAGATCCCAGCCCAGGTTCCGCGGCATCGAATCGGCCACGGCGCCGGAGAGGGTCAGGCAACCGTCCACCACATCGGTCAGGCCCTGCTCGAGCGGCCGGCCCTCCGGGCCCGTCAGGGCGCGCACGTCCTGACGCATCCGGGTGATCACCGGCCACACGTCATCGGAGATCAGGTCCCGCAGGGTGCGGGTGGTGTGGGCGAGGGCCGTGTAGGACTGGGCGAGCGAACCGGGCCTGCCCACATCTCCCAGCAGGCTCGCCAGCTCCGCCCGCACCGCGCCGCGGTCGCGCAGGTCGATCTGCGGGAACCCGGGATAGGTGGTGGTGATCTCGGTGATCGCCTCGAGCAGCACCGTCTCGGCGCTGCGGGCGGAGGGGCTGGGCTCGGCCTCGAGATCGTTGACGGTGTCCACCACGGTGCGCAGCAGCCGGGCGGTCGAGTCGACCCGCTCGAGGTAGCGGCCGAACCAGAACAGGTCCGAGCCGACGGACCGGGTCATCGCCGGGTACGCGGTGAGCACGCCGCGCGCGGAGGCGGCCGGGCGCCGCTCGGTGCTCTGCTCCTCCTCGGGCTCGTCGGCAGGGACCGCGGAGGTCTCCGGGACGCCCACCCACACGTCCTTGACGGCGGCGGGGCCGTCATCGGCGGTGGTGGCGATCCCGCCGGGCAGCACCTCGTAGCCGTCCTCGGTGCTCATCACCAGCAGCTGGATCCGCACCGGACGCTCCACGAGCTCCTCGCCGCCGTCCGGGTCCAGGCCCGGCCAGGTGCCCAGCTCGGCGCCGGCGGCGGCGGGCCGCAGCTGGAGATCCTCGTGCAGCAGCTGGCGGCACAGATCCGGCAGCGCGGAGAGCAGGTCCGGGTTCTCCAGCAGGCCCGCGCCCAGCGGGTTGAGGATCTCGGCGTCCCCGCAGCGCGCGGCCTCGACCAGCCCGGTCACGCCGCCCAGCGGCGTCGGCCCGAGATCCAGCGGATCCAGCAGCGCGGAGGGGACCAGGCGCAGCACCGCATCCACCGCGTCCCCCGGATCGGAGTCCAGCCCGGGCAGGCGCAGGGTGAGGGTGCCGGAGCCGGTGCGCAGATCGCCCACGGACACCACCGGGGCGCCCAGCAGGTTCGCCATCCAGCTGTGGTCGAAGCCCTGCAGCGCATCCTCGGTGTCGCTGGTCAGCACCACGGTGCGACCCGCCCGTCCCTCGGAGCGCAGACGCTGGTGGAGGGAGGTGCGGACGGTGTCGAAGAAGGGATGCAGACGCCGCAGCGGCGTGGAGCGGTAGAGCGTGGGCGCGCTGCGGGAGAGGACCCGGCGCAGCTCGAGCGCGGTGCCGGCCCCGTCGGGCACGTCCACCGAGTCCTCGAGCACCGTCCACGACCCGTCGGCGGTGCGGGCCACCGTGGTGGACAGGGAGAACAGGTGCCGGCCGCCGCGCGTGGGGATGCCGACGGCGGGCCGCAGATAGGCGGGATCCTGGAGCAGCTGCGCGACCGGGGCGACATCGGTGGCCAGCACCGTGCGGGGCCCGTAGAGGTCCGCGTACAGCGCATCCAGCAGGCGCATCCGCTGGATCAGCCCGGCGGCGAGCTCGGACCAGTCCTCGGCGTCCAGCACCAGCGGGACGGGGTCGATCTGGGGCACGGCGGCGGCGACGTCGCCGGCGAACATCATCGCCGCCGACGTCGCCGCGCGCCGTCGGCCCACGGGGCCGAGAGCGTCGAGCTCGTCGACCAAGGCCTGCGGGGGTGAGGAGATCACCGGTTCATCGTAGGGCCCGACCCCCGCCGCGTGCTCAGGAGGCGCTGACCACCGGACGGCCCTCGGAGGGCTGGACCACCACGAAGCCCGGGCCGTGGAAGCCCAGCTGGAAGGACTCGCCGGAGCCGCGCCCGATCAGGGAGCCCATCTTGAAGTCGTTCTTGATCTGCGGCTGGAGGTTCGCCGACCAGCACACCGCCGCCTGCGGATCCACGTAGGTGGGCTGCTGGGAGCAGTCCAGCAGCATCGGCGGGCCGTCCGAGGTCACTGCGACCATGCCCTGGCCCTGCAGGAACAGGTTGAACAGGCCGCCGGCCATGAAGCCTGCGCCGCCGAGGGACTTGATGTCCCACTGGATCGAGCTGTCGAAGGCGAGCATGTTCTTCGAGTTCAGGGTGAGGGCCTCGCCCTCGAGCTGGATCAGGAAGATCTCGTTGTTCTCGCGGGCGTAGAAGATCTCGCCGTGACCCTTGGTGCGCATCATGTTGGCGCCCTCGCCGGTGGCCATCTTCTTCAGCAGCTTCATGCCGCCGCCGGAGCCTTGATAGGAGAACTCCATCTGCCCCTGGTAGGCGACCATCGCGCCCGCGGCGGAGATGATCTCCGGGGACTGCGGGTTCAGGGCGCAGCGCAGCATCTTGCTGGACTGCAGCGCCCACCGGTCGTTGGTCTGGCGCTCCTGGTTGGAGGCATCGAACAGGTTCGAACGCATGGCGCTGGCCCTTCCCTCTGACATGGATGCGGGGCATCCGCGCTCCGCACTGCGACGCCCACCGCGCCGCAGGGTGATCGTCTCATGGCACGGGCCCGTGCGGCAGTCCGCATCCGGCATCCTCCGGCAACTGACTCGTTGCAGACTCGCTGCGGACTCGCCGCGTGCGCTCGCCGAGGACTCTCCGCGTGCGCTCGGCGTGGGAAGGCTGTGGGGGAGCGGTGAAGCGGAGGCGTCCAGGGGCGCGCGCCTCGTAGCATGGCGCCCATGGCCACCTCCCGCACCTCCCGCCGCGAATCCCGTGACCCGCGGCTGACGGCGCTCGCCGAGGAGTCCGGCTACGAGATCCTCGGGCGGATCGGCGCGGGCGGGATGGGCATCGTGTACCGCGCGCACGACGCCGACGGCAATGATGTGGCCATCAAGCTGCTGCGTCATGAGATCGCGGACGATCCGCGCGCCCGGGAGCGCCTGGCCCGAGAGGTCGCCGCGCAGAAGCTGGTGCGCAACGAGAACATCGTGCGGATCCTGGACGCGGAGCTCGACTCCTCGGACGCCTTCGTGGTCACCGAGTTCATCCCCGGGCCGACGCTCGATGACGCGGTGCGGGTCCACGGCGGGCTGCACCCCGAGGCGGTGCGCGAGATCGGCCTGGTGATGGGCCGGACCCTGCAGGCCATCCACGCCGCCGGGGTGATCCACCGCGACCTGAAGCCCAGCAACGTGATGCTGCGCGGCGCGGCCGAGGGGGACCTGGTGGGCTTCGACCCCGGCGGGGATCGCCTGGACCCGGTGATCATCGACTTCGGTATCGCGATCGCCGCCGAGGAGTCCCGCCTGACCTCGACCGGGCTGGTGATGGGCACCGCCGCATATCTCGATCCCGAGGTGATCCGCACCGACCACACCGGCGAGGCGGGGGACTGGTGGGCCTGGGCGGCGCTGCTCGCCTTCGCCGCGACCGGGCGCGAACCCTTCGGCAGCGGCCGGGCGGATCTCGTGTTCCTGCGCGCCGAGCGCGGGGAGATCGACGTCGAGGGCCTGCCCACCGAGCTCGCGGCCTGGCTGCGCTCCGCGCTGCGGTCCGTGCCCGAGCAGCGCCCCTCGGCCGAGGAGCTGCTGGGGCGCCTCGCCGAGCTCGACCTCACCGTCTACGACGATCCCGGCGAGACCGAGGTGCTCTCCACCGCACGCGGAGGAGAGCAGCACACCGCCGTGCTGCCGACGGCCCACGCAGCCGGCGGTGAGCAGAACCCGGAGGCCACGGCCCCGCACGCCCCCGCACAGGCGCCGACGGATCACTCGACGGCCGCGCAGGAGCCGCGCACCGAGCTGCTGCCCGCGTTGGGAGATGCCCCGGAGCAGCCCACCGAGGTGCTTCCGCGCATCACCACGCCGGCCGAGCCGGCGACCGAGGCTCTGCCCGTGACCGGCGAGCCCACCAGGGTGCTGCCCGTGGTGCCCCCGCCGCCGCAGCAGCAGCCCGCGCAGCACGCGCCCCTGCAGCAGGCCGCGCCCCCTCAGATGCCCTGGCAGCAGCAGCCTAGCACGCCCCGTTCCACCAGGCGCCGCCCCAGCAGATGCCGCCCGGCTACTCGGCCGGCGCCGTCGGCCCGGCAGGGGGCCCCAGCCCCTGGCCCGCTGCGCCCCCGCGCCGCCCGCTGCTGGTGTGGATCGGTCATCTGCTGATCGTGGCGCTCGCCGCGATCGCCCCCTACGTGTCCCTGGTGATGCTGCTGGGTCTCGGCGCCCTCGCCCGCACCTGGGAGCGGTCGCATCATGCCGTGGCCGCCCAGCGGATGCGCGGCGCCACCGGCTCCGGGCCGCAGTGGCGGGCAGGAATGGCGAGCCCCTTCCGCTTCCTGCTCGGGCTGCTCGAGATCGCGCTGCAGGCGCTGTTCCCGCTGGTCCTCGGACTGCTGATGGGCATCGCGCTCGATGCCGGATGGACCCTCCTGCAGGGCTCCCCGCCGCCCGACGCCGCGGCCTTCGGCACCGCGATGGCGGTGACCGTTCTGATCACCTGGGTGGGGCTGGGCAGCCGCACCACCCGCAACGGCGCGCACCGCATGCTGGACGCCGCCGCCCCGGACATGCTCTGGGGCGCGGTGGTGCTCGGCCTGCTCCTGCTGCTGCTCGGTGCCGTGGCGTTCACCCTGCTGGCCCGCGAGGGGATGGTGGACTACTTCCCCTTCCCCAGCGGCCCGCGCCTGGACGACATCGCCGTGTGGAGGCAGTGAGGACCGCCCCGGTCACCGGGGCGTGAGGTGCCCCATTCCCGGAGGCTCCGTCCCGACGCAGACGGTTAAACTCTCCACGATCCATCACCTACCGCAGTCCCCGAGCGGGGCGAGGAGAATCAATGGCCGCGTCCGGTTCGTCCCAGTCAGCGCAAGAGCGTCGCGAAGCGCAGCGAGAGCAGCTGCGCAAGCAGCGACAGGCGGAGCTCAAGCGTCAGCGCACCGTGCGCACCGTGGTGATCGCCGCGATCACCGTCGTCGCACTTGCGATCGTCGCCGGGGCAGGCGTGCTGATCTACCGCTCCATGCAGCCGGCCGGGCCCGTCGCGACGCCCGAGGGCATGAGCGCCGAGCAGCCCTACCTCTCCCTCGGCGCGCCCGAGGGCTCCGGCGCCCCGGTGGTGGAGATCCACCTCGACTTCATGTGCCCCCACTGCGGCAGCTTCGAGGAGATCAACGCCGAGGACCTCGCCACGATGGTCGAGAACGAGGAGGCGACCGTGCACATCGTGCCGCGCCGCTTCATGGACGCCCAGTCCACGTCCGGCGACTTCTCCTCCCGCGCCGCCAACGCCCTGGTCTCCGTCTACGCGGATGACCCGGCCAACGCCCTCGCCTTCCAGAAGCTGGTCTTCGCCAACCAGCCCGCCCAGGGCACCGAGGGTCTGAGCAACGAGCAGCTGTGGGCCTTCGCCCAGGAGGCCGGCGCCTCCGAGCAGGTCAAGGCGGACATCGACGCCAAGACCTACCAGCCGTGGGTCCGTCAGGTCTCCGATCCGCACGGTGAGGAGACCGGCGGCGGCACCCCGTACGTCGAGATCGACGGCACCACCTTCGAGGGCTGGAACACCCCGGGCGGCCTGCCTGAGGCGGTGCTCGCCGCGGGCGGCGGCCCGGCTCCGTCCGACGGCGGCGGCGAGGCGGCACCCTCCGATGGCGGCGAGGGCTGAGCACTCCGACGTCCTGGTGACGTCGGAGGCCGCTGAGTGCCTCTAGACTGCTCGGGACCGGCTGATGCGTCGGCCGGTCCCCCGCTGGAGTGGCGCAACGGTAGCGCACCTGTCTTGTAAACAGGTGGTTGCGGGTTCGATTCCCGTCTCCAGCTCGATGACCAGGCTTTATGCCTCGATCTGCTCGACTGTCCGACCCTCGGTTACCGCTTTCGTCACCGCTTTGGTGTCGGCGGTGACCGAGAATAGGCCCTCGAGCACCGTCCCGGCGATGTCCGGGGTGCTCTTCCAATCGCCGTATGTCTTGAGCGTGAACGCCGGATCGGTGTGCCCCAGCAGAGCGGCCACGGCGACGGGAGACTCACCGTTGAGGAGGAGGTTGGTCGCGTAGGTGCGCCGGAAGGCGTGGGGCGTGGCCCACTCGAGGCTCACGGCTTCGTGGTCGAACGCCTTGCGGAACCTGTTGTGAATGTTGGACGTGTCGCGGATGGTGCCACGCTCCGAGGGGAACACCAGCCCCAGGGGATTCCAGGACTCCTCGAGGCGAGCGCGCTCCCGATCCTTCACCTTGCGGGCCTCGAGGACCGATGCCAGCGCCGGGGCGATGGGGACAGTGCGCATACCGTTCGCCGTCTTGGTGTGCGGCTGGAGGTACAGGCCCGTCCCTTCCTTGCGGACCACCGTGGCGGCGACGGTCACGGATGGACGAGAGCCCTTGAGATGGACGTGCTCCCACGTGAGCGCCAGCGCCTCACCGATGCGAAGGCCCGTCCCGAACATCACCAGGGCGATGTCGACCATGCTGTTGCGCTTCGCGACCTTGCTCCCCTCGAGGTGAGCGAACAGGCGGGCGATGTCCTCCCTCGAGAGTGCCCGCTGATGATCCGTCTCTGCGCGCAGTTCCTTGCCCTCGGCCTTCGCCTTCGCCTCGGCCTCGAGGCGCAGACGGTCCTCCGTGCGACGGGAGCGCTTGACCTTCCCCAGGCGTGCAGCAGGGTCAGCGGTCACGACGCCGTAGGCGAGGGCGCGACGGTAGATGACGCCCAGCAGAGACCCTGCGGTGTGTGCGGCACCGTTGCCCCGCGTGTTCGCGATGTCCTGGAGCCAGTCCCGCAGTTCGCCGTGCGTGATGTCGTCCAGGCGGCGACCGTCGAAGCGGTGCCCCGGCTCGAGGAAGTACCTATCCAGCGCCTCGCGATAGATGCGCTGGGTGCCGTCCGAGTAGTCCGCATCATCGCTGAGCACGTACTCGCGATGGTTCTTCGCAAAGGCCGTCCACTCCCGAGGGACGCCCGCATATTTGCGCGCCTCGGCCTGTTCCTCGGCCTCGGCCACCAGTGCGTCGATGCGGTCCTGGAGCGCCTGCTTCGCCTTCGTGGGAGTGCTCGCCCTTGAGCCCTGCACTTGCTTGGTGACGCCCTCGGCGATGCCCGCTCGGGCGCGTGCCTGGTAGGTGTCCGCGCCCGGGACCTTGCGCGTGATGGGGCCGGACTCGAGCTTGGTGCCCTCGGCATCGAAGGCGGTAACGATGATGTTGCCGGGCTTTCCCGGTCGAAGTGGTGTGCGTGCCATGGCTCGAGACTAGACCAAAGCGGTGACGGATTGCAAGTGCTCGAGTGGTTTCGAGGTCGCCGGCCTCGAGGTGGGCTCGCGCCTACGGCGAGCGCAGCAGGGTGCAGCCGATGGCCCCGCCGGGCCGTAGACGCGACGGCGTGGCGCAGGTGGACCCGAGGGCCAGATGCACCCGTGCTCCGCTCCAGCGTTGACCCGTCCCAGCGTTCCGCAGACGTGAGGGCTCGAGCCTCTGTGCGCCCGTTCAAGCGCCCTCCCGATGCAAGGTGGACCCGACGGCGGACGAGCGTTCCGAGGTCGCTCTGAGGGCCAGGAAACGGCTCCTGGAGCACGTCCAGCAGGGCGTCGCGCTCGCCGCCGGCCCCACACCCCAGGGGGATGACCCCCTAGGCGCGATTCCTCCCCCCGGAGCGCCCCAGCAAGCCAGGATCGCTACGGGTTCCAAAGTCGACGGGATCGCACACCTAGAGGGCGTCCGTGCAGGTGGGAGCAGGTGGGCTAGAACCTTCACAAACTTTTTACCATGCTGACAGAAAGATGTTGGCGGGGACCGAGGTGGAGCAGGGCGGCGACCGGGGCAAGGGCAAGCGCCTGGTGCTGGTCCCTTAACGCTAGCGATGCATCCCGGATCGGCGGTGCCCGGCGGCAGCCGGGGCACCTGCCGTGCGGGCGGCATGTCCTAGCGCCTGGAGCAGAGACCAGATGAAGAGAGGGCGAGGACCAGGCGAAGGGCAAGGCCTTGCGCCAGGCGCTAGCGCTACCCGATTCCTCCTCTGGTGGTCGCCGCCGGGCGAGCCCCGCTAGGGGCGCAGCCCGTCATTCTCAGGGGCCAACTGGTAGTGCACTGGTAGTGCACTGGTAGGAGGGGCGTGGCGCCCCTGACCCTAGGGGCGTGGCGCCCCTGACCCTAGGGGCGTGGTGCCCCTCCCCCCCGGTGCTCTGAATTACCAGGGGGAGGGGCGTGGTGCCCCTGACCTCTACCCCCACTCGGGAAGGGTGAGCCTGTACGCCGTCGGCACGTTGCCCCCGATGCTGGAACCCTTGCGCGTGACGACGACGTACCCCTTCCGGGCGAGTGACGCCAGCAGCTCGCGCACAGTCCGCTGAGCGTTGGCCCCGGTGTAGCCGAGGTCATCGGCCAGGCGGGCGTGCCCTGGGTGTGCGTTGGTGAGGTCAGCGTTGGCGTACGTCTCCAGCATCCCCAGCGCCACATATTCGGTCCGGGTGATCTGGTGGTCACCGCTCCCGATCCGCCCCCGCAGCGCCTCCCTGAACTCGAACTTCCGCGGCGTCTTTCCCCTCGGCCTCGGAGTGGTCGCCGCCTCCGCTCTCGGCGGCGCGGGTGCAGGGCTTACGGGCGCAGGCTCGGGCGTCGTGTCCACCTCGGGTGCCGGGGTGGCGACGGGCGCATACTCGATGATGCGCCAGCCGTTGCCCTCGGGGTGAACGTCCCAGCCGTCGCCCTCGGTCGCGGGTACGTGCCGGTGGTGGTCCCGGTCTACGATGCGCGCCGGTCTCCCGTTCCAGTCGATGTCATAGACGTTCGCCCCAGCGGGGGAACCGTTCGTGAGCATGGATCAGCCCTTCCTGAGCGTGTAGGTGTTCGCGAGAGTGGAGCCGTACTCGTCCACGTTCCTGCCGATGGTGAGCAGGCCCCGGTCCTCCAGTCCGTGCAGGCGCTTACGCACCGTGTACCGTGCGCTCCAGCCGCACCGCCTTGCGAGGTCACCGTGCGTCGTGGTGACCTTGCCCGAGCCGTCGTCCAGCTCGCGCAGGACGTACAGCAGCAGGCGCTCGCCGGGGTGCATGTCGGTAGTCGCCCCGCTCATGCCGCGCTCCTCTCTAGTGCCGCCTCGGTCACCTCGTGCCCCAGGGCGGTGACCTCGAAGGTGCAGGGGCGGCGCTGGTGATCCGGTCCGTTGCGATACACGCGGACTAGCCCGTGCCGCTCCAGCGAGCGGATGTCGTTCCGCATGCCGCTGTGTCGTCGCCAGCCCAGCGCCGTGGCGAGGTCCCGCTGAGAGACGGTCACCTTGCTCTCGTCGTCCACGAGGAAGCGGAGAGCGCGCAGGACTTGCCGCTCGCGGGGGAACAGGTCCACGCTCACGCCTCCCTCCACTCCAGCAGCACACCGGCCAGGATGACGACGCGCTCCCTGGAGGGAGTTGCGGCGGCGACAGAGTCCCCGATGGCATCGGCCCAGCGGTCCAGCTCTCCGACCTCGGCGACGTAGCCCGCAGCAGTGCTCATCCCGCGCAGCTCCTGGAGTGCGCCGCGCACGTCACCGCCCGTGGAGAGCGAGAGCTCGACCACCTGGTGCCGGTGCTCGGGGGTGCCCTCGACGGGGCCGACCTCGGTCACCTTCCGGCCTCGGTGCCTGTCCCCGAGGGCCACACGAGCGGCCTGCTCCTCGCGCCCCTCGATCAGCGGCACGAAGGGGAACACCTCGACGGAGTAGACGCCCGAGAGGACGGTCGTCCCGTCGCTCAGAGACGCCTGTCGCACCCTCTGCTCGATCTTCCCGAGGTCCGCGTGGGCGGCGCCGGTCGTGCTGGTGCTCGCGCCTCGCTCCACCATCTCGGGAGCCCACACGTCGATCCGCTGGGAGACCTTGGCCCCGCCGGCCGACCAGCCCAGTTCCTCCACCTCCAGTGCCCCGAGACGGTAGGTCACGTGCTCCGGCCCCACGGGAGGGACGACGCCCTGGTGCTCCACCAGGGCCGCGCCCGGGTAGTTCCTCGTGGCGTGGCGCAGCAGGGCCTCGGAGACCTCGGCCTCGGTCGCCTCGGTCAGCAGGGCAGGGGTAGTGGTCTTCGAGGTGGTGCTCATCGGCGGGCCTCCCGGATGATCTCGTCGGTGTTCGCGGTGACGGTGACGAAGTGCTCGCCCCCGACCACCAGTCGGCGCGGGTGTCCGTACTCCCCGCCTCCCATGAGGACGGGAAGCGTCGGGTCCGCCTGCTCCTCGATCAGCCCAGCGCGGCGGGCGGTGCCGATGTGCTCGGTCAGAGTGGAGTTGTACGCGGTGACCGCCTCGGCGTACTCGGCGAGCAGAGAGCGGATGCCCTCGACGGTCGCGGCACGCTTGACGCTCAGGGCCTCGCGCTGGGCGTGCGGGTCACCGATCTGCTCGGCGAGGACGAAGGACTCGTGCACCTTCCTCGCCTCGACCTCGTGGGGCCGCTGAACCTCCAGCCATCGCCGTTCTGCCGACAGTTCCGCCTCGGCCTGAATGGCCCGCAGGGCGTCGTAGTCCAGGTCTCCGGCGACGGCCTTGCGCTGGTGCTCCTCGACCTCCAGGGCGAGCGCCTGCTCGCGCTCCTCGTGGGCCTTGACGGCACCCTGAATCTCGGCCAGGCGCTCTCCGGCGATGGTGCTCGGCTTCTTCTTGCTCATCGGTTCTCCTCGGTGGTGGTAGGTGCAGCCGATCCGGTGAGGATCAGCCGCGTGATGGTGGAGTCCTCCCGTAGGACTCCCTGGGCGATGCAGTGGGACAGTGCAGTCCGCACCTCGGCCTCGCACGCCTCCCCGTCGGGCTGGTCACGGTGCGCCAGCGCTCGTCGTAGGCCGACCTTCGTGCTCGGCTCCCAGACGCCCGCCTCGTCGGCGTGGGCGATGGTGAGGACGTGCAGCAGATGGGCGCGGTACGGTCGCGCTTCCCGCTCGCGCCAGGCGGTGATGTGTGTCGTGATGTCCAAGCGGACTCCTTGAATCCGGGCATGCTCGCGCCCGGGTAGTTCGGTGGCGAGGGAGTCGGACGCTCCGCGTCCGCTCCCGACGGAAGTAGGTGCGGAGCACCTGCCTCCCTGTGGTGTGGAGCAGGTGCCGCCTACGCGGCGACGGGCACGACGGTGGGAGTGCTCGCCTCTGACGGGCCGCGAACGTCGCGCCGGGGTCCGTAGTGCCAGACGCCCTGCGCGGTCCACCAGTCCCGCTCCCTCCCAGTGCTCCGAGGCTCCAGGCAGTAGCGGGCATCGCCCGGCCCGCGACGGTGGCGCATGAATGCGTCTTCGCCCGAGAACGTCTCGTGACAGCCTCCGCAGTGCCAGAGCCGGGGACCGCTCCGGAGCTTCGTTCCGCACGTGCACCGGGACTCGGTGGGAGCGCCGTCCAGAAGGTGACCCCACTCGTGCCAGGAGAGCTGTCCGACGTGCTCCGGCCTACTGGTGCCCTCGGCGCACTCCTCGCACTCAGCGCGGAGACGGGACAGCGCCTCCCTGTAGGGCGTGGAACGCTGGGCGGGGACAGCACTGGGAGTCCCTGTGGGCGGCTCCTGGAGCATGGCCCCGATCTGCTCTCGGGTGGCTGTAGGGCCGGGCTCTCCCAGCGTGTGCCCGGTGCCGTTCTCCAGCGCACGGAGCGCCTGGAGGTGCGTGGGGAAGTGGCCCAGCACGTTGCCTCCGAGGGCGACGGCGTAGGTCTCCGTGGTTTCGTCCCAGGCGATGCCTGAGTGCAGCTTCTCGATGTTCACGCGGCTTCCGATCCCAGGGCCTCGATCCACTCCAGGCAGTCTGACTCCCGGTAGCGCACAGCGCGTCCGATCTTGACGAAGCGGGGACCCTCCCCCTGGCCTCGGGACCGCATGTTCTGGAGGGTGGCGACGGCCAGCCCGGTGAGGTCGGAGACCTGGGGCGTGGTGAGCAGGCGGTCACGGACCGCAGGGGCGTAGGTGATATCCATGGTGTTCCTTCCGTGGGGATGAGAAAGGCCCCGGGCGCTGGAGTGCGCCGGGGCCTGGTGTGCAGCAAGTCGTGGGGACGGACGCCATGCGTCCGTTGTCGTGAGGGCATGGAAAAAGCGCCCCCGCTGGTGCGGAAGCGCTGGTGTGGGTGGAGTGGCCGGGGCTCTCTGCGACCCCCTCTACCTATATAGAGTCCGCCCGAGGTGGGGGTACTCCTGCAAGGAACGGTCAAATCGCGATCACGAAGCGATAACAGTAGAGACCTCGGTCCGCCTGGAGTCCGGTAGGGGGCGCTCCAGTGAGGTCGCCCTCTACTTAGATAGTCACTGTTGGAGGTGGGGGTACTCCTGCAAGGAACGGTCAAATCGCGATAACGAAGCGATAACAGTAGGGGCCTCGGTCCGCTTGGAGCCCGGCAGGGAGTGCCCCAGTGAGGTCCCTCTACCTATATAGAACGGGTGCGAGGTGGGGGTGACTCGCAAAGCCTGGGCAAAAGCGGATCACAAAACGATAACGGCCTGGCACTCCAGCAGACACAGGCACGGGTGCCAACCTCGAGCGCCCCGCCCCGCTGGGGCCTCGCGCAACGTCCAGCGGCGACCGCAAACCGAGGTGCCGACGCCAGCAGCAGGGCGACGCGGGCGCACCTCGGCATGCGTCAATCTGGGGCTTGACCAGCGCGAACGCCCGCAGCAACGATGGCGTCATGACTACTGAGAACACCCTCGCCCACACCATCGTGATCCCCCTCGGCGTCGTGGACGCCCGTGCTCGCGTCCACCAGGACGGCACCGTACGACTCCTCGGGCACCGAGGCCACCCTCTGCCCCGTCGCCTCGTCACAGCGGCGTGGGGAGTCCTCTCCACATGGATGATCGACCGGGACGGCGAAGATCCGGCGTCCGGTCAGACGATGGTCGATCCCGTCGCCTGGCAGGAGATGTTTGCCCACCGACTCCAGGGCGCGGTGTAGGCCCGAGGCCCGCAGCAGGACTCCTCCACAACGCAAGCAAGGCCCCTCCCGGCGATCTGCCGGGAGGGGCCTAGTCGTGTGGGCTCCAAAGTGGTGACGACTCGAGCGTGAACGCTTTCGTCACCGCTTTGGATCGCGGAGTGCCTCGAGGTGGGGGAGGGTGTGGGCTAGAACATGCAGGTCATCGTGAATCCCGGGGAAGTGCAGGTTTCGCCAGGTTTCCCTCTCTGGCAAAACAGGTGGTTGCGGGTTCGATTCCCGTCTCCAGCTCTCAGGAGAACAGCCCCTCACCACGGTGCATCGCACCGCGTGGTGAGGGGCTGCTTCGTGCCCGGAGTCCTCGAGTTCAGTCGCCTCAGAAGGTCTCGTAGGTGACCTTGTTGGCCATGAAGCCCTTGCCGGTCATGGTGTTCCAGCAGGTCATGCCGTCGAAGTGGCTCGTGCAGGCCATATCGCCGTAGACGGCACTGTCGTCGTACTCGAGGGTCTGCGCCCCGTCGCTGAGGAAGGACGAGCCGCAGGCGGTCGCTGCATCGCCGTCGGCCACCTGGATCGAGAAGGGGCCGTCCTCGCAGTCCTCGAGACCCGCCTCGCTGAAGTCGCGGTCCACCAGGGTGCAGGAGACCGTGTCCTCCTCCAGCAGGCAGGAGATGTTGCCGGTGGGCGAGCGCAGCTCGGTCATCTCCTGCGCGCCTTCGGGGGCGGGGGAGACGGGGTCCTGGCTCGGCTCCTCCGTGGTCTCCTCCTCGGCGGGCTCCTCGGAGGGTGCCTCCTGCGCCGTGGTGGAGCTGTCCCGCTGGTACTCGTCCTCATCACCGGCCAGCAGGGCACGGCCGCCGAGGGCCAGCACCACCATCAGCACCAGCGCGAGCAGCAGGCAGCCGCCGCAGGCGAACCAGGTGCGGCGTGAGAAGCCGGAGCCCTCGTCCTCCTGTTCGGCACCGGCCGGCGCCGGGCCGACGGGCGCCGCGCTGATGGGCGCCGACGCTCCGGGAGCGACAGCAGGAGCTGCGACGGCGGGGAATGCCGCCGTCGGCGCGGCAGAACGCTCTGCAGCGGCCGGACCGAGCGGGACCACACCCGCATCCTGCGAGATCCGCACGGACGAAGACGCCGACGGAGCGGATGAAGCAGATGGAGCAGACGAAGAGGCCGGAGCGTCCGGTGCGGCGGGCTCAGGGGACGATGCGGCCGCCGCGGAGCTCCCCCACAGCGAGGCGTCGTCGAAGTCGCCCCAGGCGGAGACGGCCTCGGCATCCTCCGGTGCAGGCTCGGGCGGGGGAGCGGGAGAGGGGTCGTCGTGCGCGGCGGGCTCGTCCGGCACCACCGGGTGCAGGGCGGTCGGCTCGAGATCGTCTTCGTCTGCGCCCTCGTCTGCGATCTCGTCCGCGGCGCAGCCGCTCTCATCCTCCGGAGCTTCCAGGCTCTGCTCGTAGGCCTTCTTCGCCCAGGGGTTCGTGGCCAGGATCCACTGCCGCGCCACGTCGGGGCAGGAGGGGTTCAGGACGATCAGCCTGTGCAGCTGAGGGTGCTTCTCGGTGAGCTCGAGCAGCCGTTCCGGGCTGGTGCTCGGGTCACCGGCCTCCTGTGCCGCTGAACGACTTCCTGTCACCGGATTCTCCCTTCGTCACGCGTCGTCGGCCGCCCGTCGGTGCTGGACGGCCGCCGCCCCCGCCTCGTGCGCAGGCGTCGTGCCGACCCTCGAGAATGGCATACCGCCCCCGGGACGGGCACAGGAGCGCCCGCTGACCGGACGCAGATCACGCGGTTCCGTCGGGGTGTGAGGGGGAGTTCTCCCCATGTCGCTCGGGGGCCGTCGCCGGTAGCGTCGCCCTGGTCAGCGCGGTATGTGTCGCGGGGTGGAGGAGCACGGCGGGCGCCCACAGTGCCCCGTCGGAGGGGGAGGACGGCATGGTCATCTGGAAGGGCTGGGGGATCCTCGCGGTGGTCTACATCGCGCTGTGCGCCGGGCTGCTCGGCGGCGCGGCGGGCGGGGCGCTCGTGGGCGAGCAGGCCGTCCCGGTGACCGTCGGGATGGGGTTCGTGCTCGGCGGTGCGCTGACGACCCTGCACGGCTGGCACCTCAACATTGCCCGGCCCAGGTCGAAGGCCGCCGACTGGGAGGCCGTCGAGAGGCCGCGACTGGTGGCCGCGGCCGCCCGGGGCGCGCTCGTGGTCGACAATGTCCAGCCGCGGGATCGGGCGGAGGCCGACGCGATGATCGAGGACGTCGTGGCCCGTGGCCGGACGGTGATCGGCCGCCACGGCCCCCACTCGGTGTTCTGGATCCCGATGGAGGTGATCGGGCTGCTCGCCGTGGCGGGCGGCCTGCTCCTCGCCGTGTACGGCGGGGTCATGCTGGTCACCGACTGATCGCCGTGCGGCGCCCCCCGGGTCAGAAGATGCGGGGGCTCGATACGCGCCCCGAGTCCGGGATGCGCCAGTCCACCGGCGCCGCCCCCTGCCGCTCGAGCAGGGCGTTCGCCTGGGAGAACGGCTTGGAGCCGAAGAATCCGCGCCGGGCCGACAGCGGGCTCGGGTGGGCGCTGGCGATATGCGGCACCTCGCCGAGCAGGGGGATCAGCGACTGCGCGTCACGGCCCCAGAGGATCGCGACCAGCGGCCCGCCCCGCGCCACCAGGGCGCGCAGCGCCAGCTCGGTCACCTCCTCCCAGCCGCGGCGCCGATGGGAGGCCGGCTCCCCGGGAGCGACCGTGAGCACCCGGTTCAGCAGCAGCACCCCCTGCTCCTCCCAGGCGCTCAGGTCCCCGTGGGAGGGCCGGGCGATCCCCAGATCGTCCTCGAGCTCGGTGAAGATGTTCGTCAGCGAGCGCGGCAGCGGCCGCACGTGCCGCTCCACCGCGAAGGACAGCCCGATCGGATGCCCTGGCGTGGGGTAGGGGTCCTGGCCCACGATCAGCACGCGCACCTGCGCCAGCGGGCGGGTGAAGGCGCGCAGGATCTGCTCACCCGCGGGCAGGTAGCCGCGACCTGACTCCACCTCCTCGCGCAGGAACGCGCCCAGCTCATGGAGCCGGGGCTCGGCGGGGGCGAGGGCCTCGGCCCAGTCCGGAGCGAGCAGATCGGTCAGCGGCGCAGGCATGAGGCCAGTCTCCCATCGGGCCCGGACCCGGCGCGTCCGTCGGACCCGTGCGGTATGGGCCCGTACTGTGGAGACCATGCCCACCGACCCTGCTCCCGCGGACGACACACCCGCCGTGATGTCCGATGCCTCACTGCCGGGACCGCAGGGCGGGCTCAGCGCGCGGGACCGTCGGATCCTCGCCCTCGAGGGCCGCACCTTCCGCTACGTCGGCGCGAAGGAGCGGGCGATCCGCGAGGAGATCGGACTGTCCAAGGTCGCCTATTACGTGCGGCTGAACGCGCTGCTGGACGATCCCGCCGCGCTGCGCGCCGCCCCGTCGGTGGTCAACCGGCTGCGCGACCGGCGCACCTCCCAGGACGGCCCCGCGGAGGCCGACGGGGACCACCGCGTCGCCTGAGGCAGGCCTCTCCAGGGCGTGTGCTCCGCCCCCTCTCCCGGCGGAGCAGGTTTAATGGGGCCGTGGCTGATTCCCAGTATCCGTACCCCCCGGACCGTTTCGACGACGAGGCGGACGCCGTGTCCTTCCATGGCGCCCACCGCGCCGAGCTGCCGTTCTGGCGGGAGAACCTGCTATACATCATCATCATCGGCGCCGCCGCGGTGCTGCTGGTCGTGCTGCTCTTCTTCATCGGCGGCATGGGTGGCGGCGGTGGCGACGATCGCGCCGAGGATCCCACCAGCGCCGCCGAGCAGAGCGAGGAGGAGTCCGCCGCCGAGGAGACCGAGGCGGAGGAGTCCGAGCCCGCTCCGGAGCCGGACCTGTCCACCCCGGTGCTGGTGGTCAACGCCGGCGGCATCAACGGGCTGGCCGGCAGCTGGCAGGAGGCTCTCGAGGGCGAGGGCTGGGAGGACGTCAGCGTCGCCACCGCCGACAACCCCCAGCAGGAGCCGGTGGTCTTCTACCGCGACGAGGCGGACCTCGACACCGCTCAGGCGCTCGCCGAGCGGGTGGGCGCCGGCGAGGCGCGTCAGAGCGACGAGTACGACGCCGCCGTGACCCTGATCGCCGTGGCCGAGCCCGGCGACGCCCCCGAGGGCGAGGGCGACGAGGGCTGATCCCCCGGGGCCGGACGGCCCGAAGCGTGTCCGCCCACGGCGGAGAGTTAGCACTCTCCGCCGTGGAGTGCTTATGATGATCTGGCACTCGATGATCGAGAGTGACAGCGCCTCGCGCGCCCGATCTCCCGCGCAGCGGGTGCACGTTCGGCAGGCGGTCCGCCGTCCTGTCGGCCACACACATTCCGGCCCCGTGAGGGGGACGGTGCCGTGGGACATGAACACGGTGCCGGCTCTCGTCCGTCGCGGGCACTGGGTCGGGTGGACACACACCACACGGGAGAGATTCCACAATGGCCAAGCTCATCTCTTACGACGAGGAGGCCCGGCGCGGTCTCGAGCGGGGAATGAACCAGCTCGCCGACGCCGTCAAGGTCACCCTCGGCCCCAAGGGTCGCAACGTCGTGCTCGAGAAGTCGTGGGGCGCCCCCACCATCACCAACGACGGCGTGTCGATCGCCAAGGAGATCGAACTCGACGATCCCTACGAGAAGATCGGCGCCGAGCTGGTGAAGGAGGTCGCCAAGAAGACCGACGACATCGCGGGCGACGGCACCACCACCGCCACCGTCCTCGCTCAGGCCCTGGTCAAGGAGGGCCTGCGCAACGTCGCCGCCGGCGCCAACCCGATCGCGCTCAAGCGCGGCATCGACAAGGCCGTCGCCGCGGTCTCGGAGACCCTGCTCTCGCAAGCGCACGAGATCGAGACCAAGGAGCAGATCGCCTCCACCGCAGCCATCTCCGCCGCTGACCCGGCCATCGGCGAGCTCATCGCCGAGGCGCTGGACAAGGTCGGCAAGGAGGGCGTGATCACGGTCGAGGAGTCCAACACCATGGGCCTCGAGCTGGAGCTCACCGAGGGCATGCGCTTCGACAAGGGCTTCATCTCGCCCTACTTCGTCACCGACGCCGAGCGCCAGGAGACCGTGCTCGAGGATCCCTACATCCTCCTGCTCTCCTCCAAGGTGTCCTCGGTCAAGGACCTGCTCCCGCTGCTGGAGAAGGTCATCCAGGCCGGCAAGCCGCTGGCGATCATCGCCGAGGACGTCGAGGGCGAGGCCCTCGCGGTGCTCGTGGTGAACAAGCTCAAGGGCTCCTTCAAGTCCGTGGCCGTCAAGGCCCCCGGCTTCGGCGACCGCCGCAAGGCGATGCTCGAGGACATGGCCATCCTCACCGGTGGTCAGGTCATCGCCGAGGAGGTCGGCCTCAAGCTGGAGACCGCCGGTCTTGAGCAGCTCGGCCAGGCCCGCAAGATCGTCGTGACCAAGGACGAGACCACCATCGTCGAGGGCACGGGCGACGCCGACCGCATCGCCGGTCGCGTGTCCCAGATCCGCGCCGAGATCGAGAACTCCGACTCGGACTACGACCGCGAGAAGCTCCAGGAGCGCCTCGCGAAGCTGGCCGGCGGCGTGGCCGTCATCAAGGCAGGTGCCGCCACCGAGGTCGAGCTCAAGGAGCGCAAGCACCGCATCGAGGATGCCGTGCGTAACGCCAAGGCCGCTGTGGATGAGGGCGTCGTCGCCGGTGGCGGCGTCGCGCTGCTGCAGGCCGGTGCCGAGACCTTCGGCGGGCTCGCCCTCGAGGGTGACGAGGCCACCGGTGCCGGCATCGTCAAGGTCGCCATCGAGGCGCCCCTGAAGCAGATCGCGGTCAACGCCGGCCTCGAGGGCGGCGTCGTGGCGGAGAAGGTCAAGGGCCTCACCGTCGGCCACGGCCTGAACGCCGCGACCGGCGAGTACGAGGACCTAGTCGCCGCCGGCATCATCGACCCGGTCAAGGTCACCCGCTCTGCGCTGCAGAACGCGGCGTCGATCGCGGGCCTGTTCCTCACCACCGAGGCCGTCGTGGCCGACAAGCCGGAGCCCGCTCCGGCCGGCGGCGGCGACGACATGGGCGGCATGGGCGGCATGGGTGGCATGGGCGGCATGATGTGATCAGGGTGAACCCCTGAGCAGATCGCTCCCACCCGAGCGCTCGACGGGCCCCGATCCTCTCCGGAGGGTCGGGGCCCGTTCGCGTGCGCGCTCTGCTGTTCCCTCTGCTGATCCGAGGCTCCTCCGCGCTCAGACCAGGAAGATCGGGATCACCCCGGGGTTGTGCGCGTGGACGATCGCGAGGAAGACCACCACGTCGAACAGCAGGTGCACGATCAGCACGTACAGCAGCGAGCCGGTGCGCGAGAACAGCCAGCCCTGCAGCAGCGCGAAGGGCGCGGTCAGCAGCGGCCCCCACTCCTGATAGCCGAGCTCCCACAGGAACGACACGAAGATCACCATCTGCAGCAGGTTCGCCGTCCATACCCCGAAGTGGCGCAGCAGCAGCGCGAAGCAGGTGCAGATGAAGAACAGCTCGTCCCACGTGCCCACGAAGTTCACGCCCACGAAGAAGCGCGCGAGCGCGCCCCCGTCGGTGATGTGGGGCCAGTTCTCGTAGGCGCCGGAGGAGATGAAGTAGTAGGGCAGGATCAGCCATCCCAGCACCGGGACGGCGATCAGGTACCCGATCTGCCAGCGGTTCCACCGCTCGCCGTTGAGCCAGGGGAAGCGGATCGCCCGTCGGCGCAGCACCAGGCGATCCACCAGCAGCGGCGCGGAGACGGCGAGGAGCAGCACGGTGCCGATGGTGAAGAACCGGTCCCAGTCCACATCGGCCTTCACCGAGGTGGTCGAGACGATCGTGATCCCGAGGCCGATCAGCGACAGATCCTTGCCGAGCTCTCGCGAGACGAGGAACGCCCCCACCAGGCTCAGCGCGAGCAGCGCGTGGCCCCAGCCGGCCAGCTGGAGACCGAACAGCGCGAACGCCGAGGCGGAGACCCCGGCCGCCGGGAGCAGGCCGAGCCGCGGCGTGCCGGTGTGCTCGGGGCGCTCGGCGGCAGCGGGGGCGGTGGCCATGCCCCCAGCATGACAGGGCGCCCGAGACCTGGGACACATCTCACGCACAGCGCACCCAGATCGAGGCGCGGCAACGTACGGCAACGCGTGAGACCGGTTTCCCGCTCGCTGGCACGCTGTCGGAGATCGATCGCGATGCGACCGGGCGCCGATGCCTCATGGTGTGACGAGGAGTCGATCGGCGGCCCGGCGCAGGGCCCCGCCACGCATCGCCTCGACCACGGAGCGTCCGCGCGCCGCGCCCTGCCGGGCCCGGTGAGCGCGCACGCGACTCCGTGCCGCTGAGTCGTCGCGGCCCGGAGAGACCCATTCGAGGAGGAATGCAGTGCGAACACCATCGTCCAGCCGGCGGAGAGCCTCACGCTCGCTCGCCGGGTCCCGTCCTGACGCCGGGGGAGGGCTGGGGCGCCGCCGCTTCCTGAGCTCCCTGCCCGTGCTCGGCGCGGGTGCTGCCCTGCTCGGCGGCTGCGCGACCCAGGAGGGTGCGGTCACCGGCGTGGACCGCGTCCTGTCGATCTCGCTGGGGCAGGCGGAGTCCCACCCCAGCTACGGCTCGCTGGTCTCCTTCGGCGAGCGCATCGCCGAGGCGACCGACGGGCGCTACGGCGCCCGCGTTTACGCGAACAACTCGCTCGGCGATCAGCAGGAGACCGTGCAGCTGGTCTCCGACGGCGCCATCGACATGGCCGTCATCTCCGGCACGCAGATCGAGAACTCCTCGCCGCGCTTCCTGCCGATGAACGTGCCGGGCGTCTTCGACGACATCGACCACCAGAACCGGGTGATGCTCGACGAGGCGATCGTGGGCGAGCTGTTCGCCTCCCTCGAGCCGCAGATGCGCCTGACCGTGCTGGGCGGCTATACCCAGGGGAGCCGCCACCTCTACACCGCGCAGGGGCCGATCGAATCGGTCGAGGACCTGGCCGGGCTGAAGATCCGCGTGCAGGAGTCGGAGATCTTCCTGCGCCTGATCGATGCGATCGGCGGGGTGCCCACCCCGATGGCCTACAGCGAGGTCTACACCGGGCTCCAGGCCGGTGTGCTCGACGGGGCCGAGAACAACGAGGTCTCGTACGTGACCCAGCGCCACTACGAGGTGGCCGGCCACTTCACCCTTACCAACCACCTGATCGGCTTCGACTTCCTGCTGGCCAATACGGACCTGCTCGAGGAGATGGATGAGCGGGACGCCGAGGCGCTGCGCGCGGCCTGGGCGGAGACCCAGAGCGAGTTCGTCGAGATCTGGAAGCAGGAGACCGAGAAGATGACCGCGCAGATGCTGGATCGCGGTGTGACCATCACCGATCCGGATCCGGAGGTGTTCGCCCCGCTCATCGAAGAGGTGGGCCTGTCGATCCTCGAGCACCCGGACGACCTCGCGCTGTACGAGGCGATCCGCGCCGCCGCCGAGGGAGGGGATGCGTGATGTGGACGATCCGTCAGGGGCTGCTCAGCGCCCTGAAGCTGCTGTGCATCGTGCTGTTCTCGGTGCTCGTGCTGGTGGTGGTGTGGCAGGTGTTCACCCGCCAGGTGCTCGGTGACCCGAGCCCCTGGACCACCGTCACCGCCCAGTACATGTTCGTGTGGCTGAGCCTGTTCGCCGCGACCCTCGTGTTCGGCGAACGCGGCCATATCGCCGTGGACGTGCTCGCGCAGCGCGCCCCGGGCGCCGTTCGTCAGGTGCTGGTCGTCGCGGTGCAGGCCTGCACCCTGGCCTTCGCCGTCCTCGCCATGATCTGGGGCGGTCTGCGCGGTGTCTCGATGTCCTGGGACCAGGTGATCCCCGGCTTCCCGTTCACCGTGGGCCACATGTACCTCGCGCTGCCCGTGGCCGGCGTGATGATCGCCTTCCTCGCCCTCGAGGATCTCCTGCTGGCGGTGCGCGGCGATGAGCTCGCCCCGCTCGAGGAGACCGACGACGAGGCTGCGGAGCGCGCCGGCGCCGCCGCCGCGGCGGCGGTGACCCAGGGCTCGCAGGAGTCCTCGCTCCCCGAGGCCGAGCCCACCACCGACACCGAGAAGGAGCGCTGATCATGGATCCCGCAATGCTCGCCGGGATCATCCTGATCGTCGGCATCCTCATCCTCATCGCCCTCGGCGCCCCCATCGCGATCGCGATCGGGCTGCCCTCCGCGGTCGCCCTGATCGCCGTGATCGGCATCGAGCCGGCCGTCTTCGTCTCCGCCCAGCGCATGTTCATGGGCGCGAACTCGTTCTCCCTGCTCGCCATCCCGTTCTTCGTCCTGGCGGGGCAGCTGATGAACACCGGCGGCGTGGCCGCCCGTCTGATCGACGCCGCGAAGGTGCTGGTGGGCCGGATGCCCGGCTCGCTCGCCCAGACCAACGTGGTCGCCAACGCCCTGTTCGGCTCCGTCTCCGGCGCCGCCGTGGCCTCGGCCGCGGCCGTCGGCGGCATCCTCGGCCCGCGCCAGCGCAAGGAGGGCTACGACCCGGCCTTCGCCGCCGCGGTGAACGTGGCCTCCGCGCCGTCGGGCATGCTGATCCCGCCCTCGAACACGCTGATCGTCTACTCGCTGGTCTCCTCGACCTCGGTCGCGACCCTGTTCGCGGCGGGCTACGGCCCGGGCGCGGTGTGGATGCTGGCCTGCATCGCGATGGTCTACCTGATGACCAGGCGTCGGCCCGAGCTGGTGGGCAACGACAACGGCGCCGCCCGCGGCGAGCTGACCCTCGCCATGGCCGTGCGCACCCTGCTCGCCGCGGTGCCGGCGGTGTTCATGATGGTGATCGTGATCGGCGGCCTGGTGGCCGGGTTCTTCACTGCCACCGAGTCCGCGGTGATCGCCGTGGTCTACTCGCTCGTGCTGGGCCTGATCTACCGCGAGCTGACCGTGAAGAAGCTGCCCGCGGTGATCCTCGCCGCGACCCGCACCACCGCCGTGGTGCTGCTGCTGATCGCGGTCTCCGGTGTGCTGGGCTGGGTGCTCGCCTACGCGACCATCCCGCAGTTCATCGCGAGCGCGCTGCTGGGCGTCTCCTCCTCGCCGATCATCGTGCTGCTGCTGATGATGCTGGCACTGCTGATGGTGGGCATGTTCATGGATCCCACCCCGGCGATCCTGATCTTCACGCCGATCTTCCTGCCCGTCGCCCTCGAGCTCGGGGTGGATCCGATCCACTTCGGCCTGATGATGACGTTCAACCTGTGTCTGGGCACGATCACCCCGCCGATGGGCGTGATCCTGTTCGTCGGCGCCAGGGTGGGGCGGATGAAGGTGGAGCCGGTGATCAGACGCCTGCTGCCCTTCTACGTGCCGCTGGTGATCGGTCTGCTGCTGATCGTGTTCGTCCCGCAGATCTCTCTGTTCATCCCGGATCTGCTGGGCATGTCCAGCGAATGATCCAGAGGTGGGGAGGGGCCGTGGCGCATGCGCGACGGCCCCTCCTCATCTCCGGGCCGGGAGCGGTCTGCTCACAGCCCCCACGCCTGGGCGAGCAGCTCGAGCGCATGCAGCCGATCGGCGGGATCGAAGTAGTAGGCGGTGAGGATCAGCTCGTCCGCACCGGTCGCGGCGACGATCTCCTCGAGCTGGCGCACCACGGTGGACGGCGAGCCGACGGCCCGGATCGACAGCGTCTGATCCACCTGCGAGATCAGCTGGTCCGGGGCGACCTCCTCGAGCGGTCGCGGCGGCTGGATCTTTCTGCGCTGCCCGGTCACCACGCCCAGGAACATCTGCTGGAGGGTGGTGAACTGGTGCTGCGCCTCCTCGTCGGTGTCGGCGATGACGAGGTTGACGCCCACCATCGTGCGGGGCGTCTCGAGCTGTGCGGCGTCGGCGTCCGGGTCGAAGTTCTCGCGGTAGACGTCGAGCGCATGCAGGTACTGGAAGGGCGCGAAGTGGGAGGCCACCGAGAAGGGCAGCCCCAGCTGTGCGGCCAGGCGCGCGCCGTTGGCGGTCGAGCCGAGGATCCACATCGGCACCTCGGTGCCGCGGGCGACATCCGCGTGGATCGGCACGTCCCCGGAGCCCTCCTCGCGGGACCAGTCCCGCATCTGCTCGACAGCGGCGAGGAAGGCCGAGGGCTCCGCAGAGGTGCGGGCGAGCAGCTGGGCGGTGAGCTGATCGGTGCCGGGGGCGCGACCCAGGCCCAGGTCGATGCGGTCGCCGTGGAACTGCACCAGGGTGCCGAACTGCTCGATCACCGCGAGCGGGGAGTGGTTGGGCAGCATGATCCCGCCCGAGCCCACCCGAATGCGCTCGGTCAGCGAGGCCGCCCGGTCGATCAGCAGCGAGGTCGCGCTCGAGGCGAGGCTGTTGGTGTTGTGGTGCTCCGCGAACCACAGCCGTTCGTAGCCGAGCCGGTCGGCCGCCCGGGCCGCCTCCATCGAGGCATTGATCGCCTCGCGAGTGGTCATGCCTTCGGAGATGGGGACGAGATCGAGCAGCGACAGCGGCACATGAGGAGTGTTCATGCTGTTCAGGCTAGTCATGGGCGCTGCGCGCGGGGGAGGGGCGGAGTGAGAGGTTCCTGACCGCTGTCCAGGGAAGTTCCGGCCTCGCCGGGGCGTTCTGCAGGGCATGAGGCTCTCCCTGCTCGATCGTTGTCGCACCCGCCGCGGCCATCTGCCGTCGGCCGCCCTGGGGCACACCCGGGACCGTGCGATCGAGGCCGAGCACCTGGGCTACGCACGGTTCTGGGTCGCCGAGCACCACGCCGTGCCGGGGATCGCGAGCGGCTCACCGGCGGTGCTGCTGGCCGCGATCGGCAGCCGTACCCAGCGGATCCGACTGGGCTCGGGAGGGGTGATGCTCCCCAACCATCGCCCGCTCGTGGTCGCCGAGCAGTTCCTGATGCTCGAGGCGCTGTATCCGGGACGAATCGACCTGGGGCTCGGGCGGACGCTCGGGTTCACCGCCCCGGTGCGTGAGGCGCTCGGACGCACCGAGGCCGGCACGGAGTCCTTCGCCCACGAGATCGCCCAGCTGCGCGAGCACCTCGAGGGCACCGCCGCGCTCACCGCGCAGCCTGCGGGGACCTCGGCGCCCGCGGTGTTCGTCCTGGCCACCGGCAGCGGCATCGACACCGCCGCCGCCCTCGGGCTGCCGGTGGTGATCGGCGGGCCGATGCTGGACTCGCCCGAACTCGAGGAGCGCCTGGCTGGCTACCGTCGGCGCTTCAGGCCGCACCGCGGCAGCGCCCCCGAGGTGATCCTCTCGCTGGACCTGTTGATCGCGGACACCGCCGAAGAGGCGCGGGAGCTCGCCCTGCCCGAGGTCTGGGCGATGGCCCGCTCCCGCACCACCGGGCTGTTCGAGGCGCTCGAGAGCGTCGAGCAGATCCGGGCCGCGCGCCCCAGCGAGAAGGAGGCGGCGAGGGTGGAGAAAGGTCTGGTCCGCGCCGCCGCCGGCACTGATGGAATGGTGAGGCGCCGGCTCGAGCAGCTCGTCGAGCGCACCCGGGCCGACGAGATCCTCTCGAGCGCTTCGACATACGACCGCGAGGCGCTCGCCGCGTCCGACGCCCGCCTCGCGGCCCTGCTGCGCTGAGGGTGGATCAGCCCTTCACCGCGCCGGAGACCATCCCCTGGACCACTGCACCGAGCACGGCGCCTGATCACTCCTCGGGCGGCCGCGTCGGATCGTGGTCGTCGCCGTGGATCGGCACGTGCTGCGCGGGGATGTCCTCGTAGGAGGCGGGGTCGGAGATCGGCTCGAGGTGGGTGAGCACCGTGAGGTCCGGCAGGCAGCCGTGCAGCTCGTCCTCGAGCTCCTCGATGTAGTCGTGGCCGCGCTTGACGGTCCACTCGTCGGGCACCAGCACGTGCACGTTCATGTATTTCTGCTGACCGGCCTCGCGGGTCTGCAGGCCGTGGAAGGTGACGGTCCCGTCGGTGCGCCGGCGCAGCACCTCGGTGATGATCTCGTGGTCCTCGTCCGGCAGGGCCTTGTCGAGCAGTCCGGACACGGATTCGCCGAGCAGGCCGATGCCGGTGACGATGATGTTGACGCCCACCGCGAAGGCGATCAGCGGATCCAGCCGCTCCCAGCCGGTCAGCGCCACCAGCGCCACGCCCAGCAGCACGCCGGCGCTCGTGATCACGTCGGTCATCAGATGCTTGCCGTCCGCCCGCAGCGTGATCGAGTTGTGGGCCTTCCCAGCCCGTAGCAGCACCACCGCCACCCCGCCGTTGATCAGCGAGGCGATCACCACGATGACCAGGCCGAGGCCGAGGTTCTCCAGGGGGCGCGGATTGATGAACCGCTCGACGGCGGTGACCATGATGACCGCCGCGGCCACGAAGATCATCAGGCCCTCGACGGCCGCGGAGAAGTACTCGGCCTTCGCTCGGCCGTAGAGGAAGCGCTCGGTGGCGGGGCGCGCGGCGACGGTCAGCGCGATCAGCGCCACCACCGCGGCGACCAGGTTGACCGTCGACTCCGCGGCGTCGGAGAGCAGTCCGACGGAGTCTGTGAGCGCCCAGGCGCCGGTCTTCAGGGCGATGGTGAGGATCGCGGCGACGATCGACAGCCACGCGAACTTCCGCAGATCGGTCTTGGGGGACGCCGCACGGGACCGACGGCGTCTCCGCCTCGTCGGTGCCCGCCCCCGCCGTCAGGGAGCTCAGCTCACGCGTCAGTCCACGCTGCGGGTGGGCTCCGTCTCGATCGGCAGTCCGGCCTCGCGGTACGCGCGGAAGCCGCCCACCAGATCGGTGGCACGGTGGAAGCCGAGGTCACGGAGGTCACGGGCCGCGAGGGAGGAGTAGTACCCCTCGTTGCAGACCACCACGACCAGGTCGTCGTGCTCGGGTCCGGCCGGCATCCGGTGCGTGCTGCCCGGATCCAGCCGCCACTCGAGCACCAGGCGCTCCATCACGGTCGCGCCCGGGATGTGCCCCTCGGGCACGCGGGTCGCGGCCGAGCGGAGGTCGATCACGTGCGCGCCGTCGGCCTGCGCCTGCGCCAGCTCAGCAGGAGCGATCCGCTGCACCCCGCGACGAGCGGCCTCGAGGATCTCCTCGATGCTGTGCTGTGCAGGGGCGCCGCGGCGACGGCCGGACGAGCCGGCGTCGCTCATCGCCGGCGGCCGGAGGAGAAGGCGGCGAGGCCACCGCCGACGGAGTTCCCGCTGCCGGCACCCTCGGAGCTCGTGGAGTAGCGGGCCGGGGCGCCCTGGCGCTGACCCTGACGCTGGCCCTGACGCTGGCCCTGACTCGATGCACCCGACGAGCCGGAGCCCTGGCCGCGACGACGGCTGCCGCCGCGTCCCTGGCCGGTGCTCTCGGCGGGGTTCTCCGAGCCCTGGCCGCCGCGTCGGCCGCCGCCGGCCTGGCCGCCCGAGCGACCCTGGCCGCCCCGGCCCTGCCCGCCGGACCGGCCCTGCCCGCCCGGCCGGCTCTGGCCACCGGAACGGCTCTGCCCGCCGGACCGGCCACGGCTGCGACGCTCGCCGTTCAGGCGCGCCTGATCCAGCTCCGGCTCGGGCTGGCGCGGCTCGTGCGTGGCCACGCGCTCGCCCGGCGCCAGCTCCGTGAGCACGGGGCTCGTCGCCTGGACCTGCTGGTGGTAGGTGGGGGTGATGCCAGCCTTGCGCATCAGATCGCTGACGTCCCGCTTCTGCTCCGGGGTCTGCACGGTGATCACGGTGCCGGACTCGCCCGCCCGGGCGGTGCGGCCCGAGCGGTGCAGGTACGCCTTGTGCTCGACAGGCGGATCGGCGTGGACCACCAGCGCCACCTCGTCCACGTGGATGCCGCGCGCGGCGATGTCGGTGCACACCATCGTGGTCGCGGTGCCCGAGCCGAAGGCCTCGAGGTTCCGGGTGCGGGCGTTCTGCGAGAGGTTGCCGTGCAGGTCCACCGCGTCCACGCCGCGCGCGCTGAGCTTGCGGGCGAGGTTCTTCGCGCCGTACTTGGTGCGCGTGAACATGATCGTTCGGCCCGGCGCGGCGGCGAGATCCCGCAGCACGTCGAATCGGGTGGCCGAGGAGACCTCGAGCACGTGGTGCTCCATCGTGCCCACGGGGCTGGTGGCCGGATCGGCCGAGTGGGTGACGGGCTGGTCCAGGAACTCCTTGACCAGCTTGTTCACACCCGAGTCGAGGGTCGCGGAGAAGAGCATGCGCTGACCGTCGCGCGGGGTCTTGGCGAGGATCTTGCGCACCATCGGCAGGAAGCCCATGTCTGCCATGTGGTCGGCCTCGTCGATCACGGTGATCTCGACGCCGCCGAGGTCCACGTGGCCCTGGTTCATCAGGTCCAGCAGGCGCCCGGGGCAGGCCACGAGCACGTCCACGCCCCCGGCCAGCGCCTTCACCTGCGGGTTCTGTCCCACGCCGCCGAAGACGACGGTGCTGCGCAGCCCGGCGGCCTGCTCGAGGGGCGCCAGCGACTCGGCCAGCTGCGAGGCGAGCTCGCGGGTGGGCGCGAGGATCAGCGACCGCGGTCGACGGCCCACCCGCCGACGCGGCTGCTCGATCAGGCGAGCCACCAGCGGCAGCAGGAAGGCGTAGGTCTTGCCCGAGCCGGTGCGCCCCCGGCCCAGCACGTCGCGCCCGGACAGGGAGTCCGGCAGCGTCGCGGCCTGTATCGGGGTGGGCTCGGTGATGCCCCGCGGCGCGAGGGCGCCGATCAGGACGGAGGGCACGCCGAGGCGCGCGAAATCAGGGGTGGTCACGAAGGTGATCCGTTCTCTGTGCTGCAGTCCTGCCCGGGGCGTCGGAGGGCGACGTCGCACAGGGCGGCTCTCCTCCGCCGACGCTGTCACCGGGGCGGAGCCTGCCGGGACCTGTGCCGCGGCGGGAGGACGGCACTCCCGCTCACAGTACGTGCGCCGGGTGTCGGTGGCGACGAACCGGCGAGCGCATGTGAGATACCACCGGGTGGCGGGACGGGGTCGGGACCTCCGACCACAATCTTCCCACGTGGGAAGAATCGGCCGCTCCGGTACCCTCGAAGCGATCCCCGACCCGTTCCCCCTGACCCAGGAGAGCCGATGGCGCGCCGCGTGAGCATCAAGGACGTCGCCCAGCACGCCGGCGTCTCCTGGAAGACCGTCTCCAACGTCGTCAACGACCGCCCCGTCGTGCGGGAGGAGACCCGGCGGCGGGTCGAGCGGTCGATCCAGGAGCTCGGCTATGTGCCCAATCGCGTCGGCCGTGACCTGCGCGGCGGGCCCACCCGCACGATCGCGCTGGTGGTGCCCGAGCTGCAGAACCCCTACTTCGCGCGCCTGGCCGAGCTGATGCAGATCGCCGCCCGAGAGCGCGGCTACACCGTCAGCGTCGAGGTCTCACTGGGTGATCCCGAGACCGAGCGGGCCCATGTGCGCGGGCTCGCGCCGCGCCCGGTCGATGCGGTGATCATCTCTCCCACGGCGCTCGCCCCGGCGGATCTGCTCGATGCCGACGGGCCCCGGGTGGTGCTGCTGGGAGAGCGCCTGCCGGCGGCGGCGGAGATCTCCCATGTCGCGATCGACAACGTCGCCTCCGCCGTCGATGTGGTCCACCACCTGGTGGAGCAGGGGCGGGAGCGCCTGCTGTTCCTGGGGATGGACGGCGCCGTGCGCTCGACCGCGACCGATCGTCTGGCCGGGTTCCGGGCCGCTCTGCGCTTCGCCGGGCGCGAGGTGGAGCCCGCGATGATCCGCGAGGTCGTGCACTGGGACCGCGCGGCGGGGCGCCGCGAGATGGAGGCGGTGCTCGCGGCCGGTCTCGAGGTGGATGCGGTGGTCGCCGGGAACGACCTGCTCGCCCTCGGAGCGCTCGGCGCGCTGCTCGATCACGGGATCGACGTGCCGGGCCAGGTGGCCGTGGTGGGCTGGGACGACATCGCCGAGGCGGCCTGGTCGCGGCCCGCGCTGACCACGATCGCCCCGGATCTGCAGGCGCTGATCACGGCCGCGCTGGACGCCGCGCTCACCGAGGGCGGCGAGGAGTCGGCGGGCTCGGAGACCGTGATCGCCCACCGCCTGGTGGTGCGCGGCACGAGTGTCGCGCCCGGCGGGCGATGACGGGCGGATCCACCGAAATTCCCACGTTGCAATTCGTGGGGGGATGCGTTTGACTGGAGGGGTCCGATCAGTGCTGATCCCCTCTGAGGAGCTGCCCCATGACCGCTCGCCCCGCTGACCTGCCCGCGCCGCTCGCCGCCCTCTTCTCCCGCGCCGAGGAGCTCGCCGCCCACCTCGATGCCCCGCTCACCGGCGACGCGGAGGTCCCGCGCCCCGAGCATCCGCGCCCCCAGCTGCAGCGCCCCACCTGGATCACGCTGAACGGCACCTGGCAGTTCGAGATCGACCAGGGCGATTCCGGCCGCGAGCGAGGGCTGCTCGAGCGCGAGCTGAACTCCACGATCACGGTGCCCTTCGCACCCGAGACCGAGGCCTCCGGGATCGGGAACCGCGACTTCCTCAACGCCGTCTGGTATCGCCGCACGATCACCGTGCCGGCGGACTGGGAGGGACTACGCCCGATCCTGCGCTTCGAGGCGGTCGACCACGACACGACCGTCTGGGCCGACGGCGTCGAGGTGGCCCGCCACCGGGGCGGCTTCACCCCCTTCGCGGCCGACCTCTCCGACGTGCCCGGAGTCGGCGCCGGCTCCGAGGTCGAGATCGTGGTGCGCGCCCGCGACCCCCACGACGTCCCCCAGGCCCGCGGCAAGCAGTCCACGTGGTACCACGCCACTCACGCGTCCTACCACCGCACCACCGGCATCTGGCAGAGCGTCTGGCTCGAGGGCGTCCCGGTCGACGAGATCCGTGCCCTGCGCGTGACCCCCTCGCTCGCCGGCTGCTCCTTCGCGCTCACCGTGCCCCTGGCCCGCAGCACCCGCGGCACCCGCCTCGAGGTGGTCGCCTCCGAGCCGGGCGGCGCCGAGGTGGCCCGCGCCGAGGTGCGCGCTGATCTCGATCTCGCACCCCATCTCGAGCTGGTGATCCCCGAGGAGGCGGTGCGCGTCTGGGGTCCGGGTGCGCCCGAGCTCTACTCGCTCTCCGCCCGCCTGCTGGATTCCGAGGGCGCGGTGCTCGACGAGGTCCGCTCCTACGCCGGTCTGCGCGCGACGACCCTGCGCGATCACGAGTTCCGGCTCAACGGCGAGAAGGTGTTCCAGCGCCTCGTGCTCGACCAGGGCTACTGGGAGGAGTCGTTCATGACCTCTCCGACTGATGAGGCGATGACCACGGACATCCGCCTCGCCCTCGAGGCCGGCTTCAACGGCGCGCGCCTGCACCAGAAGGTCTTCGAGCAGCGCATGCTGTTCTGGGCGGACCTCTACGGCTACCTGGTCTGGGGCGAGTTCGGCGACTGGGGCATCTCCGGCTTCGGCCCGATGGGCGACAACCAGCAGCCCACCGCCACCTTCATCGGCCAGTGGATCGAGGCGGTCGAGCGCGACCTCAGCCACCCCAGCATCATCGGCTGGTGCCCCCTGAACGAGACCCACCAGGTGCGCCATGACCGCCTCACCCAGCTCGACGACGTCACCCAGGCGATGTACGACGCGACCAAGCTCGCCGATCCCAGCCGCCCGGTGCTGGATGCCTCCGGCTACTCCCACCGGGTGCGCGGGGCGGACATCTACGACTCCCACTCCTACGAGCAGGACGTCGAGCGGTTCCGCGCCCAGCAGGCCCCGCTCGCGGAGGGGAAGCCCTGGGCCAACGGTCGCGAGCTCGGGCCCGATGAGATGCCTTTCGCCGACGGTTCGTTCTCCCTGCCCTTCGCCGGCCAGCCCTACTTCGTCTCCGAGTACGGCGGCATCTGGTGGAACGAGCAGGAGGCCCGCGAGGCGCAGGAGGCGGCCGAGGGTGCGGCGCGCACCGGCAACGACGCCGCCCAGTCCTGGGGCTACGGGGAGCGGGTGCGCAGCGAGGAGCAGCTCTACGAGCGATTCGAGGGCCTGACCCGGGTTCTGCTCGAGGACCCGCTGATGTTCGGCTACTGCTACACGCAGATGACCGACGTCTTCCAGGAGAAGAACGGCGTGGTCGACTTCGCCCGCGGCCGCAAGCTCGACCTGGCCCGGCTGCGCGAGATCCAGCAGCAGCAGGCGGCGTACGAGCGGGACTGAGGCGCGGACCCGACGAGCGGTGGCCCCGGGTGATGGAAGACCGTCGGCCGGGCCCGCCGCCGCGTGGGAGGCGCCCGCTTCCCTACACTTGACCGGTGACCTCCCTCGACACCGCTCCGACAGATCTTCCGACCACCCGCACCCCGCTCGCCCTCGAGGACGTGCCCGCGCTGACCGCGCTGCTGAACCGCGTCGATGCGGCCGAGCAGCACGGCGAGCCGGCCGAGGAGCCCAGCATCCGTGAATGGCTCACCATGCCGGGGCTCGACCTCGAGCGCGACACCCTCGCCGTGCGCGAGGGCGAGCAGCTGATCGGCTTCGCCGTCGTCGACGTCCACACCTCCCTGGACCGAGACGGCCGGGTGCGCTGCCAGCTGATGGGGGCCGTCGACCCCGCTCGTCGGCGCCGCGGGCTGGGCGGTGCGCTGTTCGACTGGGCCGAGGACCGCGCCGCCCAGCTCGCTGCCGAGCGTCACCCCGCCGGCATCCCGGCCATCTTCCGCGCCGGCGGCGGGCGGGACCCCGAGCAGGAGATCGCCGGTGAGATCCCGCTGGTCGGCGGTGCGGACGTGCGCCCCCTGCTCACCCAGCGCGGCTACGAACGGGCCCGCAGCTGGCTGGTGATGCGGCGGGAGCTGCCCGGCGCCGCGCTGCCCTCGAACGAGTGCGAGCAGGTCCAGGTGATCGCTCCCGAGGACGACCATGTCGAGGCGACACGTCTCGCCCACCTCGCGGCCTTCGCCGACCACTGGGGCTCGGCCCCCGTCTCGCCCGAGCGGTGGAGCCGCTGGTGGTCCGCCCACACCGCGCGCCGCGAGCTCTCCAGTATCGCGCTCGACGCCGACGGCACCGTGCTCGCCTACGTCATCACCTCCGAGGACAAGCCCGGCATGCTGCACATCGCGCTGGTGGGCACACGGCCCGAGGCACGAGGCCGAGGTCTGGCTCGCGCGGTCATCGCCCGCACCCTCGCTGCGGCCGCCGAGGCCGGCTACTCGCACGCCGAGCTCGAGGTCGACGCCGAGTCCCTCACCGGGGCGACGCGGCTGTACGACGCGCTCGGCTTCGTGCGCGATGCCGTCCACGGCACCTACGAGAAGCCCGTCGGCCGACGCGACTGAGGAGCCGGTGATGAGAGCCGTCCGATTCGAGACGTTCCGGGGCGAGCCCGCGATCGTCGAGGTGCCCGACCCCGCCTGCCCGCCGCGCGGGGCCCTGATCACCGTGCACGCCACCGGGGTGTGCCGCAGCGACTGGCACGCCTGGCAGGGCCATGACGACTCGGTGCACCTGCCGCACATCCCCGGGCACGAGTTCGCGGGCGTCGTCGCCGAGGTGGGTGAGGAGGTCAGGGGCTTCGCGGTGGGAGACCGGGTCACCGCTCCGTTCATCCTCGCCTGCGGAGCCTGCGAGCAGTGCCTCGCCGGCGTCCCGCAGGTGTGCCCGCGGCAGCGCCAGCCAGGCTTCGACCAGCCCGGTGCCTGGGCCGAGCAGGTGGTGGTAACCGAGGCCGATCACAACCTCGTCGCCCTTCCCGACGGCATCGAGATGACCCTCGCCGCGGGGCTCGGCTGCCGCGTGGGCACCGCCCACCACGCTGTGCGCGCCCAGGCCGGGGTGGAGCCCGGGGAGAAAGTGGTGGTGCTCGGTTGCGGCGGTCTGGGCCTGGCCTGCGTGATGATAGCGCTCGCCGCGGGCGCTGAGGTGATCGCCGTCGACATCTCCGAGACCGCTCTCGCCGCGGCGACGGCTCTCGGAGCGATGCCGCTGGTCTCCGGGCCCGACGTCGCCGAGCGGGTGCGTGAGCTCACCGGCGGCGGCGCGCACGTCAGCCTCGACGCGCTCGGCTCGGCCGCCACCGCCCGTGCCGGGATCGAGTCGCTGCGCCCCCGGGGACGGCACGTGCAGGTGGGGCTGCTGCTGGGCGAGGACGCGGATCCGGCCCTGCCGATCGGCCGCGTGATCGCCCTGGAGCTGCAGATCCGCGGCAGTCATGGTCTGGCCGTGGCCGAGTACGCCGAGCTGCTCGAGGATGTCGCGAGCGGGCGCCTGGACCTCGCCGGGACCGTCGGGCGCGTGATCGACGCCGAGCAGCTGCCTGCGGCGATGGTCGCGATGGACCACCCGCCCACCACTGCGGGGATGACCGTGGCTCGCTGGGTGTGAGCGGAGCGTGAGATGTGAGCGGAGCGTTCAGGGTATGAGCGGAGCAGCGCGCCTGCTGTGGAAGCATTGAGGCCATGACCATCACTGCAGCGGCCGACGGCTCCGCCCTCGGCAATCCGGGCCCCGCGGGCTGGGCCTGGTACATCGACGACGACACCTGGCGCGCGGGCGGCTGGCCCCACGGGACCAACAACATGGGCGAGCTGAAGGCCGTGCTCGACCTGCTCGAAGCCACCGCCGTCGATGCTGACCAGCATCTGCACATCCTGTGCGACAGCCAGTACGTCATCAACTCGGTCACCAAGTGGATGCCGGGCTGGAAGCGCAAGGGCTGGCGGAAGAAGGACGGCAAGCCCGTGCTGAACGTCGAGTTGCTCAAGGACATCGACCGTGCGCTCGCCGGGCGCAGCGTCGAGTTCGAGTGGGTCAAGGGCCACTCCGGGCATGCGATGAACGAGGCTGCGGACCGTCGGGCGAACGCGGCCGCGACAGCGTTCTCCCGGAAGCAGGATCCGGACATCGGGCCCGGGTATCCCGGGGCGAGCGCTGCAGCGGGGGACGCTGCTGCATCCACTGCCTCCGGCACCGGCGCCGCTCGTGCCTCTGCCTCCGGTGCTGCTCCCGCTCCGGCGGATGATCTCTTCAGCCTGTTCGACGAGGTCGCGGCGGAGCCTGCGGGCGCGAGCTGCTCGACGGCGGTGGAGGACACCGTGCTGGTGGCCGACGCTCCGGGTGCCACGGATTTCGAGCAGATCACTGCGCGCGAGCAGGCGCTGCTCAGTGCTGCGCTGCGGGCCGATCCGCCGAGCGCCGCCGAGCTGCTGCATCCTGCTTTCGGCGAGGTCGGAGCGGGCGGGCGGCGCTATGACCGCGAGGAGATCCTCGCCCACCTCGCCCCGCTCGACGGGGTGGAGGCCGAGGAGTTCGTCGCCGACGAGATCGCTCCAGGCGTGGTGCTGCTGCGCTACCTCACCGCGAGCTCTGCAGGGACCGTGGAGCGCACCTCGGTGTGGGTGCGTGACGGCGGGCGCTGGCTGCTGCGCCATCACCAGGGGACCCCGGTCGACCGCTGAGGAGGGGGCGCGGGTTTCCTGCGCGGCCCGTGCGCTACGCCGCGGGCGATGCTCTGGGAGGGGCGGGGCCATCAGGATCCCGCGTCCCACGATTCTCGTCGCGCGGGACTCGTTCCTGGGGCGGCCGCTGCGGCCCCGGGATGATCAGCGGGGGAGTGGGGGACGTGCCCACCGCCCCATGGGGGCTCTCCCAGTGCCACGCCGCCGGCGGCGCGGACGGAGCAGGCTGAGCCGGCCCCGGAGATGCCTCGGCGGGCGCGAGCGGGCTCAGGATCCACACGCCGTGCTCCTTGAGCAGGTTGCAGCGCGCGCACAGTCCCTGACCGTTCGCGTAGCTGGTGGCGCCGCCGAGGTTGTGGGGCTCGACGTGGTCGCTGTGGCGGATCTTCGCGTTGCACCAGGGGGTGCGACAGGTGGTGTCCCGCCATCGGATCATCCGAGCGAGTCCGGCGGGGAAGGCACGGGCCTTCGACTCCATCCCGGTGAGCTCGTTGGTGCGAGGGCTACGGTACAGCCGTCGATAGAAGGCGGAGACCACCTCGTCGGAGTGCTCCTCCTCGTCCTCGTCCGCGCTCAGATGGCCGGGCGGGTGGCCCAGCAGAGTGTCCTTCACGATGTGGGCCGGGAGGCTGCCGTAGCCCTCGAGCTCGGCCGTCTCGGCATCGTCATCCCGCCCAAGGAGGGCGGAGTCGGTGATCACGATCCCGACGTCCAGCCCGGGACGGACTCGGGAGCGAGGACGGGGGTGATCGGGGGTGGTCGATTCCTCCTCGCCGCCGCGAAGGACGTCGCCGACCAGCAGATCTGCCTCCAGTGCTGGCAGGGAGGTCTTCGCTCCGGCGGCGCGGAGGGACTCGGCACGCGTGCGCAGGGACTGCATCAGCGCAACGGCATCGATCCCGCGCAACACCCCGGACACCCGGGCCATCCCGTCCGCCAGCGGCGTCATCGTCACGTGTCGAGACCGGGCAGCCCGCTCCGCACGCTCGCGAGACGTCTCAGGCTCGAGCCGCTGCACCAGCTTCCGCACATCGGACTGCAGGCGCTTGTGCCCCTTGCCCTCCAGGAAGTGCGGGTGCTCGCCGAGGTGATCATCGATCCTGCGGCAGGTCTCCGCGCTGGCGCCGTCGAGCGCCCCCGAGAGGCTCGAGGCCTGCTGGGCCGTCATCGCACCTGAGCGCAGGCGCTCCATGGCGGCGGGCATGGTCTGCACCAGCCGGCGCGCCTTCGCCTGGGAGAACGAGGAGGCGACCGGTGAGATCCGGCGCGCGAGCGCGATCTCCTGCCCGGCGCCGCGGCCCTGCTCAGCGGGTGCGACGCCCACCTCCGCGTCATCGCGACGGATTCGCTCCTCGGCGGCGACCTGCCAGAACGCATCCACGGCGGCGAGGCTGGAGCGCAGATGGTCGACCGCGCCGAGCACCGCCAGGGCTTCCTGGGCGCTGCCGGGGGCGGTGTCCGGCAGTGGGTCGCGCACGGACCGGGTGCGGGTGAAGGCGGCCAGCGTCGCGGTGAGGATCTGGGCCAGCAACGCTCGGGCCGACGGAGCCGCGTCGAGTGCATCGAAGCGCTCCAGCGCCTCGGTGAGGACATCGCCCGACGGCGCGGTGGAGCGCTGGCGCGAGGTGTCCTCGCCAGGGTGCTCCCCGCTGTGCCTCGGTGTCGATTCCATACCGCCATCGTATTCGTGTGGGAATACATTGCGCCACCCCTCCGGGAAATCTGTGGATAACTTCGCGGGATGTGGAAGTAATTGTGGAAAGGTGGGCAGTGTGGAGGAAAGGTCGACAGGTCGGAGTGTGCACGAGGGCGGAGTGCGATGGGGGGGCGGACGGGGTGCGGGAGGCGACGCTGCCGTATGTGAGCGGGTGGTGTGCAGGGTGTCGTGTTGCGGGTGAACGATGCGCGCCTTAAGGTCATGACCTGCAGTGATAGCGGCTCATGGGTGCGGGGAAGCGAGTGATGGGTGAGCTCGGAGGGTCGCGGGGCGGAGAGCTGCTGCAGCTGTGTGAGTTGAGCTCTCCGCATGATGCGTGGAAATGACTGAAGGGTAATTCGCGCGCGGATCTCAGGGTGGAGAGCGCGTTATCCACAGTGCGCGCTTCGAACGTCAGGCCGGTATTGATAATGCGTCGTCGCGACGAGAAAAGCACGGCAGCTGGCACCTTTTGTCGATTCGTTCCGCAGTGCCCGCACTGTTGACATCCCGCCTCGCGCACTGTCTATGCTGTCTATAGACAGTAGGTTCACTTCGATGGGGGCAGTGAGGAGGCGAGGCCGCGATGCACATCCCGATCGACCCCGCCGCCTCCGCGCCCATCTACGAGCAGATCCGCGAGGGCATCGCGGCGGCGATCCTCCGCGGCGACCTCGCACCGGGGGACGCCCTCCCGTCGATCCGCACCCTCGCCCGTGACCTCCGGGTCAGCGTCATCACCACCACCCGTGCCTACAACGAGCTGGTCGCCGACGGTCTGGTCGATGCGGTGCGCGGCAAGGGCGTGTTCGTGCGCGCCCAGGACGCCGACCAGCTGCGCGAACGGGCACTGCTGCAGATCGACGAGGCGTTCGACGCGGCGGTGCGCGCCGCGCGCAGCGCCGGGATCGAGGACAACGAGCTGAGCCGCCGCCTCACCCGGCGGCTCGAGGGGGAGCGATGAGCGAGAGCGCAGCGATGAACGAGAGCCCGGTGACGAACGAGAGCCCAGCGATGAACGAGAACCGAGCGGACGCTGTCGTCGTGCGCGGGCTGGAGGTGCGCGTCCCCTCCACCGCGAAGCCCTACGCCGCGCCGCTCCCGGTGGTGCGGGGTCTGGATCTCACGGTCCCCAGCGGCCAGGTCACCGTGATGGTCGGTGCCAACGGCGCCGGGAAGACCACCACGCTGCGCGCTATCACCGGGGCGCACCCCTTCTCGAGTGGATCCGTCGAGGTGCTCGGCACGGCACTGGGCACCGCCCGGGTGCGGCCCCCGCAGGGCATGACGAGCCGCCCGGGCCTCTCTGCGTACCCGCGCCGCTGGACCGCGCGGCATATCGCGCGGATGCGCCAGGACGCGATCCTCGGTTTCGACACCGCCTGGTTCGAGGAGCTCCTGACCTCGTTCGGCGTCCCCCACGAGCAGGAGGTGGGTCGCCTGTCGAAGGGGCAGGCCACCCAGCTCGGGCTGGCCGCGGCCCTCGCGCAGGATCCGCGGCTGCTGATCCTTGATGAGCCCTTCGCGCATCTCGACCCGCTCGCGCGCACCGAGCTCGTCGACGTCCTGCGCTGCTTCATGGCGGGGGAGGACCGCACGCTGCTGCTGGCCACCCATGACCTCGAGGGCATGGAGCGGTTCGCGGACCACCTCGTGGTGATCTCCCAGGGCATCGACGTGCTCAGCGGGGACGTCGAATCGCTGCGCGAGGAGTACGTGCTGTGCGAGCTCGAGTCAGCGGCGATGACGGAGCCCGGCGGCTCGCTCGTGGGGCCGACGACCACGGGCGCGGGGACCAGTGCACTGGTCGCCGTCGAGGACGCCGTCGGCCTGCCCACCACCGCCTCGCTGCGTCGGCCCGACGTGAGCGAGATCGTCACCCACCTGCTGCGCGCCGCGCGAGAGGACACCGCAGCCCCGAGGAGGACAGCACCATGACCCAGGCCGGCACCTCTCGCCTCCCTGCCGCGCCGCCCGCCGAGGAACGGCGACTCGGCCTCGCCCTCCGCACCGAGCTGCGGCTGAACGCGGGCCGCCTCGCCACCACCCTCGCCGCGTGCGCCGCGGTGCTGCTCGGGGCAGCCCTCTTCACCGACCAGCTCTCCGGAGTGCTCACCCTGTGGGCCGTGCTCGCCTGGTACCGCTATGGCCGCGCCGACACGATCGAGCGCGAGGAGCTGCGCGCGAGCCTCGGCCTCAGCCGGGCGGACCGGGTGCGAGGCCGAGTGCTGCTGGTCCTCGCCGAGCAGGCCGTCGTGGTCCTCACCGTGGCCGCGAGCGCCGTCCTCTCCGTCCAGCTCGGGCGGAGCACCGTCGGCGGTGCGGCGCCGTTCTCCTTCAGCGGCGACCCCTCCGGGTCCCAGCTCTGGATCGTGCTCGCCGGGATGCTGTTCTCGGCACTGGTGCTGCTGGTCACCGGGATCATCGTCGGCGGAGACTGCACGACCCGGCGGCCGGGCAGGAGCCTCGCGGTGCTGAGCGTCCTGACCTACTTCCTCGTCGGCATTCTGCTGGCGCTGCCCCTGATGCTCGCGACGATCGTGATGAACGTCGACCCCTTCGACGGCACGCTCGGGACACCGGTGACCGCGGGACTGTTCGCCGTCGCGGTGCTCGCCCTCCTGCTCGGACTGCGTGCACGGGCCCGCCGCTGGATCCGGGAGCTCGATTCCTCACCCCGGGCGGTGACCCGATGAGCACGCTCGAGAGAGCGCCCGCCGCCATCTCGGTCCACGGACTCGGCGTCCACCTCCCGGATCCGCAGCGCTGGACCCGGCCGCAGCGCCAGATCCTGCGGGACGTCTCTTTCGAGGTCCCCCGCGGTCAGGTCACCGCCCTGGTGGGCACCAACGGCGCCGGCAAGACCACCCTGCTGCGCACCCTCAGCGGCGCCTATGCACCGAGCATCGGGGAGATCGAGGTCGAGGGGGTTCCGCTCGGCGGGCCCGAGGACGCGCTACCCGCCGGCGTCGGCATCGTGCCCGACGCCCCCTTCCAGCCCCCACACTGGAGCGCCGACGACCTCGTGCTCGCCCAGCGCCGCGTCGAGTCCGGCCACGACGCCCGCCTGGTCGGCACCCTGCTGCGCCGCGCGGGCATCGCCCCGTCGGCCCCGCTGCACCGCCTCTCCGCCGGGCAGCGCACCCGGCTGCTGCTCGCCGTCGCCCTCGGCATCCGCCCCTCCCTGCTGATGCTCGATGAGCCCTTCGCACACCTGGACCCCCTGGCCCGTACAGAGGTGCTCGAGGAGCTGCGTGAGCATCTCGCCGGCGGGGAGGACCACACGATCCTGCTGTCCACCCACGACCTCGGCAAGATCGACCGGTTCGTGGACCACATCGTGCTGCTCCACGACGGCCGGGTGGTGCTCGAGGCCAGCGCGCTCGACCTGATCGAGGACCACCTGATGGCCACCGCCGAGGCCGCCGCCCCGCACACCGCCGAGCTGCGGGGAGCCCGCCGCAGCGGAGACCGGCTCGAGGGTCTGCTCCGCGCGGAGGATGCCGTGGGGTTGCCGGGGCTGGTGGATCTGCGCCGCCCCACGCTCCAGGAGGTCCTCACCTTCACCCTCCGGGAGGTCTCACGATGACCGGCAGCACGCAGGTCTCCGTCCGCCAGCGCCCCTCGACGCCCATGCGTCGGGCGCTCGGCCTCGAATGGGCCCACCATCGCGACGGGTTCCTGCTCTACGCGCTGCTCGCCGTGGCGATCGCGGTGATCGCCGCGCTCACCGACGTGCGCCTCGGCTGGGTCGCGATCCTGCTGGCGGCGCGGATGCCGGCCGCGCTCGCCGAGGACGGCACGGATGACGGCCGGCTGCAGCGCAGCGCCCTGGGCATCTCCCGCGCCGACGCGGTGCGTGCCCGCACGCTGATGGTCTGCGCCGCCCAGCTCGTGCTCGCACTCGGCGCGGCCGCCGCGATCCTCCTCGCCCAGTGGCCGCCCGAGGAACGGCACTGGGCCAGTTTCGACATCCGCCCGTTCGAGAACTCCGGGCCGACGCCGATGGGGCCGATCGACCATCTCGTGGACATCGGGCTGTGGAGCGGGGCGCTGCTGTGGACGCATGCGCTCGTGGGAGGCGGCGCCTTCCGCCTCGGTGAGCGCGTCCGTTCGATCGGCGCGATGGCCACGTTCCTCGCGGTCTGCCTCGTGGCGGCGGTCCTGTTCGTAGCGTCCATCACCGGGGTGTCGTGGGCGCTGGGCGGCAGCGAGTTCCTGCTCGAGGCCCGCCTCGGCCAGGCCATCACCCTCCTCGTCACCCTCGGCGGGGGCGCGCTCGCCCTCGTGCTCGCGCAGCGCCGCTGGGTGCGCCGCGCCTGAGCAGCGCCCCGCACCGGACCAGCGCCCCGCGCCTGAGCAGCACGCTGTGGGACCATGGCCCGCATGACCACCCGCCCCGTCGGCCGCGACGCGCATCCCCGGACGCGGCGGGCACGGTGATGAGCTCCCTCCCTCTCGCCCAGCGCGCCGGCGGGCCCGATCTCGCCCGCGGCCTCGCCCTGCTGGGCATCGCGCTCGCGAACACCGTGGGCTGGCTGCACGGCTCGCCATGGACCGTGCTGCTCAAGCAGGCCGACGCCACCGCGCTGGACCGCACGGTGGATGTGATCGTCGCCCTGACCGCCGACAACCGCGGCTTCCCGCTGTTCGCGCTGCTGTTCGGCTACGGCATCGGGATCCTGCACCGCCGCTCCGAGGAGCGGGGCGAGCGCCCGCGCCGCTTCCTGCTGCGGATGCTGCGCCGCCATCTGGTGCTGCTGGTGATCGGGCTGCTGCACGGCATCCTGCTGTTCACCGGGGACATCCTCGTCGCCTATGCGCTGATCGGCATGTTCGTGGCGCTGCTGATGACCAGGCGCCGCATCGCCCTGCCCCTCGCCGGGGTGCTCGCCCTGCCCGCGCTCGGCGTCTGGGGCTGGGCCGATGCCGTGATCGGACTGGGCGGCGGGGACGGCTACGCCTCTGCGTCCGCCCCCGACTACCTCACCGGGCTCGCGCTGCGCACCCAGGAGACGCTGCGCGATCTGGTGCTCACACCGCTGCTGGACCTGGGCCTGATCACCCCGATGGCGGTGGGCGCGATCGTGGCCCGGCTGCGCCTGTTCGAGCAGGTGCGCGAGAACCGGGATCTGCTGGTGCCGCTGACCCGCTGGGGGCTGCTGATCGGGCTGCTCGGCGCGCTCCCGCTCACCGCCGTGCTGGTCGCCGACCCCACCCACGCCCACCTCGAGGGCGAGACCGTGCTCGGCATCCTCGGGGTGCTCCACCAGTACAGCGGGCTGGTCCTCGCGCTCGGCGCGGCAGCAGGCTGCGCCCTGCTCGCCGAGCGCGTGCGGAGACGCGGCGCGGAGGGTGTCGGGCCCGCCGAGCACGCGCTGGGCGCGGGCGTGCGCGGGATCGAGGCGCTGGGTGCGATGTCGCTGAGCGCCTACATCGCCCAGTCCCTCGTGTTCCACGCGCTCTTCCCGCCCTACACCCTCGACCTCGGCGCACGGCTCGGCAGCGCAGGCGCCTCCGGCATCGTGCTGCTGAGCTGGGCCGCGATGATCCCCCTCGCCGTCGCGCTGCGCACCCGCGGCCGGCGCGGGCCCCTCGAGCACCTCCTGCGCCGCCTGGCAGGATCGACCTCCCCGAAGGGAGCACGCCCGTGACCGTCTACGCCGACACCCCGCGCTGGCCCCGCCACGGCATGCTCTGGGGCCACCTGATCTCCGACACCTCGCTCGAGGAGCTCCACGCGGCCGCCGCCCGGGCCGGGCTGCCGCCTCGCTCCTTCGACCTCGACCACTACGACTGGCCCGACTCCGCCCAGGACTCCCTGGCACAGGCCGGGGTGCGCTTCGTGGCCGACGGCGAGCTCACCCGGATCCTGATCCGCTCCGGACTGCGGGTGAAGCTCCGGGACCGCCCCGCCGCCCGCGCCCGCCGCAGCGCCGAGCACGCCGCGGCGCTCGGACTGCGGCGCGTGCCCCGTGACCTGATCGTGGGCCTCATCGGGCACGTGGATCCGCTGCCCGAGCACCCCGCCGCCTTCCGCCTCACCCGCGATGCGCCCCACGGCCCGACGCGCCTGGAGACGCACGGCGCCGCAGGTCGACGCGCCGCCGAGCAGCTGCTCGCCGAGCTCGACGCGCTCGCGCGAACGCGTGGCGACGAGGGATTCGTGGGCCAGGTGATGGACGCCCCGACGCCGACGCCGACGCCGCCACCGCCGACGCAGGCGGCGCCCGCCGGTCCCTGAGGACCGACGGGCGCCGCGCAGACGGGCAGGCGTGCGGGATCAGTCGCCGCGACCGCCCCGGCCGCGACCGTGGCCGTGACCGCGGCCGTCGTTCCACTCGCCGCGACGCGGACCGGACTCCGCCCAGCGGCCCTGACGACGGCTCTCGGCGTCGCGCCCCGGAGCGGTCGCTGCGCCCGTCGGAGATGACGTTGAGGTAGTCGCAGTTGTAGCCGAACTGCGCGGACTGCGACTGACGGGTCTGGTTCTCGAGGTCGAACTCGGGGGAGTCCTCGAACAGCGGGTCGCCCCAGCGGATGATCGGCGTCCAGTCGTAGCCCTCGGGCACGGTCATGTCGTCGACGGTGCGGGCGACGGGGTCGATCGCCTCGAAGCGGAGCTTGCCGCCGCCCTTGGGCGGGTTGCCGTGGTCGGCCGCCGCGGGTGCGGCGGTGGCCGCTCCCACCACGACTGCGGCGGTCAGCCCGCCGCCCAGGCCCAGGGCGGTGCGGCGCGAGATCGCGGCGTCGACGATGTCGCGGAAGCGGCGGTTGTCGGAGGTGTTGGGGACGGGGTGGGAGCAGGCGCTGCCGCACTTGAGCTCGCAGGTGACTGCGAGACGGTTCCCGCGGGTGTGTCCGAGCATGGGCAGGGATCGCTTGGTCATGAGGGGGTCCTCCCGGGGAGTCGAGCGCCGGATGGGGAGAACCGGCGCCGGCCCAGGGTGGACCGTGCGGCTCGACCTCACGGCAGAGAGCGGGTGACCTCTTCGTGAACTCTGAATGTGCAGGCCATGACCGATTATCGACAGGCGGGGGTCACGAAAATCGCTCGTCCTCGGGGGAGGGGGAGGCCGACGGGGGCGTCGAGGGCGAGCCCGCAGCGGTCGTGGCGTCGTCGTCGAAGGAGGCGCCCAGAGCCCGCAGCTGATCTGGTCGGACCTGCTGCTCGGGGGCGATCTCCGTGCCCTGCAGCTCGACCCAGAAGGTGGAGCCGCCGCCCGGGGCCTCCTCCACGCCGATCGCGCCGCGGTGCTGCTGCACGATCGAGGCGGCGATCGACAGGCCCAGACCCGCCCCGCCGCCCTGGGTGGCCGAGCGCACGCGCGAGGCGTCGGTGCGGTAGAAGCGCTCGAACACCTTCTCGCGCTGGTCGTCGTCGATGCCCTCGCCGTGGTCGCGGATCTCGATCCGCACCCGCTCGGGGGAGGTGTAGCCCACCGCGATCTCGACCGGGGACCCCTTGGGGGTGTGCCGGCTCGCGTTGCCCACCAGGTTCAGGATCACCTGCCGCAACGAGGCCTCGTCACCGAGCACCCCGATCGACACGTGCGGCTGCACCGACAGCGGCGTGCCCGAGAGGGACACCACCATCACCTGGCGTCCCGGGTCCAGGGCGCGCAGATCCTGGGCCGCGTCGAACAGGGCATCGGTCAGATCCACCGGGTCGAGGGCGAGGTCGGGGTTCTCGTCGAGCCGCGCCAGGCGCAGCAGGTTCTCCACCAGCGAGCCCATCCGCCTCGCTTCGTCCTCGATGCGCCGCATCGCCGAGGCGACGTCCTCGTCCTTGGGCAGCGCGCCCATCCGGTACAGCTCGCCGAAGCCGCGGATCGCCGCGAGCGGGGTGCGCAGCTCGTGGGAGGCGTCCCCCACGAAGCGGCGCATCTTCGCCTCGGAGCGGGTGGCGTGCTCCTCGGAGGCGGACTGCGCCGCGAAGGACTGCTCGATCCGCACCAGCATCTCGTTCAGCGACAGCGACAGATCGTGCACCTCGAGGCTGGTGCGGGTGACGGGCACGCGCGAGGACAGGTCACCGCCGGCGATCTGGGAGGCGGTCGCCTCGACGTCCCGCAGCGGCTCGAGCGCGCGATGGGTCACGTAGCCGCCGAGCCCCATGCCGACCAGCACCACGAGCGTCCCCACCAGCACGATCACCAGCGCCATCTCGTGCATCGTGCGGTCCACGCCGGCCAGGGGCAGCGCGACGTAGACGCTGCCGCGATCCGGGCCGGAGTTCAGCATCGCGATCACCCGCCACCGGTTCTCCGAGGAGTCGATCACGGTGAAGGGGCGGCCTCCGCGCTGCAGGATCTGCTCGTCGCTCAGATCCGGGAAGGGGATCGTGGGATCGCCGGGGCCGTAGTGGATCAGCACCCGCTCGATCGTGGTGCCGCTCTCGTCGCGCACCTCGACCGCGTACTCGACCGGGGTGTAGGGGCTGTTGTGGATCGCGTCGTCGTCACCGGCCAGCTCGTGCTGGGCCATGGAGAGCATCTCGCCCATGCCCGCCTGGAGGTTGGTGTCGACGGACTGGATGAGGGTGCGGTTGAGCAGGAACAGCGACAGGCTCCCGGTGATCACCGTGCCGAGCACCAGCAGCGCCGAGATGAGGGCGACGATCCGCGTCCACAGGGACACGGGCCGTTCAGCGCGCAGGGTCGGCAGGGCCACCCCTCAAGAGCCTTCGGGGGCCCGCAGCACGTAGCCGATGCCGCGCTTGGTGTGGATCATCGGGTCGCCGATCACGTCGATCTTGCGGCGCAGGTAGGAGATGTAGGACTCCACGATCCCCACCTCGCCGGACCAGTCGTAGTCCCAGACGTGGTCGAGGATCTGGGTCTTGGAGACCACCCGGCCGGCATTCAGCATCAGGTAGCGCAGCAGCTTGAACTCGGTGGGGGACAGCTCGATGTTCACGTCCCCGCGGTGGACCTCATGGGAGTCCTCGTCCAGGCGCAGGTCGCCGACCACGAGCGAGCTGTCCACGGTGGACTCGGTGCCGCCGTGGGTGCGGCGCAGCACCGCACGGATGCGGGCCACGACCTCCTCGAGGCTGAAGGGCTTGGTGACGTAGTCGTCGCCGCCCACGGTGAGGCCGGCGACCTTGTCCTGGGTCTCGTCCTTCGCGGTGAGGAAGAGGATCGGGTACTGCTCGCCGCGGTCGCGCAGGCGCCGGGTGACGGTGAAGCCGTCCATGTCCGGCAGCATCACGTCGAGCACCACCAGATCGGGCTGGTGCTCGGTCGCCTCGCGGATCGCCTCGTTGCCGGTCGAGGCGGTGAACACCTCGAAGCCCGCGAAGCGCAGCGAGGTGGCGAGCAGGTCGCGGATGTTGGGTTCGTCGTCGACCACGAGCAGGCGTGCCTCGTAGTCCTGGTCCTCATGCGTCGTCATGCCCCCACCGTCCTCCTCGAGCTTGGGAATCGGCTGGATGTCAGCTGGATGCGCTCACCGGGTGGCGCGGTGGATCTTGTCCTGCTGCTTGCGCAGCTTGCGGATGGTCCAGCTCATCTGGATCATCCGCACCGAGCCGACCAGCGCCATCACCAGCGCGCCCGCGATCGCGGCGAGCAGCATCGCCACCCCGAGCGGCAGATCGAACTCGGCGGCGAAGTACTGGAACCCGGCGGTCTGGTTGTTCTGGATCACGAAGATCAGCAGCAGCACCAGGATGATCGCGCCGAGGATCAGCCCGATCCACATGCCGGCGGTCTTGCCGCCTCCGCCGCCGTCCGCGACGGGCTCGGGGGTGCGCTCCGAGGTCGGTGCGGGCTGCGTGGGCCGGGAGGTCTCGGCGGGCGCCGGGCTCTCAGACGCCGGACGCGGAGCGCCCCTCTCCGCAGAGCGCGGGGCTGCCTTCTCCGCGGGACGCGCTGCGTCCGTCTCTGCGGGGCCGTCCGCGCGGCCGTCGTGACGGGTGGGATCCTCGGATGAGCGCATGTCGATCTCCTGGGGGACGGCCGACGGGACGGCGACGTACGGGATGCGGTGCCCACTCTAGTCAGGGCGCTCCCATGGAGCGGGCAGGCGGGGCTCGTGCAGCGGCGCCGCGGGCGCCTGAGCGGTCAGTCCGCCTGCGCGGGGGCCTCGAGCTCGTCGGCGTCCATGATCGTGTACGCGTAGCCCTGCTCGGCGAGGAAGCGCTGACGGTGAGCGGCGTAGTCCTGGTCCTGGGTGTCGCGCATGACCACGGTGTAGAAGTGGGCGGTGCGCCCGTCGGCCTTGGGCCGCAGCAGCCGGCCCAGCCGCTGCGCCTCCTCCTGCCGGGAGCCGAAGGCGCCCGAGACCTGCACCGCCACCGAGGCCTCCGGCAGATCGATCGAGAAGTTCGCGACCTTCGAGACGACCAGGCGGTCGGTCTCCCCGGCGCGGAAGGCGTCGAACAGCTGCTGGCGCCGACGCACCGGGGTCTGCCCGGTGATGAGGTCCGCGCCCAGCTGCTCGGCGATCTCCTCGAGCTGGTCGATGAACTGCCCGATCACGAGCATCGGCTCCCCCGGATGGCGGGCCGCGATCTGCTCCACCACCGCGACCTTCGCGCCGTGCGCCGCGCCCAGGCGAGGCCGGTCCGCGGCCTCCGCCATCGCGTAGGCCATCCGATCCGCCGAGGGCATCGTCACCCGCACCTCGGTGCAGACCGCCGGGGCGATGTAGCCCTGCGCCTCGATGTCCTTCCACGGCGCGTCATAGCGCTTGGGCCCGATCAGGGAGAACACCTCGCCCTCGCGGCCGTCCTCGCGCACCAGGGTCGCGGTCAGTCCCAGGCGCCGACGGGCCTGCAGATCCGCGGTCATCCGGAACACGGGGGCGGGCAGCAGATGCACCTCGTCGTAGATGATCAGACCCCAGTCGCGGGCGCTCATCAGCTCCAGGTGCGGATGGATGCCCTTCCGCTTCAGGGTGAGCACCTGATAGGTCGCGATCGTCACCGGACGCACCTCCTTGGAGGTGCCGGAGTACTCGCCGATCTCTTCCTCGGTGAGCGAGGTGCGGCGCAGCAGCTCGTCCTTCCACTGCCGCGCGGAGACGGTCGAGGTCACCAGGATCAAGGTGGTGCGCTGCATCGCGGCCATCGCCCCCGCACCCACGAGGGTCTTGCCCGCGCCGCACGGCAGCACCACCACGCCGCTGCCGCCGTGGCGGAAGCCGTCCACCGCCTCGGCCTGGTAGGGGCGCAGCTGCCAGTCCTCCTCGCGCAGCGAGATCGGATGGGCCTCACCGTCCACGTAGCCGGCGTGGTCCTCCGCGGGCCAGCCGAGCTTGAGCAGCGCCTGCTTGAGCGCGCCGCGCTGCGAGGGGTGGACCGCCACGGTCGACTCGTCCACCCGCTCGCCGAGCATCCCCTGGATCCGCTTGGTGCGGGAGACCTCCTCGAGCACCGCCCGATCCAGGGCGTGCAGCACCAGGGAGTGGGTGGGCTCCGAGCGCAGCTGGAGCCGGCCGTAGCGGTCCATCGTGTCCGCCACGTCCAGCAGCAGCGAGTGGGGGACCGGGTAACGGGAGTGGTCCACCAGCGCCGCCACCACCGACTCCGCGTCGTAGCCGGCCGCGCGCGCGTTCCACAGCCCCAGATCGGTGATGCGGTAGGTGTGCACGTGCTCCGGGGCGCGCTCGAGCTCCGCGAATGCGGCGATCGCGATGCGGGCGGACTGCGCCGCGGGGTGGTCGACCTCGAGCAGGAGGGACTTGTCGCTCTGGACGATGAGGGGGCCGTCGGTCATCGCTCCAGGCTACGTGGCTCAGCCCTGTGCGGGCTCCGCCAGCTGGCGACCGCTCAGACGCTCGTACATCCCCAGCTGGAACAGCATCGCGAACGGGGCGAGCACGAGTACCGGGATCACGATCATCGAGGCGACCGAGGTGACCACCGTCAGCACCAGGTAGGCGATGATCGTGGTGCCGAGGTTCGCTCTCGCCAGGGAGAAGCTCTCCTTCAGCGCGTCGACGGGGGAGGCGCCCCGCAGCGCCGCGGGGGCCGCATACATGAACACCACGGCCGCGATGAGCCCGGGAACGTAGAGCAGCAGCATGCCCACGGACACGGCCAGCCCGTACAGCAGGGCCGTGAGCAGCACCCGGCCGGGACCGACGAAGGTCTGGCCGATCGAGGGACGGCCCCCGTCACGGATGATCCCGGCCGCGCGCGCCGCGCCCGACTGCCACAGCAGCCCGATCGGCATCGCCAGCAGCGACGCACCGAACACCACGGCGTAGAAGACGAGCATGGCGGTACCGATGGCCGCATCCGACGAGGGGTTGCTCTCGATCATGGAGAACATCGCGATGAAGCCACCCGTGAAGCCGCCGCCGATCACCAGCATCATCAGCATGACGTAGACGAAGCCGCTGACCAGGAACGCCACAGGGTTGCGCAGCAGCCCCCGGCCGGAGAAGGAGAGCGCGGCACCGAGATCCGCGCCGAGGTCCGTGCCCGGCTGCGCGCCGGGGGCCTGGCCCGGCGCCTGGCCCGGGGCAGGGGCGCCCTGGGCGTGCGGGGTCCACTGATCCTGCGGCGCGGGGGGCGTAGGGGTCGTTCGGGGGGAGGGTCATCTGCTGCTCGTCTCCGGGTGCGCAGGTGGACGGTACGGGCCCACGGTACGTGGTGCAGGACGGCCCTGTCGCGGCAAGCCCTGGCACGCTCGGCGGGGAACGCGCCGGGTTCACTAGGATGGTCGGCGATGGGCCGGCCCGTCGGCCGAGCATCTCGGCGCAGCGTCCCGGTCCGGCTCGACAGTCACCTGATCTGAGGAGAACCATGGCTAGCTTCACTCCGTCCCCCGCCGACGTGGCCGACATCGGCGTCACCGGTATGGCGGTGATGGGCTCCAACCTGGCCCGCAACCTCGCCCGCAACGGCTTCAAGGTCGCCATCCACAACCGCAGCGTCGGCAAGACGGAGAAGGTCATCGCGGATCACGGCGGTGACGGCGAGTTCTACCCCTCCGAGTCCATGGCCGACTTCGTCGCCTCCCTCCAGAAGCCGCGCGTGGCGATCATCATGGTCAAGGCCGGCGGCCCCACCGATGCCGTGATCGACGAGCTCGCGGGCCTGATGGAGACCGGCGACATCATCGTCGACGCCGGCAACGCCCTGTTCACCGACACCCGCCGCCGCGAGGCCGCGCTGCGCGAGAAGGGCCTGCACTTCGTGGGCACCGGCGTCTCCGGTGGTGAGGAGGGCGCCCTGAACGGCCCGTCGATCATGCCCGGCGGCACCAAGGAGTCCTACGACCGCCTCGGCCCCATGTTCGAGAAGATCTCCGCCAAGGCAGAGGACGGCGCGCCCTGCTGCGTGCACGTCGGCGCCGACGGTGCCGGTCACTTCGTCAAGATGGTCCACAACGGCATCGAGTACGCGGACATGCAGGTCATCTCCGAGGCCTACGACATGATGTCCAAGGCCCTGGGCATGGATGCCCCCGCCATCGGTGACGTCTTCGACGAGTGGAACAAGGGCGACCTGGAGTCCTTCCTCATCGAGATCACCGCCGAGGTGCTCCGCCACAAGGACGCCACCTCCGGCAAGCCCTTCGTGGACGTCATCCTCGACCAGGCCGCCCAGAAGGGCACCGGCGCCTGGACCGTGAAGACCGCCCTGGACCTCGGCGTCCCGGTCACCGGCATCGCCGAGGCGACCTTCGCCCGCTCCATCTCCGGCGGCACCCCGCAGCGCGAGGCCGCCCGCGGCGTGCTGCCCGGCCAGGAGCAGCAGCTCGAGATCGCCGATCCGGCGCAGTTCATCGACGACCTCCAGAAGGCGCTCTACGCCGCCAAGCTGGTCTCCTACTCGCAGGGCTTCGACGAGATCGCTGCCGGTGCCGAGGAGTTCGACTGGGACATCTCGCTCGGCGACATGGCCCGCATCTGGCGCGAGGGCTGCATCATCCGCGCGCGCTTCCTCGACCGCATCACCGAGGCCTACTCGCGCAACCCGAAGCTGTCGCTGCTGCTGAGCGATGAGTACTTCACCACCGAGATCGCCAAGTGCATCCCGGCATGGCGCCGCATCGTGGCCTTCGCGGCCGCGAGCGGCTACCCGGTCCCGGTGTTCGCCTCGACCCTGTCCTACTACGACTCGGTCCGCGCCGAGCGCCTGCCGGCCGCCCTGGTCCAGGCCCAGCGCGACTACTTCGGTGCGCACACCTACAAGCGCGTCGACGCCGAGGGCACCTTCCACGTGGAGTGGACCGAGGACCGTCGCGAGACCAAGCAGGACTGAACTGATCTGATCGGAGCCCTCGGGCCCTGAGCAGGAAGAAGGCCCCGGACCAGCTGGTCCGGGGCCTTCTTCGACGTCTGGGCCGCAGTCACATGCCGCTGGACACCGCTGCGCCGATGAGGATCGCGTAGATGATGCCGATGATCACGTACAGGACGATCACGATGATCGTGATGATCATGGCGATCTTGGTGAACTTCTGCGCGGTCTGCGGCTCGTCGTCGGCCTTGAGGTAGCCGAGCAGGCCGAACACGCCGGCGATGATGCCGCCGCAGAGGAACCCGACGATGGTCCAGATGAGGGCCTTCTTCTTGATGCCCTCGATGTCATAGCCCGAGTTGGGTGCGGTCATGGGAATCCCCTTCTTCCTGATGATCGTTCCCCGGAGTCGCTGATGACCCCGGCCCCAGGTCGGGTGTTCTCGTGTCTCCGGTCCTGGCGGGTGCATATTACCGCGATGTGGCGGGGGGCACGCCATGGGGACGACTCCCCATGGCGGACCGGCGGAGGTCGTCAGCCCAGCGTGATGCGGTGGACGAGCACGGTGAACTCCTCCTGACGCCCCGCCTCCCGAGCGCGCAGACGGCCTCCCTCGAGGGAGAGAGGGAGCGCGGTGCGGACCACCACGCCGCCGCGGCCGTCGACGATCCCCAGCGGGATCTGCTCGCCGCGCGCGATCGCGTCCAGCAGCCGATCGGTGACCGAGAGATCGCCCTCGCCCTCCTCCGCCGCGCGCAGCCGGGCCACCGCCTCGGCGGCCGGGAGCCGCAGCTCGGGACCGTCGATGGTCACCAGGTCCGGCTCGACCGGGCCGCCGCGCAGGGAATGGGTCAGCTCCTCGGGCACCGGTCTGCCGTCCGCCCCGACCGCCTGCGGGGCCAGCCCCGCCTGGCGCGAGATCTGCAGGGCGAAGCCGGGATCCGAGAGGGTCACCGCGACCGTGGGCGCCAGCCGGTGCAGCCCGAGCGCCTTCGCCTCGGGGGCGACCTGCAGCAGGTCCAACACCTCCGGTTCGGCGGTGAGCACGGTCGTGGCGCGGGAGACCTGCACTCTGCCGTGACGGCGCTGCTCGTCCCGCAGCAGATAGCTCAGCGCCTGCGGCACGGGGGAGCGGGAGACCTCCTCGAGCAGCCTCAGCAGGGCCTCCGCGTCCCGGCCGTCGCCGAGCGCGCGGCGCACGGCGGCAGGGGTGAAGCGCAGCGTGAGCGCGCCGCCGCGGGAGACCACCTCGGCCCAGTCGAGCAGGGGCATCAGCCGCTCCGCGGGGCGACCGGGGATCACCGCGGTGAGATCCGCGTCCAGCAGCACCTCCTCGACCGGTGCGGGCGCCGCCTCCTCGAGCGCGGAGGCCAGGCGGGCATCGGCGCGGGTGATCTCCTCGTCGAGCGCGAGCACCAGCTCGTGGCCGAGCGCTGTGAGCGCCCCGCCGTCGAGCAGCCCCAGCGCCTGCCCCTCGGTGCGCAGCGCGGACGTCTCCTCACGGATCACCTCGGCCGGGACCAGCGGGAAGGCCCAGGCGAGCGCTGCGGCGAGGGAGTCCTCGCTCGCGTCGATCCCCGGGCTCGTGCGTAGCAGGCGCAGCAGGCTGCCGCGGCGCGTGCGCACCCCGTCGCGGCGCGTCATCTCCGAGAGCAGCGAGCGTCCCGTGCCGCTCGCATCCGGTGTCCCCACCACGGCGGCGACATGATGGCCGCGCGCCCAGGCGAGCACCAGCTCGGCCCAGCGCTGCGCAGGGGGCAGCTGGCGGTGGCTGTCCCACTCCGCGGTGGGACGCCACTCCTCACCGTCGTGGCCGATCAGCCCGGCCTGCCAGGCGCACTGCAGCACGGTCGCGTAGGTCAGCAGCGGCGCGCCGGCTCGTTCGGCCAGCCGTCGCAGATCGCGCTGGGGCAGCCCGCCCCGTCGCAGCACGCCCGGCGGATCCTCGTCGAAGCCGCGCACGGTGCCCAGCAGGCGCAGCGCCTCGAAGGCCCGCTCGACGGACTGCGCGGTGCGCGAGCCGGGGATGCGCTCGGAGAGCTCGGGCCCCTCGGGGGAGGGGCGCTGGGCGGCGTGGCTGCGCCGCACCCGCCCCGAGCGCAGGGCGAGCTGGATCGTGCGCGGCAGGTGCAGCGAGTCCCCGTCGGCCACCACGATCCCCGCTTCGAGCAGCTGCGCGGCGAGCCGGCCGCGGCCGGAGACGGCGCTCGGGCCCCAGGTGAGCGCCTCGAGCACCTCGGGCAGGGTCTGCCGGGCGCGCGCGACGCGCCGTTCCGCCTCCTCCGGGGAGGGGTCCTCGGCCGACGGCGCGGCGAGACCGGCCGGTGTGCGCAGCCCCTCCCGCAGCGGACGGATCAGATGCAGCTCGTCCTCGCCCCACACCACGGCGAGCGTGGTGAGCCGTTCGAGCCCGGGGGAGATGGTGGCGGGATCGGAGGAGACGGCCGCGGCGAGCTGGGCGGGGGAGGTGCCGTCCTCGAGCACCGCGAGCGCCTCGACCAGGTGCAGCTCGGGCAGCGTCAGCGCCTCGAGCGCGCGACGGGCGGAGGTGGAGCCCGCGGCACGCGCGGCGAGCGGTCCGATCCCGCGGGGAAGGGGCGAGGCGAGATCCGGTCGGGCGACGAGCAGCGCCTCGAGGCGATCGTCGCCGAACCGTCGCAGGGAGTCCGCGAGGGACCGGATCACAGCGGCCATGATGGGATCCAGCATAGGGTGGCCCGCTGTGAGGTGCTCCGGGGCTCCGGGTGCTCCTCTCCGCCCCCATAGCCCAATCGGCAGAGGCGGCCGCCTTAAAAGCGGCACAGTGCGGGTTCGAGTCCCGCTGGGGGCACCAGCGATCAGCACCGCCGGGCGCGACGAGGGCCACGGGACAGGGGATGGTCAGACGGTGGCGCGGGAGCGACCTCTATGCCATATCTGCCGTAGTCCTCGCCAGGGAGCCCGTACCTGACCACCGACACGATGTGGGCGAGACGCACAGGGCTGAGGATCGGCCACAATGGAGGGCATGCTCTCCTCCGACGCCGCCGACCAGCTCACCGCCCGTCTCGACGAGGTCCTGACGCGCCTCGACGCCGCCGCCGAGCGGACCGGGCGCGACAGGGACGAGATCACCCTGCTGCTGGCCACCAAGACCCGCACGCCCGAGGAGATCGCGCTCGCCGTCCAGCTGCTGCGCGAGCGCGGGCGCACCCTCGCGGTGGGGGAGAACCGGGCCCAGGAGATCGCCAAGCACGCCGATCCGCTGCTCGCGGACAACGGAGTGCCGAGGCACTTCATCGGGCGTCTGCAGACCAACAAGGCCCGTGACGTGGTGGCGTTCGCCGAGATGATCCACAGCGTGGACCGTGAGGGCATCGCCGAGGCCCTCGAGCGCCGGGCCGAGATGGCGGGACTGCGACGGGACGTGCTGGTGCAGGTCAACACCTCGGACGAGGAGTCCAAGGGCGGCTACGCCCCCACCGCGGAGGCGCTCGTGCCGATCGTGGAGCGGCTGCGGGCGAGCGAGGTGCTGCGCCCCGTCGGACTCATGACGATCGGCGCGAACACGACCGACGAGACCGCGGTGCGCGACTCTCTGCGCTCGCTGCGGATCCTGCGCGACGAGGTGCGCGAGCGCCTGGGCGCGGAGGAGCTGGTAGAGCTGTCGATGGGGATGAGCGGCGATCTGGAGATCGCCGTCGAGGAGGGCGCGACGATCGTGCGCCTCGGCTCCGCGATCTTCGGCGCCCGCCCCGCCTGAGTCAGCCCGGCCCGGGGCCGACGAGGGTGGTGGGCAGTCCGTACTCGTGCTCGAGCACCTCGCAGGCCGCGCCCGCCGCGATCAGGTCGATGCCGCGCGTGGACAGCAGCACCTCCACGTGCAGCCGCGCCTCGGCGCGCAGCCCCTCCTCGAGCGCGGCCCGCACCGCCTCCATCGTGGTGGCGTGGTGGGTGTAGATGGAGCGCCCGCCGAGCACCACCCGGTCCACATCCACCAGGCGCACCAGGTTCAGCACCACGGTCGCGAGCACCTGCGCGGCGCGCTCCGCGTCGGATGTCTCGAGCGCGGCGAGATACTCCGCCTGGGCGCAGCCCCGACGACCACAGGGGCACGGCACGCCGCCCATCCTCACCACCGTGTGCCCCACCTCCCCGGCCCGCGAGTGCGCCCCGCGCACCATCGCGCCGTCCAGCCGCAGCGCCGCGCCCAGCCCGTCCTCGGCCAGCACCAGCGCGGCGTTGTCCAGCAGGCCCGGCTGCGACCAGCTCTCGCCCACGAGGGCCGCACGCGAGTCGTGGTCCAGCAGCACCGGCAGGCCCAGCTCCTCGAGCAGCAGCGAGCGCAGCGAGGCGCCCTGCCAGGCGTCGTCGGGGGCCGGGGCGCCGCGGTAGATGCCCTCGACCGAGTCCACGGGGCCGGGCATCCCCACGCCCACTCCCAGCAGGTGCCCGTTCCCGTGCTCCGCGAGCTCGCGCGCAAGCGCAGCGAGGGCGCCGATCAGCTCCGGCACCGGCAGCTGCCGGTCGATCCCGACCTCACGCCGCTCGAGCACCTGGCCGGTGAGGTCCGCCACGACGCCGTGCACCCGTGAGCGCGTCAGATGCAGGCCGATCGCCCGCCGCGAGCCAGGGACGATCTGATACAGGGTGGTGGGCTTGCCGGGCCCCGAGGAGACCGAGCCGGCCTCCTCGATCAGGCCCCGCTCGCCGAGCCGGGAGAGGATCTTCGAGATCGCCTGCGGTGTGACCTGCAGGGCTGCGGCCAGGCCAGCGCGGGAGACGGGCTCGCCGTGGCGGGCGACCTCGAGCACAGCGGCGTCATGCGCGCCCGCCATGCGGTCCAGCGGTCCGGTCGGCTTCACGGTGCTCATCCTCCCACGGCCGCCCGCGCGAAGCGGGTGAGGGGCCGGCTCCGGGCGGGTGCGCCATGAGGAGCCTGGCTGGGTGTGACGTGGGTCCGACAGCCCGCCCCTTGACCTAACGCAACAGCGTTTGCTTATTCTGTTCCCCGGTCGATGACGCCCCTCCGCCCCTGCTTCCCGACCGCCGAGGAACCCTCATGACCCCACCCGCCGCACCGCACGAGATCAGCGCCCGCCGCCGCACCCTCGCCCTGCTCGCCCTCGCCCTGGGCGGCGTGGGCATCGGCGCCTCCGAGTTCGCCACCATGGGCCTGCTGCCCGGCATCGCCCACGGCCTGCTGCCCGAGCAGATGGCCACCGCCCCCGACGCCGGCATCGCCCGCGCCGGGCAGCTGATCACCGCCTACGCCCTCGGCGTCGTCGTGGGCGCGCCCGTGCTCGCCCTGCTCTCGGTGCGCTGGAGCCGCACCTCGATGATCATCGCGCTGGCCGCGGCGCTCGCGGCCGGCACCGTGCTCTCCGCCGCGATGCCCAGCTTCGAGCTCACCGTCCTCGCCCGCTTCCTCGCCGGAGTCCCGCACGGCGCCTACTTCGGGGTCGCCTCGCTGCTGGCCGCTTCGCTGATGGGCCCCGGGAGCCAGGGCAAGGGAGTGGCCGTCGCCCTGTCCGGGCTCACGGTCGCGAACCTCGTCGGCGTGCCGCTGATGACCGCCCTCGGCCAGCTGGTCGGATGGCGCGCCGTCTACCTCGTGATCACCGGGATCTTCGTGCTCACGGTGCTCGCACTGCGCGCCGCGCTCCCGCCCCAGCCGGTGATCTCGGGCCGACGGGCCGTCGACGAGGTGGTGGCGCTGCGCCGAGTGCAGCTGTGGATCGTCATGGGCATCGCCGCGATCGGCTTCGCAGGCGGCTTCGCGGTGTTCAGCTACGTCGCCGACATCACCACCCAGGTCTCCGGCGCCGCCGCGGGCATGGTGCCGTGGGTGCTGGCCGCCGCCGGGCTCGGGATGACGCTCGGCAACATCCTGGGCGGGATCACCACCGACCGCTCCCTGCGCGGGACTCTGCTGGTGGGCTTCCCGCTCTACATCACCGCCCTGGTGGGCCTGTTCCTGGCCGCCCCCGGCTCCCTGCCCGGCCTGCTGATCGGATTCTTCGCCGTCAACCTCGGCAGCTCCGCACTCGGCCCGGCCCTGCAGACCTGGCTGATCCGCGTCGCCCACCGCTCCGAGGTGCTCGGCGCCTCCCTCAACCACGCGGCGTTCAACGTCGCCAACGCGCTCGGCGCGGCGCTCGGCGGCGCCGTGATCGCCGGCGGGCTCGGCTACCGGGCACCGATGGTGGTCGCGATCCTGCTGGCCGGCACCGGATTCGTCCTGGTCGCGGCCACCTTGATCGCTCTGCGCGTGCGCTCTCGCCGCACCCTCGCGGTGCTGCGCGAGCACGAGCCCACCTACACCGGGCAGATCCCCGCGCTCGACCCGTCGGCCGAGCACGAGGTCCCCACCCGCACCGACGCGCTCCCCGTGACCGTCGGCGGCTGACCCACCGCTGCCTCGGGCTGCGCCGCGCGGAGCCCTCCCGGCCGTCATAGTCCGCCATCGGGCATGCGGCCCCGCCCACGCGGAGCCCTACAGTGGCAGCAGCCGCAAAGCCGATCCGAGGAGCCAGAGCCACCGTGCAGATCCAGACCGCCGTCATCCACGCCCTGCACGATTTCGAGCATCGCGCCGTGGTCCCGCCCGTGCACCTCGCCTCGACCTTCGCGCTCGACCCGGAGACCGAGGGCGGCGAGTACGCCTACCAGCGCTCCTCGAACCCCACCCGCGCCCAGCTAGAGACGGTGCTGGCCACGCTCGAGGGCTCCGCCCACGCCTTCGCCTTCGCCTCCGGGATGGCGGCCACCGCCGCCGCGCTGTCGATCCTGCGGGAGGGGGAGGAGATCCTGCTGCCGGCGAGCGTCTACGGCGGCACCTACCGCTTCGTGGGCAGGGTGCTGCCCGCGCGGGGCGTCACCGGGCGCTACGTCGACCACCTCGACGAGCTCACCGACGAGGACTTCACCCCCGCCACGCGGGCCGTCTTCGTCGAGACGCCCGCGAACCCCACGCTGCGCATCACCGACCTGCGCCGGGTGGTCGAGCTCGCGCACCGCCACGGCGCACGGGTGATCGTGGACAACACCTTCATGACCCCGGTGCTGCAGAAGCCCCTGGACCTCGGGGCCGACGTGGTCGTGCAGTCCGCCACCAAGTACCTCGCGGGGCACTCCGACCTGCTCGCGGGCGTGGTCACCACCAGCGACGACGAGCTCGCCGAGGCGTACCGCCTGTGCCAGCAGGCCGAGGGCGGGGTGCTCGCCCCGCAGGACTCCTTCCGGCTCATCCAGTCGCTGAAGACCCTCCCGCTGCGCCTCGAGCGGCAGCAGGCCAACGCCCGGGCGATCGTCTCCCACCTGCGGGAGCAGGAGGGCATCGCGACCGTCCGCTTCCCCGGCTCCCACAGCGCGCACGAGGCCCGCCTGCACGCCTCCCAGGCCAGCGGCCCCGGTGCCGTGCTGTCCTTCGAGCTCGCCGAGGGCCTGGACCGCGTCGCCTTCCTCCGGGCGCTGCGCTACCCCGCCTTCGCGGTCAGCCTCGGCGGGGTCGAGTCGCTGATCTGCCGACCCTCCACGATGACGCACGAGGCGATGACCCCGCAGGCGCGGGCCGCGGCCGGGATCTCCGATGAGCTGCTGCGGCTGAGCGTCGGCATCGAGGACCTCGAGGACCTGCTCGGCGACCTCGACCAGGCGCTCGCCGCCGCCCGTCTTCGCTGAGGGCACAGCGAACTTCCAGCTCCATCCCGGGTTCCGCCCGGTAGGATGAACCGGTCGGTCCGACGGGAGCACCAGCGCCTCCGTCGTCGACCCCAACGATCCACGTGAGGAGCCACATGGCACGCCAGAACATCGTGTTCGGCCGCGACCAGGCCGTCCACAGCGGTGCGAACTACAACGCCCCCCGATTCGGTCAGTCCGCGCAGCCCGCCCCCGCCCAGAGCACGCAGTGGTCCACGGGCTTCGACCAGCAGGGCCACGACCAGCTCGAGTCGATGTACAACAGCCCCTCCGCCACCGGCCACGACACCGGCCGGATGACGCTGAAGGACGCGCTGAACGCGATCACCGCGACCCTCGGCATCATCATGGTGGTCGGCTTCGTCGTCGCCATGATGCCCTTCGCCCTTGCCCTCGTGGGCGGGCAGGCAGGTGCCCAGGCGGGCCTCGCGCTCGCCGGCGGCGCCACCCTCATCGGCGTCCTCGGCGGCCTGGTGGCCGCCCTGGTGAACATCTTCAAGAAGCAGCCCTCGCCGATCGCGGTGATCGCCTACGCCGTCTTCGAGGGTCTGTTCCTCGGCGGCATCAGCGGCACCATGGAGTACTTCTACCCGGGCATCGCGCTGCAGGCCGTGGTGGGCACCCTCGCCGTGGCCGGCACCGTGCTGGTGCTGTTCCGCGTGGGTGTGCTGCGTACGTCGCCGAGACTGACCAAGATCTTCATGGTCGCGATGATCGCCTACATGATCTTCGGGCTCGTGAACATCGGTCTGCTGCTGGTGACCGGCACGAGCCTCCGCGACGGCATGCTCGGCCTGATCATCGGCGGTCTCGCCGTGGTGATGGCCTCCTACTCTCTGGTGATGGACTTCGAAGCCGTCCAGCACTCCTCGGAGGCGGGCGTCCCGCGCAAGTACGCCTGGCGCCTGGCCTTCGGCATCGCCGTGACCATGGTCTGGCTCTACGTCGAGGTGCTGCGGATCCTGATGATCCTGCGCGGCAGCGACTGACCGCGAGCCCCTCACGGGTGAGGCTCTGCTCGTGCCCGTATGCTGAACGGCGGGTCCTTCGGGACCCGCCGTTTCGCTGTGCACCCACGGAGGAGGATCGTCGATGTCCGACATCTGGCAGTGGGTGATGGACCATGCGGTCCTCGCGGTCACCTATGTGTACTGGGGCGTGGACATCGTGCTGCGCCTGGTCAGCCTGATCGTGGTGCCGCGCAACCGGCGCCCCGGCTCGGCGATCGCCTGGTTGCTGGCGATCATGGTGCTCCCGCTGCTGGGCTTCCCCCTCTACCTGATGCTGGGCAAGTCCGAGCTGCCGCGCCGCCGGCGCGAGAAGCAGAAGATCATCCACCGCCTGATGCGGGTGCGGGCGCAGAACATCCCCGACAGCGAGCTCGACGAGGACGTGCCCAGCTGGCTGCAGTCCGCGGTGCGGCTGAACCGGGAGCTCGGCGCCTTCCCCCTGACGGGCAACAACTCCGCAGATCTCGAGATCGACTACGACACCTCGATCGCGAAGATGACGGCGGACATCCGCACCGCCCGCGAGAGCGTGCACGTGCTCTTCTACATCATGGCGCTGGACGAGATCACCGAGGACTTCTTCGAGGCGCTCGCCGAGCGCGCCGACGCGGGAGTGGCCGTGCGGGTGCTCTACGACCACTGGGGCGCGGTCAGCCACCGCACGACCTACAAGACGATGCGCCGCAAGCTCGACGCCCACGGCATCGAGCACTTCCCGATGAACCCCATCCAGCCCATCCGCGACGGCGCCTTCCAGCGGCCCGATCTGCGCAACCACCGCAAGATGGTGATCGTGGACGGGCAGATCGGCTGGATGGGCAGCCAGAACATGATCGCTGCCCACTACAACAAGCGCTCCAACATCCGCCGCGGTCTGCACTGGCAGGAGACGATGGCGCGATTCCGAGGACCGATCGTCTCGGAGCTGAACCTGCTGTTCGCCACCGACTGGTACTACGAGTCCGAGCAGATGCTGCCCGAGGAGACCGTGGTGCGCAGCTCGCCGGACACCTCCGGCACCTACGAGTGCCAGCTGGTGCCCAGCGGCCCCGGCTACGTCTCGGAGAACAACCTGCTGCTGTTCAACCAGCTGTTCTACTCCGCGACCCGCCGCATCGTCGCGGTCTCCCCGTACTTCGTGCCCGATGAGTCGATGCTCTCGGCCCTGGTCACCGCCGCACGGCGCGGCGTCGAGGTGGAGCTGTTCGTCTCCGAGATCGGCGACCAGTTCCTCGTCTTCCACGCCCAGCGCTCCTACTACTCGGTGCTGCTCGAGGCCGGCGTGACGATCTGGCTCTACCGGGCACCCACGATCCTGCACGCCAAGCACGTCACGATCGACGACTCGGTGACGGTGGTCGGCTCCTCGAACATGGACATCCGCTCGTTCCTGCTGCAGATGGAGTGCTCGCTGATGATCGGCGGCACCGACTTCATGGAGAAGATGCGCGAGGTCGAGGGCGCCTACCGCGAGCGCAGCCGCAAGCTCACCCTCGAGGAATGGCAGCACCGCCCCCGCACGATGCAGGTGGTCGATAACCTCTGCCGCCTCGCCTCCGCCGTCGTCTGAGCGCCGTGCCGCTGCGCGCGGGCGCCCTCAGGAGATGCCGGTGAGCGAGGCGTAGGCCTCGTCGGCCGCCTCCTCGTGGGCCTCGACGCCGACGGCGGTCTCGGTCGCGAAGACGCTCGGTCCCTGCGGGGTCTCGAGCACCACCACGACCAGCTCGGTCGCCGAGGTGGATTCCATCGGGGCGTAGGAGAAGTTCACGATCCCGGTGGTGCGGTAGCCGGGCATCCCGGCGATGGTCACCGGTTCGGTGATCACGTCATCCAGCGAACGGCCCTTCGTCTCGCCCCAGATGTTCGCGCCGTAGAAGCAGTGGGTGATGGTCTGCGAGGCGACCTCGGCGCCGGGGTACTCGATGCCCGGCTGCCAGGTGACCGCCCCGACATACATCGTGGAGGCCCAGCCCTCCTCGACGATCGCCTGCGCCCCTTGGACGTCATCGGAGTAGCTGGTGCCCTGCGGGGTGGAGCGCAGGTCATACTCGGCCGGGGGGATGAACTGCAGGCCGCCGCCGCGCAGCTTGCCCGACGGGTTGGAGGAGGTGCGCGAGAAGCGCTCCGGGCCCCAGCAGCGCTCCTCCTCGACATTCGTGGGGGTGGCGGAGGCGGTGTCCGTCGCGGTGGGGGACTCGGTCTCCCCGGGCGTGGTGCTCGCTGTCGAGGTGGCGGTGTCTGTGGCGATGGGGCCGCCGGAGGAGCCTCCGGGACGCAGCACCAGGTAGCCGACGGTGACGCCTACGATCAGCAGGAACACCACCGCGAAGGCGAGGCCGCCGAACAGCAGGGCGGTGCCCCGCCCGCCGCCGCCCCCGGGCTGGGGATGGGTGGCGGTGTACTGCGGTCCGGTGTGCACGGTGGGCTCCTTCGGGAGGGCGGTCGCGCCGCGACGTCACTCGATGACGTCGAGACTGGCGATGATGTCCTCGAGGTTCTGGACGTGTTCGGGCTGGTCGGCTGCGACGTCGCTGGCCAGGGCGCTGGGCCCGTTCGGGGTCTCCACAACGATCGAGGTGACCACGGAGGCGCTCGAGGTCTCGAGCACCTCGGGATCCTCGAAGTGGTAGGTGGCCTGCACGATCCAGGCGGGCTCCCCGTCGACCGTGATGACCTCGGAGCGGTAGTCGGTGACCTCGGGGTTCTCACCGAAGTGGGAGACCACGCCCGAGGTGGTGGCGTAGCACTGGAAGATCGCGACCGCCGCGGACTCGAGGCCCGGGTAGCCGCCCTCCTCCTCGGGGTAGTGGACGCGGCCGAGGTTGACCACCGAGTACCAGCTTCCCTCGACCACGCGCGAGTCCGCGCCCACGTCGGTCATATAGGGCAGCGAGTGGGCGATCCAGCCGTCGCCCCAGCCGTCGGGGTTGGTGTACTCCAGGCCGCCGCCGCGCACCTTGCCCGGGGCCGAGGGCTCGGGGGCCTCCGTGCCCTCGGGCACCGTGCGTGAAGATCGGCGGGGGAGGGGCGATGTCCGGATCCTCCGGATCGGGCACGTACTCCGACTGCCCCTGAGCGGTGCGCTGGCCGGTCTGGTAGGCGGTGGGTCCGGCCGGGTCCAGCACGGAACGGAACACCGTCTGCGACAGCACCAGCGCGACCACCGCCATCACCACGACGGAGCCGCCGATGACAGCGAGCATGGTGGTGCGGTTGCGGCGCAGGGTCCGCTCGCTCGGCTCGCCGAGCGTCACCGGTCCCTCGCGAGAGGCCAGATCGGGGAGCGACTGCGAGGACCGCGTGGACGAGGAGGCGGAGAAATCGGGCAGCCCGGATCTCGAGGACTGCTGTCCCTCGCCCGACTCCTGGTTCATCGCCACCTCCCCGGCACCGCCGTCCCGTCCCCCTGTGGGGCGGGCGATGCTCCTGCCCCCGGGTGATTCTCGCATGCGGAGCACCGCGTGCATGCGAACAGGATAGAGATGCCAGGGGCGGTTGGTACTCTCCGCTCACGGAACCGGTGCGCTGTCCCGGACCGCCAGCCCGCGCCCCGCCGGTGCCGGGACCACCGAGAGATGGAGACCGCATGCGCCCGCCCCTCGTCCTGACCATCGCCGCTTCGGAGACCGACGGGGCCGCCGGCCTGCAGGCGGATCTCAAGACCTTCACGGCGCTCGGCGCCTACGGGGCGAGCGTGGTCAGCATGGTCACCGTGGTCACCGCGGCAGGGGTCGAGAGCACCCATCCGCTGCCCGCGGGCGTGGTGCGCCGCCAGATCGAGGCGGTCGCGGGGGATCTGCGCCTGGACGCCACGAAGATCGGGGCGCTCGGCAGCGCGGCGGCGGTCACGGAGGTCGCGGCGGCCGTCCGGGCGCACCGCGGTCAGCTGGGCACGATCGTGCTGGATCCGGTGATGGTCAGCGCGTACGGCACGCCCCTGATCACCGCCGAGGGCGCGGCCGCGCTCGCCACCGAGCTGGTGCCCCTGGCCGATGTGCTCTGCGCGACGATGGCCGAGGCGGCGCAGCTGCTGGGCCGGCCGCTGGCCACCTCGATCGACGAGATCCGCGAGCAGGCCCTCGCCCTGCAGGCGAAGGGGCCCCGCGCGGTGCTGATCACCGGCGGCCGCCTCGAGGGCGAGGGCGTGGTGGACGTGCTCGTGCACGAGGGAGGCACCGATCTGCTGCGCGCCCGGCGCGTGCCGGGGCGGAGGGTGCGCGGTGCCGGCACCACCCTCTCGGCCGCGATCGCGGCCCAGCTCGCCCGGATCGCGGAGTTCGACCGCGCCGGAGAGCTGGGGGAGATCGGCGAGAAGGGCACGGACGACGACATGGTCACCATCGTCGCCTCGGCGAGGGAGTTCGTGGCCAGCGCCACCGAGAATGCGAGCGACTGGCGCCTCTCGCAGCACGAGGGCGGCTACGGCCCCGTCAACCACCTGATCACGTTGGATAAGGACTGAGCGACGTACTGCGAGCTCGCGAGCGGTAGGAGCTCAGTGAATGGAGCAGGACTGAGCGACGTACTGCGAGCTCGCGAGCGGTAGGAGCTCAGTCAGAGGAGCAGGATTGAGCTCTACTCCGCGAGCAGTCCCAGCTGCTGCTTGAGGGCCAGCATCCGCCCGGCCGATTCCCGCACCCGGCGCTGCTGCTCCTGGCCGCGCGCGGCCCAGTCCTCGATCGCGTCGACCAGCTGACCGGTCAGCGAGGCGTCGGCCGTGAGCACCACGTCCCCACCGGCCTCGAGCAGGCGGGTGGCCCTCTCGGGGACGGGCACGTCGGCGACGGCCTTCGCGGCGCCGATGTCGTCGGTGACCACGAGGCCCTCGAAGCCGAGGCTCCCGCGCAGCAGGTCCTCGATCGCGGCGGAGGAGAACATCGAAGGCACCTCCGGCTCGAGCTGCGGATAGATCGCGGAGGACATCATCACCAGCTGCGCCCCGGCCTCGATCCCGGCCCGGAAGGACTCGAGGAACGGATCCTCGGGCCCGGTGATCTCGTCCTCGATCCCCTCGGCGGAGAAGTCGGTGTTCTGCTCGACCCGGCCCAGGCCCGGGAAGTGCTTGAGCGTCGCGGCCACGCCCTGCTCCTCGAGCGCGGTCGTCGCCGCGACGACGTGCTCGCCCACGGCCTCCGGCTCGGTGCCGAAGCCGCGGTCCAGACCGCCGACGGGCTCGTTGGCGCCGCCGAGCGCCGGGTCCACGACGTCTGCGACCGGGGCGAGAGCCACATGGATGCCGAGCGCGGAGAGGTCCTCGCCGATGCTCGTGTACGCCTCTGTGGTCGCCTCCACCCCCTGTGCGCCGAGCTCCTCGGCCGACGGGGTGCGCCGGGCGGCGTCCCCGCGCAGCATCCGCACCTGCCCACCCTCCTGGTCCACCGCGATCAGGGCGGGCAGATCGGGGCGGGCGAGCTCCTGCGCGATCGCTAGCGTGGCCTCGACCGTCTCGGCGCTCTCCCAGACCTGGAGCAGGAACAGGCCCCCGGCGTGGTGCTCGGTGAGCACCTCCTGCGGGACCTCCGTGCCCGCAGGGATACCCACCAGCACCAGCTGGCCGGCGAGCTCGCGCGGGGAGAGGCTCTCCAGCAGCTGCTCCGCCGCGGTGGGCGGCTCGGTGGTGGGCGCCTCGGTGGGCTCGGTGGCGCCGCCCGCGTCGCTCGCGCCGCCCGTGTCGCTCGAGCCGCCGGAGTCGCTCGGCCCGTCGCCGGTGGGATCAGCTCCCGGCTCCTCGGCGGTGCAGGCGGCCAGCGCGAGAGCAGGGGCGAGGGCGAGCAGGGGACGACGACGCATGCCGCCAGTGTTCCACGCGGTCGGTGTCTCCGTGCCGCTGTGACCTACGCCGCCGGACCCCCGTAGGCTGATCCCATGAGCCACGAGATCCCTCCCTCGGAGCATCCCCACGCCGCCCGGATCGAGGCCGGGACGGGCACGCCGCTGAGCACCTGGGCGCAGCGGATCGACGAGGCCGGGGGTCGCGACTTCGACCACACCTCGATCGCCCGCCTGCTGCCGCAGCGCTGGGAGATCACCGAGTGGTGGGCGCAGGGCGTGACCGTCGCCTACGAGCAGATCATCGGCCGCCGCGTGGTGGGCCGGAGCTGCCAGGGCGACTTCGCCGCGTCGGCCTCCCGCACCGTGCCCGGCGATCCCGATGCCGTGCGTGCCAGGTGGGACGCCTTCCTCACCGCCCCGCGCCGCGAGGAGCTGGGCCTGGATGAGGTGCGCCTGAGCGACACTCCCACGTGGCGCTATTGGCGCGCCGCGGTGAGCGACGGCTCCCGCCTCTCGGTGAACATCACCGCGAAGGACTCGGAGCGCAGCACCGTCGGTCTCGAGCACAAGGGCATCGAGACCGCCGAGGGCCGCGAGGCCTGGAAGGCGCTGTGGAAGACCACCCTGACCGACTTCACCGCCTTCGAGCACACCGCATCCGACGAGGAGACCCGATGACCCAGAGCGCACCGCAGCTGCCCGCCTCCGACGGCAGCACCGACCCCCACCAGTGGCTCGAGGAGGTCACCGGCGAGGACGCCCTGGCCTGGGTGCGTGAGCGCAATGCCGCGGCGGAGGCGGAGCTCGACGAGGCGAGCGATCCCCGCGACCCGTCGGGCAAGCCGCTCGCGGCCACGCTCCAGCACGAGATCCGCGAGATCCTCGACGCCAAGGACCGCATCCCCGGCGTGGTCAAGCGCGGGGAGCACCTCTACAACTTCTGGACCGACGCCGAGCACGAGCGCGGCCTCTGGCGGCGCACCACCCTCGAGTCCTATCGGACCGAGGAGCCCGAGTGGGAGATCCTGCTGGACGTCGACGCGCTCAACCGGGACGAGGAGGAGGACTGGGTGTGGCACGGCGCCCGCCTGCTGCGCCCGTCGGGATCCGCTGAGGGTGAGCCCTACCGGCGCGCGCTCGTGGACCTCTCCCATGGCGGCTCCGACGCGGATGTCACCCGCGAGTTCGACCTCGAGACCCTCTCCTTCGTGCCCGCCGCCGAGGGTGGCTTCGAGCGGCCCGAGGCGAAGGGCTCCCTGAGCTGGATCGACGAGGACACCGTCTGGGCCGCGACCGACTTCGGCGAGGGCACCATGACCAGCTCGGGCTACGCCCGGCAGGCACGGATCTGGCGCCGTGGCACCGAGCTCGCCCAGGCCGAGCTGGTGCACGAGGTCGCAGCGTCCGACATGGCCGTCTTCGCCGCCCACGACTCCACCCCCGGCTGGGAGCGGGACTGGGTGGTCGAGGCCCACGCCTTCTACGACAACACCCTCCACCTCGTGGATCGCACGCAGCAGCCGCCCACCCTGACCACCCTCGACGTCCCCGCGGACCTCGAGGCGAACGCCCACCGGGACCTGGGCATCTTCAGCCCCCGCAGCGACTGGGAGATCGGCGAGGCGACCTACCCGGCCGGCTCGCTCGTGGTGGGCGACCTCGACCGCTTCCTCGCCGGTGAGCCCGAGCTGCACATGCTGTTCGAGCCCACTGAGACCACCTCGCTCGCGGACATGACCATCACCCGCACCGCCGTGGTGCTCTCGATCCTCGAGGACGTGGTGCACCGGCTCGAGGTCCACACCCGGGACGAGCACGGGCAGTGGGTGCGCCAGGACCTCTACCCGGAGCTGCGCGGCGCGATCGGCGTCTCCGCGGTCGATGCGGACGTGAGCGACGAGGTGTGGGTGACCGTCACCGACTTCATCGAGCCCACCCGTCTGCTGCTGGGCGACCTCCACGAGGTCGCCGGCGGCGGCCAGGCCGGAGAGCTCGAGCTGATCAAGTCCGCCCCGGCCCGCTTCGAGGCTGAGGGCCTCGACGTCAGCCAGCACTTCGCGACCAGCGATGACGGCACCCGCATCCCCTACTTCGAGATCTCCCGCCCGGACCGGGTGGAGGCGGGCGAGGTCCAGCCCACCCTGCTGTACGGCTACGGCGGCTTCGAGATCTCCCTGACCCCCTCCTACCTGGGAGCGATCGGCAAGGCATGGCTCGAGCGCGGCGGCACCTACGTGCTGGCCAACATCCGCGGCGGCGGCGAGTACGGGCCGCGCTGGCATCAGGCCGCGCTCAAGGAGAACCGCCACCGCGCCTACGAGGACTTCTCCTCGGTGGCGAAGGACCTCGTCGAGCGCGGGGTCACCGACCGCGACCACCTCGCCGTGCGCGGCGGCTCCAACGGCGGTCTGCTCACCGGCAACATGGTCACCCAGTACCCCGAGCTGTTCGGCGCGGTGATCATCCAGGTGCCGCTGCTGGACATGAAGCGCTACAGCCACCTGCTGGCCGGGCACTCCTGGATGGCCGAGTACGGCGACCCGGACACCGAGGACTGGGAGTACGTGCGCACCTTCAGCCCGTACCACCTGCTGCGCGAGGACGTGCAGTACCCGCCCACCTTCGTGCTCACCTCGACCCGCGATGACCGGGTCCACCCCGGGCACGCCCGCAAGTTCACCGCCGCGATGGAGTCGCTCGGCGCCGACGTGCGCTACTGGGAGAACATCGAGGGCGGTCACGGCGGTGCGGCCACCAACGAGCAGGCCGCGCGGATGAACGCCCTGCTGTACACCTTCCTGTGGGACACCATCGGGAAGGACTCATGACGCGCAGCCGCGCCGTCGAACTGTTCGACCGCTCTGCGCAGGACGACCTGCTGCAGCTGCGCAACGACCTGATGACGGTCTACCGCGAGATCTCCGCCGAGGATCCGCGACTGTTCCCCCTGCGCTACGCGCGCACGGTCCCGCGCCGGGTGCGCGCCACGAGCGGGCATCCCCGCGGCACCGCCGAGCCGCAGGTGCCGGTGCTGCTGATCCCCGACGGCCCGTCCCGCGCCTCGGTGCTGCCCTACGACGTGCTGCGGCGCAGCATGGCCGGGCGCGGATTGGACGTGCTGATGATGGAGCACCGAGGGGTGGGACTGTCCCGGCTCGACTCCCGGGGAGAGGACCTCCCCGTCACGGCGATGTCGCTGCGCGAGGTGATCGGGGATCTGCTCGCGGTGCTCGACCATGCCCGGGTGCGACAGGCCGCGGTGGTGGGCACCGGGTACGGGGCCTATCTCGCGCAGCTGCTGGCGATCTTCCACCCGCAGCGGGTGCACTCCCTCGTGCTGGACTCCCCGTTCACCTCGGCCGGGGACGAGGCGATCGCCCAGCAGGCGCTGCGCGACCTGTACTGGGAGGGGAACGATCCGGCCACCGACACCACCGCGCGCACCCTGCGGCGCCTCGCGCAGGAGGGCGCCCTGGATGCCTCCCGCGCCGGCCCGGTGGTGCTGGCCGTGCATGAGCACGGCGGCCCGGAGGCCGTGCGAGATCTCGTGGACCTGCTCGCCGTGGGCCGCGGGAGCCTGACCTGGACCAGCGTGCGCCAGGTGCTGAACCAGACCTGGTTGCAGTCCACGCCGTACGTGATCGAGCACGATCTCACCGCCCGGATCATGCACACCGAGCTGGGGCGGGGCCATCACGCCGACGGCGGCCCGCTGGACTCCCTGCTGCTGGAGGCAGAGCAGGCCCGAGCGGTCGCCCCCTTCGAACGCGAGCGGGTGGACCTGCACGAGCTGGCCCCCGCGATCACCGCCCCCACGCTCGTGCTCACCGGCTCACACGACCTGGTCTCTCCGCCCTCGATAGCCCGTGACCTGGCCGGACGCATCCCCGGCGCGCAGCTGCTCGAGATCCGCGGAGCTCGACACTCGATGCTCGACACCCGCAGTCGGATCCTGCAGGTCGCCGCACGCTGGAGCGCGTGCGGGACCGCGCATCGGCTCCCCGAGCACGCCGAGGCGCTCGCCGCCCTGCCCGTCTCCGCGACGGATCTGGCGCTCTCGCGGGGCCTGCAGATCGCTCTCGCCGCGGAACGGTACTCGCCGTGGCGGCTGCGCCTGGAGTCCGCGTGGGTCGAGCGGGAGCGGCTGCAGCGGGAGCGTGCCCGCACCGATCCCCGTCACCATCGCGGCCGGATCCCGCCGTCCGAGCGGGCCGATCCAGTGTGAGACCTGCCGCTGTTCCTGCTGAGGGACGGGCGGCGCCAGTACGCTGAGAGCACACAGCACAGGCCAGGGGGAGCATCGATGGGCACAGGGAAGGGCAGGCGTCGCGCCACCGGTATCCGAAGCACCGGTGCGCTTCCGACCCGTCAGGGTCTCCTGCGCGGCCTCGCGGTGGCGAGCATCGTCGGCGTCGGTGCGGTGACCGGCTTCGGCGTCGCGGGGATGGGCCCGCTCGCGGCCCTCGCCGGAGATGCCGAGCCCACCGAGACCTCGGAGCCCGTTGCGACCCCGCAGCCTGCCGAGACGGAACCCTCAACCCCCGCTCCCTCGGACGGCGGCGGTGCCCCGACGCCCAGCGAGGAGCCCAGCGAGAGCCCCTCCGAGACGCCGAGCGAGTCCGAGGACCCCACCGAGACCGACCCCGCCGAGGACGCCCCGGCGCCGGGCACCGAGCCCGGCGGGTCGAGCGGCGACGGCGACCGTCGCGGCGGATCCTCGGGCGGCTCGAACGGCGGCAGCGGTGGTTCGCACGGCGGCAACGGCGGCGGCGGGGGATGGACTCCGGCGCCTGCCCCGGCACCTGCACCTGCTCCGGGCACATCGACCCCCGAGGAGACCCCGTCGGGAGAGCCGAGCGCGCCGCAGACTCCCCCGAACACCGGCACCCCGCCCGAGCCGACGGAGCCCGAGCCGGAAGAGCCGGACGATCCTGAGTCGAGCGATCCCGAACCCACCCAGCCGGATCCGGGCGACGGCAGCTCGTCCGAACAGCCCGGTGGCGGCGAAGGCGGCGGCGCTGACGGGGGCAACGAAGGCGGCGGCGCTGACGGGGGCAACGACGGCGGCGGCGCTGACGGGGGCAACGACGGCGGCGGCGCTGACGGGGGCAACGACGGCGGCGACGGTAACGGCTCCGGCCCGGACACGGGGAACTAGGCCCGGCACACCACGGTGAATCCGCCGTCCTCGAAGACGGTGCGGTACTCGGTGCCCCATTCCTGCTGAGCCCAGAGCGCCGGATCCTGCGGCGGATCGCCCGCCCAGGAGAAGGCGTAGTGGTCGCTGAGCATGCAGTCCGGCACCCGCTGGTTCGGGCCGTGCAGCCACTGCACCTCGTGCTCCGGCACCGCATGCGCCATCAGGGTGATGTCTACCGCGAGCACCGAGCCGTCCGGGACCGCCTCGAGCGCGGCGGCCGCCGGCTCCGCCCGCCAGGTCGGCTCCCACTTGCTGGGCCGCACCACGTCCAGGATCGGCATCGCCGAGCCGAGCAGCAGCGTCACCAGCGCCGAGGCCACCACCGCGGTGGCCCGGATCCGTCGCACCGGAACCGGCGCATCGCGCCGCCACCACGCCACCGCGCGCCCAGTGCGGCGGTCACCGAGCGCCTCGAGCATCGCCGCAAGCGCGATCGGCATGAGCACGGCGTTGTAGTGCCAGTACCAGTCCCAGTAGAACTCCACCGTGCCGGTGAAGCGCCAGGCGAGCGTGGGCACCATCAGCCAGATCAGCGGCGAGCGGGCACCGATCACCCCGGCCGTGAGCACCAGCATCAGCACGGTCAGCCACTTCACGGGCGGCCAGAAGACCTCGAGCGGAGAGCCGAGGTTGTCGGTGTAGTCGTACTGCCCGGTCGTGTTCAGCAGCGGCAGGATCACGAACGTCGACAGCACGAACCAGCCCGCACTCCAGCCGGCCAGCGCGACGCCTTCGACGCGGTGGGGGCGGTGGCGCAGCGCGATCAGCACCCCCAGCAGGGCGACCGTGAGTCCCAGATCCTCCTTCACGAACACCAGCGGCGCCGCCCACAGCACGCTCGTCCGCACCCGCTCGCGCAGCAGGGCCGTCAGCGCCAGCGCCAGCAGCGGCACCGCGAAGGCGATCTCGTGGAACTGCACTGCGGCCGCGGACTGCAGCCCGAAGGAGAACACGTACGCCCCGCCCGCGAGGGAGCCCAGCCGCGGGCCGAGCCGGTCGATCGCCAGCGTCGTCAGCGGGATCGCCGAGAGCCCGAACAGCAGCGCCTGCGTCCACAGCAGCGCCTCGCCCGAGGGCCAGACCCACCACACCGGCGCCAGCAGCACCAGCAGCGGATGGAAGTGATCGCCCAGCAGGTTCACGTCATCGCCCTTGATGGGCACGATCGGCGCGCGCAGCTCCCCGTAGGCGCGCGCGAGCTGGGTGAAGATGCCCAGGTCCCACGACCGCGCCACCAGATTGCGGAACTGCTGGGAGCCCAGCAGACCGTAGGCGAGAGTCGCCGCGATCGCGAGCAGCCCGGGCACCAGAGCACGCACGAGGCCGCCGTCCGGGGGCTCTGACGCACTGCGCCGCGGCACGGGAGGAGCAGCGGTCGGAGTATCCACGGGGCGAGCGTATATCGCGTGGCCGAGCGGTCCGCAGACGCTCTACTATTCGCGGATGACCTCGTACTCCTTCCCTGCTCCGCTCCGCACCGCCGCCGCTGCGGCCGTCGTCAGCGGGATCTCCCTCATCGAACCCCGCCGCCTCGGACCGTGGTCCCGCGCCGCCTACCGGATCGGCGTGGCGGGGGTGAGCGGCCTGCTCACTGCTGACACCACCACCGAGGAGGAGGCGCTGCTGTCGCCCTCGCTGGATGGGGTGCTCACGGGCGCCGCGACGCTCGGCCTGATGGACCTCGGAGAGCATCTCGACGGTGCTCTGGTCGATCTGATGCGACGCCGCGGGATCTCGCGGCCCCGCCTGGTGCTCGCCGGGATCGGCGCGGCCGGCACCCTCGCTCTCTACGCCCTCGAGGCACGGAGGAGCGCAGGGCAGGTGGAGGGTGAGGACTCGTTCTCCCAGGAGTCCGACGAGGAGGACCGGGAGCTGCCGGCCCCTGCCCGCGACCTGGTGGCACTGCTGCTGGCGGAGCCTGAGGACGGCGAGGACCTGCCCGGCGCTCCGGCGCTGCGTGCTCAGCTGCTGCTCGCACGCACCCACGGACCCGCTGAGGAGGCGAGCGAGGTGTGGCTCACCGTGCCTGAGACGGCGGAGCGCGCCGTGCCCCGGCACCAGACCTGGCCGGTGCGCGGGACCTTCACACAGCGTGGTTACCGCTTCCAGCTCGAGCTGCAGATCGACGACGGAATGCTGAGCATGCTCAGCGTGTTCCCTGACGGCGCGGAGCAGGACCCGGAGCTGGACGAGGCGGCGCTCGAACACCTCTGGCGCCCCGACTTCTCCCTGCCCTCGGCGGCGGAGGTCGAGATCATGCGGGAGACCGCTGCCCCCTGAGATGCGCGCGGTGGCCAGGTGCCGGCCGGGCTCGTGATGTCGCGGGCGACGGCTCGGCCCGTGACGTTCTGGGCGCCGACTCGGCGCGTGATGTCCCGGGGATCGGGTCCCCGGCGGCCCGGTCGTGGTGGGGGATCACGAGTACTGGCGCTGGAGCGTGCACTACGGCGAAATAGCCGTAGTGCTCTCCCCAGCGCCAGTACTCGTCAGCGGGACGGCTGCGGCGTGGAAGGGGGCTGGGCCTCGGGGCCGAGTTGGAGGGTGGCTGGGCGCTGTGGCCGGGTCGGGGGCTGGGCTGCGGCTCAGTGGCCGGGGAGGTGCTCCGCCTCGATCCGGGCGAAGCGGATCTCGCGCGCCTCGACCTCCCACAGCACACCCACCGCGCCGTCCTCGAGCGCCTGGACCACGGAGTAGTCCAGCGGCCCCGGCTCGAACACGAGCACCTCGCCCCAGGTCCCGCCATCGTCCAGCGAGGCGCTCAGCGTGCCCCGCTGCCGCGCGAAGCGGTCATGGGCATTGCTGAACAGCAGCTCCCGTGCCCGGGCATCTCCCCGGGGCGCCTCCGGAAAGCGGACGGCGAGCTGGGCGTTGTTGCCCGGATCGACGAACTGCTCATCGATGCCGCGGTCCTCCCAGCTGGCGCCGCCGTCGGCCGAGACGGCGATGCGGCGATGCCCGCCGCGGGCGTGGTCGCGCGAGTTCAGCAGCACTCTGCCGTCGGAGAGCTCCACGATCGTGGTCTCGTCCATGTCCTCGCCGACGGGCTCGCCGCGCTGCCAGGTCTCCCCGTGGTCGTCGGAGAACAGCACGTAGGAGCGCACCACCTCGCCCTCGACCGGGCCCTCGCCCGCGGCGCCGTCGCGGAACCAGCCGCAGTACGGCTGCAGCAGCCGGCCCGCGTGCGGGCCGCGGCGCAGCACGATCCCGGCACCCGAGGTGGGGAAGGCGGTGCGGATCTGCTCCGGGGGAGCGGCGATCGCGGTGACCGAGCGGAACTCCCAGCTGCGGCCCTGGTCGTCGGAGATGCCCACGGCCGAGCCCATCACGTCGCGCTCCGCGTCATCGGTGCCGGAGATCGCGTCCCACACCCCGCGGTCCTTCGCATGGGTGTGGAACATCAGCAGCCTGCCGGAGGCGGGATCGTGCAGGTAGCTGGGGTCGCAGTACCACTGCTGTCCCTCGCGGTCCGCCTCGCGCAGCGACTCGAAGGGGCCCCAGGTGCGGCCCCCGTCAAGGGAGCGGCGCTGGACCAGGCCCGTCGGATCCGGGACGTCCTGGCCCGTCTCGCGACCGTCGAAGCCCGCCAGCAGGTGGCCGTCGCCGAGATGGATCAGCGCCACGATCCGATAGCGGGGCCAGGGCCCCTCGCCGGCGCGGGCGAGGACCGTGTGCGGCACGGGGGCATCCGGTACCGGGGCCGGGGTGGGTCTGAGATCGGTCATCGTGACAGGTCCTCCTGGACAGCGGTGCGGAACCAGCGGGTGATGCTCGTGGGGTGGGTGATCGCGGTGCCGATCACCACGGCGAGGGCCCCGGCGGCGCGTGCCTCGCCGGCCTGCTGTGAGGAGTGCACCCGACCCTCGGCCGCGAGCACGGAGGTTTCGGGCAGGCGCCGTCCGAGCTCGGACACCAGCTCGAGGTCCGGGCCGTCGGTCATGGGCCGGGCACCGGTTCAGCCGGCCACACCAGCGAGGCGAGCGGGGTGCCGTCGAGGATGTCGAAGTCGTTGGACACGAACCCGGTGATCTGCTGCATCACCTGGGTGTCCTGCTCGAGGAGACGGGGCGCGGGGGCAGCGGGATCCATCGTTCCAGTGTGTCACCCGGCCCCGATATACCGTAGGCCCCATGACTGATGCGGACGCTCCCGAGCAGCTGGCGGCACTGGACATCTTCCTGCCCTCCCCGCCCCCGGACGTCGAGCGGCAGGAAGCCTTCCTCGACGAGGCCGCGGCGCTGGCCGTGGCCGGGCATCCGATCACCGTCTACCTGCAGGACGAGGATGCCTGGGCCTTCGAGCAGTGTGAGCCGGTGCGGGAGCTGCTGGACTCGGCGGGGGAGGCCGCGCTGCCGGTGACGCTGCTGGGCCTGGACATCGTGGTCACCTCGGTCTACCCCACGACGGAGCAGATGGTGCGCTTCGGGAGGGCGGGCGCGCAGGAGCGCGTGCAGCGCTCGGCGGCGGCCTCGGCGTGCGGCCCGACGGGCGGTGCCGCGCCGCTGCCCCGTGAGGCCGGCGGGTTCGCGGCCCAGCTGATGGGCGTCTCGCCCGCTCCGGCGCGGCCCGCCGGGGGACCGGACATCGGCGGGCGGCGCAACCTCATGGGCGGCGACCACGGCGACGGCCTGCCCAGCTGACCGACTTCCCGGCGGGGGCGGGCTCAGAGCGAGCAGGCCACCCCGTTGAAGCCGTGGTTGCAGTAGCCTCCGGGGTTCTTCGCGAGGAACTGCTGGTGCTCGGGCTCGGCCGTGTAGTACACGCCGTCACCGGCCTCGGCCAGGGGCGCCAGCTGGGTGGTGATGCTGCCGCGTCCGGCCGCGTCGAGGGCCTGCTGGTAGCGGGCGGCGGAGTCCCGCACCACCTCGCCCTGCGCGGCGGTGGTCCAGTACACGGCGCTGCGGTACTCGGTGCCCACGTCATTGCCCTGACGGTTCGCGGTGGTGGGATCGTGCTGCTGCCAGAACTCGGTGAGCAGGGCGCGCAGGGTCTCCCCGCCGCCGGTGTAGATCACGCGCACCGCCTCGGCATGACCGGTGCGGGCCGAGAACACCTCCTCGTAGGTGGGGTGGGGTGTGAAGCCGCCCGCGTAGCCCGAGGAGGTGGTGTGCACGCCCGGGATCTGCCAGGCGATCCGCTCGATGCCCCAGAAGCAGCCGCCCGCGAGGATCAGCTCCTCGGCGCCGACGGGCCAGGGCTGGGGATCCACCGGCGCGTCAGGCCCCAGCATGTCGGTGCCCAGCACTATGTGCTCGCGCGCGAGGGGGTACGGATACCGGTCCCGGCCCGGGAGGGCGTCCTCGGGGGAGACCATCTCCTTCTTGTGCCCGTACAGGAGATCCATCATCTGCCACATGAGAGCCACGGTAGTCCTGCCCGGCGCGGGAGGGCAGGGGGCAGGGAGGCTTCTCACCCGTCAGCCGGGGCGAGGGCTCAGCGGGACCGGGGCAGCAGCGCGACCAGCAGAGCGATCACCGCGAGCACGCCCGGCACCACCATCCACGCCCCGAGCACCGTCCCGGCGGCGGTGAGCACCACCGCCGCGCCGAGGACGGTCACACCCAGCACCGGCAACAGCCACCGCAGCGCCAGGCGGCGGGCCGACGGCTCGAAGCGACCGTGGGCGGGCAAGGTCGCGGCCAGGGAGAAGCCCACATGGGACAGCAGCAGCGCGAGCCCCACCGTGAGCGCCCGCAGCAGGGACAGCTCCGCCTGCACCGCGAGCACGAGCACCACCAGCAGAGGCCCCGCCACGCCGAGCCCGGTATCGGGGCGCAGCATCTGAAGCAGGGTGAGCACCGCGAGCGTGAGGGTGAGCAGCACCGAGGGGAAGCCCGCGAAGGGTCCCTGCGGCAGGGTCGCCAGGAGTGCGAGCACCATCCCCACCAGGCCCGTCAGGCGCAGCGCCCACTGGGTGGTGCTGACCTGGCGCAGGCTCAGCAGCGGCTCGGCGATCGGGTCGATCAGCGTGCGCAGGGCCATCAGGACCTCCTCCGGCGCGGGGCGCTGCGAGCGCGAGAGAGGGACAGCAGCACCGGGGCGAGGGAGGCGGGGCCCTCCCACGTGGTGACCGGCACGCCGGCCTCCCGCAGCTCGCGCACGGTGGAGTTCCGCAGCAGGCGCCGCATCGCCCACGCCTCGGGCCAGAAGCGGTCCGAGGAGATGCCCTCCTGGCGGACGGGCCTCCCGCGCAGCGGCGCGGTGTCGCCGATGCTCGGCGGCAGGGTGTCCACCACCACCACGTCGGCGCCCAGCGAGATCAGCACCCCGATCTGGGCGATCGCCTCCTTGTGCAGCAGCGGCGAGCAGACCACCACCAGGGTGCCCGAGCGCACCGACCGCAGCCGGCGCGGCAGCCGCATCGCGCCGTCCTCGCGGCCCGCGCGGGCCAGGGCGTTCGTGAGCACGCGCAGCTGGCGCGGGCCGGTGCCCGCGGGCACCGGACCGATCAGGTGCCCCAGATCGAACAGGGTCACGCGGTCGCCGGCGGTGAGGTAGTGGCGCGCCACCGCGGCCGTGGCGCGCACGGTCATGTCGAGGCTCGAGGGTGCTTCATCCCCGGCCCAGGGCGCGGGGGTGATGTCCGCGATGGTGTCGGTGACGATGAGGACCTCGGTGTCCTGCTCGGTGAAGGTGGCGTTGGTGTGCAGGCGGCCGGTGCGGCTGGTCACGCGCCAGTTGATGCGGTGCAGCCGGTCGCCCGGGCGGAACTCGCGCACCTCCGACAGCGCGGTCCCGTCGCCGCGGCGGCGGGAGAGGTGCATGCCGCTGACCCCGATCGGGGTGGGCACCTCCACCGGCGCGTCGAGCACCGAGGAGGAGGGCACCGCGCGGACGGTCACGGCGGGCACCTCGGCCTGCGCGCGGAAGGCTCCCAGCGGGTCGGTGACCAGCGTGTGCACGGGGCCGACGCGGACTCGTCCCCACCGCTCGGCCGTGACGCGCAGCCGCACCGTGCCGTCGCCGGCGAGCGAGCCGTAGCGGGGCCAGAACCGGGTGTGCGGCTGCATCGGCACGGTGATCGCGGTGAGCGCTCCTGGCGCGGTGCGCAGGGTCAGCGCCGTGGTCCCGCCTTCCTCGACGGTGCGCAGGCCGGGCTCGAGCACCGGGGCGGGGAAGCCCTCCTCGCGGTCCTGGAGGATCCGCAGCGCCACCGCGGTCAGCGCCCAGGCCAGCAGCGGGAGGCCGACCAGCAGCAGAGCGGGGCGGCCCAGCAGCACCCCGAGCACGAGCGCCGTGCAGCCTACGAGCACGGCGCGCACCATGGCGGCCGTGGCCCGGGCCTGCAGGGGTCTCACGCGGGGGTGCCCGTCGGCGGCTCCGCGGCGGCGGGCACGGGGGTCTGGGAGAGCACCGAGGCGACCACCCCGGCGCCGGTGGCGTCCTGCAGCCACAGTTCGGGCTTGACCGTCACGCGGTGATCGAGCGCGGGGTGGGCGAGGGCCTTGACGTCCTCGGGGATGACGTAGGCGCGTCCCCGGATCACGGCGAGCGCCCGGGCGCAGGTGATCAGTGCGAGGGTGCCGCGAGGGGAGGCGCCGACGAGGGCGTTCTGGTGCACGCGGGTGGCGGCCACCAGCTCGACCGCGTAGTGGCCCACCGCTTCGTCGACGTGCACCTCCTCGACCACGCGCTGGACGGCGCGCAGCTGTGCGGCATCGAGCACCTCGGTGACGGTCTGCTCCTCGCGGCGCCGGTCCAGGCGGCGGGAGACCACCTCCCACTCCTGCTCCGGAGTGGGATAGCCGAAGGAGAGCCGCAGCAGGAAGCGGTCCAGCTGTGCCTCGGGCAGGGGATAGGTGCCCTCGTGCTCGACGGGGTTCGCGGTGGCGAGCACGTGGAACGGCTCGGGCAGGCGCCGTGTGGTGCCCTCGACCGAGACCTGCCGCTCCTGCATCGCCTCGAGCAGGGCGGACTGGGTCTTCGGCGGGGTGCGGTTGATCTCGTCGGCCAGCAGCAGACCGGTGAACACCGGACCCGGCCGGAACACGAACTCGCCGGTGCGCTGGTCGAAGACCTCGGCGCCGGTGAGGTCCGCGGGCAGCAGGTCCGGGGTGAACTGGGCGCGGGTGAACTCGAGCCCGAGCGCCTGGGCGAAGGAGCGGGCGGCGAGGGTCTTGCCGAGACCCGGAAGGTCCTCGAGCAGCACGTGGCCCCCGGCGAAGATCCCGGTCAGGACGAGCTCGAGGGACTCGCGCTTGCCGACCACCGCGGTCTCGACGGCATCGAGCACGGCCTCGGCGGCGGCAGTCGCCCCGAGATCTACACAAGGAGTATCGTCGGCAGCGTCAGATGTGTATAAGAACCAGGCGACGGTGCGGGCCGGGGGCTGCGCACGCCGGGGCGACCCCCACGACCTTACGTGAGAGACAGCCCACAGCGCAGGCGGCTCGCGCAGGTGGGACGGGCCCTCACGGGCGGGGCCGCGGCAGGTACATCACGGTTTGGTCAGGATCAGGGGCGGGGGTGCGGGATGCACCCCTGCAACAGGGTGAGGGGATATCCTGGCGATCGTCTCGAATCCGCCCGCGTGCGGGTTCTCGTGCCCGTCGTCGCGCGCGCAGACGGCGTCCGCGCCCGTCGCAGTCCGACACGACCGCCGCCACCGAACGCCAGAGGTAGGAACATGCCCGAACCGATCCTGACCGTCAGTGACCTCACCGTCACCTTCCCGTCCGAGGCGGGAACGGTCCGTGCCGTGCAGAACCTGAACTACGAGGTGCGCAGCGGCGAGGCGCTCGCGATCGTGGGCGAGTCCGGATCGGGGAAGTCCGTCAGCTCGCTCGCGGTGATGGGGCTGCTGCCCGATACGGCCACGATCTCCGGCGGCATCGACTTCATGGGCCAGGACCTGTTCTCCCTCAACGACCGCCAGCTCTCCAAGCTGCGCGGCGACAAGATCTCGATGATCTTCCAGGACCCGCTGTCCGCCCTGACCCCGGTCTACACGATCGGCGACCAGATCGCCGAGGCGATCCAGCTGCACCACCCGCAGGTCTCCAAGGCCGCGTCGGCGGACCGCGCCGTGCAGCTGCTCGAGTCGGTCGGCATCCCCGAGGCGCGGCGCCGCGCCCGCCAGTTCCCCCACGAGTTCTCCGGCGGCATGCGCCAGCGCGCCATGATCGCGATGGCGATCGCCAACGAGCCCGAGCTGATCATCGCCGACGAGCCCACCACGGCACTCGACGTCACCATCCAGGCGCAGGTGATGGAGCTGCTGAAGACCGCGCAGGAGATGGTCGACGCGGCCACGATCCTGATCACCCACGATCTCGGAGTCGTCGCCGGCTTCGCCGACCGGGTGCTGGTGATGGAGAAGTCCCTGCTGGTGGAGGAGGGGAGCGTCGACGACATCTTCTACCACCCCCGCGAGGCGTACACCCAGAAGCTGCTCTCCGCGGTCCCGCGCGTGGACGGTCAGGCCACCGCCGCCGAGCGCCTCGCGATCGAGCGCGGCGAGCTGGAGGCCTCCGAGGCCGGCGACGTGGGCGGCACCTCGCCCGACAACGTGAGCGACGCGGTCGTCGACACCACCGCCGCGCCGAAGATCCTCGAGGTCGACCAGCTCGAGCGCATCTACCCGATCACCAAGGGCGCGGTGTTCCGCCGCAAGGTCGGCGAGCAGCGCGCGGTCGACGGCATCTCCTTCGACATCCACGAGGGGGAGTGCTTCGCCCTGGTGGGCGAGTCCGGCTGCGGCAAGACCACCACGCTGATGGAGATCATGAAGCTCGAGCCGCTGCAGGGCGGCCAGATCCGCTTCAACGGCAAGGACACCTCCACGCTCAACAAAGCCGAGCGCAAGAAGCTGCGTTCGGACATCTCGATCGTCTTCCAGGACCCGATGGCCTCGCTCGATCCGCGGCTGCCGGTCTCGGACACGCTGCGCGAGCCGATGACCGTGCAGGGCTACTCGAAGCAGAAGATGGATGAGCGCATCCAGTGGCTGCTGGACACGGTGGGTCTCCTGCCCGAGCACGCGGACCGCTACCCGCACGAGTTCTCCGGCGGTCAGCGCCAGCGCATCGGTGTGGCGCGCGCCCTGGCCTGCGAGCCCAAGCTGATCGTGCTCGACGAGCCCACCTCCGCGCTGGATGTGACCATCCAGGCCGGTGTGCTGCACCTGCTCGAGGAGCTCAAGCGGGATCTCGGCGTGAGCTACCTGTTCGTCTCCCACGACTTGTCCGTGGTGCGCAACATCTCCGACCGCATCGCCGTGATGTACAAGGGACGGATCGTCGAGTCCGGCCGCACCGAGGACGTCTTCGACGACCCGAAGCACGAGTACACGCAGGCGCTGCTCTCCGCGGTCCCGATCCCCGATCCCGAGATCGAGCGTCGCCGCGACCGGATCTTCCTGGACCGCGACGCGCTGGACGCCCGCATCGCCGCTGGCGAGGTCACCGAGGTCACGAGCGCCTGAGACGTGGCCCGGCAGCTCTTCGGACGTCTCGGCCTCCGCCGCAGGGACGACGGCTCCACTCTGATCCGCCCCGGCGGCGCTCTGGTGCTGTGCGTGGTGGTGTGGCTGCTGTGCGCCGCGACGGTGGCGGAGTCGCTCTGGCTCCTGGGGACGGCGGGCTGGCGCTTCGCCGTGCTGCCGCTGGCGATCTCGTGCCTGGTCTGGGCGCTGCTGTGGGCGCCGCGCGTCGTGGTACGCGAGGAGCGGATCGAGGTGCGCAACGTGCTCGAGACGTGGACGCTGCCGATGGCCGCGATCGACCGGGTGCGCCTCGGGGCGATGCTGCGCTTCGAGCTGGTGCCCGCCCAGGGCAGCGAGAAGACCCGGGTGCTCACCGCCTGGAACGCTCCGGGCGTGGGCCGCGACAGGCCCCGTGAGCGGCTCGCCCGCATGGATCCCCGCTCGCGCGCCGGGGGAGCGGCCGAGCGCCCCGACTGGGCGCAGCGCCTGCGCCACGACCAGCTCGAGAGCCCCAGCCACGCGGCTGTCGACGCCTGGGAGCGCTGGGATGCCGCGCAGGGCGGCACCAGGGCCGACGCCGGCGAGGACACGACGCCCACGCGGAGCCCCAACGTCGGGGTCATCGCTGCGCTGCTGGGCGCGGCGCTCGCCGTGGCCGCCCGCATCATCCTCTGAGCCCACCCGCGCAGCGGCTCAGCCGCCGCGAGTCCTCGTTGCCGCGAACCCTCCCGCACAGCAGAAGGCCCGGCCACCCCTGCGGGGTGACCGGGCCTTCTGCTGCTCAGGCTGCCGGGATCAGGCGGCCTTGAAGCCCACGGTGGTCCAGTCGACCGTCTCGAACAGCTTCGCGCCGTAGTTCACGATGCCCTCCGAGACGCCGAAGATGGTCGGGGTCGCGTAGAAGGGGATCACGCTGAACGCGCCCGCGACGATCGAGGAGAACTCGTTGGAGGCGGCCATGCGGGCCTCCGGGTCGAGCTCGGTCTGCATCGTCTCGGCGAGGTCGCCGAGCTCCGCATCAAGGTCCAGGCCGGTGTAGTTCTGCCCGGAATCGGCCGGGTAGAACAGGTTCGCCGAGGACTGCTGCGGGAACAGGGTGCCCACCCACGAGAAGGTCACCATCTTGAAGTCGCCCGGATCGACGTACTCGTTGAAGTAGGCGTCGGAGGGGACGGTCTCGAGCTCGACCGAGAAGCCGACCGCGTTGAGGTCGGTCTGGATCTGGCGAGCGCGGTCCGAGTTGGACTTGACGTCCGCGGGGACCGTGACCGAGAGGGTCAGCTGCGCACCGTCCTTCTCGCGCACATCGCCGTTGAGCGCCCAGCCGGCCTCGTCCAGGAGGGCGCCGGCCGCCTCGGGGTCGTAGGTGAGCGGGCTGCCGGTGGCGACCTCGAAGGAGTCCTCGTAGCCGTCCTGTCCGGGCATGAACACGTAGTTGTTCACCGGCACCACGGGTGCCTCGAGCGGACCCACCACGGCCTGGCCGACGGCGTCGCGGTTGATCGCACGGGCGAGCGCCTCACGCACCTTGACGTCGGCCAGCGGGTTGTCGTCGCCGGCGACGTTGAGGGTCACGTGGGTCCAGGTCAGACCGTTGGTCTTCTGGATGACAGCATCGGAGCGGCCCGAGGCCTGCGAGTAGGTGTCGCCATCGGCGATGTCGATGACGTCGATCTCCGCGTTCGCGAAGGACGAGGGCATCTGCGCCTGGCTGACCACCGAGAAGATGATGGTCTCGAGCTTGGGGGCCTGGCCCCACCAGTTCTCGTTGCGCACCAGGGTGACGACCTCGCCGGTCTGGTCGATGTCGCCCACCTTGAACGGCCCGTAGGACGGGGTCGGGGTGGTCACGTAGCCCTCGTTGAACTCCGTGGGATCGGAGGAGATCGACTCGGGCAGGCTCGGGTAGAGGTAGGCGATCCAGTCCGGGAAGGTCGAGGAATACTCGATCTCGCCGGTGAACTCGTCATCGGTCTCGCGCACATCGGCGATGTCCGACCAGCCGGTGGTGCTCGCGACCTGGAACGCCTCGTCGGAGCCGTTGCATGCCTTCCACTGGGCGGCGAAGTCCTTGATCGTGATGGGCGAGCCGTCCTCCCACACCGCGTCCGGGTTGTACTTCACCGTGACGATCTGCGGATCCTCGCTGGTGATCTCCGCGGAGACGACCGTGTCCGGGTTGATGACGACCTTGCCGCTCTCATCGGCGATGTTCCCGCCGGGCCAGCACGGCCCGAGGATGGTGTTCAGATCGGCCAGGGCGCCGTTGGTGTGGTAGTAGTTCCAGGTGCTGGGCAGCTGGGTGACCGCGAGGCGCAGCGTGCCGCCCTCCTCGACCTGGTCGTACTCCGCGCGCTCCCAGCCGGTGTTGGGCAGCTCCGAGGCCTCCTCGGCGGCCTGCTCGTTCTCCTCCGCGGCCTGGCTGGCCTGCTCCTCGGTGGACTGCTGACCGCAGGCGGCGAGTGCGCCGAGGCCACCCACCGCGGCAGTGCCCTGCAGGAACCGGCGACGGTTGCTGGTGATGGTCATGGTGATCTCCTTTGAAGGTGAGACTCCGCCACGGGAAGAGACGGACGTTTCGGAGGCCGGGCGAGCCGGCGGTGCAGGTCGGGAAGGTGCGGGATGCGCCTTCGGAACGGGACCCGGCGTTGGTGTCGGGTCGGGACAGGAGTGGGGGCGCTCAGGCCCGGTCGGTGCCGCTGGTGGGGTCCAGCGCGTCGCGCAATGCATCGCCCACGAGGGAGACGGCGGTCAGCAGGGCCACCAGGAACGCGGCGGGGAAGATGAACAGCCAGGGGCGGGAGACCGCCGCGGAGGTGCCGTCCTGCAGCAGGGTGCCGAGCGACACGTCCGGCGGCTGGATGCCCAGTCCGAAGTAGGACAGCGAGGTCTCGGCGAGGATCGCGGAGCACACCCCGAGGGTGGCGTCCACGATCAGCAGGGAGGACACGTTCGGGACGATGTGCCGGGTGAGGATCTTGAAGGTCCCCACCCCGGAGAACCGGGCGGCGAGCACGAACTCCCGCTCCCGCAGCGACTTCGTCTGGTTCTTCACGATCTGGGACATGATCATCCAGCCGAACAGGCCGATGAACAGCACCAGGATCATCCAGGACATGCTCGCCATCAGCGGCGAGATGATCATCAGCACGTAGAAGATCGGCAGCGTCAGCAGCAGGTTCACCAGCCAGCCGTGGAACAGCTCCACCGGCCCGCCGAGGTAGCCGGCCAGCGCGCCGACCAGCGCTGCGATGATCGTCGCGATGGGCGCGGCGATGAAGCCGATCATCAGCGACTTGCGCAGCGCCGCGGTGATCGAGGCGTACAGGTCCACGCCGATCGCGTCGGCGCCGAACCAGTGCTGGCCACCGGGGGGAGCATTGAACCCGTAGGGGTCCTGCTGGCCCACCTCGTAGATGTTCGGGATGTTGCCCAGCAGGGCGAACAGCACGATCGCGAGTGTGATCGAGGCGCCGACCCAGAAGTTGGGCTTGCGCTTCAGCCGGCGCCACACCAGCGCGTTGCGGGAGATGGGCTTCTTCCGGGGTCCCTGGGTGGCGTCGTCGTGCAGACCGGTGTCGGCATCGACCATGTCGGGCGCCTCCGGCGGGCCGGAGGGAGGCGTGGAGAGAGTCGACATGGGTCAGATCCTCACTCTCGGATCGAGCGCGGCGTACAGGAATTCGGAGAGCGTGGAGGCGAACAGCACCAGGATCGCGGAGAACAGCACCGTCCCGGCCAGCGCGTTCACATCGGACTGCTGGACGGCGGTGATGCCGTACTGGCCCATGCCGGACCACGAGAACACGATCTCGAGGAAGGCCGAGCCGGAGACCAACGTGCCGAAGTTGTAGGCGAAGTACGTGGACATCGGGATCAGCGCGACACGCAGGCCGTGCTTGATCAGCGCACGCGTGCGGGTGGCGCCCTTGGCGCGGGCGGTGCGGATGAAGTCCGAGCCCAGCACGTCGAGCATGACCGCGCGCTGGTAGCGCGAGTAGCCGGCGGCGCCGAACAGCGTCAGCGCGATCGTGGGTAAGAGCAGATGGGATATGAAATCCCAGGTCGTAGGCCAGAATCCGCTGATGCCTGGGGTGTACGCCCCGGTGAACCTGATCAGCTGACCGCCCATCGCCTGGTTGAACTTGGTGGCGATGATCATCAGCAGCACGCCGCCCACGAAGGTCGGGGTCGAGATGAGGATGAACGAACTGTAGGAGATGATCTGGTCGGACGCCTTGTACTGCCGCACCGCGCCCCAGACACCCGCGGCCACGCCCACGAGGGCGGCCAGCAGGGAGCCGATGATCAGCAGGCGCAGGCTCACGCCGGAGCGGCCCAGCCAGCCCTGCTCCCAGAACAGCAGCCAGTGCGAGGGATCGCCGAGCATCTGGTGGACCACGGAGCGGTCGTTGAGGTCCGTGCCGAGCTTGTCCATGAACGGCGCGGTCACGAAGTTCTCGATCCACCACCAGGTGCGCAGCAGCACCGGGTCCTTGTCGTTCACGCCGTGGGCGCTGAGGATCGCATCGATCGACGCCTCGTCGATCGGAGGGTTCCGTCCCAGGTAGCGGTTGCGCGGCTGGAAGAAGGAGCTCGCGGCGATATAGGCGAAGACGGTCGCGAGCCCCGTGAGGATCGCATAGTTCACGAACCGGCGCAGGATGTACTTCGTCACCGGGCGACTCCTTCGGCCCGCAGGCCTTTCACCACTGCGCGTCCGCGGAGGGTCGAGCGGCCGGTGGGCGGGCTCGATTCGGAGAGGTGCAGCACGGGGATTCCTCACATGTCAGGTCATGCGCCTCGTCGTGGGAGGCATGGTGCCGAACACAGCGTTGTGCGTCGGTCCCAGAACTGTAGATCACCCGATGCGGTGCTGGACGTGTGTCGAAGCTGTCATGACCGAATCGTTACTCACCGGTTCGCGAGCTCCCGCAGATGCCGGTGCAGGGTGCGGCGATCGATCGCCTGGATCGGCGCGGCCTCGGGATCCTCGTGGCGGGCGCGGTCGATGAGGTCCTGCAGCGGAGGGCTCAGCGGCGCGGCCTGCGGGCCCAGGGCGCGCTCCTGGGCGATCTCGGCGAGGGTGCGGGCGAGCGTCCGCGCGGTCATGCGCCGGTTCGGCTGGGCGCCGTAGATCATGTCCTCGAGACGCCGCACCCGGATGTCCTGGCCGTGCGGGAGTGCGTAGTCGACGTCGAGATCGAGCGGAGGAGTGTCGAGCTGGTCCGCCCGGGAGGGTTCGAGCCGCAGCAGCCAGATCGCGGCGCCGCCGGCGAGACCGGCGGCGAGCAGCGTCGGCAGGGCCATCCGCAGGCCGGCTGCGGCGAGGCCGCCGAACACCAGCAGCGCGATCACGGCGCCGAGCAGCAGGTGCAGCAGCAGCGAACGGAGCTCCCGGCTCATCTGTGGTCCTCCCTCAGCTGCTCGGCCAGCAGATCCAGCCGTGCCAGGGCGTCTTCGCGGTCCGCCTCGGTGAGCGGTGCGTCGTCGAACAGCGCACGGCGGTAGAGATGAGCCAGGCGATCCAGCGCTGAGCGGTCGACCTCGAGAGCGCCGAGCACCGCGACCACGAACTCGAGGGTGCTCTGGGCGGGATCGCGCCGGATCCCGGCCCGGGCGATCGCCGCCTCGAGTGCGAGCCACGCGGCGACCACCGCGTCCTGGGCGTCCATGTCCGTGGTGAGCCGGGTTCGGGCGTCGGCCAGGGCGGTGCGGGCCTGCTCCGCGGTGAGGTCCACGTCCGCAGCCTCCTCGGCCTCCTCGAGCGGCGGCCTCGCCAGGGCGCGCATGCGCACCATCAGCCACAGCAGCAGCGCCGCCGCGGCGACTGCGGCGATCACCACGAGAGCGGTCCCGACGAAGCGGGGTGCCGCGCTGCCGGGCTCGCGGGGCGGGACGGTGTACACCGACCAGTCCGGCTCCCAGTACTCCTCGGCCGTCTGCTCCGCCGGCGGGGGTTCCACCTCGCGGACCTCGCCCACCTCGACCAGCGGCCCGCGCTCGGCGGAGGCGCCGAGGCCGACGATCCCCAGGGCGCCCAGCGCCGCGATCAGCAGCAGCGCGGCCAGGGTGCGGCGCGCACGGCGCCTGCCCGCACCGTCGTCCTGCGCGGTGGGCGGGTCGAGGGCGGGCGCGCTGGTCATCCGGCGGCGCCAGACGGAGGCGTGCGATGCGGGGAGGCGACGATCACGGACTGCTCACCGGCGATACGGGTGAGGATCAGCGTCGCGGAGTCGTCCCCGAAGCGGCGCGGCCGCAGCTTGCGGCGCAGCTCCTCGGGCTCCACGGCGGTGCCGCGCTTCTTGATCTCGAGCACCCCGATCCGGTGCTCGCGCAGATAGGAGGTGAGGCGCTTGATGCCGAAGGGCATCACATCCCGCACGGCGTAGCCGCGCGCGAAGGGCGTGGCGATCTTTCGGGCGGAGGTCAGGTAGGCGATGGTCGGATCGAGGGTGTGCGCCTCGAGGTCCCCGGCCAGCCGGCCCAGCAGGCGGGCGCGCAGCAGCGCGCCGTCGGGCTCGTAGAGATGCGCCTCGAGCGGTCCCGGCTCGGGATCCACGGGGCCCGCGGGATCCCCCGCCGAGCGCTCGAGGCGGTGCGCACCGGCCCGATCGATCACCAGCGCGGAGGAGCCGACCCCGTCGGTGGCCAGCGGACCGCACCACATCGTCGCCTCGAGCACCTGGCCGTGCCAGGACAGCCACTCCACCTCGGCCTCCGCGGGCAGCGCCTCACGATCCACCGCCGGGCCGAGCTTCGCCCCGAGCGGACCGAGCGCGTCGCCGTCACCGAGGCGGCGGGCCAGCTCGAGCACCGCGGAGACCGGCGGGGAGTAGTCCTCCGGATCGTGGAGCCGGCGCGACCCGCCCCGGGCGGGTGCGCGCCGCGCGGGATCCATCCAGATGCCCTGCGTCAGCGAGGGGGCGTGCTCCTCGGCGGTGCCCAGATGGGCGGAGGCGGTGGGGAAGGGGCGCAGGTTGACCGTCGCGACGGCGACGGCGACCGGGTCCCGGTCCACCGCGTGCACGTCGATGCCGAGCCCCGCCATGGCCATCGAGTCCCCGCCGATGCCGCAGCCCAGATCAGCGACCGAGGTGACGCCCGCGCGCTGGAAGCGACGCGCATGCAGAGCGGCGATCGGGAGGCGGGTGGCCTGCTCGAGGCCGTCCGGAGTGAACAGCATCGTCGAGGCGAACTCCCCGAACTTCTCCGCCGCACGGGCGCGCAGGCGTGACTGGGTCATCACCGCGGAGACCAGCTCGGGGGCATGACCGGCCTCGCGCAGCGCCGCGCTGCGACGCAGGACGTCCTTCTCCTCGTAGGGAGGGAGGGAGTCGAGCAGGTCGAGGCCGCCCGGGTGCAGCACCGGCTCGACCGCCTTCACGGCATCGCTGTCGGCGCTCATCGGAACGGGCATGCCCGCGAGACTACCTGGTCATGCGGGCCGAGCTCACGAGGGCGCGGTCTCACGCGCGCACGTCGATCACGAGCTTGCCGCGGGTGTGGCCCTGCTCGAGGATCCGGTGGGCCTCGCCGATCTGCGCGAGCGGCAGCACCTGCGAGACCTCGAGCGGGTAGGCGCCCGAGCGCATCCCGTGGACGAGCTGGTCGAGCCGGTCACGGCCGGGCACGATCGCGGGGATCGCGGCGCGCACCCCGCGCTCCCGAGCGGGGGCGAGATCCGCGAGGCTGGGCAGCGCCACCACGATCCCGTCGGGCCGCACCACGTCCAGGCTCGGCTCGAAGGTCGAGAAGTAGTGGGTGTCGAGCACGACATCGACCCCGTCGCCATCGGTCGCCTCCCGGATCGCCTGCTGCCAGTCCACCTCGTCGTAGGCGATCGGCTCGGCGCCCAGCTCCCGGATCCGCTCCGCGTTCGCGGCACGGCCCGTGGCCCACACCCGGGAGGCGCCCGCCTCGAGCGCCATCGGGATCAGCAGCTGGCCCACGCCGCCGCTGCCGCCGTGGATCAGCACCGACTGCCCCTCGCGCAGACCCGCCGCGTCGTGCACGGTCGCGATCGCGGTGAGCCCGGCCAGGGCGAGCCCCGCCCAGCCCGGCAGCTCCTCCTCGGTCACGGAGTCCGGGATCGGGGCCAGGTCATCGGCCGAGATCGCGATGACCTCCGCCGCCACACCGCGCGCATCCTGGGGCCCGCGCATGCCGAACACCCGCGTGCCCGGGGCGAGACCGCGCGAGGCGAGCTCCACCTCGTCCAGATCCGGGCCGGCGGCCAGCACGGTGCCCACCATCTCCCGCCCCGTGCCGGCGGGCAGCTCGAGCCCCTCGGCGCGGCCCGAGGAACCGTCGCGGATCTTGTAGTCCAGCGGATTCAAGCCCGCGTAGGCCACCTCCACGAGCACCTCGCCCGGGGCCGGTTCCGGGCGGGGCGAGTCGGTGCGGACGGTCAGGACGTCGGGGCCGCCGAAGCGGTCGAAGAGGATCTCGCGCATACCTCCATGATGCACCCGGGAGGGGACGGCCGTCCGTCCCGTCGGCGTCCCGATGGACATGGGAGGATCAGGGGTGAGCACCCGGAGGTGGAGGAGGACCATGGCAGCGAGCTCCACGGACCCGTGGCGATGGCGGGAGCACCTGCGTAAGAGCATGACGCTCGTCCCGGCCGCGGAGACCCTTCCGGTGCAACGGGCCGCAGGTCGCCTGCTCGCCCGGCCGCTGCACAGCCCCGAGGACGTCCCCTCCGGCCCCGTCTCGGCGATGGACGGCTTCGCCGTGCGCAGCGGTGATCTCTCGGGGACAGCCGCCGTCGAGCTGCCCGTCGTCGCGGACCTGCCCGCCCGGCCCGGCGAGGTGGCACCGCTCGCCCCCGGCACTGCCGTGCGGATCATGACCGGCGCGCCCGTCCCGCAGGGCGCTGATCTCGTGGTCCAGGTCCCGCGAGGCGTCCACCCCGATCCGCCCCCGCCCGGGTGCGGATCGGGGTGGACGCCTCGCGGGAGAGCGGCCGCCACCTCCGGGGCCGCGGCGAGGAGATCGCCCGCGGCGCCGTTCTCGCCGAGGCAGGGGACCGGGTAGGCCCGGGCCTGATCGGCCTCGCCCGCACCCTGGGCCTCGCACAGCTGACGGTCATCGCGCCGCCGCGGGTGAGCGTGCTGGTCACCGGCGACGAGCTCACCGAGGACGCCGCCCCGGGGCAGGAGGGCACGGTGCGTGAATCCAACGGCACCATGCTCGCCGCGGCCCTCGCGGCCGACGGCTGCACGGCGCGGATGCTGCGCAGCGGCGATGATCCCACCGCACTCGCCGAGGTGCTCGCCGAAGCTGAGCGCGACGCCGACCTGGTGCTGACCACCGGAGGGATCGGCCACGGCGCCTACGACGTGGTCAAGGAGCTGCTCGGGGCACGAGGCCGGGGCAGCTCGGAGTTCGTGCATCTCGCTCTGCGCCCCGGTGGCCCGCAGGGGGCCGGCCGCCTGCCCGGAGGCACCCCGGTGGTGCACCTGCCCGGCACGCCCGTCGGCGCGCTGGTGGGGTACCACCTGTTCGTGCGCCCGCTGCTGCCCGGCGATGCGATCGCGCCGCACCGGCTCGCGCTCGAGGACCCCGAGGGCCTGGTGGCCCGCAGCCGCCGACGGGACGGCCTGGTGGTGCTCGCGGGCCGTGCGGTCACCGGGGAGCAGGGCCGACGCGCCGTGCAGCTGCTGCCCGGGCGGCGCATGGCGCCCTACGGCCGTGCCGACGCGCTCGTGCTCGGCGGCGCCGCGGCGGACACCGGCGCCGAGAGCACCGCGCTGGTGGTCCCGCTATGAGTGCTGGTCGAGCCGCTGGAGGAGAGGACACCGTGGAGCCCACGCGAAACATCCCGGACCCGCAGGCGGGACCGCCCTCGATCCTGGAACGCGCCGTGCCCGAGCACCGGCTCACCGCGCCCGGGAGCCTCGGCGAGCGCTACCTGCGCCAGATGAGGCTGCCGCAGCTGGGCGAGCTCGGACAGCGGCGCCTGGCCGCGGCGCGGGTGGCCGTGATCGGTGCCGGAGGGCTCGGCGCCCCCGTGCTCTCCTACCTCGCCGCCGCCGGCATCGGGGAGATCACCGTGTTCGACCCCGACACCGTCGACGTCACGAACCTCCATCGCCAGGTGCTGTTCACCGCTGAGGACGTCGGCTCCCCGAAGGCGGTCGCCGCCGCTGCGCACCTGGCCTCCCAGAACCCCGAGGTGCGCGTCACCGCCGTGGTGGGCACGGTCAGCCCCGGCAGCGCCCTCGAGCAGCTGGCCGGGCATGATCTGGTGCTGGATGGGACCGACAACTTCCCCACCCGCTATATGGCCTCCGACGCCTGCGAGATCCTCGACATCCCGCTGGTGTGGGGCTCGATCCTCGCTTTCGCAGGCCAGGTCAGCGTGTTCTGGGGCGCGGGCGGGCGCGGCGTGACCTACCGCGACGTCCACCCGGTGCCGCCCCGGCCCGGGGAGGTGCCCAGCTGCTCCGAGGCCGGGGTGCTGGGGATGCTGTGCGGCGTGATCGGCTCGAGCATGGCGATGGAGGCGGTCAAGGTGCTCGCCGGTATGGGCGATGTGCTCTTCGGGCGGCTCGCGCTGTATGACGCGCTGCGCGCCCGCTGGGACCAGGTGCCGCTCGCCCGGGACCCCCAGCGCCCGCCGGTCCAGGTGATCGAGGACGTGATGCTCACCTGCGGCCTGCCCGGCCCCACCGGACCTGCCACGGCTGAGGTGACGGTCTCGGAGCTGCCGGGGCTGCTCGAGTCGGGGACGCGGGTGATCGACATCCGCGAGGCCCATGAGCTCGAGGGCGGGCTGGTGCGGGGCGCCGAGCACGTGCCGATGGCCGAGCTGCTCGCCGCGGGCACCGCACCCGGTGGGGAGTCCCTCGCGGGGGCCGTGCTGTACTGCGCCGCGGGCTCCCGCTCCGCGAGCGCGCAGCGCGTGCTGGCCGAGCGCGGCATCGAGGTGCGCTCCCTGCACGGCGGCTTCGGCGCCGTCCAGGACAGCGAGGTCGCGGTGGTGCTGCCGGGCTGAGCCCGGCCCTGCTCAGCCGCCTGCGAAGGGCGGCAGCACGTCCAGACGGTCGCCGTCCGCGAGCACTCGCTCCCGATCGGTGCAGGCCACCGCGTTGACCAGGAAGCTCGAGCGCTCGATGACGCGCGCCGCGTCCGCCGAGGCCCCGGCCTGCAGCGCCTCGACGGCCTCGCGCAGACTCGCGGCATGCACCTGGGCGGTGTCCGCCCCGAACTCCGCCGCGGCGCCCGCGAACAGGTGCACGTGGATCCGCGGCGCCGTGGACGCGCCGCTCGTGGTGGTGGTGTCGGTGCTGGTCATCTCGTCCTCTCTCAGCCGCCGATGGCGCTCATCGGCCGCTCGGGCTGCACGAAGTCCTCGCGGTCCATGCCGTGGCCGGCCTTCTTGCCCCACTGCGCGGCCCGCCAGATGGTCGCGATCTCCTCGTCCTCGGCGCCCGAGCGCAGGGCGGTGCGCAGATCCGTCTCCTCGCGCGAGAACAGGCAGGTGCGCACGCGTCCCTCGGCGGTGAGCCGGGTGCGGCGGCAGTCGGCGCAGAAGGGACGGGTCACCGACGCGATGATGCCCACCCGCCCGCGGTGGGTGCCGGTGGTGCGGTCGGCGACCTCGAACAGTTCGGCGGGAGCGCCGTCCCGGGCCTCGGTCACCGGGGTGAGCGCGTAGCGGGGCTCGAGCATCTGGTGGATGTCCCCGGCGGTGATCATCGAGCCGCGGTCCCAGATGTGGTCCGCATCCAGCGGCATCTGTTCGATCACGCGCAGCTGCAGATCCCGCTGCAGGCACCAGTCCAGCAGGTCCGGCAGCTCGTGGTCGTTCACGCCCGGCAGCAGCACGGCGTTGACCTTGATCGGGTCGAGCCCCGCCGCGCGGGCACCGTCGATCCCGGCCAGCACACGATGCAGCAGCGGGCGCCGGGTCAGGCGCTCGAAGGTCTCGGTCACCACCGAGTCGAGGGAGACGTTGATCCGGTCCAGACCCGCCTCGCGCAGGGGGCCCGCCCGATGGTCCAGGCCGATCGCGTTCGTGGTCAGGGAGATGTTCGGGCGCGGCTCAAGTGCTGCGACGCCCGCGATGATCTCCTCGAGGTCGGGGCGGGTCAGCGGCTCGCCGCCGGTGAAGCGCACCTGGTCGATGCCCAGGTGCTCCACGCCGATGCGCACCAGGCGCACCACCTCGTCGACGCTCAGCAGCTGATCCTTCTTCAGGAACGCCATCCCGGACTCGGGCATGCAGTAGGTGCAGCGCAGGTTGCAGAAGTCCGTCAGGGACAGGCGCAGATCCGTCGCCTCGCGACCGAACCGGTCGGCCAGCGCGGGGGTGTCGGGCCTGTCCGAGGTGTCGGGCAGGGCGGCGGTCTCGTCGGTCCTGCGCGGGGTGGGCATGCCCAGCGAGATGCGGCGCGATGCCATTTGCTCACCTCTCTCGACGCCGTCCGGTGATGCCGGTGTCCTGTTCAGGATAGGGGTGCTGCGCCCTCGGCGGCGGGACCATGCGCACCGCTCCGGGCCGACGGGGGTGTGCAGGCCCTCCGTCGGCGTCCTCGGTGCGCCGGCACGCCATACTGGTGGGGGCGCCGCCCGGGCGCCCCAGCACGCAGACGGGAGGCGGCGAACGATGTCCGGTGCCCAGCGGATCCCCCTGGCCGATCACGTGGCGGACGCCGTCGCGCTGCTCGCCGCCGTCCGCACCACCGAGGTGATCGCCCTGGACGGGCGCGCCGTCGGAAGGATCGCCGCCCGGCCCCAGCGCGCCCTGGTGGACGTCCCCGGCGTCGACAACTCCCAGATGGACGGCTACGCGCTCGCCGCCGCAGATCTCGCGGCGGCCGGGGAGCCGGTCACCCTGCCGCGGGGCGCCGTGATCGCCGCAGGGGACGGCCCCTCCGAGCACCTCAGGGGCACCGCCCGCCCGATCATGACCGGCGCGCCGCTGCCGGACGGCGCCGAGCTGGTGATCCCCGTCGAGGAGAGCGCCCAGGGACGCTTCACCTCCGAGCAGGGGGAGACGGGCACGGTCACCCTCACCCCGGCCTCGGTCGAGCCCGGACGCTTCGTGCGCCGCCGCGGCTCCGACACCCGCCGCGGCGACACCGTGCTGCGGGAGGGCCGCCTGCTCACCCCGGCCCGGATCGCGCACCTCGCCGCCTGCGGAGCGCGCGACGTCGAGGTCGAGGCGAGGCTGCGGGTGATCGTGCTGTCCACCGGCAGCGAGGTGCAGGCCCCGGCGGTCGGCGCCCCCGCTCCCGGCCGGCTCTTCGACGCCAACGGGCCGGGACTCGCCGCGGCCCTCACCGAGGCGGGCGCCGAGGTGGTGCACCGCGACGCCGTCCCGGACGACGCCGCCGCCCTGCTCGCGCAGCTGCGCGCCCAGGTGCGCGAGCACGACGCCGACCTCGTGCTCACCAGCGGAGGCGTGAGCATGGGCGCCTTCGAGGTGGTGCGCCACGCCGCCGACCACGACGGGGTCACCCTCGCCTTCCCCACCCTCGCGATGCAGCCCGGCGGGCCGCAGGGCATCGGCACCCTCGAGGTGGACGGCCGCCGCGTGCCGTGGCTCGCCTTCCCCGGCAACCCCGTCTCCGCCCTGCTCAGCTGCGAGCTGATCGCCCGTCCCGCCCTCGGCGCGCCCGCGCGTCGGCGCCTGCGCCTGCCCGTGCAGCTCGAGGCCGCGGAGCCCTCGCCGCCCGCCCTGGACCAGTACCGCCGCGCGCGCGTGCTCCCCTCGGGCCGGGTGCGCCTGGTGGGCGGAGCCTCCTCCCACCTGATCGGCGGCTACGCCGCCGCAGACGCCCTGGTGCGCGTGCCCGCCGGCATCGACACGATCCGCGACGGCGACGAGCTCGAGACCCTGCTGATCCCCGGAGGAGACCGATGACCCACCCCGCCGACGACCTCTCCCACGTGCGGGCCGACGGCTCCGCCCACATGGTCGACGTGACCGACAAGGCCGTCACCTCCCGCGAGGCCAGCGCCCGCGCAATGCTGCGCACCCGGCCCGACGTCGTCACCCGCATCGCCGAGGGCGACCTGCCCAAGGGCGAGGCCCTCGCCACCGCCCGGATCGCCGGGATCATGGGCGCCAAGCGCACCCCGGACCTGATCCCGCTGTGCCATCCGCTGCCGCTGTCCGGCGTGGAGCTCGACCTGGTGCCCGACGGCGACCGGGTTGAGATCACCGCTCGAGTGCGCACCAAGGGCGTCACCGGGGTGGAGATGGAGGCGCTGACCGCCGCGACGGTCGCCGCGCTGACCGTCTACGACATGATCAAGGCCGTCGACCACCTCGCCACGATCGGGGAGGTCCAGGTGCTCACCAAGTCCGGCGGCCGCTCCGGCGACTGGACGCGCGAGAGGGCGCAGCACCCGGACGGGGGCGTGCAGGGGAGCGGAGCGTGAGGGACGTCCCCGCCCGCCGCACCGACGCGGACTGCACCGTGCGCGAGGATCCGCAGGCCCCGCCCGTGCTGCACGGCACCGCCCGGGTGGTCATCGCCTCGACCCGCGCCGCCGACGGCACTTACGAGGACCGCACCGGCCCGCTGCTCGTGCAGTGGCTGTGCGGCCGCGGCCTCACACCCGTCGAGCGCGTGGTGGTCAGCGACGGCCCCGAGGTGGGACGCGCGATCGCGGACGCGATCGCGGCGGGCACCGACATCGTCCTCACCTCCGGCGGCACCGGCATCAGCCCCACCGACACCACCCCGGAGCAGACCCTTCCGCTGATCGAGCGAGAGATGCCCGGCATCCTCGAGGCCGTGCGCCGGCTCGGTGCGCGGAAGGTCCCCACCGCGCTGCTCAGCCGCGGCGTGGCCGGCATGGCCGGACGTTCCTTCGTGGTGAACCTGCCGGGCTCGCGCGGGGGAGTGCGGGACGGCATCGAGGTGCTGGACCCGATCCTGGACCACCTGCTCGACCAGCGCGACGGAGGAGACCACGCATGAACGACCCCACCCGCGGCACCACCCCCTTCGGGGCCTCCGCCCAGGAGCTGCGCATCGCGGGCGATCCCGCGATGGGCGGGGCCGCACAGCGCGCCCGCCTCGCCGCCCTCTGCGAGCAGGAGATCACCGTGGCCCGCATGGTCGAGGCCGTCTCCGACCCCCGCTGCGGCGCGGTGGTCACCTTCGACGGGGTGGTGCGCGACCACGACGGCGGGCGCGGCGTGGAGCGCCTGGAGTACTCCGGGCATCCGTCGGCCCCGCAGGTCCTCGCCGAGGTGGCCGGTGAGATCGCCGAGCGCTATCCGGACACGCTGATCGCCGTGGCCCATCGCGTGGGACGGCTCGAGATCGGCGACAGCGCCCTGGTGTGCGCGGTCGCGGCCCCGCACCGCAAGCAGGCCTTCGTCGCCTGCGACGAGCTGGTGGACACCGTCAAGCAGCGGGTGCCGATCTGGAAGCACCAGCTCTTCGAGGACGGCCAGAGCGAATGGGTGGGTGCGCTGGGCTGAGTGCTCGGCTCCGCGTCACCTGCTGGACACCGGGGATCGCTACCGTGCTCCCATGCGCATCCTGCACCTGACCGACACCCACCTCTACGGCGACCCCTCGGCACGCCACTACGACCGGATCGACACCACCGCCGCCCTGCGCGGCGTACTGGACCGTCTCGCCGACCTCCGCGATATCGATCTGGTGCTCCACACCGGGGACGCCTCTGAGGACGGCACGGCAGAGAGCTACCGCCTGCTGCACGAGATGCTCGATCCCTTCGCCGCCTCCCTCGGCGCGCAGCTCGCGGTGGTGATGGGCAACCACGACGTCTCCGCGGTGTACGGCACGGAGATCTCGCCCGGTCAGCGGGCGGCCGAGAGCCAGGACCGCGTGGTAGGGCTGCCCGGCGGCGGCCGAGCGGTGGTGCTCGACTCGAGCGTGCCCGGCGCCGGCTACGGGCATCTCGAGCCCGCCCAGCTCGACTGGCTGCGCGAGGTGCTCGCCGCGCCCGCCGAGGGCGGCACGGTGCTCGCGATCCACCACCCGCCGCTGGTGGGCGCGACCGCGCTGCTGCGGGGCCTGGACCTCGACGGGCTCGACGAGCTCGCCGCCGTGCTCGAGGGCACGGACGTGCAGATCGTGCTCTCGGGCCACTACCACCACGAGATGGACGGGCAGATCGCCGGGATCCCCGTCCACGTCGCCCCGGGCATCACGAACGTCGTCGACCCGCTCACCGGGGGAGAGCACGAGCAGGCGCTCCCGCTCTCCGGCGCGAGCGTCATCGAGCTGGGCCAGGGCGCCCCGCGCGTGATCAGCGCGGTGTTCCCGAACACTGGGGACACCGCGGGCGATGCCTCCCGGCCCGTCTACCGCTTCAGCGCCGAGCAGGTGGGGCGGATCCTCGAGGCCGCCGGGCGCTGAGCGCCGAGCCCGGCGTACGCGCCCCGGGATGCGAGAAGCCCCTGCAGGCCGCGGCGTGCAGGGGCTCGGAGAGGCGCTGGGGTCAGCGACCCATGCCCATCGGGCCGATGCCCTGGGAGTAGCGCGCCTTCATCAGGGCGGCGTGGTCCTCGCCCCGACGGTGCGCGGCGGCGGCGCCGGGACGCTCGACGTCCTGGCCCTGCATGCGGTCGGCGAGACGGCCCATGGCGGCGCTGAGGGAGCGGAGGAAGGTCATGATGGTGGGTCCTCTTCTGTATGGAGCGACGTGATCGGTCGGGCCCTGGATCGCAGGTGCTCCGACGCCATCGATACCCCCACATCCTCGCTCGCGCGCGTGAGGCGCGGAAGACTTTCGCTGCACAAGTTGCCAGATTCACAAAAAGCATGTGACCTGGTGCGCAATGGTGAGACGCGGAAGAGCGGAGGGGCGGCGCGACGCCGGTTCGTCGTGGGCGAACATCCGCGATCTGGCACTCGCCTTGCATGAGTGCCAGCGCGCGTCCTACAGTTGCCCCGTTGGCAGTCGACGGCCGAGAGTGCCAGAGGCTGCCGCAGAGGGATCCACCTCCGGTCGGCACCGCGACGACGATCGGGCACGGATCCCGCCACCCAGAACTCACGCAGAGTCACATCTCTTCATGAAGGAGTGAGCCGCATGTCGGTCTCCATCAAGCCCCTCGAGGATCGCGTCGTCGTCAAGCCGCTCGAGGCCGAGCAGACCACCGCCTCCGGCCTGGTCATCCCGGACACCGCGAAGGAGAAGCCGCAGGAGGGCGAGGTCATCGCCGTCGGCGCCGGTCGCTTCGACGACAAGGGCGAGCGCGTCCCCATGGACGTCAAGGTCGGCGACAAGGTCGTCTTCTCGAAGTACGGCGGCACCGAACTGAAGTACGGGAACGACGAGTTCCTCGTGCTCGGCGCCCGTGACATCCTCGCGATCATCGAGGCCTGACACCTATGTCCAAAGAGATCCTGTACAACGAGGACGCGCGACGCGCTCTCGAGCGCGGCGTCGACAAGCTCGCGAACACCGTCAAGGTGACGCTCGGCCCCAAGGGCCGCAACGTCGTCCTCGACAAGAAGTGGGGCGCCCCCACCATCACCAACGACGGCGTGACCATCGCCCGTGAGATCGAGCTCGAGGATCCCTATGAGAACCTCGGCGCGCAGCTCACCAAGGAGGTCGCGACCAAGACCAACGACGTCGCAGGTGACGGCACCACCACCGCCACCGTGCTCGCCCAGGCCATCGTCCACGAGGGCCTGCGCAACGTCACCTCTGGCGCTGCTCCGGCGGCCCTGAAGCGCGGCATCGAGAAGGCCGTCGAGGCGCTCTCCGACAAGCTCGGCGAGATCGCCACGCCGGTCGACGGCAAGGCCCAGATCGCCTCTGTCGCCTCCGTCTCGAGCCAGGACCGCGAGATCGGCGACCTGCTCGCCGAGGCCTTCGACAAGGTCGGCAAGGACGGCGTCATCACGGTGGAGGAGTCCTCCACCACCGCGATGGAGCTGGACTTCACCGAGGGCATGCAGTTCGACAAGGGCTACATCTCCCCGCACTTCGTCACCGACGCGGACCGCCAGGAGGTCGTGCTCGAGGACGCCCTCGTGCTGCTGCACCAGGGCAAGATCTCTGCCGTGGCGGACATCCTGCCGCTGCTTGAGAAGGTCGTCGAGGGCGGCAAGCCGCTGTTCATCATCGCCGAGGACGTCGACGGCGAGGCCCTGTCCACGCTGGTCGTCAACAAGATCCGCGGCACCTTCAAGGGCGCGGCGGTCAAGGCCCCCGCGTTCGGCGATCGTCGCAAGGCGATGCTGCAGGACATCGCGGTGCTCACGGGCGCCCAGGTGGTCACCTCCGACCTCGGCCTGGACCTCAAGACCGTCGGCACCGAGGTGCTCGGCAACGCCGGCCGCGTCGTCATCACCAAGGACTCCACCACCATCGTGGGCGGCGCCGGTGACGACCAGGCCGTGGCCGATCGCGTCGCGCAGATCCGCGGCGAGATCGAGAACACCGACTCCGACTGGGATCGCGAGAAGCTCCAGGAGCGCCTCGCGAAGCTGGCCGGCGGTGTCTCCGTGATCAAGGTCGGGGCTCACACCGAGGTGGAGCTCAAGGAGAAGAAGATGCGCATCGAGGACGCGGTCTCCGCGACTCGCGCTGCCATCGAGGAGGGCATCGTCTCCGGCGGCGGCAGCGCCATCGTCCAGGCGTCCTCCGTCCTCGAAGACGGCCTCGGACTCGAGGGTGACGAGGCCGTGGGCGTGCGCGCCGTGGCCGCGGCCGTCGTCGAGCCGCTGCGCTGGATCGCCGAGAACGCGGGCCTCGAGGGCTACGTCGTGGTCGAGAAGGTCAAGGAGGCCGAGCTCGGCACCGGCCTGAACGCCGCGACCGGCGAGTACATCGACCTCGTCTCCGCCGGCATCATCGACCCGGTCAAGGTCACCCGCTCCGCTCTGCGGAACGCGGCCTCGATCGCGGGCATGGTGCTGACCACCGAGACGCTCGTCATCGAGAAGCAGGACAGCGACGACGAGTGACCGAGCGGTCGATCATCGGATGATCGATCGACCCTCCCGCACCTGAACGGGCGGGCGGACCGGGGAGACCCGGTGCGCCCGCCCGTTCCGCACGTCCTGCGGGTCATCGTGCCTGCTCGGCGATGCTGACCAGCCTCCGGCGAGCCGGTCCGTCGCGACCCGTGCGCGGCCTAAGATGGTGCGAGTCACACCGGGAACGACGGGGGGAGGAGCAGTGGTGATCAGTACACCGGATGCCGCACGCTCGGCCCATGAGGGGGACCTCCCCACCCGCACCTACGGGCCGCCGGCCTCCGTGGTGATCGGCTCCCTCGTGGTCGGCTTCGTCTTCGTGGTGGTGCTCGAGTTCCTCGTCATCATCAGCTTCGTGGGCCAGCGTCTGTGGACCGACCCGGCGCTGAAGGAGGACTTCCTCTTCACCCTCCCGCTGCTGCTGTGGGTGGTGGTCGCGGTGAGCGTGACCGTCACGGTGCTGCGCGTGATCACCTCCTGGCTGCAGATCCACGAGCGGGGCTTCGAGCTGCGCAGCCTCTTCCGCCGCACCCGGACGGTGAGCTGGGACGAGGTGGGACAGGTGATCGCCGCCCGCGACATCGATCGCGGCACCGCCCCCGAGGTGCTCGATGCGCCCGAGACGGCCTACGACGGGGTCTACGTGATGGACCGGCAGGGACGGCGCATCCTGGCCGTCTCGAGCCGCTTCTTCGGCCACCGCGCCCAGGAGATGACCCTCCAGCGGGCCCGCGAGGCGGGCGTGAGCATCGTGCACATCGACGCGATCACCCCGGCCGAGCTGATGCGGCAGGCGCCCGAGGCGATGAGCTTCGTGGACCGCCACCCGAACCTCCTGCTGCTGCTCCTGCTGGCCTTCTACGTCGGCCACAACGTGCTCACCTTCGCCGTATGGGGGCTGTGACGGGGCGCCGCGGGCGGCACGAGGGGCGCCCCGCCGGGAGCCCCCGCACCCAGGAGACCTCCTCCGGGCGCGCGGCCCGTCGGCGGGCGAACCGGCTCCCGCCCCCGCTCCCGCAGCGTGACGGTCTGGACCCCGTGCGCTGGCAGCTCCCGCCCGACGCGCCCCGCAGCACGCCCGCGCTCGACGCGCTCCAGCAGCGCTTCCCGGCCCTCGCCGATCCCGCCGCCGCACCGCTCGCCCAGCGCTTCGCCGCCGGGGAGATCGTGGATGCGCGGGGCCGCGCCTGGAGCGCCGGGGATCCCGTCGGCCCGCGCGACGAGATGTGGTTCCACCGCGAGCTGCCGCAGGAGGAGGTCGCCGAGGTGGAGCTGCGGATCCTGCACCGCGACGAGCACCTGCTGGTGCTCGACAAGCCCCACGACATCGCCACCATCCCCCGCGGCGTGCACGTGCTCGGCAGCGCCCTGATCCGGCTCCGGCGCGCCACCGGCCTCGAGGCGCTCGTGCCCCTGCACCGGCTGGACCGTCGCACCGCCGGGGTGCTCGCCTTCGGCATCCGGCCCGAGGAGCGCTCCGCCTACCAGCAGCTCTTCGCCCGCGGAGAGGTGGACAAGGAGTACGAGGCCCGCACCCTCCCCGAGCTCGGCAGCTCCCTGCCGAGCACTCCCGGCACCGTGCAGACCCTGCGCGATCACCTCGTCAAGCGGCACGGAGAGCTCACCGCCCAGGTGCTCGAGGAGCCGCCGAACGCCGAGAGCGAGGTCGAGCTGCTCGAGGTCGAAGGCGAGGGCGTGCACCGGTTCGGTCTGCGGCCCCGCACCGGGCGCACCCACCAGCTGCGCCTCCAGCTCGCCTCACGAGGCGCACCGATCCTGGGGGAGGACCTCTACTGGCCCGCCCACCGTCCGTTGCCGCCAGCACGGCTGTGGCCGCAGGGGCTGCCGCTGCAGCTGCTCGCCCGCACCCTGGCCTTCCGCGACCCGATCACGGGCGAGCAGCGCGAGTTCCGCAGCACCGGGCGGCTCGGGGTGCGCGGAGGCGCATCTCGTACCCTGGGGCCGTGAACGACCCTCGCACCCCAGGTCACGGCGACGCCCCGCCGGCGCCGCGGCGCACCCGCTCCGGGCAGGTGATCATCGGACCCACCGTGGGCGCGCGCTACCGACCCGGTGCGCTGATCGGCCTGCCGCTGGTCTCGGCGCTGCTGTGCCCCTTCGCGGGAGCCGGGCTCCAGCAGTGGCGGGCATCGCGGCTGGAGGCGGGCCAGGACGGGCTGCTCGAGCAGCTCCTCGCCCCGGCCTGGACGCAGCTGCTGCTGGGCGCGCTGCTGCTGTGGGCGCTGTTCGCGCTGTGGGCGCTGGTCCCGCTGCTGCTGACCCAGCGCACCGTGCTGCTGGACGAGGGCGAGGGCACCATCGCCCTGCGCAAGGGCCCGAGGATCGTTGAGCGCGCGCCCCTGGCCCAGGTCGAGCATGCGGTGGGGGAGGCGGAGCGCGGCGGCATGGCGCTGATCGGCGTGAGCACGCAGGATCCTGAGGCGCCGCCGCGCCAGTGGATCGTTCCCGAGGTGGGCTGGGACGGCGCGTCCTTCGACGGTCTCCGTGCGCTCCAGGCGGCCACGGGGCTGCGGCCCGCCCCGCCACGGGAGGTGCTGAGGCAGGAGAACCGTCGCAGGCGCAGGATCGAGCGGCAGCGGGAACTCGCCGCCCGCCTGGGCATGCCCTGGCGCGCGCAGTACGAGGACCACGAGGAGGCCTTCCAGGCCGAGTTCGACCGGGTGCGCCGGGTGCTCGGCGGCAGGGAACCTGCGCGCGAGGACGACCCGGAGCGCTGAGCCCCACAACGCCCAGGGCGCCCCGGCACGATGCCGGGACGCCCTGGGCGGAGCAGTGAGCGCTCGTCTCAGAAGAGCGCGCGCAGCAGCAACACGATCACGGCGCCGATCCCCGCTGCGGCGGGAAGGGTGATGATCCAGGCCAGGAAGATCGGCCGCATCAGCTTCCAGTTCGCGGCGTGGTTGACGACGCCCACGCCGAGCACCGCACCGATGAGGATGTGTGTGGAGGAGACCGGCAGGCCCAGCACCGAGGCGAGCAGCACGACCGTCGCCGCCGCGAGCTCTGCGGCGAAGCCGGAGGAGGGGTGCATCGCGGTCAGGCCGGTGCCGACGGTGTGGATCACTTTGCGGCCCACGAACCACAGGCCGGAGATCAGGGAGACGCCGAAGGCGATCAGCACCGCGGTGGGAACCGCGGCCTCCTGGGACATCGTGCCGGTGCGCAGCACGTCGAGCACGGCTGCGAAGGGGCCCACGGCGTTGGCGATGTCGTTGGCGCCGTGGCTGAAGGCGAAGGCGCAGGCGGTGAACACCTGCATCCAGCTGAACATGATGAAGGTGGCGCGGGAGATCGTCTGCTTCTTCAGCGCACGCGCGAACACGGTGGTGGCCATCCACACGCCCAGGGCGAGCATGGTCAGCATCAGCAGGCCGCCGCCGACGGAGATGTTCAGGCCCACGTTGTCCAGGCCCTTGAACACCAGCATCGCCGCGAGCAGCACCGCGGCGCCGGCGGCCAGCGGAGGCACACGCTTCTCGAGCGCGTGGTAGGCCGCCCGGCGCTCCACCTTCCGCGCCGCCTTGCGCTCCTTCTTGTCCAGCGACCGGGTGCTCTCGACGAACTGCGCGCCAGCGCTGCCGGGGGAGAGGTCCAACGCCGCCGACTCCGCGAAGGCGCTCTGCTGCAGCTCGCCCAGCCGCTCGCTGCTGGACACGTGGCCCCGCTCGTCCCCGTCGCTGTCGTCATCGTCGTCGTCCTCGGCGTCGTCATAGCCGCGAGATCCCAGGGCGATCGCGCGGGCCGCCGGCGCGAGGATGTGTCGTTTGATGGCGCCGAAGAGGAGGTAGGCAGAGATCCCGCCCAAGAGCGGCGAGAGGATCCACGAGACCGCGATCTTCCCGATCTCGCTCCACTGCACCATCTCGAAACCGCCCGTGCCGGTCACGAATCCGGTGGTGACGGCGGCGCCGACGATGCCGCCGATGATCGCGTGCGTGGTGGAGACGGGCCAGCCCATCCGGGTGGCGAGCAGCAGCCAGAAGGCCGCCCCCGCGAGCGCCGCCATCATGATGTAGACGAAGGCCATGGGGTCGATGCTCGTGCCGCCGAGGTCGACGATCCCGCTGCGCACGGTCTCGGTCACCGACCCACCGGCGAGGACCGCGCCGGAGACCTCGAACACCGCGGCGACCACGAGTGCCTGCTTCATCGTCAGCGTGCCCGCCCCCACGCTGGTCCCGAAGGAGTTGGCGACGTCGTTGCCGCCGATGTTGAACGCCATGAACAGGCCGAAGGCGATCGCGATGATCAGCAGGAAGGCGTTGACATCCGTTCCGGTGTGGGTGAACGTCCAGATCGCGAAGGCGACGACCGTCGCCAGCGTTATCAGCCCGGCACCGAGGTGCCAGTTGCGGTCGGGGCCGAGGAATCCTGGGGAGGCAGGTGCGGCGGAGGGGCTCTGAGCGGTGGGGCCTGGCATCGTCGAATTCCCGGGGATGAGGAGGGCAGGGGCAGCGAGGTGCATCGGCAATCCCGCGTCCCGACAAGGACCGCCGCCACTGTAGATCGTCGATGACCGCAGAGCGAACGCGAGATGAATCCGAGGTGTCCTGACCTCTCCCCTTCTCGGTGGACGTGACGTACGGCGCGTTGCTGCGAGCGCTGCGCCGTGATCCGTGCGGTCCTCGCGGTCCTCGCAGGTCACCGCACGGGCGGTGATGTCGCCGCTGTGGCGGGCGAGACAGCGCACGGGACGCCTGCGCGGCTACCATCGATGCATGACGAGCGCGGATCCCTTCGGTTTCATCGGACTGACCTACGACGACGTCCTCCTGCTTCCCGGCGAGACGGACGTGATCCCCTCCGAGGCGGACACCACCAGTCGCCTCACGCGGGAGATCTCGCTGAAGATCCCGTTGGCGAGCGCGGCGATGGACACCGTCACGGAGTCCCGCATGGCGATCGCGATGGCGCGCCACGGCGGCATCGGCATCCTCCACCGCAACCTCTCGATCGAGGACCAGGCCCACCAGGTGGATCTGGTCAAGCGCACCCAGACCGGTCGCATCACCAACCCCGTCACCATCGGCCCCGAGGCGACGCTCGAGGACTTCGACGCGCTGTGCGGCCAGTTCCGGGTCTCGGGGCTGCCGGTGGTCGATGCGGAGCTGCGCCTGCTGGGCATCTGCACCAACCGTGACCTCCGCTTCATCCCGGTCGCCGAGTGGGCGAGCACCAAGGTCGCCGACGTGATGACCACTGAGCTGTTCACCGCACCCGAGGACGTCACCCCCGAGCAGGCCACCGCCATGCTGCGCAAGAACAAGCGCGAGCGCCTCCCGTTGGTCGACGCCGAGGGGCGCCTCACGGGACTCATCACCGTCAAGGACTTCGTGAAGTCCGAGCAGTTCCCCGACGCCTCCAAGGACGGCCAGGGCCGCCTCCTGGTCGGGGCAGGGGTGGGCTTCTTCGGGGATTCCCTGGAGCGGGCGGGCGCGCTGCGCGACGCCGGTGTGGACGTGCTCGTGGTCGATACCGCCAACGGTCACGCCCGCCTCGCCCTCGAGATGATCCGCACCATCAAGCAGGACTCGTACTTCGCCGACGTCCAGGTGATCGGCGGCAACGTCGCCACCCGTGAGGGTGCGCAGGCGCTGGTGGACGCGGGCGCCGATGCGGTGAAGGTCGGCGTGGGCCCGGGCTCCATCTGCACCACCCGCGTGGTCGCCGGCGTCGGCGTCCCCCAGGTCACCGCGATCCACGAGGCCTCCAAGGCCTGCGGCTCCGCCGGCGTCCCCCTGATCGGCGACGGCGGCCTGCAGTACTCGGGCGACATCGCCAAGGCGTTGGTCGCCGGTGCGGACACGGTCATGGTCGGGTCCCTGCTGGCCGGCACCGAGGAGTCCCCGGGCGAGGTGGTGCTGGTGGGCGGCAAGCAGTACAAGGCCTACCGCGGCATGGGCTCCCTCGGCGCGATGTCCTCGCGCGGCAAGAAGTCCTTCTCCAAGGACCGCTACTTCCAGGCGGACGTGCCCAGCGACGACAAGATCGTGCCCGAGGGCATCGAGGGCCGTGTCTCCTACAAGGGGCAGCTCGGCTCGGTCGTGCACCAGCTCACCGGCGGTCTGCACCAGTCGATGTTCTACGTGGGCGCGAACACCGTCACCGAGCTCAAGGAGAAGGGCCGGTTCGTGCGCATCACCGCGGCAGGGCTCAAGGAGTCCCACCCGCACGACATGGCCGCGATCATGGAGGCCCCCAACTACAGCTCGCACTGAGCGGGAGCTCTGGGTCGACCCGGCATGCGGGGGCGGGGATGTCCCCCGCCCGGGTCGGAGGATGACACGGTGGGGAAGGGCCCAGGCGGGCTCCTAGTCTCGAGGACATGACCTCCACGAGCATCCCCGCCCCGTCCCCCACCTCCTCGAGGACCGCGCCGTACAGCCCGGAGGAGCGGCCCCGTCGCCATCGCGCCGTGCCCTGGGCGCTCGGACTGGCCCTGCTCGCCCTGATCGGCTCCCTCGTCGCGATGACCGGGGTGGGCCTGACGATCTCCCCGATGGAGGCCGAGCACGGACGGCTCCTCGCCGACACCCCTGCCTGGTACCAGTGGGCCGTGCTCGGCGCCTTCGGCTCCCTGCTGCTGTGGACTGTGTCCGGGATCGTCTCGATCGTGCTGGCCGTGATCGGACTCGGCGCCGGGCAGGGGAAGGTGCAGGCGATCATCGCGATCGTCCTCGCCGTCACCGCGCCCGTCCTCGCCCTGGGGGCTCTGATCGGAGCGCTCCTCGCGGGCACCGCGCTGATCTGACCCGGCATGCGCCAGGGCGCCCCGCGGCCATCGAGGTCGCGGGGCGCCCCTCAGCTCGCGGGCGCCCTCACTCCTGCGCGCTGGTCGCGTCGGCCGAGGGGTCCGTGCCGTGCTCGTAGCCGATCAGCCACCGCACCCCGTAGCGGTCGCGGACCTGCCCGTCGGAGGCGCCCCACGGGCGTCGCTGCAGCTCCGAGACCACCTCGCCGCCCTCGGCGAGGCCCGCGAACCAGGTGCGCAGGGTGGTCGGCTCCGCGACCCCGAGCAGCGCGACCATCAGCCCGCTCGCGGAGAACGGCTCGTCCTGCGCGCCCGTGTCCGAGACGTACAGGTCCACGGCGCCGCGGAGCTCCCCGTGGGCGATCGCGTCGGCGGGCCCGTCGGTGCGCTCGAATTCGGCGAAGCTGTGCTGCTGGACCGTGCCGCCGAAGACGGTGCGGTAGAACTCGAGCGCCTCGGCGGCGGTGCCGGGCAGGTGCAGGTACAGGGACGGTGCGGGCATGGGCCCTCCTCGGTGCGGTGCGGCGGTGGTGGGTGCCGCGATCATTCCTCCCCGGAGTCGGTGTGTCCACATCGGAGGGTACGGGCGCCTCGGAGTGTGGGCGTGCGCGCCTAAGCTGGGGCCATGAGCTCGAGCACCGCCCCCTGGATCGACGCGCCCCTGCTGGGTTTCGACACCGAGACCACCGGCACGGATGTCGCGTCGGATCGGATCGTCACCGTCGCGCTTGTGCACTCGGTGGGCCCGGGCCGGGCGAACGAGACGGTCGCGACCTGGCTGATCGACCCGGAGATGGACATCCCCGAACCCGCCCAGCGCGTCCACGGGATCAGCACCGAGCATGCGCGAGCCCACGGCATGAACGCCGCCGCGGCGCTCGACGAGGTCGCCGCCCTGATCGTCGAGGCGCTCGCGAAGGACGTCCCGCTGGTGGCCTTCAACATCGGCTTCGACCTCGCGATCCTGCAGAACGAGCTGAGCCGTCTGGGGCTGCCCACCCTCACCGAGCGCCTGGGCCACGACATCGCCCCCGTGATCGACGGCCTGGTGATCGACCGCGGGGTGGACCGATACCGCAAGGGCAAGCGCACGCTCACCGACGTGCTCGCCCACTACGGCCTCGAGCAGGACGGCCGCCTCCACACCGCCGACGTCGACGTCTCCGCGACCCTCGATGTGGTGCGCGCGATCGCCGCGAAGTACCCGCAGGTCGCGGGCTCGACCCTCGCGGATCTGCACCGCGAGCAGATGGGCTGGCACCTCCGCTGGGCCGAGGGCATGAACGAGTGGCTGACCAAGAAGGGCAAGACCCCCGACGTGAACACCGCCTGGCCCCTCTGAGGAGGGCCCGGAGCTCTCAGGAACCGGCTCAGAACGCCTCCGGCGCACCCTCCCAGCACGCGGAGGTGCGCAGCCACGCGAGCCGGCCCAGCAGTGCCAGGACCCCGCCAACCAGCAGCAGCGGCCAGCCCGGTTCGAGACCGGAGGGGATCCCGTCCAGCAGCGACCACAGCCCCAGCAGGCCCATCAGTGCGATCGAGCCGCTCACCCCGAGCGCCCACACCCCGTGCACGGTGTGAGCATCGGTGAGCTGCCAGGCCACCTCAGCCAGCTCCTGCCCGGCCTGACGGCGCCGCCGGCGCGTCGAGGCGAAGACCAGCAGCTGCAGCAGCCGGGTGACGGAGAAGCCGCCGAGCGCCAGCGCGCAGGAGAGCACCGCGCGGTGCAGCGGCAGCGGCTCTCCCTCGGGCAGATCCATCGTCACCAGCGAGAAAACCTCGAACCCGGCCAGCAGCACCCCGGCGGCCGAGACCAGCGCCGGCAGCAGCAGCGAGGGGCCGCGCTCCCGCGCGGGGGCGTCTCCGTCCCGCGCAGCGCGCTCCACCGGCATCCCCCGGGCATCCAGCCGTGGCGCGGGGCCGGTCTCGCCCGGCACGGACGATCCGCTGCGCTCGGGGCCCACGTCGGGACGGTGCTCGGAGATCATCGCCCCACGGTAGTCCGCGACCCGCCCGCACACGGGCGAAGACCCGGGGCGCTCCCGGCCGACGGTAGACTCGCGGACGTGATGAGCGAGATCGAGATCGGCCGGAACAAGCGCGGGCGCCGCAGCTACAGCTTCGACGACGTGGCGGTGGTCCCCTCCCGGCGCACCCGCGACCCGGAGGACGTCTCCACCGCCTGGCAGGTGGACGCCTACCACTTCGACATCCCGATCTTCGCGGCCCCGATGGACTCCCTGATGTCCCCGGAGACCGCGATCGAGCTGGGCCGCCTCGGCGGGCTCGGCGTGCTCGACCTCGAGGGCCTGTGGACCCGGTACGAGGACCCCGCGACGCAGTTCGACCGCCTCGCCTCCGTCACGGACGCCGACGTCGTCTCCGTCATGCGCGAGCTCTACTCCGAGCCGGTCAAGCCCGAGCTGATCCGCGACCGCCTCCAGCAGCTGCGCGATGCGGGCGTGACCGCCGCCGGCGCCCTCTCCCCGCAGCGCACCCAGGAGCACTGGAAGACAGTGGTAGATGCGGGCGTGGACCTGTTCTTCATCCGCGGCACCACCGTCTCCGCCGAGCACGTCTCCTCCGACCGCGAGCCGCTGAACCTCAAGCGCTTCATCTACGAGCTCGACGTCCCGGTGATCGTGGGCGGCTGCGCGACCTACACCGCGGCCCTGCACCTCATGCGCACCGGCGCGGCCGGTGTACTCGTCGGCTTCGGCGGCGGCGCCTCGCAGACCACCCAGGAGACCCTCGGGATCTCCGTGCCGCTCGCGAGCGCGGTGGCGGACGTCGCCGCGGCGCGCCGCGACTACATGGACGAGTCCGGCGGCCGGTACGTGCACGTCATCGCCGACGGCGGCCTGGGCCGCTCGGGTGATCTGGTCAAGGCGATCGCCTGCGGCGCCGACGGCCTGATGGTCGGTGCGGCGCTCGCCCGCGCCGAGGAGGCGCCGGGGCGCGGCCACCACTGGGGCAGCGAGGCGCACCACCCCACCCTCACCCGTGGCCACCGCGTGCCGGTGGGCACGGTCGCACCGCTCGAGCAGATCCTGTTCGGCCCCTCAATGGCGGCCGACGGCACCACCAACCTGGTGGGCGCCCTGCGCCACGCGATGGCGACCACCGGCTACCTCGACCTCAAGGAATTCCAGCGGGTCGAGGTCGTGACCACCGCCTGATCCACCGGCCGACTGGGGGCACGATGACCGTCGAGACCAGGCCGGGGGAGAGCACCAGCCAGGTACGTGCTCTCCCGCCCGCGCTGATCGCCCTGGGCGGGGCGCTGGTGGCCGGGCTGTGCCTGTTGCTGCTCCTCGGCCCGTTCTACCCGGAGCACGCCCGTCCCGCCGATCACCTGCAGCGCTGGCTGCTGTTGCTGCTCGGCGGTCGCGGCCCGTTCACCTTGCAGCGGCTGCTCAGCTTCCAGTTCCCGCTGCTGCTGATCCTGCTGTTCGGCACGGTGCTGGTGCTGGCGCCCTGGCGCCGAGCGGTCCACCTCCGGCGAGAGCGGTTCGGGACGGACCAGGCGACGAAGAAGCCGTCTGCGCGCGAGCAGCGGACCCCGGCCCGCGGCGCCCGTCGCGGCACCTCCGCCGCCACTGCCGGCGGCGGTGTGCCCGCCGAGCGGCGCAGCGTCGCCGAGCTGGGGGAGATGGCCCGCACCGCCGGCATCCGGTGGCGTCCCGAGTACGCGACCGAGGGCGGGGCCCGAGGACTGCTCGAGATCCTGCGAGCGCTCGAGAACGGGACGGCACCGGCGGAGAACGCGGGGCCGGAACCGTCGCTGGGGCCCGAGTCTGGTGCTGGTGCTGGTGCTGGTGCTGGTGCTGGTGCTGGTGCTGGTGCTGGTGCTGGTGCTGGGCCCGCTCCTGCGCCGATGGCAGCCGGGGAAGCGGTCGACTCCGACACGGAGGAGCCCGCCGCTCCCGCCTGGTCCCCGAGCTACAGCAGCTCGGTGTACACCCCGACCGTCCTGTACGGCACCGAGCGCGAAGAGGCCGCACCCGCCGACCCCGAGGGCTCCGACGTCGACGAGACCCCTGAGGACGGGAGGGCGCAGCGATGACGACGACCTCTCAGAACCGGCGCCCGGACCGGGGCCGCGGCGCTCGACGGGTGGGACGCTGGTCCCTGCTGTGGCTGCTCCTGGCCGTGGTCATCTCCCTGGTGGTCTACCTGCCGTTCGCGCACTGGGTGCTCGAGTGGCGCATGATGGAGTACCTGGTGGCATGGCTGCTGCGCCCCTCGACCGGGTTCCTCTCCATGACGCTGGCGCTGTGGTGGCTGTTCTCGGTGCCCGGCACGCTGCACCTTCTGGCGGGCGGCGGGCGGTCCGCCGCCCAGGCCGCAGCGCCCGCCGACGGCGGCGACGAGGAATCCGCGGAGCCGACGACGGAGACGGACGACAGGATCGCGATCCCCGCCGTGCCGCTCCAGGAGCTCGGTGCGGGGCACCGCTTCCAGATGGCCCAGGCGCTCGGCATCCCCTGGCGCGACGAGCTGATCCACGACCACCGGTCATGGACCCGCGCCTGCTCCGAGGCCGCCCATGCTCGGGCTGCGGAGGGAATGCGCTGAGAACTGCCGCTCGGCGGGTCCCGGCTCCTGGCACAATGTCGTCTCAGCAGGGGGGCTGGGGGAGAGGGGTCATCATGGAGTTCTTGTTCTTTCTCGTGCTGGTCGCGATCTGGGTGGTGCGCTACCTGATCAACCGGGAGCAGAAGGACGACACCGGCTGGCGGCCTCCGACCCCGCGCAGGCGCATCGGCGCGGGGGAGCCGCCGGGACGATCCCGCACGCAGACCGCGCCCGCGCACAGCCTCACGGAGGCGCTCGCGCGCGCCGAGGCCCGGCGCGAGCATGACCAGCGCGATGAGGTGGAGCTGCGGTACGAGGCGGTCGACGACCGTGAGGACAGACAGCCCGGGGAACCGATCGTCGAGCACCTCGCCGACTGGGAGCCAGTCACCGAGGAGTCCGTCGCCGAGGAGCCGGTGACCGAGCACCGCGCCGACGGGGAGTCAGCCACCGAGGATTCCGTCGCTGAGGAGCCTGTCGCTGCGGAGCCGGCCCCGGAGGAGTCCGTGGCCGAGCCCGCTGCCACGGCGACGAGCTCCGCGGCTGGCTATGCGTCCCCCGGAGCGGCGTACTCCTCCTCGGTGTACACCCCGACCTCGGTGTACTCCACGGGGTACACCTCGACGTCCGTATACGAGAGCGGGACCTCGATCCTCAGCCCGGACTCAGGCGGCGAGGAGACGCAGGACGAGGAAGGGGATGACGACTCGTCGCGATGAGTCGTGCGTGCTGCAGGCCTCGGGAGCGCTCCGCTCAGGAGCGCATCAGGGCCACTGCACCCCAGATGGTCATCACCAGCGCCAGCAGGCCGAGCCCCACCGGCAGCACCACTCCGACACCGGCGCCGATCAGCGTCCCGGTCATCCCGAGCTCAGCGACCACGACCTCCTGCACCCCCTCGCACACGACGGTGACCTCCTGATCACCGGAGGGGAAGACGTCGTAGAGGTCGTGATACTCCTCGGTGCCGATGGTCGCGATCGTGACCTCGGGGTCCGCGGGCTCGACGGAGAGGTCCTGCCCGGTGATCTCGCAGGTCGCGGTGGCGAGATCCGCTTCGGGGACGGCGATGGTGTAGAGGCTCCAGCCGGAGGCCTCGAAGGAGTCGCCCTCGGGCACGAGGTGCGCGACCCCGATACCTCCGGCGGCGGTGAACACCGCGCCGATGAACCCTGCGACGATCGGCATCACCACCAGGCCGATCGCGTTGGCCACCAGACCGAGGATCCCGAAGATCAGTCGCTTCTTCCCTCGCCGACGAGGAGCTGCATAGGCGTGGGCATACGGCTGATGATGGACCAACGAGAACCCCTCGGACAGTGCGGGACGAGCTGCTCAAGGATACGGCCCGAGGAGGCCCCGCGAGCGGTCAGCCGGCCAGCTGGCGTGCCACCTCGGAGGCCTGCCGTGCGATCGACAGCTCCTCGTCGGTCGGGACGATCATGACGGTGACCTCGGACTCCGGGGTCGAGATCACCCGCATCTCCTTGCTGCGTGCGGCGTTCGCCTCGAGATCGAGCTCGATGCCGAAGCGCTCGAGACCCGTCAGCAGCTTCTCGCGCACCATCGGCACGTTCTCGCCGATCCCTGCGGTGAAGGCGATGACATCCAGGCTGCCCAGCACGAAGGAGTAGGAGCCGAGGTACTTGCGCAGGCGGTGCACGTACACGTCCATCGCGAGGGTCGCGGCCTCGTCGCCCGCTTCGACCGCTGCGGTGATGTCACGGAAGTCGTTCATCCCGCACATGCCCATCATCCCCGAGCGCTTGTTGAGGATGTCGTCGATCTCCTCCGGCCCGAAGCCGGCCTGCCGGTGCAGGTGGATGTAGATCGTGGGGTCGATGTCGCCGGTGCGGGTGCCCATCACCAGGCCCTCGAGCGGGGTCAGGCCCATCGAGGTCTCCACCGCCTCGCCGCCGCGCACCGCCGAGGCGGAGGCGCCGTTGCCCAGATGCATCACCACCTGTCGCAGATCGGAGACGTCCCGGCCCTGCGAGGCGAGGTGCGAGGACACTGCTTGGGAGACGAACTGGTGGCTGGTGCCGTGCGCGCCGTAGCGGCGCACCCGGTACTGCTTCGCGATCTCGCGGTTCAGCGCATAGTTCGCCGCCGCCTCCGGCAGCGCGGTGAAGAAGGCGGTGTCGAAGACCGCCACGTGCGGGACGTCCGGCAGCAGCGCCTGGGCGCCGTCGATCCCGTCGACCGCCGCGTAGTTGTGCAGCGGGGCGAGCTTGCCCAGGTCGTGGATGTCCCAGCGCACCTGCTCGTCGATCAGCACCGGGTTCGAGTACCGCGCACCGCCCTGGACCACGCGGTGGCCGACGGCGCGGATCCGATCATCGCTCAGCGACAGGCCCACCTCGCCGAAGAGCCGCTCGACGATCTTCATCGCCTCCTTGTGGTCCGGCACCGGACCCTCGAAGGAGGACTCGCGCTCTCCCGCCTCGATCGCGGCGTTGCCCTGCCCCTGCCCCACGCGTTCGACGATGCCGGTCGCCTCGACGGTCCCGTCGGCCGGAGCCAGCAGCTGGAACTTCAGGGACGACGAGCCGGAGTTGATGACGAGGACACGCGGGTCCGTGGATGCTGCCATGAGGGCGGGACTCCTGAACGCAGTAGGGGGTGAGGGGTCAGCTGGTGGTGGCCGGGGTGCTGGCCTGCGCCTGGATCGCGGTGATGACGACGGTGTTGATGATGTCGTCCACCAGCGCACCGCGGGAGAGATCGTTGACCGGCCTGTTCAGGCCCTGCAGGACCGGACCGATCGCGATCGCCCCGGCGGAGCGCTGCACCGCCTTGTACGTGTTGTTGCCGGTGTTGAGATCGGGGAAGACGAACACCGTCGCCCGCCCCGCCACGGAGGAGTCCGGCAGCTTGGTCTTGGCGACCGAGGCGTCGACCGCCGCGTCGTACTGGATCGGGCCCTCGACGTCGAGCTGCGGCTCGCCCTCGCGCACCAGCGCGGTGGCCTCGCGCACCTTGTCGACGTCGGCGCCGGAGCCGGAGGTGCCGGTGGAGTAGGAGAGCATCGCGATGCGCGGATCCACGCCGAACTGCTCGGCGGTCGCCGCGGACTGCACCGCGATGTCCGCGAGCTGCTCCGCCGTCGGATCCGGGTTCACCGCGCAGTCGCCGTAGACCAGCACGCGATCCTCGAGCGCCATCAGGAACACCGAGGAGACGATCTTGGCGCCCGGCTTGGTCTTGATGATCTCGAAGGAGGGACGGATGGTGTGCGCCGTGGAGTGGGCCGCACCGGAGACCATCCCGTCGGCCTCACCCATCTGCACCATCATCGTGCCGAAGTAGGAGACGTCCTGGACCTTCTCGCGCGCCTGCTCGAGGGTGACGCCCTTCTTCGCCCGCAGCCGCGCGTACTCCGCGGCGTAGCGCTCGACGTACTCCTCATCGTGCGGCGAGACCACGCGCGCCTCGGAGATGTCATGGCCCAGCTGCGCGGACCTCGCGCGGATGGTGTTCTCGTCACCCAGCAGGATCAGGTCCGCCACGCCGCGGGCGAGGATCGCCTCGGCGGCGGCGATGATCCGCGGCTCGTCGCCCTCGGGCAGCACGATGGTCTTCTTCTCACCGCGCGCACGGGCGAGCAGCTCGAACTCGAACATCATCGGAGTGACGACCTCGCTGCGACTCACCTCGAGGGCGCTCAGCAGCTCGGGCGTGGGCAGATGCTCGGCGACCGCACGCCGTGCGGCATCCATCTTCTGGGGGCTGTCGACGTCGAGGCGGCCGCGTGATTTCGCCACCCGCACCGCGGTGTCGAAGGTGGACAGCTCCGAGGCGATGATCGGCAGGTCCTGCTGCACGCCCGAGATCAACCGGCTCACCTCCTCAGGGACGTCGTACCCGCCGGTCAGCACGATCGAGGACAGCGCCGGGAAGGTGCCCGACTGCTGTGCCATCACCAATCCCGGGAGCAGGTCGTAGCGGTCGCCGGGAGCGATCACCGTGCAGTTCTCGGTGAGGCGGGAGAGCACGTTGGGCAGACTCATCGCCGCGATCACGGTCCCGAGGGCGACCCGGTCGAGCCACTCGGGGTTGCCCTGCAGCAGAGTGCCGCCGACGGCGTCCTTCAGCTCGCCCACGGTGGAGGCCATGATCACGGGGTTCTCCGGGATCGCGGAGACCAGGGCGCTGGGCACCTTCGCCGCCACGGACTCGCGGATCGCCTCGAGGGAGTCCGGATCGGCCCGGTTGACGACCACCGCGATCGGCAGGGCGTGGTGGCCGCCGAACTCGTTGACCGACACCGCCGCGAGCGCGGCGATCTGATCGGGGCTGCGGTCCAGGCCGGACAGCACCACCACCACCGGCGCCCCCATGTTCGCGGCGACCTCGGCGTTGAAGGCGAGCTCCGTGGGATTGGCGAGGTCGTCGTAGTCGGAGCCGAGGACCACCAGCACCGCGTAGCGCTCGGCGAGCTCGCGGTGGCGGGCGAGTATCCGCTCATGCGCGGTATCGGGATCGGACAGGACCAGCTGATGGTCCACGCCGATCGCGTCCTCGTAGGACTGCTCCACGGCGGGATGGCGGGTGAGGAGGTCGACGGCGTAGTCACGGGAGCGGTCGGCCTTGACGACGGGGCGGAACACCCCCACGCGGTCGGATCGGGAGGCGAGGGCTTCGAGAAGACCGAAAGCCACCATCGACTTGCCGGTCATCCCTTCCGGGCTGGCGATATACACACTCTGGGACACGCTCCCCAGCATAGGCGCGGGGACTGCGCAGGGAGAGGGACTGCTGGTACCCGTTCCACGTCCTGGGTCGGGGTAGGGGCGGCGGCTTCCGTCGCCGCTGAGCGACCAGCCGGGCGGCGGGATGTGAGAGGCATCGCTGCCCAGGGACCCTCCCGGGAACGGCTCGTACCATGGCCCCATGCTCCGCGTCGCTCTTCGTCCCCGCTTCCTGGGCCTGCTCGCCCTGATGCTGGTGGCGACCCTGGTCTGCGGGCTCCTGGCCACCTGGCAGTGGGACCGCGCGCACCGGGCGATCACGAGCAAGGCCGCCGGCCCCATGGAGCTCGGCGACATCCGAGATGTGCTCGACGTGGGAGATGCCGTCACCAACGCGATCGCGGGAGACACCGTCACCGCGGCCGGCACCTACGTGCCCGGCGAGCAGGTGGTGGTCCCGGGCCGCAACATCGGCGGCACCGAGGCGGTGCTCATCGTCACCGCGATGATGGTCGAGACCGAGGATGCCACCCAGGTGCGCCTTCCCGTCGCCCGCGGCTGGCTCCCGGCCGAGGAGCTGACCGGCGCCGACGGACAGATCGACCCCTCCCTGGCGCCCGCGCCCCCGCAGGGCGAGGTGGAGATCACCGGACGCCTCGAGGCCAGCGAAGCCGCCTCCGGCGGTGTGAGCGGGGGAGTGGCCAGCGAGGTCGCCACCCCGCTGCTGGTCAACGAATGGGGTTCGCCGATGTACTCCGGCTTCGTCTCGCTCGAGGAGCCGGGCGGAGGCCTGCAGCCGCTGCCCGCCGCGGAGTCCGAGTTCTCGCGCGGCCTGGACTGGCAGAACATCGGCTACTCCCTCCAGTGGGTGCTGTTCGGCGCCTTCTTCCTCTATCTGTGGTGGCGGTCCGTGCGCGCCGCGCACCTCGATGAGATCGCCGATCGTCGCGAAGCGCTCGAGCGGATGCTCGAAGACTCCAAGACCGATGCTTCTTCCTCTACGACTTCCCCCACGACGGTCCCCGCGACCGCCGGCCCTACCCCTGACAAGGACGTGTGACCCGTGCCCGCTCCCCGCCCCCTCGACGAAGTCGCCTGCCGGACCTCCTTCGCCCGTTTCCGCGTGGCGTCCATCGTGGAGGGCATCGCCCTGCTCGTGCTCGTGGTGATCATGGTGATGCGCTACGTCGTCTTCGGCGGCGAGACCTGGTTCTCCTCGGTCTCCCCGTTCTGGGACCAGGTCTCCTCCGTCTGGTCCCCGATCCATGGGCTGATCTACATGATCTACGTGGTGCTCGCCTTCGACCTGTGGATGAAGATGCGCTGGGGCCTGCCCCGGATGCTGCTGCTGATGTTCTTCGGTGTGATCCCGGTGCTGTCCTTCTTCGGCGAGCGCTGGACCGCGCAGAAGGTCGAGAGCGATCTCGAGCGCCGCCCCACCCTCCAGGACCAGGACCGCGCCTGAGCGCGGCGCAGCGCGCGCCGCGGGAGTGACGAGGATTTCGCCGTCGCAGGGCGGACCCGGACGCCTCGAGCACGCGGGCCGACGTAGACTCGATCGGGTGAACGACACCGACCAGCGCCCCGTCCTCGTCGTCGACTTCGGCGCCCAGTACGCACAGCTCATCGCCCGCCGAGTCCGCGAGGCCCGGGTCTACTCCGAGGTCGTCCCGCACTCGATGCCGGCCCAGCAGATCCTCGCCAAGCAGCCCCGCGCGATCATCCTCTCCGGCGGCCCCAGCTCGGTCTACGCCGAAGGCGCCCCGCGCCTGGACCCCGCGCTGCTCGAGGCCGGAGTGCCCGTGCTCGGGCTCTGCTACGGCTTCCAGTCCATGGCCGCCGCGCTCGACGGCACCGTCGCGCCGACGGGTGTGCGCGAGTACGGCGCGACCCGCCTGTCCAGCGTGGACGGCGACTCCCAGCTGCTCGCCGCGCAGGACGTGGACCAGGACGTGTGGATGAGCCACGGTGACTCCGTCACCGAGGCTCCCACCGACTTCGAGGTCATCGCCACCTCGGCCGCGAGCCCCGTCGCCGCCTTCGAGAACCGCGAGAAGCAGCTCTACGGCGTGCAGTGGCACCCCGAGGTGGGCCATTCCGACCGCGGCCAGGAGGTGCTCGAGAACTTCCTCCACCGCGGCGCCGGCATCGAGCCGACCTGGACCACGGGCAATGTGATCGAGGAGCAGGTCGAGCGGATCCGCGCCCAGATCGGTGAGGGGTCCGCCATCTGCGGCCTCTCCGGCGGTGTCGACTCCGCGGTCGCCGCAGCTCTTGTGCAGCGCGCCATCGGTGACCGCCTCACCTGCGTGTACGTCAACCACGGCCTCATGCGCCAGGACGAGTCCGCCCAGATCCAGAAGGCCTTCGGCGAGTCCACGGGCGGGGCCAAGCTCGTCATGGTCGACGCCGAGGAGCAGTTCCTCGCCGCGCTCGCCGGGGTCACCGATCCCGAGACCAAGCGCAAGATCATCGGGCACGAGTTCATCCGCACCTTCGAGAAGGCCCAGGCCGACATCCTGCGCGAGCAGGGAGTGGTCGAGGGCGATCATGCGGAGGCGACCGCGTTTCTCGTCCAGGGCACGCTCTACCCGGACGTGGTCGAGTCCGGCGGCGGCGAGGGCGCGGCCAACATCAAGAGCCACCACAACGTGGGCGGCCTGCCCGAGGACCTCTCCTTCGAGCTGGTCGAGCCGCTGCGCGCCCTGTTCAAGGACGAGGTGCGCGCCGTCGGCTCCGAGCTGGGCCTGCCCGACGAGATCGTCTGGCGCCAGCCCTTCCCGGGCCCGGGCCTGGGCATCCGCATCATCGGCGAGGTCACCAAGGAGCGCCTGGACATCCTGCGCGCCGCCGACGCGATCGCCCGCGCCGAGCTCACCGCGGCAGGCCTGGACCGCACCATCTGGCAGTGCCCCGTGGTGCTGCTGGCGGACGTCCGCTCCGTGGGCGTGCAGGGCGACGGCCGCACCTACGGCCACCCCGTGGTGCTGCGCCCCGTCACCAGCGATGACGCGATGACCGCCGACTGGGCCAAGGTGCCCTACGACGTGCTCTCGAAGATCTCCACCCGCATCACCAACGAGGTCAGCGAGATCAACCGCGTGACCCTCGACATCACCTCCAAGCCCCCGGGCACCATCGAGTGGGAGTGACTTCCCGCTGACCCCGCCGCCCCGCGGTGGCGTGGTCCGCGAGAGCGGCGAAATGGGTGGAATGGCTCGGCCATTCCACCCATTTCGTCACTCCGGCGCCAGGGCGGCGGGGCGAGGTGTGGTGCGGCGGGGTGAGGTGAGGGAAGCAGCGCTGAGGCGTGAGCGGGCGTGACGAAACTGGGGGAATGGGCGCGCTATTTCCCCACTTTTGCCACTCTGGCCTGGAGGGACGGTGTCACTCCGGCCTGGGGGTTCACCCCTTCGCGGCATAGAGCTCTGCCTCAGCGCGGTGCGTGGGGGCGGAGGAGTGCCAGGACTGGGTGCGCTCGTAGGTCTCCCAGCCCATCGCGGCGTAGAGGCCGTCGGCGCCGGTGGGGGAGTCGTCGTCCACCTCGAGGTCGATGTGGGTGCGGCCTCTCTCCGCGGCGTCGGCGATCGCCGCGTGCAGCAGCGACTTGGCGATGCCGTGACCGCGGGCGGAGCGGTGCACGCCCAGGTACTCGAGGTAGGTGCCCTCGCCGAGGGTCTCGGTGGCGGGGATCGGCACGGCGACCAGACCGCCCGCGGGCAGCCAGCGGCCGTCGCGATGGATCTCGGCGATCCACCACTGGTCCCAGCCGGCCTCTTCGGGGTTCTCGATCAGGCGCTGCACGAACTCGGCGAAGGACTCCCGGTAGGAGTTGAAGTGATCCGCGAAGGACTCCTCGAGCATCCGGTGCACGGTGCGCACGTCCTGGGAGACGGGCAGGCCCGATTCGTGGCGGTGCACGGGCCGCACCCGGGTGCCCTCGCGGGGCTGGGGCACAGAGGTCGCCTCCTGGGCGGTGACCGGTCGGCGCATGTGCAGCCAGGTGCGCACCATCTCGTACCCCGCGGCCCTCAGATGCCCCGCCTTGTCGGTGTCCAGCTCGTTGGCATCGGTGTCCAGCTGGGTCAGCTCGACGCCGCGGGCGCGGGCGAAGGAGCCGCCCACCTCGACCGCCCAGTCCAGCAGCGCGGCCGCGAGGGAGTCGCGATCAGGGATGTCGTCGCTGAGCGCGAGCTCCACGCCGACCCGCCCGGTGGCACGGTCCTCGAGCGCGATCCAGGCCAGCGGCGTCCGATCGAGGGTGGGGGTGCCGTCCTCCGTCAGGGGCACCACCACCACCTGGCGGCGGGCCCAGGACTTCAGGCCCACCATCCGTGAGCGCAGGCCGTCCTCATCGACCGTGAAGTCCGGCGTGTGGCGACGGTTCTGCTCGGTGACCAGCGCCGCGACCGCGGCGACGTCAGCCTCGATCGGCACCCGCGTGGTCAGCTGTCCCCGGAGGGAGGCGGGCATCACGGGCGGTACATGATCCATCAGCAGCATGGGTCCATCTTTTCACGCGACTGCCTGCACCTGGGATCGCCCTGGGAGGGCCGGTGCGGGCCGACGGGCCCGAGGGCACGGTGGCCCATCGGCCCATCGGCCCATCGGCCCGTCGGCCCGTCGGTCTGTCATCCGTCCGCTCAGCGGCGCTCGGCGCTCATCTCCTCGGCGCGAGCGCTGCCGCCGGCGGCATCCCTGGCTCCGACTCCCGGGGCCGCGGTATTGGCCTGCTCCACCTCGATCGCCGGGATCGGACCGGTGCGCGGGTGCAGCTCCTCGGGCTCGGTGCCGGTGCCGCCGAGCTCGGCGGCGACGTCGGCCGCGGTGCGGGCCGCGAGCTCCTCGGCGGAGTCGACGGTCTCGCGCAGCGGCACCTGCTTGATGAACAGCGAGAGCAGCAGTGCGAGCGCTGCGAAGGGCAGGGCGGCGAGGAACACCAGGTGCATCGCATCGCTCATGCCCTGACGCAGCGGCGTGACCAGCAGCTCGGGCAGGCCCGCGAGGGCCGAGGGGTCGAGCACCGCGTTCTCGAGAACGGAGGCGTCGAGGGTGCTGCCCGCGGTGGTGAGCTCTGCGAGATCCTCGGCGGGCAGCGCCGCGATCCGGTCGCTGAGGGAGGTGCTCATCGAGGCGGTCATCACGGTGCCCAGCACCGCGGTGCCGAGGGTGGAGCCGATGTTGCGGAAGAACTGGATCGCGGCGGTGGCGGTGCCGAGCTCCCGGCGGGCCACCGCGTTCTGCACCACCAGCGTGTACACCTGCATCGACATGCCCAGCCCCAGACCGATCACGATCATCGTCGCGGTGAGATGCCACTGCGTGTCGCCGTACTCGAGGCCGGCGAGCATCCCGTAGCCGAGCACCAGCACGATGCCGCCGGCGATCAGGAACCCCTTGTAGCGGCCGGTGCGGGAGATCAGCAGGCCCACCACGATGGAGGTGAGGATCATCGCGACCGACTGCGGGATCAGGATCATCCCGGACTCGGTGGCCGAGACGCCCATGACGCCCTGCGCATAGACCGGGATGTAGATGATCGCGCCGAACATCGCCACCGCGATCGCGAAGGACGCCGCGACGGACAGCGCCACCACGGGGCGCAGCAGCAGGTGCATCGGCAGCAGCGGCTCCTCGACCTTGGTCTCGATCACCACGAAGGCGGCCAGCAGCACCGCGGCGGCGGCGTACATCCCCAGGATCACCGGTGAGGTCCAGGCGAGATCGCCGCCGCCCCAGGTGGTGGCGAGCAGGGCCAGGACCAGGCCCGGGGTGAGGGTGAGGATGCCGGCGTAGTCGACGGTGCCGCGCTGCTCGGACCTCTCCAGGTGCAGGAAGCGGAGGATGAAGGCGAAGGCCGCCACCCCGATCGGCAGCGTCAGGTAGAACAGCCAGCGCCAGCCCAGGTGGTCGGTGACAAAGCCGCCGATCAGCGGGCCGGCGATCGAGGTCACGCCGAAGACGGCGCCCATGATCCCCTGGTACTTGCCGCGCTGACGGGGCGGGATGATGTCGCCGATGATCGTCTGGGACAGCGGCATCAGCGCGCCCATTCCCAGGCCCTGCACCGCGCGGGCGAAGACCAGGAACCAGAACCCCTGTGACAGGCCCGCCAGGATCGAGCCGACCATGAACACCCCCAGGCCGCCCAGATAGAACCAGCGCCTGCCGTAGAGGTCGGAGAGCTTCCCGATCACCGGCACGGAGACGGCGGAGACCAGCATCGTGGCGGTCGCGATCCAGCTGTAGTGCTCCACCCCGCCGAGCTCGGCGACGATGCGCGGCATCGCGGGGCCGACGATCGTCTGCGAGAGGGAGGCGACGAACATACCGAGCATCAGGCCGACGAAGACCAGCTTGCCCTGGGTGTCGAGTCCGGTGAAGGCGGGGGTGTGGGTGGTGGGCGGTGTCGTGGGGTGGGTCGTGCTCACTGAGCTCCTCGGAGGGTGCGTGCTGAAGGGAGGCTGGGGAGGGTGTGCTCCCGTGTCGCAGCACGACGGTGGGCCTCGACGTCACGATCCTAATCAAATGTTGCACTCACTGCACTATTGCATGATGTGCAGAACTTGTGATCTGTGGGACCTACGATGGTGCGGTGACCGCAGAGATGATCCCGGAAGAGCAGTCGCTTGGACTGCGTGAGCTGAAGAAGCGCCAGTCCCGCATGGCGATGCACCGAGCCGCTCTCGAGCTCGTGCTCGAGCACGGCCTCGGCGGCGTGACCGTCGAAGCCATCGCCCAGCGCGCCGGCGTCTCCACCCGCACCTTCTTCAACCACTGGTCCACGAAGGAGTCGGCGATCATCGGGGTGCTCAGCGCGCAGGAGGCCGAGATCGCGGCGCGGCTGCGTCACCAGATCCAGGAGCGCGGGCCCCGCGAGGCCGTGCGCATCGTGCTGCGCGAGGCGGTCTCCTCCACCCCGTTCGATGCGGAGGTGCGCGAGCTGCGCAAGCAGGTGATGGCGAAGGAACCGCGGCTGCACTCCCTCTCCTCGGGCAACCTGCTCTCGGTGCAGACGGAGATGGTCGAGGTGCTCGCCGAGGCGCTCGAGGGCGAGGACGCCCAGGAGCGCGCGATGCTCGCCGTCCAGATCGGGTTCGCCGTCACCCGTGCGGCGTTCTCGAGCTCCATGGCACGGGGCATCGACCTCGCCGTCGCCTTCGATGACGTGATGGCCCGCTACGACGAGGGCGACGAGCTCTTCTGATCCCGGCTCCCGGTCGCGGCTCCCTGCCTCCGCGCCCCGCTCGTCGACGGGGCGGGCGCCGACTCAGCGCACCAGGCTCCCGAGCCCGTTCTCCCAGCCCCTGCCGTCGGCCAGGCGCTCACCCACCAGGCGCTCGAGCCGCGTGGTGCGGGGGAGCTCAGCAGGATCGTAGGGAGGTCGGCGACCCCACACGAAGAAGGCGGCGCCGTCGTCGCCCGGGGTGCGGGAGAGGACCTCCCAGCGCTGTGCGAAGGAGCCCAGGTTGGAGTCCGCGCCGAGCTCGCTGGTCAGCAGCGGGTTGATCAGCCAGGAGCTGCAGCGGAACTCGCGGCCGAACGCCGGGGTGCCCGGCGGACGGCCCTCGCCCAGATCTGCGTAGTGGGAGGAGAAGTACGCGCTCGCGCGCTCGAGGGAGTCCTCCACCGACTCGGGTGTCAGCGGGCCTGTGGCGGGGATGTGCGTACCGATCACCCAGCGCTCGTCGGCGGTGCCCTCGTCGGCGCGATGCAGATCGAACTGCAGGCGTCCCAGGTGCACCAGGCGCCCCGCCCAGTTCAGAGCCATCCACGGCAGCTGGTGCAGCCCCAGCGCACCGCTGCTGCGGCGATGGACCCGCATCTGCTGGCCGAGATCGGCGAGCACCTGCCAGGACTGCTCCTGGTCGAGGCCGCGCTCGCGATGCCAGGCGCGCACCGTGGCCGTGCTGACCACCAGCGCGAGGATCGCCACCAGCCCCTCCCCGGGGGCCAGGCGCTGCTGGAGGGCGGTGAGCGACTCCGCCTCCGCGCCCAGATCCACCTGCGACACCTCGAGCCCGGCCCCTTCGCGCAGCAGGTTCGCCAGTCGCGTGATCTCCTGAAGCATCTCCTCGTCGGCGACCGCCGGGGCGAGCAGCGCACGCAGCTCCTCATGATCCTGCCCGGTGATGCCCAGCTGCTCCAGCAGCGCCGGGGCCGAGGGGGCGGTGAGCATCTGCGCGACGGCGTCCTCGGGCAGCGGAGCGGTGGCGCGGACGGCCTGCGGCGGATCGCCGAGGACCTCGAACGGGGCATCAGGGCGATCGCTCATGCGCACACGGTAGCGCGCAGTGCCCACGTCCTGTGATCTGCGCCGCTACGATCTCAGAGTCCGAACCATGCAGCCCGTCGGCGCGGGCGGACATCGAAGGAGCCAGCAGATGACGACCCAGGACGAGGGGACCGGCCAGGCCCCGCTCAGCCCCGAGGCGAGCGCCGTGAGCGCGGCCTATGCCTTCGAGGGCGGGCGCCTCCACCTCGGCGCGATGGTGGAGGGCGGCGAGCCGAACCCGGCGGTCGCGGTGAACCTGCCGGTGGGGATGCTGAACCGGCACGGGCTGATCGCTGGCGCGACCGGCACCGGCAAGACCCGCACCCTGCAGGTGATCGCCGAGCAGGCCGCGCACGCCGGGGCGTCGGTGTTCGTCGCCGACATGAAGGGCGATCTCTCCGGGATCGCGGTCCCGGGCCCCGCCTCTGACGCGCTCACCGCCCGCGCCGCGGCCCGCGGCCAGGAATGGGTCTCGCGCGCCGCGCCGACGGAGTTCTTCAGCCTCGGCGGGCAGGGAGAGGGCGTGCCGATCCGTACCACCGTGAGCGACTTCGGCCCGGTGCTGATGTCCAAGGTGCTCGAGCTCAACGAGACCCAGGAATCCTCGCTCGGGCTGATCTTCCACTACGCCGACGCGCAGGGCCTGGCCCTGCTGGACCTCAAGGACCTGCGCGCCCTGATCCAGTTCCTCACCTCGGACGAGGGCAAGGGCGAGCTCAAGGGCATCGGCGGGATCTCCACCGCCACCGCCGGGGTGATCCTGCGCAGCCTCACCGCTTTCGAGGCCTCCGGGGCGGACGTCTTCTTCGGCGAGCCGGCCTTCGAGGCCGAGCAGCTGCTGCGCCGCGCCGAGGACGGCACCGGCATCATCTCCTGCCTCGAGCTGCCCGGGGTCGCCACGCGGCCTGCGCTGTTCTCGACCTTCATGATGTGGATGCTCGCCGAGCTGTACCAGGACCTGCCCGAGGTGGGGGACCTCGAGGTGCCCAAGCTGGTGTTCTTCTTCGACGAGGCGCATCTGCTGTTCAAAGACGCCTCCAAGGCGTTCTTGGACCAGGTGGTCCAGACCGTGCGCCTGATCCGTTCCAAGGGCGTGGGCATCTTCTTCATCACCCAGACGCCCAAGGACATCCCCGGGGACGTCCTCGCCCAGCTCGGCAACCGCGTCCAGCATGCGCTGCGCGCCTTCACCCCGGATGACGCCAAGGCCCTCAAGGCCACCGCGTCCACCTTCCCCACCTCCGAGCATGACCTGGTCGAGGTGATCCCGGCGCTCGGCACCGGCGAGGCGATCGTGACCGTGATGAGCGAGAAGGGCGCCCCCACCCCGGTGGCCATCACCGCGATCCGCGCCCCGGAGTCCTCCATGGAGCCAGCCAGCGGAGAGGTGATCTCCGCAGCCGTGGCGGCCTCGCCCCTGCAGGAGGCCTACGGCACCGCGGTGGATCGTGAATCCGCCTTCGAGATCCTCGCCGCCCGCGCGGAGAAGGAGGCCGAGGAGGTCGAGCAGGCCGAGGCGAAGGCGGCAGGGTCCGGTGGTGGTGCGGCGGGATCCGCGTCAGCATCGAAGCGCTCGGCGCGATCGACGACGAAGGAGGACAAGGGGCTGTTCGACAACCCTGCGGTCAAGTCCTTCCTGCGCTCGGCGGGCACCGTGCTCGGGCGGGAGATCCCCCGCGGCCTGTTCGGCACCCGCCGGCGCCGCTGAGCCGCCCCCGCTGACCGCCACCCGTGGCGCTGGACGACGGTGACCGTGACCGCACGGGCGTCGGCCCGTCGAGAAGGTCTGTGGACGTGACACGGCGCCCCCACCTCGAGGAGATGGGGGCGCCGCAGCTGCTGAGCGGATCAGCTCACTTCTTGCCCTAATTCAATCCGGGCAATCATATGCCTCTGACCTGCAAGGATGCGCCACCATCGGCGCTCGTGCGGCAACTATGCAACACGGAAGCTGGTGCCCGTCCCGAGGCGGCAACCTCGGACGGGCGTGGGCAACACCTAAGCAGGAGGCATCGCCATGCACAACGATACCCGTACCACCATGCACGCGGCACCCGAGGCCGACTCTCCCGAGGACGTGTGCACCCGAGCCGTGAACCTTGACGGTGACGGGGTGGCCTATGTCGAGCACGTCGAGGGCCGCGTCGAGCTCACCGTGAAGATGCGAGGACGGCTCAACGTCGCGCTCACCCTCTCCCGCACCGAGGCTGTCGAGATTGGTCTGGCGCTCGCCCGCCCGGAAGGCCCCGTGCTCGATGACCTGTTCCGTGTCGCGGACGCGATGCACGCCGACGCGTCCACTCTCGCGCGCGCCTGGGGCACCGCACAGCCCGTCTGACCGCTCTACGCGGCCCACAGCCGCCCCGTGGCATCTGTGGGCCGTCTAGGGCCGTTCAGACGGTCCCTGCGTGCTTCTACAGCCTTCCACGCAGCCCCGTGCACAGGGGCAGAACAGACAGGCGCGGCTAGAGAACAATCCACCAGAATCGCCCGGAGCCGGGGCGTCGTAGCGCACGAGGACCATGCGCACGAGGGGCGGCGTTAGGCGCATCGCATTAGCGGTGGGCCTACTCGTCGTGTCACCAGCGGTAGACGGAGCGGGGGCCGTGGGAGATTTCCGGGGTGGGGACCAAGCAAAGGCGGGCCGTAGGCTCCGACCGCGCCCCATCCTGTACCGGGACGGTGCCGCTCACGGATGGGGCACCAGAACGGGCGCGAAGGGAACGGTCAGGTCAGGCGCTCACGGCACGAATGAAAGCGCGAACGTCCTCTGGAATCCGGAACCCGGACGGACCGGGCTGCGAATCGACCCACCAAGCATCAGACGTAACGGGAAGCCCCGCGTGAACGCACGCGCTCAGAATCCCCTCACTCAGCGTCGCATCAGGATCGGCCACCAGGACGGCCCGAACCCCCTCCGGGAGCCTCCACCACCAAGCATGCAGGCCGTAGGGGTCCCGGAATGAAACCCAGCCCTGCCCCGGCTCGCGAATGGAGTCGACGAAACCGCGCCCGCCCCCGATCTCGCCACGGTTGACGTAATGGAACACGGCGGCACCGGCATGGCCCGCCTGGTCGGCATGATCCTGCGCCGCCTTGATCGTCGGGTGCGAACCGTGATCGGAGACGTTCTCGCTCAGCCTGTGCAGAATGTGATAGTCGCTCATGGTCAGACTCTAGCGCGCCATTAAGGCCGACGCCGATCCACGGAGAGCGCGCAGCTCACATCGCGGGAATGGGCAGCGCCCCGGTCGTCGGCGGCATGCGCACGGGAACCTTCGGATCAATACTGGAAACGTGACGAATCAGCTTCTCATCATAGGTGTAAAGGGCTGAGGCCTGGACATACTCAGCAGAAGCAACCATTGCCGCATCTGCGCGCCGCACAAGACTTGACCCCCATATCTCAGCAGCACGCCGAACAATAGACCTGTTAACTTCGATGCTCATATAGCTCTGCGCGGAAAGCCAATCCAGAGCATTTGCATAATATGCCTTCTTGGCTGATATGCGCGCGCTATCAGTCATGTCCCCCGACTCTAGCTTAGCGAGAGCGCAGAATTCGAGCTCCTGGATCGCCGGAATAGCCACGAGGTGCTTGCTGCCATGCCCTCGAAGCAGTTCCAGTGCATCCTCGACCCGCTCCGGATTGTCGAGCAGGATATCTAGGAAGACACTAGTGTCGACCACAATGATGGGAACCCTGTCACTCACTGCGCAGCTCCCTTACCCATTCTTCCGAAGAAAGTCCGCCCAGCGACGCGCCCCGTGCGAGCCCGACGAGCGCGTCGGGATTGTCGAGCAATGCGCCTTGATCGTCGAGAACTTTCAGTCCGTAGAGATCCAATTTTACAATAACGTCAGAATCGACATCACGGCTAATCAATCCCCAGGCCTCGACTTCCATCTCAATGTTTGCGGCAACATCCTTGGTGAGACTCTTATCAAACTTTATCTCAACGCTCTTGGCTGACCCGTCGATCTCAATTCGAGCTGTTCGCTGCCGTCCACTTAGCGCGCTGTAGCTGCAAAGCCTTCCGCGAATCCCTCCCAGCGATAGGCTTACCTCGTCCAGTGCCGCGCGAATGGCCGATTCAAGTTCCTGGTCGAGGGTCCACTTCGAGCCATGCAGGCCCAGCTCAACGCCGTCGAGGCCAAACCGTCGCGGCACGTCGGAGAGGCCCATCAGTGACTTGAGGGTCTGTCGAGTCCACCCCTCAGGCCGTCTCCGTTCCTTTTGCACATAGACAAGACCGCGAACCAGGGAGTCCTGGACCTCATCCTCTACTGCGAACGTCGCCTTTGCGCTGCCCACCCTAAGGTCTGTAATCGGCAAATCGATATCGCGATCTGTCGCTACAGATTCCACAGTGCTGGTTAGGTGCTTCAGTGCGTCACGGAGCGCGCGAAGGTCGATCGTTTCCGGACGGCCTTGAAGATTTAACTCGATCTCTGACACGTGACACTCTCCCTGGGAGTTGACTTGAATACTACTTCCGTGGCGGACCGATGGCCAGGCGCTGGCAGAGCGGCCCCGGCCGAGAGCCTCAGAGCGCCGCTCTCGAAACTGGGGGAACCGTACAGACCTAAATCTTCCTCCCCAGCGGTACTTTGTACCAAGGCGGGAAGGGCAACCCGGTACCATCCTTGCAGGTCAGAGCGTTGCCGACCGTTCGACCTTGATACAAGTTCGGGCGGCGTGCGTTCGGCGCGCCGTGCCCGCTGCCGCTGTGAGCATGTCGGTGCTGCGTGCTTGGTGCGCACGCGTGCCTACGTTCGGTGCTCGTGGCGCGGGCGTTGTGCTCGGCGTATCGGTGTCGCGGGACGGCGCACCTGGTGTTGCTGGTGCGCCATCCCGCGTCCTGTCGTGTGTCGTGTCAGGCGACGCTAGCGGCCCGCCCGTTCGCGTACCCCACGGCGTCCAGGTCGGCCACGGTGGAGAGGTGCAGTGCGGTTCCGGCACGGTTCTGCATAGCGAGCCAGCGATGCGTGAGCGCGTTCGCGGACACGGGCGAAGGATTGAGTTTCATCGGCGCGCTGGTCTTCATGAATGCGGGCGTGTAGTCGGGAACCTCGGTGGCGTGGTTCACGTTGCCCTGGGGTGCGATGCCGAGCCATGCCGACAGGGCGATACGGGTAGCGGCGATGCGGTCGAGGACCTTGACGGCATCGAGGTAGGCGCGCCATGCGTCGATCTGCTCGGGGGTGCCGTCCTCGATGAGAGCCGCGTAACTGGTGTTCTCGTCCAGGTCGAGGGTGAGTGCAGCAGTGACGGCGGCGGCTGCGGTGTTGTAGGCGGGCTGCATCGCGGTGATGTAGGTGTCGGCTTCGGCGGTCATGGAGTCGAGCAGGGCGCGGCCCGCGTTGATGAGGTACTGGTGCCAGGTGCGGGACATGGCGGTCCCGGATGCGCCGGTGCGGAGGCTGTGCTCGGTGACGGTCGCGTGCGCGGTGGCGGGGTCCGTGGTGAACGGGTCCGGGTCCGTGTAGTCCGGGGCCGTGTATTCGATCAGGGCACGGTACGCGGCAGAGTGCGTGATGGTGACGCCGTGGGATTCCAGGTCGTCAAGGAAGGGAATGATCTCGTTCGGGTTGGCCTGGTCGCGGTTGCTTGCGGTATTGACGTAGACGCCGTGCGCTGCGTAAGCCTGTGCGCGGAAGTAGTACATGCTCATTGTGTGATTCTCTTTCTGTAGGTTAATCAGTTGGCAGTGTTGCCGGGGTAAAAGAAGTCGTAGATTGCGCGTTCGTCGTCGGGCATGGGTGCCGGTTCCGGCTTGCCGTAAACCGCGTCGTATGCGGCTTGCGCGTCGTCGGTGAGTTCCGGCTTCGCGGGCTCGCCGTAGAGGGTCGTATATGCGTCGTCGTGCTGTTCCTGGTCGGTCATCGGGTTCTGCTCCCTGCGAGGTAGTCGGCGAGGGAGTTCGCGAGTGTGAGGACGTCGCGGTTGTGCACGAATACGTTTCGTGTGCCGACGTGGATTCGGATGCCGGGATCGTGTGGTCGTCCGTCCTTGTGTCGCCACAGGCCGGGGATCACGGTCGGCGTGCTGCTGTGCGGGTCAATGCTGGTCACTGCTGCTGTTCCTCTTCGAGTGTGTCGATCATGTAGTCCGCGAATGTGGCGAGTTGTCCTTTTGGGATGAACGTTCGCTGTCTTCCGGATCGGATGAGGACGCCGGGGGTTGCGTCGGGCTTCCCGCGATTCCACGTGTAGCGCTGAATGCTTGCCACTAGTCCTCCTTGGTCTGTGGGTCATCGGTCATTGCTGCTCCTGCTGTTCAAGTTCTGTGATGCGGGCGCGTAGTTGACGGCACCGTGCTTCTGCTCGTCGGGCGCGTGCTAGGACTCGCCTGTAGGCCGTTAGGGGGTCGCCTGCGGGCTGTTCGGTCACTGGTCCTCCCATGCGTCTCTCATGCGCTCTAGAGCGTCGATGAGGTTGTCTGCGTCGTCGGGGCCGATGGTGAGTGCCGTGCGGCCCTTAGAGAGCCGTAAGACGGGCCTGTGCGTCTCGGGGTGCTCAGGGATGCGCCAGCGTGTCCAGGCGACGTTTACAGGGCCGGGCGAGGGGGCGAGAGTCACCGGGGCTGCTCCTTCGCGTGCTGTTCGGCGCGGCGTAGCGCGAGGGCGTGCAGTTCGGTGGAGATGATTTGGTCGATCATGTCTTTGCGGTGCTGCTCGAATCGTGCGTGCATTGCTTTCGTTTTTCCTTCTAGGCGTGTTATGCGTCGGCCTGTTTTCTCGGCTGCTTCGGCGAGTTGCTGTAGCCTTTCGTCGAGGGCTGCGAGCGCTAGGTGTAGTGCCTGCGTTTCGGCCTCGGTCATGTATTCCTCCGTGTGGCGGATGAGTTTCCCGGTACCGGTGAGCCGGTACATGTTGCCTTGAATGCGGGTGTGCCATCCGGTCATTGGTCGCGCCATTCGACGGTGTATGTTCCTCGGAAGTCGGGGTGTGTGTTCGCTGCGCGAAGCGTCCCGGTGTTGTTGTCGAGGATGAGTGCGGCCCCGTTCTCGTCAAAGGCGATGATTCTCGCGCTCTTGATGTCGCCTAGTCGTGCACGGATGTCGGGGTCATGGTTGAAGATCATGCGTTTTGGTCCTAGGTGCCCGGGGGCGTCCGGTGGATATGGAGTCCACCGGACGCTGAGGATCACCGGTTCAACCGGTTCTGCCGGTTTCACCGGTTTAAAAGTGAGGGGGTGACTAACCGGCTTGGATGCCGACTGCCCGCCACGCCTTCACGAACTGTGAGCGGAAGTAGCCGCGCTGCTGGTCCCCGTCCGTCTCGCGCTCGGATCGGATGCTGTAGTTCTTCGAGAGCATCCGCCCGAGCCGCTGCGCAGTGAGCGCCTTGCCAAACTTGCTTGCGTCGCCCCAGCGTTCGGGATGACGGGAGGCGAGTAGGGGGAGGATCGCATCGGTTGTCGGAAGGAAATCCTGCTGCCCGGATTCGTATAGGGCGTGAAGGTCGATCACGAGGTGTTCATGCGGGCGCATGGCTGTTAGGCCCTCCTCTTTGTCCTGCCGCATTTGGTCCAGATCGTGACGGATCATTAGGTCCACGCGTTCGGGCCAGTCGCCGCCTGCGAAGACGGCCACTCGCTTTAGCGGTAGCCAGCGCTCTTTGATCCGTCCGACGCAACCCTGGGGGACCTCGGGGCGGGTGTTGCGCACGTCGTCTCGGATACTGTCTGCCCATTCTGCGATTGCGAGTCCGAGGTCGCGCACTTGAATGTCGATTAGTTCCCAATCGCTTTCTTCGACCTCTCCGTCATTCGCGGGGAACATGAGGACGGTGATCGTGCGCTGCATGGTGTCCTCGGGGAGGTCTGGCGCGTTGCCCGCCATCGCTACGGGCGCGAAGGTCGGCATGTTGTCCACGTTCCAGCCGCCATCCTTGGACGGCGCGAGGACGGGGCGCGTGCCTCCGACCTTGTACCCGCTGTTAAGAATTCCGAGAATGTCGTCAATGCCGAGCTTTTGAGGGTTGAGTGCCTTCTCGGCTTCATCGATCAGCAGGGTCGTCGGCTCTTCACGGCTCGCGAGGATGCGGGGAAGTAGCGCTGGGGACGAGACCGTCGCCATTTGAATGCCGTTCGGCACCAGGCGTTCGAGGTGTTCGAGAACGGTCGTTTTGCCGCTGCCGGGCATGGGGCTGTTGATGAGTAGGCGCGGCGTCGTGTACGTCTCGCGGGCGAGGTGTGTGTGGACGGCCCAGAGTGCGAGCACGTCGAGGTCTTCGTCGGATGCTGGCATGAGGTATCGCCCGAGGTGCGCCCTCACCGCTTCTAAGACGGTTCCGGCACCCCTCTCTTTTGAACCGGCGTAACCGGTTGAACCGGCGTAACCGGCTATTTCGTCCTGCATCTGCGCTTCGAGGTCGAAAGTGTCGATCAAACCGTCACCTGCCCTGCTGCGATTGCCGCGTGCACGGCTTCTGCGAGTTGGGGGAGGTCGGTCTGTCCCACGTAGACGGTTCCGCGCGGGCCGGTGATGCGGACGGCGGGCGTCGTGGTGCCGGTTGCCCGATGGGTCCAGGGGACGTGACTTGCAATGATGGGCAGTGGTGCCCTACGATCGGTCATGGACATGTGGAGTGTCTGCTCTCTGCGCCAGTGGCGCGGTTCGGCCCGATTGCAGTCGGGCGCGATGAACTGAATATTTAGAGGGTCGGGTCCGTTGGCGCGGATCCCGTATTCCCTCTACTTAATGAGTCGCACGGCGGATCCCGATTTTCTTTTGAGAACCGGGATCTTTTGCCATTTCTTCACATATTGTTGGCCCAATGGTGAGCATTCAGGGTGTAGTGCACTCTTCGCACGCACAGATACCGGCGGCGAAGGTTTGCGCGATCTGCTTGCGGAACGCTTTCCGGTCCCACTCGTCGCACACCTCGTGCCAGAACTCGAGCCGGGTCGGCTTGCGAGTGTGCAACCTAGCGATGATGGCGGGATCCTCGAACACGGGCTTGCCCGCACGCCGGCCCTTCGCCATGAACTGCATTTGATCGCTAGGCAGGATCCGCCCGTACAGGTCGATGCTGTGATGGTTGATTAGGGAATCAACGCGAGGCGGCGGCTGCGTTACGCGCACACGGGTACGCTGTTCCCGGTGCGCGAGGCGACGCGCGAAAGACTGCCCGATCCCGTAGGGCCGTTCGCGGCGCTTCGCTAATTCGCGCTTCACGTGCTGCTGGACCCGTCCCCGCATGTGGTTGTAGATGTGGCCGGGGATCCGGTCATGAATCTCTGCAGGATGCTCGGCGGCGTACATGTAGGCGTAAGACCTGAGTGCTGCGGCGGGATCACCTCGGCCCGCTCCGAGCAGGTGCGGGGGCAGGATTGCGCGAGTGTTGACGTAGACGTTGACGACGGCGCGGTCAATGGCCGCCATCTCGTCCTCGGAGAATTCGTCGTGGAACTCGGCGGCCTGTCGTGCGTCGAGTTGCGGCGTGAGCGTGCCGGTCATGCAGTCCTCCTAGCGAGGTCGAGGGCGTATGCCACAGGGCCGCGCCCGTCCGGGTGCGGGGCCTCCCAGTCGGCCTTCCACAGCGCGTCCGTCATGGCCGCGTAGTCGTGGCGCTCTGCGGCGCGTATGGCGCGGGTGCGGGCCTCTGCGGCTGCGGGGCCCGGGCCGTAGCGGTGGGCGTTCACCGGGTCACCGTGGGAATCGGCGTGACGGCATGGAGCACGTCAGCGCGGCGGATGCGGACCAGGCGCGGGCCGACGCGATGGGCGGGGAGTCTGCCGTCTGCGATCATGCGGCGCACGGTCCGGTCTGAGATTCCGAACTCGGATGCGATCTGCTTCTGCGAAAGCCATTCGGGGGACATGTGGAGCCTTTCATCAATCGGGCATGAATTGATGTGGGCGGGATCCGGTCTTGCCGGGCCGTCCACTCGTGGAGTTACTGCTGCGCGTTTCCGGTTGTGTCCGGAACTGCGATATCTACTCTACAGATGGGGGTGTCCTGGCGCGGTGACGACAAGATGTACTGAACTACAACGCTGTTATCCACAATCCGATGTTGACGGGCTGTGGATAGGTGGGCGGGGCTGGGGACGGAGCGGAGAGCCACGCACGAAAGACGAGGATGTGTGCGCAGTCGAATGGGGATGAGGGGTCCGACAGCGGGCTGCGGCGGTGGATGACGCCGCCGCCCGGGGCGCCGGGAACGGGCGGGAGTGAGGTACGTCCCCGGCGTGTCTCCGGGCGCGGCTCGGCGGTCTCGTCCTCCTCGTCGGCCTCGAGGCTGCGCCCGTCGGCCTCGACGATGCTCGCGAGCACCTCGCGCATCAGCTCCACCTGGGCGCGTGCCTCGGCGGCACCGGAGGCGGGCTGCTTGCCCTTCTCGACGAAGGCGTGGAACGCCTTCCAACCCAGCTCCATCCGCCTCTGCTGACGGGTCGAGAGCACCTGCAGGGACTCGGGGGCGAAGGGCAGGTAGTGCCACACCAGACGCACCTGCGCGCGAACCTCGGGCTTGGACTGGTCAGCGTTCAGCGCCACGAAGTAGGCGGCGAACCGGGTGAGGTGGACGTTGGGGACGCGGCGCGCCGCACCCTTGCCGACCGCGATCATGTCGGTGACGTCAACGAAATGATCGTGACCTGCGCTGATGTGCGACCGGACCTGCTCGCGGGCCTTGTGGCGATCCGTTCGGCGCTCCCGAAACCGTTGACGCTACCGCTTCCGGACTGACCTGCGGAAACGTGGGGTGCGACCTGCTCGCGGGCCTTGCGGGCCGCGCCAGAGCCGACGGAGATCATCTTGCGCACGTCCGCAAATTGATCCTGACCTGCTTTTTCGTGAGCGGCGACCGTGGCCGCTACAGCCCTTCGCCTAGCCGGTCCGCAATCGCCCGGTCACGCTCTTTCACGGCGTGCTGATACTTCATCGCCACAGCGGGGGAGGTGTGCCCCAGGCGCGCCATAAGTTCACGCACAGTAGCGCCCGTGCCCGCTGCCAGAGTCGCGCCCGTGTGCCGTAGATCGTGCGGCTTCACGTCTTCGAGCTTCGCGGCTGTGACCGCATCCCGGAAATGCGCCGCCCACGTGCCATAGGGGATCGGCCTTTCAGGATCACGGGAGGACGGGAACAGGAAAGCGCCCGCGCCCGGTGCCGTGTGCTCCATCAGATGGTCACTGATCGCGGCGTCGAGTGCCGACGGGTAATGCACGTCTCGAACGCTGCCCCGCGTCTTAGTCGGTCCCACATGGTCGCTGCCGCCGATCTTCGCTGACGCTGTTCCGCGCACGCGCACTACACGGGATGTAGCGTCGATATCGCGGCGGCGTAGCGCTAGGACTTCACCGGGCCGTAGCGCGCACATAGCGGCGAGAGTGACCGTTAGCCGCTCCGTTTCGGGCATCGCCTTCGCTATGGCGGCGACTTCGGGGACGGTGAGCGCATGACCCTCGCGGGCCGTTTTGTACTCCGAAGCGCCACGGACACGGACGGGCGAGGTCTGCAATATTCCGTCGTCTACGGCGTCGCGGAATAGCCGACCCAGGACGTTATACGCCTGCGAACGCGCTGCCGGTTTCGAGTCGGGGAAGGTGGCAACCCATCTCCGGACCGCAGCCGGGGTCACCTCCCGCATGGGGGTTGCGCCGAAGGTGGGGAGGATCCATCTGCGGATCGACGCTTCGTAGTTGTAGCGGGTCCGGTGGCCGACCGTGAGGGTGCCTAGCCATGCTTTGACGTACTCGCCCACGGTGGTGGTGTCGTCTTTGCCGCGCCACTGGCCGGTTTCGAGGGCCGTGCGCTGGATGGATAGCCACGCGTCGGCGTCGGTCTTGGTGGTGAAGGTCGTCGGAGCGTTGACCCGGTTCCCGCTGGGGTCGAGGTATGACGCCTGGTAGCGCCCGCTGGGAAGTTTTCGAACGGCACCGAAAGAGCGCCGGGTGCGCTGTGCTCTGCGTGCTGCCATGAGGTCGGCCCTTCCCGTGCAACTACCGTGCGATGAGGCGAGTCTATGCGAGGCATGTCGTGTCCGCTTGTGACTCTTGCACGCCTGGTGGTAGCGTGCGGTTCATCAGCTAGTTTGCGCAGGTCGGGCCGACCGTAGGCTGTTGAATTAGTTCACTTCTTGCCCTGGTTCGCGACGGCCTCGGCGGCGGCCTTCGCGGCGACCGGGTCGAGGTAGCGGCCACCCTTCTCGACGGGCTGGAAGTTCTCATCCAGCTCGTAGACCAGCGGCTGGCCGGTGGGGATGTTCAGCCCGGAGATCTCCTCGTCGGAGATGCCGTCGAGGTACTTCACCAGCGCGCGCAGCGAGTTGCCGTGCGCGGCGATCAGCACCGTCTTCCCGGAGGTGAGGTCCGGCTTGACGCCCTCCTCCCAGTACGGCAGGAAGCGCTCGACGACGTCCTTGAGGCACTCGGACTTCGGCAGCTGGTCGCCGAGGTCCGCGTACTGCGGATCCTGGTCCTGGCTGAACTCGCTGCCGAACTCGATCTCCGGCGGCGGGGTGTCGTAGGAGCGGCGCCAGGCCATGAACTGCTCCTCGCCGTACTTCTCGCGGATCTCGGCCTTGTCCATGCCCTGCAGCGCACCGTAGTGACGCTCGTTCAGGCGCCAGTCGCGCTTGACGGGGATCCAGTGGCGGTCCGCGGCGTCGAGAGCGAGGTTCGCGGTCATGATGGCGCGGCGCTGCAGCGAGGTGTGCACCACGTCGGGAAGGATCCCGGCCTCCTTCATGAGGTCACCACCCTCGACGGCCTCCTGGCGGCCCTTCTCGGTGAGGGCCACATCGACCCAGCCGGTGAACAGATTCTTCGCATTCCAGTCGCTCTCGCCGTGGCGGAGCAGCACGAGTGTGTAGGTCATGGCCCCAGCGTACGCGGGCGCGTCGCGGCATGCATGTCCGGCTCATCCGCGCCGGGGTGCACGGGAGGGCCGGAGGTGCCGCCCCGCGTCGGATCCGCCCGAGGGTCCCGTCCCGAGACGGAGCCCGGGCGAGGGCCCGGCGCCGGTACCGTCTCGGTCATGAGCGCTCCTGCCTCCGCCCCTGGGGATCTCGCCGAGATCCCCGTCGTCCTCCTCGACCTCGACGGCACCATCGTGGATTCCGGCCCCGGGATCCTCGGCGCCCTCGCCGAGGCCTTCGCCGAGTGCGGCGAGCCCCTGCCCCCGCAGTCCGTGCTGCGCACCTTCCTCGGCCCGCCGCTGGAGGACTCCTTCCGCGACACGCTCGGCCTGAGCGAGCACCGCTCCGAGCAGCTCCGCCGGGTCTACGTCGAGCGCTACCGGGCAGCCGGCATCCACACCGCCACCCCCTACCCGGGCGTCACCGACCTGGTCGAGGCGCTCACCGCGGCGGGGCGCACGGTGGCGGTCGCGACCAACAAGCTCGAGACCACCGCCCGTCGGCTCCTGGAGCATCAGGGCCTCGCCGACCGCTTCGCGCTGATCGGCGGCACCGACAGGACCGTCGGTCGCACCGACAAGACGGCGGTGATCGGCAGCGTCCTGCAGCGACTGGGGGTCCCGGCGGCCGACGGGATGGACGAGGACGGTGGAGCTGGGAGCGGCGCGAGGGCCGGCCTCGCGGCGCCCTCCCGGGCTGTGATGGTCGGTGACCGGCTGCACGACGCCGAGGGCGCTGCGGCGCACGGGCTGCCCGCCGTCCTGGTGGGATGGGGATACGGCGGCGCGCCGGAGCGCACGGCCGATCTGCCGTTCGCCGCCACCGTCGACGAGCTCGCCGCCATGCTGCTGCGCTGAGGCGCTGTCCCAGCGCCCGGCTCCTGCGCCCGGTTCCTGCGCCGATCAGGCCTCGACGAGCACCGTGAAGGGGCCGTCGTTGGTCAGGCCCACCCGCATCTGCGCGCCGAAGCGCCCGGTCCCCACGGTGACGCCGCGGGCGCGGATCGCCTCCACGACCTGCTCGACGAGCGGCTCCGCGACCGGGCCGGGGGCGGCGGCGCTCCACGAGGGACGCCGTCCCCTGCGGGTCTCGCCGTAGAGCGTGAACTGGGAGACGACGAGGACCTGCGCTCCGGCATCGAGCACCGAGTGCTCGCCCTCGAGGATGCGCAGCTCGCAGATCTTGCGCGCGAGGACGGCCACCTGGTCGGGGCCGTCCTCGTGGGTCACGCCGACCAGGGCGAGCAGCCCTTCGCCCTCGACGGCGCCGACCACCTCGCCCTCGACCTCGACCTGGGCACCGTCGACTCTCTGGAGCACTGCACGCATGCCCCGATGGTGGCACAGCAGGCAGAGGTGCAGCCTCGCGCCTCAGCGCGGCAGGACCTGATCGATCCTGCGCTCCTGAGTGGGGGAGTCGTCGCCGTCGTCCCCGGGACGCGCCGCGCCGGGCGCTCCCTGCGGCGGCAGCGGCTGCGTCGTCGGCGTCGGCTCGTCGGACGCCTCGTGCTGCGTCCCCTGGTGCTGGGCTGCCGGTGGCTGCGGCCCTGACTGCTGTGTCTGTCCCGGCTGCCCTGGCCGCTGCGTCGCCGACTGCTGCGTCGGGGGAGCGGTGTGCTCGGGCGGTGCCGAGTACGGCGCGGGGGCCGACTGCGGAGCCGGCGCCTGCTGCGGTGCCGAGGTGGCGTGCGAGACCGGTGCGTGCTGTGGGCCCGGTGCCTCGTGCGGCGCTGACGCCGAGCGCTGGACACCCGCTTGCTGCTGGACCGGCGCTCGCTGCTGGGTGGGTGCGGAGTGGTGCGCCGGCGCCGACTGCTGCCACGGACCGGAGCGCTGGGCGTCCGAGCTGCGCGGCGGCCCCGACCGCTGGGCGGGAGCAGGAGCGTCGTGCGCCGGCGCGACCGACGGACCTGGCCCGGTCCGCTGCACCGGCGGCACCGTGCGCTGCGCGGGCACCTGGCGCACTCCCGTCGGCCCCTGGGTCGGGGGGAGCGCGTCGGCGGGCCGCTGCCCGGTCGGCGTCGTCCCGCCGGCGGGGGCGCCGGGGGAGCGGACTCCCGTCGCCTCCCGGGCCGCGGTCGCCTCGTACCGGCGGGCCGCCGACCGTCGCGCCTCGGCGACCCATTCCTCGGCGACCCGCACGATCGCCTCGGTGGCCGCCTCCCAGGCCGCTTCCTGCTGCCGATGCGGGCCGGTGGCCAGGGAGAGGACCACCCCGGCGGAGCGCAGCGCGAGCTCGGTGGGATCCACCCGCTCGACGAAGGTGTCGTGCCAGCTGTGGATCGCCGTCTCGACCCGCTCCTGCATCGCACGGTCGATGCGCCCCGCGTTCCCGTAGTCGGCCAGGACGCTCAGATGGGCCAGCAGGCACGCGAGGTCGTCGGCGCGCCGCCCGGGGCCCACCGTGTCGATGTCGAGCAGGCCCACCACCCGGCCGTTCTCCACGAACACCTGAGCCTCGTAGAAGTCGCCGTGGACCACATCATGCGGTCGCATGTCCATGCGCTGCTCGAGCGCGGCCAGCCCGTCGCGGATCGACCGCACCAGGGCATCCAGCCGCGGCCCGAGCGAGGGGACCGAGGAGCTGACGATCCCGGCGTAGAAGTCCACCGAGTCCGTCCACGGCGGGCGCAGCGGCAGGGAGTACATCGAGGCGGGCAGACGATCCAGCAGCGCCACCAGATCCTCGGCGCGGCAGGAGTCCACGCCCTCGTCGATCACAGCGCGCGCGAGCGGCCGCCCGGGCAGCTCGGCGAGCACCACCAGCCCGTCGTGATGGGCGATCACCTCGGGCACCGGCACCCCGGCCGCGAGCAGCCGGTGATGGCGGTCCACGATCTCACCGCTGCGGTGGGGCTGCATGACCTTGAGGAACACGGCCCGATCGCCCTGTGAGGCCCGCAGCACCGCGCGGCGCCCCGGGCGGTAGGAGACCACGTCGATCGCGATCGGCACCGACGGGTCGGTGCCGATGGGCACCCCCAGATCGTGCAGGGTGCGGCCCACGATGTCCGGGTAGCAGACGTGGGGGAGCATCGGCAGCCAGGGATCATGCGGATAGCGCCACACGCGCACATTGATGTCGCCGTCGGTCATCACCAGCGTCTGCTCGGCGACGTGGAGGTTCTTCTCGCGCTCGCCGATGTGGGCGCTCGCGCCGAAGAGCTCCTCGCGGGCGGGCGCCTGCGGCCCGTCCAGCTCGGGCCAGGAGACCATCGTGCGATAGAGGGCCTTGGTGCTGCGTCCCGGGCGATGATCGACATGATCGAGCTGCCAGCTGTGCAGCACTCCGCCGGAGTTGCCGACGGCCGAGCGGAGCAGCCCTCCCGCACCGGGCCCGGTCAGGAGCTCGGAGCCGTCCTGCGTGTGTGACATGGGTGATTCATTCTTGTCATGAGGTCATCAGGCGACAGCGCCTACGATGCTTTCATGGCTGATCGTACCGATAACCTCACCAGCGGGAACCTTCTCGGCATTCCCGAGACCCGACTTCCCGACGACTTCGTCGACGTCCAGGTGGCCGAGGAGCTCGTCGAGGGTGAGCCGCGGGACATCGCCGCCCGCCACCTCGACTCCCCGCTCGCCTGGGCCACGCTCGCCGAGGATGCGCTGACCGACGGCGACCTGGTCGCCGCCTACGCCTACGCCCGCACCGGCTACCACCGCGGCCTGGACGCCCTGCGCCGCTCCGGATGGCGAGGTCAGGGCCCGATCCCCGCCGCGCACGCCCCCAATCGCGGCTTCCTGCGCGCCCTGGCGATGCTGGGGGAGACCTCCCGGCAGCTGGGCGATGAGCCCGAGGCCGATCGCGTCACCGCCTTCCTGCGCGAGGCGGATCCGTCCCTGCTGGACTGATCCCCGCCTCCTCCACGCCGGGTCCGCACCCCTGCTTGGTAGGATCCACGGGGCCTCGCGCCCACCACTGTCCTTCTTCTTTCAGGAGCCGCTATGCCTGCCGTCGTGATCGTCGGAGCCCAATGGGGTGACGAGGGGAAGGGCAAGGCCACCGACCTCCTCGGTGAACGGGTCGACTACGTCGTCAAGCCCAACGGCGGCAACAACGCCGGCCACACCGTGGTGGTGGACGGCGAGAAGTTCGAGCTCAAGCTGCTGCCCGCCGGGATCCTCTCCCCGCAGGTCACCCCTGTGATCGGCAACGGCGTGGTGGTCAACCTCGAGGCCCTGTTCGAGGAGATCAGCATGCTCGCCGCGCGTGGGGTGGACACCTCGCGCCTGCGCATCAGCGCGAATGCGCACATCGTCGCGCCCTACCACCAGACCCTCGACAAGGTCACCGAGCGCTTCCTCGGTAAGCGGGCGATCGGCACCACCGGCCGCGGCATCGGCCCGGCCTACATGGACAAGATCGGACGACTCGGCATCCGGGTCCAGGACCTCTACGACGAGTCGATCCTGCGCCAGAAGATCGAGGGCGCGCTGCGCCAGAAGAACGAGCTGCTGGTCAAGCTCTACAACCGCCGCGCCGTCGAGGTCGAGGAGATCGTCGAGACGCTGCTGTCCTACGCGGAGCGCCTGCACCCGATGGTGGTCGACACCACCCTGCTGCTCAACGACGCGCTGGACCGCGGCGAGGTGGTGCTGATGGAGGGCGGCCAGGCCACATACCTGGACGTCGACCACGGCACCTACCCCTTCGTCACCAGCTCCAACCCCACTGCGGGCGGCGCCTGCACCGGCACCGGCGTCGGCCCCACCCGCATCGACCGGGTGATCGGGATCGTCAAGGCGTACACCACCCGCGTGGGCGCCGGCCCGTTCCCCACCGAGCTGTTCGACGAGTGGGGCGAGTACCTCCAGACCACCGGCGGCGAGGTGGGCGTGAACACCGGCCGTCCCCGCCGCTGCGGCTGGTACGACGCCCCGATGATCCGTCACGCCTCGCGCATCAACGGCTTCACCGACATCGTGCTGACCAAGCTCGACGTGCTCACCGGCATCGAGCAGGTCCCGATCTGCGTGGGCTACGAGATCGACGGCGTGGTGCACCGCGACATGCCGATGACCCAGACCGAGTTCCATCACGCGGTGCCCGTCTACGAGACGCTCCCCGGCTGGACCGAGGACCTCTCCGAGGCGCGCACCTTCGAGGAGCTGCCCAAGAACGCCCGCGACTACGTGACGCGCCTCGAGGAGCTGGCCGGCTGCCGCATCAGCGCGATCGGCGTGGGCCCGGACCGCAGCGCGACCATCGCCGTCCACGACCTGCTGCCCGGAGCCACCGACTGACGTGGCTGTTCGTCGTACCGATCCGGAGGCCGGCCGCAGCGCGCTGACCTCCTGGGCGCTCGATCCGGCCGGCAGCGCGCGCCCCGTGCTCGCGCCCGCCGTGCGCCACACCCTCGAGCTGTTCGCCGAGGAGTTCCCCGGCGGCGCCGTCGAGCTGCGGGTCCCGCCCTACGCCGCGGTGCAGGCCATCGCCGGGACCCGCCACACCCGCGGCACCCCGCCGGCCGTCGTCGAGACCGACGCGGCCACCTGGCTGTCGCTGGTCAGCGGCGACCTGGACTGGGCCGACGCCATAGCCGACGGCCGCGTCCGCGCGAGCGGAGAGCGCAGCGACCTCGGTGAGCTGCTGCCGCTTCCCGGCCCGCGCCGCCTGGTGCGCACCGCCCGTGAACAGGAGGAACGATGAGCGTCGCCGTCGAGATCGCGATCGAGGACCTGGCCGGGCTGGAGGTCGCCGCGACCTCCGGAGCCGACCGGGTCGAGCTGTGCATCGACCTCGAGCGCGGCGGGCTCACCCCGCCGCCCGAGCTCGTTGAAGAGTGCGCGCACCGGGCCGCGTCGCTGGTCTCGGCGCGCGAGGCCAAACCCCACTTCGACATCCACGTGCTGATCCGCTCCCGCGCCGAGCGCGGTGACTTCCTGGACCACCCCGAGGAGTTCGCCTACTCCCCGCAGGAGGTCGAGCTGATGGCCGCTCAGGCGGGGGAGAGCGTCGCCGCAGGCGCCGCCGGCGTGGTGATCGGCGCCCTCACCGAGGACGCCCGCCTCGACCTCCCCGCCCTCGAGACCATCCGCGACGGCGCCCTGATCGCCGGCAGCAGCGCGCTGCGCGGCGTGACCCTCACCGTCCATCGTGCGCTCGACGCCCTGCCCGGCCGCACAGAGCGCGCGGAGGCGGTGCGCAACCTGCTGGGGCTGGGCATCCACCGGGTGCTCACCTCCGGCGGGGCGGCCCGCGCACTCGACGGCGCCGAGGATCTCGGCGCGATGGTCGACGCCGCCGAGGGCCTGCTCGACGTCTGCGCCGGCGGGGGAGTGCGTCCCGCCGACATCGCAGATCTCGCCCCGCTGGAGAGCTATGAGCACCGAGAACGACCCCGAGGACCCCACCACCGCCCGCGAGGACGATGAGCGGGCCGAGAGCGCTGAGGGCGCTGAGAACGTCGAGAGCGCGCAGGCCGATGAGACCGCGCAGAGCGCCGAGCCCGAAGCCGACGAGAGCGCCCCCGCGCCGGAGAGCACGAGCACCAGCATCTACGTGCGCCGTGGACGCACCCCCACGCTCGGACTCTGGGTGGCTCTCGCGATCGCCCTGCCCGCCGTGGCGGCCCTGATCAGCGCCCCGTTCTTCGACTTCCCCGACCTGGGCGCGGTGGTGAACTTCGTGCTGATGGCCGCCGTGATGGTGGGCCTGCCGCTGGCCGCCCTGGCCGCGCTGATCGACGCGATCAGGCATCGTCCGCCGAGGTCCCGACGCCGCTGAGACCGCCGTGGACGGCGGCTCGGGGCGAGGCCCCGCTGTGGCACTATGGACCGGTGGCACGCGGCGACGGAAAACTCTCCCATGACCTGCTCCCCGGCGAGAAGGGCCCCCAGGACGCCTGCGGCGTCTTCGGAGTCTTCGCACCGGGCGAGGACGTCTCGAAACTGACCTACTACGGTCTCTACGCCCTGCAGCATCGCGGGCAGGAATCAGCGGGCATCGCCACCAGCGACGGCTCCCAGATCCTCGTCTACAAGGACATGGGCTTGGTCTCGCAGGTCTTTGACGAGGCCTCCCTCGCGGGGCTCCAGGGACACATCGCGATCGGTCATACCCGCTACTCGACCACCGGCGGCTCCGTCTGGTCGAACGCGCAGCCCACCCTGGGCCCGCGTCCCGACGGCACCGTGGCGATGGCGCACAACGGCAACCTGGTCAACACTGAGGAGCTGCTCGCCCTCATCGAGGAGCGCCAGGGCACCCCGCGCACCGGCGAGCTGGCCCGCGGCAACACCACCGACACCGCCCTGGTCACCGCGCTGCTGAACAGCGAGGGCACGCTCGAGGACTCCCTGCGCGAGCTGATGCCGCACCTGCGCGGCGCCTACTGCTTCACCCTGATGGACGAGACCACCCTCTACGCCGCCCGGGACCCGCAGGGCATCCGGCCGCTGGTGCTGGGCCGGCTCGAGCGCGGCTGGGTGGTCGCCTCCGAGACCGCCGCCCTGGACATCTGCGGCGCGAGCTTCGTGCGCGAGGTCGCCCCCGGCGAGATGATCGTGATCGACGAGCAGGGCCTGCGCAGCGAGCAGGTGATGCCGCCGAAGCCCAAGGGGTGCGTCTTCGAGTACGTCTACCTCGCCCGCCCCGACACCCGCATCGCCGGCCGCAGCGTCAACGAGGCGCGCGCCGAGATGGGCCGCCAGCTGGCCCGCGAGCATCCCGTCGAGGCGGATCTGGTGATCCCCACCCCGGAGTCCGGCACCCCCGCCGCGATCGGCTACGCCCAGGCGTCCGGGATCCCCTACGGCCAGGGCATGGTGAAGAACGCCTATGTGGGCCGCACCTTCATCCAGCCCAGCCAGACCATCCGCCAGCTGGGCATCCGCCTCAAGCTCAACCCCCTGCGCGAGGTGATCGCCGGCAAGCGCCTGGTGGTCATCGACGACTCGATCGTGCGCGGCAACACCCAGCGCGCCGTGGTGCGGATGCTGCGCGAGGCCGGCGCCGCCGAGGTGCACGTGCGGATCTCCTCCCCGCCGGTGCGCTGGCCCTGCTTCTACGGCATCGACTTCGCCTCCCGTGCCGAGCTCATCGCCAACGGCCTCGGCATCGAGGAGATCGCCCGCTCGCTCGGAGCGGACTCCCTCGGCTACATCTCCGAGGAGGGGATGGTCGAGGCCACCGCGCAGCCCGAGGAGACGCTGTGCACCGCCTGCTTCTCCGGGAAGTACCCGGTCTCCCTGCCGGAGCCCGTCGCCCGGGCCCAGGGCATCATCCAGGCTCGCGAGTCCGAGCCCGCCGACCTCGGGAAGGACGCATGAACACCACCGATCCCCGCCCCTCTGCGATCACCTACGCCGACTCCGGCGTGGACACCGCCGCGGGAGACCGCGCCGTCGAGCTGATGAAGGAGGCGGTCGCCGCGACCCACGGCCCCCAGGTGCTCGGCGGCATCGGCGCCTTCGCCGGCCTCGTGGACGTCAGCGCCCTGAAGGACTACCGCCGCCCGCTGCTGGCCTCCTCCACCGACGGCGTCGGCACCAAGATCGCGATTGCGCGCGAGCTGGACATCCACGACACCATCGGCCGTGACCTGGTGGGGATGGTGGTCGACGACATCATCGTGGTAGGAGCCGAGCCGCTGGCCATGACCGACTACATCGCCTGCGGCAAGGTGGTGCCCGAGCGGATCGCCGACATCGTGCGCGGCATCGCCGAGGGCTGCCGCCTGGCCGGCTGCGCGCTGGTGGGCGGCGAGACCGCCGAGCATCCGGGCCTGATGGCCCCCGAGGACTACGACGTCGCGGGCGCGGCCGTCGGCGTGGTCGAGGCCGACGAGCTGCTGGGCCCGGACCGGGTCCGCGCCGGGGACGTGGTGATCGGCATGGACGCCTCCGGCCTCCACTCCAACGGCTACTCCCTGGTGCGCGCCGTGGTCTCCGCGGCCGGGCTCTCGCTCGAGGAGCAGATCACGGACTTCGGCCGCACGCTCGGTGAGGAGCTGCTCGAGCCCACCCGCATCTACACCGCGGATCTGCTCGCGGTGCTGCGCGATGCCCGCACCGTCGGCGCGATCCATGCGCTCAGCCACGTCACCGGCGGCGGGCTCGCCGCGAACCTCGCCCGGGTCATGCCGCGCGGGCTGGCGGCCCGCGTGGACCGCGCCACCTGGGAGCCGGGGGCTGTCTTCTCCCACGTCGCCCGCTGGGGCTCGGTGCCGCAGCTCGACCTCGAGGGAACCCTGAACATGGGCATCGGCATGGTGGCGCTGGTCGGTGCGGAGCAGGCCGACGCGACACTCGCGCTGCTCACCGAGCGCGGCCTCGGTGCGCGCGTGATCGGCGAGGTCGTGCCCGAGGAGTCCCTGCCCGAGCCCGGTGCGCCGCTCGAGAGCGTGGTCACCGGGGCCAAGGGCGTCGAGGGCGGGGCGGTCATGCTCGCCGGGCAGCACCCCGGCTGGGCCTGAGGCCCGTCGGCTCGCGCACCGCCCGCACACAGTACGAGGGCCGACCTCGCGGTCGGCCCTCGTACGGTGTCACGGTGGATCCCGGCCCCAGCCGGAGCGTCCTCAGCGGCGATAGATGGACGGAGCGTCCTCGTCGGCCCAGTCGTCGCTGTCCTCGGCCCGGTCGTCTCCGTCGGCGGAGGACGTCTCGCTCCGCTGCGACTGCAGCTCGCGCTGCAGCGCCGTGAGATCCGTCGGCGGGCTGTAGTACTTGAGGTCCCGTGCCACCTTGGTGTGCTTGGCTTTCTGTCGGCCGCGACCCATGGATCTGACCCCCTGTGCATCGGCTGCCGGGTGTTCTTGTCGACCCGGAAGATGGCATTAGTTTCGGATGCCCAGGGTACATGCTCGCCCTGCTGTCCGGCGAACTCCGAGGCGTGAGACGTGCCGGACATCCCTTCCGTGCCCCGCCCCGCCGTTCTGCGGAGCGCCGACCAGCCCGTATCTTGGTCGCTCGACGGCGTGCATTTTGCCGATCCGAGTTCCTGACCGAGTAGTCTTGCGCCAGGACCCGCGCACGAGCTCGAGATCGATGAGGTGCGCGCGCTCCCCGACGTTCGCAGTGAAAGGTCGCACGCCCCATGAACGGATCCACGGAGCAACAGCCCGCGGGCGACCAGGACGCCACGGAGCTGCTGACTCCGGCTGAGGTCGCCAAGATGTTCCATGTCGATCCCAAGACGGTCACCCGCTGGGCTCAGGCCGGCAAGCTGACGTACATGCGCACCCTCGGCGGGCACCGCCGGTACCGGCGCGACGAGGTCGTCGAGCTCCTCCAGGACAGCACCAAGGACGAGTGAGCACCGACCCGATCCTGGGAGAGGGATACGTCGCCCATCGCCTGGAGCTCGGCGAGGACGAGGAAGGCCCTCTGATCGCGACGCTCCTCCACCGCGAATCCGCCGACGGGACACCGGGCTCGGTGGGGGCCGACGATGAGAAGCCCCCGATCCTGCTGATGCACGGCTGGTCGGACTACATCTTCCACCGCGACCTGATGGAGCACCTCGGGCAGCGCGGGCACGATGTGTGGGGGCTGGACCTGCGCAAGTACGGCCGCAGTCTGCTGCCCGGACAGACCGCCACGGCGGTGGACCATCTGAACCGCTACGACCAGGAGATCGGCGCGTCCCTGCGCATCATCGGGCGGGAGCGGCCGCCGATTCTGCTGGCGCACTCCACGGGCGGACTGATCGCGGCGCTGTGGGCCCAGCGCCATCCCGGCACGGTGCGCGGCCTCGCGCTGAACTCGCCCTGGCTCGAGATGCACCTGGGGCCGGTCAGCCGCTCGCTCGCCGAGGCCCCCGTGCGCCTGCTCGCGGACCGGCTCAGGGAGCGGCCGATCCTCCCCGTCGGCAGCGATCACTTCGCCCGCAGCACGCACCGGGACTACGGGGGCTCCTACGACTACGACCTCTCCCTGAAGCCGCCCGGCGGGCACCGCCTGCCCGCCTCGACCCTCGCGGCGATCATCGAGGGGCAGAGCCGCCTGGCCGCAGCCGGACCCCTCAGCATCCCGGTGCTCGTGCTGCACTCGGCACGCAGCCGCTTCGGGTCCCGCTTCAGCGAGGAGATGCGGCGTGCGGACTCCGTGCTCGACGTGAAGTCCCTGGCCGTGGCCGCCGCAGGGCTCGGGCACCAGGTGCGGATCGAAGCGGTCGAGGGCGCCCGCCACGACGTCTTCCTCTCGGATGCGGACGCGCGCTCGCGCGCGGTGGCCTTCCTGGACGACTGGTTGGAGTCACCGGCACTGGGAGCCCCTACGATGACAGCATCCGCCGCCGAGCACGGCGGCTCCGTGCCGGAGAGGCCTGGGAAGGAGGAGCCGGATGACCGCGGATCCGCGTGAGGTGCGCCGCCATGCCGCCGCACTGCGCCGCGCCGCGGACCGGCTCACGATCCTGCGCCTGCGGCTGGCCAACGGGCTCACCGAGCTCGCCCGAGCCCCGGACCCCTCGGTGCGCGCGGTGGGGGAGCAGGCCCACGAGCGCTGGACCCTCGAGCAGTACCCAGAGCTGGGCCGTATCGCGCGCGGCCTGCGCACGAGCGCCAAGCAGCTCGACGCCGTGGCGCTCGGCGCGGAGCGCAGCAGCGGCCGACGCCTGGGCGGCTACGCCGGTGCGGGCTTCCTCGGCCGCGGCGACGACGCCCACCGCCATGTCGAGGAGGTCGCCGCCTTCGTGGGCACCGAGCACGGTGCGAGCATCGGCGGGTTCCCCCTGATGCCCAGCCTCGACGAGGGGCTGCTCGCCCACCCGTCCCACACCCTGGGGATCGAGACCCCCGACTACGACGAGCAGGGCTGAGCCCGCGCCGCCGGCCGCCTCAGCGCGCCCTCCGCGCCGGTGCGGTCGTGAACGCGGCCGCGGTCGCGATCCCGCCGCACACCAGGGGCACCAGCAGCATCGTCACCAGCAGCAGGAGCATCGCGGAGGCCGCCTGCGCCGATCCCACGCCCAGCGCGACCAGCGCCGCGCCGCCCACCGCCTCTGTCACCCCCGCGCCGCCGGGGGTCAGCGGCACCAGCGACAGCACCCGGCCCAGCGCGAAGATCGCCACCGTCAGCAGCAGCGGCACCTCGGCGCCGACCGCCTCGATCGCCAGCAGCAGCGCTCCCCACTGCAGCAGCCGAGCGCCCGCGGTGGGCAGCGTGAGCGCCGCCGCACGATGCCGCAGCACCTCCACCACGGAGTCCCGGATCCGGAGGATCTGGGCGGCGATGTGCTCGGGAACGCTCTGCCCGCTGTGGGCCAGCAGCCACGTCAGCACCGAGCGGCGCAGCAGCAGCGCGGTCGCCGCCAGGGCGAGCAGCGCGCCGAGCACCGCGAGCAGCGCCGCCCAGAGCGCCCCCGGCAGCGCGATCCCGGCCGGTGCCAGGCTGGAGCTCAGCGCGTAGGCGCCCAGCCCGATCACCGGGATCAGCACCGAGGTGAGCGCCATCTCCACCAGGGAGGCGGCCATGATCCCGGTGAGGATGACAGACAGCGCGAGACCGGCGCGGCGCAGGATCCAGCCCATCAGCGTCAGGCCCAGGATCGACCCGCCGGGCACGGCGAGGGCCGTCGCGCTCGAGGCCGCATGCCCCTGCAGCGCCGGCGACCAGCGGGAGCCCGGCAGAGCGGCACGCACGGTGAGCGACTCCAGCAGCAGCGCACCGACGCCGAGCAGCGCCATCGCGGGCACCGCCCACAGCGGCAGGGACGAGAAGGCGCCGGCGATCTCGCCCCAGCTCGCGCCGGTGGCCCAGGGCAGGGCCCAGGCCAGCAGGGCGATCACCAGCAGCGCGGAGACCAGCTGGGCCACGACCTTGCCCGCGGTGGCGCGGGGCGGTCGCTCCGCGTCGAGATCGGCCATCTCCTCGGCGAGCCAATCCTCGCCGGACGGTGCGGCGCCGGCCTGCTCTGGGCGTGCCGAGGACGGGGAGCGCGGAGAGTCGGGGGAACCGGGGGACGCCTCTGACATGCGGTGATTCTCGCATGGCACGGGCCGAGCGCCCGCTGTGAGGCGCGTGCCGGCCGCCGCCGGACGGAAGTGGGCAGGCGCGGGGCGGGACGCGAGCGGGGAGGGGAACTGTCGATCCGTCCACACCGCGGGGCGCACAGGCACCTGCTGTCGGTGCGCGTGCCTATCCTGGAGGCCTCATGAGCTCACTCTTCGACGATCTCTCGCTGCCCGACGCCTTCCGCCGCCTCGACGGGGTGAGGGTCAACCCTGTCGGCTCCCCGTCGGCGCGCGATGACCGGCGCGACCGCCCCGAGGAGCCGCCGCTGCCCGAGGCTCCGCCCGAGGAGGACGAGCCGCCCTACGACGAGGCGCCGCCCTTCGACGAGGCGCTCGCGGACGCGGAGAGCCCCGTTCCCGAGCCCCCGGCGGATCACACCCCGTCCCCTTCGACGAGGCGCTCGCGGACGCGGAGAGCCCCGTTCCCGAGCCCCCGGCGGATCACACCCACGCCCCGCACCCCGCCGAGCAGCCGTGGCACCGGAGCCCTGTGGCGCCGCCGCCCGGTCTCGAGGAGCTCACCGACGGACTGAACCCCGCGCAGCGGGAGGCGGTCGAGCATCGGGGCAGCCCGCTGCTGATCGTCGCCGGCGCCGGCTCGGGCAAGACCCGCGTGCTCACCCGCCGCATCGCGCACCTGCTGCGCTCGGGCGAGGCGATGCCCGGCGAGATCCTCGCGATCACCTTCACCAACAAGGCCGCGGCCGAGATGCGCGAGCGCGTGGGCGAGCTGGTGGGCCCCGTCGCGCGCAGCATGTGGGTCTCCACCTTCCACAGCGCCTGCGTGAGGATCCTGCGCCGCGACGCCGCGGCGGCCGGGCTCAAGAGCTCCTTCACCATCTATGACAGCGCCGACTCCCTGCGCCTGATCACCACGATCGCCAAGGACCTCGAGCTGGACACCAAGAAGCATGCGCCGCGCGCGCTGGCCTCGCGGATCTCGACCCTCAAGAACGACCTCGTGGATCCGATCGACTTCGCCGACCAGGCCGAGAGCGCGAAGAACCCCTTCGAGCGCACCCTCGCGCGGATCTACACCAACTACACCGAGCGGCTGCGTCAGGCCAATGCGGTGGACTTCGACGACCTGATCGGGCTGACCGTCACCCTGCTGCGGGAGAACCCCGCGATCCGCGAGGGCTACCGTCGGCGCTTCCGTCACCTGCTGGTGGACGAGTACCAGGACACCAACACCGCCCAGTACCAGCTGGTGCGGGAGCTGGTGGGTGATGATCCGCGCGCCGACCTGACCGTGGTGGGCGACTCCGACCAGTCGATCTACGCCTTCCGCGGCGCGACCATCCGCAACATCGTCGAATTCGAGCAGGACTTCCCCACGGCTCGCACCATCGTGCTCGAGCAGAACTACCGCTCGACCCAGAACATCCTCAGCGCCGCGAACTCCGTGATCGAGGAGAATTCCGGGCGCCGCAAGAAGAACCTGTGGACCGACCAGGGGGCGGGCGAGAAGATCACCCTCTACGTCGCGGACGATGAGAAGGCCGAGGCCCGCTACATCGGCCGCCAGATCGACGCGCTCGTGGACGACGGCCGCAGCGCGGGGGAGATCGCGATCTTCTACCGCGCCAACGCCCAGTCCCGCGCGCTCGAGGACCAGCTGATCCGCATCGGGCTGCCGTACCGCGTGGTGGGCGGCACCCGCTTCTACGAGCGCCGCGAGATCAAGGACGCGATCGCCTATCTGCAGGTGCTCGCCAACCCGGCCGACGAGATCAACCTGCGCCGCATCCTCAACGTCCCCAAGCGGGGCATCGGCGACCGTGCCGAGGCCGCGATCGCGATGCTCGCCGAGCGCGAGCGGATCGGCTTCGGCGACGCGCTGCGCCGCGCCGACGAGGCCCCCGGCATCGCCACCCGCTCGCTGAACGCTGTGCGCACCTTCGTGGCGATGCTCGAGGACCTCCAGGAGATGGCCGAGAAGGGCGAGGGGCCCGCCGAGCTGCTCGAGGCGATCCTCACCCGCTCCGGCTACTACGCCGAGCTGCAGGGCAGCGATGACCCGCAGGACGAGTCCCGCCTGGAGAACCTCGCCGAGCTGATCAGCGTCGCCGCCGAGTTCGAGGCCCAGATCGAGGAGGCCGACGCCGTCGCGAGCGAGCTCGAGGACGAGGACGATCAGGAGGACTCCGCGCCCGGTGCCGACATCGCCCCCGATGCCGCGCTGCGCGCCCCGGACGATCCGGAGGCGAGCCTCGTGGACCGCTTCCTGGAGAAGGTCTCCCTGGTGGCCGACGCCGACCAGCTCCCCGGCGAGGAGGACCAGTTCGTCACCCTGATGACGCTGCACACGGCCAAGGGGCTCGAGTTCCCGGTCGTGTTCCTCACCGGGATGGAGGACGGCACCTTCCCCCACAACCGCACCCTCGGCGATCCCGAGGAGCTCCAGGAGGAGCGGCGCCTGGCCTACGTGGGCATCACCCGTGCGCGGGAGAAGCTCTACCTGACCCGTTCCCAGATGCGCGCCACCTGGGGGCAGACCCAGTTCATGCCCGCCAGCCGCTTCCTCGACGAGGTTCCCGAGGCCGTGCTCGACGTGGCCCGCGCCGGCTCGAGCCTCAGCGGTGCCGGCTTCGGCGGGTACAGCGGGAGCGCGGGCGGCTCCGACGGCTATGGCTCGCAGCGGGGGCCCTCGTTCAGCGGCGGCATCGGCGGGGGGCGCAGCGACATCAAGCGCCCCAGCTTCGGCTCGGGCCGCAAGGCCACCCCCACCGAGAAGCTGCCCCAGCTCGTGGTCGGCGACCGCATCACCCATGACTCCTTCGGGATGGGTACGGTCACCGAGGTCGCCGGTCAGGGGGACAAGACCCAGATCGAGGTGCAGTTCCGGGCCCCGCACGGGACCAAGCGCCTGGTGCTGCGGTACGCCGCGGTCACGAAGCTCTGAGCCGACCTCCCGGCTCAGGGGGCGACCCGTGGACAGCGGTGATCCATGCCCGGGTCGTCCCCGCGAGGGCGACGGTCATCGGGTCACCGTGATCAGGGCGCGCGCCCCGCGCTCCATCTCGACGAAGGAGTGGTTCACGGCGGTGTAGGTGCCGGGCTCGTCGAAGACCAGCTCGACGAACCCGCCCTGCGCCGCCGCGAGATCCAGGGCCTGGGAGCCGCCACGGTTCTCATTGTCCGGGCGCAGCAAGTACTCGCCCTCCTTGAACACGGTGTCGAACACGCCGCCCACCACATGGAAGGAGATCCCGCGCGACGGGCCGGCGGCGAGCACCCACAGGCGCACCCGTTCCCCGACACGGGCCTCGAGCGGGGCATGCACGTACTGGTTCGCGTGCCCGTTGAAGACGGTGAGGTCCGGGCGCTCGGCCGCGAGCTTCGCGGGGCTCACCGGGAGCGCCTCGCCCTCGGCGACGTCCTCCGCACCGGGCGCGCCCGCGGGCACCAGGTAGTGGTCGGACTGGACCAGCACGTACTCGCGGTCCACGTCGGCCAGCACCGCAGGCGGCACGATCAGCGCCCCCACCATCCCGGCTGCCAGGTGCACGCTCATCGGCATGGTCGAGCAGTGGTACAGCCAGATGCCCGCATGCTCGGTGGTGATCGAGTACTCGAGGCTCTCGCCCGGTGGGATCGTGCGCATCACCTCGTCCGGGGAGACGGTGCCGGCGTGCAGGTCCAGCGAATGCCCCATCGAGCCGCTGTTGACCAGGTCGACGGTGAGGCGAGCACCGAGCTCGGAGCGGATCACCGGCCCCACCACCGCGCCGCCGAAGGTCATCGCCTGCATGCTCACCTCGGGGGCGAGCTCGACGTCGACCTCGGTGATCTCGAGCGTCAGGCGCTGCTCCGGCCCGGCGCTCGGCGGCAGCAGCGCCTCGCGCCGCTGATGAGCGGGGCCGGGGGCGGCCTGCAGGTCCGCAGGGACGCGGGCGAGCTCGTCCCCGGCGCTGCCGGTGCTCTGCCCCGCCTGATGACTGGAATGCTCGGCGCCGAGGGCGCTGACGCGCAGGGTCATCCCCATCGCGCGGTGCCCCACGATCGAGCACCAGCCGTCCAGATCGTGCCCGATGACCCCGGCCTCCACCGTGGCGGTCTGCCCGGGCTGGAGCCGTCCCGAGGAGACGCCGCTGGCGAGCACCAGGTCGTGGACATCGTAGGGGTCGTCGTTGCGCAGCTCGATCACCAGCTGATCCCCGGCGGGGACCTCGAGCAGATCGGGGGAGAAGCGCATCTCCGCCATGCTCACCGTGAGCGTGGTGGTCTTCCCGGTGGGTGTCACGGCGGCAGTCCCGCCGCCCGTGGCACCGGCGCCGGAATCCGGGACCGATCCCTGCGAGCGGTCCAGCGCGGAGCCCAGCGCGGTCACCCCCAGCACGGAGCCGAGGCCCAGCAGCGCCCCGGTCAGCGCGCGGCGATCCATCGTCCCGGCGCTGCGCGGCTCCGGCCCGGCAGGGGAGGGCGCGGTGCGGATGGGTTCGGCCGGTGCGGAGGTGCGCGGCGGACCGACCGGAAGGCTCGCCCCGGTCGCGGCCGGGGCGTCGGCGGCCGACGGCGACGGTCCCAGCGGCAGCGAGCCCGCCCCGCGCGGGGCGGCGCCCTCCTCGCCGCGCGGCGACGCCGCCGGATCCGGCGCGGGACGGAGGCCGGGCATGGGCAGCTCGACCCCGCGCAACCGGATGCTCGCCCGGATCGCGAGGCCCATCAGCACCGGGAAGCACAGCAGTGCCGCGAAGGCCAGCAGGGAGAGCGCCACCCGTGAGAGGGAGCCGAAGGCCGAGACGTCGGCGGTGCCCAGGGTGAGCGCGGCGAAGAGCGCCGCAGAGGTCCCAGACCCGATCTCGGCGAGCACCCACAGTGCGAGCACCAGGTTGTAGGTGACCACCCTCAGCACGGCGAAACGGCTCATGATCTCGAGCGCCGCCTTCGTCGAGCGGGGGCCGCCGCGCATCGTCACCGGCAGCAGATAGCTCATCGCCCCCAGCAGCACCTGCAGCAGGAAGCCCGCGACCAGCGGGACCGTGAGCTGCTGGATGTCCGCAGCGACCAGCGAGCTGGCCAGCTGGGCATCCGCCGAGCGCCACCACATCACCAGCAGACCGAGCACCGCCACCGCGAACCAGACCACGCCGGAGGCGATGGACAGCACGGGGAACAGCGGCAGCGGCACCCTGCGCTCCTGACGTGCCGAGCGGGCGCTGAACCGCACCAGGGTCACCGCCACCCAGACGAAGCTGCCGAGATAGGCGAGCAGGAAGGCGCAGCCCAGCAGCCGCGAGCCGAGCAGCGCACCGGCGCTCGCTCCGAGCACCGCCAGCAGCATCCCCAGCAGCCCGCCCGCCGCCCGCCGTGCCGCGGCCAGCTCGATCCGGGTGCGCAGCACGGTGGGCCACAGGGTCAGCAGGGTGCCGGTGACGGTCACGCCCACGAAGCCGAGGACGTTCACCAGCTGATGGGCGAGCAGCAGGCGGCCCTGCCAGGGCTCGCCCGGGCTGAAGGACATCACCGCGCCGAGGGTCGAGCCGACGGGCAGCAGGCAGGCGGCGCCGATGTACGCCTTCACCGTGAACTCGAAGCGCGGCGCGATCGCCGCCTGCACCTGCGCGCCCAGCGCGGCCGCGTACCAGACCAGCGCGGCGGAGACCATCAGCGCTCCGACCACCACCACCCAGGGCCAGGACGGCAGCATGCCCGCGATCGTGACCACCACGCCGAGGGTCAGCAGGCGGATGCGGGCGAGCTGACGGGGCCGGGACTCCTCGCCCAGGCGCGTCTTCAGCAGCGCCTCGGTGAAGTGCTGCCCCCACACCATGATCGAAGTGGTGATCAGGCCCAGCGTCACCATGTGCACCAGCAGCCAGCGGGACTGCGGGATCCACTGATGGGTGAGCACCACCACGATCAGGGCGGCCATCCACAGGGAGACGGGCCGTGAGGCACGACGGTGCCAGGAGCTGCGACCGGTGGGGGAGTCCGCTCGCGAAGAGCGGGACGACGCAGCGGGACGGGAGGGCTCGGGCATGACCACCTCGGCAGGAGGCTCGGCCGGGTCAGGAGGGCCGGTCGGGCCGGGACAGGGACCGTCCCAGCCTAGGACCGCCCCGCCACGGGGCCTCCGCCGGAAGTCCCTGCGACGTGGACGTCGCACCCGGGGGAGCCCGGACGTCGCGGGACCGGGAGGTCAGTCGCGGGGAGCGGGATCATGCTCCCGCTCCTCGCGCGCCCGCCGCGACTGCGCGTAGACGCCGCTGGCGAAGCTGATCACCACGATCACACCGACGATGATCAGCACCGTGGTGAACGGGATCGGGATGCCCGCGGCAGCGAGCACGCCCCAGATGATGAACAGCGACAGACCGATCAGCAGGGCGTCGCGCAGCGCGCGCATGATCCTCGGGACGATGTTGGCGGCGCTCACCCGTCGGCTCGCGACGGTGTAGTACGCGGCGGCATCACGGCGCAGCCGGTCCCCGTCGAGCCCGGGCCGCTCGGCAGTCGCGGTGCGCGGCCGGGAGCCCTCGGGGCTCCGACGCTCGGAGCCTTCGGAGCGCTCCGTGCGCTCACCGCCGCCGGGTCGCGCCTCCCGGTCACGGGGTGCAGCGCGCTCGACGCGATCGCGACGGTCCGCCCGCTCCTCGTGCTCCGGCTGCCCGTCCTCTCGTCGGCCCTCCTCGAGCGCCCGCCCGGCGGCGCGCACGTAGTCCCCGGCGCGGCTGGAGGCACGACCGGCCGCGTCCCGGGCCTCGGGCGCCTGTTTGCGCACGGTGTTCCGTGCGGCCTTCGCGTAGGTCTTCCAGTCGGCCATCGTCTCCCTCGACTCTCTCGGCTCAGCGGCGCTCGCCGCGGTGCGGATCCCGGCGCGGCTCGCCGCGGCGCTCGTCGTCACGGCGCCCGGCAAAGCGCTCGTCGTCCCGGCGCTCGCGGAACGAGTCGTCCTCGCGGAAGCGGATGTCGCCGCCGCCGCGGCCCTGGCGCTCGGGCTTCGGGTGCTTCGCGCGGTAGTCGTTGTAGTAGGACAGGCCCACGTTCAGCGCGAGCGTGATCCCCACCGACAGGGCGAAGCCCGCGAAGGTCGAGCGCACCCCGAGCAGGCGCAGCACGATGAACAGCACGCCGATCGCGATCACGCTGAACCCGATGTGATCACGCACGCGCTGGACCAGGCCGCGGGGTCGTCGATTCATCCCGCCATGGTAGACGCCGCACCTGGGCGCGGCTCGTGCGGCGGGGCGGGCGATCGCGGCGCCGACGCGCCGTCCGCTCCGGCCGACCTCGCAGGACGGTACGCACGAGCGAGTGAGACTCCCCGCACACCGCTCGCACTGGCACGCCCGGTGCCGCAGAAGCGATACCCTGACCGTGTTCCCAGGGGTGGCATAGAGGCCAGTGCGGCCTGCCGCCCACTGCCGACATCGAGAGGAAATGCACCCCGTGGACCTGTATGAGTACCAGGCCCGCGATCTCTTCGAGAAGCACGGCGTGCCCGTGCTCGGAGGAGTCGTCGCGGAGGATCCTGCCACTGCCAAGGCCGGTGCCGAGCAGCTCGGCACCCCGGTCGTCGTCGTCAAGGCCCAGGTCAAGACCGGTGGTCGTGGCAAGGCCGGTGGCGTGAAGGTCGCCAAGTCCCCCGAGGAGGCGGAGCAGAAGGCCTCCGAGATCCTCGGCATGGACATCAAGGGCCACACCGTGCATCGCGTCATGGTCGCCGCCGGTGCGGACATCGCCGAGGAGTACTACTTCTCGCTGCTGCTGGACCGCGCCAACCGCAACTACCTGGCCATGTGCTCGGTCGAGGGCGGCATGGAGATCGAGCAGCTCGCCGTCGAGCGCCCCGAGGCCCTCGCCCGCGTGGCCGTCGACCCCAACGTCGGCATCGACGCGGCCAAGGCCAAGGAGATCGTCGAGGCGGCGAAGTTCGACGCCGAGACCGGCGCGAAGGTCGCCCCCGTGCTCGAGAAGCTCTGGGACGTCTACCGCGAGGAGGACGCCACCCTGGTCGAGGTGAACCCGCTGGTCAAGACCGGCGCCGGTGACATTGTCGCCCTGGACGGCAAGATCACCCTCGACGACAACGCCGTCTTCCGCCAGGAGGGCCACGCCGACCTGGTCGACGTCGCCTCCGAGGACCCGCTGGAGACCAAGGCCAAGGCCCTGGACCTCAACTACGTCAAGCTCGACGGCGAGGTCGGCATCATCGGCAACGGCGCGGGCCTGGTCATGTCCACCCTCGACGTGGTCGCCTACGCCGGTGAATCCCACGGCGTGAAGCCCGCGAACTTCCTCGACATCGGCGGCGGCGCCTCCGCCGAGGTGATGGCCAACGGCCTCGACGTCATCCTCGGCGACGAGCAGGTCTCCGCCGTGTTCGTCAACGTGTTCGGCGGCATCACCGCGTGCGACGCGGTCGCCAACGGCATCGTCGGCGCGCTGAAGAAGCTCGGCGACACCGCGACCAAGCCGCTCGTGGTCCGCCTCGACGGAAACAACGTCGAGGAGGGTCGCAGGATCCTCGCGGACTTCGCCCACCCCCTCGTCACCCAGGCCGACACCATGGACGGCGGCGCCGCGAAGGTCGCCGAGCTCGCCGCCGCAGGAAAGTGAGCAGCACCCGACATGTCTATCTTTCTCGATGAGAACAGCAAGGTCATCGTCCAGGGCATGACGGGCTCGGAGGGCATGAAGCACTCCCAGCGCATGCTCGACTCCGGCACGAACATCGTCGGCGGCGTGAACCCCCGCAAGGCCGGCCAGTCCGTCGCCTTCGAGGGCGGCACCGAGGTGCCCGTCTTCGGCAGCGTCAAGGAGGCCATGGAGGCCACCGGCGCGAACGTCTCGGTGGTCTTCGTGCCGCCGAAGTTCGCCAAGTCCGCCGCGCTCGAAGCGATCGACGCCGAGATCGAGCTCCTGGTGATCATCACCGAGGGCATCCCGGTCAAGGACTCCGCCGAGTTCTTCAACTACTCGCAGGAGAAGGGATCCACCCGCATCATCGGGCCGAACTGCCCGGGCCTGATCAGCCCCGGCAAGTCCAACGCGGGCATCACCCCCTCCAACATCACCGGTGCGGGCAAGCTCGGCCTGGTCTCCAAGTCGGGCACCCTGACCTACCAGATGATGTACGAGCTCTCCGACATCGGCTTCACCACCGCCATCGGCATCGGCGGCGACCCGGTCATCGGCACCACCCACATCGACGCCCTCGAGGCGTTCGAGAACGATCCGGAGACCGCCGGCATCGTGATGATCGGCGAGATCGGCGGCGACGCCGAGGAGCGCGCCGCGGAGTACATCAAGGCGCACGTGACCAAGCCGGTCGTGGGCTACGTCGCGGGCTTCACCGCCCCCGAGGGCAAGACCATGGGCCACGCCGGCGCCATCGTCTCCGGCTCCGCGGGCACCGCCCAGGCCAAGAAGGAGGCCCTCGAGGCCGCCGGCGTCAAGGTGGGCAAGACCCCCACCGAGACCGCTGACCTGATGCGCGAGATCATCAAGGGTCTCTGACCGGTCCCTGAGCCGATGCCCTGGTCCCCGTCACGGGGGCCAGGGCATCGTGCGTGCCGGACGCCCAGGGCGAAAACCGGCGTGAGCGTCCGGGGCGCCGACTAAGCTGGACCGAGACCACTGCGCAGCCACCGAGGAGGGCACGTGTCCGGAGATCTCATCGACACCACAGAGATGTACCTGAAGACGGTGTTCGAGCTCCACGAGGCGGGCATCGCCCCCATGCGCGCCCGCATCGCCGAGCGGCTCGGGCACTCCGGCCCCACTGTCTCCCAGACCGTCGCCCGGATGGAGCGCGACGGGCTGCTCTACCTCGACGACCAGCGCCGCATCCGCCTCACGGACGAGGGCAAGGCCGTGGCGACCGACGTGATGCGCAAGCACCGCCTCGCCGAGCGCCACCTGCTGGACGTGATCGGGCTGGACTACGCCCACGTCCACGAGGAGGCGTGCCGCTGGGAGCACGTGATGAGCCTCGAGGTCGAGAAGCGCCTGGCGCAGAAGATGGAGCCGCCCTACCTGGACCCCTACGGCAACCCGATCCCCGGGCTCGACGCCCTCGGGATCGAGGAGAGCCAGGCCACCGCTGCGGGTAAAGACCCCTCCAACCCGACCCGCGGGCTGAGCGAGGCGATTGCCGACGGCGAGAGCCGGCAAGTGCGTCTCGAGCGCATCGGCGAGCGGGTCCAGAGCGATGTCGCACTCCTCGGCGAACTCGCACGTCACGGAATCTTCCACGGGGTCACGATGGGCGTCGAGCGGGTGGCGGACAGCTTCGTGCTGCGCGGCCCCGCCGGGGGAGAGGTCTCCCTCTCCGACGCCATGGCGGACCAGCTCCATGTGACCGAGCTCCGCGCCGGGTAAAGGCTCCGTCAAGCTCTCCCCAGGACCTTCCTGTCATCCTGACCCACGGGGTGCCCGGCCACTATGGTCGAGGGCGTGCCACGGCGTGAAGAGCCGTGGCATTCCCCCCGGAGAGCCCCACGCGCACCGGATCGGGATGCGAGAGATCGTTGATGCGCGAGGGCAGTGCCCGGGGCTGGGAGCCACCACGTGTCGAAGACTGCGAACAACACTCACCGCCGCGCCATGCGCACGGTGACCCCTGTGACCCGCGCAGGCCGCGCCGGGGCAGGAGCCGCGATGGCCGCCGCGATGCTGTTCGGCGGAGCCTCCGCCGCGACCGCCGAGCCGCAGGCCGATGCACCCCAGGCCGACAGCGCTCCCGCCGCTCTGGCCCCCGTCGTCGCACCGGCCGTGGGCATTCCCGCCGTCGAGATCGCCGAGGACGAGGAGGCCGAGCCCGCGCTCGCCCCCGTCGCCGGTGCGATCTCCGTCGAGGTCGGCCCCACCGAGGAGGAGATCGCCGCGGCCGAGGCCGCTGAGCGCGAGGCCGCCGAGCGCGCCGCCGCCGAGGAGGCCTCCGAGCAGGAGAGCACCGAGAGCACCCAGACCCGCGAGGACAGCTCCTCCTCCCGCTCCGGTGAGCGCTCGAACTCCCAGGGCCAGAGCTCCTCCTCGCAGAGCGAGAGCTCCTCCGGCGAGTCCGAGCAGAGCTCCGCTCCCGCACCGTCCGCCGCCAAGGGCGGGTCCATCCTGGCCACCGCGCGCTCCGGCATCGGCACCCCGTACGTCTACGGCGGCACCTCCCCGTCCGGCTGGGACTGCTCCGGCTTCGTGCAGTGGGTTTACGCCCAGCACGGCATCAACCTGCCCCGCGGCGCCGCCGGCCAGGCCGCCGCCGGCACCGTCATCCCGCGTTCCGAGGCCCGCCCCGGCGACCTCGTCTACAAGCCCGGCCACATCGGCATCTACGCCGGCGGCAACCAGTTCGTCGACGCCGGCAACAGCCGCGTGGACACCAGCGAGCGCAACATCTACTCCGGCAGCTGGACCTTCATCCGCATCTGAGGTCCCGCGCCCTTCGGCCCCGCATCACCTCGGTGGTGCGGGGCCGCTCCCATTCCTGGCGCAGGAGCCGGCGGTACCGTGTCCCCGTGTCCTCCGTTCGAGATGTTCTCGCCGTCGCCCTGCTCTGCGCGGCCACGCTGCTCGGCGCGCTCTGGCTGCCGGCCACCTGGATCCATGACCATGTGGTCGAGCGAGACGGATTCCTCGCCGTCACCGCGCCGCTCGCGGAGGATCCCGAGTTCCAGCGCACCCTGAGCGACAGCGCCGTCGAGACGATCCTCGAGGAGAGCCGCCTGCCCGGCTGGGCCCAGGAGCGGCTGACCCCGCTCGCCGAGGAGCAGGCCTCGAAGCTCACCGGCACCGACGTGTACGGCACGATGTGGGAGGCCACCATGGCCGAGCTGCACGGCGCGCTGTTCTCGCCCGGCCCGTCCGAGCTGGAGGTGGACCTCGGCCCGGCGATCGATCGGATCCTCAGCCCGGTCGAGGAGGTGCTGCCCTTCGGGATCCCGCGGCCGGAGGACGCCACCGTCACCGTGGCCACGATCCCCGATGTGCCGCTGCTGCCGGCCGTCTCGGCACTCACGCCCTGGGCCACCTGGGCAGGGCCCGCCGCGCTCGTCCTCGCGGTGCTCGCGCTGCTGCTGGCCTCGCACCGGCGCGTCATGCTGACCCTCGCGGGCCTGGGAGGGCTCGCCGCGGGAGGGGCGGTGTGGTGGCTGGGCCGGGAGATCGAGACCGTCGTGCCCGACTCGATCGACCAGGCGGCGTTCCTGGGCCCGATCGTGCAGGTCTTCGAGGAGCACTTCCGGACCGCGATGACCACCCAGGGAGTGCTCCTGCTCGGGGCCGGCGCCCTGGTGACCGCCGTGGGGCTGGTGCTGGTGGGCCTGCGCCGACGCTCCTGAGCGAGGGCGGGGCTCAACGGGCCGACGGGACCGGCCGGGCCGGCGGAGCAGGCGGGGTCAGAGCATCTCGAGCCGCTCGAAGGCGGTGACGATCCCGTGCTCGAGCGGACCGGGCACCGCCACGCCCCCGGCCGCCTCGAGCACCGCGGGCACGGCGCCCTGGATCGCGATCGCGGTGCCGGCCGCGCCCAGCATCCCCAGATCGTTCATCCCGTCCCCGATCCCCACGGTCGCGGCCTGGTCTATGCCCAGGTGCGCGGCGACGGCCGCGACGCCGTCGGCCTTGTCCACCGCGAGCAGATGCAGCTCGCCGGAGCTCGCATCGCCCGTGATCGAGTTCGGCAGCGCCCCGATCTCGGGACCGATCTCCTGGGCGAGCTGCTCGATCGGGAGCGGGGAGCCCCACAGGGAGATCTTCGCGAAGGAGCGGGAGGCGAGGTCCTCGGGCAGCTCGATCGCGTCCAGCAGGTCCTGCAGGCCGTTGCCCACGCCGTCCTCCGGCAGGGCGGGACGTACCCGGGCGTGCAGCTCGCGCGCCGAGCGGGGAGTGCACAGCAGCGCCTCCGGCGTCTCGAGGGTGAAGGGGACCTCGTGGCGCTGCAGCACCTCGACCGCGCGGCGGCCCAGCTCCTCGGGGAAGCGCTCGTCCTTCAGCAGCTGCTCACCCACCTGGATCCAGCCTCCCGCGGAGGCGACGACGCCGTCGAACAGGGCGGCCACCTCAGGGGCCACGATCGAGTTCGGGCGCCCGGTGCACAGCAGGATCACGTGCCCGTTCGCGCGGGCCCGCTCGACGGCCTCGGCATGCGCGCGCGGCGCCACTCCGCGATGCGCGAAGGTGCCGTCGAAATCGATGAACACACAGCGGCGATCGGCCACGGATGCCCCCTCTTCCCTGCAGATGACTCGGAGCCACCAGCCTAGGCGAGTCCGGCCCGTCGATCCGCCGCGGCTCAGCTGCTCGCAGGCACGGCGCCGGCGGGATCGGCAGGACGGCTCCCGAAGCGGTGCCGGGTGCCGCTCCTCAGCGCCGCCGGTGCAGGCTCACCAGCACCGAGACGGTCACCTCCGAGTCACCGGTCAGCAGGGTGTGCAGCGCCTGCTCGTCCACGTGGCGGGCGCTCGGTGTCATCGCCACCAGGTCCCGTGCAGTGAGGGCGTCGAGAGCGAGGCCGAAGCGCACCTCGGTGGTGCGGACCGTGGAGAAGAGCGGATCCAGCGCCTGCGCCAGCCGTTCCTCCTTGCGGGGATCCAGGCCCACCATCCCGGGCACCGCTGTGCGCAGCTGCGCGAGGTGATCGGGGGCGGGGCGCACCACCAGCAGGTGACCGCCCGGGGCGAGCACCCGCGCGAACTCCTCGGGATTGCGCGGCGCGAACACGTCCAGCACCAGATCGGCCGAGCCGTCGGCAAGGGGGAAGCGGGCGAACACGTCCCAGCTGGCCGCCGCGGCCCGCTCATGGGCACGGGCGGCGAAGCGCAGGGCCCGCACCGAGGTGTCCACCCCCAGCCCGTGGGCGTCCACGCGCTCGTCGAGCAGACCGGCGAGGTAGTAGCCGGTGCCGCCGCCGATGTCGAGGATGCGGCACACCCCCGCCGGGGCGGTCTGCGTGATCGCCTCCCGCAGCGGCGCATAGGCGCCGGTGGCCAGGAAGCTGTCCCGTGCCCGGGCCATTGCGTCATCATCGCCGCTGGTGGGAGAGGTGCCGGCGAGAAGCGGGAGGTAGCCGGAGCGGGCCAGGTCGAAGGAATGGCGGTGCGGGCAGCGCAGGGTGCGCTCGGTCAGCGCGAGCGGGTCGCCGCAGTGCGGGCAGCGCAGGCTGTCCAGCCAGGGCAGCAGCGCCGGGGGCGCGGGGCGGGAGGCGGGCGAGGACACAGGGATCAGGGTACGCGCGGCGGCAGAACCCGGCCGCTCAGGCCCCCAGGTACTGCTTCAGGTGCTGACCGGTGAGGGTCGTGGCGTCGGCGACGAGCTCGGCGGGGGAGCCCTCGAACACGACGCGCCCGCCGTCGGCGCCCGCGCCGGGACCGAGATCGATGAGGTGATCGGCGTGGGCCATCACGGCCTGATGGTGCTCGATGACGACCACCGTCTTCCCCGCGTCCACCAGCCGGTCCAGCAGCGCCAGCAGCTGGTCCACGTCCGCCAGGTGCAGGCCGGTGGTCGGCTCGTCCAGCACGTAGATCCCGCCCTTGTCCCCCATGTGGGTGGCGAGCTTCAGGCGCTGGCGCTCGCCGCCGGAGAGCGTGGTCAGGGGCTGGCCGATGGTGAGATAGCCCAGCCCCACGTCCTCGAGGTGGCCCAGCAGCTTCGCGGCCGCGGGCACCTTCGTCTCCGCGGCGGAGAACAGCTCGCGGGCCCGGGCCACGGAGAGGTCCAGCACCTCGGCGATGTCCTTGCCGCCGAAGCGGTGCTCGAGCACGTCGGTCCGGAACCGCCGGCCCTCGCACTCCTCGCACGGGGTCGCGACGGTCTCCATGAAGCCCAGCTCGGTGTAGATCATGCCCGCGCCCTTGCAGGCCGGGCAGGCGCCCTCGGAGTTGTTCGAGAACAGCGCGGGCTTGACCCCGTTCGCCTTCGCGAAGGCCTTGCGGATCGGCTCGAGCAGCCCGGTGTAGGTCGCCGGGTTCGAACGGCGCGAGCCGCGGATCGGCGCCTGGTCCACCACGATCGCGCCGGCGTCCTTCGGCATGGAGGAGTGCACCAGCGAGCTCTTGCCGGAGCCGGCCACCCCGGTGACCACGGTCAGCACGCCGAGCGGGATGTCGACGTCCACCGAGCGCAGGTTGTGCTGGTCGGCGCCGCGGATCTCGAGGTACCCGCTGGGGCGTCGCACGCTCTCGCGCAAGGAGGTGCGGCGATCCAGGTGCTGCCCGGTGAGGGTGTCCGAGCGCCGAAGCCCCTCGAGGTCGCCCTGGTAGCCGATGGTGCCGCCGTCGGCTCCGGCGCGCGGGCCCAGGTCCACCACGTGATCCGCGATCGCGATGGTCTCGGGCTTGTGCTCGACCACCAGCACGGTGTTCCCCTTGTCCCGCAGCTCCTCCAGCAGGGCATTCATCGTGGAGATGTCATGGGGGTGCAGCCCGATCGTCGGCTCGTCGAAGACGTAGGTGACATCCGTCAGCGCGGAGCCGAGGTGGCGGATCATGCGGGTGCGCTGCGACTCACCGCCCGAGAGGGTCGAGGAGGGACGGTCCAGGGAGAGGTAGCCCAGGCCGATCCGGGTGAAGGCACCCAGCAACGCGGAGAGGTTCTGCAGCAGCGGCGCGACCTGTGCGGAGCTGCTGCGCGCGCTCAGGGCGTCGATCCACTCGGCGAGCTCGGAGATCTGCATCGTGCAGGCGTCGGCGATCGAGACGCCGTCGATGCGGGAGGTGCGGGCGTGCTCGGCCAGGCGGGTGCCCTCGCAGTCGGGGCACACGATGAAGGTCACCGCCCGGTCCACGAAGGCCCGGATGTGGGGCTGCATCGAGTCGCGGTCCTTGGACAGCATCGACTTCTGGATCTTCGGGATCAGGCCCTCGTAGGTCATGTTCGCCCCGTCGATCTTCACCTTCGTGGGCTCGCGGTACAGGAAGTCGTGGAGCTGGCGCTTGGTGAAGGAGCGGATGGGCTTGTCCGCGGGGAAGAAGCCCGAGGAGATGAACAGCTTCTCGTACCAGCCGCCGGCCGAGTAGCCGGGCACCAGGAACGGTCCCTCCTGCAGGGACTTCTCCTCGTCGTACAGCTGGGTGAGGTCCAGATCGGTGACCTGCCCCATCCCCTCGCAGCGCGGGCACATCCCGCCCACCCGGGTGAAGGTGGTCTTCTCAGCGATGGTCTTCGCGCCCTTCTGCACGGTCATCGCCCCGGCGGCGCTCACGCTGGGCACGTTGAAGGAGTAGGCACCCGGACCGCCCGCGCTCGGCTGGGCGAGCTTCGAGAACAGGGAGCGCAGGTGCGCGTTCGCGTCGGTGACGGTGCCGACGGTCGAGCGGACGTTCGCGCCCATCCGCTCCTGGTCCACGATGATCGCCGTGGTCAGCCCGTCCAGGGAGTCCACATCGGGGCGGGCCAGCTGCGGCATGAAGCCCTGCACGAAGGAGCTGTAGGTCTCGTTGATCATCCGCTGCGACTCCGCGGCGATCGTGCCGAACACCAGCGAGCTCTTGCCCGAACCGGAGACCCCGGTGAAGACGGTCAGGCGGCGCTTGGGCAGATCCAGCGAGATGTCGCGCAGGTTGTTCTCCCGGGCGCCGCGCACCCGGATCAGGTCGTGGGCATCGGCGGGATGGGATGCAGAGGACATCGGGCGGCTCCTCGGGGGGCGCGACGGGGCGCGGGGCGTCCGCGCGGGCGCGGGGCGTCCGCGCCCGGGACATTCTGCCACCCTCCCCGCCCACCCGGACTAGCCTGGCCCGATGACCGACGTGACGCATTACGACATCGCCCTGATCGGCTCGGGCTCGGCGAACTCCTTCCCCGGGCCGGAGTTCGCCGGCCGCAGCATCGTGCAGATCGATAGGGGAGTGGGACCGGACCACGTGTTCGGCGGGACCTGCCTGAATCTCGGCTGCATCCCCACCAAGATGTTCGTGCACACCGCGAACCTGGCGCACACGCCCGCCGAGTCGGCGCGGTTCGGGGTCACCGAGCAGCTGCGCCACGTGGACTGGCCGGCGATCCGTGGCCGCATCTTCGGGCGGATCGACCCGATCACCGCGGGCGGCGAGCAGTACCGCGCCGAGCACGAGGACAACGCGAACCTCACCCTGCTGCGCGGCACCGCGCGCTTCCTGGACCGCCGCACGCTGCAGGTCAGCGGCCACGACGGCTCCGAACGCACGATCAGCGCCGACACCATCGTGCTGGGCGCGGGCTCACGGCCCGTGCTGCCCGAGATCGACGGTCTCGCCGAGGCCCGCCCGCACACCTCCGACACGATCATGAGAATCGCCCAGCTGCCCGCCTCCCTCGCGATCCTCGGCTCCGGCGTGATCGCGGTGGAGATGGCGCACATCTTCGCCTCGCTCGGCGTGGAGGTCACCCTGATCGCCCGCTCCGCGCAGCTGCTGCGCGCCGCGGATGCGGACGTCTCGGCGCGGCTGACCGAGATCCTCGGCGATCGGCTCCGGCTCGAGACCGAGCTGTCCACCACCTCCGTGCGCCGCACCGGCGAGGGGATCGAGCTGCGCGGACTGCGCGACGGCGCCGGGGTGAGGGTGCAGGCCGAGGAGCTGCTGGTCGCCGTCGGCCGCCGCCCCAACTCCGATCTGCTGGACGTCGCCGCGGCCGGGATCGACACCGCCGAGGACGGCCGGGTGCGGGTCGACGAGCATCAGCGCGTGCTCGGCGCGGGAGAGGTGCTCGAGGGACTGTGGGCCTTCGGCGACCTCTCGAGCGCCGAGCAGCTCAAGCACGTCGCCAACCACGAGCAGCGGATCGTGCGCCACAACATCCTCCACCCCGAGCAGCTGCGCCGCTCGGACACCATGCCCATCCCCAGCGGGGTGTTCACGCACCCGCAGATCGCCTGGGTGGGCCTCGACGAGGAGTCCGCGCGCCGCAGCGGCCGGCGTGTGAAGGTCGCGGTCCAGGAGTACGCCTCGATCGCCTACGGCTGGGCGATGGAGGACTCCACCGGCTTCGCGAAGATCATCGCGGACGCCGAGACCACCGAGATCCTCGGCGCGCACCTGATCGGACCGGAGGCCACGACCCTGGTCCAGCTGCTGATCCAGGCGATGAGCACCGGTCAGACCGCACGGGACATCGCGACCACCCAGTACTGGATCCACCCGGCCATGCCGGAGCTGATCGAGAACGCGCTGCTGCAGCTGATCGACTGACGACACGGTGCGCGGGGCCCGGCAGCACCAGGGCCCCGCGCACCGGATCGCTCACTCCTCGTAGCCGGGCAGGCAGGACTTCAGCGGATCCTTCGCGATCTCAGGCTCCTCGGTCTCCTCCTCGCCGGAGGCGCCGCCGGAGCCCTCCGGTGCGGAGCTCTCCTCCTCGGTGGGCTCCTCCTCGGAGGTCTCCTCCGCACCGGGCTCCTCGGAGGCGGTGTCCTCCTCCGGCGGGGCGCCGGTCTCGGCCGGCTCCGAGGACCCGGGCTCGGTCTCGCCGAGGACGGACTCGGGCGGCTCCTGCGCCATCGAGTCCTCGATCGAGGCGGCCGCCCACTTCTCGAGGTACTCGAAATCGGGATTGCCGGAGAAGGTGACGTCCTGGGTGATCGGGTACGAGGTGAAGCCGCCGTCCTTGATCCGCAGCGCGAGCTCCACGAAGGCGTCCAGGTTCTTGACCGGGATGTCGGTGACGATGTTGTTCTCGGTGGCGGTGACCAGGCCGGGGATCGACAGGGCCAGGGTGGTCGGATCCGCCTCCTCGGCGACTGCGCGCACGATCCGCTGCTGGCGGCACATGCGGTTGAAGTCGTCGGAGCCCTCGCGGGACCGGGCGTACCACAGCGCGTGGAAGCCGTCGAGCTTCTGCTCTCCGGGCTCGATGTAGCCGTCGATCGCGGCGGCCCCGCCGCCGATGGGGATGCGCCGCTCGACCACCATGTCCACGCCGCCGAGGGCGTCGACGAGATCCTCGAAGCCCTGCAGGTTCACCATCGCGTAGTAGTCCATCTCCAGGCCGAGGGTCTCCTCGACGGCCCAGCGGGTCGCGGTGAGCCCCGGCTCCGGATCGCCCTCGAACAGATCCGGGCGATCCTCCGCCCAGGTCCACACTGCGTTGATCAGGTTCTCGTTGCGGCCGAAGTAGTCGAAGCCGTTCGGGAACTCCTCCTGCGCGACGGTGCCCTCGGGGAACTCGACGCTCTCGAGGTTGCGGGGGATCGAGAACAGCGCCGTCTGCCCGCTCGCGGTGTCGATCGAGGCGACCATGATCGTGTCGGGGCGGGTGCCGGTGCGGTCCGCTCCCGCGTCCTGCCCCAGCAGCATGATGTTCAGCCGCTCGGTGTTGGCCCAGGGATCCTTGCCCTCGGCGATCGAGCCGTTCCCGCCCAGACCTCCGCCGAACACGCTGTCCGAGCCGATCAGGCCCTGCAGCGCCCACAGCGACTGCACACCGCGGCCGAAGGGCACGGCGACGCCCACCACCATCAGCGCCGCGAGCGCGAGTGCGAGATAGCGCTTCGCCCCCGCGAGCCGCTCCCGCGTGGTGTGCGCGAGGTTCGCCAGCACGATCTGCAGCGCCCAGACGATCCCCACCACCGCGACGGTGAGCGTGGCGCCGATCAGCACGCCGCGTCGGCTCGCCAGCAGGATCCCGGTGCGCATCGGCTCGCCGAACAGCAGGAAGGCGCCGGCCGCGGCGAGGACCAGCACCAGCAGGCCCAGCATGGCCCAGCCGATCCGGCGCATCCGCGTGGTCACCAGGCCCGCACCGGGCAGGAGGGACGTGAGCACGGTCCAGAACGCGACCCTCGGGAGCGATCCCGCGTACCGGCGCGCGGCGGCAGGACGCTGCTCGGTGCGGGCGGCGCGGGCCTCGGAGGCGGAGGTCCGCTGCTCGTCGGAGGCGCTCGACGGCGCGGGACCCGCGGAGGCGCCCGACCCCGCGGAGGCGCCCGACGGTGCCGAGGCGGCCGACGCACCGGAGAGGGATGTGCTCCGTCCCGGCACGACGGTGGGGCCGTCCGCGGGCTGCGCGGAGGCATCCTCGCGCGAGCCCTCCTGAGGCTGCTCGGCAGCGTCCCGGCCGATCGTCGCAGGCTCCTCGCTGGACGGCGCCAGGGGAGCGGCCTCGGGGTCCTGCGCCGACGGGTCCTCAACGGAGGTCGCCCAGAGGTCCTGCTCGGTGGCGGGACCAGGCACGACCGCGGCGCGCCGGCCGCGGGGGCGGGCCGGTGCCTCGCCCTCGGCGGCGGACTGCGCGGACAGAGAGGACTGTGCGGACAGAGGGAACTGTGCGGACTGCGCGGACCCAGCAGCGGCGGAGTCGGTCTCGTCGAGCTGCTCGAGGGGGAAGGCGGCACGGCGGCCGCGGGGCCGCATGGAGCCGTCCGGAGCGGGAGATGTGTCCGGGGTCACGGGAGAATCCGGGGCGGCAGGGTCGTCGCCGGAGCCCTGCGGGCCGGCGGCGGGGGAGCTGCCGGTGCCCGGGAAGGTGCTGCGCCGGGCGGAGGATCCTGCCGGCGGCATGGCCGCCGCGGCGCCGTGCGTGCGGCGCTGCTCGCCCTCGGGCGCGGAGCCCGCGGAGTCCGCAGAGGGGGCCGAGAGCCCGGAGGACGCGGTGCCCGACGGCGTGCCGATCCAGGTGCGACGAGGATTCGGCGAGCCGAAGGCTGCGTCGCGGTTCCTGCGCGCCTCCTCCGGCGGGATCGGGGTCGCGCGCTGGCGTCGGGCCGGTTGCAGGTGTCGTCCGGACCGACGGCGTCTGCCCCGAGAGGCTGAGGTCGGGTCCGTCATGCGCTACATCCTAGGAGCACCGAGCCGGATGGTCATGCAGTCAGCTGTGAGAATCTCATGGAGACCGCCCGGCGCGGCATCCGTATCCTGGGCCCATGCGACTGATCCATACCCCGTCGACAGATCTCACCTACGACGACTGCTTCTTCCTCCCCGGCCGTTCCGCGATCACCTCGCGCTTCGACGTCGACCTCAGCAGCGACGACGGCACCGGCACCACCATCCCGCTGATCGCCGCGAACATGACCGCGGTGACCGGGCGGCGCATGGCCGAGGTGATGGCACGGCGCGGCGGCCTCGCCGTGCTGCCCCAGGATCTCTCCCCGGAGCGGATCGACTCGATCGTGCGCTCGGTGAAGTCGCGCGACCTGCTGGTGGACCATCCGCTCACCCTCACCCCGCAGGGCACCCTCGGCCAGGCCGCGGACCTGCTGCCCAAGCGCCCCCACGGCATCGTGGTGGTCATCGACGAGCAGGATCGCCCGCTGGGCACCATCTCGGCTGAGGAGATCGCCGGGCGCGACACGTTCTCCGAGGTCGGGGACGTGCTCAGCGAGGACGTGCCGGTGCTGGGCCCGGCGGATCTCGAGGCCAGCCCCGCCAAGCTGCACGGCCGCATCGCCGCGACCCACCACGACGCCGCCGTCGTGGTCGACGAGGACGGCGTGCTGCGCGGCGTGCTCACCGCCACCGGCGTGCTGCGCTCGACCATCTACCGTCCCGCCACCGACGCCGAGGGCCGCCTGCGCATCGCGGTGGCCGTCGGGGTGAACGCGGACGTCGCCGCCCGCGTGCGCGACCTGGTCGCCGTCGGCGTCGACGTGATCGTGCTCGACACCGCCCACGGCCACCAGGACAAGATGATCGACGCCCTGCGCATCGCCCGCGAGGCGCTCGGCCCGCGCGAGGGCACCGCGGTGCGCCTCGCGGCCGGGAACATCGTCACCGCCGAGGGCACCCGGGAGCTGATCGAGGCCGGAGCGGACATCGTCAAGGTGGGCGTCGGCCCCGGGGCGATGTGCACCACGCGCATGATGACCGGGGTGGGCCGCCCCCAGTTCTCCGCCGTGCTCGAATGCGCCGCCGAGGCGCGCCGCCTGGGCGGGCACGTCTGGGCCGACGGCGGCGTGCGCCATCCGCGCGACGTCGCGCTCGCGCTCGCCGCGGGCGCCTCGAACGTGATGATCGGCTCCTGGTTCGCGGGCACCTACGAGTCGCCCGGCCAGATGCGCACCGACGAGAACGGCCGCCGCTACAAGGAGTCCTTCGGCATGGCCTCCAAGCGCGCCGTCTCCCACCGCACTGCGCACGAGGACGCCTTCGCGCGTGCCCGCAAGGGCCTGTTCGAGGAGGGCATCTCCACCTCGCGGATGTACCTCACCGAGGGCAAGGGCGGGGTCGAGGACCTGCTGGACGAGATCACCGCCGGGGTGCGCTCCTCGTGCACCTACGCCGGCGCGGACAGCATGGAGAGCTTCCGCGAGCGGGCCGTGATCGGTCTGCAGGGAGCGGCCGGCTACGCCGAGGGGCGCCCGATCTCGAGCTCCTGGAGCTGAGCTCCCCGCCGCCTCTGCCCCGGGTGCCGCAGAGCGTCGCCCGGGGTGTCGGCGTGCGCATCGTGCCAGGTAGGATCGCCCCATGACGACTCTCGTGATCGGTGGTGCCGGGTACATCGGATCGCACGTGGTGCGACTCCTCCTCGAGCAGGGGCAGGAGGTGGTCGTGGTGGACAACCTCTCCACGGGGCTGCGTGAGCGCACCGAGGGGGCCGAGCTGATCGAGCTCGACGTGACCCTCCCCGAGGCGCGCGAGCGGCTCGCCTTCCACATGCGCGCCAGCGGCGCGGACTCCGTGATCCACTTCGCCGCTCACAAGCAGGTGGGCGAATCGGTCGCGAACCCGGAGATGTACTGGCATGACAACATCGGCGGGCTCGCCAACGTGCTCTCGGCCTGCGCGAGCGCCGAGGTGCGCGACATCGTCTTCTCCTCCTCCGCGGCCGTCTACGGCATGCCGGACGTCGACCTCGTCACCGAGGACCTCGCCACGCAGCCGATCAACCCCTACGGCGCCACCAAGTACGTGGGGGAGTGGATGCTCGCCGACGCCGAGCGCGCCCACGACATGCGCACCGTGGCGCTGCGCTACTTCAACGTCGCCGGCGCCGGCTGGCCCGAGCTCGCCGACACCGCGGTGATGAACCTGGTGCCGATCGTGCTGGACCGTCTCGAGCAGGGGAAGGCGCCCGTGGTGTTCGGGGACGGCTACGACACCCCCGACGGCACCTGCATCCGCGACTATGTGCACGTGCTCGACCTCGCCCACGCCCACATCGCGGCGCTCGACTACCTGCGCGGTGAGGAGCGCCCGCACCGCACCTTCAACGTCGGCACCGGCGAGGGCTCGAGCGTGCTCGAGGTGATCGACGCGATCGCCCGCGCCAAGGGCATCGAGATCACCCCCGAGATCGGAGACCCGCGCCCGGGCGATCCCGCCCGCCTGATCTGCTCGGGCGATCGCATCGCCCAGACCCTCGGCTGGAAGTCCGAGCACGGACTGGACGACATCGTCCGCTCGGCGGTCGAGGCCCGTGAGGCCGCGATCACCCCCGATGTCGAGGCGTATCCCGAGGCCTGAGCTCCGCGCTCGACCCCGACGACGACGCGGCCCGGTCCGATCACGATGATCGGGCCGGGCCGCGTCGTGCCGGCGGGGCTCAGGTGAGATAGCGGTAGATCGGGTTCTCGGGATCCACCCGCTCGATCTCCATGTTCGAGGCCGCCATCCGCGCCATCAGCGGCTCGAGATCCTCTCGGCTGCCGATCTCGAGGCCCACCAGGGCGGGCCCCTCCTCGCGGTTGTTGCGCTTGATGTAGTCGAACAGCACGATGTCGTCGTCCGGGCCCAGCACACGGTCCAGGAAGCGGCGCAGCGCCCCCGGCTCCTGCGGGAAGGTCACCAGGAAGTAGTGCTTGAGCCCCTCGTGGACGAGGGAGCGCTCGACGATCTCGTTGTACCGGGAGACGTCGTTGTTGCCGCCGGAGACGACCACCACCACGTCACCGGTCTCCTCCTGCGGATCCGCGGCCCCGTGCCCCGCCCGGCCGAGGTGCTCGATCGCGCCGGTGGCCACCGCTGTCGCCGCGAGCGCCCCGGCGGGCTCGGCGATGATGCCCTCGACCTGGTAGAGCTCGAGCATCTGCGTGCACACCGCGCCCTCGTCCACCGCGATCAGCTCCGGCGTGATCGCCTGGACCATGCGCAGCGGTCCGGCGCCCACCCGGCGCACGGCGGCCCCGTCCACGAAGCGGTCCATCTCGTGCAGGGTCACGGGACGGCCGGCCCGCACGGCGGCCGCCATGGAGACGGCGCCGGCCGGCTCGACGCCGACGATCCGCGTGGCGGGGCTGCGCTCCCGCAGCCAGGCGCCGCAGCCGCCGAGCAGGCCGCCGCCGCCCACGGGCAGCACCATGGTGCCGAGCTCGCGACCATGCTCGGTGCGCAGCTGCTCGGCGGCCTCGAGCGCGACCGTGCCCTGGGCGGCCATGATCACCGGATGGTCGAAGGGCGGCACCTGGGTGGCGCCGGTGCGGTCGGCGTCGTCGGCCGCGGCCTCGGCCGCATCGTCGAAGGTGTCTCCCACGAGCACCAGCTCGACGAGATCCCCGCCGATCGCGGTGATCCGCTCACGCTTCTGGCGCGGCGTGGTGCCGGGCACATAGATCCGGCCCTGGATGCCCAGGGCCCGGCACGCCTGGGCGACGCCCTGGGCATGGTTGCCGGCGCTCGCCGCGACCACTCCCGCGGCGCGCGCCCGCTCGTCGAGGGAGTCGAGGAACAGATAGGCGCCGCGCAGCTTGTAGGAGCGCACGGACTGCAGGTCCTCGCGCTTGAGCCAGACCGGCACCCCGGCCAGCTCGCTCAGCCGCTCGCTGTGCTCGAGCGGGGTGCGCCGCAGCACCGGGGCCAGGCGCTCCGCGGCCGCCTCGACCTCCGGGGCGTGCACGGGCAGGTTCTCGCGGTGCGTGCTCGTCACGATGCTCCTCCTCCCACAGCCGTCACCAGCGCGGTCGCCATCGCGGCGATCCCCTCGCCGCGGCCGGTCAGTCCCAGTCCGTCCGAGGTGCTGCCCGAGACGCTCACGGGTGCTCCGGCGGCCTCGCTCATCACCGCGCAGGCCTCCCCACGGCGCGAGGACAGCCGGGGACGGTTGCCGATCACTTGGACGGCGATATTGCCGATCTCGAAGCCGGCCTCGCGGACCCGTCGGGCCGCCTCGCCCAGGAGCCTCGCGCCCGAGGCGCCCTCCCATTCGGGGCGACCCACCCCGAAGTGGGTGCCGAGATCACCGATCCCGGCGGCGGAGAAGAGCGCGTCGCAGGCGGCATGGCACGCGACATCGGCATCGGAGTGCCCGTCGAGCCCGCGCTCGCCCTCCCAGCGCAGCCCCGCCACCCACAGCGCGCGGTCCGAGCCCTCGGGGGCGAAGGCGTGCACATCCACCCCGAGCCCCACCCGGGGCATCGGCGCGGCGACGGGCCCGGTGGGAGCGGTCATCGCTGCGCGCCCCCGTCCCCGGGGGCGATCCGCTCGAGCAGACGGTCGATGTCGTCGAAGGTGACCTGGGGGCTCGTGCCCAGCAGCAGCGGCATCCCCGAGACCCTCGGGATGCCGAGCGCATCGGGCAGGTCCACGGTGCTGACCACAAGATCGGCCTGGAAGTCGGGAGAGAGCAGATCCATGACGGTGGCCTGGACGACCTGCGCCTCGCGGCCGCGGGAGGCGAGGTGGTCACGCACCTGGTCCGCGATCAGTGCGGAGGTGGCGATCCCTGCGCCGCACACGATGGCGATGGTGAGCATTCGAACTCCTGGGCTGGATGGGTGAGAGGCCTCTTCCCGGTGACGTGCGGGAAGCTCGCACCGCGCACCGGCGAGGATCGATTCTGTCACGTCCTCGCTGGGCGATCCACGTGAGGTCCACGGCCGTCTACGATGCCAAGGTGACCCAGCCCCGCCGCTCCCGTTCCCGCAGCCCCCGCCTGCGCGGCCGTGCCGCCGGCGTCGTGCTCGCCGGCGGGTCCGGCACGCGGGTGGGCGCAGGCATCAACAAGGCCTTCCTGTCCCTGGCGGGACGCAGCATCGCCGCCTGGGGACTGAACACCCTCGCCTCCGTCGAGGGGATCGGCTACCTCGTCTTCGTGGTGCGGCCCGAGGACCTCGAGCATGCCCGCTTCGTGGACACCCGGGAGACGGACAGCCCGCTCGAGATCATCACCGGCGGCGAGACCCGCCAGGAGTCCGAGCTGATGGCGCTGCGCCATCTCGCCGACCGCATCGACAGCGGCGCCGTGGACACCGTGCTGATCCATGACGCGGCCCGCCCTCTGATCTCCCACGGCCTGGCCTCGGCGGTGCTGCACGCCGCCCGGGAGAGCGGCGGAGCGGTGCCCGGCATCCCCGCCTCGGACATCGCCCCGGCCGGTGCGGGACGCACCCTCGCCGCGGATCCCGAGCTGCGGCGCGATGCCCTGGTGAGGGTGCAGACCCCGCAGGGGTTCCATGCCGCGACCATCCTCGACGCCTACGAGGCGGCCGCCCGCGACGGGTTCGTGGGGACGGACACCGCCTCCTGCGCCGAGGAGTACACGGACATCCCCGTCACCTGGGTGCGCGGCGAGGAGACCAACTTCAAGATCACCTACGCCCAGGACCTGCTGCTGGCCCAGGACGTGGTCAGCGCGCTAGGTTTGAGGACAGGCTGAGGAGGTCACGATGAGCATCGAGGAGAGCTACCTGCGCTGCACCGCCTGCGATCAGGACGCGGAGCACGTGGTCGTCTACGCGGGCCGCTTCGTGAGCCAGATCCAGTGCACCGGATGCGGCGCCGTGACCCGGCTGGACGTCTCCGAGGACTACCTCCCCGATCTCCGCCAGCGCATCTCGAGCAAGCCGCGCAGGCTCATGCGCAGGCTGCGACGGGACCCCGGGCAGCTCGCGACCAGCCTGCCGGTGCGCACGCTGTCCAAGCCGGGCCGGATGGCGGCGGAGTTCCGCACCGTCTGGCGCAGCCGCCGCGACCGCTGAGGGCCGCACGGCTCAGGCGCGGCGGGAGATGCCGTGCCGGTGCGAGGTGTCGCGGGCGAAACCCAGGGAGATCTGCGCCTGCCACAGGCTGAGCCGATCCAGCACCGCGAAGCCGGCGTGGGAGCCGGGAACGGTGCGCACCCGGCCGCCCTGCTCGAGCGCTGCGAGCACCTCGTCGAAGCGCTCCGGACCGGCTGCGGCGCCCGCGGCCTCCGAGGAGCCCTGTGCCACGGCGTGCTCGAGCACCGCGCGGCGCAGCAGACGGGGGCTCTGCATCCCGGCGAGGGTGGAGCGGTCGATGTTGCGCAGCCCCTCCGGCCGGACCTCCTTGACCGAGTCGGTCAGCGCGATCACCGGGACCACAGCATCCGTCTCGTCGTCGAGGGCCGAGAGCGTCTCGGTGATCACCGAGGAGGGGGTGAGGGCGCGCTCGGCATCGTGCACCAGCAGCAGCTCCTCGCGAGTGTGCGCGAGAGCCGTGCGGAGCGCCTCGCGGCGCCCGCCGTCCACGCAGAGCACGCTCAGGGAGCGATCGAGCACGCCGCGCAGCTGCGGCGTGGCCTCACGATGGGTGACCACCAGCGGTGCGGGCAGGTCGAGGTCGCCGAGCGTGCCGAGCAACCGGTCGATCAGCCGGGAGCCGCCCAGCAGCTCGAGGCAGGGCGTCGCGGTGTCCCGGGAGATGCCGGGCGCGGTGGGCGCCAGGGCGAGGACCACGGGCCGCACGGCGGTGCGGGGAGGAACGGGTGACACGGGCGGGGCAGGGCTCAGGAGGCGAGGACCTCGTCGAGGATCGACTCGGCGTCGGCCTCGTCGGTCTTCTCCGCGAGTGCGAGCTCGGAGACCAGGATCTGGCGCGCCTTGGCGAGCATGCGCTTCTCCCCGGCGGACAGCCCGCGGTCCTGATCGCGGCGCCACAGGTCGCGCACCACCTCGGCCACCTTCTTCACGTCGCCCGAGGCGAGCTTCTCCACGTTCGCCTTGTACCGGCGGGACCAGTTGGTGGGCTCCTCCGTGTACGGCTGGCGCAGCACCTCGAAGACCTCCTCGAGGCCCTCCTTGTCGACCACGTCGCGCACGCCGACGAGGTCGACGTTCTCTGCGGGGACCTCGATGGTCAGATCACCCTGGGCGACCTTGAGCTTGAGGTAGGTGCGATCCTCGCCCTTGATGGTGCGGGTCTTGACCTCTTCGATGAGCGCGGCACCGTGGTGCGGGTAGACGACGGTCTCGCCGACGGCAAAATTCATGTGGTGGGTCCCCTTTCCGGGCGACAGTCTAGCATCGGCGCACCGTGATAAACTGCCCGGCCACCTGCCGGATGACCTGCGGTATGAGCCGCTGGACCGCCCCCTTCGAAGGGCTCCCCGGCGCGCCCGCCGTGCGCGCGCCGGCCCGCCGCCCAGGCGCTGCGCAACGACCTGGTCACGCCGTGCCTCGTCGGTGCCGTCGAGGGGGCCTCGGTGGGGTAACCTGTCAGGGCTGTCCCCAGATCGTCCCGCCGCTCCGCGGCACCGTAGAGGAGTCCTCAGTGCGCCGTCCCCGCCGTCTCGTGCTCTCCGCCGCCGCCCTGGGCCTTGCGCTCGCGGCCTCCGGCTGCACGTACTTCAGCCCGGTGCAGACCCACGACTTCTACCAGGCGGGTGACGGCACCAACGCGAACATCCAGCAGGAGGGCGCCCTCTACGCCGGTGTGCGCAACGCCGTGCTGGTCTTCGGGGAGGACGGCACCCCCGTCTTCACCGCCTCGGTCGTGAACTATTCGAACGAGGAGATCACCGTCGAGCTCGAGGGCACCGCCGAGGGCTCCTCGATCCTCTCCACCCAGGTCCAGGTCCCCGCGCAGAGCACCGTCCAGCTCGGCCCGGGCGAGGGCCAGCAGCTCGTCCAGGTGGGCGCGGTCAACGTGGTCCCCGGCTCGATCCTCGACCTCGAGGTCACCGCGGGCGGGCAGAGCACCACGATCTCGATGCCGACGCTCGAGACCAGCCTCGCGCACTACGAGCTGGACCAGCCGGCCGAGGGCTGAGCCCCGCCGCACGCATCCGCTCTCGCACAAGCGCCCCGCAGCCTCGGCTGCGGGGCGCTTCGCGTGGGAGCTGCAGGAGGGTCAGCTCCCGGATTCGAACTTGTACCCCAGGCCGCGCACGGTCACCAGGTGCACGGGGTTGCGGGGGTCGTCCTCGATCTTCGCGCGCAGGCGCTTGACGTGCACGTCGAGGGTCTTGGTGTCGCCCACGTAGTTCGCGCCCCACACCCGGTCGATGAGCTGGCCGCGGGTGAGCACCCGGTCCACGTTGCGCAGCAGCATCTCGAGCAGCTCGAACTCCTTCAGCGGGAGCGCGACCTCCTGCCCGTGGACCTCCACCACATGCCGCTCGACGTCCATCATGATGCTGCCGGCGGTGAGGGTGGTGTCCTCCTCGGCATCGGCCGAGTCCTGGCCGCGTCGGCGCAGCACCGCCTTGATGCGCGCGAGCAGCTCCCGGGAGGAGTAGGGCTTGGTGACGTAGTCGTCCGCGCCCAGCTCGAGCCCGAGCACCTTGTCGAACTCGTCGTCCTTCGCGGTCAGCATGATCACCGGCACCGTCGAGGTGCGGCGGATCTCGCGGCACACCTCGGTGCCGCTCATCCCGGGCAGCATGAGGTCCAGCAGCACCAGATCGGCGCCGTGGGCGGTGAAGATCCGCAGGCCCTCGGTCCCGTTGTCGGCGACGGCGACCTCGTAGCCCTCCTTTCGCAGGGAGTAGGAGAGGGGGTCCGAGAAGGACTCCTCGTCCTCCACGATCAGGATGCGTGTCATGTCAGTCCTTCCCCGACCCGTTCTCGGTCGCGATGGTGGTGGGAGCGTGAAGAGGGGCGCCGGCCTCCTCGGCCGAGCGGGCACCGACGGTGATCGTCTCGGTGCTCCCCATCTCCGGCAGGCGGAGCGTGAACGTCGAGCCCTGGCCGGGCATGGACCAGGCGGTGACCTCGCCGCCGTGGTCGCTGGCGATGTGCTTGACGATCGCCAGGCCCAGCCCGGAGCCGCCGGTGGAGCGCGATCGGGCACGATCCACGCGGAAGAAGCGCTCGAAGACCCGCTCGAGGTTCTCCCGCGAGATGCCGATGCCCTGATCCTTGACGGAGATCTCGACCATGCCGTCGTCGCGGCGCACCGAGATCCCCACCCGGGTCTTCGAGTCCGAGTAGGTGATCGCGTTCGAGATCAGGTTCGACAGCGCGGTGGTCAGCATCGAGGCAGAGCCGAACACCCGCAGCCCGGCGGCGCCGCCCACGCTGACATCGATCGACGAGCCCAGGGCGAAGTTCCGGTTGAGCCCCACCGCCTCCTCGACGACCTCGTCGATCTCGACGGGCTCGGCGTCCGGCAGCGCGGAGCCTCCCTGCACGCGGGAGAGCTCGATGATCTCCTTGACCAGGTGCGAGAGGCGGCGGGACTCCGTCTGCATGCGCTCGGCGAAGCGGCGCACCGCATCCGGGTCCTCGGCGGCGTCCTCCATGGTCTCGGCCAGCAGGGTGATCGCGCCGACGGGGGTCTTCAGCTCATGGGACACGTTCGCCACGAAGTCCCGCCGGGTCTCCTCCACGCGCACCGCGCGGGTCAGGTCATCGGCCAGCAGGAGCGTCCCGCGATCGCCGAGAGCGCCGATGCGCACGTCGATCACGGCATCGGCATCCCCCTGCGCGCCGCGGCGCAGGCTCAGCCGCTCGTCGCGGAAACCGCCGTTGCGGCCCACATCGGCGACCAGCGCCATCAGCTCGTTGCTGGCCAGGCGCGGGTAGTCCCCCTCGGACGCGCGCACGATGCCGTAGGAGTAGGCCAGGGGAGAGGCGCGCAGCACGTCCCCGCTGGCATCGAGCACCACATAGGCGGAGGAGAGGATCGCGAGCACCTCCGCCGCGGGCTCCGGGACCACCTGGTCGGGCGGCCCGGCCAGTGCGGTCCTGGTGCTGCGCCGCGGCGAATGGGCGAGCGCCAGCGTCGCGGCGACGCCGATCACCAGACCGATCGCGCCGGCGAGCACGAGAAGCGCAGACAGGGGCACCCGTACAGCCTAGGCCCCCGGATGCTCCGGCCCGGCCCTCCGCGCCGTCCCGGCCTGCGAGGAGTCGAGGAGTTCATGGGGGATACGCTCGCTGTTCACCGGCGGATCACCGACGGGAGGGCCCAGTTCACTTCTTCTTGCGACAATGGTGGGGAGTTTCCCTTCAGACAGAGGAGTAGTAGACATGCGCGAGGCGTACCAGAGCGACCTGCGGCATATCGTCGACGACCTGATCGACATGGCCGATCTGGTCGGGACGGCCCTCGAGGACGCGACCACCGCCCTGCTCGAGGGCGATCTCGCCCTGGCGGAGCGGGTCGTCACCGGCGACCCCCACATCGATGCCCGTCAGGTCGAGCTCGACGCCAAGGCGGTCGAGCTGCTGGCGCGCCAGTCCCCGGTGGCCACCGATCTGCGACTGCTGGTCGCGAGCCTGCGCATGAGCTCCTCGCTCGAGCGCATGGGCGACCTCGCCGCTCACGTCGCGCTGACCGCTCGCCGGGCGCACCCCGACGCGGCCGTGCCCGAGCAGCACCGCGAGCAGATCCGCCGCATGTCGGATCTCGGCGTCACCGCGCTCAAGGGGGCCGCCGAGGTCATCGCCAGCCGCGACCTCGCCCTCGCGGCCCAGGTCGAGAAGCGCGATGACGAGCTCGATGATCTGATGCTCGAGATCTCCCGTCAGGTCTCCGGCAGTGGTGAGGACGTCTACACCAACGCCGAGGTCATCGACCTGACCCTGCTGATCCGCTTCTACGAGAGGATCGGCGACCACGCCGTCTCGCTCGTGCGCCGCGTCGGCTTCCTGGTCACCGGCGATGCGATGGACACCCTCAGCGAGGGCGTCGACGTCCAGGAGTTCTGAGCCCGGCACGCACGAGCAAGGGCGCCCCGCGATCGCTGCGGGGCGCCCTTGCGCGTGCTGCGGGCCGGAGGCGGCTCAGCCGCGGTTGGTGCGCGGCCGACGGGTGGTCAGGCGCTCGGCGCCCTTCTGCGCACCGCGCTTGGCGGCCACGCGCAGGCCCTGCAGGAGCACGCCCGAGACGGTCGCCCACAGCAGCAGCTTCCAGATCGGCTGATCGTCCTCGGGATCCTTGATCGCCGCGATCTCCGCCTTGGACAGGCCGTCCTTCTTGGCCTGCTTGCGCTTCTGGGCGACCTCCTTTTTGGCGGCCTTCTGCGACTTCACGGTGGGGGCGTCCTCCCCGAACACCGCGCCCCAGCCGGCCGCGGCCGCCTTATTGCCGATGAGGCCGGCGACGATGCCTGCCACGGGGACGACGATGCTCACGATCGGATTGGCCACGGTTTCCTCCAGACGTCGGGCGGACTGTCGGTGCTGCTCGTGCGGGCGTCTTCCCTGAGCGGCTCAGTAGGTGCCTGCATGCTGAGCGTAGTAGGTCCCCATGTCGTCCGTGCGCAGTGCCTCGCGCAGGACGTCCATGGCGTCCTCGTCGGTGGCGACGACGCTCGCGCCGCCGCTGGTCGTGGTGGGGCCGGCATGGGGGACCGAGAGGAAGTGCAGGTCCCCGCCGCGCACCGAGCGCATGGACAGCCCCAGCTCGATCATCGCGCTCGCGCTCAGCCCGTCGTCGGTGGTCAGGAACGGGGAGATCGAGTCGATGGTGTCGGCCAGCTTGCGCGGGTCGCTCAGGGTCTCGCTGCTGATGAGCTTGTCGGCGATGCCCTTGAGCACGGCCTGCTGATTGCGGTTGCGCTGGAAGTCGCCGTCGGCGAACTGCTTGCGCTGGCGCACGAAGGTCAGCGCCTCCTCGCCGTTCATGGTCTGCACGCCCTCGGTGAACTGGTGCCCGCCCGCGCTGAAGGAGAGGGGGACCTGCACGTCGACGCCGCCGAGCGTGTCGACCAGGCCCTCGATGCCGTCGAAGTCGATCAGGGCCACATGGTCGATCGGGACGCCCACGTAGTTCTCCACGGTGGTCACCGCGAGCCCCACGCCGCCGAAGGCGAGCGCGGCGTTGATGCGGTCCTTGCCGTACCCGGGGATGTCTACATAGAGGTCGCGCGGGAAGGAGGTGATGTACACGCTCTCGTCGTCATCCGAGACGTGCACCAGCATCATCACGTCCGAGCGCTGGCCGCTGACGCCCTCGGAGGCGGCGTCCTCGGGGGAGCGCCTGTCCGAGCCCAGCAGCAGGAAGTTCCGTCCCGTGCCCTCGACAGCCTCGGGACGCTCGCCGTCGGAGGCGCCGCGGGTGATCTGCACGACGGTGCGCTTCTCGTAGGAGTTGCGCAGGCCGTTGAGGTAGTTGCCCACCACCAGGCCCACCCCGAGCACCAGAACGGCGACCATCCCGAGGGCGATCAGCGCTGCGCGACGGCCCCGGCGACGGTCATCGCGGCGGTGGTCGTCCTCGCCCTCCCAGTCGCCGGGCAGATCGACGTCGGAGCGGTGTGTCATTCAGGTCCCCTTCCAGGCGGTGCCGCCGCGGCGGTCACGCTTCCTGCTGCGCCTCGGGGCTCGAGGCGCGGTCCGGTGCCGGGGGCCTGGGCACCCGGGTGTACGCGAGATCCCATATTAAGCGCCCGGCGGCGCGTCCCTTGCTCTCGAACCCGGTCTTCACACGACCCTCGAATCGCGGGGCCCAGCCGGTGCTCGGCATGTTGGGCGGGATCGGGTCCGAGGAGGTGCCCTCGGGGGCCGGGCCGTCGGGGTGCATCAGGGCCAGCTCGGGACGCTGGTCGAGCTGCTGGCGCATGTGGTGCGCGTACTGCGCCCAGTCGGTGGCCAGGCGGAACGCGGCGCCCTCGGCCAGCAGCGGCAGCACCGCGTCCAGGAACGGCGGATTGATCAGGCGGCGCTTGTGGTGGCGCTGCTTCGGCCACGGATCGGCGAAGTAGACCCACAGCTCGTCGATCGACCCCTCGGGCAGCATCGCGGGCAGGGCGCGCTGGGCGTCCAGGGGCATCATGCGCAGGTTCTGCGGACTGCCGGAGCGCTCGGCGCGGCTGAGGGTCTGCGCGAGCCCGGGCAGGTACACCTCGACCCCCAGATGATCGCGCTCGGGATGGGCGAGCGCGGCGGCGACGATGTTGTCCCCGGTGCCGCTGCCCACCTCGACCACGAGCGGCGCCCGGCGACCGAACTCCTCGGCCGGGTCCAGGCGCACGCCCTCGGCCGGCAGGGTGTCCCGCTCGCCGCGCGGCGGATCGATCACGTAGAAGGAGGAGAGGCGGTCCCAGGCGTTCTGGCGGCCCTGGGTCAGGCGCTCCCCGCGCCGCACGAAGGACACCACGTCACGGTGGGCCCTCTCCTGCTCGGGCACCGAGGGCTCATCCCTCACGGCGGACCATGCCGTCGGCGATCACCACGGGGACCTCCGGCAGATGCGTGGTGGCCGGTCCCACCAGGACCTCGCCGGTGGCGGCGTCGAAGCGCGAGCCGTGGCAGGGGCAGTCCAGCTCGGTCTCCTCCTGGCGCAGCGCGCAGCCGTTGTGGGTGCAGTAGCCGGAGTAGCCGGTGAGGTCCTCGCCCTCGCCGCGCACCAGCAGCACGAACGGCTGCTGACCGCCGAAGTTCACCAGGGTGCTGGCGTTCTCGGGCACATCCTCGAGCGAGATCCCGCCGTCCTCCGCGCGCACCGGCGCGGCGGTGCCGAAGCCCTCGTCCTCGGGCGCGCAGGCCGCAAGTCCTCCGGCGCCGGCCGCGGCGGCAGGCAGGAGCAGGGCACGACGACGGGAGAGGCACGGGGGTTCCATGGCTCCAGGATAGCGATCCGTTCCTGGGCGGACCGAGCTCGGCGCAGCGGGTGTGACCGCTGCGACGGCGCGCCGACGGTGCGCATGCCGCCCGCAGCGCGCTGGGTCGCTCAGACGTCGGCCGCGTCGAGCTCGCGCGGATCCCAGGTGAGGATCCCTCCCGCGCGCCAGCCGCGCTCGCGCACCGCGTCCAGCGCCTCACGGCGACGGGCCGGGGTGAGCCGATCGAGGTAGAGGGAGCCGTCGAGGTGGTCGACCTCGTGCTGCAGGGCGCGGGCGAGCACCCCGCCCTCGTCCTCGACCACCACCTCGTGGCCGTCCAGGTCGGTGCCGGTGACGCGAGCGCCCCGATGGCGGGCGGTGGGGTAGCCCTCACCGGGCACGGAGAGGCAGCCCTCGATGGTCTCCTCGTCCAGCTCGATCCCTCCGAAGCGCTCGAGCACGGGGTTGATCACCACGCCGCGCCGCAGGACGCCCTCGGCGTCCGGGCAGGAGTAGATGAACAGCCGCCAGCGCGAGCCCACCTGCGGGGCGGCGAGACCGGCGCCGTCGGCCGCATCGTTGGTCTCGAACATGTCGGCCACCAGGGTGCGCAGCTCCTCGGTCACCTCCCGGACCCGCCGGGTGCGCTGCGAGAGGGCGCGGTGGCCCACGATGGTGATCGGACGGACGGTCATGCGGAGCTGTCTCCTGTGCTCGGTGGATCGGCGGGCTCGCCCTCGGAGGGCGGGGTCGGGGTGCTGACGAGGCGGTCGAACGAGGGCGGGTTCACGGCCAGCGGATTGCGGGCGTCGACGATCCACGGGCTGCGCGGCTGGTGCAGAGGCTCCCCGCTGCGGGCGGCCTCGGCGACCAGACGACCCACCTTCTCGGCCTCGGTCGCGTCGGCGGCCAGGAAGTCCAGGGTATGGGTGGCATGGGGCGCGAGCTCGATGTGGTGCCAGGCGTCCAGGCCGCTCGCGATCTGGCGGGCGCGCAGGAACTCGGCGTCCAGCGCCGCGCCGGAGACCACCACGATGTTCGCGATCCACATCAGCAGCAGGATCGCGATCAGGCCGTTGAGGGCGGTGAGGATCTCCGCGAAGCGGGTGGCGTAGGCCATCAGCCGCCCCGCCAGCAGCGCGGTACCGAACAGCACCAGCACGCTGAGGGTCGAGCCGAGAGTCATCAGCCGGTAGCGCGGCAGGCGCACGTTCGGGAACAGGTAGTAGGCCAGGGACACCCCGATGATCAGGATGACCAGCAGGATCGGCCACTTCACGAAGTTCCAGGCGGCGAAGGCGATGCGGGGGATGCCCACCAGCTCGCCCACCCGCTGGGAGGCCTCGCCGCCGATGATGATCATCCCGATCGCCAGCAGCACCACCGAGGTGATCAGCACCGTCTCGCCGAACACGATGGTGCGGAACCACAGGAAGGGTCGACCCTCCCGCGTGTCGTAGACGCGGTGCAGCGCCCGGTGGAAGGCCGCCACCCCGTTCGAGGCGGACAGCAGCGAGCCCGCCGTGCCCAGCAGCAGCCCCAGCAGGCCGCCGCTGGTCGAGGAGACCGCCTGGATCGCGCCGAGGTAGGGGCGCGGATCGAGCGTCGGGAAGATCTCGGTGATCAGCCCGGACAGGGCGGTGAGGGTCTCCGCCTCGATCCCCACCAGCGACATCAGCGAGACCACGGCGACCGCGCCGGGGAACAGCGACAGCAGCAGGTAGAAGGTCATCGTTCCCGCCACATCCCAGACCTGGATGTCCAGCATCCGCATCCGCACCCGGTTCAGGACATGCAGGACGCTCAGCCGGGGTCGGGTCAGCTCGACCACCGGCTTCGTCCGACGAGGGCGTGGTGCGGTCACCTTGCAGCGGCTCCGGTCTCAGGGGCGGGGCGCCCGGGGCGGGCGCGGGTGGAGCCTATTCCACCAGGCGGCCCCGGGTCCCGCACGGCGCCGCGCCCCTCAGCTCTCCTCGATGATGTCGTCCGGATCGCTCGCGACAGGGAACTCCCACGGATCGTCGGGATCCCGCGGCGCCTGCGCGGTCATGATCGAGCCGTCGGCCCGCGCATCCCCGAGACCGACGGGCCTGGCCAGCACGGAATCGTCCAGCAGCGGTCCCTGATCGGCGAGCGGCACCGTCACGCCCTCGCGCCCCACGGTGACCTTCTGGCCGCGCACCGTGATCTCGACCTCCTCGCCCGTCTCCAGGGTGAAGGAGATCTCCTCGCGCACCAGGCGCACCCGGAAGCGGGAGCCGCGCACGGTCAGCGGGAAGGACAGCTCGGGCCAGTCCTCGGGCAGGCGCGGATCGAAGGAGAGCCGCCCGGCGTCGTGGCGCATGCCGCCGAAGCCGTGCACCAGCGCGTTCCACACCCCGCCCGCGGAGGCGATGTGCACGCCGTCGGCGGTGTTGTGGTGGAGGTTGCCCAGATCCACGAACAGCCCGGCGCGGAAGTAGTCCAGCGCCGCCTTCTGGTGGCCGACCTCCGCGGCCATGATCGACTGCACCACGGCCGAGAGGGAGGAGTCCCCGGTGGTGATCGGGTCGTAGTACTCGAAGTCGGCCCGCTTCTCCTCGGCGGTGAACTCGCTGCCGCGCAGGAACAGCGCGAGCACAACGTCCGCCTGCTTGAGCACCTGGAAGCGGTAGATCACCAGCGGGTGGAAGTTCAGCAGCAGCGGGAAGGCCTCGGGCGGGGTGCTCGAGAGGTCCCAGACCTCGCGCTCGAGGAAGCGGTCCTCCTGGAGATGGATCCCCAGCGACTCGTCCTTCGCGACCTGCATGCCGTCCGCGCAGGCCTCCCACTGCTCGAGCTCGAGCTCGTCGAGGTCGAGCTCGGTGAGCATCGCCTGGTACGCGGTCTCGTCCGCCTCGCGCAGCTCGCGCACCGCCTGCGCGGCACGGCGCAGGTTGTAGCGGGCCATCACGTTGGTGAACATGTTGTTGTTGACCACGGTGGTGTACTCGTCGGGCCCGGTCACGCCGTTGATGTGGAAGCTCGCGCTGCCATCGGCGGTCATCCGCCAGAACCCCAGATCGGCCCACAACCGGGCGGTCTCCACGAGCACCTGGACCCCGTCCCGGTGCTGGAAGTCGAGATCACCGGTGACGTCGACGTACTGGGCGAAGGCATAGGCGACGTCGGCATCGATGTGGTACTGCGCGGTGCCGGCGGCGTAGTAGGCCGAGGCCTCGTCGCCGTTGATGGTGCGCCAGGGGAACAGGGCTCCGCGCTGGTTCAGCTCGCGCGCCCGCTCCCTCGCCTTGGGCAGCATCGCGGTGCGGAAGCGCAGCGCGTTGCGTGCCCAGCGCGGCTGGGTGAAGGTCAGGAACGGGACCACGTAGATCTCGCTGTCCCAGAAGTAGTGCCCCTCGTACCCGGAGCCGGTGACGCCCTTGGCGGGGATGCCCCACTGATCGGAGCGGGCCGCGGCCTGCGCGAGCTGGAACAGGCACCAGCGGGTGGCCTGCTGCGCGGCGGGCTGCCCCGGCAGCTGGACGTCCGAGCTGGCCCAGAAGTCCTCGAGGTACTCGCGCTGCGCGTCGTACTGCGCCTCGAAGCCGCCGTCGCGCACCCGGTCCAGGGTGCGACGGCAGCGATCGAACAGCTCACGATGGGGGACCGAGCGCGAGGAGTGGTAGGAGACGGCCTTGCGCACCGTCAGCGACTGGCCCTGCTCGAGGTGGGCGCGCACCACCTGGCGGCCCTGGTCCTCGCTGGTGTCCACCAGCTGCTCCACCTCGGCCTCGGACTCCACCGAATGGTCCGCGCCCACGGCCAGGGTCATCCCCGAGTTGGCGACCCGGTAGCCCAGCAGCATGCGGCGCTCGCTGTGCCAGTCCTGCAGCGGCTCGAGCACGCGATGGGTGAAGTCGGTGGTGCGGCGCGGATCGTCCTTGTCGGTGACGGGCCCGCCGGAGACGCCCTTGCCGTAGTCATCGCGGAAGTCCTCGCGGTTGATGATCTGCGAGGAGACGGCGATCGGAGCGGAGCCGTCGAGCATCTCGACGCTCAGCGTCATCAGCGCGAGGTGGCGCTGCGGGAAGGAGACCATGCGCGAGCTGGTGACCTTCACGCGCTTGCCGGCCGGTGTGCGCCAGATCAGCTCACGGCGCAGCACCCCCTCGCGGAAGTCGATCCAGCGCTCGTACTCCTCGAGATCGGCGATGGACAGCAGCAGCGGCTCATCGTCCACGTAGAGCTTGAGCACGGAGGAGTCGGGCACCGAGATCATGGTCTGGCCGGTGCGTGCGAAGCCGAAGGCGGATTCGGCGTGGTTGATCTGCCAGGTTTCGTGGAAGCCGTTGAGGAAGGTGCCGTGCGAGGCCGCGTCCCGGCCCTCCTCGGGGGTCGCGCGCATCCCGAGGTAGCCGTTGGACGTCGCGAACAGCGTCTCGGTCAGGCCGAGGTCCGGGTGCGGGCGGGTCTCGACCAGGCGCCACTCGTCCAGCGGCAGGTGGGAGCGGTCGACGGGATCGGCGGGGACCGAGCGCAGGCGGGTCATGAGATCTCCTCGAGGTCGGCGACGACATGGGTGGCGCCGGCGGCCGCCAGCTCGGCGGCTCCTGCGCCGCGGTCCACCCCGATCACGGCTCCGAAGCTCCCGGCGGCGCCGGAGCGCACACCGGAGACGGCGTCCTCGTAGACCACCGTCCGCGCGGGGTCCACGCCGAGCAGGCGGGCGCCGTGGAGATAGGTGTCGGGGGCGGGCTTGCCGGGCAGGCCCTCACGGGCCGCGACGTTCCCGTCGACGATATGCTCGAAGCGCTCGAACAGGCCGGCCCCGCGCAGCACCTCCTCGGCGTTGCGGGAGGAGGAGACGATCGCCAGGCGCGCCCCCGGCGGGAGCGCATCGAGATAGGCCACCGTGCCGGGGTAGGGGGCCACGCCCTCGGAGCGCAGCAGGGAGAGCACCAGGTCGTTCTTGCGGTTGCCGAGCCCGCGCACGGTCTCGGCGCCGGGAGGCTGCTGCCCGGGGTCCGAGTCCTCGCCCTCGGCCAGGGTGATGCCGCGCGAAGCGAGGAAGGCGCGCACTCCGTCGTAGCGGGGGCGCCCGTCGACGTGGGCGAAGTAGTCCGCATCGGTGTACGGCTCGGTGATGTCGCGGGAGGTGAGGAACTGACTGAACATCTCTGCCCAGGCGCGCATGTGCACCTCGGCAGTGGGGGTGATGACCCCGTCGAGATCGAAGAGATGTGCCGTGAAATCGGCCGGTCGGAAAGTGCTCGCAGCGTTCACGTCGGCCATGCTACGGGCAGTGCTCGACGGACGGAGCGGGTGCGAGGACGCACCGTCCCGCCCCGTGGCACGAGACGTGGCCGTGGGCTACCCTGCGAGGGTCCGCATCCGCGCTCCGGCGCCGGTGCGGAGCGGCTGAGACACTTCTGAGGAGAAGATGACTGTCACGGAGTCGCCCTCCGCGGTCGACGCGGTTCGACGGGCGCTCGAGATCCACGAGCACACCTCGTCCGACGGGCACCGCCAGGTGCGCGCGACCCTCACCCTGACCACCCATGTCGACTGCGCTCCTGCGCAGCTGTGGCCCCTGCTCACCGCGCCGGCGGAGCTGCCCCGATGGTTCGGGACGGTCACCGGCGAGCTACGGGAGGGCGGGAGCTTCGAGGTGCCCGGCGGTGCACGGGGCAGGGTGCTCGAGATCGAGAGCCCCCACCGGCTGTCCCTGGCCTGGGACCGCGGTACGGGGGAGGACCCCCTGCTGATCCAGCTCGATCCCGAGGACGACGGCACCACGCAGCTGCGCCTGCGCCACACAGCCCTGGTCGATGCGGAGGAGTTCGAACGCACCGGTCCCGGCGCCCTCGCCCTCGACTGGGAGGTGGCGCTGCTCGCCCTGGCCGCGCACACCGACGGCTGGCGCTCCAGCTGCCTGGCCGCAGTGCCCGTCCCCACCCCGCGGTGGCGGCGCGGGGAGGAGGCCGCCGCGTTCCTGCGCGCCTGGTCGGTGCGCTGGGCGGCGGAGGCGATCGCCGCCGGCGTGGACGAGGCGACCGCACGTCGTGGCGAGGCGGAGACCGCCCGCATGCACCTGGCCCCCTGACCCGGCGCGGACGGCCCGACCGGCAACGGCGGTGCGGTGGGTGCCGCCGGGCCGACGGGCGCCGGAGGGCCGTGCCGTCCGCCGACCGGATGTCTTTGCCCCGGCTCACTATCCGGTGACAGACTCAGGCGGTGACCACCCCTGCGCAGAGCTCCCCCTCGAGGGATCCGCGCACCCCGGCCCAGGTGCTGCGCTCGCTGACCCCCTCGGTCTACGCCCCCACCCTGCTGGAGTTCATCGGGCTGGCGGCGCTGATGCCGGTGGTGCCGCTGCTGGCGAGGGACCTCGGGTTCTCCATCCCGCACGCCGCCGCGCTGTCGGTGATCTTCGGCCTCGCCTCGTTCCTGGGCCCCATCCCCGCCGGTCGGCTGATCTCCCGCATCGGCGCCCGCAGCGCCCTGGTGATCACCGGGGTGCTGCTGGTGGTCTCGAACCTCGCGGCCTGGATCCTGATCGGTCCCGCGGTGGGCGGCGACGGGGACCGCACGCACCGCCTGATGCTGATCGGCCTGCTGCTGGTGATGGCGGCGAGCATCCAGGTGTGGCAGCTGGGCCGGCAGTCCTATCTCGGCACCGCCCTGCCGCCCTCGATGCGAGCACGGGGCATGACCCTGTTCGGCGGGGTGATCCGGATCGGCGAGGTGCTCGGGCCGCTGCTCGGCGCGATGGTGATCGCCCTGGGATCGATGGCCTGGGTGTTCGGGCTGTTCGCCGTGAGCGCCGCCGCCGGCACCGTGATGATCGCCCTGTTCCTCCCGCCGGGGGAGGCGGGACCGGCCCCCGCCGCGCCGCGCGGGGAGCGGCGGGTGCGCACCGCGGCACGGATCCGGCTGGACCGCGCCGTGCTGCGGCGCATGGTCGCCGTGGGGGTCGGCATCTCCCCGGTGATGATGGCGCGCGTGAACCGGCCGGTGATCGTCCCGCTGCTGGGGGACGCGCTGGGACTGGACCCCACCTGGATCTCGATCGTGTTCGGGGTGAGCGCGGCGCTCGAGATCCTGCTGGTGCTGCCCGCCGGCACCCTCATGGACCGCTGGGGGCGGGCGGCGGTCGCCGTGCCCTGCGCACTGCTGATGGGCGTGGGCTTCCTGCTGCTGGCAGTGCTGGGCACGACGCTCGACGGCAGGGGGCAGGGCCTCGCCCTGGTGGCGCTGCTGGTGCCGAGCCTGCTGATCGGGCTCGGCAACGGGCTCGGCTCCGGGATCGTGATGACCCTGGGGATCGACGTGTCCCCGGTGCACGGCCGCACCACCTACCTCGCCTGGTGGAACACCATGCTGGGCGCGGGGCGGCTCACGGCACCGCTGATCGTCACCGGCATCACGCTGTTCGCCCCGGTCGCGGTGGCCGGAGCGGCCACCGGCGCCCTCTGCGTGGGCGGCGGGCTATGGCTGGCACGAATACTGCCCCGCGTCACGCCCTCCGGGAGCACCCGGAGGAGGTGAGGCGGGGCAGCGGGTCGCGAGGCCGAGTGGGCCCGTCGGGCCGGCCGTGCCGGTCAGGCGGCGGCGGCCTCGAGGGCGCCCTCGGCGGTGTTCTGGAGCAGGAGCTGAGCATCCTCGCGCGGGATCGACCGGGCGATCGCGATCTCGGAGGCCAGCGGATCGATGGCCTGCTTGAGCAGGTTGCGCTCGGCCAGGCTCGAGGGCACGCCGCCGGAGTCGCGCACGATGTTGCGGATGACCTCGACGCGGTCGCTCAGGCGGCCGGTCTGCAGCTGCATCTGCAGGGACTTGATGCGGTGGGCCCAGGAGGCCTTCTTCTCGGGCGGGGCGATGGGCTCGGCGAGCTGGGCGATCAGCGCCGAGATCTCCTTCTCCACCAGCAGCGGGCGCAGCCCGATGACATCCTTGCCGTCGGCCGGCACGGAGATGTTCATCTCGTCGTCGATCACCACCAGGTTGACGTACTCGCGATCCTCGCCCCGGACCGTGCGGGTGGACCTCGAGACGATGCGGACCGGTCCGTGGACGGGGTGCGTGAGCACCTCTCCGACCTTCGAAGCGATGGTGATGTCAGACGCTGCGGCTGCGGACAAGGGGTTCCTCCTCTGTGGGCCTGCGCACCGGCGGTACCGCGGCCCTGGAGGGGTCGAGGCGGCCTCCTCCGGCATCGTGACAGGCCGGACATGGGCCCGGAACACGGTGGTGTCGGAGTGGCTCGAGTGCCGCTCGACCTGCAGGAACAGGGTGGCGGCACCTACGACGGCGCCCCTTCAGTCTCTCACGGATCTGACAACTTATCCAGAGCGTGACGTCTCCTAATCCGTCACAGAGCCCGTCGGCATTTCCGCCACAGGATCCGTCGCCGCGGCGACCGCAGAGCGGCGACGATCCAGGTGCAGACCGAAGTCGGAGGCCGGGACCGGCTCCGATGCGGTTCGATGGACCCATGGCGCACCTCCCCGCACCCGGCCCCGACCAGCGCGAGCTCGTCCATTTCGAGGACGTCGGCGTGGTGCGGGACGAGAACGTCCTCCTGCTCGAGGCCACGGGCGCCGTGGACGCAGGCGAGATCCTGGCGCTCACCGGAGCCAACGGGGCGGGCAAGACCACGCTGCTGAGAGTGCTCGCGGGGCTGATCGAGCCGACCGCAGGGACGGTCCGCGTGGCCGGCCGGACCCCCGACGACCGCGACCGCGGCTTCCGCGCCGCGCTCGCCGCCCTGATCGGCCCGCCGCAGACGGCACGTGATCTCACCGTCGCCGAGCACCTGCGCTTCATCGCCGCGACCTGGGGGAGCCCGGCGACGAGCGCCGCGGAACAGGCCGAGGAGCTGCTCGAGGAGCTCGCGATCACGCAGCTCGGCGCCCGCTTCCCGCACGAGCTCTCGAGCGGGCAGACCCAGCTGGTCTCCCTCGCGCTGACCTTCGCCCGGCCTGCCCGGGTGCTCCTGCTGGACGAGCCCGAGCAGCGGCTCGATCCGCACCGTCTGGGTCTGGTGGGCGCCGCGATCCGCCGCCGAGCCGAGACGGGCACCGCGGTGGTGCTGGCGACCCACAGCCCACGGCTGCGCGAGGAGCTCGCCGCCGCCGAGCTCGCCCTCGAGCCGGTGGCATGAACGACCTCACCGCGGTCCGGGAGGTCTGGGCGACCCGCACCACCGCGCGCAGCCGCACGGACCTGCTCTACCTCCTCTACCTGGCGGCGATGACCCTGCTCGTGCTCGGCATCCCGGGGCTGCTCAGCGCCGGCCAGCTGCTGGCCCGGCCCGATGTGCTGCCCGCGCTCACCTCCGCCCACGCCCCCCGGGCCCTCACCGCAGCCTCCTTCGCCGCCGCCGCGATCGCCCTCCAGGCCGGTGCGGTGCGGGGACCAGCGCTGATGGCACCGTTCTTCATCGACACCCTCGCCTCGAGCGGCTTGCGCCGACGAGCGGTGCTGCGTCGCCCCTTCGCCCGTGCACTGCTGCTGCCCGTGACCGCCCTGGCGGTGCTCGCCGCTCTCGCCGGGACCACCCTGAGCGCCGCCGGACACGCCGATCCTGCCGGGGTGGTGCTGTTCGTCCTGGCCGCGGCGGGGACCGGATTGCTGCTCGCAGCGGCGTGGCTGGCCGGGCAGCTGCTGGACCGGATGGGTGCGCGGCTGCTGTGCTCGGCGCTGCTGCTGGGCGCCGCGGTGATCACCGCTGCCCTCCCCGTCGGCGTCGGCCTCGGCGCCGTGCATCCCGCGGCGCCCGCCTCCCCGCTGCCCTGGACGCTCGTGCTCGGGATCTCGGGCGCGGCCGCCACGGCGGCGGGCATGCTGCTGCTGGACCGCCTGCGAGGCCGTGTCCTGCGGGAGCAGGCGGCGCGTTGGGAGTCCGCCTCCACCCTCGCGACCAGCGGCGACCTGGCGGGCGCGTCGGGGAGGTTCCGACCCCCGCCCTCGGGCGGTCGGCGCCTGCCCGCGATCGGTCCGCGCCCGCTCGTGCTGCTCTATGCCCGACGGGACGCGGTGACCTGGCTGCGCAGCCCCGAGCGGCTCGCCGCCGGTGTGCTCGCCGGTCTCGTCGGCGCCGCCCTGCTGTCTGTCTCCACAGTGCTGGGCGGGCCGCTCGCCTGGGGGTCGGTGCTGCTGGGCGGCGCCGTGCTGTGGGCCGCGAGCAGCGCGGTCGTGGACGGCATCCGCCATGGCATCCACACCCTCGGCGCGCCGCCACTGCTGGGGCAGAGCGCCGCGATGCAGGTGCTTCTGCACTCCCCGGCACCGACGGTGCTGCTGGCCGTGCTCGCCGCGCTCGGCGGTGGGACCGGGCTCCTGATCGCCGGAGCCGCGCTCGAACTCGCGGCGCTCGCGCTGCCCGTGCTGCTGTCGCTGGTGCTCATCGCGGGGCGGGCCCGGGACGCGGCGAAAGGGCCGATGCCGCTGTCCCTGATGACCCCGATGCCCACCGCGCAGGGCGACCTCTCGGTGATCTCGGTGGTGGCCTGGCAGGCCGACGCCGTGCTGCTCGCGCTGCTCGCCGGAGCCGTGCTCGCGCTCCTGGGCGCTCACGGAGCGGGCGCGATGCTGCTGGGCGCCGCGCTGCTCCTCGGCGCGATGGTGCTGATGACCCACGCACGCCTGCGGGCCCTGCGAGGATGAGCGGATGGACGGGACCTGGAACCTCCGCACCGCCCCGAACCCGCTGATCCGCGCTGCCGGGCGCGGGCTCGCCCGTGCCAATGCCCGGCATCCCTGGGACCACAACGCCCACTTCCATCGCTGGATCCTGCGCGCACTGCCGACCCGGTTGGATCGGGTGCTGGACGTGGGATGCGGCCGTGGCACGCTGCTCGCCCGCCTGGCCGCACGAGCGGAGCGGGCCGAGGGGATCCACCCCGATCCGGGTATGGCGCGCGCCGCCGCGGCTGCAGTGTGCGCCATCCCCGGAGCGCAGGTGCACCGTCGCACACTCGCCGACCACGCCGCGCTGCCCGGCGTGAGCGGCGCCTACGACGCGGTGACCATGGTCGCCTCGCTCCATCACCAGGACGTCGAGCAGGCTCTCGGCCAGGCACGAGGCCTGCTGCGCCCGGGTGGCCGCCTGCTCGTGGTCGCCCTGGTGAGAGCTGGCAGCCCTGGCGACCACCTGTGGGACATCGCCAATGCACTGACCAACCCGCTGATCGGGCTGGTCAAGCATCCGCGGCCGGTGCGCGAGGAGACCCGGGCCCGCGCCGCGCAGGCGCAGATGCCCGTGCGGGAGGCCGGCATCACGCTCGGCGAGCTGCGCTCCCGAGCGGAGGCGATCCTGCCCGGAGCGGTGATCAGGAGGCGCGAGGGATTCCGGGTCACGCTGAGCTGGCAGCGCCCCGCGGCAGGCGAGGTCTGATCAGCGCCCGCCGTGGCGGGCGATCACCTCACCGAGGCGTCCGATCGCGTCCTCGATCACGGCAGGGGAATGGGTGACGAAGCTCAGTCGCATCGTCGAACGGTCCGGATCGTCGGCGAAGAAGGACCACCCCGGCAGGTACGCGACCCCGGCCTCGACCGAGTCGGCGAGCATGTCCTGCGCGTCATAGCCCTCGCCGAGCGCCGCCCACAGGAACATCCCGCCGTCCGGATGGGTGACGTGCGCACCCTCGGGCAGGACCGGGGCGATGGCCCGAGCCATCGCGTCGCGCCGCTCGCGGTAGACGGCGCTGACCTGTGCCACGTGCGCGTCCAGATCAGCGGTCGCCAGGTACCGGGCGACCATCAGCTGGTCGACCACGGAGGACTGCATGGAGATCGCGGCCTTGGTGACGGCGAGGGTGTTGAGGACCTCGCCCTCCGCGCGCATCCAGCCGATGCGCACCCCGGGCGCCATCAGCTTGCTCATCGAGTTCAGCAGGATCGTGCGCTCGCTCATCCCGGGCAGGGAGGCGATCGGCGCCCAGGTGCTGCCGGTGAAGCTCAGCGCACCGTAGGGGTCATCCTCGATCAGCGGGACATCGGTGCGCAGGAGCACCTCGGCCACCGCCTGACGGCGCGCGACGGGCATGGTGCGCCCGGTGGGGTTCTGGAAGCTCGGGATCAGGTACACCATCCGCGGGTGATGGGTGCGGATCGCCTCGGCGAGAGCCTCCGGCACCACCCCGTCGTCATCGGTCTCGACCCCGATCATGCGGGCGCCGTGCACGGAGAAGGCCTGCACCGCCGCGAGATAGGTGGGGGACTCGACCAGCACCACGTCACCGGGCTCGAGCAGCGCCTGGGCCACCACGAACAGACCCTCCTGGGAGCCGGAGGTGACGCGGATCTGCGAGGCGTCGGTGGGCAGATCGCGGGAGAGACGCCGGGCGGCCTGCTCCCGCAGCTCGACCTCACCCTCGCTGACCCCGTACTGCAGAGCGCGATGGCCCTGATGCTCGAGCACCCAGTCGTAGCAGTCCTCGACGTCCTCGAGGGCGAACAGCGACGGGTCCGGGATCCCGCCCGCGAAGGAGACGACGTCCTCACGCGCGGCGAGGGCGAAGATGTCCTTCAGCGGAGAGGACTCCATCCCCGCGTAGCGTGCGGCAACGGGGAAGCGGTACGGCGGGCGGGAGGGATCGGCGGCAGCGGGCACGGTCATCCCACCATGGTGTCACGCGAGCACGGCGCCCTCGAGGAGCAGCAGTGCCTGTTTCGTCTCGATGCCGCCCGCGTACCCGGTCATCGCCCCGCTGCTGCCCACCACCCGGTGACAGGGGATGACGATCGACAGCGGGTTCGAGCCGACGGCGGCGCCGACTGCCTGCGCGGCGCGCGGCCGCCCGAGCGCGTGCGCGATCGCGCCGTAGGTGACGGTGGTGCCGCGCGGGATCTGCTGGAGCTGCGCCCACACGGCGCGCTGGAAGTCGGTGCCCGCGGGGGCCAGAGGCAGCGTGAACTCCTCGCGCTCGCCGGCGAGGTACTCGTGCAGCTGCTGCTCGGCCCGGTCGAGGAGGGCATGCGGTCCCTCGGCGGGGCCGCCCCTCCGCTCGGCGGAGGGGAAGCGCAGCTGGCCCTCCCGCCAGAGACCGACCAGGTCCTCTCCGTCGGCGGCGAGCACGTAGCGGCCGAGGCGCGTGTCGATCTCGCGGTGCACGGGGGCGCTGGGGCGGGGAGCGGTGGTCATGAGCGGTCCTTCCGGAGGGTGCGGCGGTCTGCGGGCAGGGTGTCGCGGTGGTGCCACAGGTGCATCACCGCGTAGCTGCGCCAAGGCGAGGCGACCGCGAGCGCCGTCTGCAGCTCCGGGAAGTCCTCGGCGAGCCCGAGGTCGCGGGCGGCGGCCAGCAGCGCCACGTCCCGCGCCGGTGCCGCATCGATCGCGCGTGCCCCGCGCAGCAGCGCGTAGTCGGCGGTCCACGGGCCGATCCCGCGCCGGGCCAGCAGCTCCTCGCGCAGCTCGGGCAGGGGCAGATGCGGATCCGGCGGGGCGGCCAGCAGATCCGTCAGGGCCCGGCGGCGGGCACCGGGGCCGCGGAACCACTCCTCGGCGCGTGCCGCGGCGAGCGCGGGGGCGGCGGCGAGACGGTGGACGTGCTCGTCCCGCATCGCCTCCGGCAGCGCGGTCCCGAGCAGATCCGTGGCCTCGGTCAGCAGCGCACGGGCACGGTCGGTGGTGATCTGCTGACCCACCACCGCCCACAGCAGCGCCTCGGCAAGGCTCGGGGTCCCCGGCAGGCGCACGCCCGGACGTGACTCGAGCAGCGGGGCGAGGACGGGCAGGGCGGAGCGGAGCCCCGCATCGATCCCGACCGGATCGGCCTCGAGGTCCAGCATCCGCCGGGCCAGGCTCACCGCCGCGGCCATGTCCCGAGGGTCCGAGAGACGGGCCCTCAGGGGCAGCGGTCCGCGGGGGACACCCAGATCGACCTCGAGCACTGCGGGGCCGTGGGGGAGCGGCACCGCGCGCTTCCAGCGCAGACCCACGACATGCTCGACACCCGGGATCGCGCGCGCCGCGAACCAGCGGGCGAGACCCTGCCCGTGGAAGGGGCGTCGTACGGCGAGCGCGGCCTCCACCAGCGCGACCTCGGCCGACGCGGAGCGCGACGCGCGCGGCGCGGCAGGGGTGCTGTCCCGGATGGCCGAGGGCCGGCGGCCGTAGATGCGGGTCACCGTCTCGTGCAGCTGCCGCTCGCTGCCGAACCCGGAGGCCGCCGAGATCTGCGCGAGCGGCCAGGAGGTGCTGGTCAGCAGGTCATGGGCGCGCCGGGCACGGGCCAGTCGGGCATGGGCGACGGCGCCCGAGCCGGTGGCCTCCACGAGCGCCCGGTGGAGGGTGCGCTCGGTGACGTGCAGCCGGGCGGCCAGATCCGCCACGTGCACGGCGCCGTCGGGCCCAGGGTCCAGCGCGCCGGCCGTGATCAGCTCGAGCGCGCGGTCGCTGAGCGACCCGGCCGCCTCGGAGGGGGAGGCACCGGGCGGGGCCAGCGGACCGCACCGCTTGCACGCCCGGTAGCCGCGCTCGACGGCAGAGGCCGCGCTCGGAGCGAACTCCACACGGTCGCGGCGGGGTGTGCGAGACGGGCAGGAGGGCAGGCAGAAGATCCCGGTGGAGCGCACGCAGGTGAAGAAGACCCCGTCGAAGCGCGCATCGCGTGCGCAGATCGCCGCGTAGCGCTGATCCTCGGTGAGCGTCTCCATGCCCCCAGTGAACCCCTGTGCGGCCTGCGGCGCCAGCGGGATCAGGACAGGGTGGTGCGGAGCCCTCACCGCAGGGGACCTCGCACTCCTCAGAAGCTGCCGCTCACTCCCATCGGAACAGCGCCAGGGCGATCACCAGACCGAGCACCAGGGTGAGCACGAGGGACAGCAGCGAGCCGGCGTCGACGCTCTGGCCGGCCCAGGCGGCGGAGAGCGCATCCACTCCCGCGCCGAACGGCAGGTGCGCACCGATCTCCGCGACGGGGTCGGGGAGCGCATCGCGGCCGCCGAACATCCCGCCCAGCGCGCCCAGGCCGAGGAAGCCGACCAGACCGATCGCGACCGCGGCGCTGGGAGTGGGGGCGATCGCAGCGACGATCATCCCCGCCGAGTACATCGCGGCCGCGCACAGCACCAGCACGCCCACGGCGGCACCCAGATGCAGCGGAGGTTTGACCTCGAAGACGATCGCCGCGACCGCGAGAGCGAGACCGATCCCGAGCACGGACTGCAGGATCGAGACGATCACCTGCGCGACCAGCACCATCATCGGGGATGCCGGGGTGACGGCCAGTCGTCTGAGGATCCCGGACCGGCGGTAGTAGGCCAGGAAGCTCGGCATGTTCAGCACCCCGATGAACGTCAGCACCATCACCATCACCAGGGGCATCACGAACAGATCCAGCGCGGTGCGGCCCTCGATGAGCACCGCCCGGCTCGCCGACGATGCGCTGGTGAGCAGGATCAGCAGGGGGAGGCCCAGCGGAGTGATCAGGCCGGCCGGGTCACGGACCACCATCCGGGCCTCGGCACGCACCATGATCAGCAGCGAGCGCAGTCCCGGACGGTGCGGGCGGGGGAGAGGCTCGGCGGCAGCGTCGTGCTGCGGGGCTGCGGTGCTCATTCGAAGACCTCCATCTCGGGCAGTTCCTGGCCGGTGAGCGCGACGAAGGCGTCCTCGAGAGTGGCGGTCCCGGCCTCGGCGACGACCTCTGCAGGGGTGCCGGTGGTCAGCACGCGTCCGCCCTCGAGCAGCACGATCCGGTCGCACAGTCGGGAGACCTCATCCATCGCGTGGCTGACCAGGAGGATCGTCACGCCTTCGGACTGCAGCTGCTCGATCGAGCGCCACATGCGGCGCCGGGCCACGGGATCGAGGCCGGTGGTGAGCTCGTCGAGGATCAGCACCCGGGGGCGCCCGGCCAGAGCCAGAGCGACCGACACTCGCTGACGCTGGCCTCCGGAGAGCTTCTCGAAGCGCTCGTCGGCCTTGCTCGTCAGCTCCACCAGGTCGAGGAGCTCGGTATAGGGCCGCGGATCCGGATAGAAGCTCCGGTAGAGCGTCAGCAGCTCGTTCACCGTCAGCGCGCCGTGCAGGTAGCCCTCCTGCAGCTGGACGCCCAGGACCTGCCGCACCCGCGCCCGGTCTCGGGTCGGGTCCATGCCCATCACCGACACGCTCCCGCCATCGGGGCGGCGCAGCCCGGCGATCATCTCGACCGTCGTGGTCTTGCCAGCCCCGTTCGCGCCGAGGATCCCCAGTGTCTCGCCAGCGCCGACGCTCAGGCTGACGGCGTCGACGGCGAGGACATCTCGGTATCTCTTGGCGAGGTCCTCGACCTGCACCGCAGGGGACTCGAAGCTCTGCGTCGTCATGCTCCGACGCTATGGAACCGGAGCCCCGCCGCGCCTCTGCCCTCCGTCATCTCCGGGAGGACCGCCGACCATGACGATCGGCAGGGGTGCCGGGCAGAGACGGACCGTAGGGTTGGACTATGCGAGGACTGGGCACCGAAGTCTGGGCCGGGGTGGCGATGCTGGTGGTCTCGGTGGCGGTGGCGCTGCCGGCGCTGCTGGGTCTGGCCGACCCGCTGATACCGCTCGCGCTGTGGGTGCTGCTGCTCACCGTCCACCTCGCGAGCGTCCTCACCGTCGGTGTCCTGCAGCGGTCCGGGCTCGGGCGCGCTGCGCTCGGTGCCGCAGTCATGAGCTCCTGGATCCTGGTGCTCACGGTCCCCGGGATGGGGCTGCTCAACATCCTGGTGGTGGTCACCGCCGCGATCAGTGTCTACTCTGTCAGGCTCCCGTTCACGATGGTGATCGTGCTGCTGAACACGGGGATCATCCTGCTGGTCACGCAGCTCTGGTTCGCCGACGGGTTCGAGTCGCTGATGCTGGGAGGGTTCTACCTGCTGATCCAGCTGGCCACAGTGTTCAGCACCGCCACCCTGCTGCGGGAGAAGCGGATGCGCGCCGAGCTCGCACAGGCGCACGTGGAGCTCAAGGCGGCGGGGGTGCTGCTGGCGGATTCGACCCGCACCGCGGAGAGGCTGCGGATCTCCAGGGAGCTCCATGACCTGATCGGACACCAGCTGACCGTGCTCACCCTCAACCTCGAGGCCGCGCGGCACCTGGACGATGAGACGGCGAGGGGACACATCGAGCGCGCGGACGAGGTGGCGCGCGGGCTGCTGCGCGATGTCCGCGCGACGGTGGGGGAGATGCGCGCGCGTCCCTCCGATCTGCGCCGGAGCCTGGAGGAGATGGTCGAGGGGATCCCCGGCCTCGCCGTCGACATCTCGGTCGGTCCCGGGCTGGACCTGCAGGAAGAGCACGAGGTCGCCTTCCTCCGCCTGGCCCAGGAGGCGGTGACCAACACGATCCGCCATTCCGAGGCGTGCCGGCTGAGCATCGACGTCTCCCGCGAGGGTGACCAGTTCGCCCTCGTGGCGCGGGATGACGGGATCGGTGCCCGCCTCCCCGAGCTCGGCAACGGCCTGCGCGGACTTCGCGAGAGGTTCGAATCACTCGGCGGGGAGCTCACCGTCGACGGCACCGCGGGCTTCGTGGTCACCGGACGGGTGGCGGCGGCATGACCCGCGTGATCGTGGTCGATGACCAGGCGCTCGTCCGCGAGGGCATCCGCACGCTGCTGCAGGTGGCGGGAGTCGACGTGGTGGCGGAGGCGGCCGACGGGAAAGCGGCGCTGACGGCGATCGCCGGGCACCCCGCGGACGTGGTGCTGATGGACCTGCGGATGCCGCGCCACGACGGCATCTGGGCGCTCGAACAGCTCAAGGCACAGGGCGCGCAGGTGCCCGTCCTCGTGCTGACCACCTTCGATGACGACGAGCTCGTGCTGCAGGCGCTGCGCGCCGGAGCCCGGGGCTACCTGCTCAAGGACGTCACCGTCGAGCAGCTCGCCCGCGCGGTGCGCACCCTCGAATCCGGGGGCACCCTGATCTCCCCCTCGATCACCGAGGGGCTGCTGCGCGCGATCCGCTCCGACCCGGTGCCGGCTCAGGAGGGGCTTGCTCCGATTCGGGCGCTGACCGACCGGGAGATCGACGTGCTCCGCATGCTCGCCGAGGGCTACACCACCCGGGAGATCGCCGAGCTCCTCCACCTGGCAGAGGGCACCGTGAAGAACCACATCTCGATGATCCTGCAGAAGCTGGGCGCACGGGATCGCACCAGCGCGGTGCTGCGTGCCCTGCGCGAAGGAGTCCTCGGATAGGAGGGTGGCCCACCCGCCGTGAACGGCAGGGAAGCGACGAGGCCGCGACATCCGGTGGATGCCGCGGCCTCGAGCCGTGGAGCGGGCGACGGGAATCGAACCCGCGTAATCAGTTTGGAAGACTGAGGCTCTACCATTGAGCTACGCCCGCGTTGCCGTCCCATTGAACCAGATCAGCGGCGTGAGAGCACATCCGCAGTGGCGGAGGCGACATGCATCTGCTCACAGGGCCCCGGGCTGATCGGCGCGCGGCCCAGGCGGAACGGGTAACATTCCCCAGGTTGCCCTCCGGGGTGTAGCTCAGCTTGGTAGAGCACCCGCTTTGGGAGCGGGAAGTCGCAGGTTCAAATCCTGTCACCCCGACTCCGTCGCCGGGTCGCCGTCGTGCGAGCTCCGGGGCGTCACCAGAAACGTCCACCTACTGTCCATCTACAGGGAGACCTGACCAGTGAAGACCGAGTCCGAGAAGCTCAGCCCCACCCGGGTGAAGCTCACCGTCGAGGTGCCCTTCGACGAGCTCAAGCCTGCCGTCGAGACCGCCACCAAGAAGATCGCCGATCAGGTGCAGATCCCGGGCTTCCGCAAGGGCAAGGTCCCCTCCAAGCTCGTCGAGCAGCGCTTCGGCCGCCCCGCGATCATGCAGGAGGCCGTCAACGACGCCCTGCCCGACTTCTACCAGCAGGCCGCGGCCGAGGCGGAGATCAAGCCCGTCGGCCGCCCCGAGGTCGAGATCACCGAGGTCCCGGGCCTGGACGGCTCCGAGGACGGGAACCTCCTCTTCACCGTCGAGCAGGACGTGCGCCCCGAGATCGAGCTGCCCGATTTCTCGACCTACGAGGTCGAGATCGAGGAGCCCTCGGTCGACGAGGACGCCGTCGAGGTGCGCCTGGACGAGCTGCGCGAGCGTTTCGGCACCCTGGTGGGCGTGGACCGTCCCGCCGAGGACCGTGACTTCGTCTCCGTCGACATGGTCGCGACCATCGAGGACGAGGAGATCGAGTCCGTCGAGGGCGTCTCCTACCAGATCGGCGAGGGCAACATGCTCGAGGGCCTCGACGAGGCGCTCATCGGCCTCTCCGCCGAGGAGACCACCACCTTCACCTCGAAGCTGGCCGGCGGCGACCGTGCCGGCGAGGAGGCCCTGGTCAAGGTCTCCGTGCAGTCCGTCAAGGTGCGCGAGCTGCCCGAGGCCGACGATGAGTTCGCCGAGATGGCCTCCGAGTTCGACACCATCGACGAGCTCAAGGAGGACCTGAAGAAGCAGGCCGCCGCCGACGCCGAGGGCAACCGCGTGGCCCTGGCCCGCAACGCCCTGCTGGAGAAGCTCCTCGAGGAGCTCGAGATCCCGGTGCCCGAGCAGCTGGTCGAGGACGAGATCCTCTCCCATCTCGAGAACGAGGGCAAGGAGGCCGGCGACCCGCACGGCGAGGAGATCCGCGAGGACACCGTCAAGGCTGTGCGCGCCCAGTTCCTGCTGGACGAGATCAACGGCACCCGCGAGGTGAACGTCGATCAGAGCGACCTCATGAACTACATGACCCAGCTCTCGGCCCAGTACGGCATCGAGTCGAACCAGCTGCTGCAGATGCTCGCCCAGTCCGGCCAGCTCGAGCAGATCTTCTCCGAGGTCCAGCGCTCCAAGGCTCTCGAGGTCGTCCTCGCGGATGTCACCGTGAAGAACGCCTCCGGCGATGTGCTCGACCTGGGCCTGAACTCCGAGGGCGACGACGCCGAGCAGGCCGACGAGGCCGCCGCGGAGGAGAAGCCCGCGAAGAAGGCTCCCGCGAAGAAGGCCGCCGCGAAGAAGGCTCCGGCCAAGAAGGCCGCCGCTGCCGAGGAGGCAGACGAGGCCGCTGCGGAGGAGAAGCCCGCGAAGAAGGCTCCCGCCAAGAAGGCTCCTGCCAAGAAGGCGCCAGCGAAGAAGGCTGCCGCCAAGAAGGCGGAGTCCGACGAGGCACCCGAGAGCGAGTGATCCTCCGCCCCTGAGGGGGCACATGACGACGGCGGGCCGTCACCCTTCGGGGTGGCGGCCCGCCGTCGTCGTCATGGGTGTCGAGCACTGGAGAGCGGCCTGCTGCCGGTGCCGGTGCCGGTGCCGGTGCCCTGCTGCACGCTGTGCGCGAGCCCCGGCCCGCCGCAGGAGCCTCGGGCCGACGAGTACGGGATCCAGGGAGCATGCACCGGCGATATCGGCAGTGCACCTCACCCAGAGCCCGCACCCGTCACCGATCCTCTCCGCATGCCAGCCCCGTGCACCTCACGCGCGCCCGTATATGACAGCGGCCCGGCTCCCTGTGGGGGAGCCGGGCCGGCTGAGCTGCGAGGAGCAGATCAGCGGTAGGTCACGAAGCCGATCGGGTTGCCCCAGATGCCGCGCTCGACCACGCGCTGCTTCGAGCCGGAGGCGTCGATGATCTGGCCGTTGCCGGCGTAGATCGCGACGTGGCCGGACCAGGCGACGATGTCGCCGGGCTGCGCCTCGGACTGCGAGATCCAGCGGCCGCCGTTGGCGATCTGGCTGGAGGTGCGCGGCACATCGATGCCGGCGGCCTTGTAGGCGTAGTTCACCAGGCCGGAGCAGTCCATGCCGCCGAGCGAGGAGCCGCCCCAGCTGTAGGGGGTGCCGAGAGCCGAGCGGGCGGCGTTCACGATGGCGCTGCTGCTCGAGCTCGAGGAGGAGGTCGGGGCCGAGGCGCCGCCGGTGGAGACGCCGCTGCCGCCGTTGAGCGCACCGCGGGTCTGCGGGCCCACGACACCGTCGACCAGGAGGCCGTTGGAGGACTGGTAGCTCTTCACCGCGGCATGGGTGCGCTTGCCGAAGACGCCGTCCACGGCGAGGTTCGCGCCGTGGTCGTTGAGGGCGGCCTGCAGATCCTGCACGGCACCGCCGCGGGAGCCCCAGCGGAGCTTCTGCGTCGAGTCGAGGACGGCCGAGGGGGCGGTGACCGACGGAGCGGCCGGCGCGGCGGGGGCGCTCGCGGCCGGGGCGGCCGGAGCGGCGGGCGCAGCCGGAGCCGCCTGCGCGGAGCCGCCGACGAAGGCCGAGCCGAGGACCACGGTGCCGAGGACGGCGGCGCCGCCGACGCCGCGCGCGGCGCGCTGGGCGTGACGGGTGGGCAGCTGGGCGCGGCCGGGGAGGCGGTGCGTGTTGTTCTGAGCCATGATGTGCGTTCGTTCCTTCCGGGCCCGGCCGGGGCCGGGGTGTACTGCAGGCTGTAGGGCCGCCGAATCCGTTCGGGGCGATGACGCCACAGTAGAAGCGCTGACAGGGCCCGGTCAGCCTGCTTGGCAGAGCCGGACCGTCGATTTGGGACGCTTTTTACCGATGCCGGGGGAACGTGACCGTAATGCGCCCCGCCTTGACCGAGCACCGAGGGGCGGGCCACATCCCGAGGCGTCCCGGACCGTCGCCGCAGGGACGACGGCAGCAGCCCCGGGAGCCGGAGGAAGGGCCGGGGCGCGCAATGCGCCTGCGGCGAACAGGGCCCGCGCCGCCGCCACCCAGCGCCTAGAGTCGTCACATCGACGATTTCCGGATTCAAGGAGACACCGTGACCGCCCAGCACGACCTGACCTCCCCGCCCCGCGCCGCCGCCGGCGACACCCCGATGGGGCTGGACGACAACGTCTACCAGCGCCTGCTGCGCGAGCGCATCGTCTGGCTCGGCTCCGAGGTGCGGGACGAGAACGCCAACGCGATCTGCGCCAAGCTGCTCCTGCTCGCCGCGGAGGATCCCGAGAAGGACATCTACCTCTACATCAACAGCCCCGGCGGCTCGATCACCGCGGGCATGGCCATCTACGACACCATGAAGTACATCCAGCCGGACGTGGTCACGGTCGCGATGGGCATGGCGGCGTCGATGGGCCAGTTCCTGCTCTCCTCCGGCGCCAAGGGCAAGCGGTTCGCGACCCCGCACACGCGCGTGCTGATGCACCAGCCGCTCGGCGGACTCGGCGGCACCGCCACCGACATCAAGATCCAGGCCGATCTCATCCTGTCGATGAAGCGCACCCTGGCCGGGCTGATCGCTGAGCAGACGGGCAAGAGCGTCGAGCAGATCACCGCCGACTCCGACCGCGACAAGTGGTTCACCGCCGAGGAGGCCCTGGAGTACGGCTTCATCGACAAGATCGTCACCGGCGCGAGTGACGTCTCCGGCGGCGGCGGCACCGACTGATCCCACCCCGGCACCCCAAGACACCCTTGACGCAAGGAGACCCCGTGACCTTCGATCCCCGCACCATCGGTGCGCTGCCCACCGCCCAGGCCGGATACATGGCCCCGTCGGCCCCGATGCCCAGCTCGCGCTACATCCTCCCGCAGTACGAGGAGCGCACGGCCTACGGCCTCAAGCGCCAGGACCCGTACACCAAGCTCTTCGAGGACCGCATCATCTTCCTCGGGGTCCAGGTGGACGACGCCTCGGCCGATGACGTGATGGCGCAGCTGCTCGTCCTGGAGTCGCAGGACCCGGACCGGGACATCACCCTCTACATCAACAGCCCGGGCGGTTCGTTCACGGCGCTGACCGCGATCTACGACACGATGCAGTACGTCAAGCCCGACGTCACCACCGTCTGCCTCGGCCAGGCGGCGTCGGCGGCCGCGGTGCTGCTGGCGGCAGGCGCGCCGGGCAAGCGCCTCGCGCTGCCCAACGCCCGCATCCTGATCCACCAGCCCGCGATGGGCGGCCAGGGCGGCGGCCAGGCCTCGGACCTCGAGATCCAGGCCAACGAGATCATGCGGATGCGCGAGTGGCTCGAGGAGACCCTCGCCTTCCACTCGGGGCGCACCAAGGAGCAGGTCAGCACCGATATCGAGCGTGACAAGATCCTGACCGCCAAGGCCGCTCTCGAGTACGGCCTGGTCGACCAGGTGCTCGAGTCGCGCAAGGTCCCGCGCTCGCAGATCTCCCAGTGAGCGCCCACCGGTCCTGCCGCCGCCCGGCGCACGGACCAGTGCCGCGCCCCTGAGCATCGGCCCCTGACCGCACCCACCGGCGCGGTCAGGGGCCTCCGCTTCACGCGTGCCCCGCCTCCCGGGGCGCGTCGTCCCCGGCCTGGGCAGGTTCCTCGCGGTACCGTGGTGAGCGTCCGCGAGCCGCGAGCTGCGACTCGGCGGATGGGTGGACGAACCGCTGACGGCCTGATGAAAGGACACGGACATGGCGCGCACGAGCGATGGGTCCGACGTGTTCAAGTGCTCCTTCTGCGGAAAGTCGCAGAAGCAGGTCGAACGCCTGATCTCCGGCCCCGGCGTGTACATCTGCGAAGAGTGCATCGAGCTGTGCAACGAGATCATCGCCGAGGAGATCCAGGCCGCCCAGCCCGCCGTGCAGGAGGAGAAGCCGCTCCCCGCGCCGAAGGAGATCTTCGACTTCCTCGAGGAGTACGTGGTCGGCCAGGAGCCCGCCAAGCGCGCTCTCGCCGTCGCCGTCTACAACCACTACAAGCGCGTGCGCGCGCAGGACGCCGAGGAGTCGGCCAGCCCCGCCAAGAGCGCCGCCACGAGCCTCGCCGAGGACGCGGACGCCTCCGACGACCGGGTCGAGGTCGCCAAGTCGAACGTGATGCTGGTGGGGCCCACCGGCTGCGGCAAGACCTACCTCGCCCAGACCCTCGCCAAGATGCTCGACGTGCCCTTCGCAATGGCGGACGCCACCGCGCTCACCGAGGCCGGATACGTCGGCGAGGACGTCGAGAACATCCTGCTCAAGCTGCTGCAGGCCGCTGACTACGACGTCAAGAAGGCCGAGCGCGGCATCATCTACATCGACGAGATCGACAAGATCGGCCGCAAGTCCGAGAATCCCTCGATCACCCGCGACGTCTCCGGCGAGGGCGTGCAGCAAGCCCTGCTGAAGATCCTCGAGGGCACGGTCGCCGCGGTGCCGCCGCAGGGCGGGCGCAAGCACCCGCACCAGGAGTTCATCCAGATCGACACCACCAACGTGCTGTTCGTGGTGGCCGGCGCCTTCGCCGGGATCGAGGACATCATCGGCTCCCGCATCGGCAAGCGCGGCATCGGCTTCGGCTCGCAGCTGCACACCCCGCTCGAGCAGGAGGAGATCTACACCAAGCTCCTGCCCGAGGACCTGCTGAAGTTCGGGCTGATCCCGGAGTTCATCGGGCGCTTGCCGGTCATCACGAGCGTGACCAACCTCGATCGCGAAGCCCTCATCACGATCCTCACCGAGCCGCGCAACGCCCTGGTCAAGCAGTTCCAGAAGATGTTCGCCCTGGACGGCGTCGAGCTCGACTTCGAGCGCAGCGCCCTCGAGGCCATCGCCGACAAGGCGATCGAGCGCGAGACGGGCGCCCGCGGCCTGCGCGCGATCCTCGAGGAGGCCCTGCAGCCGGTGATGTTCGAGGTCCCCTCGCGGGATGACGTCGCCAAGGTGGTCATCACCGAGGGCGTCATCACCCAGGGCCGCGCCCCGCTCATGGTCACCACCAAGGAGGCGGACCGCGAGAGCGACCACGACCGACAGGAGCGCACGGCATGACCGGTCCGGACCCGGTCCCCGGAGACGCCGACCTCGCCGCGGCGCGCGCCCGCGAGCTGCTCCTGGAGGAGCGGCGCAGCATCGACAACATCGACGCCGCCCTCGTGCACCTGCTGGCCGAGCGCTTCTCCCACACCCAGCGCGTGGGCATGCTCAAGGCCGAGCACGGCCTGCCCCCGGCCGACCCCTCGCGCGAGCGCGAGCAGGTCACCCGGCTGCGGGCGCTGGCCGACCAGGCGGGACTGGACCCCACCTTCGCCGAGGCGTTCATGCGCTTCATCGTCACCGAGGTGATCCGCCACCACGAGCGGATCCGCGACGAGGCCCCGGCCGAGAGCTGATCCGCCGCACGCCTCGCCCGGGCGCCGGCATGGGAAGTCCTCCCCATCGACGGTCTCCTCGCGGAGCCGTAGGTTTCCTCTCAACGGAAGATGTCCGACAGGGGGAGACGACGATGAACGGGTTCTGGGGCGCCCAGACCGATGCGGTGCGAGCACAGGGGGCGGCCTGCGCCGGTGCGGCCGCACGCATCGAGGATCTGCTGGCCACCTGCGACGGACTGATCGGGGCCGTCACCTGGATCGGCCCCGACGCGGAGGCGTTCCGCGAGCACTGGCGGGGCCGGGTGCGCGGGCACCTGCAGCACGCGATCGAGACGCTGCGCGCCGACGGGGAGGAGCTGCACTGCCACGCCGAGGAGCAGGACGGCGCCTCCGGCGACGGAGCGCCCGTGGCGGTCGCGCACCCCGCGCCCTTCCCGTTCCCGAGGCCCCCGCGCATCGACCTCGACCTCCCGCGCTGCCCGGTGATCCGGCCCGAGCCGGAGGTCTTCCGGATCGGGTTCCCGCCGCAGCTCCGGTGTGCCCCACCTTCCCGCCGCCCGTCGAGGAGAGCTGGCCGCTGCCGCGGCCTGACGTGCATCTGCTCTGAGGACGAGTCCCTCCGGGGCACGCCGCCTCGTTGGTAGCATGGCCGTCATGGCGCGCATCACGTTCCTCGACTGGCCGGTCCTCCGGCAGCTTCGCGGGGCGGATCCGACGGGCCGCGGCACCGCGGTGACGTCGGCGCGCACCCGCGGCACCGCGCCGCGCACCGTCGAGGCCGACGGAGTCGCCGAGAGCGTCTGCCCCTACTGCGCCGTCGGCTGCGGGCAGCGTGTGTTCCACAAGGACGGCAGGGTCATCCAGATCGAGGGGAACCCGAACTCCCCGGTCTCGCGCGGCAGGCTGTGCCCCAAGGGTGCGGCCAGCCAGCAGCTCGCCAACTCCCACCTGCGACAGACGAAGGTCCGCTATCGCCGGCCATACGGCACCCAGTGGGAGGACCTCGAGCTCGACGTCGCGATGGACATGATCGCGGACCGCTTCATCGCCTCCCGCCGCAAGCACTGGGAGGACGAGGACGAGCAGGGCCGTCCCCTCCGGCGCACGATGGGCATCGCCAGCCTCGGCGGGGCGACCATCGACAACGAGGAGAACTATCTGATCAAGAAGTTCTTCACGGCCGCAGGCGCGATCCAGATGGAGAACCAGGCCCGCATATGACACTCCGCCACGGTTCCCGGTCTGGGAGCCTCGTTCGGTCGTGGCGGTGCCACGCAGTCCGTGCAGGACTTCGCCAACGCTGACCTCATCGTCATCGAGGGCTCGAACATGGCGGAGGCGCACCCCGTCGCCTTCCAGTGGGTGATCGAGGCGAAGAAGCGCGGCGCCCGGGTGATCCATGTGGATCCCCGCTTCACACGCACCTCCGCGAACGCCGACCGGCACATCCCGATCCGCTCGGGCACCGACATCGTGCTGCTCGGCGGCGTGATCCGCCACGTGCTCGAGAACGAGCTGTTCTTCAAGGAATACGTCCAGGCATACACCAACGCCTCGACGATCATCTCCGAGCAGTTCGGCGACCCCGAGGACCTGGACGGCCTGTTCTCCGGCTACGACCCGGAGAGCGGCACCTACGACAACGGCACCTGGGCCTACGCCGGGGACGCGGACTCCCTCGCGCGCGGACTGCCCGAGCGCGACGAGACGCTCCAGCACCCCCGCACCGTCTTCCAGATCCTCAAGCGCCACTACGCGCGCTACACCCCGCAGATGGTGCAGGACACCTGCGGCATCTCCCCGGAGGACTTCGAGCACCTCGCCACCGCCATCGCGGAGAACTCGGGCCGTCAGCGGACCACGATGTTCGCCTACGCGCTGGGCTGGACCCAGCACCAGGGCGGCGCGCAGATGATCCGCACCTCCGGCATCCTGCAGCTGCTGATGGGCAACATGGGCCGCCCCGGCGGCGGCATCATGGCGCTGCGCGGGCACGCCACGATCCAGGGCTCCACGGACATCCCCACGCTCTACCACATCCTCCCCGGCTACCTGCCGATGCCGAAGGTGGGCCAGGACGACTTCGCCGAGTTCACCCGCGCGATCGGCACGAAGGAGCAGAAGGGCTTCTGGGCGAACGCGGACATCTACACCATCAACCTGCTCAAGGCATGGTGGGGCGAGCACGCGACCGCCGAGAACGACTGGGGCTACCACCACCTGCCCAAGCTGACCGGTGCGCACGGCACCTACCAGACCACCATGCGGATGCTCGAGGGCGGGGTCGACGGGTTCTTCCTGTTCGGTCAGAACCCGGCCGTCGGCTCCGCGAACGGACGTCTCCAGCGCCTGGGCATGGCGAACCTGGAATGGATGGTGGTGCGCGACTTCTACATGACCGAGTCCGCCACCTGGTGGCGCGACGGGCCCGAGATCGAGTCCGGCGAGCTCACCCCGGAGCAGATCGCCACCGAGATGTTCTTCCTGCCGGCCGCGAACCACACCGAGAAGGCGGGGTCCTTCACCCAGACCCAGCGCATGGTGCAGTGGCGCGACCAGGCCGTGACCCCGCCGGATGATGCCCGCAGCGACCTGCAGTTCATGTACGAGCTGGGCTGCCGCATCCGGGAGAAGCTCAAGGACTCCACCGACCCGCGGGACCGCGCGATCCTCGAACTCACCTGGGACTACCCGGTGGACGAGCACGGCGAGCCGGACGCCGAGGCGGTGCTCGCCGAGATCAACGGCCGCCATCTGAGCGGCGAGAAGGCCGGCCAGCCGCTCTCGGCCTTCGCCGAGATGAAGGCCGACGGCAGCACCGACGGCGGCTGCTGGATCTACACCGGCGTCTACGCCGACGGGATCAACCAGGCCCGCCGCCGCACCCCCGGCCAGGAGCAGGACGAGATGGCCGCGGACTGGGGCTGGGCCTGGCCCGCGAACCGTCGCATCCTCTACAACCGCGCCTCCGCCGATCCGCAGGGCCGCCCCTGGAGCGAGCGGAAGAAGCTGGTGTGGTGGGACGAGGAGGCCGGGAGCTGGACCGGCCATGACGTCCCCGACTTCCCGCTCACCAAGCGACCCGATGACCCGGGCGATCCGTCCCAGGGCGGGGCCGCCGCGCTCGCCGGCACCGACGCCTTCACGATGCAGGCCGACGGCCGGGGCTGGCTGTTCGCCCCCACCGGGATGGTGGACGGGCCGCTGCCCACGCACTACGAATCGCCCGAGTCGAACATCCGCAACCCGCTGTACGCGCAGCAGTCCAACCCCACTCGGGTCACCTTCCAGGACGAGGACAACCTCTCCTCCCCGGGCGCGATGGGCCCCGGCGGCGAGATCTACCCGTACGTGTTCACCACCTACCGGATCACCGAGCACCACACCGCCGGCGGGATGAGCCGCTTCCTGCCCTACCTCTCCGAGCTGCAGCCGGAGATGTACTGCGAGGTGTCCCCGGAGCTCGCCGCCGAGGTGGGCCTGGAGCCCTACGGCTGGGCCACGATCATCTCCGCCCGCAGCGCGATCGAGGCGAAGGTTCTGGTCACTGAACGGATGAAGCCGCTGCAGGTGGGGGAGCGGACAGTGCACCAGATCGGGTTGCCCTTCCACTGGGGCCAGGGCACCGAGGCGATCGTGCGCGGCGACGGCGCGAACGACCTGATCGGCATGAACCTCGATGCGAACACCCAGATCCAGAACAGCAAGAACAACTCCTGCGCCCTCCTGCCGGGACGGCGCCCCCGCGGACCGGAGCGTGGGAGGCTGGTGGAGGCCTACCGACGACGGGCAGGGCTGATCCCGTCCGAGGATCCGGCAGTGGACGGCGCCGCCGGGGCACCGGGCGCCGGACCCGCCGACGGCACCGTGCCCCATGAGGTGCGCGGACCGGAGGAGGCCAGCGCGGTCCCCAGCGGCGAACGCTCGATGAAGGAGATGAAGAACCGATGACCCTGCTCTCCGGACCGGACGGACCCGCCGCGGAGGCGGGCTGGGGCCACGAGCACGAGCGCAAGGGCTTCTTCACCGACACCTCGATCTGCATCGGCTGCAAGGCCTGCGAGGTCGCGTGCAAGGAGTGGAACCGCAACCCCATCGACGGCAACCTCGAGATCCTCGGCTCCAGCTACGACAACACCGGCGAGCTCGGGGCCAACACCTGGCGGCACGTCGCCTTCGTCGAGCAGGGCCAGGAACGGATCGACCAGGCCCGCGAATCGGGCCGCAAGCTGGTCAGCCTCGGCATGCCCGGCATCGGCCCGAAGTCCTCGGGGACCCGCGGCGCGCTGCCCGCCGGGGACCTCTCGAGCACCGACCGCACCCCGCCGGACACCCCCGAGTTCCGCTGGCTGATGTCCTCGGACGTGTGCAAGCACTGCACCAACGCCGGCTGTCTGGACGTGTGCCCCACCGGCGCGATCTTCCGCTCCGAGTACGGTTCCGTGGTGGTCCAGCAGGACGTCTGCAACGGCTGCGGCACCTGCGTGAGCGCCTGCCCCTTCGGCGTGATCGAACGGCGTGACGACGGCACCATCTCGCCGTTCGCCCACCGTGAGGAGAAGGACGAGCGGATGGGCACGGCCAGCAAGTGCACGCTGTGCTACGACCGTCTGGTGGACGGGGAGGAGCCCGCCTGCTCCGCGACCTGCCCCACCCAGTCGATCACCTTCGGCGACCACGACGACCTCACCGCCGACGCCCGCAGCCGCGTCGCGGACCTGCACGAGCGCGGCATGACCGAGGCCCGCCTGTACGGCGCGAACCCGAAGGACGGCGTGGGCGGCACCGGCTCGGTGTTCCTGCTGCTGGACGAGCCCGAGGTGTACGGCCTGCCGCCGGACCCGCAGGTCCCCACGAAGTCCCTGCCGCGCACCTACGCCCGGGCGGGGATCGCCGCCGCGGGCATGGTCGCCGCCGTCGCCCTCTCCTTCCTGGGGTCGCGTCGATGAGCATCACCGATCTGGACGCCGACCGTCCGCCCGAGCGCGGCCGCCGGCGACGCCGCCGCGGCGGGGGCAGGCGCCGACGCGGACTGCACGAGATGGGCATGGGGGACGGCTCCCGCGAGGGCGCCGTCGTCGAGGACATCGAGGTCGAGCGCGCCGACCAGTTCGACTCCTACTACGGCCGCCCCGTGGTCAAGGCCCCGCCGTGGAAGGGGCCGATCGCGATCTACCTCTTCCTCGGCGGCGTCGCCGCAGGCTCGAGCATGCTCGCCTTCGGCGCCCAGTGCACCGAGCGCCCCGCCCTGCGCCGCAACGCTCGTCTCACCGCGCTCGGCACGGTGGGGCTCGGCACCCTCGCCCTGATCGAGGACCTGGGCCGGCCGGAACGCTTCTTGAACATGATGCGCACCGTCAAGGTGACCTCCCCGATGAGCCTCGGCACCTGGATCGTGGGCGGCTTCGGCACCTTCTCCGGCGTGCTCGGCGCGCTCGAGGTGGACCGGATGAGCGGCCAGCGCCTCCCGCTCGGCCCTCTGCGCCCCCTGCTGGGCGCCGCAGAGGGGCCCGCCGCCCTCGGACAGGTGGTGCTCGCACCGGTGCTCGCCTCGTACACCGGTGCGCTGCTGGGCAACACCGTGGTCCCCACCTGGGAGGCCGGACGCGGGCACCTGTCCTACCTGTTCGTCTCCTCGGCGAGCCTCGCCGCGGGCGGTGCCGCGATGGTCACCAGCCCCGTCGCGGAGACCGGACCGGCACGCCTCCTCGCCACCGCCGGGGTGGTCGGGGACGTGGTCTCCATGCACCGCATGAAGGAGTCGATGCATCCGCTCGAGGCTGAGCCCCTCGAGACCGGCCGGCCCGGGACCATGCTGACGTGGGCCGAGCGCCTCGCGATCGTGGGAGGCATCGGCACGGTGCTCGGCGGGAGGAACCGGTGGATCGCCGCGGCGAGCGGCGCCGCCCTGCTGGCCTCCTCGGCCCTGACCCGCTTCGGGGTGCTCCACGCCGGTCTCGAGTCGGTCAAGGATCCGCGCCGCGTGATCGAGCCGCAGAAGGAGCGCCTGGCCGCGCGCCGTGCCGCGGGCATCAGCGACGACTCGATCACCACCGTGGGCTGAGCGGGCCCCCGCCCGCCCCGGCGGAGGCCCTCAGCGCACGTCGATGCCCGCGCCCTCGACGGTCTCGCCGATGATCGGATAGCCGGGCACCTCGCCGATGACCAGCAGGCCCCCGGAGGTCTGCGCATCGGCGAGCAGCAGCAGATCCTCCTCGCCGATGCCCGCGCCCGCCCGCACGTCCTCACGCACCCAGTCCAGGTTCCGGCGCGTCCCGCCCGAGACGAAGCCGTCCCGCAGCGCCTCGGCCGCGCCCTCGACCAGCGGCACCGCGGCCCGCTCGATCACCATGCCCACCCCGGAGGCACGGCCCATCTTGAACAGGTGGCCCAGCAGCCCGAAACCCGTCACATCCGTGGCCGCCCGAGCCCCGGCCGCGAGCGCCGCCTTCGAGGCGTCCCGGTTCAGCGTCGTCATCGTCTCGACCGCGGCGGCGAACACCTCGCCAGTGGACTTGTGCCGGTTATTCAGCAGACCCACCCCGAGCGGCTTGGTCAGGGTGATCGGCAGCCCCGGCTCGGCGGCATCGTTGCGCAGCAGACGCTCCGGATCGCCGGTGCCGGTGACCGCCATGCCGTATTTCGGCTCGGGATCGTCCACCGAGTGCCCGCCGATCACCGGCACGCCCGCCTGCTTCGCGACGGCGAGACCGCCGGCGAGCACCTCCTGCAGCAGCTCGTAGGGGAGCACCTCGCGCGGCCAGCCCACCAGGTTGATCGCCACCACCGGGTCCCCGCCCATCGCGTAGATGTCCGAGAGCGCGTTCGCCGCGGCGATGCGGCCCCAGTCGAAGGCGTCATCGACCACGGGGGTGAAGAAGTCTGCGGTCGAGAGCACGGCGGTGGCGCCGTCCTCGCCGATCCGCACCGCGGCGGCGTCGTCGCCGTCGTCCAGCCCCACGATCACCTGCTGGTAGTCCTGGCCGGAGAGGGTGGAGACGACCTCCTCGAGCTCGCCCGGCGGGATCTTCGAGGCGCAGCCGCCGCCGTGCGCCATGGTGGTCAGTCGGATCGAGGGCTGGGACACGGGCCGGATCGGGTTCTCGCTCATGGCCGGAGCCTACTGGCGAGCGCCGTCCGTCGGTGAGGATGTCGGTGAGGATCGTCCCTGGTCCGGCGGTGATAGTTTGAGCGGCGGAGGCGTACGTGTCCTGGTGGGCGCCCCGGTCTTCAAAACCGGTGAGACCGAGCATCTCGGTCTGGCGGGTTCGATTCCCGTCCGCCTCCGCCACTCGTGCGCCGCGCCCCGCGGCGAGCAGCCGCCGTCGGCCCCAGGAGGTCCCGTGTCCGTGCCCCCGCCGCCCGGTGCGCAGAACACGGACCCGCGCCGCCGCATCCCGCGCACGGACCATCTCCTGGCCCATCCCGAGATCGCCGCCGCCACCGCCACGCTCAGCGAACACGTGGTGCGGGATGTCGTGCGCGCGGCCCAGGACCGCGCCCGCTCGGGGCAGATCACCCCCGAGCAGGTGCTCGAGGAGGTGCTCGTCGCCCTCGGCGGCCGCCCCGCCGCCTCCCTGCGCCCGGTGCTGAACGCCACCGGCGTCATCGTCCACACCAACCTCGGCCGCGCGCCCCTGTCCGCGGCCGCGCGCCAGGCCCTCGCCGACGCCGCCGGGTACACCGATGTCGAGTTCGACCTCACCACCGGCGCCCGCTCCCGCCGCGGCGCCGGGGCCAGGGCCGCGCTGCTCGCCGCGTGCCCCGAGGCCGAGGACGCCCTGGTCGTCAACAACGGGGCGGCGGCCCTCGTGCTCGCCACCACGGCGCTCGCCGGCACCGGCGAGGTGATCCTCAGCCGGGGAGAGATGATCGAGATCGGCGCCGGCTTCCGCCTGCCGGACCTGATCGCGTCCACCGGTGCGCAGCTGCGGGAGGTCGGCACCACCAACCGCACCCACCTCGCCGATGTCACCGACGCTCTGGGACCGCGCACCGGCTGCGTGCTGCGCATCCACACCAGCAACTACCGCGTCATCGGATTCACCAGTACGGTCCCGGTCCGCGTGCTCTCCGCCCCGTGCCGGGAGGCGGGCGTGCCCCTGGTCGCGGACCTCGGCAGCGGCCTGCTCGCCCCCGAGCCCGCCCTGGCGGAGGAGCCCGATGCGGCGACCGCGCTGCGGGACGGCGCGGACCTCGTCATCGCAAGCGGCGACAAGCTGCTCGGCGGCCCCCAGGCCGGGATCCTGCTGGGCCGCGGCGAGATCATCGCCCGCCTCGCCCGGCATCCGCTGGCCCGCGCGGTCCGGGCCGACAAGCTCACCCTCGCCGCCCTCGAGGCCACCCTCACCGGTCCGGTGCCGCCGGTGCTCGAGGCGCTGCGCACCGACTCGGATGCCCTGCGGGAGCGCACCGAGCACCTCGCCGCACGGCTCGGGGGAGAGCTGGTGGCGCACGACGGGCGCGTCGGCGGCGGGGGAGGTGCGGAGGTGCCGCTACCCGGATGGGCGATCGCCCTCGAGCCCGAGCTCGCCGGGCCGCTGCGCATCGGGGACCCCGCCGTGGTCGCCACCGTGCGGGACGAGCGCTGCCTGCTGGACCTGCGGTGCGTGCCCGCCGAGGAGGACGAGCGCCTCGTCGCCGCCGTGGACGCCGCCCGTGCGCTGCGCGGAGCCGCGCGGTGACGATGCAGGTCGTCGCCACCGCCGGTCACGTCGACCACGGCAAGTCCACCCTGGTCCGCGCGCTCACCGGGATCGAGCCTGATCGGCTCGCCGAGGAGCGGCGCCGCGGCCTGACCATCGACCTCGGCTTCGCCTGGACGATGCTCCCCTCGGGCCGCGAGGTCTCCTTCGTGGACGTCCCCGGCCATGAGCGGTTCCTCGGCACCATGCTCGCGGGCCTCGGCCCCGCCCCGATCGTCTGCTTCGTGGTCGCCGCCGATGAGGGCTGGCAGGCGCAGTCCTCCGACCACCGCGACGCCGTCGCGGCGCTCGGCATCGACCAGGGCCTGCTCGTCATCACCCGCGCGGACCTCGCCCCCGCACGGGTCGAGCAGGTCACCGCCGAGGCCCGCACCGAGCTGGCGGGCACGGGGCTCGCGGAGGCCCCCGCGGTCGCCGTCTCCGCCGTGACCGGGGAGGGGCTGGAGGAGCTGCGGGAGCAGCTGGACGCCGTCCTGGCGCGCGCCCGCGAGCCCTCCGCGACCCAGCCGGTCAGGCTCTGGGTGGATCGGGCCTTCAGCCTCGCCGGGACCGGGACAGTGGTCACCGGCACGCTGCCTGCCGGGACCCTCCACCGCGAGGACCGCCTCGCGCTGTGCGGGGCGCGGCGCGGCGGGGAGGTGGCGGTGCGCGGCATCCAGAGCCGCGGCGGAGCGCTCGAGCAGCTCGGACCGGTCAGCCGCGCGGCGCTCAACCTGCGCGGAGTGGGCACCGAGGAGATCGGCCGGGGGGACGCCCTGCTCACCCCCGGCGCCTGGGAGCTCACCGACCTGCTCGACGTGCGCGCCACGACCGGGCGCGGCTTCGAGGACGCCCCGAGCGAGCTGATGATCCACCTCGGCACCGCCGCGGTCCCCGCCCGGGTGCGCCCCTTCGGGGCGGAGCATGCACGTCTCACCTTCGCGAGGCCCCTCCCGGTGAGCGTCGGCGACGCACTCGTGCTGCGGGCCGGCGGCAGCCGCGCCGTGCACGGCGGCGCGCTCGTGCTCGACGTCGACCCGCCCCCGCTGCGACGCCGCGGCGACGGGACCCGGCGCGCCGTAACGCTCACGGCGATGCCGGCCGACGCGGACGTCGCCCTCGAGGTGCGCCGCCGCGGCGCCGTGCGCGAGGACGCTCTGCGCCGTTTCGGGGTGCGGATCCCGCCCGCGCTCCCGGAGACCGTGCGCCGCCACGGGGCGTGGCTGGTCGACGCCGGCGCGATGACCGACTGGGCCGAGCGCCTCACGCGGCTCGTGGATGCCGAGCAGCGCCGCGACGAGCTCTCCGCCGGGGTGCCCGGCAAGGCCGCCGTCGATGCGCTCGACCTGCCCGATGCGGAGCTGCTGACCGCGGTGACCGCCGCCGCGGGGCTGGCCTGGGCCGAGGGCCGCGTGCGCTCGAGCGCGCCCACGGGGCTGGGGGCGGCAGAGGCCGGGATCACCGCCCTTGAGCAACGGCTGCGGAGCGCTCCCTTCCACGCCCCCGAGGCGGAGGACCTCGCCGGCCTGGGGCTCGGAGCCCGGGAGCTGGCCGCCGCCGCGGCGCAGCATCGGGTGCTGCGCCTGCCGGGGGAGGTGATCCTGCTGCCCACCGCCCCGGCGCTGGCGATGCGGGAGCTGTCGCGCCTGTCTCAGCCGTTCACCACCAGTGAGGCGCGGCAGGCCCTCGCCACCACCAGACGCATCGCGATCCCGCTGCTCGAGCACCTCGATACCCGCGGCTGGACCCGTCGGGTCGACGCCGGGCACCGAGAGGTCGTGCGCTGAGGCGCTGAGGTGCTGGCGGCTGACTCCCTGGTGAGGACCCATGACGAAGAGCCCGGTGCGCACCGCTGTCGGCGGTGAGCACCGGGCCCTTCGCAGGTCAACCCAATCGCAGGAGACTCAGCCCTGGGTGCGGGGCTGCTTGACCGGGGGCTCGCCGAGCTCGACGTCGCGGGTGAGGATCTCCTCGCCCTCCCCGGCCACCAGCTCGAGCTTCTCGACCCGGCCGAGCGCCATGAGATCCGCGGAGGCGGCCTCGAGGTGCGACAGAGCGGCCTCGGGGGCCACCACCGTGACGGAGAGGATCGGAGTCTTCTGCGAGACCTTCGCATCGGACTTGATGCGACGCAGGGTGATCGCCGCCTGGGCCACAGAGTCCACCAGCGCGGCGTCCTGCCCCGCGGAGGCCTCCGCGAGCGGGCCCGCCTCGGGCCAGGGCTGGGTGTGCACGCTTCCGCTGCGCCACCACGACCAGACCTCCTCGGTCGCGAACACGACCACCGGGGCGAACAGGCGCAGCAGCACCTCGAGCGTGATCGCGAGTGCGGCGCGCGCCGAGGCGGCACCGGCCTCGCCGGCGGGGGAGTTGCCGTGGGCGCGCTCCTTGACCAGCTCGATGTAGTCGTCGCAGAACGCCCAGAAGAACGGCTCGATGATCTCGAGCGCGCGGGCGTAGTCCATGTCGTCATGGGCCGCGGTGGCCTGCTCGACCACCGTCGCCAGCTGCGCCAGCAGCGCCCGGTCCAGCGGATCGGTGACCACGGACGGATCGGCGGCCAGGCGGCCCGAGGGATCCGCGGGCGCCTCGCCGAAGCCGAGGGCGAACTTCGAGGCGTTGAGGATCTTGATCGCGAGGCGGCGACCGATCTTCATCTGGCCCTCGTCGAAGGCGGTGTCCACGCCCTGACGGGCGCGGCCGGCCCAGTAGCGCACACCGTCGGAGCCGTGCTGCTGCAGCAGGCCGATCGGGGTGACCACATTGCCCTTGGACTTGGACATCTTCTTGCGGTCCGGGTCCAGGATCCAGCCGTTGATCGAGGCATGCTTCCACGGCAGCGAGTCCTGCTGCAGGTGGGAGCGCACGATCGTGGAGAACAGCCAGGTACGGATGATGTCGTGGCCCTGGGGGCGCACATCCATCGGGTACACCTTCTCGAACAGTCCCTCGGCCTCCTCGCCCGCGTTCCAGCCGCCTGCGAGCTGCGGGGTCAGGGAGGAGGTGGCCCAGGTGTCGAGGATGTCGGGATCGGCGACGAAGCCGCCCGGCTGGTCGCGCTGCGCCTCGGTGTACCCGGCGGGCACATCGATCGTCGGATCGATCGGGAGCTCCTCGACCGACGGGGTGAGCACGGTGTCGTAGTCGGTCTCGCCGTCGGCGCCCACCGCGTACCAGATCGGGAAGGGCACCCCGAAGAAGCGCTGGCGGGAGATCAGCCAGTCACCGGCCAGGCCCTCCACCCAGTTGCGGTAGCGGGACTCCATGTACGCCGGGTGCCAGGTCAGCTCGCGGCCGCGCTCGATCAGCGCATCGCGCAGCCCGCCCTGGGACTGGTCGCGGCCGCCGTTGGTGAGGTACCACTGCCGGGAGGTGACGAACTCGAGCGGCTTGTCTCCGTTCTCGTAGAACTTCACCGGGTGGCTGATCTTCTCGATCTCGCCCACCAGGTCCCCGGACTCGGTCGCCATCTCGACCACGCGCTTCTGGGCGCTGAACACGGTCAGGCCCGCGAGCTCGGAGTAGCGCGCAGCGCCCTCCTCCGTGGAGATCCACGGCGCCTCGGCCAGGAAGCGGCCGTCGCGGCCGATCACCGAGCGGGTGGGCAGCTCGAGCTCACGCCACCAGGTGACGTCGTTGGAGTCGCCGAAGGTGCAGATCATGGCGATGCCGGCGCCCTTGTCGGGCTGGGCGAGGGGATGCGCGAGCACCGGCACCTCGACGCCGAACAGGGGAGAGGTCACGGTGGTGCCGAACAGGCCCTGGTAGCGCTCGTCATCCGGATGCGCGACCAGCGCCACGCAGGCCGGCAGCAGCTCGGGGCGGGTGGTCGCGATGACCACCTTCTCCCCGGAGCCGTCGGCACGGGTGAAGGCGAGGCGGTGGTAGGCGCCGTCGCGGTCGCGGTCCTCCTGCTCGGCCTGCGCCACCGCGGTGCGGTAGGTGACGTCCCACATGGTGGGGGCCTCGGCCTGGTACGCCTGACCGGCCTCGAAGTTCTCGAGGAAGGCCCGCTGCGAGGTCGCGCGGGAGTGCGCGTTGATCGTCTGGTAGCTGTAGTTCCAGTCCACCGACAGTCCCAGGGTGCGGAACACCTCCTCGAAGGACTTCTCGTCGATCTCGGTGAGGCGCTCGCACAGCTCGATGAAGTTGCGGCGGGAGACGGGCAGCTGGTTCGCGGCCTTCGAGGACTTGTTGTCGCCGCCCTCCTGCGGGGGCGTGAAGTCCGGGTCGTAGGGCAGCGAGGGATCGCAGCGCACGCCGAAGTAGTTCTGCACACGGCGTTCGGTGGGCAGGCCGTTGTCGTCCCAGCCCAGCGGGTAGAAGAGGTTCTTGCCGCGCATGCGCTGGTAGCGCGCGATCATGTCCGCCTGCGAGTAGCCGAAGACGTGCCCGATGTGCAGGGAGCCGGACGCCGTGGGAGGCGGGGTGTCGATGCTGAAGACCTGGTCACGGGTGGTGTCCGGATCGAAGGCGTAGAGCTGCTGCTCGCTCCATACGCCGTCCCACTTCTCCTCCAGCCCCTCGAGGGAGGGGCGGTCGGGGATCGAGGAGTCGGGGCGCGCTGCAGTATCGGTCATGCGCTCATTGTTCCAGGTCTGCGCCCCAGTGCAACGCACGGGCCTGCAGTGTGAGCGCCCTCGCGTGCCGCGCCGGTGCTCGCGTGCCGCGGCCGTACCGTGGGGCCATGGCCCTCGAGCGCATCGCCCTGATCTCCGACGTGCACGGCAACCTCACCGCGTATCGTGCGGTGCTCGCCGACATCGCCTCCCGCGGCATCACCCGCGTGATCAACCTCGGCGACATCGTGGGCAAGGGACCGCGCGGCGCGGAGTGCACCGCGCTCACCCGCGCGCGCTGCGAGGCGACCGTGCGCGGCAACTGGGAGGTGTTCATCGCCGGGCATGGGGAGACCTGGTCCCCGGCGCAGGACTGGTGGCGGGCGGAGCTGCCCGCCGCCGAGCGCGAATGGCTGTTCTGCCTGCCCGGGAGCCTGGACCTGCACCTGTCGGGACGCCTGGTGCGCATGGTGCACGCCTCCCCGGTGGACGAGTTCACGCGCGTGCACCGCGAGCACGGCCAGGAGCAGTTCGCGATGATGTTCGCGCCCACCCCCTTCACCGGCGGCGGGCGTGCTGCGGACGTCGTCGTCTACGGCGACATCCACGATCCGTTCCTCCGCTCCGGGCGGGAGGGGACGCTGGTGAACGTCGGCTCCGTCGGCAACCAGCTCGACGATCCCACCCCCTCCTACGTGATCCTCGAGGGGGAGGCCGACGGCGGCGCCGAGGCGCCCTTCGGGATCCAGTTCGTGCGGGTCGCGTACGACGTGGAGGCCGAGATCGAGGCGACCCTCGCGCTCGGCATGCCCGAGACCGAGGCGTACGTGCTCGAGCTGCGCACCGGTGTGTACCGCGGCGATCATGCCGCGCTCGGGCTCAGCCTCGCAGCGCCGGAGGACTCACGGCACCCGTGAGGTCCACTCCTCGGTGCCGAACTTCGTCTCCACGAGCTTCCGGGCCTTCGCCAGCTCGTCCTCGGTGTAGGTCGAGGTCGCGGTGTCGTAGCGGGCACGGAAGAACTCCAGGAACCCGTCGATGATCTGCTGCCGGGCCAGGCCCGTCTGGGAGCGCATCGGGTCCACGCGCTTGTTCGCGCTGCGGGTGCCCTTGTCCGAGAGCTTCTCCCGGCCGATCCGCAGCACCTCGCCCATCGTGTCCGCGTCGATGTCGTAGGCCATCGTCACGTGATGCAGCAGCACCCCGCCGGCGAAGCGGCGCTGTGCGGCGCCGCCGATCTTCCCCTGCTCGGAGGCGATGTCGTTCAGCGGCACGTAATGCGCCGTCACCCCGATCTCCGCGAGCGCGCCCATCACCCAGTCGTCGAGATAGGCGTAGGCCTGCTCGAAGCTGAGCCCCTCCACCAGGGAGGTCGGCACCACCAGCGAGTAGGTGATGCAGTTGCCCTCCTCCATGAACATCGCGCCGCCGCCGGTGATGCGGCGCACCACGTCGATGCCGTGCTTCGCGGCGCCGTCGGCATCGATCTCGTTGCGCAGCGACTGGTAGGAGCCGATCACCACCAGCGAGGAGTCCCAGTCCCAGATCCGGAAGTGGGGGCCGCGCCGCCCGGCGAGCACCTCGTTCGGCAGCACCTCATCGAGCGCCACGTGCATCACGGGAGGCAGCACCACCGGGTCGAACACCTCGAAGGTGAGGTCCTCCCAGCTGGTGGCGTGCCCGAGCGCGCGGCGCACCGAGATCGCCACCGCCTCGGCGTCGAAGCCGATCATCTGCACCGGGTCGGGGCGGGCGTCGAGCCGCGCGGTGATCGCCGCGGAGAGCTCCGCCGCCGTCGCGGAGGTCGGCATCCCCACCAGGGCCGCGTTCAGGTCCTCGAGGGCATCGTCCGGTTCGAGGAAGAAGTCCCCGAAGACATGCGCGGTGGCGATCCGGTCCTCGGAGACGGTGACGTCCACCGAGACCAGCTTCCCGCCCCGCACCTTGTACTGCCCGCTGAAGACCATGCTCTCGCTGCGCTCGTCCATGCCCTCATTGTCGCGCAGTCCCGTCGGCCGTGCGCGTCCGCGGTGCGCTCCTCAGATCGTCAGCGAGCGCAGCGCGCGATGGACCTCCCACACGAAATCTGCGGTGGACTGGCTCTTGCGCGGCGCGACCGCGTAGGTCTCGGCCGGGCGCTGGGCGGTCTCCTCGCGCGTGACCCGCGGGATGAGGTTCTTCCACTCGCGGTCGCCGCCCACCCAGATCCGGTACTCGGTGCCGGAGTCGTCCCCGCGGTGCAGCAGTCGCAGTCCCATCGTGGTCGAGGTGAGCGCCGGCTGACGGCGCGAGGGGGCCGGATCGAAGCCGCGGTCCCGCAGCAGCATCGGATTGAAGATCGCCCACAGCAGCAGCCGTGCCCCCTCCACCTCGGGCGCCGCCGGAGCGCCGATCAGCTCACCGGGCGGGGGCGGGGTGCCTGCCTCGGTGCGCCATGCAGTGCGCCTGGCGAACATCTCCAGTCGCTCGCGCGCCTGCTCACGCTCAGCGTCGTCACCCGCACGGCCGATGCCGAGCGGGACGGGCTCCTCGCCGGTGCGCACGAAGTGCACCGGAGTGCCGTGGTCCACCTCCCCGAACTCGAGGCCGGTGCGCTGCCGGCCCACCCCGGCCTGCAGGTGGGCGTCGGTCTGGCCGCGGCGGGTGGAGAAGTGCGGGCTCGTGCCCAAGAGGGTGCGACTGGCCTGGTGGAGCACGTCCAGATGGGCGCGGAACTCCTGGGCGGTCGCGGCGCGGGTGAGCAGCTTCTTGGCGTTGACCGGGAACTGCACCACCGGGCGTCCGGCGTTCTCGCCCACCTCGCCGAGGGTCTGCCACAGGTGGGCGTGGCCCGGATCGGCCTTGGGCATGCGCCGTCCCACCCGCGCCCAGCTGGTGGCCACCACGCCGTCGGGCACCTCGCCCTCGAGCTCGGCGCGGTCGGTGTGGCGGGCGATCGCCAGCAGCAGGTGGTGGGGCGAGGAGCCCAGCGCGGCGCGCATCTCCCGCAGCTGCGTGGTGCCGAAGGGGCCGCCCACGCGCAGGGCGATGCCGAGGCGGGCGCCGTCGTCGGAGTCGCTCGAGCTGGGCAGCAGCTCCGCGACCAGATCCGGTGAGGTCCGGCGCAGCCGCGGCGAGGCGGCGATCGAGCCGGTGGTGTGCTCGGTGCGCGCGACCGTGCGCAGGAAGGCGTCCCGGCTGCGCGGGGACATCAGCACGAACTCGAGCATGTGGCGCAGGATCACCTCGACGCGCGCGGGTCCCTGGAGCTCGAGGGAGAGCGAGGAGCGCTCCACCGCGTAGGTGAGCATCTGACCGACGGTGGCGTACGAGCGAGCCATGATCCTCCTCAGTGCCGTGCGGGCTGACCGTGCTCCCCACGGTAGCGGTTCGGCGGGCCGTCGCGGCAGGTGGAGGCGCGGCCGACGGCACGGGGCCGGCGAGATCAGGCGGTGCCGCCCCGCCGATTCCGCGCAGAGATCTGTCGCACCAGGTCCTCGATCGCAGGCTCCCGCAGCGACAGATCGCGCACCTCGACCTGCTGGTTGATCGCGGTCAGCAGCGCCGGCACGGTCAGCGCATCCCCTGAGAAGGCGATCCGGTGCCGGATCCCGCCGGCGTCGACGGCGAGGGTGCGGGCGGCGCCGGGGAGGGAGAGCTCGGAGGCGGGCTCCTCGAGGTCCACGATCAGCTCGCGGGGAGCGCCGAGCCGCTGACGGAAGGACTCGAGCGGGCCGTCGTAGGCGACCGCGCCGGAGTCGACCACCACGATCCGCTCGCACAGCCGCTCCACGTCGCCCATGTCGTGGGTGGTCAGGAACAGCGTGGTGCCCCGTTCGGCGCGGTCCTCGCGCAGGAACCGGCGCAGTCCCTCCTTGGAGACCATGTCCAGGCCGATCGTCGGCTCGTCGAGCACCACCAGCTCGGGGGAGTGCAGCAGCGCCGCGGCGACCTCTCCGCGCATCCGTTGGCCCAGGGAGAGCTGCCGCACGGGGCGGCTGAGGAATCCGCCCAGCTCCAGGCCGTCCACGAGCCGCTCGAGACGCGCCTCGCGCTGCCGGTCGGTGAGGCGGTGCATCGTGCCCAGGATGCGGTAGCTCTCCCTCAGCGGCAGGTCCCACCACAGCTGGGAGCGCTGGCCGAACACCACCCCGATCCGCCGCGCGAGGGCACGGCGCTCGGGCACCGGATCATGCCCCAGGATCCGCAGCGCGCCTGCGGTGGGCTGCAGGATCCCGGTCATCATCTTGATCGTGGTGGACTTCCCGGCGCCGTTGGCGCCCACGAAGCCGACGGTCTCGCCGTGCCCGATCCGCAGCGAGAGAGCGTCGACCGCGCGCACCACCTGGCGGCGTCGGCGGCGGGAGCCGGCCACCGGTGCGCGCACCACGTAGTCGCGGCGCACGCCCGTGAGCGCGACCGCCGGATCCGCCGCGGGGGATGCGGCGTCGAGCGGCTGAGGGGGAGGGACTGCGGGGCTCATCCACCGGCTCCTGTGTATCTGCGGACCCCCGCGCGCCAGAGGGCTCCGGCGACGATCCATGCCAGGACCGCCGCGGGCAGGCCCAGCCATCCCGACCAGGCCGGGATCAGGGCGGGGCCGGGGAGGTCCAGCAGGGCGAGGGTGGGGGCGTAGGCGACCAGCGTCGCGGGGACGACGAAGGTGAAGAAGGCGCGCATCGGCAGGGCGAAGACCGCGCCCGGGGTGGTGGCGACGTAGTTGCCGCCGTAGGTGAAGGCGTTGGCGAACTCGCGCCCTTCGATCAGCCAGAACTGCATCGCCCCGGCGATGGTGAACAGCGCGCCGAACAGGAGCGCGCCCGCGAGCGGGGCGGTGACGGCCAGCAGCAGCGTCGCGGCCGACGGCTCGAAGCCGGCGATCGTGAGCGCGGCCACGTACATCACCAGGCCCACCGCGATCCGGCCGATGCGGCGCAGCGAGAGGTCCAGGCTCGAGATCTGAAGGAGCATCGGCACGGGGCGGATCAGCAGCACCTCGAGCTTCCCGGAGCGGATCTGGGCGGAGAGCCCGTCGATCTCGCCGAAGAACATGTCGGCGATGCCGAAGGCGAGCGCACCGAGCCCGTACACCACAGCGACCTGGGTCAGCGTCATCCCGCCGAGCACCCCCACCTGGCTGAGGATCACCCACAGCTCGAGGAACTCGACGCTCACGATCAGCGCCTGGCCGAGCACATCCGCGATGAAGCTGGTGCGGAAGCTCGCCTGAGAGCGAAGCCGGGAGCCGTAGAGGGTCAGGACCATCCGCACGGTCGAGACCGGGCGGTCGGCGAGGTCGGGGCGGGAGCGCTCAGCCACCCTGCACCTCCACGCTCCGCACCCCGGCGCGCAGCATCGCCGAGGCGGCCAGTGCGAGCAGCGCGATCCAGCCGAGCTGGACGCCCAGCAGCGGCAGCGCCTCGAGCGGCGGGATGCGCCCCGAGAGGGTGTCGATGGGGGTCTGGAGCATCGAGGGGAAGGGGGTGGCGCGGGCGATCGCGAGCAGCCAGTCCGGGAACCACACGATCGGGATCAGCAGGCCCGAGAGCAGGTTCATCAGCGCCGTGTAGACGACGGTCAGGCCGCGGGTCTCCAGCAGCCAGAACGCGGTGAGGTTCACGAGCATGTCCGCGAGGAAGGCAACCGTGATCGCCAGCAGCAGCGAGAGCATCCCGAGCGGGTAGGACCACGGATCCTCGGGCAGGGCCAGGCCGGTCAGGAGCGCCCCGATGAGCATCGGCGGGATCCCGCGGCCCAGTAGGAGGAAGGCGGAGCGGCCGAGCTTCTGCGCGTAGTACAGGCCCAGAAACGAGATGGGGCGCAGCAGATCGATCGCCACATCCCCCTGATGCACCCGCTGGGAGACCTCGCGGGTGCCGAAGGCCTCGATAGGTGCCAGCAGCGCCTGCCCGAGCCAGACATAGGTCGCGGCCTGGGCGATGGTGTAGCCGCTGAGCTCGCCGCCCGCGGTGGTGATCGCGGCGAACAGGATCGAGGCCCGGATCAGGCCGAACACCGAGTTGGTGAACACCCCTGCGGCGGTGGCGAGGCGGTAGGTCGAGTACTGGCGGAAGGCTGCGGCCGCGACCGCCCAGTACGTGGACACTCGCGCGAGGGTACCGATCTGTGGCATGCGGCACAAGAGCCGGGCTGCAGACCTCCCGACCTGGGGAGGGGCGGGGCCGGGGCGCGTGGTGCTCCTCCGGTGCGCGAGCTCCGGCCGCGGGCGGCGGTGCGGCGCATCTACGCTGGCCCGGTCCGCCCCGCCCCACAGTGAGATCCGCTCCCCATGAACCCCTCCTCCGACTCCGGCGTCGACACCGCTGTCGACCCTCCCGTCGATCCTGCCGTCGTTCCCGCAGGACGCGCAGCGGCCGCATCTCGTGCACCGAGCTTCGGCCTGCTCCCGAGGATCCTGCTCGCCATCGTGCTCGGCATCCTGCTCGGACTCGTGATACCCGAGGCGATCGCCCGCGTCTTCACCACCTTCAACGGCGTCTTCTCCGGCTTCCTCGGCTTCCTCATCCCGCTGATCATCGTGGGGCTCGTGACCCCGGCGATCGCCGAGCTCGGCCACGGCGCCGGGAAGATGCTCGCCGCCACCGCCGGGATCGCCTACTTCTCCACCATCCTGTGCGGGCTGTTCGCGCTCGCGCTGTCTCTGCTCCTGCTGCCGCGCATGCTGGGCGGTCAGCGGATCGACTCGCTCGAGAACCCCGAGGACTCCGCGATCGCACCGTACTTCGCGATCGAGATCCCGCCGGTGTTCGACGTGATGACCGCGCTCGTGCTCTCGTTCTGCCTGGGCATCGGCCTCACCCTGGTCAGCAGGGGCGCCCTCCAGGAGTCCTTCGTGCAGCTGCGCACCATCGTGGTGCGCATCATCGAGGCGATCATCATCCCGCTGCTGCCGCTGTACATCTTCGGCATGTTCCTGGGCCTGACCATGAACGGTCAGATCTGGACGGTCATCGGCACCTTCCTCGCCGTGATCCTGCTGGTGCTCGGGATGACCGTGGTGGTGCTGCTGGCGCAGTACGCCGTGGCGGGCTGGGCGATGGGCCGCAACCCGCTGCGGATGCTGTGGACGATGCTCCCCGCCTACATGACCGCCCTCGGCACCAGCTCCTCGGCGGCGACCATCCCGGTGACCGCCGAGTGCACCAAGCGCAACGGCATCCCGGACGCGATCGCCGACTTCGTGGTGCCGCTGTGCGCGACCATCCATCTGGCCGGCTCCACCCTGAAGATCACCACCTTCGCGGTCGCGATCATGATCGTCACCGGCATGCCGCTGAACCTCGGCGCGCTGGTGGGCTTCGTGTTCATGCTGGGCGTGGTGATGATCGCGGCGCCGGGCGTCCCGGGAGGCGCGATCATGGCCGCCGCGGGCGTGCTCTCCTCGCTGCTCGGCTTCGGCGAGGCCGCGGTGGGCCTGATGATCGCCGCCTACATCGCGATCGACTCCTTCGGCACCGCCACCAACGTCACCGGGGACGGCGCGATCGCCGCGGTGATGTCCCGCCTGTCCAAGGGCCGGGTGAGCGGAGACCTCACCGCGCACAGCGCCCCGCACGTACAGGGCGTCTGAACCGGACATTCGCACAGACCATCCCGCCCCGCAGGCGGCAAGGGTCCGTCGGCATCCCGTGAGGGACCCGGCGGGCCCGCGGTGCCTCCGATCCCTCCGCCTCTCGCCCATGGGTGGTGTCCGACGATCCGCCCTGCCATACTGCACATATGAGCAATCGTGCAGATGTTGGAGTGGGTCCTCTCGACGTGCTCCGGGGACGGATCCCGGCCTCCTCCGCGATCGCGGACGTCGCTGACGTGTTCTCGCTGCTCGGCGACCCCTCGCGCCTGCGTCTCCTGCTCGCGCTGCGGGAGCAGGAGCTGTGCGTGGGGGACCTGGCCGAGCTCGTCGAGCACTCGGAGTCCGCCGTCTCCCATGCGTTGAAGCTGCTGCGCTCCCACCGGATCGTCGCCGTGCGCCGGGAGGGCCGCCGTGCCTTCTACCGCCTCGACGACCCGCATGTGCGCATGCTGCTGGATCTCGCGGTCTCCCATGCCGCGCACAGCACGATGGAGCATCCCGAGCGAGCAGAGAGTGCACAGCTCGCCGAGGCCGCGGCCCGCGGCCCCGCGTCCGGCGAGGTGGCGTCATGAGCCACCACCACGGCCCCGCCCCGGGCCATGCGGGGGCCGCGCACCGCTGGCGGCTGATGATCGCGGTGGTGCTGATCGGCACGTTCTTCGTGGTCGAGCTGGTGGCGGGCCTGCTGTCCGGGTCGCTCGCGCTGCTCTCCGACGCCGGGCACATGGCGGCCGACGTCGTGACCCTCGCCGCCGCGCTGGCCGCGACCATGCTCGCCGCCCGCCCCTCCAAGGACGGACGCCGCACCTTCGGCAACTACCGTCTCGAGGTCTTCGCCGCGCTGCTGGCCGTGCTGATCATGCTCGCGGTCGCCGTCGCCGTGGGGATCAGCGGGATCCAGCGCCTGGGCGCCGCCCCCGAGGTGGACGCCGGCCCCATGCTCGTCGTCGGCGCGCTCGGCCTCGTGGTGAACCTCGTGGTGCTGCGGATGCTGCACGGCGGGGCGAGCGAGAGCCTCAACATCAAGGGCGCCTATCTCGAGGTGCTCGCCGACACGCTCGGCTCGGTGGGTGTGATCGTCGCGGCGGTGCTGATCCACCTCACCGGTGCCACGGTGATCGACACCGTGGTCGCGCTCGCCGTGGCCGCGTTCGTCGCGGTGCGCGCCGTGCTGCTGGCCCGGGAGGTGCTCACCGTGCTCGGCCAGGCCGCGCCCGCCGGCATCGATCCGGAACAGGTCCACGCGGACCTCGCCGCGCTCGAGGGGGTCGCCGATGCGCACGACCTCCACCTGTGGACCCTCACCTCCGGCATGGAGGTCGCCACCGTGCACCTGATGGTCGAGCCCGGCGCCGATCCGCACCGGGTGCTGGACGCTGCCCAGGAGCTGCTGCGCGATCACCACGGCATCGCGCACGCCACCGTCCAGACCGAGCCCACCGACCATCACGGCTGCCTCGAGGTCGGCTGGTGAGGCTCGGCGAGCACCCCGGAACGACATCCCGCTGACGCGTACGCTGAGGCCATGACCACCGCGAACAGCACTCAGGACCCATCCCGACTCACCGCCGTCGTCACCGGCGCCTCCTCCGGCATCGGCCGCGCCACTGCTCGCCGTCTGGTCGAGGAGGGCTGGCACGTGCTCGCCGTCGCCCGCCGCGAGGATCGGCTCGAGGAACTCGCCGCGGAGACCGGCTGCGAGGTGCTCGCGGTCGACATCACCGCCGACGACTCCGTGGACCGGCTCGTCGCCCGCGCTCGCGAGCTGTTCGGCTCCGGCCTGAACGCCGTGGTGCACGTGGCCGGCGGGGCTCTCGGCGTCGAGACCGCCGCCGAGGCCGATCTCGAGAAGTGGCAGCGGATGTATGACATCAACGTGCTCGGCACCGTGCGCGTCACCCGCGCCCTGCTGCCCGCGCTGCGTGAGAGCGGCCGCGGGGACCTGCTGTTCGTCACCTCCGTCGCCGGCCACGAGGCCTACCCCGGCGGCTCCGGGTACAACGCCGCCAAGGCCGGCGAGCACATGCTCGCTGGCGCCCTGCGGCTCGAGCTGAACGGTGAGCGGATCCGCGTCATCGAGATCGCCCCCGGCATGGTGCGCACCGAGGAGTTCTCCCTGGTGCGCCTCGGCGATCAGGACGCGGCCGACGCAGTCTACGACGGGGTCGAGCAGCCGCTCACCGCCGAGGACTGCGCCGATGTCATCTCCTATGCCCTGAACGCGCCCCACCACGTGAACCTCGACCTGGTGATGGTGCGTCCGCTCGCCCAGGCCGCGGCGCACCGGGTGGCCCGCCACCAGGGAGTCTGATGACCTCCCTGGGCGGGGCCGGCCACGGAGGCATGGGCGGAATGGGTGGCATGGGCGGCGGGGGCGGCCGGATGAATCCCGACCTGAAGCTCGCCCCCGGGCAGCGGCCCGATCTGCGACGGGTGCTCGCCCTGTTCCGCCCCTACCGCGGCACCCTCGCCGGGGTGCTCGCGCTGATCGTGCTCGGCGCCGCGGCCGGAGTCATCTCGCCGTTCCTGATCCGCGAGATCGTGGACGTCGCCCTGCCCGAGCAGCGCGCCGACGTGCTGGGCTGGGCGGTGGGTGGGCTGATCGCCGTCACCGTCGTCTCCAGCGCGCTCGGCGTCACCCAGTCGATGCTCTCCACCCGCGTGGGCCAGTCGGTGATGCACGATCTGCGCGTGGCCGTCTTCTCCCACCTGCAGCGCATGGGCCTGGGGTTCTTCACCCGCACCCGCACCGGTGAGATCCAGTCCCGGATCTTCTCCGACATCGGCTCGATGCAGGCCGTGGTCACCTCCGTGATGACCCAGATCGTCTCCGCCGGCGCGGGTGTGCTGATGGCCCTGGTGGCGATGCTGGCTCTGGACTGGAGGCTGACGCTTTTCTCCCTGATCGCGCTGCCCTTCGCGGTGTGGATGAACCGCCGCGTGGGGCGCCGCCGGAGGGAGATCGTGCGCACCCGCCAGGAGAAGGCCGCGGATCTCTCCGCCGGGATCCAGGAGTCGCTGTCCGTCTCCGGGATCCTGCTGGGCCTGACCATGGGCCGCACCCAGGCGCTCAGCGAGGCCTTCTCCGGCAGCTCCCGCGAGCTGGCCGAGCTCGAGGTCCGCTCCGAGATGGCGGGGCGCTGGCAGATGGCCGTCTTCACCACCCTGATGGCGCTGTTCCCGGCGCTGACCTATCTGCTGGGCGGCCACCTGCTGTTCTCCGACCCGGTGGGCAGCGGGGTCACCATCGGCACGCTGGTCGCCTTCATCGCCCTCCAGTCCGGGCTGTTCCCCCAGATCAACGGACTGCTGCGGGTCGCCACCCAGGTCAACAGCTCCCTCGCCCTGTTCTCTCGGGTGTTCGAGTACCTCGACGCCCCGATCCTGATCCAGGACGCGCCCGATGCCGTCGCCCTCGATCCCGCCGCCGTGCGCGGCGAGATCCGGTTCGAGGACGTCACCTTCACCTACCCGGGCGCCGAGGCGCCGGCCCTGCAGGCGCTGGACCTCGTGATCCCCGCCGGCAAGCACACCGCGCTGGTGGGCGCGACCGGCTCGGGCAAGACCAGCACCGGCTACCTGATGGCCCGCCTCTACGACCCGCAGGGCGGCAGGATCACCCTCGACGGGCACGACCTGCGGGGGATCACCATGGGATCGCTCGCCGCGAGCATCGGCGTGGTCACCCAGGAGACCTATCTGCTGCACGCGAGCATCGCGGACAACCTGCGCTTCGCCCGCCCCGAGGCGAGCGATGCGGAGATCGAGCAGGCCTGCCGGATCGCGCAGATCCACGACCACATCGTCTCCCTGCCGGACGGCTACGCCACCGTGGTGGGGGAGCGCGGCTACCGCTTCTCCGGCGGGGAGAAGCAGCGCCTGGCCCTGGCCCGCACCATCCTGCGGGACCCGCCGGTGCTGCTGCTGGACGAGGCCACCTCCGCGCTCGACGTCGCCACCGAGCGCGCGATGTCCGGCGCGCTCGACGCCGCGGCGCGCGGACGCACCACCGTCTCGATCGCCCACCGGCTCTCGACCGTGCGCCACGCCGACCAGATCATCGTGATGCAGTCAGGGAAGATCGTCGAACGGGGCACCTACGAGGAGCTCGTCGCCCGCGATGGCGCCTTCGCACAGCTGGCCCGCCAGGACGCGCGACGCGATCAGGACGCGGCCGGCGCGGAGGGGACAGGGGCGGCACCGCTGCACCCCTGAGGCGGGACCGGTCGGGACGGGCGCGCGCCGCGGAGGGCTCTGCTCAGGGCGGAGTACGACCAAAGGTGGAGGGCGATGTCCTCCCTGCGCGGGATGTGCACACCCCGGTGCGCAGGGAAGGATCTCTTCATGGAGAGGCGCCGCACCGTGCATGCAGGGCGGCGCCGGTGCACACACCAGGCAGGAGAGCACCTCATGACCACGATGCATCCGGGGCACATCGAGCGCGGCGGCCGCTGGACGAAGCCCGCCGTCGGCCGCCCCGTGCTCTTCGCCCTGCTGCTGATCATCGCGGCGCTGGGGACGCTGGTGCTGCTGATTGCGGGGCCGAGCCTCGCGCTGCCGCTGGCGATCGGCTGCGCCGCCTCGCTGGTGATGCTGGTGGGGGTCGCCTGGGCCGTCGCCGGCCCGCGACTGTGAACGCCTGAAGGGCTCTCCTCAGACGTCGATCTCGATCTCGCCCTCGCCGCGGGAGACGCAGGTGATCATCTGATCGTCCTTCTCGTCATCCATGAGGAACTCGTCCATGTGCTCCACCTGGCCGGAGACGAGGGGCACCACGCAGGTGCCGCACACGCCGCCCTCGCACGAGTAGTCCATCGACACGTCGGCGTCCAGCAGCGCCTGGAGGAGGGATTGGCCTTCCTCGACCTCGACCGTGATCCCCGACTTCAGGCACTTCGCGGTGAAGGGCTCCCCGAACAGCGACATCCTCGCTCCTTCTGCATCGATCGCCCCGGGACACGGGGCAGCACATCTCAGGTCCCAGTCTTCCACGACATCACCGCAGCGACGAGGTGAGACGGGCCTCGTCAGGCGCACCTCACGCCGAGCGTGCAGACGCGCTCAGGCCTGCTCAGGCCTGCTCAGTCCGCTCCTGCGACGCCGTGCTCCCGATCTCGCGCGGCAGCGCGCTCGTCGCGGAGCTGGGTGCGGGCGCGGAGATCGCCGCACGGGGCGTCGGCGACGGTGCGGGCGCGCTCGAGGGGCTCAGCGCGAGCGCGGAGGGCCCGAAGCTCAGCACCAGCAGGGCCGCGGCACCGAGCGCCGAGGCCCCGGGCCGTGCCCGGCGAGGGCCGGTCGCATCGTCCATAGCGTCATCTCCTCCTCCCGGTGCCATCACGTGCACCGAAGGCCCCATCGCACAGTGCGGGCCTGTGCACAGGCTGGACGCACGGCGCAGGAGGCCTGGGGACGAGGCCGCGCAGCGCTGCTGTTCCCCGCATCTCTTCTGCCGGGAGAGCGCGTGACCGGGTGCGGGGCGCGGCGTACACTGAGCGCCATCGGCATCGACCCGGCCATCACCGGAGAGCCGCGGGAAGAACCGCCCACCGCCCGCTCGCGGGCCGGGCCCAGTAGAACCCGCCGGGACCAGCCCGTCACAGCTGAGGAACAAGGGGAGGTCCCGTCGGCAGTCGTCGGCGCGAGGCGTCAACCGAGGTGGTACCGCGCCACCGGCCCCCGGGTCGGAGGCGTCCTCGGACATCGAGATGTCCCAGCCGCCGTCCCCTGTTCTCCCTCGGAGGTCCGCCCTCATGGTCTACCCGGTCACCGGAGCCCCGCTCGTCCCCTCGCCGAACCTGCCCGCGCTCGAGAACGCGATCCAGGAGTTCTGGCGCACCGACGACACCTTCCGCGCCTCGATCGCGCAGCGCGAGGGCGCCGAGGAGTTCGTCTTCTACGACGGTCCCCCCTTCGCCAACGGCCTGCCCCACTACGGGCACCTGCTGACCGGCTTCGTCAAGGACGTCGTGCCGCGCTTCCGCACCATGTGCGGGAACAAGGTGGACCGCCGCTTCGGCTGGGACACCCACGGGCTGCCCGCCGAGCTCGAGGCCATGCGGGAGCTCGGCATGACCGAGAAGCGCGAGATCGAGGAGATGGGCGTCCAGGAGTTCAACAGCGCCGCCCGCGCCTCGGTGCTGAAGTACACCGAGGAGTGGGAGGACTACGTCACCCGCCAGGCGCGCTGGGTCGACTTCGAGAACGACTACAAGACCCTCGACGTCACCTTCATGGAGTCGGTGCTGTGGGCGTTCAAGACCCTCTACGACAAGGGCCGCGCCTACGAGGGCTATTACGTCCTGCCCTACTGCTGGAAGGACCAGACCCCGCTGTCCGCGCACGAGCTGCGCATGGACGACGACGTCTACCAGGAGCGCCAGGACCAGACCGTCACCGTCACCTTCCCCTTCGCTGGCGAGAAGGCCGCCGAGCTGGGGCTCGAGGGCGTGAAGGCTCTCGCCTGGACCACCACCCCCTGGACCCTGCCCACCAACTTCTCCCTCGCCGTCGGCCCCGAGCTCGAGTACGCGGTGCTGCCGGCCGGTCCGCTTGGCGCGGCCGACGGCACCGCCGCGGGGGAGGGTCGTTATCTGCTGGCCCGCGCGCTCGTCGGCTCCTACGCCAAGGAGCTCGGCTACGAGAGCGCCGAGGATGCACTCGCCGCGTGCGAGGAGCGCGTCTTCGCCGGCGCCGAGCTCGAGCACGTGGCCTACCAGCCGCTGTGGACGGTCTACTCCGAGGACCGCGTGAAGTGGGGCACCGAGAACGCCTGGATCGTCACCGTCGCGGACTACGTCTCCACCGACGACGGCACCGGCGTGGTCCACCAGGCCACCGCCTACGGTGAGATCGACCAGCAGGTCAACGCCGAGTACGGAATCCCCGTGATCGTCTCCGTGGATGACGGTGCCCAGTTCCTGGACTACTTCGCCGGCACCGAGCTCGACGAGATCGCCGGAGTGCAGGTGTTCGAGGCGAACCGCCCGATCATCCGCAACCTCCAGCGCGCCGGACGCCTCGTGCGCGAGGCCAGCTACGTGCACTCCTACCCGCACTGCTGGCGCTGCCGCACCCCGCTGATCTACAAGGCCGTCAGCTCCTGGTACGTGAAGGTCGCCGATCAGCGCGAGCGCATGCTCGAGCTCAACGAGCAGATCGACTGGGTGCCCGGCAACGTCAAGCACGGCCAGTTCGGCCGCTGGCTCGAGGGCGCCCGCGACTGGGCGATCTCCCGCAACCGCTACTGGGGCACGCCGCTGCCGATCTGGAAGAGCGACGACCCGAACCACCCGCGCATCGAGGTCTACGGCTCCCTCGCCGAGATCGAGGAGGCCTTCGGCACCCTGCCCCGCAACGAGCACGGCGAGGTGGACCTCCACCGCCCCTACATCGACCAGCTCACCCGCCCGAACCCCGACGACCCGACGGGGAAGTCCACCATGCGCCGCGTCGAGGAGATCTTCGACGTCTGGTTCGACTCCGGGTCGATGCCGTTCGCGCAGATGCACTACCCCTTCGAGAACACCGACTGGTTCGAGTCGCACAACCCGGCGGACTTCATCGTCGAGTACATCGGCCAGACCCGCGGCTGGTTCTACGTCATGCACGTGCTGTCCACCGCGCTGTTCGACCGCCCCGCCTTCACCTCGGTGATCTGCCACGGCATCGTGCTCGGCGAGGACGGGCAGAAGATGTCCAAGTCGCTGCGCAACTACCCCGACGTGCGCGAGATGTTCGACAAGTACGGGGCCGACGCGATGCGCTGGTTCCTGATGAGCTCGCCCATCCTGCGCGGCGGCAACCTGGTCGTGGACGAGCCGAAGATCCGTGACGCCACGCGCCACGTGGTGCTGCCGCTGTGGAACGTCTGGTACTTCCTGGGCCTGTACGCCAACGCGGCGGGGGAGAAGGATGCCGACGGGACGCCGGTCGGCTACCGCGGAGCCACCCGCTACGACTCCACCGACGTCATGGACCGCTACCTGCTGGCCCGCACCGGCGACCTCGTGCGCGAGGTGAAGGCGGCGATGACCGCGCTGTCGATCGCCGACGCCGCCGAGCTGATCCAGGACTACCTGGACATGCTCACCAACTGGTACGTGCGCCGCTCCCGCGACCGCTTCTGGGAGGGTGACGAGCAGGCCATCGACGTGCTCTCCACCTGCCTGGAGACGCTGTGCCGGGTCGCGGCACCGCTGCTGCCGATGGTCTCCGAGGAGATCTGGAAGCAGCTCACCGGCGGCCGCTCCGTGCACCTGACGGACTGGCCGGATGCGGACCTGTTCCCGCAGGATGCGGACCTCGTGGCCCGGATGGACGATGTGCGCGCCATCGCGAGCGCCGGCAACGCCCTGCGCAAGAAGGAGCAGCTGCGCGCCCGCCTTCCGCTGGCCGAGCTCACGGTGGTGCACCACGCCCCGGCCTCGCTCGAGGCGTTCGCCTCGATCATCTCCGACGAGCTCAACGTCAAGGCCGTGCGACTGCTGGACGTGGCGAGCGAGGAGGCCCAGGGCATGGGCGTCGAGCAGCGCCTGAGCGTCAACGCCCGCGCCGCCGGCCCGCGACTGGGCAAGCAGGTCCAGACCGTCATCAAGGGCTCCAAGAGCGGCGACTGGTCCGTGGACGAGGCCGGCACGGTTACCTCCGGCGGCATCGCGCTGGCCGAGGGCGAGTACTCGCTGGACCTCGTGGCGGGGGAGTCCGCCGCGATGGAGGGGCGCGCCGTGGGCGTGCTGCGCGGCGGTGACTTCATCGCGCTCGATACCCGGGTCACCGAGGAGCTCGAGGCCGAGGGCATCGCCCGTGATGTGGTGCGGGCGATCCAGTCCGCACGCCGCGAGGCGGGGCTCGAGGTCTCCGACCGGATCCGCCTGACCGTGGACGGCGACGCACAGGTGGTCGCCGCGGTCACCGCGCACCGCGAGCTGGTCTCCGCCGAGGTGCTCGCGCTCGAGCTCGAGGCTCCCGCGGCCCCGGCCGACGGCGCGCACGAGGCGAGCGAGAAGGTCACCGGCGGCACCGTGCGCGTCTCCGTCGCGAAGATCTGAGTCGAGGACCTCTGCGAAGGTTCTGAGACGTCGGCGCGGGCCCTGCAGCACGGGGCCCGCGCCGATGCGTTGCAACTCGGTCTCGACTGGTCCTTGAAAGTTCGTGGACCCTGTTCTCCGGCCTAGAGCGGGGAGGGAACCGATCCCGGGGTCCTCTGAGCTCGGAGATCAAGATGGTCAGCACTTCCCCCGCCCCCCGTCACGCGCTCTCGGCGACGACCGCTTCCGCGAACGCCGGCCTGCGCCGACCCGCGCTCGCCCTCCTCGCCCTGCTGCTGCTGGCCGGCTCCATGCTCGCCGCCGCGCCGAGCGCGCGCGCCGAGACCCCGCCCTCCGGGCTCGGCGGCTTCTCTCCGAATCTGCTCATCACCGACACGATGATGTTCAAGGCCGATTCGATGAACCGCGACCAGGTCGATGCCTTCCTCCGTAAGGAGGGCAGCGCCTGCAAGGACGGCACCGACGGAGCTCCCTGCCTGAAGAACCTCCGCGAGAACACCCCGCGCCGTGCCGCGACCGCGTACTGCGATGCGGTCCCCGCGGTGAAGAATGCGACCGCCGGGCAGATCATCACCGACGCGGCCCGCGCCTGCGGCGTGAACCCTCAGGTGATCCTGGTGATGCTCCAGAAGGAGCAGGGCCTGATCACCACCCGGAACGCCACCCCGAGGCAGCTCGAGAAGGCGCTCGGCTTCGCCTGCCCGGACTTCCGGGCCTGCGACGACAAGTACAGCGGGTTCGTCCACCAGATCTACTACGGCACCTCCCGCCTGCAGGAGTACGGCGACCCGCAGCGGGGCTACCGCTACCAGGCCGGACGCACCTACACCATCCAGTACAGCCCGTACGAGTTCTGCGGCTACGGCGAGGTGACGATCGCCAACCGGGCCACAGCCGCGCTGTACAACTACACCCCGTTCACCCCCACCCAGGCCACGCTCGACGCAGGGGCCGGGGCGGTCTCCGACGACGTCTGCGCGACCTACGGCAATCGCAACTTCTTCCGGAACTTCTCGCTGTGGTTCGGCTCGCCGACGGGCGCCCCCGAGTCCCGCTGGCCGATCTCCGCCCCGTGGGGCAAGGACCCCGCAGCACCGTTCGTCGACGTGCCCTACGGCAGTTCGATCTTCTTCACCGAGATCGCCTGGATGAAGCACGAGGGCCTGTCCGAGGGGTGGAAGGAGAAGAACGGCTACAGCTATCGCCCGCTGCGACCGATCGCCCGTGACGCGATGGTGGCCTTCCTCTACCGCGCCGCCGGCGAACCGGAATTCACGCCCCCGAGGGTCTCTCCGTTCAAGGATGTCCCGGTCGGTTCGACGTTCTACAAGGAGATCACCTGGGCCGAGGCGCAGGGCATCACCACCGGCTGGGGCAAGGACAGCTTCCGCCCGCTCGCGCCGGTGAACCGCGACGCCATGGCCGCCTTCCTCTACCGCTCAGCAGGGGAGCCCGCCTACACGCCGCCTCGGGACTCCCCGTTCGAGGACGTCTCGAGCACGTCGACGTTCTACAAGGAGATCTCCTGGGCGGAGTCCGTCGGAATCACCACCGGCTGGAGCGACGGGACGTACCGCCCGCTGCAGCCGATCAACCGCGATGCCATGGCCGCCTTCGTCTACCGCTGGAAGGTCGCCTGAACCCTCTTCGTCATCCACAGCCCTGCCCGGAGAGTCCCCTGGACGTGGCATGCTCGGTCGGAAAGCGCCGGACGAGGGGATGAGCATGGTGAGCAGACGGGGAGTTCTGGGAGGGGTCGCCGCGCTGGCGGCGATGGCTCTCAGCGGGTGCGGCGGCGAGCGCAGGAAGCTCGCCGAAGCGGCCCAGGCGGCCGCCGCAGAGATCGACGGCGTCTCGGGCGCGGAGCTGGAGCCGGAGGACGGCGCGAACTTCGAACGCGCGTTGCGCGGCACCCTCACCCTCGAGACCGAGGACCATGCCGCGGGGCTCGCCGTGTTCGACGAGGCGATGCGCGCGATCGTCACCGTCGTCCATGACGAGCTCGGCGAGCCCGAAGCGGAGAGTCTTCGGGTCGGCTGGATCACCGCGGTCCTCGCGAACGGCGGGGAGATCACCGCCATGGAGCTCGAGCCCGATATGCAGGCGGCGAATCCGCGCCTGGACCGGATCACGGCCGGCTCCTTCTACGCCAAGTACGGCCTGAGCTGAGTCCCACGGACGGCACTGCACGCCGCGGGACGGGACTCCGCCGAGGTCCGCGGACCAGCGGGGCAGGTGCCGCGGCGCCGTGGCGCGCTGCGCTCACGGTGCACCGCGGCCCACCGTCACCACCTGGGATCCCACGACGGTGGTGCCCTCTCCGAGGTACCGGCCGGTGAGATCGCGCTCCAGCGAGGACAGCGTGGGATCACCAGCAGTCGCCCGCCCGACGCTTCCCGCGTAGCCGCCGGTGGCCTCGCCCTGCAGACCCATCGAGTCGTGGTTCGACTGCAGGATCGTCACCGGATGGGCGGAGGGGACCGGATAGCCGGGCAGTGTCACCTCGTGCCGGTGGGGCGCGCTCAGCGTGCCGCCGTCCGCCTGCGCGCCGCCCAGATCCAGGGCGGGGATCAGGTCTCCGCTGATCCCGTCCGCACCGAACCCGCCGCCGTGGTTCACGTTCACCGACTGGGTCGAGCCCTGGGCGGGCACCACGGTCTGCACCGGGGAGCCCACCGAGAACGCATGGGTCACGTTGTAGGTGCCGGAGTCGCCGGAGCTGCTGTTGAAGGTGGGATCGGCGGAGAGATGGTTCGCCACGATGCCGCCCTGGGAATGGCCGACCAGCAGCACATCGGCGCCCGCCGGCACCCCGGCGGCCTCCATCGCGGCGCGCACGTCATCCATCGCGGCGGGATGCTGCCCGGCCACCAGGCGCAGGTTCGAGCCCCAGTCCCGCGAATTGCCCTGCTCCCCGTAGGCGCCGGGGACGTCGGAGAAGGCAGCGCCCTCCGTGGGCGGGACCTGGACGATGTACGCGGGATCACCGCCGCCGGTGCGATGGACCTCCTGGATGCCGATCTGCCCGTGCTCGAGAGGCCCACCGGGGTTGTCCATCCGCAGCGCATCGTTCTGCACGATCAGGTCCTGCAGGGTCTGCGCGCCCTGCGCGGGGACGGGCTCGGTGCGCACCGAGTCGACGATGCCTCCCGGCCGGTCATCCAGCAGCGCAGTGTCCTGCCCGGTGACGGCCTCCCACATCCCCACACCGCCCGAGCCCGCCGCCAGCAGACCCGCGGCGCCCAGCTCGGCGATCGTCGGCACGCGCTCGCCGGTGGCCCAGTCCCCGAGGATCTCCCCGAAGTGGCTCGCATCCCGCTGGAACTGGGCGAGCCCGGCGGTGCTGACCCCGAACCGGTCCAGCCCGTCCTCGAGCATGTCGAACCCGGTGTCGAACCCCTGGCCGATCGCCTCGGAGGCCGTGCCGGCGAAGGCCGAGAGGAGATCCTCGGCCGGGCCCTCGAGCCAGTCCGGGATCCAGGGGTTGTCCTCGTGGAGATAGCCGCCGCGCGCACCCGCACCGGAGCCGTCGGCTGGGGCTCTCGTGCCGCGGTGCTCCTCGCCGGCCGCGCCCTCTGCGCCCGCGCCGTCGGAGCCCCGGCCCTGTGGGCTCGAGGCGGCGTCCTGCTGCTCCGCCTCGCCGCACGCCCCGTCTCCGAGCGCGAGCAGCTCGGTGCTCAGCGTCTGGAGGTGCTGGGCGGCGCCGTTCTGCCAGCGGTGGCGGAACTGCTCGGCATCAGCGCCGGTCCACGCCGTGCCGTCCACGGCGGCGCCGAGCCGCGCAGTGACGGCCTCGACCTGGCCCGAGGCCGTGCGCAGTCGTTCGGCATGCGCACGCACCTGCGCAGGGTCCATGCCCCAGAAGGCGCTCATCGCGCACCGCCCGAGGCGGCGCTCGCGGACGCGAAGCGGATCCCCTGCTCGAGCACCGGCAGCACGCTGCCCAGCACGTCGCCGTCTGCGACCGGATGGACCTCGAGCGCGGGGCTCGCGGGCTGATCGAGCCGGTACAGCCCGTGCCGCCCGTGGACCCACAGGCGGGACCAGGTGATCGGCTCCTCCGCGACCTGCCGGTGCGGGTCGTGGAGGGTCAGGGCGAGAGAGACCCGCGGCCCGGTCGCCGTGAGCGCATCGCGCGGCGCCTCGTCGAGATCAGGGATGCTCGCGAACGCCTCCTCGGCCGGAGCCCCGTGCAGGAGTGCGGCGTGCGCGAGCCGGCTCTGGGCGGGGGAGAGGCGCAGGGCATCGCGCTGGTGCTCGACGCTCAGCTGCGCGGGGGACAGCGCGATGCCGGAGTCCTCGAGCAGCGAGGTGACCGCCGCGGGCACCTGCTGCACGTCGACCTCGCACCAGTGCGAGGGGCCCTCGCCATCGGCCCGTTCGAGCGTCGCGGTGGACGGTGCCAGGCCGATCCGCAGGCTGCGCGTCCGCTCACCGTCGGTCACCGCGATGACCAGCAGGGCGGACGATCGCAGGTGCCGGGCCACCAGATCCAGGCCGGGCCCCTCGAGGCCCACCGCTCCGGCGCTCGTGCCGGTGTCGTGGCTGCGGCTCGATTCCTCGGCCAGCACCCGGTACACCGGATTCCATTCCCGGCCGGGATCGGCTCCCCGGCCCGCGCTCTGCGCCGCGCGCTGCACGGTCGCGATCACCTCGGTCATCGCATCCCCCTCATCCCTCGGCGGGCCCCGTCGGCCCTCGTTCGTCTCCTGGAGCGTATGGGGGCGCTCACATCCGCGAGGAGGGGGCCCTGGCCGTTGTGGACCCGGGCACGGTGGGGAGGAACCGTCACAGCCGCTGCTCGTACACTGAGCCGCGCCCCGTCCGTGCTGATCCAGGAGCCGCTGTGCCCCGTCCCTCCCGTCCGACCATGTCGCCCGAGCTGCGAGAGGTCTATGCGGCGCTGCTCGAGCGCGCACCGGAGAACCGGATCGAGCCCGACCTCTCGCGCATCACGCGCGTGATGGAGCTGATGGGGGACCCGCAGAACTCGTACCGGTCGATCCGGATCGCCGGCACCAACGGCAAGACCACCACCGCGCGGATCCTCGAGCGGATCCTGCGCGAGGCGGGTCTGCGCACGGGGCGCACCACCAGCCCGCACCTGCGCTCTCCCGTCGAGCGGATCGCGATCGACGGAGCATCGATCGACGAGGAGGGCTTCCTCCAGGCCTACCGGGACGTGGAGCCCTTCGCCGCGATCGTCGACGCCGAGTCCGCGGCCGCCGGCGGACCGCCCCTGACCTACTTCGAGTACCTCACCGCGATGTCCTTCCAGGCCTTCGCCTCCGCCCCGGTCGACGTCGCCGTGGTGGAGACCGGGCTCGGCGGGACCTGGGACGCGACCGGCGCCGTCGACCCCGACGTCGCCGTGATCACCCCCATCTCCCTGGACCACCAGGAGTACCTCGGGGAGACCATCGCAGAGATCGCGGGGGAGAAGGCAGGGATCCTCACCTCCCGGGCCACCGCGGTGATCGCCTCCCAGCCCTACCAGGACGCCGCCGATGTGCTGCGCGAGCGGATCACCGAGCTGGGCGCGGAGGCCGCGGTCGAGGATCAGCAGATCGGCGTGATCGCCCGGACCCCGGGCGTGGGCGGGCAGATGCTGACCCTCCAGGGCATCGCCGGCCGCTATGAGGACCTGTTCCTCTCGCTGCTGGGCGAGCATCAGGCCCGCAACGCCCTCCTCGCCGTCTCCGCGGCGGAGGCCCTGCTCGGCGACGGCGGCACGGTCCTGGACGGCGAGATGCTCGGTGCCGCGCTGTCGACCGTCACCTCGCCGGGGCGCGCGGAGGTGGTGCGCCAGGCGCCCACCGTTCTGCTGGATGCCGCGCACAACCCCGCCGGGGCGCTGACCCTGGTCGAGACCGTCCGCGAGAACTTCCGCTTCACCCGCTCCGTCGGCCTGATCGGCATCCTCCAGGAGAAGGACGCCGCAGGGGTGCTCGAGGCGCTCGAACCGCTGCTGGACGCGGTGGTGATCTCCCAGTCGAGCTCCCCGCGCGCCGTGCCCACGGACCGTCTCGCCGAGCTCGCCCGCGACATCTTCGACGACGAGGACCGCGTCTTCGAGCAGCCCAGCCTGCCGGACGCGATCCAGGCCGCCGTGGACCTCGCCGAGCTGGACGGGGACCAGTTCGGGGGAGTGGTCGCCGCCGGTTCTGTGACCCTCGTGGCCGAGGTGCGCGACCTGCTCGGCGTGCCGGAGGAGGACTGACCATGAACCTCGACCTCACCCCCTCGCCCCGCCCGCATGGCGCGCAGCGGATGATCTCCGCGACGGTCCTGGTGACCGAGGCGTTCGTGGTGTTCTTCGCGGCGCTGGTGGCGCACCAGCTCGTGCCCGACGACCGCGCCCTGACCTGGACCTGGGCGCTGCTGACCGTGCTCGCCCTGGTGCTGTGTTCGGGGATGCTCAAGCGCGGCGCCTGGCCGTACTGGCTCGGGCTCGCGCTGCAGCTGCCCGTGCTGCTGCTGGGCCTCCAGGTCACCGCGATGTGGGTGGTGGGCGCCGGATTCGCGGCCCTGTACACCTACGGCATCTTCAAGGGCCATCAGCTCGACGCCGAGAAGGACGAGGTCGACGCGCAGGTGCTCGCCGCTCGCGCCGCGGAGTCCGACGGAGGGGCCAGCTGACCTCCGCGGTCCCGACAGGCCGGTCATGGCCGGGAGCATCCGCCCACGTGGGTACCCTGGTGCCATGACCGCACAGCGCACACTCGTCCTGCTCAAGCCCGACGCCGTCCAGCGCGGCCTGCGCGGGGAGATCATCCGCCGCATCGAGGCCAAGGGATACGACATCCTCGCTCTGGCCCAGCGCACCGCCACCGCCGAGGAGCTCGCCGCCCACTACGCCGAGCACGAGGGCAAGCCCTTCTATCCCGGCCTCGTCGACTACATGGGCTCCGCCCCTCTCGTTGCGATCGTCGCCGAGGGTGAGGGCGTGATCCCCGGATTCCGCTCCCTGGCCGGCGCCACCAACCCCACCGAGGCCGCCCCCGGCACCATCCGCGGCGACCTGGCTCGCGAGTGGGACCTGCCCGTCATCCAGAACCTCGTGCACGGCTCGGACTCCGAGGAGTCCGCAGCCCGCGAGATCGGCATCTGGTTCCCCGAGCTGGGCTGAGCCTCCGCGCTCTCAAGTCCGACCTCGCCCGAGCCATCCCGCGCCGGCCGGGGTGAGGCGCGCCGCACCCCGCGGTCCAGCCTCACCCCAGCCGCGCGGTGCACAATGACGACCATGGACCTGCCCTTCGTCGTCATCGTGTTCCTGGCCCTCGCCGTGCTCCTGGCCGCGGGGATCCTGGTCGCGGTCGCGCTGCCGCACCTCAAGGGCGCCGTCGACGACGAACGCGGCAGCCGCGACGACGACGATCCCCGCCACACCTCGCGCACCCGCCGCTGAAGGGGCGGGCACCGCATGTGAAGGTCCCGAATCGGGCCGGGGTCGCATCGCGCCTAGACTGGCGGCTGTCCTCGCCGCTTCGTCGGCTTCCCCGACCTCGGAGGTGACCCGTGGAACCCGATGCCCTACTCGCACTCCTCGCCGGCGGCGGCGGCACCGTCGCCGTGCTGGGCGCCGGCGCCTGGGCCTACCTGCGCAGCCGCGGCCGCAAGAAATCCTCGGACGAGACGACCGCGCGAGAGGACGACGGCACCGGGACGGGCACCGCCGCCTCCGCCACCGCCGTCAAGGAGCGCCCCGCCGCCCCGACCTGGGCGGACACCCTCTCCGCGCCGTCCGCGAAGCCCGCTGAGCGAGTGGACGCCCCCGGCGCCGATGCTCCCCGCGCCGACGCCCCCGTCGGGACCGCCGAGGCGCGCGAGCCCTCAGCCTCCGAGGCATCCCAGACCGCCCCCGAGCAGACCGCCCCTGCACAGCCCGGGGCCGAGCAGCCCGGGACAGAGGCGCCGGAGACCACCGAGCCGGCCACTGACCCGTCGGACGTCCCCTTCGACCAGGAGAACCCGCCGCAGACCTCCGTCGTTGAGGAGCACCTCGCCGACGGGGCCCCGGCCGCCGACGCGCAGACCGCTCCGCCCGAGACCGCCCCGGCCGACGCGCCGGTCGAGGAGGAGCCCGCCGCCGGCACCCTCCTGGACACCCCCGAGGCGCCCGCCGAGCGGATGGTGCGCCTGCGCGAGCGGCTCTCCCGCTCCGGCGCCCTGGGCCGCGGCATCCTCACCCTCCTCACCCGCGGCTCCGGCGTGGACGAGGACACCTGGGACGAGATCGAGGAGACGCTGCTGATGGCGGACCTCGGCCCGGACGCCACCGACGAGATGCTCGAGAACCTCCGCCGCCGCATCCAGGTGCTCGGCACCGATGATCCCGAGGTGGTGCGCGAGGCTCTGCGCGAGGAGCTCCTGGCCCTGGTCAACCCGGACCTGGACCGCCGCCTCGCGGCCACCCGCCGGGAGGCGCCGGACGGCGTCGAGGTCCCCTCCGTGCTGATGATGGTGGGCGTCAACGGCACCGGGAAGACCACCACCGTCGGCAAGCTCGCCCGCGTGCTGGTCGCCGCCGAGCGCACCGTCGTGCTCGGCGCCGCGGACACCTTCCGCGCCGCCGCCGCGGAGCAGCTGGCCACCTGGGGCTCCCGGGTGGGCGTGGACACCGTCCGCTCCGACCGCGACGGCGCGGACCCCGCCGCCGTCGCCTTCGATGCGGTCAAGGCCGGAATCGAGCAGGAGGTCGACGTGGTCATCATCGACACCGCCGGGCGCCTGCAGAACAAGAAGGGCCTGATGGACGAGCTCGGCAAGGTGCGCCGCGTCGCCGAGAAGGGCCTGCACGGCGACCAGGTCGCCGAGGTGCTGCTGGTCATCGACGCCACCACCGGCCAGAACGGCATGCAGCAGGCCCGCGTGTTCTCCGAGGCGGTCCACATCACCGGGATCGTGCTGACCAAGCTCGACGGCACCGCCAAGGGCGGCATCGTGGTCAACGTCCAGCGGGAGCTCGGCGTTCCCGTGAAGATGGTGGGCCTCGGCGAGGGTGTGGACGACCTCACCCCCTTCGACCCCCACGGCTTCGTGGACGCGCTGCTCGAGGGCTGACCGCCCCCCGCTGCTCGTCCGCCTCCCCGCAGGACCCCCGTCGGCAGCGACGGGGGTCCTGCGCCGCTACGGGGCGTCCACCCGGCAAGATCGCGCATCACGGAAAGGTCACGGGCGCTTCTCGCTGTGGGCCTCACCGGGCTGTGAGCGCACCATGAGGCCACGGCCCGCACGGCCGTTCGGAGCCGGGACCTGCACAGCGTTCCCGGTCCGGTACCCTCCACCAGGAGCCGCCATGGAGACCTTCGACCTCGACACCGGAGCCACCGCCTGGATCCTCACCAGTGCCGCCCTCGTGCTGCTGATGACCCCGGGCCTGTCCCTCTTCTACGGAGGCATGGTGCGAGCCCGCACCGTGCTGAACATGATGCTGATGTCATTCAGCGCGATCGCCGTGGTCGCGATCGCCTGGACCGTCGCCGGATACTCGATCGCCTTCGGCGCCGACGTTGGCGGCCTGTTCGGGAGCCCGCTGGAGTTTCTGGGCCTGGCCGGCACCGACGACCAGTCCCTCCTCGCCGAGAGCGGCGTGCCCTTCCTCGTCGCGGCAGGCTTCCAGATGACCTTCGCGATCATCTCCACCGCCCTGATCTCCGGCGCGATCGCCGACCGCGTCAAGCTCGGCACCTGGCTGGTCTTCGCCGCCCTGTGGGTGCTGATCGTGTACGCACCCCTGGCCCACATGGTCTGGGGCGGCGGCCTGCTCAGCGGCGACGGCCCCTTCGCCGCGATCGCCGAGCCGGTCGACTTCGCCGGCGGCACCGTGGTCCACATCAACGCCGGCGTCGCCGGTCTCGTGCTCGCCCTGGTGGTCGGCGCGCGCAAGGGCTTCGGCAAGGAGCCGATGAAGCCCCACAACCTGCCGCTGGTCATGCTCGGCGCCGCACTGCTGTGGTTCGGCTGGTTCGGCTTCAACGGAGGCTCCGCCGGCACGGCCGACGGCACCGCGGGCCTGGCCTGGGTCAACACCACGGTGGCCACGGCGGGTGCCATGCTCGGATGGGCCCTCGTGGAGCGGATCCGCGACAAGCACGTCACCTCTCTCGGCATGGCCTCGGGCGTCGTTGCCGGCCTGGTCGCGATCACCCCGGCCGCCGCCGCGCTCACGCCGCTCACCTCGACCGTGCTCGGTCTCGCGGCAGGTCTCGCCTGCGCGCTCGCCGTCGGCCTGAAGTACCGCTTCGGCATCGACGACTCGCTCGACGTGGTCGGCGTGCACCTGGTCGGCGGCCTCGTTGGCACCATCGGGATCGGCTTCCTCGCCGTGGACGGCGGTCTCCTCCTCGGCGGCGGCGCGAGCCTGCTGCTGGTCCAGACCCTCGTCGCGATCGTGGCCATGCTGATCTCCGCGGTGCTGACCCTCGCCATCGCCCTGGTGCTCAAGTACACGATGGGCTGGCGGATCCCCGAGGCCGACGAACAGGCCGGGATCGACATCACCCATCACGCCGAGGCCGGATACGATCTGGTCGGCGCCCTGGCCTCCCGCCGGGACCGCTCCTCGGCCCCCGCCTTCCCGACCCGGGACCCCGGTCCCGAGCCGCGCAACCCGGCCCCCGTCGGCCGTGCCGCGGCCGACGGCCCCGTCAACGGGCCCGGCCCGGTCCGCGAGGCCGCCGGACCCGGCGCGGACGCCGCCGAGGAGACCACCCGTCCCGCCGTCGCAGGAGAGCCCCGATGAAGCTGATCACCGCCATCATCCAGCCGCACGCCCTGCAGGACGTCACCGACTCCCTGCGCGAGTACGGGGTGACGGGCCTGACCCTCACCGAGGTCGCCGGCTACGGCCGCCAGGGCGGCCACACCGAGGTCTACCGCGGCGCCGAGTACACAATCGACACCATCCCCAAGATCAAGGTCGAGGTGCTCGCGCTGGAGAGCGACGAGTCCGCGATCATCGAACTGGTCCTCGCCGCCTCCCGCACCGGGAGGATCGGCGACGGGAAGATCTGGACCACCGACGTTGGCACCGCGGTGCGCGTGCGCACCGGGGAACGGGGGGCGGATGCCCTCTGAGGAGCTCTCCTCCCGCCGGATCACCCAGGTGCTCCACGAGGGCTTCGCGGACCCCTCCGCCGGCCCCTCCCGCAGGCTCGCCCAGTCCGACCTCGTCGACGACTGGCTGCGCACCCTGTGGGAGCGGGCCGGCGAGGCCGTGCCCGGGGACGGCGGCGCGGCGCTCGCCGCGATCGGCTCCCTGGGCCGCCGCTCCCTCGGCCCCGCCAGCGACCTCGACCTGGTGCTGCTCGTGGACCCTGCCCGGGTGGGCTCCGAGCAAGCCGCCGCGCTCGCCGGAGCGCTGTGGTACCCGATCTGGGACTCCGGCACCTCCCTGGACCACTCGATGCGCAGCCCCGAGGAGTGCGAGCAGGTCGCCGCCACCGACCTGCGCACCGCGATCGCGCTGCTGGACCTGCGGCACATCGCGGGGGACGCGCAGCTCGTCGAGGACACCGCCGCCCGGGTCCGCGCCCGATGGCGGCGCGAGGCGCGCCGACGGGTCGGGGAGGTCGTCGACCTCGCCAGGGGCCGCGACCGGCGCTACGGCTCCCTCGCCCACGCCACCGAGCCGAACCTCAAGTCCGACCGCGGCGGGCTGCGCGACATCACCGTGATCCGGGCGCTCGCCGAGAGCTGGCTGGCCGACCACGACCACGAGGTCGTCGACGCCGCCTCGCGCACCCTGCGGGACGCGCGCGACGCTCTGCAGGCCGTCACCGGCGCCTCGGGCACGCGTCTGGGCCGCGCCGACCAGGACGCGGTCGCGGCGCTCACCGGGCACTCCACCGCCGATGACCACCACGCCGTCCTCGCCGACGCCGCCCGGGCCGTGACCTGGGAGCTGCACCGCGCGGTGCGCGCCGCGGAGGCCGCGATCGCTCCCGGCGGCAGCGCCACCCGTGGCGTCGGCACCGCGCGACGCCCCGCCCTCGAGCGCCTCGGGCACGGCGTGATCGTCCAGGCCGGGGAGGTGTCCGTCGACCCGTCCTCCCGGGACCTGCTGCGGGATGTGGCCGCGGTGCGGCACGCCGCGACCACGGGGCTCCCGCTGGCCGAGGCGACCCTAGCCCGCATGGCGCAGGAGCCCGTGGCGCCCTTGCTGCCCGCCCAGCGCGACGTGCTCGTCGACGCCCTCGCCGGGGAGCACCTCGCCGACGCCTATGAGGCCCTTGACGTCAAGGGCGTGTTCTCCCGCTGGGTGCCGGGCTGGACCGTGATCCGCAACCGGCCCCAGCGCTCGGCCGTGCACCGCTTCACCGTGGACCGCCACCAGATCGAGACCGTGCTCGAGGCGCAGCGCTTCCTGTCCCGCGTCAGCCGACCCGACCTGCTCCTGGTCACCGCCCTGCTGCACGACCTCGGCAAGCGCCCCGGGGCGCGGGACCACGCCGCCGAGGGCGCGCCGCTCGCCGAGACCGCGGCCCGGCACCTCGGCTTCGACAGGGCCGATGCCCGCACGATCGCGACCCTCGTGCGCGAGCACCTGACCTTGGTGGGCCTCGCGACCGGCCGTGACCTCGCCGACCCCTCGACCCTGCGGGAGCTGCTGCGAGCGGTGGACGAGGACCTCGACACCCTCGAGCTGCTGCGGGCCCTGACAGAGGCCGACGCGATCGCCGCCGGCCCCTCGGCCTGGTCCACCTGGCGCGCCGACCTCGTCGACCACCTCACCGACCTCGGGCGCGACGCGCTGCGCGGCACCGAGACCGCGCCCCGCACCCGGCTGGCCCCGCAGCGCTCCGCCCAGGAGGCGGTGCTCGCCGCGGTGCGCCGCAGCGACAGCGCCCAGGTCATCTACCCCGCCCCGCTGGACGACGAGCCGATCGCGCAGCTCTGCCTCGGCGCCCCCGACGGCGCCGGGGTTTTCGCGGCGATGGCGCGGGTGCTGGTGCGGCTGCGCCTGGACGTGCACAGCGCCGTGGTCAGCACCCAGGACGGGATCGCCGTGAACACCTGGTGGGTCACCGGCACCCAGGCCGACCTCCCGCACCCCTCCGTGATGCGCTCGGCTCTGGACCGGGAGCTGGCGCACCGGGACCGGGCCGATGCCCGGGTGCTCGAGCTCCCGCCGGCCCCGCCGCTGCGGACCACCGAGGACGCCCCGGTGGTGACGCTCCTGCCCGGCGCCTCGCGCGAGGCGAGCGTCGTGCAGGTCAACGCCCGCAACCGTCCCAGCCTCCTGGCCGACGTCGCCGAGACGATCACCGTCCACGGGCTGCGGGTGCGCAGCGCCCACGTTATGACCCTCGGCCGGCGCGCGGTAAACGTGCTGTACCTGACCGATCAGCACGGCCGCGCCCTGGACGCGCCGACCGTCGGCCGGATCGTCGCGGCCCTGATGGACGCCGCCTCGAGCTGAGCCGGCCGGCTCGGCGTCGCCGCGCAGGCTCGGCCGCCGCGCAGGCTCAGGCGCGGCGCGGGGTGGGCATCCTTCGCCGGGCCGGGTCCCCTCCGCCCGCCCCGCGGCGGCGCGTGCTCAGCTCCCCGCGAGCTCGGCGCGCAGCAGCGCCGTCCCCGCGGCGAGCGCCCGCATCTTGCCCTGCGCGACGGTGCGGGACAGCGGCGCCATGCCGCAGTTCGTGCTCGGGCAGAGCCGGTCCGCGTCCACGAAGGCGAGGGCCCGGCGGAGGGTGTCGGCGACCTCCCCGGGGGTCTCGACCCGCGGGTCGGCGACGTCGATCGCGCCGAGCATCACCTTCTTGCCGCGCAGCAGCTCGACGAGCTCCATCGGGACGTGCGAGCCGCGGCTCTCGAGGGAGACCGTGTCGATCACCGAGTCCCGCAGCAGCGGGAAGGTCTCCTCGTACTGGCGCCACTCCGTGCCCAGGCTCGCCTTCCAGTCGGTGTTGGCCTTGATGCCGTAGCCGTAGCAGATGTGCACGACGGTCTCGGCGCGCAGCCCCTCGGCCGCCCGCTCGAGGACCTCCACGCCCCAGTCGCGGACGTCGTCGAAGAAGACGTTGAAGGCGGGCTCATCGAACTGGATGATGTCCACGCCCGCCGCCTCCAGCTCCCGCGCCTCCTGGTTGAGGAGGGCCGCGAACTCGCGGGCGAGCTCCTCCCGGCTGCCGTAGTGCGCGTCGTACAGCGTGTCGATCATGGTCATCGGGCCGGGCAGCGCCCACTTGAGGGGCTTGTCCGTCCGCGTGCGGAGGGAGGCCGCGTCGTCGACGAAGACGGGTCGTTCACGGCGCACGGGCCCGACGACCGTCGGGACGCTCGCGTCGTAGCGGTCGCGGATGCGTACGGTCTCGCGACGTGCGAAGTCGACGCCGCTGAGATGCTCGATGAAGGTGGTGACGAAGTGCTGGCGGGTCTGCTCCCCGTCGCTGATCACGTCGAGGCCGGCGACGGTCTGCTCGGACGCGGCGAGGTGCAGCGCATCGCGCCTGCCCTCGTCCAGCTCCGCGCCCTCGAGGCGCCAGGGGGACCAGAGCGTCTCGGGCTCGGAGAGCCACGAGGGCTTGGGGAGGCTGCCGACGATCGAGGTGGGAAGGAGGGTGCTCATCGGACGACCTCCTCGGCCAGCCACTGCTCGAGGTGCTCCTGGTGCGGCGCGATCAGCCGCTCCTGGATGAACCTGCCCTGGGTCATACCGAGACGGCTGCGTTCCTCGCGGTCGTACACGATCCCCGTGTCCGCGTGGTCGGTGCTGCCCAGGCTCGGCCGGTACACCTCCCCGGCGCTCTTGCGGGCGTTGTAGATCTCGGGGCGATAGATCCGCTGGAAGGTCTCCATCGTGGCGATCGTGCCGATGAGCGCCAGGTCGGAGTGATCGGCGAGCAGATCGCCCTCGAAGTAGAACGCCAGCGGGGCGACGGCGCCGCGGGGCTTGAAGCACCGCACCTGCAGCCCCATCCGGGCGAAGTAGAGATCGGTGAGGGAGGAACCGTCGGCCTCGTACTCGTCGCCGAGCACCGGATGCGGCGCGCCGATGCGGCGATAAGTCCGGCTGGTGGAGACGCTGATGCAGACCACGGGCGGGCCGGCGAAGCGCTCGCGATAGGCGTCCGAGGAGAGGAAACGGCGGAAGAGCCTGCCGTGCAGCACGCCGAAGTCCTCCGGCACGCCGCCGCCGGATCCCGCGTTGTCCGCGGCCTGCTGATGGGCGGGCAGGCGCACGCTGAAGTCGTGGTCCCGCACGTAGGAGGAGAAGTTGTTCCCGGTGATCCCCGGCAGGTGCTCGCCGGTCTCGCGGTCCAGGATCCGCACGTCGAGCATCTCGATCAGCGGGAGCCCCGCACCGCCGTCGGCGGGTTCCGCTCCTTCGCCCAGGTGCAGGTCCGCCGAGACGATGTCGAGCTCCACGGCGTAGCGGTCCCCGCCGCCCGCGAGCTCGTTCGCGCGCTTGTCGATCATGCGCAGGGCGCGGCGGAGGTTCTCGCGGCGATGCTCCCCGCGGGCGAGGTTGGCGAAGTTCGTGGTGATCCGCGAGCCGCTCGAGGGGACGTAGTCCTCGTCGAAGCGGGTCGTGCGGATGCTGAAGGAGAAGTCGGTCGTCATCATGCCCCCGGTCGTCGTGGTGGGGGCGAGCGTACGCAGGACCACCCGCCATAGTCCCATCACGACACTTAGGTGCTCTTCATAGGTACTGCCTATGGTGGCGGATCGGTCCTGACGTCGGGGCGATCGTCATGGCGGGGACGGCCCCGATCGCAGGGGCTCCGGCGGCGGTGGAGCAGCCGCTACGACAGTGGCTCGACGCCGAAGCTCGAGACCACCTCGCGCATCTCGGCGACGAACCGCTCCGCCTGACCGGTCAGCGGCGCGGAGGCATGCCCGATCCAGCCGATCTCGATGCGCTCGTCCACCTCGAGCGGCACGGCCACGATGGACGGGTCCAGGTCGTCGGAGACGATGCCGGTGGAGATCGTGTAGCCGTCCAGCCCGATCATCAGGTTGAAGATCGTGGCCCGATCGCTGACCCGGATGTCCTGCGCGGCCGAGCGCGTGGAGAGGATCTCCTCAGCGAAGTAGAAGGAGTTGTCGGTCCCCTGGTCGAAGGTGAGCCGGGGCAGGCCCTCGAGGTCCTCGAGGGTGACCCGTCGGCGCGAGGCCAGCGGGTTCGTGCGGGCGACGAAGATGTGCGGGCTCGCCAGGAACAGCGGCGTGAAGACGAGCTCGGAGTCGCGCAGCAGCTTGTCGATGACATTGCGGTTGAAGTCGCTGCGGTAGAGGACGCCGAGCTCGCTGCGCAGCGTCCGCACGTCCTCGATGATCTCCGCGGTGCGGGTCTCGCGCAGCGTGAACGCATACTCCGCCACCTTCGAGGCCTTCACCATCCGCACGAACGCCTCGACCACGAAGGAGTAGTGCTGCGCGGAGACCGCCAGCAGGCGGCGGGCCGGTGGGCGTCCCAGATAGCGGTGCTCGAGCAGCTCGGCCTGCTCGACCACCTGACGGGCGTAGCCGAGGAACTCGATGCCGTCCTCGGTGAGGGCCGCGCCGCGCACGGAGCGGCGCAGCAGGACGCGCCCCACCCGGCGTTCGAGGTCCTTCATCGCCGCGGACATCGTCGGCTGGGACACCTGGAGCAGGTCCGCCGCCGCGGTGATCGACCCCTCCGCGGCGACCTCGACGAAGTAGCGCAGCTGCTGCAGTGTGATCCCGTGCGCCGTCCCGACGCCCCCGTGTGCCATCGGTGCAGGTTAGCTCACCGTGCGCCGGGGGCGGGCTCGGGAGTGCGCGGCCCAGCCTCTACACTGGTGCAGTCCGACCGACCAAGGGGAAGCGCTTCGTGTTCAACAACCTCTCCGATCGCATCACAGCGTCGCTGAAGGGTCTGCGCGGCCACGGCCGCCTGTCCGAGGCGGACGTCGACAAGACGATCCGCGAGATCCGCCGTGCCCTCCTCGATGCCGACGTCGCCGTCTCCGTCGTGCGCGAGTTCACCGGCCGGGTCCGCGAGCGCGCCCTGGGCGAAGAGGTCTCCAAGGCCCTCAATCCCGCCCAGCAGGTCGTCAAGATCGTCAACGACGAGCTGGTCGAGGTGCTCGGCGGTGCGACCGGCGAGCTCCACTTCGCCAAGAACCCGCCCACGGTCATCATGCTCGCCGGCCTCCAGGGCGCCGGCAAGACGACGTTGGCCGGCAAGCTCGCCAAGTGGATGAAGTCCGAGGGGCACACCCCGCTGCTGGTCGCCGCCGACCTCCAGCGCCCCAACGCCGTCAACCAGCTCCAGATCGTGGGCGAGCGCGCCGGCGTGCCGGTGTTCGCCCCCGAGCCCGGCAACGGCGTGGGCGACCCCGTGCTGGTGGCGATGAACGGCGTCTCCACCGCCCAGTTCCAGCAGCATGACGTGGTCATCGTCGACACCGCCGGTCGCCTCGGCATCGACGAGGAGATGATGGAGCAGGCGCGGAATATCCGCGACGCCGTCAACCCCGACGAGACCCTGTTCGTGGTCGACGCGATGATCGGTCAGGACGCCGCCCGCGTGGCTGAGGCGTTCCGCGACGGCGTGGGCTTCACCGGCGTGGTGCTCTCCAAGCTCGACGGCGATGCCCGCGGCGGTGCCGCCCTCTCGATCACCGGCGTCACCCAGCGCCCGATCCTGTTCGCCTCCACCGGCGAGAGCCTCGACGAGTTCGAGCGCTTCCACCCGGACCGCATGGCCAATCGCATCCTCGACATGGGCGACGTGCTCACCCTGATCGAGCAGGCGGAGAAGGCCTTCGACCAGGAGGAGGCCGAGAAGGCCGCCGCGAAGCTGGCCTCCGGCGAGGACTTCACCCTCGACGACTTCCTGGGCCAGATGCAGCAGCTCAAGAACATGGGCAGCATCAAGAAGATGCTCGGCATGCTGCCGAACATGGGGCAGTACCGCGAGGCGCTCGACAACTTCGACGAGTCCGAGATCGGGAAGGTCGAGGCGATCATCCGCTCGATGACGCCCGAGGAGCGCAGCAACCCCAAGATCATCAACGGCTCGCGCCGCAACCGCATCGCCCGTGGCTCCGGCACCACCGTCCAGCAGATCAATCAGCTGCTCGAGCGCTTCAAGCAGGCGCAGCAGATGATGAAGACCATGGGCAAGGGCATGGCCGGTGGCGGCATGCCCGGGATGCCGGGCGGGCCCGGCATGGGCATGGGCAAGAAGTCCCGCGGCCGCCAGGCGCCGCAGAAGCAGGTCAAGAAGTCCAAGTCCAAGAACCCCGCCAAGGCCGCACGCGAGCAGGCCGAGGCCGCGAAGAAGGCGGCTGCCGGCGGCGGCACCGGAGGGTCGGCGTTCGGCGGCGGTGCGCAGCAGGCCGGTCAGCCGGACCTCGCGGACTTCGACCCCAATCAGCTCCCGCCGGAGATGCAGAAGCTCCTCGGCGGCCGCTGAAGCTCCTCGGCCGCTGATCCGCCGGGCGGCCGCTGACCATCCGGAGCAGGCGCTGAACCATCCCGTGCTCAGTGCCGTCGACGCGCTCTACTACCCTCGGGGCCATGCGCACCTCCATGAGCGAGTTCCCGATCCTGCACCTGCGAGGCCCTGTGCTGCTGGGACCCGAGCACGAGCTCCTCGAAGCCTGGGTGGTGGAGGGAAGGATCCGCCACGAGCGTCCGGAGCTGCCCGCCGGCAGCGAGGTGCTCGAAGTCGACGGATATGTGGTGCCCGGCCTCGCGGACCTGCACTGCCATCTCGGGATCGGTGACGGCGGCGGAGGGGCCACGCTCGAGGCTGCTCGGCAGCAGGCGCTCACCGACCGCGACACGGGCGTGCTGCTCATCCGCGACGCCGGTTCGATCATCGACACCTCGCCCCTGCAGCAGCAGGATGATCTGCCGCGCCTGATCCGATGCGGACGCCACCTGGCGAGGACACGCCGCTACCTGATCGGATACGCCGACGAGGTCGAGCCGGAGGACCTCCCGGCCGCCGTCGCCCGGGAGGCGGGGCGCGCCGACGGATGGGTGAAGCTGGTGGGGGACTGGATCGACCGTGCAGCCGGAGACCTGACCCCCTGCTGGGACGCCGAGGACTTCCATGCCGCCGCCCGAGCCGCGCACGGGGCGGGCGCTCGGATCACCACCCACACCTTCGACGAGGACACCCTCCCGCTCGTGCTGGACGCAGGCTTCGACTGCCTCGAGCACGCCACCGGACTCACTCACGAGACGATCGCCCGTACCGCGGAGGCGAAGATCCCGGTGGTGACCACACTCGTGAACGTCGGCGAGTTCGAGTCCTATGCGCGCCAGGGGGAGAGGAAGTTCCCCGACTATGCCGCGCACATGCGGCGACTGCACGCTGCCCGCTACGACCGCACCCGCGATGCGCACGATGCCGGGGTGCAGCTGCTGGTGGGCACCGATGCCGGGGGAGTGCTCGGCCACGGGATCATCCACGACGAGCTGGATGAGCTCGCCAGAGCGGGGCTCGATGCCAGCGCGATCCTCGATGCCGCCGCATGGGCGCCCCGCCGCTTCCTGGACGTGCCCGGGCTCGAGGACGGCGCCCCGGCGGACCTGCTCGTGCTCCCACGCGACCCGCGCCGGGATCACACCGCCCTGAGGGAGCTCGACCACGTGGTGCTCGGAGGCAGGATCGTCACCTGAGACGGACGGAGCCAGGTGCGTGGTCGGGCTGGCTCGTGCGACTGCTCACCAGTTCACCTGTTCACCTGCTCACTGCTCACCACGAGACGGAAGGTTCCACCTGGGCGGTACTTCCTGCCTCGTCACCACGCGAACATGTGACCACGAGACGAAAGGTTCCACCGGGGAGGTACTTCCTGCCGTGTCACCGAGTGGCCCCGGCCCAGGCCGGCCCCGCCCGTGTGCCCCGGTGCACATGGCATCGGGTGGTGCCGGGGCCCGGTGTGCTGGCATACTCGTGACCTGTATGCGCATGGGCCGGCCCTCTACCCGTCCGTGCACGACACCCCGAGAACCGTCAGCGCCCGCATCACCCCACAGGCTGCGGCGGGACTCACCCGAACATCCCTGAAGGAGAGTCCACCCACGTGGCTGTCAAGATCCGTCTGAAGCGCATGGGCAAGATCCGTGCACCGTACTACCGCATCGTCGTGGCCGACTCGCGCAAGAAGCGCGACGGCGCCGTGATCGAGGAGATCGGCAAGTACCACCCGACCGAGGACCCCTCCGTCATCGAGGTCGAGTCCGAGCGCGCGCAGTACTGGCTCGGCGTGGGCGCACAGCCCACCGAGCAGGTCGCCGCTCTGCTCAAGGTCACCGGTGACTGGGCGAAGTTCAAGGGCGAGGGCGACGCCGCCGGCTCGCTGAAGACCGCTGAGTCCAAGCAGTCCGCCGAGGAGCTCATCGCCGCCGCCGACAAGGCCGCCGCCGAGTCCCGCGAGGGCGCCAAGAAGGCCAAGGCCGACGAGGCCGCCGTCGAGCCGGGCTCCGAGGAGGAGCCGGCCGAGGGCGAGACCACCGAGGACGCCGACGCCGCAGCGACCGACGAGGCCTGAGATGAGCGCCCGCGCCGAAGCCCTCGACCATCTCGTCCGCGGCATCGTCGATGATCCCGATGCCGTGAAGGTGACCGAGAAGTCCACACGTCGCGGACCGCTGCTCGAGGTCCGGGTCGGCGCCGCCGATCTGGGTCGCGTCATCGGTCGGTCCGGCCGCACCGCCCGTGCACTGCGCACGGTCACCGCGGCACTGTCGGACGACGACGTGCGGGTCGACATCGTCGATGTCGACCGGCGCTGAGGTGCCCTCACCCACTCCACGGAGCGGTGCTGCCGAGAGGACCGAGAGGTCCGGGCAGCGCCGCTCCTGGCGTTCACGGGGTTCTCGCCCCGGTGCCGCGCTGCTCGGCGCGGCCCTGCTCCTGGCCGGATGCACGAGCACGGAGGGCGGCTCGGCGGGCACTGCTCCCGGAGGCGACGTGACAGGCTCCGGAGAGCAGAGCACGGAGGCGTCGGCGGATTCCGCGCTCGTCGTCGCCTGCACGAGCTTCTGGGGCGACCCCGACTACGCCGACCCGCTCTCCCGCACCGTCCTGGACCGTGCTGGGACGGCACCGCAGGCCGGCCCGTCGGACCCCTTCTTCTACGAGATGACCGGTGACGACATCGACACCGACTTCGAGTCCGCCCCATCCGGGGCGCAGGAGGCGGCGTCCTCGCTCTCGGACTGGTTCCGCACTCAGCCCGAGCGCGGAGCCGACGCGGACCTGGAGGCCTTCGCCGCCGCCTGGGAGGGTGTCGCCGGGGCCTGCGCCGAGGTCTCCGTCGCCGCGAGCTGGACCCTTGCCCCGGGGGAGGCGGGCACCAAGCCCGCCGCGCTGGTCTGCGCCGATGTCTTCGACACCCCGGGCACCCTCACCCACTTCGCCAACGCGAACGTGCTGACCTCGAACATGTTCAAGCTCGTCGGCCTCTCGCCCCGGGCAGTGCCTGCGGAGCGCATGGACCAGGTGCAGGCCACCGCGGAGCTGCTGGCTGCCGAGATCGCCGCGGTGGACGACGCTGCCGTCGGCGCGGCTCTCGAGCAGGTCCGCGCCCCCTTCCAGGAGGCCCTGGACGGAGACCCCTGGTCAGAGGGGCTCCAGACCCCGCTGACCGAGCTCGGCACCGCCTGCGACGCGGCCGGGTACTCCTCGCCCGAACTCGGGGAGATGGACAACAGCGCCGTCGTCGGCGCGCACGCCGCCCGCCCGGGCGGCACGGACCACGGAGGACGCTCATGAGCACACTCGACGTCAACGTCGCGACGATCGGCAGGGCGCACGGCCTGCGCGGAGAGGTCGCGCTGACCCTGCGCACCGATCAGCCCGAGGAGCGCTTGCACACCGGCGCCGTCTTCGAGGTGACGGCCGACGGGCGCTCGCGCACGCTGACGGTGGCACGCACCCGTCGGCAGCAGGAGCGCTGGTACGTGACCTTCGAGGAAGTCGCCGACCGCACCGATGCCGAGTCCCTGCGGGGCGTGGACCTGACCATCTCGGTGGACGAGGCGGTCGAGGCCGACGAGGACCCCGATGCCTGGTACCCGAGCCAGCTCAAGGGCCTGAGGGTGCGTCACGTCGACGGGCGCGAGCTCGGCACGGTCCAGGGCGTGGAGCATTACCCGGCACAGGACCTGCTGGTGGTGCGCACCCCGGACCGTCGGCGCGTGCAGCTGCCGCTGGTCGAGGAGCTTGTTCCCGAGGTCGACCTCGAGGCAGGGATCGTCCTGGCGGACCCGCCCGGCGGCATGTTCGAGGCGCTGCCCGAGGACGAGCAGGGACCCGAGCCCGAGACCTCCGCCCCGGCGCGGAAGAAGCGCTGAGGCCCGCATGCGCATCGACGTCATCACGATCTTCCCCGAGTACCTCTCACCGCTCGAGCTGTCCCTGATCGGGAAGGCCCGCCGCGACGGCCTGGTGGATCTGCAGGTCCATGACCTGCGCAGCTGGACCCACGATCGTCACCGCACGGTGGACGACACCCCGCTGGGCGGCGGTGCCGGCATGGTGATGAAGCCCGAGCCCTGGGCGGAGGCCTTCGCCGGGGTGCGCGCGACCGGCCAGGAGGCGCTCGGCGCCGACGTCGAGCCCCTGATCGTGTTCCCGAACCCCGCCGGCACTCCGTTCGCGCAGGCCACAGCGCAGGAATGGTCGCAGTGCGAATGGATCATCTTCGCCTGCGGGCGCTACGAGGGCATCGACGAGCGGGTCTATGAGCACCTCGCGGACATCGGCTGCGAGATCGCGCTGGCCTCCCTCGGCGACTACGTCCTCAACGGCGGCGAGGTCGCGGTGCTCGCGATCACCGAAGCCGTGGTGCGCCTGGTCCCGGGCGTGGTCGGCAACGCCGAGTCCCTGGTCGAGGAGTCCCACTCGGACGGCCTGCTCGAATACCCGCTCTACACCCGCCCCGCCTCGTGGACCGATCCCGCCGGGGTGGTGCGCGAGGCCCCGTCGATCCTGCTGTCCGGAGATCACGGCAGGATCGCCGCGTGGCGCCGCGAGCAGTCCCTCCAGCGCACCGGTGAGCGGCGACCGGATCTGCTCGGAGAGTCCGACACCGCCCGCTGAGCCCGCACAGGTGACGCAGACGACAGCTCGCGAGCGTCGTGACCAGCGGCGACAGCCCGGCAGGGGCTTGCCGCAGGGGCTGCCTCCCTGGCAGAATGACCCCTCGTGCGCACCGCGCGTCCCTCTGCCTCAGGGGAGGGCGCATCCAGCGGTCGGGCAGATCCGTGGCGATGGGAGTCGCCGCCAGAGGCCCAGCACACCGGCACGGGGAGGCAGCTCCTCGCCGGATCGACAGTTCATGAGGGGCCTCCCGCACCGTCGGGAGCCCCACGAACGACGCCGTCCGACCTGAGGCGGAGGCTGGAGAAGTGACATGCAGAAGCTCGATGAGCTCGACAAGGCGTCGCTGCGCGACGACATCCCCGCATTCCGCGCCGGCGACAACGTCAAGGTGCACGTGAAGGTCATCGAGGGCAACCGCTCTCGTATCCAGGTCTTCCAGGGCTACGTCATCGGCCGTCAGGGCCACGGCGTGGGCGAGACCTTCCGTGTGCGCAAGGTGTCCCTCGGCGTCGGCGTGGAGCGTGTGTTCCCCGTCCACGCTCCGACCGTCGACAAGATCGAGGTCGTCACCCGCGGTGACGTGCGCCGCGCGAAGCTGTACTACCTGCGCAACCTCACGGGCAAGAAGGCCCGCATCAAGGAGAAGCGCGACCACTCCTGATCCTCGGGATGTCACGCGACAGCGCGCGCGGACGGCGGCGGCCCCACCTGCTGGTGGCCGCCGCCGTCTGCGTCGTGCTGCTGCTGGTCGCGGCGATGCTGGTGCGCCACTACGTCGTCCAGCCCTTCCGCGTCCCCTCCGCCTCGATGGCACCTGCCCTCGAGGTCGATGACGTGCTCCTCGCGGACCGCTCCGAGCGCGGCACCGCGCAGCGCGGGCAGATCGTGGTCTTCGACGGTCGCGGCTACTTCGCTCCGTCGGCGGCCGACGGGGACCGCTACTGGGTCAAGCGGGTCATCGCGGTCGGCGGCGACAGCATCGAGTGCTGCGACCCGGACGGGGCTCTGCTGCTCAACGGCTCCCCGCTGGCCGAGCCGTATCTCCCACCCGGCACGGCGCCCAGCGAGATCGAGTTCGACCTCCTGGTCCCCGAGGGACGCATGTTCGTCCTCGGCGACAACCGTGCCGACTCCACCGACTCCCGCCACCTGCTCGGCGCGCCGGGCGGCGGGATGATCCCCCTCGAGCGGGTGGTGGGGGGCGTGGACACGATCGTGTGGCCACTCTCGCGTCGGGGCACGCCCTGATGCCCAGCATCTGCCGATAGGATCACCGCGATGAACGCGCCCGAAGACTCCCGACCTGCTGTGTCCGATACTGCGGATACCGCAGCTGGTGAGGATCGCTCCGCCGCTTCCCGGGAGCGCAGCCATCGGCGAGCGAGGATGCCGCTGTGGCTGGACACCCTGATCACCATGGCGGTAGCGCTCGTGATCGCGGTGCTGGTCAAGACCTTCCTGGTCCAGCCGTTCTACATCCCGTCCGCCTCGATGAACCCGACGCTGCTCGAGGACGACAAGATCCTCGTCTCCAAGCTCAGTCCCGGCGTGTTCGATCTCCAGCGCGGAGATGTGATCGTCTTCGAGGATCCCGACGACTGGATCCCCGGCGACGCGACCGAGAACCCCACCCCGCGGGTGCGGGTGATGATGCTGCTGAGCATGGTGGGCCTGGCCCCCGATCCCTCGCAGGACCACCTGGTCAAGCGCCTCGTCGGCCTGCCCGGCGACCGCGTGGTCTGCGACACCGCCGACGGCGTGCTCGAGGTCAACGGCACCCCGCTCGAGGAGCCGTACATCAACCCCGGCACCTCCGCGTGCCAGGTCGACTTCGACGTCACGGTCCCCGAGGGCAAGGTCTGGGTGATGGGCGACAACCGGCACGCCTCCGCGGACTCCGCCTGGCATGAGACCCGGGGCGACGGCGGCTTCGTCGACACCTCCGACATCACCGGCCGCGCCGAGGTCATCTTCTGGCCCGCCAGCAGCTGGGAGCGCCTGGACGACGGCCGCGACGCCTTCGCGGACGTGCCCGAACAGCCGTGAGCGCCCCCGCTCCCACGCTCGAGGTCGAACTCGCGCTGGCCGCGCGCCGCGGCCCCGGACGACGCATCGTCGTGGGCATCGACGAGGTCGGGCGCGGCGCCCTCGCCGGGCCGGTCGCCGTCGGCGCCTGCGCGCTCGAGATCCTCGACGGCCGCGCACCGCAGCTGCCCGACGGGGTGCGCGACTCCAAGAAGCTCACCGCCCGCCGCCGAGAGGCCCTCGTCGACCCGATCCGCACGAGCGCCGCCGCGGCGTCGGTGGGCTGGGCGAGCCCCGCCGAGATCGACGAGCTCGGCATCATGCCCGCACTCACCCGCGCCGCGCTGCGCGCGATCGACGCCCTCGACATCGAGATCGACGCGATCCTCCTGGACGGCGACGTGGACGTGCTCACCGCCGCGCTGACCACGGCCGAGCGCCCCGCGCCGCTGGTGGAGCTGCGGGTCGCCGCCGACAGGGACTGCGCGAGCGTCGCCGCCGCGAGCATCCTCGCCAAGGTCGCGCGCGATGCGCGGATGGTGGAGATCGATGCCGAGGCACCCGACTACTGCTGGGCCTCGAACAAGGGCTACGGCTCCGCCGCGCACCGCGAGGCGATCGACCGCCTCGGCGCCTCCGAGCACCACCGCCGCAGCTGGCGTCTGGGCTCCGCACCTCGCCCCGTTGCACCTCTCGCGACGGAGCCGGTGACGGCCGCGGCCGATCCCGCGCCACCCGCATCCGGGCAGGCCCCGGTCACGTCCTCGCAGCCCGCCCTCGCTGGCGTACTGTGGGACGAGAAGTGGTACCCGCAGGAAGGGAAGGAGCGTCGGTGAGCGCCCAGGACCTCGAGAACTACGAGTCCGACCTCGAGCTGCAGCTGTTCCGCGAGTATCGCGATGTGGTCAGCCTGTTCACCTACGTGGTCGAGACCGAGCGACGCTTCTACCTCGCCAACCAGGTGGACCTGCAGGTCCGCTCCGGCGGCGGCGAGGTCTTCTACGAGCTGCGCCTGGCCGACGTGTGGGTCTGGGACATCTACCGCTCCAACCGCTTCGTGCGCTCCGTGCGCGTGGTGACGTTCAAGGACGTCAACATCGAGGAGCTCAACAAGCAGGACATCTCGCTGCCCTGATGCACGGTCGGCGCTGACCGTTCCTCCACACAGGCCGTTCGTCCCCAGAAACGCGGCCCCCGTTCCCTCGCCGGTGCGGCCCGGCCAGGCTGGCGGGCATGAACAGCCTCGCCACCGATCCAGAGCCCCCGGCCGGGCCGCACCGGCGAGGGAACGGGGGCCGCGTTTCGCCCGACGCAACCCCCGGCGCGCGGCGCGCCCCCGGGCGCGCCGCCGACGCCCCGCAGGTCGGCCCCACCGCCGTGCCGGTGCCTCGGCGCGTGCGGGAGATGTCGACCCGCGAGCTCGGGCAGGCCGGGGAGGACCTGGCCGCCGCACATCTGGAGTCCTGCGGATGGCAGATCGTGGAACGGAACCTGCGACTGCGCCACGGCGAGCTGGACATCGTCGCCCTCGCCCACACCACCCTCGTGTTCGTCGAGGTCAAGACCCGCCGCACCGTCGTCACCGGGGTGCCGCAGGCCGCCGTCACCCCTGACAAGATGCGCCGGCTCCGCCGCCTGGCCGGCGAGTACCTGATGGAGCGCTCCACCCCGCACAGGGACGTGCGGATCGACGTGGTGGCTGTGCACGCCCACCTCGACGGCACCTTCTCCCTCGAGCACCTCGAGGCGGTGTCCTGATGGGCCACGCACGCACGCTCTCGATGAGCCTCACCGGTCTCGAGGGGACCCTGGTCGAGGTCGAGGCGGACGTCTCCGCGGGGCTCCCCGCGTTCAGCCTGGTGGGGCTGCCGGACTCCTCGACCCTCCAAGCCCGTGAGCGGGTGCGCGCGGCCGCGGCCCGCAGCGGCGCCCGCCTGGCACCGCGCCGGATCACGGTGAACATGACCCCGGCGTGGCGGCCCAAGCACGGCTCCGGCTTCGACCTCGCGATCGCGGTGGCGGTCATCGCCGCCCAGGGCGACCTGCACGGCGGCGTCCCCTCGAGCACCGTGCTGCTGGGCGAGCTGGGCCTGGACGGGAGGGTGCGGCCGATCCCCGGGGTGCTCCCGGCGCTGCTCGCCGCCCGCAGCCAAGGCATCACCCGCGCGATCGTGCCCGAGGAGAACCTGCCGGAGGCCCGGCTGGTCGACGGGCTCGACATCGACGGCGCCGCGGACCTCGCCGGCGTGCTGCACCGCTTCGGTGCAGACGTCCACGACACCACCCTCCGGCTCATGCCGGTGCCGACCGTCCGCACGGAGACTGCCGGCGAGACCTTCCCGCGGGAGCCTGTGCTCGACTTCAGCGAGGTGATCGGTCAGGCCCAGGCATGCCGCGCCGCCGAGGTCGCCGCAGCGGGCGCCCACCATCTGCTGCTGCTCGGGCCGCCCGGTGCCGGGAAGACGATGATCGCCTCGCGCCTGCCCGGGATCCTCCCGCCGCTCGAGAACGATGATGCCCTCGCCGTCTCCGCGATCCACTCCCTCGCCGGCCGTTTCGATGCGAGCTCGGGCCTGCTGCGTACCCCGCCCTTCGAGAACCCCCACCACACCGCGTCCGCCGCGGCAGTGGTCGGGGGAGGGGCCGGGCTCGCCCTGCCCGGTGCGATCTCGCGCGCCCACGCCGGGGTGCTCTTCCTCGACGAGGCCCCCGAGTTCCCCTCCCGCGTGCTCGAGGCGCTGCGCGAGCCGCTCGAGACCGGAGACATCACCCTGCACCGCGCCCGCGCGGTCACGCGATACCCGGCACGGTTCCAGCTGATCCTGGCGGCCAATCCCTGCCCCTGCGGGAAGGCATGGGGGAAGGGGGAGGGCTGCAGCTGCACCGCGCACCAGCGCCGCCGCTACCGATCCCGGCTCTCGGGCCCCGTGCTCGACCGGGTGGACATGCGGGTGGGAGTGGGGCCGGTGGACGTGCACCGCGTGGCCGCCGAGACCGCGGAATCCAGCGCCGTCATCGCCGCCCGGGTGAGCGCCGCCCGCGCCCGCCAGCGCGAGAGATACGAGGGCCGCCACTGGATGACCAACGCGCACCTGCCCGGACCGCTGCTGCGCAGGGAGTTCTCTCCGGAGCCCTCCGAGCGCCGCCTGCTGGACCACGCCGTCGCCCAGGGACGGCTCACACTGCGCGGTCACGACCGCGTGCTCCGCCTGGCCTGGACCCTGGCGGACCTCGCCGGCGCCGACCGCCCCGATGCCGAGCACATCGGCCACGCCCTGACCCTGCGCGAAGGAGAACCACGATGAGCAGCCCCACCACCCCGCACGACCCGGTCGACACCGCCGCGGCGGCCGAGGCCGCCCGGGACCGGCGGGCTCGGATCACCTGGTCCCTGATCGCCGAGCCCTCCGATGCCGTGGCACTGCTCGCCTGCACCGTCCTCGGCCACACCACGGCGCTCGAGCTCGCCGAGAACGGAACATCGACCGACCTGCTGCGCGCCCTCGGCGGCCAGCTGCCCAGCCAGGCCGCCGAACCCGGAGGCATGTCCCCGTCCACCCGTGCCCAGCGGGCGATGGACCGGTGGCAGGAGCGTCGCAAGGTGATCGACCTGGACGCTGTGCTCGCCGATGCCGAGCACCGGGGTCTGCGTATCCTCACCCCGCAGGATCCTGAATGGCCCCGGGGCCTGGATGACCTGCAGGAGACCCGCCCGCACTGCCTGTGGGCGGCGGGTCCGGGGATCCTGGACCAGCTTGCCGGGGACCGCAGCCTCGCCCTGGTCGGCTCGCGCGCCTCGACGCCCTACGGGGAGGACACCGCCGGCTCCTTCGCAGCGGCCTTCGCGGCAGGTGGCGGCACCGTCGTCTCCGGCGGCGCCTACGGGATCGACGCGGCCGCCCACCGCGGCGCGCTCGCCGCCGCCGACGGAGCGACGGTCGCCATCCTCGCGGGCGGACTGGACCGCCTCTACCCGCGCGGCAACACGGATCTGCTCGAGCGGATCCGTGAGCAGCACCTGCTGATCAGCGAGGCACCGCCCGGCACCGCCCCCACCCGGTGGCGGTTTCTGGCCCGCAACCGGCTGATCGCCGCGCTCTCCCGAGCCACGGTGGTGGTCGAGGCGTCCTGGCGCTCCGGTGCGCTGTCCACCGCACGGCTCGCGGACCAGCTCTCACGGCCCGTGGGGGCGGTGCCCGGACCGATCACCTCCGCCGCGAGCGCGGGCTGCCACCGACTGATCAGGGATCGAGGTGCCGTACTGATCACCGAGCCCGCCGAGCTGCTGGACCTGCTCCCCGGAGGTCCCGCGGCAGGGGAGGGGAGCTGGGCGGTGCAGGACGAGCTGGACCTGCTCAGCCCCGCGGACAGGAGAGTCCTCGACGCCGTGCCGCCGCGCTCGAGCATCACCCCGGCGCGGCTCGCCGACGAGATCGGGTTCCCCGCCGCCGAAGTCGAGGCCACCCTGGCCCGTCTCCAGCTGCTGGGCCTGATCGTTCGCACCGCGCAGCGGGTGCGACGCGCCGCGAGCACCACCTGAGCGTCGTCGCGGCGCGGTGCCATGCACGACACTGGGAGCGTGAGCACCCGCCCCGAGCACGAGCGCGATGACGAGACCGTCATCGAGGCCTTCGCCGCGCATCTGCAGCTTGAACGCGGCCGCTCCGAGCACACCGTGCGCGCATATCGACGTGAGGCGTGCAGCCTGCTCGCGCACCTGCGCGACGTCGAGCGCATCACCTGGCAGGAGCTGGATGTCGCCGCCCTGCGCTCCTGGCTCTCCGCCCGCGCCGAGACCGGGGCCGGGCCCAGCACCCTCGCCCGGTCCGCGGCCGCGGCCCGCACCTTCACCACCTGGCTCGCCTCCACCGGCCGTATCCCGCATGACGTCGGCTCTCGCCTGCGCGCCCCGCGCCGAGGCAGGCACCTGCCCACCGTCCTCACCGGCGACCAGGCCGAGACCTTGCTCGAGAGGACCGAGGCGGCAGATGCCGCCGCCGATGCGGAGGAGCCGCAGCGCAGCCTCAGCCCTCTCGAGCGGGCGATCCAGCTGCGCGATGCCGCGATCCTCGAGCTGCTGTACTCCTCGGGACTGCGCGTCTCCGAGCTGGTCGCCCTGGACCGCTCCGGGATCGACCACGCCGAGCGCACGGTGAGGGTCCGCGGCAAGGGCGACAAGGAACGGATCGTGCCCGTGGGCATCCCCGCCCTCCAGGCCGTGCAGCGCTGGGAGACGGACGGACGCCCCATCGTGCTGGAACATGCGGCACCGCCCACCTCGCCGGGACACGCACTGTTCCTCGGCGCACGCGGGGGGCGACTCGGTGATCGCGCTGTACGCACCCTGGTGGACCGCCACGCCGCCGCTGCCGGGATCTCTCGGCACATCTCGCCGCACACCTTGCGCCACAGCGCCGCCACCCACCTCGTCGAGGGCGGGGCGGATCTGCGCAGCGTGCAGGACTTCCTGGGCCATTCCTCGCTCGCGACCACCCAGATCTACACCCATGTCAGCGCAGAGCGCCTGCGCCGCACCGTCGATCAGGCCCACCCCCGCGCCTGACCCGCCGGGGGCCTCAAGAACTGCCCCAGCGTCCACCCTGGTTCCGACGCGGCATCCGACTCGGCCTCGCGCTGGCATCCGGCTCGTCCTGGCGCCGGCATCCGGCCCGGCTCGTGCCCCGGCGTTCGACCTGTCGCCCGCGCGCAACGATGACGCCGCCACTGCGGGCAGGCACACGCTCACGTGAGGATGGCGCGCGCCATCATCCTGTATCCCGGGATGCTCCGCGGCCCATGGAACGGGCTCGCGGCCGACGGCGCGGGCCTCTCCTTCGGTGCGACCGCGTCCGCATCTGCATCCGCTCCCGCAGCCTGAGGCCCCGGACCGGGAGCCTCCATACCGAGCGGGGACCGCGCGCCGCCGGCGCCACCGCCCCAGGGCAGCAGCACGCTCGGGCCCCGCAGGCCCAGCAGAAGCATCGGATCCAGATAGTCCTCCCCGCGGCGAGCCCCCAGGTGCAGGCAGGTGGCCGCCGGGCAGTGGGCGAGCTCCGGCCGATCCTCGACAGTGCCGATCACGGTGCCGGCCTGGACCGGGACACCGGCCTCGAGCACTCCCTCGACCGGTTCGTAGGTGGAGATCAGTCCGTCGGCGTGGACCACCGAGACCACCCCGCGGCCCGCCACCGTGCCGCTGAACCGCACCGTGCCCGCCTCGACCGCGCGCACCGGCGTCGGCGCAGCGGGCACTGCCAGATCGACTCCGCGATGCCCGGCCCCGTAGCGGTGCGCGGGCGGATCGAAGGGGACCAACACCTGATGCGGAGGATCCAGAGGCCACTGCCACCGCGCGTCCTCGGACAGGGCCGGAGCCGCCGGCGCGCCGAGCAGCACGCCGAGCACGAGCACCAGGCACAGCAGCGCCCGCGGCCCGCTCACCCGCCCAAGGGCGGACCCGCCCGAGCGTCCTGTCGCGGAGGCAGGGCGAGGCGGTGCGAGGAGAGGACGGGCCAGAGGGGTCATGACGAGCATCCTCGCGGCGTCACGGCGTCGCCGCCCGCGAGTCGGTGCAGCAGTGGACGAGCCGCCTCTGTGGAGGAACGGTCATTACGGCTCCTGAACCGCCTGGTCGGCTCGACCCGATGGGCCAGCTCGACCGGCTCGACCAGCTCGACCGGCCCGACCAGCTCGACCAGCTCGACCGGCTCGACCGCAACGGCAGGACGGAGCAGTCGGATCAGCCCCGTCGAACACCCCCGCTCCGGCGCGCGGCACAGCCCCGAGGGTGACGCACGACGCGCACGCCCGGGTTGCGGCGTCGGATAGACTTTCCTCAGCATCCGGTCCGTCCGGATGACTTCGCGTGCCCATCAGGGCTCGTCGGCCAACGGTCCTCGGCCGTCCCCGCGCTCGCGCGGGAGGCGAACGGGGCGGTCGACGCCCGGGCACCAGGCCCCGCACCACCCGGTGGCGGGGGAACAACCGAGAAAGCAGGTCCTGCGCGATGACTGCGGACGCCCCCGGGCGAGCCGTGCGAGCCCAGGACCAGAGAACAGAGGACACCATCATGGCAGTCGTCACCATGCGCCAGCTGCTGGACAGCGGCGTTCACTTCGGTCACCAGACCCGTCGCTGGAACCCGAAGGTCCGTCGCTTCATCTTCACCGAGCGCAACGGCATCTACATCGTCGACCTCATGCAGACCCTGTCGTACATCGACAAGGCCTACGACTTCGTCAAGCAGACGGTCGCCCACGGCGGCACCATCCTGTTCGTCGGCACCAAGAAGCAGGCGCAGGAGTCCGTCCAGGAGCAGGCCACCCGCGTGGGCATGCCCTACGTGAACCAGCGCTGGCTGGGCGGCATGCTCACCAACCTGCAGACCGTCTCCGCCCGCGTGAACCGCCTCAAGGAGCTCGAGCAGATCGACTTCGAGGATGTGGCCTCCTCCGGCCGCACCAAGAAGGAGCTGCTGATGATGCGCCGCGAGAAGGACAAGCTCGAGAAGACCCTGGGCGGCATCCGCGACATGGGCAAGGCACCCTCGGCCCTGTGGATCGTGGACACCAACAAGGAGCACCTGGCCGTCGACGAGGCGCAGAAGCTCAACATCCCCGTCGTCGCGATCCTGGACACCAACTGCGATCCCGACGAGATCACCTACCCGATCCCGGGCAACGACGACGCGATCCGCTCCGTCACCCTGCTGACCCGCGTCATCGCCGATGCCGTGGCCGCTGGTCTGCAGGAGCGTCACGCCAAGTCCGCCGGCGGCGAGAAGAACGTCTCCGCCGTCGACGCCGAGCCGCTGGCGGAGTGGGAGCAGGAACTGCTCAAGCAGTCCGAGGTCCAGCAGCAGGACGCACCCGCCGAGGAGTCCGTGGCCGCCGCTGAGGCACCCGCCGAAGAGGCACCTGCCGCCGAGGCTCCCGCCGCAGAGGCCACCGAGGAGAAGTCCTCCGAGGCTCCGGCCGCCGAGTGACCCGCGGGCCCGGGAACGCACCGATCGTTCCCGGGCCCCTCCACGGGCGGCGCACCTGCCGCCCGCCCCTGTCGAAGCAGCTCCCACAAGGAAGAGGAACATGGCCAACTACACGGCAGCAGACATCAAGGAGATCCGCGAGGCCACCGGCGCGGGCATGCTCGACGTCAAGAAGGCGCTCGACGAGGCGAACGGTGACAAGACCAAGGCCGTGGAGCTGATCCGCGTCAAGGGCCTCAAGGGCATCGCCAAGCGCGAGGGCCGCACCGCCTCCGAGGGCCTCATCGCCGTCGACATCCGCGACACCGAGGGCGGCCAGACCGGCACCCTGGTCGAGCTCAACTCCGAGACCGACTTCGTGGCCAAGAACGACAAGTTCGTCGCCCTGGGCGACGAGGCCGTGGCCGCGGCCGTCGAGTCCGGCGCCACCGAGCCCGAGCAGCTCGCCGACACCCCCTTCGGCGAGGCGCTGACCAACGCCGGCGCCACCATGGGCGAGAAGATCCTGGTGCGTCGTATCGGCCGCGTCTCCGGCGAGGTCGTCACCGAGTACCAGCACCGCACCAACAAGGACCTGCCCCCGCAGGTCGGCGTGCTCGTCGCGACCGATAAGGCCGGCGCCGAGGTGGCTCGCGACATCGCGATGCACATCGCCGCGTTCACCCCCTCCTACCTCTCGCGCGACGAGGTCCCCGAGGACAAGGTCGCCGACGAGCGCCGCATCGCCGAGGAGACCGCCCGCAACGAGGGCAAGCCCGAGCAGGCGATCTCCAAGATCGTCGAGGGTCGCCTCAACGGCTTCTTCAAGGAGCACTGCCTCCTGGACCAGGCCTTCGCCAAGGACCCCAAGAAGAGCGTCGGCCAGATCGCTGAGGAGGCCGGCGGCACCGTCACCGGCTTCGTCCGCTTCCGCGTCGGCAACTGACGCCTCCGGGAGGTGGTCCCCAGGACCCTCTCCCGTCGGCCGCGCGTGAGCGTGGCCACCGACCCGCGGCCTCGCACCATCGGTGCGGGGCCGCGCCGGTATCATCACCGAGGACCCAGCGCGGAAGGACCGACATGACCCAGACGTTCACGTCACCGATTCCTGTTCTCCCCAAGAGAGAGGACGGACGTCGAGTCCTCCTGAAGCTCTCTGGCGAAGCCTTCGGAGGAGGCGCTGTCGGCGTCGATCCCGATGTCGTCTCCCGCATCGCCGGCGAGATCGCCGAGGGCGTCGCCGAGGGCGTCGAGTGCGCGATCGTCGTGGGCGGCGGCAACTTCTTCCGCGGCGCCGAGCTCTCCCAGCGCGGCATGGACCGTCGCCGCGCCGACTACATGGGCATGCTCGGCACCGTCATGAACTGCCTCGCACTCCAGGACTTCCTCGAGCAGCGCGGCGTCTCCACCCGCGTGCAGACCGCCATCGAGATGGGTCAGGTCGCCGAGCCGTACATCCCCCTGCGCGCCGTGCGCCACCTCGAGAAGGGTCGCGTGGTCATCTTCGGCGCCGGCGCCGGCATGCCGTACTTCTCCACCGACACCGTCGCCGTGCAGCGCGCGCTCGAGATCGGCTGCGAAGAGGTGCTGATGGCCAAGAACGGTGTGGACGGGGTCTACGACGCCGATCCGCGCACCAACCCCGACGCGCAGAAGCTCGCCCACGTCACCTACAACGACGCGCTCCAGCGCGGGCTCAAGGTCGTGGACTCCACCGCCTTCAGCCTCTGCATGGACAACGCCCAGCAGATGATGGTCTTCGGCCTCGACGCCCCCGGCAACATCACCCGTGCCATGCGCGGGGACCGGATCGGCACCGTCGTCACCGAGTGACGCCCCTCGGCGCAGCCCCTGGCGCCGACTCCCCGGAGACGAGCTTCCCCAGCTCCTCCTGCCGCGCTTGACGGTGCGGGACAATGGACCACGAACACCCACCCAGAGACGAGGAGCACCCCGTGAGCGACGACATCCCGAGCATCCTGAAGGACGCCGAGGCGAAGATGAAGAAGTCCCTGGAGGTCACCCGGGACGAGTTCACCGCGATCCGCACCGGCCGCGCGAACGCTGCGATGTTCCAGGGCATCACCGTCGAGTACTACGGCGCACCGACCCCGCTGAACCAGCTGGCCTCCCTGCAGTTCCCCGAGGCCCGCACGGTCATCGTCACCCCCTACGACAAGACGGCGATGGCCGCGGTGGAGACCGCTCTGCGCGACTCGGACCTCGGCGTGAACCCCACCAACAACGGTGACAACCTGCGCGTCGTCCTGCCCGCCCTCACCGAGGAGCGCCGCAAGGAGTACGTCAAGCTCGCCCGCAACAAGGCCGAGGACGGCCGAGTGGCCGTGCGCGGCTCCCGCGGCAATGCGAAGAAGGCCATCGAGAAGCTGGTCAAGGACAAGGAGATCGGCGAGGACGAGGGCACCCGCGCCGAGAAGGAGCTCGAGGCGCTCACCAAGAAGTACATCGAGCAGATCGACGAGTCCCTCGGCGCCAAGGAGACCGAGCTCGAGACCATCTGAGCGGTGGATCTCGACCACAGCCCCGGCAGGTGGAGACAACCCTGGTGAGCACTGAGCCCACGGCGTCGGCCGCGACGACCGCCTCGCCCTCCGGTGAGGCGGTCGTCGGCGTGCCCGGGCAGGAGCCCGAGCGCGCCCGGCGCCGGGGAGCCGGGCGGAACCTGCCTGCCGCGATCGCGGTCGGGGTGGGACTGGGCGCCGTGCTCATGGTGGCGGTGTTCGTCCTCCCGCAGGCCTTCCCCGTCGTGGCCGCCGTCGCGATGGTGCTCGCCGTACTGGAGCTGACCCGCGCCCTCGCGCACGGAGGACTCGAGCTGCCGGCCGTCCCGCTGCTGGTGGGGGTGATCGGCATGGTGGTCACCACCGAGGTGTTCGGGGCCGAGGGCCTGCTCGTCTCGACCGCCGCCGCCGTCTGCGTGCTGATCCTGTGGCGGGTGAGCGAGTCCATGGGGCTGAGCGCGCTGCGCGATGTCGCCGGGGGAGTGTTCGCCCTGGCCTGGATCCCGTTCCTGGGCTGCTTCCTGCTGCTGCTGTTCGACCGCGAGCAGGGCTCGATGCTGGTGCTGCTGGCGATCCTGGGCCCGGTCGGCAACGACATCGGCGGCTACGTCGCCGGGGTCCTGTTCGGGAAGCATCCGATGGCGCCGCGCATCAGCCCCAAGAAGAGCTGGGAGGGGTTCATCGGCTCCCTGCTGATGGGCACCGCGGCGGTGACCGCCGTCGGCCACTACGCCCTGGACCTGCCGATCTGGGTGGGTCTGGTCATCGGTGCCGTGCTGGTGGTGATCTCCACCTGCGGAGACCTCTCCCAGTCCCTGCTCAAGCGCGATCTCGGCATCAAGGACATGGGCCATCTGCTGCCCGGCCACGGGGGAGTGCTGGATCGGGTCGACTCGATCCTGCTCGCCGCCCCCACCACCTACGTCTTGCTGGAGGTACTGCTGCCATGAACGGCACCGACAAGCCCGCGGGGGCGAACGGCCCCGAGCCGGTCGCTCTGACCCGCAACCCCGATCTCTCCCGCGAGGCGGTGCCCGGGCAGAAGGTCGCCCTGGCTCCGGGTCAGCTCCAGCTGCGCCCCACCCGCCGCGGCAAGCCGCCGGCGCATCTGGCGGACCTCACGATGGAGGAGCGGATCGCGGCGGTGCAGGAGATGGGGCTGCCCGGCTTCCGCGCCAAGCAGCTGTCCGTGCACTACTTCGAGCACTTCACCACGGATCCCGAGGACCTCACGGATCTGCCCAAGGACCGTCGCCAGGAGCTGGTGGACCGCTTCTTCCCGCCGCTGCTGACCCAGGTCTCGCGGCAGTCCGCCGATCACGGCGCGACTCAGAAGTTCCTGTGGAAGCTGTTCGACGGCCCGATGGTCGAGTCGGTGCTGATGCGCTACAGCGACCGCAACACGCTGTGCATCTCCTCCGAGGCCGGCTGCGGCATGAACTGCCCCTTCTGCGCCACCGGCCAGATGGGCCTGACCCGCAACCTCTCCGCGGCGGAGATCCTCGAGCAGGTGCGCATCGCCAACCGGATGCTGGCGCGCGGCGAGCTGCCCGGCGGCACCGGGCGGGTCAACAACATCGTGTTCATGGGGATGGGCGAGCCGCTCGCGAACTACCGCCCCGTCGCCACCGTCTGCAAGCGGCTCAACGCCCCCGCCCCTGAGGGGTTCGGCATGGGGGCCCGGCACATCACCGTCTCCACGGTAGGTCTCGCCCCGGCGGTGCGGAAGCTCACCGCGGAGAAGATCCCGGTGACCCTCGCCGTGTCCCTGCACGCTCCGGACGACGAGCTGCGCAACGAGCTGGTGCCGATCAACACGCGCTTCGATGTGGACGAGATCCTCGACGCCGCCTGGGACTACTTCCAGACCACGGGGCGGCGCGTCAGCATCGAGTACGCGCTGATCCGCGACATCAACGATCAGGCGCACCGCGCCCAGCTGCTCGCGGACCGGCTGATCGCCCAGGGCGGCGCACACTGGGTGCACGTCAACCCGATCCCCCTGAACCCGGTCAAGGGCTCGAAGTGGACCGCCTCCGATCCGCTGGTCGAGAAGCGCTTCGTGGAGATCCTCCGGGACAACGGGATCTCCGCGACGATCCGGGACACCCGCGGCTCGGACATCGACGGCGCGTGCGGTCAGCTCGCGGCGGAGGTCATCGAGTCCGACGACCATCGCGTGGACCGCGAGGCGCGCGTGGCGCGCGTCGAGGCGATCGCCGCCGCTACCGACTGAGGGACGGGCCGCCATGGAGATCCGCTTCACGTCCGCGCGCTTCGGACCGGGATACGACGCCCAGGAGGTCGACGACTTCATCGACCGCTGCGAGCGCGCTGCGCGCAGCGGGGACGGCTCGATCACGGCCCAGGAGGTGACGGAGAAGCGCTTCACCCCCACCAGGTTCCGTGAGGGCTACGACATGGACGAGGTCGACCGCTTCCTCGATGACGTGCTGGTCCCGCTGCTCGACGACCCCACGCAGCACCCCGCGCTCCCGCAGCAGCATGTCACCGCTTCCGTCCCGCACCCCGCGGAGCGCCGCCCCGGCTTCTTCGCACGCCTCTTCGGAGGCGACCGGTGAGCCCGGCGCCGCAGCGCTCCCTCCCGCACGCCTCCCCGTCCCAGCACTCCCACGCCGCTACAGTGGGAGCCCGACAGCACCGAGGAAGGATCCACTGGTGAGCACATCGTTCGAGCGTGTCTCGCGCTTCAGCGTCGGATACGACATGCGCGAGGTCGACGCGTTCCTCTCCCGCGCCCGCTCCGCCTACGAGGGGCGCGATCCGGCCTTCAGCGGCGCCGACATCACCTCGGCGAGCTTCGCGACCGAGCGCGGCGGCTATGACATGAGGGTCGTCGACGAGGCCCTGGACCGCCTCTCGGACGCCTTCGCGCTGCAGGCACGGGACGATGCGATCGCCCGCGACGGCGAGGAGACCTGGATCGCGCAGCTCACCGAGCGCGCCGAGGTGCTCAAGGAGCGTCTGGAGCGTCCGGCGGGGGACCGCTTCGCCCCGGCCGCGCAGGGAGAGCCCGCCTACGACAAGGCGGACGTCGACGCCCTGTGCGACCAGCTCGTCGCCTACTTCACCGACGGCCACCCGATGAGCGTGGACGATGTGCGGCGCGCCGCCTTCGGCCGCCGCCGCGGCCCCGACGGGTACCGCGAGGCCGTCGTGGACGTCTACCTCGACCATGTCGCGGACGTGATGGCCTCCGTGCCGTGACCGGCACCCCCTCGCGCCGCCTGGTCCTGCTCGGAGCGACCGGCTCGATCGGCACCCAGGCGCTCGACGTCCTGACCCGCTACCCGGACATCGCCCGGGTCCACGGCCTCGCCGTCGGCGGCAGCCGCCCGGAGCTGGTGGCCGAGCAGGCGGTCGCGCACCGCCCCGCGCAGCTCGTGGTCTCCGACGCCGCCCGCGCGGAGGCCGTCGGGGCCGCGGTGCACAGCGCCTGCCGAGACGCCGGGATCCCCGCCCCGCAGATCACCGCGGGCGCTGACGCGGTGGTCGAGCTGGCCGGCTCCCTCGCCGAGGGGGATGTCGTGCTCAACGCGATCACCGGCTCCGTCGGCCTGCTGCCCACCCTCGCCGCTCTCGCCTCAGGGGCGCGACTGGCCCTGGCCAACAAGGAATCGCTCGTCGTGGGCGGGCACCTGGTCACGGACGCCGCGGCCCCCGGCCAGATCCTGCCCGTGGACTCCGAGCACACCGCGATCGCCCAGGCCCTGGCCGGCCTCACCCACGACCAGATCGACCACCTGGTGGTCACCGCCTCGGGCGGACCCTTCCGCGGCCGCAGCCGCGAGCAGCTCGCCCAGGTCACGCCCGAGCAGGCGCTCGCCCACCCCACCTGGTCGATGGGCCGGGTGATCACCACCAACTCCGCGACCCTGGTCAACAAGGCGCTCGAGGTGATCGAAGCCTGCTTCCAGTTCGATCTGCCCGAGGACCGCGTCCAGGTGGTCGTCCACCCCCAGTCGATCGTCCACTCGATGGTCACCCTCGTGGACGGCTCCACGATCGCGCAGGCGAGCCCGCCGGACATGCGCCATGCGATCGGCTGGGCGCTCGCCCATCCCGAGAAGCTCCCGGGACTGGCGGCGCCGCTGGACTTCCGCACCGCCCAGTCCTGGACCTTCGAACCGGTCGACGAGGACACCTTCGACGCGATCGCGCTCGCCCGCGCCGCGCACCGCGAGGGCGGCGGGGCGATGGCCGTCTACAACGCCGTGAACGAGGAGGCGGTGGACGCCTTCTTCGACGGGTCCCTGAGCTTCCTCGGCATCACCGCGCTGATCCGCGAGGTGCTCGAGGATCCGCAGCGACCCCGCGCTCAGCGGGTCGACGGGGTCGGCGGCCTGCTCGCCGTCGAGGAGTGGGCGCGCACCGCCGCCCGCGCCCGGCTCACCGGCCGAGGCCGCTGACCGTGCTGCTGTTCCTGCTCGGCGTGCTGATCATCGCGATCGGGCTCGCCGTCTCGATCGCGCTGCACGAGGTGGGGCACCTGGTGCCCGCGAAGCTGTTCGGGGTGCGCGTGACCCAGTACATGATCGGCTTCGGGCCCACGCTCCTCTCCCGCACCCGGGGCGAGACCGAGTACGGCCTCAAGGCCATCCCGCTGGGCGGCTACATCCGGATGATCGGCATGTACCCGCCGCACAAGGGGGAGCCCGAGGGAACCATCCGCGAGGACTCCACCGGCCTGCTGCAGCAGATGACCGAGCTGTCCGAGGAGGCGAAGCAGTACGAGTCCGCCCAGTACGGGCCGGAGGACGCCCACCGCACCTTCGTCGCGCTGTCGGTGCCCAAGAAGCTCGTGGTGATGCTCGGCGGGCCGCTGATGAACCTGCTGATCTCGGTGGTGCTGATGGTGGTGCTGGTCAGCGGTATCGGGCTGCCGGCGGTGACGCCCACCGTGCAGAGCGTCTCGGAATGCGTGGTCCCCGCGGACGCGCCCGCGGACACGTCGTGCGAGGGCCGCCCGGCCGCCCCGGCCCTGGCCGCGGGCATCCGCCCCGGCGACGTGCTGCGGGAGATCGACGGCCGGCAGATCGAGCGCTGGTCCGACGTCACCACCGCCGTACGCTCCGCGCAGGACCGCACCGTCGAGGTGGTCGTCGAGCGGGACGGGCAGACCCTCCGCCTCGAGGCGACGATGATCATCGACGCCCGCCCCGTGCTCGACGAGGACGGCGCCGCGGTGCGCGACGCCGACGGGAACCTGGTCACCGAGCAGGTGGGCTTCCTCGGGGTCGCCGGCACCCCGGACCTGGTGCCCCGGTCCCCGGCCGCGGTGCCGGAGATGGCATGGTCCGCCTTCACCCAGACGGGCAGGCTCGTGCTCACCCTGCCGGTGCGGCTGTACGAGGTGGGCCAGGCGGCCTTCGGGGACGCCGAGCGTGATCCCAACGGCCCGCTCGGTGTCGTCGGCGTCTCCCGCCTGGCGGGTGAGGTGGCCTCCGCCGATCAGCCCGGCTTCGAGCTGCGCGAGAAGACCGGCACCATGGTCTCGATGCTGGCCTCGCTGAACATGGCGCTGTTCGTGTTCAATCTGGTCCCGCTGCTGCCGCTGGACGGCGGCCACGTCGCCGGGGCGCTGCTCGAGGGGCTGAGGAGGTCCCTGGCCCGGCTGCGCGGCCGCCCGGACCCCGGCCCGGTGGACATGTCGCGGATGCTGCCGCTGACCAACGCGGTCGCGATCGTCTTCATCCTGATGACCCTGCTGCTGCTGTACGCGGACATCGTCCGTCCCATCACCCTGTTCCCCTGAGCGCGGGGGTGCGCTGGGCCACCGCACACGTGCAGGAGCGGTGGAGGTGTCGCATCTCGCCTCGCACGGGGTGCTCCCGAGTCCATAATGGAGGGGTGACTTCTGTGAGCCTCGGTATCCCGTCCGTCAAGCAGCCGCCGCCGGTGCTCGCCCCCCGGCGGAAGACCCGCAAGGTCAAGCTCGGCAAGATCCACGTGGGCGGCGATGCACCGATCACGGTGCAGTCGATGACCACCACCCCCACGCATGACATCAACGCGACCCTCCAGCAGATCGCGGAGCTGACCGCCGCAGGCTGCGACATCGTGCGCGTGGCCTGCCCGCGCCAGGAGGATGCGGATGCGCTCGTCGCGATCGCCGCGAAGTCCCCGATCCCGGTGATCGCTGACATCCACTTCCAGCCCAAGTACGTCTTCGCCGCGATCGAGGCCGGCTGCGCCGGGGTGCGCGTGAACCCCGGCAACATCCGTCGCTTCGATGATCAGGTCAAGGACATCGCCAAGGCCGCGAACGACCACGGCACCGCCCTGCGCATCGGCGTGAACGCCGGCAGCATCGACAAGCGCATGATGACCGGCGACCGCGTGACCCCGGAGGCGCTGGTCGCCTCCGCGAAGTGGGAGGCCTCGCTCTTCGAGGAGCACGGCTTCCACGACTTCGGCATCTCCGTCAAGCACAACGACCCGATCATCATGGTCGAGGCCTACCGTCAGCTGGCGGAGGAGGGCGACTGGCCCCTGCACCTCGGCGTGACCGAGGCGGGCCCCGCCTTCCAGGGCACCATCAAGTCTTCTGTCGCCTTCGGCATCCTGCTGGGCGAGGGTATCGGCGACACCATCCGCGTCTCGCTCTCGGCCCCGCCGGTCGAGGAGGTCAAGGTCGGCAACCAGATCCTGCAGTCGCTGAACCTCAAGCCCCGCAAGCTGGACATCGTCTCCTGCCCCTCCTGCGGCCGCGCCCAGGTGGACGTCTACAAGCTCGCCGACGAGGTCACCGAGGGGCTCAAGCACCTCGAGGTGCCGCTGCGCGTCGCGGTGATGGGCTGCGTCGTCAACGGTCCGGGGGAGGCTCGCGAGGCCGATCTCGGTGTGGCCTCCGGCAACGGCAAGGGCCAGATCTTCGTCAAGGGCGAGGTCATCAAGACCGTCCCCGAGGCGGACATCGTCGAGACCCTGCTGGCCGAGGCCAACCGCATCGCGGCTGAGATGGGGGAGGACGTCCCCGCCTCGGGTGCTCCCTCCGTCTCCGTGGGCTGACCGCCCATGTTCCGGCGCGGCGGGCGGGTGCGTGCGCTCCGTCCCGGCGGCCTCGACGCCGCGCTCGCCCTCGCGCTGACCGACCCGATCACCAACGCGCTCGCCGGAGCGCGGCTCGGGGAGGCGGCGCGCTCGGCCGCGCTGGCCCAGGAGTTCTCGATCTCCGGTGAGGAGCTGCGCCCCGAGGGCGTGCTCTGGCACGGTGTGAACCTCTCGCCGATGTCCGCGACCGAGCAGGCGCTGGATGATTTCGGCCGCCGCATGGCCGGTCGCGGCCGACGGGCCAGCTCCGTCGTCGGCGACCGCGCCGCGGTGCAGCGGCTCTGGGAGCACCTGGCGCCGAGCTGGGGCGCCGACGTGCGCGAGTACCGCTGGAGCCAGCCCCTGCTGCTGGCCGAGGAGACCGTCTCGAGCCCGCCCGCAGGGCTCCGACCGGCGCGCCCGGGCGAGGAGTCGGCGGTGTTCCCCGCAGCCGTCGCGATGTTCCGCGAGGAGGTGGGCGTGGATCCGCTGCTGGGCGACAGCGGGCGCTCCTACCGGGCTCGGATCGCCGAGCTGATCCGCCACCGCCGCACCTATGTGGTGATCGAGGGCGGCCAGGTGCTGTTCAAGGCGGACGTCGGCGCGATCTTCGGGCCGGTCGCGCAGATCCACGGGGTCTGGGTGCGGCCCGATCGGCGCGGTCAGGGCCTGGGACGCGCCGGGATGGCCGAGCTGGTGGCCCAGGTGCGCCGGGACCACGCCCCGCAGGTCACCCTCTACGTCAACGACTTCAACGCGCCGGCGCGGCGGGCCTACGCCGCCGCGGGCTTCCACCAGGTCGGGGAACTGACCACGATCCTGTTCTGAGCTGTGCCGTCGGCCCCGGTCCGCTCCGCGCCGGCGCTCGCACCCTCGCCTCGGACCCGCAACAGCCCACTGGCGACCCAGATCTCGACCAGAAGCGGTTCGCCAGCGGGCGGTTGCGGGGCCGCCGCAGGACGGCGCGCCCGCCGCAGCGGATACACTCCGGCGATGACCGCGCCGACCTCGCCCGCTGAACCCCGCCTCTACCTGCTGCAGGGTCCGCCCGCCGTCGGCAAGCTGACCCTCGCTCGCGAGCTCGATCGGCGCACCGGCGCGATCGTGGTCGACAACCACCTGGTCAACAACGCCGTGTTCGTGCCGATGGGGCTGGGCCGCGACTCCGACGTGACGCTCGAGCAGACCGACGCCCTGCGTGACCGCGTGCGCGAGGTGGTGCACGAGGCCACCGCCGCTGCCCCGGCCTCGCTCAGCCACGTCTTCACCTTCTGGCTCCCCGACAGCCCTGAGAACGCCGAGCACGCCCAGCGCCTGCGCGACCTCGCCGACCGCCGCGGCGTGCGATTCGTGCCGGTGTGGCTCACGGCCTCCCGCGAGGCGCTGCTCGCGCGGGTCTCCGCTCCCGAACGGGCCGAGAGGTCCAAGCTGGTGGACCCGGAGGTCCTGTCCGAGCTGCTCGAGATGCCGCAGCTGCCGGCCCCGCCGGAGGCCGTGATCCTCGACCTCGAGGACATCACGCCGGCGCGTGCGGTCGACGAGCTACTGGCCGCGCTCGGCTGACCGTCGCGCTCGGCTGCCCGCCGTGCCCACTCGCCCGACGCGCTCGGCGCCCGCGGCGCAGACGCACCCGCCGATCATCCGCGCCGCAGCGCATCCAGCGCCAGCACCGCGTTCGCGGCGGTCCAGGCGAGCGGGGCGACCTCCGCCGGCCGCCCGTCGAACAGCACCTTCTCCGGCAGCGACCCCGCCTCGGTGCGGTGAGCGGCGAGCCAGGTCAGGATCGCCGTGGCCTCCTCGTGCTCGCCGGCGCGGGCGAGGCCCAGGGCGAGCAGGCTGGTCGACGGCGTCCAGCTCACCCCGTCCTCCCTCCAGGCGGCGCCCGGTGCGATGCCGCCTCCGGGCCGGGCGAGGGAGGTGCGCAGCGAGAGCAGCTGCGCGGGCGTGGCCACGTCGTGGCACCCGGTCGCATCGAAGAAGGCGAGGGCGGAGTCCGGGCCTCCGCCGCGGCGATAACGCTGATGGCCGTGCTGACCGAAGGTGCCCTCGAGCAGCACGGCGAAGGTCTCGGCCGCCTCGTGCGCGGCGGCCGCGCCGGTCATCCGCGCCCCGGCACGCAGACCGGTGAGCGTCGCGGCCATGATCCCCAGGGTCACCGCGTCCTCGCGCACCTCCCAGTAGTCGGGGGAGACCGGCGGCAGGCCCGCCCCGCCGCGGGTGCCGGTGTGCAGGGCGCTGAGGGAGGTGGTGATCAGCGGGTCCAGTGCCTCGAGCACCTGCTCGCGGCGCGTGGCGCCGGCGGCGTCGGCGACCTCGTCGGCCGCCCACAGCAGCAGCCCGGTGCCGTCGAACTGACGGTGCCGGCGATCGGGCGCCTGCCCGGTCGCCGGGTCGTATCGGGCCTCGAACCAGCCGTCGGATCCCTGGAGGGACTGGAGGTGCAGGAGCGCTGAGAGCGCGGTGTCCACGTGCCCCACCCGGGCCAGGGCCGCCGCGCAGAAGGCGGTGTCGCGCGGCCAGATGTACCGCCAGGAGTCGCTCCATCCGGCCGCGGGGGCGGGCAGGTCGTCGCTGAGCACCCACAGGTCGCGCAGCGCGGACTCCGCCAGGGTCGGCAGCCCCGCACCGATTCCCGGAGCATCGGAGAGGGAGGTGCGCCAGGCGGCGGTGCCCTCCCAGAACTCCTCCGCACGAGCGCGCACGGGAGAGCTGCCGGGGTGGTCGGAGCTCAGCCGGGCACCGTCGTCGGGCGCGGTGCCGCCGGCGCGAGCACCCACAGTGCGGCGCCTCCCGTCTGCGTCGTAGACGACGGTCTGGGACCACAGCGGGATCTCAGTCGCGGGGTCGATCGCCGGGCGCAGCGCGCGATGCGCGGTGAGGCCGCCGGCGCTGAGGGCCCCCAGCGCCGCGAGGGCACCGGTCCCGCGCAGCACCTGCCGACGGGACGAGGAGCTGGGCATCCCCCGAGGGTACCGGCGCACGCTCCGTGCCCGCCCAGCGCCCGCACAGCAGCCGTCGGACGCCCGCTGCGCGCTCTCCGCGAGCGCCGGTGCGCCGTCCCGGACCGTTACCATGGGCCTGCGCGAGCCACCGGTGGCCCCGCACCGATCCGCCCCGTGTGAAAGGCCTGCTCCATGATCCGTCTGTCCTCGTCGTTCGTCCGCACCCTGCGGGAGGACCCGGCCGACGCCGAGGTGGCCAGCCACAAGCTGCTGGTGCGTGCGGGCTACATCCGCCGCAGCGCCGCAGGCGTCTACACCTGGTTGCCGCTCGGGCTGAAAGTGCTGCGCAAGGTCGAGCAGATCGTGCGCGAGGAGCAGGACGCGATCGGCGGCCAGGAGGTGCTGTTCTCGGCCCTCCAGCCGCGCGAGCCCTACGAGGCCACCGGCCGCTGGGAGGACTACGGCCCGAACCTGTTCCGCCTCCAGGACCGCAGGCAGGACGACTACCTGCTCGCCCCCACGCACGAGGAGATGTTCACCCTCACGGTGAAGGACCTGTTCTCCTCGTACAAGGACCTGCCCACGATGCTGTACCAGATCCAGTCGAAGTACCGCGATGAGGCCCGTCCCCGCGCCGGGCTGCTGCGCACCCGCGAGTTCCTCATGAAGGACGCCTACTCCTTCGACGTCGCCGACGCGGGCCTGGACGCCTCCTACGAGAAGCAGCGCGGCGCCTACCAGCGCACCTTCGAGCGCCTCGGCCTGCCCACCGTGATCTGCCAGGCCGACGCCGGCGCGATGGGCGGCTCCCGCTCCGAGGAGTTCCTCCACCCCACCCCGGTGGGGGAGGACACCTTCGTGGTCTCCGACGGCGGCTACGCCGCGAACGTCGAGGCGGTCACCACTCTCGCCCCGCCCGCCCTGGACGAGGCCGCGATCGCCGCGCTGCCGGCGATGCACATCGAAGACACCCCCGGCGCCTCGACCATCGCGAAGCTCGCCGAGTTCTCCAACCGGGCCTTCCCCGGTCAGGGCCCGATCGCCGAGTCCGGCGAGTGGACGCGCTACGAGATGCTCAAGCACCTCGTCTACCTGCTCACCCACCCCGACGGCACCACCGAGCCGCTGGTGATCGCGCTGCCCGGCGACCGCGAGGTGGATGCAAAGCGGCTCGAGGTCGCCGTCGCCCCCGCGATCGCCACGCCCTTCACCGACGCCGATTTCGCCCAGCACCCGGTGCTGACCAAGGGGTACATCGGCCCCGAGGGGCTGGGCCTGGAGGCGGAGTCCGGGATCCGCTACCTGGTGGATCCGCGCGTGGTGCCGGGCACCTCGTGGGTCGCCGGCGCCGGGCAGAAGGACAAGCACGTCTACGATCTCGTCTACGGGCGCGACTTCACCGCCGACGGCACCATCGAGGCCGCGGAGGTGCGCGACGGCGATCCCGCTCCCGACGGCTCCGGCCCGCTGCGCCTGACGCGCGGCATGGAGATGGGCCACATCTTCCAGCTCGGCCGCAAGTACGCCGAGGCGCTGGACCTCAAGGTGCTCGACGAGAACGGCAAGGCCGTCGTGGTGACGATGGGCTCCTATGGCATCGGGGTCACCCGCGCGGTCGCGGCCGTCGCCGAGCTGTACCACGACGAGAAGGGCCTGGCCTGGCCGCGCCAGCTCGCCCCCGCCGACGTGCACATCATGGCCACCGGCAAGGGCCAGGAGATCTTCGAGGAGGCCGAGCGCATCGCCGCCGAGCTCGAGGCGCACGGCCTCGAGGTGCTGCTGGACGACCGTCCCAAGGTGTCCCCGGGCGTGAAGTTCAAGGACGCCGAGCTGCTGGGCATGCCCACCGCCGTCGTGATCGGCAGGGGACTGGCCACGGGCGTGGTCGAGCTCCGCGACCGTGCCAGCGGCGAGGTGCGCGAGGTCTCGCCCCAGGAGGTCGTGGACGCCGTCGTGGCGGAGGTCCGCGGGGCCTGAACCCCGGCGCCGGCGTGCTCAGGAGCGCGCCGGCGGACCCTCCACCTCCAGGCTCGGCAGGGGCTCGAGTGCATCCACCATCCCGGCCAGGCGCACCGCCTCCTCGAGCGCGGCGGCGATCGGCAGCGGCCGCCGCTCGAAGGGTGCCGCGCCGGTGAGCGCCACGTGGTCGATCAGCAGCCCCTGCGCGAGCAGGGTGGGCAGCCGGCCCGCCAGCTGCGCATCGAGCGTCCCGCCCGGGAGGGCGTAGACGGCCTGGCGCGGCACCACGGGGGCGCCGTCCTGCTCCGCCAGCAGGGCCAGCTCCTCGGCGCGGGTGCGGTGGACCTCGACCTGACCCAGGTGCTCCTCGCGCGCCTCCTCCTCGGTGCGGGCCGCGAGCACCTCATGGAGGTAGGCGGCGTACCACTCCTCCTGCTGGGTCTGCTCGATCGAGGTGTGGTAGTCGCTCTCGGCGCCGATCGAGGGAGGGTCCGTGGCCGGCACCTCGCGGGTGGCCACTATCTGCTCGGCGCTCGTCGGCGGCCGCACCTCTCCTAGCGCGCCGGTGTCCGCGAGCCGCTGCGCGATCCATGCCGTGTGCGCCGCGATCGCGACCACCGGGCGGGCGAGCGACCCGGAGACCTGCCGGGCGGCGTCGGTCGCGAGGTCCCGCAGCTCCACCAGCGTCTCGAGCAGCCCTGCGGGGTCCGTGGGCGCATCCGCGGGGACGGGGGAGGGGGTCTGCCCGGGCGCGGGATCCTCGCGCGCCTCGTCCTCCTTCTCCCGCTGCGCGGCGGTCAGCAGCGCGGTGCGCTGGATCGGCAGCGCGGCGGCCAAGGTGGTCAGGGTGGCTGACAGGGCGGGCTCTTCAGTCCCGGGATCGTGCACGGCGATCACCTGCTCGGTGCCGGCCAGGGCGCGCTCGAGCGCGGTGAGCAGGTCGATGCGGAAGAGGTCGTCGATGCCGGGCGGGGGCGGCGTGTACTCCTCGGGACCTCCCAGCGTGATCCGTCCGCAGCCCGCTGCGGTCATCACGGCGAGGGCGCCGATGGCGAGACGCAGCACCCCTCGACGGGGGACGGCGGCGGGACGAGCGAGGAGCGACACAAGGAGGATTGTCGCATCGGGGCCTCCGAGGTGCGCGCGAGCAGCGCGCGCCCACTATCCTGGGGGGACTGCTCCGGGGGACCCCCGGGCATCACAGAACCCATAGCAGGAGGAGACGAGCGGCCATGAGCGCACTCGATGACCTGACCATCCTGCGGGACGCGGCCACCCGGGTGCTGGACGCCCACGGCCTCGTCCTCGAGGACATCGAGATCCGCGGCGGCGGGACCCCGCAGGTGCGGCTGATCGTGGATCTGCCCGAGGACCAGCTGGGCAGCGCCGATCTCGACACCGTCGCCGAGGCCTCTCGTGAGCTCTCCGAGATGGTCGACGCCGACGACACCCTGCTGGGCGCCGATCCCGTCCTGCTCGAGGTGACCACCCCCGGTGTCGAGCGCACCCTCACCGCACCGCGCCACTTCCGGCGCTCACGGGGCCGGCTGCTCGCCCTGACCACCGCCGACGGCACCGCCCTGCGCGCGCGGCTGCTCGCGGTCGACGGCGAGGAGCTGTCCCTGCGCCAGGAGCCGGGCCGCGACGACCGCGGGCGGCCCCTCAAGCTCGCCGCAGGGACCACGGAGCATCTCCGGCTCCCTCTCGCGCAGATCACCGACGCCCGGGTCGAGATCGAGTTCGATCCCCCCGCCGACCTCGCGCAGCTGCTCGCCGACGCCGAGGCCCAGAACCACCCCACCGCAACGAAGGAGAGCTGAGATGGACATCGACATGGGTGCCCTGCGGGCCCTCGAACGGGAGCGCGAGATCAGCCTGCCCGTGCTGCTGGACGCGATCCGCTCGGCCCTCCACGCCGCCTACCTCCACACCGACCACCCGGTGCGCGACTCGGAGGTGCTGATCGACGAGAGCACCGGCGAGGTCGCCGTGATCGCGCGGGAGCGCGACGGCGACGGCACGGTGATCGAGGAGTGGGACGACACCCCCGAGAACTTCGGGCGCGTCGCCGCCTCGACCGCCCGCCAGGTGATCTTCCAGCGCATCCGCGACCTCGAGGACGAGGCGGTGCTCGGCGAGTTCGCCGATCGCGCCGACGACATCGTCTCGGGCATCATCCAGCAGGGCCGCGACCCGCGGATGGTGCTGGTGGACCTGGGAGACGTCGAAGCGGTGCTGCCCCCGCACGAGCGCGTGCCGGGCGAGGACTACTCCCACGGTCGTCGGCTGCGCGCCTATGTCACCGAGGCGCGGCGCGGCCCCAAGGGCCCCCAGATCACGCTCTCTCGCTCGCACCCGAACCTGGTGCGGCGACTGTTCGCTCTCGAGGTCCCCGAGGTCGCCGACGGCACCGTCGAGATCGCCGGGCTCGCCCGCGAAGCCGGCCACCGCACCAAGATGGCGGTCTACGGCACGGTGCCCGGGGTGAACCCCAAGGGCTCCTGCATCGGCCCGATGGGCGCGCGCGTGCGCGCCGTGATGAACGAGCTCGGCGGGGAGAAGATCGACATCGTCGACTTCGACGAGGACCCCACCCGGTACGTCACCAACGCGCTCTCGCCCGCGAAGGTCTCCAGCGTGACCGTGATCGACGAGGTGGGCCGCGCCGTGCGCGCGGTGGTCCCCGAGAACCAGCTCTCCCTCGCGATCGGCAAGGACGGGCAGAACGCCCGTCTGGCCGCGAAGCTCACCGGCTGGAAGATCGACATCCGCCCGGAGAGCGCACCGGAGCCGCCCGCCGGCGCCTGAGGTGTGTCGCAGGCCTCCCCGCTGAGGTCGCAGCGGTGTCGGTCCGCTACACTGGGGAGGCTGTTCGCCGAGCAGAACCGCAGATCGATCTCGGATCCTGCCTGCCTCAGCGGACGCGCTCGGAACGGAGGATGCGGCGTGAACACTCGCTCCGTCCCCCATGTCCCCGAGCGCACGTGCGTCGGCTGCCGTCAGGTCGCCCCGCGCGAGCAGCTGGTGCGTCTGGTCCGGGAGTCCGCTCCCGAGGATCGCGCCCCACGTGTCCGCGTCGACCCCACCGGGTCGGCACCGGGCCGCGGGGCATGGCTCCACCCCGATGCAGCTTGTCTCGACCTCGCCCTGCGGCGAGGCGGCGTCGCCCGGTCGTTCCGCGGTGCCGTCGACACCGGGCACCTCGCCCGGGACCTCGAGAGCTTCGAACCCGCCCGAACATGGAACAGGTAGAAGAACCCATGGACATCCGATGAGTACTCGCAAATGAGCACCTTCAGGAACTAATGGTCCGCGCCCTCTTGTCGGCCGGACCGAGACAGGAGAAATGTGGCTAAGGTCCGCGTCCACGAGCTCGCCAAGGAGCTCGGACACCCGAGCAAGGCAGTGCTGCAGAAGCTGCAGGACATGGGCGAATTCGTTCGCTCCGCCTCCTCGACCATCGAAGCCCCGGTAGCGCGCCGTCTGCGCGAGGAGCTGCCCGCCAAGAAGGCGGATGACGCTCCCGCGGCGAAGAGCGCCTCCGGCGGCACCCCCGCGAAGTCCGGTGCGCCCAAGCCCGGCGGCGCCGCGCCCAAGCCCGGTGCGTCCGCCCCGAAGCCGGGCGCCAAGCCCGCCGCCGAGATGCCCGCCGAGCCCGAGGCCCCCGCCCCGGCGCCGCCAGGCCCGGTGCGCCCGCCCCGAAGCCGGGCGCCAACCCCGCCGCCGAGATGCCCGCCGAGCCCGAGGCCCCCGCCCCGGCGCCGAAGGCTCCCGCGGAGGCGGCTGACGAGTCGGCGTCCAAGCCGGCCGCTCCGGCTCCGGCCCCCGGCCCGAAGCCCGGCGGCCAGAAGCCCACCCCGGGCACCGCTCCCAAGCCCGGCGGCGCACGCCCCGGCAACAACCCCTTCGCCAGCTCGCAGGGCATGCCCCGTCCCGGCGCGCGCAAGCCCGCGCCCGGCGGCGGTCGTCCGCCGCGCGGCGAGGGCGGTCCCCGTGGCGGCGGCCCCCGTCCCGGCAACAACCCCTTCGCCAGCTCGCAGGGCATGCCCCGTCCGGGCCAGCGTCCCCGCCCCGGCGGTCAGGACCAGTCCGGTTCGCGCCCGCCCCGCGAGGGCGGCGCGCCCCGTCCCGGCGGCTCCGCTCCGCGTCCGGCCGGTCGTCCCGGCATGCCCACCCCGGGCATCATGCGCCAGCACTCCTCCGGCGGCCTCGCCGACGCCAACCAGGGCGGCGGCCCCGGCCGTGGCCGTGGCGGTCGCCCCGGCCCCGGCGGCCCCGGCGGCGGTCCCGCACGTCCCGGCGGCGGTCCCCGCGGCCGCGGCGGTCGTGGCAGCACCCAGGGCGCCTTCGGTCGCGGCGGCAAGCCCGCCCGCTCGCGCAAGTCGAAGCGTGCGAAGCGCGCAGAGTTCGAGCAGATGTCCGCGCCCGCACCGGGCGGCGTCTCGATCCCGCGCGGTGACGGCAACACGACGATCCGCCTGCGCCGCGGCGCATCCCTGACCGACTTCGCCGACCGCATCGACGTCAACCCGGCGTCGCTGATCACGGTGCTGTTCGCGATGGGCGAGATGGCCACCGCCACCCAGTCCCTGGACGAGGTCACCTTCGAGCTGCTCGGCACCGAGCTGGGCTACAAGATCGAGATCGTCTCCCCGGAGGACGAGGAGCGCGAGCTGCTCGAGCAGTTCGACATCGACCTCGATGCCGAGCTCGCCGAGGAGGACGCCGAGGACCGCGCCCCGCGTCCCCCGGTGGTCACCGTCATGGGCCACGTCGACCACGGCAAGACCCGACTGCTGGACACGATCCGGAAGTCGACCGTCGGCGCCGGCGAGGCCGGTGGCATCACCCAGCACATCGGTGCGTACCAGGTCGAGGTCGAGCACGAGGGCGCCGATCGCGCGATCACCTTCATCGACACCCCGGGCCATGAGGCGTTCACCGCCATGCGTGCCCGCGGCGCCAAGGTCACCGACATCGCGATCCTCGTGGTCGCGGCGGATGACGGCGTGATGCCGCAGACCATCGAGGCGCTCAACCACGCCCAGGCGGCCGACGTGCCGATCGTGGTCGCGGTCAACAAGGTGGACAAGCCCGAGGCGAACCCCGAGAAGATCCGCCAGCAGCTGACCGAGTACAACCTGATCGCCGAGGAGTACGGCGGCGAGACCATGTTCGTCGACGTCTCCGCCCGCGAGAACCTCAACATCGACTCGCTGCTGGAGGCGGTGCTGCTGACCGCCGATGCCGCGCTCGAGCTCACCGCCAACCCGGACAAGGACGCGCGTGGCGTGTCCATCGAGGCGAACCTCGACAAGGGCCGCGGCCCGGTCGCCACCGTCCTGGTCGAGCAGGGCACCCTGCGCGTGGGCGATGCGATCGTCTGCGGCAGCGGCCACGGCCGCGTGCGCGCCATGCTCGACGAGAACGGCGTGAGCGTCGAGGAGGCCGGTCCCTCGCGTCCGGTCCAGGTGCTCGGCCTGACCTCGGTGCCCGGCGCCGGTGACTCCTTCCTGGTCGCCCAGGACGAGCGCACCGCCCGCCAGATCGCGGAGAAGCGCGAGGCCGCCAAGCGTGCCGCGTCGCTGTCCAAGGTGCGCAAGCGCATCAGCCTCGAGGACATCAACCAGCACATGGCCGACGGCAAGGTCGAGACCCTCAACCTCATCCTCAAGGGTGACGCGGCCGGTGCCGTGGAGGCTCTCGAGGAGGCGCTGCTGGGCATCGAGATCGGCGACGGCGTGGATCTGCGGATCATCGACCGCGGCGTCGGTGCGATCACGATGAACAACATCAACCTCGCCGTCGCCTCGAACGCGGTCATCATCGGCTACAACGTGCGGGCCGAGGGCCTGAACGCGGACTACGCCGACCGCGAGGGCGTGGAGATCAAGTACTACTCGGTCATCTACAACGCCATCGACGAGGTCGAGCAGGCCCTCAAGGGCATGCTCAAGCCGGAGTACGAGGAGGTCGAGCTCGGCTCGGCGGAGATCCGCGAGATCTTCCGCTCCTCCAAGTTCGGCAACATCGCCGGTTCGATCGTGCGCAGCGGCATCATCCGGCGCGGTGCGAAGGCTCGCATCACGCGCAACGGTGTCGTCATCGCCGAGAACATCGAGGTGGCCGGTCTGCGCCGCTTCAAGGACGATGTCACCGAGGTCCGCGACGGCTACGAGTGCGGTATCAACCTGGGCTCGTACAACGACCTCCAGCTCGAGGACATCATCACCACCTACGAGATGCAGGAGAAGCCCCGCATCTGACATCGGCACGGTCGGGCATCCCCGCGATGCCCGACCGCCGCCCGTGGGGAGGAGCACACCGTGACCGAGGTGTTCCTCCTCCTGCGAGCCCCGTCGGCCCAGCGCTCCACCGCGCCGGCCGCGGGGCGTTTCGCTCTCATGGTCCACCGGCCGAGGCCGGGAGCGGACCACCCCCTGCAGCACCGCTGCCGGCCCTCCCGTGCACAGGCGCCCTCCGCAGCGCTCTCAGACCACCCCCTCGGACGTCGCCCGCAGTGCTCGTCCCAGACCAGGAGAACTCCCACCCATGACTGACAACCCCCGCGCCCTCAAGCTCGCCGACCGCATCAAGGTCATCGTCGCGACCATGATCGACACCCGGGTCAAGGACCCGCGGCTCGGCTTCGTGACCATCACCGATGTGCGCGTGACCGGCGACCTCCAGCACGCCACCGTCTTCTACACCGTCTTCGGCTCCGATGAGGAGCGCGAGGGCACCGCCGCCGCGCTGGCCAGTGCCACCGGGATGCTGCGCCGCGAGGTGGGCCGCCAGACCGGCATCCGCCTGACCCCCACCCTCGAGTTCATCGCGGACGCCGTCCCCGAGAACGCCCGCATCATCGAGGACCTGCTCAGCGAGGCGCGCGGCCGTGACGCCGACCTCGAGCGCACCAAGGCGGGCGCCAGCTACGCCGGCGACGCGGATCCCTACCGCAAGCCGCGCGGGGAGGAGGACTCCGAGGCCGACGACGCCGAGGACACCCCCGACGAGACGACGGGCCGCGAGCAGGCGTGAGCGCCGCCCCTCACGGCATCCTCCTGGTCGACAAGGCCGCCGAGCGCACCAGCCATGACGTGGTCGCCCGCGTGCGCTGGTTGCTGGGCACCAAGAAGGTCGGCCACGCGGGCACGCTCGATCCGATGGCCACCGGGCTGTTGGTGCTCGGCGTCGGTCAGGGCACCCGGCTGCTCACCTACCTGGTGGGGCTCGGCAAGACCTACCAGGCCACGATCCGCCTGGGCCGCGCCACCACGACCGATGACCGTGAGGGCGAGGTGCTCGGCGAGCAGATCGACGCGACCGGGCTGGACGATGCCCGGATCGCGCAGCAGCTCGAAGAACTGCGCGGAGACATCGCCCAGGTGCCCTCCGCCGTCAGCGCCATCAAGATCGACGGGAAGCGCGCCTACGCCCGTGTGCGCGCGGGGGAGGACGTGCAGCTCGAGGCACGGCCCGTGCGGGTCTCCCGCTTCGAGGTCACCGCACGGCGCGAGGACGGGGAGCACCTCGACCTGGATGCCGTGATCGACTGCTCCTCCGGCACCTACGTGCGCGCCCTGGCCCGTGATCTCGGCACAGCGCTCGAGGTGGGCGGGCACCTGACCGCGCTGCGCCGCACCGCTGTGGGCCCGTTCGACGTCGAGGGTGCCGCGCACGTCCCCGCGCGGGGCGAGGGCGATGACGTCGAGCTGCCTTTGCACGGGCTCGGCGAGATCGCCGCTCAGGTGCTCGGCAGCATCATGGTCGACGAGGCACAGGCCGCGGCACTGGGCACCGGCCAGCGGATCGAGGCCGCCGAGGGTGCTACCGCCGCACCCCGCGGGGGCGAGCTCGCCGCCCGCGGTGCGGGGGAGGAGCCTCCGATCGCCGCTCTCGACGCCGACGGACGCCTGGTGGCGATCCTCGAGCGGGAGGGCGCGCGCTGGCGCCCCGTCATGGTGGTCCCGGCCGACGCCCGCTGCTGAACCCGCCCCGGCGCCGCTGCGGCCTCACAGCCCGCTGGCGAACCGCATCTGCCGCAGAACCGGTTCGTCAGCGGGCTGTTCGCGCACGTGGCCACGGCGCGGTGGCAGTGATGCCGGTGCGACTGCGGGGTTCCGCGGACGTGACGACGGTTCGGCGGCGGTGACACCAGCGCGATGACCCGGGCTTCGCCGGGACGACCCTGCGGACGACGAAGCGGGGGCACCCACCGGCTGGTGGATGCCCCCGCTTCATGGACTGTGTGGGCAGCGAGGCCTACACGTCAGTAGTGCACGACGGTCTTGGTGCCGATGCTCGCCCAGTCGTAGAGCCACTTGGCGTCCGAGACCGGCATGTTGATGCAGCCGTGGGAGCCGGAGTAGCCGAAGGACGAGCGCCACGGCGCACCGTGGAAGCCGTACCCGCGGTGGAAGTACTGCACCCAGGGGACGTCCGGGGTGTAGTAGTACTTCTCGTGGCCCTCGGGGTAGTAGGCCGCGTTGGTCATGTCCTGGCGGTCGTAGCGCAGGTAGATCTCGTAGGTGCCGGTAACGGTCTCGTTGCCGGGCTTGCCGTCGACCATCGTGCGCGGGCCCCACACCGGGGTCTCGCCCACGTAGGCGGTCACCGTCTTCGCGGAGAGGTCCACGTCGATCCACTTCTCACCGGTGAGGTTCGCGGGGACGGCGTTGTCCCCCTCGCTCTCCTCCTCGTCCTTGGGCGCGTCGATCTTCTGGACCTCGGGCTCGATCTTCTTCGACTCGAAGGCGGCCTCGAGGGGGGTGACGCCCTTCATCGCGGCGATCAGCTCATCGGCGACGGCGTCGGTGTTGGTGATCTCCAGGCCGGTCTTCTTCTCGGTGAGGACCTTGACGACCTCGCCGTCCTCGTCGACCTGCTCGATGCCGTCCTGCGGCTCGACGGCGTCGCTGTCGGCGTGGGCGGAGACCCACTCGCGCACGGCATCCTCATCCACTGCGATGGTCAGCGCCTGCCCGGCCTCATCGGGCTCGACGGAGATCCAGCCGTTGCGGCGCTCGGCGGAGACCTCGTGGGTCTCGCCGTCGGCGCCGGTGATCGACATGGGCTGCTCGAGCAGGGTCGCGATCGAGCCGACCGTCTCCTCGGCCTCCGCGGTGGTGATCGCCGGGGCGATCTCCTCCACGGGCTGCTCGACGGCGAAGTCCTCGAGCGACGGGGCGTTCTTGTTCACGGCGTCCACGAGAGTCTGCGGATCCACGCCGAGGCCGGGACGGCCCTCCACGGCGTTCCAGGTCTGCTGCTCCTCGTCGAAGCTCACCTCGGCATCGACCGGGGAGGTCATCTCCTCGGGCACGAGGGATTTCGCGAAATCGGCGACCGCGGCCTCGTCGATGCTCACGACGGGCTCCACGGCGTGCTCCCCGGACCAGGTGGACGCGATCACGCCGGTGAACGAGTCATCGCGTGCCACGGCCTGCTGGGCGGTCGCGGCGGCGTCCACGCTCACACCGAGATCGGCCAGCGACACCTCGCGCTGCTCGTCGCCGGCGGTCACAGCGACCGTCACCGACTCACCCTGCTCGGCGACCAGCGCGGAGATCTCCTCCGGGGTCATCCCGGCGACGTCCTGCCCGAGCACGGTGGTGCCCGGGAGCGCCCGGCCCTCGAACTGCTTTGCGTACGCGAGCGCACCGCCGGTGAGGACGACGGCGATCACTGCGACGATGGCCACCAGGATGAGGGCGGCGCGCCGACGGCCGTGCCGGCCGGTGGGTCGCGAGGGGCCGCCCAGCGCGGCCGTATCGGTCACGTTCGTCATGGATGCTGATCCGTTCTCGGCGGCCGTCGTGCACCTCTCGCGCGCGAGCACGCGCAGTGCACAGGGGTCCGTCCCCGGGGCCGCCTTGTCTCCCAGGGTAACGGAGCGGACCCGTTCTGCCCCGGGGTGGGATGTCCGTTCTTCATCACAGCTCGGCAACGTCCCGGCCCGAGAGCACGATTTTCCTGACAGGTGCTCTGACGGTGACAGGACACCGGTCGGTGGGGTGCGCAGGATCTCGCGGGGGAGGCGGGACCGGTCGCGGGCGCTACAGTGTGCACCGGCGCTCCCGCCGCCGCGCCGTCCCACGGCGTCCCGCCTCGAGGGTGTGTGCGCACCCCGCCCCGGAAGGACATGACCACCTCGTGACCCGCGTCCCCATCTGGCACTCCGTCGAGGAGGTGCCCGCCGATCTCGGCGCGACCGCGGTGTCGATCGGCAATTATGACGGCGTCCACCGGGGCCACCGGTTCGTGCTCGACCAGCTGCGACACCACGCGGAGGCCCGCTCGCTCGCTCCCGTGGCGCTCACCTTCTGGCCCCATCCCCGCCATGTGATGGGCGAGCCCGCGCAGACCCCGCTGCTGACCGGGCACGAGGACCGCGATCGCCTGCTCCTTCTCGCCGGCATGCACGGCGTGCTCGACCTCGAGTTCACCCTCGAGTTCGCCCAGCACTCGCCCGAGGAGTTCGTGCGCATCTTCCTCGTCGAGGGGCTCGGGATGAAGTGCGTGGTGCTGGGAGAGGACTCCCTGTTCGGCCGCGCCAACTCCGGAAACATCGAGACCATGCGCGAGCTCGGGCGCCGGTACGACTTCGAGGTCATGACCGTCGAGGACCTGGGCCCCGAGGGCACCGGCAGCGGTCGCCTGTCCTCCTCATCGATCCGCCGCGACCTGCTCGAGGGCGAGGTCCGCTCGGCCAATGCGGCGCTCGGGCGGATGCACACCGTCACCGACGTGGTCCATCACGGATTCCGTCGGGGCCGCGAGCTCGGATTCCCCACCGCCAACCTCGGGCCCGCCCCGGCCGGACTGATCCCCGCCGACGGCGTGTACGCGGGGTATCTCACCGTGACCGAGCAGGCCCCCGCGCATCTGGGCACCGAGCCCCTGGCCGGGGCGCAGGCCACGATCTCGATCGGGACCAACCCGACCTTCGCGGCCGACGGCGCCGTGCAGCGCACGGTCGAGGCCTACGTGCACGGCGACCACGACCTCGATCTCTACGGCGACACCGTCCGGCTCGAGTTCGTCGACTTCCAGCGCCCTACCCTCAAGTTCGACTCCGCCGAGGCGCTGGTGGCGCAGATGGCCAAGGATGTCGAGGTGACCCGCCGCACTCTCGCCGCGGAGCAGGCCCCTCCCGCCACCGACGGCTGATATCCTGCTCGCGCCGTGAATTCGGCCGCGGAGAGCGATCCGCATCCCAGCGCAGCACCCGTCACACGGGTCCGCGCGCCTGCGGAGCGCTCGTCCAGAGAGCCCGGGACATAAGGTCCCGAGGCGCCGCGCAGCGACCTAGGAGAACCGAATGGCCTTCGATACCGCCACCAAGCAGGCGATCATCCAGGAGTACGCGACCACAGAGGGTGACACCGGTTCGCCCGAGGTCCAGGCCGCGCTCCTGACCCACCGCATCAAGTACCTGACCGAGCACCTCAAGACCCACAAGCACGATCACCACACGCGCCGTGGCCTGATGCTGCTGGTCGGTCAGCGCAAGCGCCTGCTGAAGTACCTGGCAGCCACCGACATCACGCGATACCGTGCGCTGATCCAGCGCCTCGGCATCCGCCGCTGATCATCCGCCGCCGCTCGCCCTCAGGGCGGGCGGCGGTTTCATCTGCCCGCCCCGCGGGCACCAGATGGTGCCCGCCCCGCGGGCACCAGAACCCCGCCCCCACCAGGTTCGGTCCTCGGCAGTGACCTGCGGAGAGCGAGAGGGAGTCCGGCACCCCTCCCGCGCACCGCGCGTGACTGACGATGGCCGCACCGGCAGGGCACCCCCTACCCGAGGAGATACCCATGGCCATGGAAGGCCCTGAAATCACCGCCACCACCGCCGTCATCGACAACGGCTCCTACGGCCGTCGCGAGATCCGCTTCGAGACCGGCCGCCTCGCCCAGCAGGCCGCCGGCGCCGTCGCCGTCTACCTCGACGACGACACGATGGTCTTCTCCGCGACCGCGGTCTCGAACAAGCCGAAGGATCACTTCGACTTCTTCCCGCTGACCATCGACGTCGAGGAGCGCATGTACGCCGCGGGCCGCATCCCCGGCTCGTTCTTCCGTCGCGAGGGCCGCCCCGGCACCGACGCGATCCTCGCCGCCCGCCTCACCGACCGCCCGCTGCGCCCCGCCTTCGTCAAGGGCCTGCGCAACGAGGTCCAGGTCGTCCTGACCGTCATGGCCAACGGCCCCGACGACGCCTACGACGTCGTCGGCATCAACGGCGCCTCCGCCTCGACCCAAATCTCCGGCCTGCCCTTCTCCGGCCCGATCGGTGCGGTGCGCATCGCGCTCATGCCGAACGCCGAGGGCGGCGGCCAGTGGGTCGCCTTCCCGACCTTCTCGCAGCTGGACGAGGCCGTGTTCTCCATGGTCGTGGCCGGCCGCATCGTCGAGGACGACGTCGCGATCATGATGGTCGAGGCCGAGGCCACCGACAACGCCTGGACCCTCATCAAGGAGCAGGGCGCGATCGCACCGACCGAGTCCGTGGTCGCCGAGGGCATCGAGGCCTCCAAGGTCTTCATCCGCAGCCTCTGCGTCGCCCAGCAGGAGCTCGCCGCCACCGCCGCGAAGCCGGTGCGCGAGTTCCCGCTGTTCCTGGACTACCAGGACGACGCCTACGGCATCGTCGAGGCCGCCGCGTCCGAGCGTCTGGCCGAGGTCATGTCGATCGCCGCGAAGACCGAGCGTGAGGAGCGCACCGAGCAGCTGCTCGGCGAGGTCGTCGAGGAGCTTGCCGCCGAGGGCAAGCAGCTCGAGGGCCGCGAGAAGGAGGTCTCCGGTGCTTTCCGTGCGCTGACCAAGCAGGTCGTGCGCAAGAAGGTCCTCACCGACGGCGTCCGCATCGACGGCCGCGGTCTGCGCGACATCCGTGCGCTCTCCGCCGAGGTCGAGGTGCTCCCGCGGGTCCACGGCTCGGCGCTGTTCCAGCGTGGCGAGACCCAGATCATGGGTGTCTCCACGCTGAACATGCTCAAGATGGAGCAGCAGATCGACTCCCTCGGGCCGGTCACGCACAAGCGGTACGTGCACCACTACAACTTCCCGCCCTACTCCACCGGTGAGACCGGCCGCGTCGGCTCCCCGAAGCGCCGCGAGATCGGCCACGGCATGCTCGCCGAGCGCGCCATCGTGCCGGTGCTGCCCACCCGCGAGGAGTTCCCCTACGCGATCCGTCAGGTCTCCGAGGCGCTGGGCTCCAACGGCTCGACCTCGATGGGCTCGGTCTGCGCCTCGACCCTGTCGCTGCTGAACGCCGGTGTGCCGCTGCGCGCCCCGGTCGCCGGCATCGCCATGGGCCTGATCTCCGACGAGGTTGACGGTGAGACCCGTTACGCGGCGCTCACAGACATCCTCGGTGCCGAGGACGCCTTCGGCGACATGGACTTCAAGGTCGCCGGCACCACGGAGTTCATCACCGCCATCCAGCTCGACACCAAGCTCGACGGCCTGCCTGCCTCGGTGCTCACCGGTGCGCTGTCGCAGGCGCACGAGGCTCGCCTGGCGATCCTCGGCGTGCTGGGCGAGGCCATCGACACGCCCGACGAGATGAGCCCGCACGCCCCGCGCGTCCTCGCGGTCACCGTCCCGGTCGACAAGATCGGTGCGGTCATCGGCCCGAAGGGCCAGATGATCAACAAGATCCAGGACGACACGGGCGCGGACATCACCATCGAGGACGACGGCACCGTCTACATCGGCGCCACCGACGGCCCCTCGGCCGAGGCCGCGCGCTCCGCGGTCAACGCCATCGCCAACCCGATGGTCCCCGAGATCGGCGAGCGCTACCTCGGCACCGTCGTGCGCGTGGTCGACTTCGGCGCGTTCGTCTCGCTCACCCCGGGCAAGGACGGCCTGCTCCACGTCACCCAGCTGCGCAAGCTCAACGGCGGCAAGCGCGTGGACAACGTCGAGGACGTCGCCAAGGTCGGCCAGAAGATCGAGGTCGAGATCCGTGAGATCGACGCCCGCGGCAAGATCTCCCTCGCCGTGATCGAGGACGAGGACGAGTCCACCGAGTCGGCGGAGTCCGTCGCCTCGGAGGAGACCACCGCCGAGTGACTCGTGCGCCGGATCGATCCGGCGGCATGACGAGCTGAGGAGGGGAGGCATCCGCAGGGATGCCTCCCCTCCTGGCGTCCGCCCCCTGCGGCGCAGGGTGACGCACGGCTCGACGCCCGGGGCCCGTGAGCGTGGAACAATCGATCGATGCCTGTCGACCTCTCCTATGACGATCCCTCCTCCGATGTGCTGCTCGATCCCGCCACCGGGGTGCGGCGCAGCATCCTGCCCGGAGGCGTCCGCCTGCTGACCCAGGCCGATCGCAGCGTGCGCAGCGCCACGATCGGACTCTGGCTCCCCGTGGGGTCACGGGACGAGACCCCCGCCCACGCCGGCTCCACGCACGTGCTCGAGCATCTGCTGTTCAAGGGCACCCATCGGCGCAGCGCGATGGACATCGCCACGGCCTTCGACGAGGTGGGCGGGGACTCCAACGCGATCACCGCCAAGGAGCACACCCTGTACTACGGGCGCGTGCGCTCGGCGGATGTGCCGATGGCGGTCGACGTGCTCACCGACATGATCACCGCGAGCCTGCTGGAGGACGAGGCGCTCGCGACCGAGCGGGAGGTCATCCTCGAGGAGCTCGCGATGGCGGAGGACGACCCCAACGACGTCGGCTACGAGACCTTCCTCGCCGACGTGCTGGGACCGGACACCCCGCTCGGCCGCCCCGTGGGCGGCACCGCCGAGTCCGTCTCCGCGCTCGGCATCGAGGATGTGCGCGCCCACTTCGCCGAGCACTACCGCCCCGACAACCTGGTGGTCACCGCCGTGGGCGATATCGACCACGAGGAGCTGGCCGGACTGCTGGTGGCCGGCCTGCGCCGCGGGGGATGGACCCTCGAGGAGGGGCGGGCCCCGACCCGTCGGACCCGCTCCGCAGGAGCGGCCTCCGTGGCCGGCTCCGGCGCCTCGGACGTGTCCCTGCTGGTGCCCCATCGGCTGCGCCGCCCCGCCGAGCAGAACCATATCTACCTCGGAGGCCGCGGCCTGACCGCCCTCAGCGAGGATCGCCACACGATGTCGGTGCTGATGTCCGTGCTCGGCGGTGGGATGTCCTCGCGGCTGTTCCAGAACATCCGCGAGCAGCGCGGCCTGGCCTACAGCGTGTACTCCTTCAGCTCGGGTTACCGTGACGCGGGCCTGTTCGGCCTCTACGCCGCCTGCCGTCCCCGGCGCACCGCCCAGGTGGTCGAGCTGCTCGCGGAGGAGCTCGACCAGATGGGGGCCGACGGCATCGGCGTGGACGAGCTCGCGCGGGCCAAGGGGCAGATCACCGGCTCCTTCGCCCTCGGCCTCGAGGACACCAGCTCCCGGATGGGGCGCCTGGGCACGATCGAGCTCGTCCACGGCCGCTACACGAGCGTCGACGAGACGCTCGAGCGGATCGGCCGGGTCGGGGTCGAGGATGTGCGGGAGCTCGCCGCACGGCTCTCGGGCGCCTTCAGCACCCGGGTTGAGGTCGGCCCCGAGAGCTGAGAGCAGCCCCGCCCCGCATCCCTCGCTCCACCCTGACCCAGGAGGAACCCCATGAACGCTTCGTCGTCCCCGTCCCCGAGCAGCCCCCGCCGCGTCGCCGTGCTCGGCGCCTCCGGACGGATGGGCACCGCCGCCTGCCGCGCCGTGGAGAAGGCCGAGGATCTCGAGCTCGTCGCCAGGATCGGCCGCGGCGATGACCTCTCCGCCCTCACGGAGGCCGGTGCCGAGGTCGCGATCGACCTCACCGTCCCCTCCGCCACCGCGGACAACGTGCACTGGCTGATCGACCACGGCATCCACGCCGTGGTGGGCACCACCGGGTGGACCGAGGAGGCGCTCCAGGAGCTGCGCACCCGCCTCGCGGCCGCCGACGGTGTGGGCGTGCTGATCGCTCCGAACTTCGCGATCGGCGCGGTGCTCGCGATGCGCTTCGCCGAGATCGCCGCGCGCTACTACGACAGCGCCGAGATCATCGAGATGCACCACGAGAAGAAGCTCGACGCCCCTTCCGGCACCGCCCGCCACACCGCCGCCGCGATCGCGCGGGGCCGTGCCGCCGCCGGTCTGGGCGCGATGCCCGACGCCACCGAGCACGATCCCGACGGCGCCCGCGGGGCCGTGGTCGACGGGGTCCACGTCCACGCCGTGCGCCAGCGCGGGCTGGTCGCCCACGAGGTCGTCCAGTTCGGCGGGGTGGGGGAGCAGTTCGTGCTGCGCCACGACTCCTTCGACCGCATCAGCTTCATGCCCGGTGTGCTGCTGGGCGTGCGCGAGGTCGCCGCGCACCCGGGCCTCACCGTGGGCCTGGACGGCTACATGGACCTCGGCTGAGCATGCGCGAGAAGATCTTCGTCGCGCTGCTGGTGCTGATCACCGCGGCGTACGGCTGGGGCCTGGGCTGGATCGCCTGGGGCTTCTTCCGCGCCGGCGGCGCGGTGGGCTTCGGCCTCGCGCTCGGTGTGCTGATCCTGCTGCTGCTGACCGTCTGGGTGACCTGGCGCGAGGTGCTCTTCGGACTGCGGGCCGGGGACCTCAGCCGCCGTTACGAGCCTCCGGCCGAGGCGATCGCGGAGGATGCGCGCGAGGAGTTCGAGGCCGCCCGCGCCGCGCTCCAGGACGGTGCCGACGGTGCCGACCGTGCCGAGGGGGACTGGCGGGCCTGGTTCCGCCTGGCTATGGCCTATGACGCGCTGCGCGACCGGAGGAACGCGCGGATGGCGACCCGTCGGGCGATCGAGGCTTCCCGCCGCTGAGAGCGGCCTCAGGCCCAGCCGAGAGCGCGGAGCCCGGCCGCGACGACCGCGGCACCGATCACGACCACCAGGAACGGGGCTCGCAGGCACAGCAGCAGCACCGCGGCGGCGAGCCCGGCCAGCCGCGCGTCCAGCACGATCTCGGCGCCGCTGGTCGCCGTCTGCGTGGCGACCAGCGCGCCGAGCAGGGCGATCGGCAGCAGCGTGGTGATCCTCGCGATCCGCGGCCTCTCGAGCACGTCCTGCGGAGCCTGGTAGCCCACCCACTTCTGGGCGAAGGACAGCACGGAGGCGGCGATCACCGCGATCCACAGGATGCTCATTCAGGACCCTCCTGGGTGATGGTGCGGGTCGCGGACCGCTTCGCGGGCCGACGTCGGGACGGCAGCAGCCCGGCCGCCACGGCCACCAGGGCCGCGGCCAGCACCGGCAGCCCTGGGGGCAGTGCCGGGGTGGTCACGAGCGCGACGAGCGCCGCGGCCACCGCGATCGCGACCGCCTCGCCGCTGCGCAGACGCGACCAGAGCAGCGCGATGAACGCCCCGGCCGCCGCCGCGTCCAGGCCCCACGCGGCAGGATCGGCGACATGCTGCCCCGCTAGGGCGCCCACCAGCGAGAACAGGTTCCAGAAGACGTAGACCCAGACCCCCGCCGCCCAGAATCCGGTGCGCTTCTCCTCGACGGTGGTGCCCGAGGCGGCCAGCGCGGCGGACTCGTCGATCGTCAGATGCGCGCGGGCCAGCCCCTTCGCCCCGGTGCGGGGCAGCGACGGCGCGAGGATGAGCCCGTACAGGGTGTTGCGGATCCCCAGCAGCACCGCCGCGAGGGCGGCGCCGATCGCCGAGCCCCCTCCGCCGACGACCCCGATGAAGGCGAACTGGCTGCCGCCGGTGAACATCACCGCCGAGAGCACCATCGCCTGCCACACATCGAGTCCCGAGGCGGTCGCGAGCGCCCCGAAGGAGATCCCGTACAGGCCGGTGGCGAGACCGATCGAGAACCCGTTGCGGCGGATCGTGCGCAGGCGCGCGGCAGGAGAGGACACCGGACTCTCGGCCGGCGGTGGAGCAGTGGTCATGATGCCGACACTCTACGATCACCTGCGCGGACGCAGTTCTCGCGTCCGCACCGAGTGTGAGAATCTAAGGGCATGAGCTCAGCCCCCTCCGCTTCAGGATCCCCGTCCGCCGCGCGCCCCCTGCCGATGCGCGCCTCGGCCCTCCTGCTGGACATGGACGGCACCCTCATCGACTCCGGCCCGGCGGTCGAGCGGTCATGGAACCAGCTGCTGCGCGAGCTGGGCACGGATCTCGAGTTCGGCCCCGAGCAGCACGGCAAGCCGGCCCGGCAGGTGCTGGGGGAGATGCTGCCGCAGCTGGATGCGCAGCAGCTCGACGCCGCCCACCGTCGGATCGAGGAGCTCGAGCTGGAGGACGTCCAGGAGATCGCGGTCCTGCCGGGCACAGAGCGGCTGCTGCGCGAGCTCGACGGCGCCGCCGAGCAGCTCGGACGCGCCACCTGGACCATCGTCACCTCCTGCACCCGCCCGCTGTTCGAGGCCCGCTGGGCACGCACCGGGCTGGCGGTCCCGGAGGGACTGGTCACCGCCGATCAGGTCTCCCACGGCAAGCCGCACCCCGAGCCGTACCTGCTGGGCGCCGAGCGGGTCGGCGTCGCGCCCGAGCAGTGCATCGTGATCGAGGACTCCCTGGGCGGCCTGCGCTCCGGCACAGCGGCGGGGGCGAGCACCATCGCAGTGACCAGCACCACGCCCGCCGGTGACCTCGCGCCTCTCGCAGATGCGCTGGTCACGTCGCTGGATGACCTCGAAGTGCGCGCCGACGGCGCGGAGCTGGTGCTGTCGCGCCGCGGCAGCTGAGACTCACGCCGCGTCTGCCGCGGAGCGCGCCCCCCGGCGTTGATAGGCTCGCACGGCCGAACCCGGTCCGTGCGCGCGGAGCCGTCGGAGACGCGGCCTGCGTCCCGCCCTCCTCGCTCGACCGCAGATCGTGGACGGCAGTCGGCCCCCTCGAAAGGACTCCTCCCATGTGCGGAATCGCCGGTACCTACGGATTCGGTGCTGAGACCGAGGGCATCGCCCGCCGGATGAGCGGCGCGCTGGCCCATCGCGGACCCGACGGCGAAGGCCTCTTCGTCGTCGACCAGGCCGGACTGGCCCACCGCCGGCTGGCGATCATCGATCGCGAGCACGGCGCCCAGCCGATGACCACCGCGGACGGCCGCTACACGATCATCTACAACGGCGAGACCTACAACTACCTCGACCTGCGCGCCGAGCTCGAGGAGCTGGGGCACACCTTCCGCACGGACTCCGACACCGAGGTCCTGCTCGAGGCCCACGCGGAGTGGGGCACCGCCGCCTACGACCGCTTCAACGGCATGTTCGCCTTCGCGATCCACGACGCGCACACCGGCTCGGTGACCATCGCCCGCGACCACTTCGGCATCAAGCCGCTCTACTACTGGATCGACCCCGCCTCCGGGACGGGCGAGTCCCCGAAGGTGCTGTTCGGCTCCGAGATCCGTTCGCTGCTGGCCGCCCGGGTGTTCGAGGCCGCACCGGATCACCGCGCCGTCTACCGGTACCTGAAGTTCCGGGTCCAGGACGATGACTCGCAGACCTTCTTCGAAGGAGTGCGGCGTCTGATGGCCGGCGAGGTGCTCGAGATCCGTGCCGACGGCACCGAGATCTCCTCCTTCACGCGCCTGCAGGAGGAGCTGCGGGAGATCGCCGCGCGCCCCAGCCGTGCCTACGACGAGTCGGTCGTGGAGGAGTACCGCGAACGGTTCCAGGAGTCGGTGCGCCTGCGCCTGCAGTCCGAGGTCCCCGTGGGCACCTCCCTCTCGGGCGGCCTGGACTCCTCGGCGGTCGCCGCGGTCATCGCGCGCCAGCTGCGCGAGCAGCCCGAGGACGAGGGCTACAGCGCCGTCGGCACCCGGCAGAACACCTTCTCGGCCGTGTTCCCGAACTCCTCGAACGACGAGGAGCGCTATGTGGACGCGCTGCTGGAGGACTACCGCGGCCAGATCACGCCGCACAAGATCACCCCGCAGCCCGCCGCCTTCCTCGAGGACCTGCACGACTTCGTGCGCACCCAGGAGGAGCCGATCATCTCGACCGGCCCCTACGCGCAGTACGCGGTGATGCGCGAGGCCAGCCAGCACGTCACGGTGCTGCTGGACGGCCAGGGCGCGGACGAGATGATGGCCGGGTACAACCCCTACTTCTACGTCTACCTGCGCCAGCTGCGACGGCAGAAGCGGTTCAAGGAGCTCGCCAGCGAGGTCGTCGGCTCCCGCGACATCCTGCGCAAGCTCGCCCGCACCAAGTTCTCCGGCCGCACCTCGGTGCCGATCGAGGCCCTGCTGAACTCGGGCTTCGTGGCCGAGCACAGCTCCGAGAAGGTCAGCTCCGTCCAGGACGACCTCAAGGAGCGGCTGCTCGAGGACACCTTCCGCTCCTCCCTGCCCTCGCTGCTGCGCTACGAGGACAAGAACACCATGCGCTTCAGCATCGAGGGGCGCGTGCCCTTCGTGGACAAGGAGCTGCTGAAGTTCCTGTTCTCCCTGGACGAGTCCGCGATCATCCACGACGGCTGGAACAAGCGGATCCTGCGCGAGTCGATGGACGGCATCCTGCCCGACATGATCTCCAAGCGCCGCAACAAGATCGGCTTCACCACCCCCGAGGGAGAGTGGTTCCGCTCGATCGCCCCGCAGCTGCGGGACATCTTCGCCTCCGAGTCCTTCGCCTCGCGCCCGTTCTTCGACGCGCCGAGCGTGCTGGCCCTGTTCGACGACTACATCGCCCACCCCGAGAACCACGGCACGCTGATGTTCTGGCGCCTGCTGAACGTCGAGCTGTGGATGCGCACCTTCTTCGACGACGCCGAGGGTGCGACTCAGTCCCTCGGCGGCAGCGCCGAGCAGCCCGCCGAGGCGCCGGCCGCCGTCGCCGCGCACGCTCCCGCCGCTGAGGAGGAGACCGTCGCCAAGAGCGACTACGTCGCCAACCCGGACAAGGAGCTGGACCTGGTCTCCGAGGCCGACGGCCGCACCTGGCGGCGCTTCCCGCTGCAGACCGAGCTGGTGGCCCGCGGGGACGACGTCGAGAAGCTCGCCCGTGAGCGCGTCGAGCGCTTCGCCGCGAGCCTGCCCGAGGACGCCGTGCCCGCAGGATCGCCCTGGTACTTCGTGATCAGCGAGAAGATCATCGCGATCGCCCAGGGCCGCTCCTGGTTCACCTGGGAGGTCAGGCCGCGCCGCTCGGCCAGGGTGCTCAGCCGCTTCGTCAGCCGCACCCCGGCCGGCATCGGCCTGGGCGATCCCACCACGATGGAGCTCGCGATCCGCGAGGTCGGCCTGCCGCGCGTGCTCGTCGCCTCCGCCGCGGGCGCCGCCGGCAAGGTGGTGGGTCGCAGGGGAGTGTTCTACGAGGTCGTCGGCGCGAACGTGCGGGCGATCGACGGCCCCACCCCGTACTCGGCCTTCCCCTCCAACGTCTCCGCCAAGCTCCCGCCGAAGGACCCGGATGCCGTCTCCGCCCGGATCTCCGCGGCGATCCGCGGCGCCGACATCCCCGCCTCCCTCCGCGACAGCTTCGCGGGCACCGTGGTGATGGACGCCAACGACATCGGGCGCAACGTCCTGGGCTCCGACGTCAGCACCCCGCACGAGACCCTCGAGGCGACCTTCGCGGACAATCCGCTGGGTCAGGGACGCCAGCGCACCCCGCTCGCGATCCTCGTCGATCTCGGCATCGCGTCACAGCGGTGAGCAGGGTCCTGCCTGGTCTAGGCTCCGGGCAACAGAGCATCATCGGGAGGACAGCATGACCGGAATCGACACGCGCCCCGCGCGGCCCTTCGGCACGGTGGGGACCGCGATGGTCACCCCGCTCACCGAGGACGGCCACAAGGTCGATCTCGATGCCGCCCAGAAGCTGGCCGTCCACATCACCGAGCACGGCAACGACACGATCATCGTCTCGGGCACCACCGGCGAGGCGCCCACCCTCACCGACGTGGAGAAGCTCGAGCTGGCGCGCGCGGTGCGCGACGCCGTCGGACCCGAGATCACGGTGGTCGCCGGGGTGGGCACCTATGACACCGCCCACTCGATCGATCTGGCGCGCGAGCACGCCAAGCTGGGCCTGGACGGCCTGCTGATCGTCACCCCGTACTACTCCAAGCCCAGCCAGGCCGGGGTCATCGCGCACACCACCGCGATCGCGGACTCCACGGACCTGCCGGTGATGCTGTACGACATCCCCGGGCGCAGCGCCATCCCGCTGGCCTACGAGACGCTCATGCGCCTGGCGGAGAACCCGCGCATCCAGGCGGTCAAGGACGCCAAGGCCGATCTGCACCAGGCCTCGCGGATCATGGCGCAGACCGATCTCGTCTACTACTCCGGCGAGGACGGGCTGAACCTGCCCTGGCTGTCCATCGGCGCGTCCGGCATCGTGTCCGTGGTGGGCCAGGTCGCCGGCGAGCTCGAGAAGGAGATGATCGACGCCGTCGACCGCTCCGACCTCGCCGCCGCCCGCGCCGCGCACCTGCGCCTGGTGCCCGTGGTCGAGGCGATCATGAATCACATGCCCGGAGCGGTGGCCGCGAAGGCGGCGCTGCACCTGCAGGGCGTGCTGCCCCATGCCACGATGCGCGGCCCCCACATCGCCGCCGACACCGACCAGCTGCGCATGCTCGAAGCCGCCCTCGAGGCGGCCGGACTCATCTGATCTGCCCCGGAGGTGCTGATGTCCACCGTCTTCTCCCAGCGTCTCGAGGAGCCTCCCGCGCTCGCCCCCGGAACACTCCGGGTGATCCCGCTCGGCGGTCTCGGTGATGTGGGCCGCAACATGGCGGTGCTCGAGTTCGAGGGACGGCTGCTGGTCATCGACTGCGGCGTGCTCTTCCCGGAGGACTCCCAGCCCGGGGTGGACCTGATCCTGCCGGACTTCGAGATCCTCACCGACCGGCTCGAGGACATCGAGGCGATCGTGCTCACGCACGGCCACGAGGACCACATCGGTGCGGTGCCCTATCTGCTGCGCCGACGCCCCGACATCCCGCTGGTGGGCAGTCAGCTCACGCTCGCCCTCATCGAGGCGAAGCTCAAGGAGCACCGCATCCGACCCGTCACCCACGTCGTGGCGGAGGATGAGCAGCGCAGCCTCGGCCCCTTCGACTGCGAGTTCGTGGCGGTCAACCACTCCATCCCCGACGCCCTCGCGGTGCATGTGTCCACCCCGGCCGGCACCGTGCTGCACACGGGCGACTTCAAGATGGACCAGCTGCCGCTGGACGGCCGGATCACGGATCTGCGCGCCTTCGCCCGGCTCGGCGAGGCCGGCGTGGATCTGTTCATGACCGACTCCACCAACGCCGAGGTGCCCGGCTTCACCGTCGCCGAGAAGCAGATCGGCCCCACCCTGGACGGCATCTTCGCCCGCGCGAGGCAGAAGATCGTGGTCGCGTCCTTCGCGAGCCACGTCCACCGCGTCCAGCAGGTGCTCGATGCGGCCGCCGCGCACGGCCGCAAGGTCGCCTTCGTGGGCCGCTCCATGGTGCGGAACATGGGGATCGCCTCGGAGCTCGGCTATCTCGACATCCCCGACGACACCGTGATCGACGTCAAGCGGATCGACGACCTGCCCGATGACCAGGTGGTGCTGATGTGCACCGGCAGCCAGGGGGAGCCGATGGCGGCGCTGGGCCGGATCGCGAATCGCGACCACCGCGTCAGCGTGGGCCCGGGCGACGTGGTCATCCTCGCCTCCTCGCTGATCCCCGGCAACGAGAACGCCGTCTTCCGCGTGGTCAACGGACTGATGGCGCTGGGCGCGGAGGTGGTCCACAAGGGCAACGCCCAGGTCCACACCTCCGGGCACGCGAGCGCCGGCGAGCTGCTGTACTGCTACAACATCGTGCGTCCGCGCAACGTGATGCCCGTCCACGGCGAGGTGCGCCACCTGATCGCCAACGGCAAGCTCGCCGAGGCCACGGGCGTGCCGAGCGAGCGCATCGTGCTGGCCCAGGACGGCCACGTGGTGGATCTCAAGGACGGTGTCGCGAGCGTCGTCGGCGCCGTGCCCAACGGGTACGTGTACGTCGACGGCTCGAGCGTCGGCCAGATCTCCGAGGCGGACCTCAAGGACCGTCGCATCCTCGGCGACGAGGGCTTCATCTCGCTGTTCGCCGTGGTCAGCTCGGAGACCGGCGCCGTGATCGCGGGGCCCGAGATCCACGCCCGGGGTGTGGCGGAGGACGCCGCCGTGTTCGAGAGGATCCGCCCCGAGATCGTCAAGGCGCTCGAGAAGGCGGTCGCGGAGCAGACCGAGCGCCGCGACACCCACCAGCTCCAGCAGGTGATGCGGCGCGTGGTGGGACGGTACGTCGGTCAGCGCCTGCGCCGCCGCCCGATGATCCTCCCTCTGGTGATCGAGTCGTGATCGAGTCCTGGTCGACGTGCTGCGAGGCACGAGCGGCAGGAGACAGGACAGCAGGCGCGAGTCCTGGTCGACGTGCTGCGAGGCACGAGCGGCAGGAGACAGGACAGCAGGCGCGAGACGTGAGCGAGCTGCCGGTGTGACGAGGCCGCACGCCCCGCTTCCCGGCTGAGCGGCGGGCCGGAATGTAGCATCGCTCCCATGGCGACACGTACGTCTTCCCCCGCACGTGCGTCGAAAGGCTCCTCCCGGACCGCTGCTGCCGGCACATCGCGCACCACGGGCTCCGGGGCGAACGATCCCTCGACGCTCCCTCTGCCGGTGCGCGCAGTGCGCTCCGGCTATCTCGCGATCGCGCGCATGGTGGGCGGTCTGATCCGCTCGATCGGCGTGCAGCGCTGGGTGGTGGCGCCCGAGCAGCGGCGCGACGGCTACGCGCTGTTCCTGCTGATGATCGCGACGCTGGTCGCGGTCGTCGAGTGGTGGCAGTCCTCCGGTCCCGTGCTCGGCGCCGTGCACACCGTGGTGGCCGGCACCTTCGGGATCTCCTCGATGGTGATCCCGCTGCTGGCGGCGGGCTGGTCGATGCGGATGTTCCGCCGCCCGGACCAGGTGCGCGCCAACACGCGCATCGCGCTCGGCATCGCGATCCTGCTCACCGCGATCTCCGCGATCGCGTCCGTCTCCGCGCGGCTGCCCGCCCCGGCCGACGGCATCGACGCGCTCGCCCGGGGAGGCGGCGTGCTCGGCTATCTCGCCGCCGCGCCCCTCGAGGCGCTGCTGCCGCCGGTCGCGGTGATCGTGATCCATGCGCTCCTGATCGCCTTCGGCGTGCTGGTGCTCACCGCCACTCCGGTCGAGTCCATCCCCTCGCGCCTGCGCGATGTCTACGAGGTCGCCGTCGGCCGCAGCGAGGAGGAGGACGAGGAGCGCGTCGCCTTCGGCCTGCGCCCCCGTCGTGCGGACCCGGCCGTCCACGACCAGGCCACCCAGGCCCAGCCTGCGGCGCGCCCCCGCCGCCGGACCCGCCGCGAGAAGGCCGAGGAGGCCGAGCGCGACCACGAGAAGTTCGGCTACGCCGGCGACGAGGCCTTCGAGCAGGGCGTCGACGAGGAGGCCGCAGCGGGCCGCAAGCGCCGCCGCTCCTCCGGACGCCGTGGCGCCCCGGCCGACTCCGCCGAGGTCTACGACGTCGTCGAGGACGAGAACCACCGCGCCAAGACCTTCCCCGGCGCCGGCGCCCCGACCACCCCGATGCCGAACTCCGCGAAGAGCTCCGCCGCCTCCGCGCCCGCCCCCACCAAGCCCGTGCCGGCCGCGAAGCGGCCCGAGAAGGCCGAGCCGAAGCCGGAGGAGAAGGCGGAGCTGGTGCCGCCGCCGATGGGCGATCTGCCCCGTGCCGGCGAGCAGCTCGAGCTCGCCGGGGACATCGTCTACACGTTGCCGGAGTCGTCCTTCCTGCTGGAGGGCCCGCCCCACAAGACCCGCTCCGAGGTCAACGACCACGTGGTCGCCGCTCTCGGCGAGGTCTTCGAGCAGTTCAACGTCAACGCCGAGGTGGTCGGCTTCTCCCGCGGGCCGACGGTCACGCGCTACGAGGTCGAGCTCGCCCCCGGCACCAAGGTCGAGAAGGTCACGGCCCTGGACAAGAACATCTCCTATGCCGTGGCCAGCGCCGACGTGCGCATCCTCTCGCCGATCCCCGGCAAGAAGGCCATCGGCATCGAGATCCCCAACACCGACCGCGAGACGGTCGCGCTGGGCGATGTGCTGCGCAGCCCGGTCGCGCGCCGCAACGAGCATCCGCTGGTGATGGGCGTGGGCAAGGACGTCGAGGGCGGCTACGTCGTCGCGAACCTCGCCAAGATGCCCCACCTGCTGGTCGCCGGTGCCACCGGTGCCGGCAAGTCGAGCTTCGTGAACTCGATGATCACCTCGATCCTGATGCGCTCCACCCCGGAGGAGGTGCGGATGGTGCTGGTGGACCCCAAGCGGGTCGAGCTCACCATCTACGAAGGCATTCCGCACCTGATCACTCCGATCATCACCAACCCCAAGAAGGCCGCCGAGGCCCTCGAATGGGTGGTCAAGGAGATGGACGCCCGGTACGACGACCTGGCGATGTTCGGCTTCAAGCATGTCGACGACTTCAACAAGGCCGTGCGCGCCGGCGAGGTGCAGGTGCCCCCGGGCAGCGAGCGCCGCCTGGCCCCGTACCCGTACCTGCTGGTCGTGGTCGACGAGCTCGCCGACCTCATGATGGTCGCCCCGCGCGACGTCGAGGCCTCGATCCAGCGCATCACCCAGCTGGCGCGCGCGGCGGGGATCCACCTGATCCTCGCCACCCAGCGCCCGTCGGTCGACGTCGTCACCGGCATCATCAAGGCCAACGTGCCCAGCCGCCTCGCCTTCGCGACCTCCTCGCTGCAGGACTCCCGCGTCATCCTCGACGCGGTGGGCGCGGAGAAGCTGATCGGGCAGGGCGATGCCCTCTTCCACCCGATGGGCAAGGCCAAGCCGATGCGCGTGCAGGGCGCCTGGGTCAACGAGTCGGAGATCCACAAGGTCGTCGACCACGTCAAGACCCAGATGAAGCCCAACTACCGCGAGGACGTCACCGTCGTCGCGGCCAAGAAGCAGATCGACGACGACATCGGCGACGATCTCGACGTGCTGCTGCAGGCGGCCGAGCTCGTGGTCACCACGCAGTTCGGCTCCACCTCGATGCTGCAGCGCAAGCTGCGTGTGGGCTTCGCGAAGGCAGGCCGCCTGATGGACCTGCTGGAGTCCCGCGAGATCGTGGGCCCCTCCGAGGGCTCCAAGGCGCGCGACGTGCTGGTCCACCCCGACGACCTCGGCACCGCCATCGCGCGGATCCGCGGCGAGGACGTCCCCGCCGGCGAGGGCGAGGAGCCCTACGGCGCCGACCAGGCCGTCGACCTCGAGGAGGGGGAGCCCGAGCAGGTCACGGGCGACAGCGACGACCGCTACGCGAGCGACCCGCTGGCCGATGACGGCTCGGAGGCGTCGGTCGACTACTACGACGACGGCGAGGAGGAGCAGGGGGAGGACGCATGGAGTCTCACCGGCCGCTGAGCACCTCCCCTCCTCCCGTCCCGACCGTCCCCGTCCTCATCGCCGATGCGGACCAGCCCACTGCCCAGGAGCCCCGATGACCGCACCGCGCACCGACGAGGTCCCGCTCTGGAACATCGCCAACATCCTCACCATGGTGAGGTGCGCGATGGTGCCGCTGCTGGTGGTGCTCGCGATCCTCTACCCGGACTCGGTGCCGGGACGACTGGTGGTCACCGCGGTGTTCGTGCTGGCGATGATCACCGACCTGCTGGACGGGCACCTGGCCCGCTCCCGGAACCTGATCACGGACTTCGGCAAGATCATGGACCCCATCGCCGATAAGGCGATGACCGGCGCCGCGCTGATCATGCTCTCGGTGTGGGACTACGTCCCGTGGTGGATGACGGTGCTGATCCTGGTGCGCGAGTTCGGCATCACCCTGATGCGCTTCACCATCCTGAAGTACGGGGCGCTGCCGGCGAACATGGCGGGCAAGGCGAAGACCATGGTCCAGACCATCGCCATCACCTTCTGCCTGATCCCCTTCGAGCTGTGGTGGGAGCCGGCGCGCTGGATCGGCCTGGCCCTGGTGGCTCTCGCGGTGGTGCTGACGGTGTGGTCCGGACTGGTCAACCTCAAGGACGGCCTGCGGCTGCGCCGTGAGGCCCTGGCCCCGGGCGCCTGAGCATCGTGTCCGGGCACCGCGACGCCTCCGACCACGCGGTCGATCCGGCGCGCATCATCTCCCGCGCGGCGGAGCGCGGATGGAAGCTCGCGACGGCCGAGTCGCTCACCGGCGGCGCCGTGGTGGCGCGCCTGGTGGACGTGCCCGGGGCGAGCGCGGTGATCGCCGGGGGAGCGGCCTGCTACTCGTACCAGGCGAAGACCAGGGTGCTCGGCGTCGACGCGGCTCTGCTCGAGGCCACCGGTGCCGTCACCGCCGAGGTGGCGACCGCGATGGCGGCCGGTGCGCTCGCGCTGTACGACGCTGACCTGGCAGTGGCCACCACCGGCGTGGCCGGTCCGGGGCCCGACGAGCGGGGAATCCCGGAGGGCACCGTGCATCTCGCTCTCGCCCGCCGTGACGGACCGGGCCTGACCCGTGAGGTCCGTCTCAGCGGCGGAAGGGCCCGCATCCGGGCCCAGAGCGTCGAGGCCGCGCTCTCGCTCCTGGGCAAGGCGCTCGAGGAGAGGTAGTCCGCCCAGATCACAGCCCAGGAGACGCTCTGCTCCTCCCCAGCGGTCCGTCATGCACACTCTCCAGGGAATTCGCGGGGTGGCCCACTACACTCTGGGGAACACTCTCGAGGGACGCGGCGTTGCACCATCCGTGATGACTTCGACCTTCCGCATCCCCGATGTGCATTCCACGTCCACCGACAGTCAGAGGAAAGGAGGCAGGTCCATGATCCTGTTCCGCCAGGAGCTGGGCGAGGTGCTGCGCGACGCGCGCCGGTCCCAGGGCCGCACGCTGCGGCAGGTGTCCTCCGACGCCCGAGTGTCGCTGGGCTACCTCAGCGAGATCGAGCGCGGCCAGAAGGAGGCCTCCAGCGAGCTGCTGGTCTCGGTGACCGACGCCCTCGGCCTCCCGCTGTCCTTCGTGCTGCGCGAAGTGTCCGACAGGATCGCGATCGCCGAGCAGGTGACGATCCCGGACACGGTCCCGGAGGGCCTCGCCGACGACGCGAAGCCGCTGGTCGGCGCCCGCTGAGGTGCGGCGCAGCGAGTTCAGGGAGCTGGCCGACCACGTGTTCGGCCCCGCCCTCTCCCGCACCTACACCCACGACCTCGTGCTCGAGGACGTCGGTGGCATGACCGCCGAGCAGGCCCTCGAGCACGGGGTCGCCGTGCGCTCGGTGTGGACCGCGCTGTGCGACGCGATGGACGTGCCCGAGTCCTCCCGCTGGGAGATCCCGCCCGCGCAGCGACACCGCTGAGCGCCGGAGCCGGCCCGCGGTGCGCCGCGGCCTGCCTCGCCCGCCTGCGCCGCCGGCCTGCCGCGCACGACACGGCGCGACACGCCCACGAGCGATGCGACGTTCGAACGTCTGTTCGGTATCGTGTGCTGCGACGGTCCTGCCAGCATCAACTCCACGTACCGATCTCTCCTCCCCAGAGCCTCCTGATCCACAGGCGGACGGGGCGGTCTCGGAATGTCGGGGGCGGCGCCTACTGTGGCCGCAATGGTCATCGCGTCGGCACTCCCGGCCCTCAGGAAGGAACAAGCTCATGGCTGCACCCAAGGCCTCCAAGCCCCCGGTCACGAAGTCGAACGAGAAGAACCGCAGCTCGTCGCTCGACAACGCCCTCGCCCAGATCGACCGCCAGTTCGGCAAGGGCTCGATCATGCGTCTGGGCGATGACACCCGCCCGCCGGTCGAGGTCATCCCCACCGGCTCGGTCGCGCTGGATGCCGCGCTCGGCATCGGCGGCCTGCCGCGCGGCCGCATCATCGAGATCTACGGCCCGGAGTCCTCGGGCAAGACGACCCTCGCGCTCCACGCGGTCGCCAACGCCCAGCGCAACGGCGGCATCGCCGCGTTCATCGACGCCGAGCACGCGATGGACCCGGAGTACGCGAAGAAGCTCGGCGTGGACACCGATGCCCTGCTGGTCTCCCAGCCGGACACCGGCGAGCAGGCGCTCGAGATCACGGACATGCTGATCCGCTCCGGCGCGCTGGACGTCGTGGTCATCGACTCCGTCGCCGCGCTGGTTCCCAAGGCGGAGATCGAGGGCGAGATGGGCGACTCCCACGTCGGCCTCCAGGCACGCCTGATGTCGCAGGCTCTGCGCAAGCTCACCGGTGCGCTGTCCGCCTCGGGCACCACCGCGATCTTCATCAACCAGCTGCGCGAGAAGATCGGTGTGTTCTTCGGCAGCCCCGAGACCACCACCGGTGGCAAGGCGCTGAAGTTCTACGCCTCCGTGCGCATGGACATCCGCCGCATCGAGACGCTCAAGACCGGCACCGACTCCGTCGGCAACCGCACCCGCGTCAAGATCGTCAAGAACAAGATGGCCCCGCCCTTCAAACAGGCCGAGTTCGACATCCTCTACGGCGAGGGGATCTCCCGCGAGGGCGGCCTGCTCGACCTCGGCGTCGAGCACGGCGTGGTCCGCAAGTCCGGTGCCTGGTTCACCTACGAGGGTGATCAGCTGGGACAGGGCAAGGAGAACTCCCGCCAGTTCCTCAAGGACAACCCGGATCTGGCCGCGGAGATCGAGGAGAAGATCCTGCGCACCCTCGGGGTCGGCAAGTACGCCGCAGAGCCCGAGGCCGCCGCGGTCGAGGCCCCCGAGGCCGGGGCGCCGCTCGGCGAGGACGAGTTCCTCGACGAGGACGTGCCCGCCACCATCTGATCGATGGCACCTGAGCACACAGGCGGCGCCGACGACCAGGTCGTCGGCGCCGCCGATCATCCAGCCCCTCTCGGAGCCCGCGCACGGCTCGCCGCCCGCACGCAGGAGATCCTCGAGCGGCCCCGCACCGCCCCGGATCCCGAAGCCGCCGAGAAGGAGAAGGCAGTGGTGCGCGAGTGCCGCTACCTGATGCGGCTGCTGTCCACCCGTCGCCGCACCGCAGGGGAGATGCGAGAGCGGCTCCACCGGCGCGAGGTCCCCGCCGATATCGCCCACGAGGTGATTGCCCGCATCGACCGTGCAGGGCTGATCGACGATGCGGCCTTCGCGCACGACTGGGTCCAGCAGCGGCGCGAGCTGCGTGCGCTGGGGGACAAGGCGCTGCGCCGCGAGCTCGAGGCGAAGCAGGTGGCCCCGCGCCTGATCGAGGACGCCCTCGATAGTGCACATGACGACGACGGCGAGGAGGAGCGCTGCCGCGACTTGGTGCGCTCCCGGATCGGGCACCGCGATCGCGAGCAGCTGCGCAGCGAGCGCGACGGCACCCACCGGCGCCGCCTCTCGCGGCGCCTCGACACCCTGCTGACCCGCAAGGGATACCCCGGTGACCTCGCGGTCCGTGTGATCTCCGCGGAGCTGCGCGCCGCTGCCCAGGGTCACTCGGGCTGAGCCGCGCCCGGCGCCGCCGTGCGCCGTATCCTGGAGGCACTATGTCCCTGAGCATCTCCACCGCGATCACCGACCCGCACCCCGCAGGCGCCGAGGAGGCGGCGGTGCCGCGCGCCACCTATCAGGTGCGCACCTTCGGCTGCCAGATGAACGTCCACGACTCCGAGCGCCTCACCGGCATGCTCGAGAGCTCCGGCTACGTCCCGGCGGCCGAGGATGCGGACCCGCGCCGCGGCGAGGTCGACATCGTCGTGTTCAACACCTGCGCCGTGCGCGAGAACGCCGACAAGAAGCTCTACGGCACCCTGGGCTCGCTGCGGCCCGGCAAGGACGCGAACCCCGGCATGCAGATCGCCGTCGGCGGATGCCTCGCCCAGAAGGACCGCGCGGCGATCGTCGAGCGCGCCCCCTGGGTCGACGTCGTCTTCGGCACCCACAACATCGGCTCCCTGCCGGTGCTGCTGGAGCGGGCCCGCCACAACGCCGAGGCGCAGGTCGAGATCCTCGAGTCCCTCGAGGTGTTCCCCTCCACCCTCCCCACGCGTCGCGAGTCCGCGCACTCGGCGTGGGTCTCGATCTCCGTGGGATGCAACAACACCTGCACCTTCTGCATCGTCCCCTCTCTGCGGGGCAAGGAGAAGGACCGCCGGCCCGGGGACGTGCTGGCCGAGGTGCGCGACGTGGTGGACTCGGGAGCGGTCGAGGTGACCCTGCTGGGCCAGAACGTGAACTCCTACGGCGTCGAGTTCGGGGACCGCGGCGCCTTCGCCAAGCTGCTGCGCGCCTGCGGCGACATCGAGGGCCTCGAGAGGGTGCGCTTCACCTCCCCGCACCCGGCGATGTTCACCGATGACGTGATCGAGGCGATGGCCGAGACGCCGAACGTCATGCCCCAGCTGCACATGCCCTTGCAGTCCGGCTCCGATGACGTGCTGCGCCGCATGAAGCGCTCGTACCGTTCCAAGAAGTTCCTCGGCATCCTCGACAAGGTGCGCGCACGGATCCCCGAGGCGGCGATCACCACCGACATCATCGTCGGCTTCCCCGGCGAGACCGAGGAGGATTTCCAGCGCACCCTCGAGGTGGTCGAGGCCTCCCGCTTCTCGAGCGCCTTCACCTTCCAGTACTCCATCCGCCCCGGCACCCCCGCGGCCACGATGGAGGACCAGATCCCCAAGCAGGTGGTGCAGGAGCGCTTCGAGCGGCTGACCGCGCTGCAGGACCGCATCTCCCACGAGGAGAACCGGAAGATCGAGGGCCGTGCCGTCGAGATCCTCGTCGCCGAGGGGGAGGGCAGGGGCGAGGGCGAGACCCGGCGCCTGTCCGGCCGCTCGCGCGACCATCGCCTGGTGCACTTCTCCCTGCCCGAGGGGCTGCCCGAGTCCGCTCGCCCCCGCCCCGGGGACATGGTCACCGCGACCGTCACGCACGCCGCGCCGTTCTACCTGGTCGCCGACAGCGCCCTGGAGGCGGAGCGCCCCGAGGCGTTCTCCGTGCGCCGCACCCGTTCCGGGGATGCCTGGGAGGCCGGTGTGCAGGGGATCGACGCCGGCGGCTCCTGCGGCACGGGCGGCGGCGCCCCCAGCGGTCCGGTCACCCTCGGGATGCCGAGCCTGCGGCGCCCCTGAGCCTCCACAAAAGCGGCGGCCGGCACCTGTTCGGTGCCGGCCGCCGCCATGTCCGGGCCGAGGCCCGGTGATGCTCAGCTGTCGAGGTCGTCCAGCTCGGGACCGAGCCGCTCCTCAAGGCTGTGGAAGAACGCGATCACAGTGCTCAGCCCGCACTTGATGGCGTTGTCGATCTGGGAGTCCAGCGCCCCTGCGCGGAAGTCCGCAGCGAGCTCGCCGTACAGGCCGAGCAGGCCCTCGGACTCGCGCCGCACATAGACCTTGGGCCAGATCCGGTTCATGTTCCACTCATTGCAGAGCTTGACCATCTCGACCTTGCGGGAGACGTCCACCGAGTGGCTCCAGCGACCGCGGGTCTGCAGCACGCCGTGCTCGTCGCCGGAGATCATGAACTGGAAGCGGTAGTCATCGAAGCGAGCCCGCACGATGTCGGGGTGCGCATCGTCCTCGACGAAGGCATAGCCATGACGGGTGAGGCTCTCCTCGACCCGTTCCAGGGACAGGGGAGCCAGACCAACAGCAGAGTCCTTGTCCGACTGAACAGGGGACTCGTTAGGTGCAGTCACTTCCAACCTCAAGAGTTCGACGTAGGGATCGGAGCGATCCGCGGTGCGGATCGCCGATCACCCTACTCCCTCTGCCCGACAACGGCCCGTCCGTTCGTCGTGATCCCGCTGACCTTCATGCGCCCCGCCCGATTACAGTGCGTGCCATGAATGCCGCCGCCGCTCCGTCGGAGTCCTCCCAGGAGCCCTCCCGCACACCCCTGATCGCTGTGGTGGGCGGCACCACGACGGGCAAATCCGATCTGGCGATCGCGCTCGCCGAGCGGCTCGACGGCGAGGTCGTCAACGCCGATGCGCTCCAGCTCTACCGCGGGATGGACATCGGCACCGCGAAGGTCACCGCGCAGGAACGGCGAGGGATCCCACATCACCTGCTCGACGTCCTGGACGTCACCGAGGAGGCGAGCGTCTCGACCTACCAGAGCGCCTCGCGCGCGGCGATCGCCGAGATCCGGGCCCGCGGCCGAGTGCCGATCCTGGTGGGAGGATCCGGGCTGTACGTCCGCGCCGCGCTGGACGACATCGAGTTCCCGCCCACCGACCCGGCGGTGCGCTCCCGCTACGAGCAGCGGATCGACGAGCAGGGCCCCGAGGCCCTCCACCGCGAGCTCGCCGCCTCCGACCCCGAGGCCGCCGCCACGATCGGACAGCACGACTCCCGCCGCATCGTGCGAGCGCTCGAGGTGGGCGAGCTCACCGGCCGCCCCTACGCCGCCTTCCTGCCCCGCCCCGTCCACCTCGATCCCACGACCGTGCAGCTGGGACTGCGGCGGGACCGCGCCGAGCTCCACGACCGCATCGCGCTGCGTGTGCACCGGATGGTCGAGGCGGGACTGCTCGAGGAGATCCGCGCTCTGCGGGCGGAAGGACTCGACAGCGGCCTCACCGCCCGCCGAGCGATCGGCTACGAGCAGGGTCTGGCCGTGCTCGACGGCACCATGAGCTGCGAGCGGGCGATCGAGGCGACGATCGTCGGCACCCGGCGCCTGGTGCGCAAGCAGGACACCTGGTTCCGCCGCGACCAGCGCGTGCAATGGCTCGACGCGGGGAGCGGACCGGATCTGCTCGACCACGCCCTGGAACGGATCCGGCAGAGCCTCGCACCGTCGCCGGGCCGCTGGTCGTAGGCTCGGAGGATGGACGCGCGCATCGACTTCACCAAGGGCCACGGCACCGAGAACGACTTCGTGGTGCTCGATGACCCTGACGGTGCCCTGGCACTGGATGCCGCCACGGTCGCGGCGCTCGCCGACCGCCGCGCGGGGATCGGCGGAGACGGGGTGATCCGCGCGGTCCGCTCCCGATGCGCCGGGATCGACGCGGGCGCCGAGGCCCCCGAATGGTTCATGGACTACCGCAACGCCGACGGCTCGATCGCGGAGATGTGCGGCAACGGGGTGCGGGTGCTGGCCGCGCACCTGCGCCGCGCAGGTCACGTCGCCGAGGATCGCTTCGAGGTCCTCACCCGCGCCGGGGTGCGCACCGTCGAGATCCTCGCCGAGCCCGGCACAGCAGGAGAGCCCTGGAGCGTGCGTGTGGGCATGGGCACCGCCCGCAGCGAGCACGGCCTGCGCACCGTGCGCATCGCCGGGCAGCGCCTCGAGGTGACCGATGTGGACATGGGCAATCCGCACGCGGTCGCCTTCCTCCCCGGCGATATCGCGCTCGAGGAGCTCGACCTCACCCGCCGCCCCGCCCTCGACCCGGAGCCCGTCGGCGGCGCGAACATCGAGCTGGTCGGCGAGCGCGGGCCGCGCCATGTGGCGATGCGGGTCCACGAGCGCGGCGTGGGGGAGACCCGCTCCTGCGGGACGGGCGTCGCGGCCGTCGCCGTCGCCGCAGCCCAGCGCGCCGGCGACGACTCCGGTCAGCCGTGGACGGTCGATGTGCCCGGCGGCCGTCTGCAGGTGGGCTGGACGCCTGACGGGGAGGTCACCCTCACCGGGCCGGCGCAGCTCGTCGCCGACGGCACCACCCTGGTCTGAGCACCACGCCGGGCGCAGGTCCGCCCGCTCAGAGAGCCGGCCCCATCTCGAGCACACGGAACCCCTTCGCGCTGGCCACCTTCGCGACCTCGCGCTCGGGCAGCTGCTCGCCCAGCCAGCGGGCCAGCGGATCAGCGCCCAGGTTCTTCCCCACCACCATGGCGGCCGTGCCCTGAGGGGACAGGCGCCCCAGCCACTCCAGCAGCAGCGCGTGCAGGGCCGGCTTCCCGATGCGGATCGGCGGGTTCGACCAGATCGCATCCGGCGCGAAGGTCTCGGGCACCTCCTCGGGCGAGATCACGCGGACGTTGCCAAGCCCCGCCCGTCGTGCGTTCTCGGCGGTCAGCTCGCGGGCGCGCTCGCTGACGTCCACCGCCCACACCTGCGCCTGCGGGTGCAGCAGCGCCGCGGTCAGCGCGATCGGCCCCCAGCCGCAGCCCAGATCCAGAATCGTCCCCTCGGCCGGGGGCGGCGTGATCTCGTCGAGCCGGTCCAGCAGCACCGCGGTCGCCTTGTCGAGCCCGTGCCCGCTGAACACGGACGCGCTGGAGACCAGATCGAGCTCGCGGCCCGCCAGGCGCACCCGGAGGGGGAAGCGTCGATCCTCGGTCGTCGGGGAGGGGGTGAAGTAGTGCTGGTCCACCCCAGCAGGATACGGAGCGCAGCCCCTCCATGACGCCGTGCGCGGGCGCGTGTGAGGAGCACCCGGCTCCGCCCAGCGCAAAATCGCTCGACCGCGGCGCACGGGCGTGGGATTCTGGGACCCACAGCTTGTCACCGACGTAAGGAGTGCCCCGATCGTGCCCATCGCTTTCCATCCCGAACCCGCTTCCGACCACGACGTCGACGGGCAGCGCACGGGAGGGGACGGGGCCGCGGAGCACTCGAGCAGTGCAGGCGGCCCCGAGGACACCTCCCCGGCCCGCAGCTCGCGCGATGCGCTCACCGAGCGGATCCTCGCCCGCGACGATGCCTCCGTCTCCGCCGTCACCTACGGCTCCGAGGCCGACGGCGACCAGTACGATCTCGCCGACCGCCAGGCACTGCGCCGCGTCGCAGGCCTGTCCACCGAGCTCGAGGACGTCACCGAGGTCGAGTACCGCCAGCTGCGGCTCGAGCGCGTCGTCCTCGCCGGCCTCTACACCAGCGGCAACGCCGAGGAGGCGGAGGTCAGCCTGCGCGAGCTCGCCGCGCTCGCCGAGACCGCCGGCTCCGAGGTGCTCGACGGCGTCCTGCAGCGCCGCGCCCATCCCGATCCCGCGACCTTCCTGGGCAAGGGCAAGGCAGCGGAGCTCGCCGATCTCGTCGCCGCGAACGGCGCCGACACGGTGATCGCCGACGGCGAGCTGGGCCCCGGCCAGCGCCGTGCTCTCGAGGACATCGTCAAGGTCAAGGTCATCGACCGCACCGCGCTGATCCTGGACATCTTCGCCCAGCATGCCAAGTCCCGCGAGGGCAAGGCGCAGGTCGAGCTGGCCCAGCTCGAGTACCTGCTGCCGCGGCTGCGCGGCTGGGGCGAGTCGATGTCCCGCCAGGCGGGCGGCCAGGTGGGCGGTGCAGGCGCCGGCATGGGCTCCCGAGGCCCCGGTGAGACGAAGATCGAGCTGGACCGTCGGCGCATCCGCGACCGGATGGCCAAGCTGCGCCGCGAGATCAAGGCGATGGCCCCGGGCCGCGATGCCCAGCGCGCTGACCGCAGGCGCCACAGCGTCCCCGCCGTCGCGATCGCCGGCTACACCAACGCCGGGAAGTCCTCTCTGCTGAACCGGCTCACCGGGGCCGGGGTGCTGGTCGAGAACGCCCTGTTCGCGACGCTGGACCCGACGGTGCGCCGCTCCACCACGCCGGACGGACGCGAGTTCACCTATGCCGACACCGTCGGCTTCGTGCGCCACCTGCCCACCCAGCTGGTCGAGGCCTTCCGCTCCACGCTCGAGGAGGTGGGCGACTCGGACCTGCTGCTGCACGTGGTCGACGCCTCGCACCCCGACCCCGAGGGACAGATCACCGCGGTCCGCACCGTGCTCGGCGAGATCGACGGCTTCGACGTGCCGGAGATCGTGGTGCTCAACAAGGCGGACATCGCCGAGCCCGAGACCATCGCCCGCCTGCGCAGCCAGGTCGGTGACAGCGCGGTCGTCTCCGCACGCACGGGGATGGGCATCGAGGAGCTGCGCGAGCTGATCGCCGAGCGCCTGCCCCGTCCCGCCGTCGAGGTGGACCTGGTGGTCCCGTACTCGCGCGGTGACCTGATCTCCCGCGTCCACACCACGGGGGAGGTCCTCGCGGAGGAGCACCTCATGGAGGGCACCAGGATCCACGCGCGCGTGGATGCGGCGCTCGCCGCCGAGCTGAACGGCACGGCCTGACCGACCTCACAGGTCGCGCCTGTGCCGGGACCGGGCCCCTCCCGGATACCCTGAACGGATGACCGCACCCACCGCTCGGACCGCCGCTCCGGCGGCGGAGGACATCCCCCTGTCCGCTCTGATGGAGGCAGCGGTCTCGGCGATCGGCGGTGCACCGCGGGAGGGCCAGCAGACCATGGCCGAGGCCGTGGATCTGGCGATGTCCGGGGGCCGTCACCTGCTGGTCCAGGCCGGCACCGGCACCGGCAAGTCCCTCGCCTATCTCGTGCCCGCGCTGCGCCACGCGCTGGTCAGCGGCCGCCCGGTCGTGGTCTCCACCGCCACCATCGCCCTGCAGAGCCAGATCGTGAGCAAAGACCTGCCGCGCCTGGTCGAGGCGCTCGCCCCGCACCTGCCGCGCACCCCCACCTTCGCGCTGCTGAAGGGTCGCGCGAACTATCTGTGCAAGCACAAGATCGCCGGCGGCTATCCCGTCGACATCGACCCCGGCGCTCTGTTCGCCGAGGCGTCCCCGGACCCGTCCGGCAGCGGCAGCGAGAGGCTCGGCGCCCAGGTGCGACGGCTGCGGGAATGGTCCGAGGAGACGGACAGCGGTGACCGCGACTCGCTCGAGGACGCGGTCTCGGACCGGGCCTGGCGTCAGGTCTCGGTCACCGGCAACCAGTGCATCGGCAGCAGCTGCCCGATGGTCGAGGACTGCTTCGCCGAGCGCAGCCGGGAGCGGGCCCGCGAGGTCGACATCGTGGTGACCAACCATGCGCTGCTGGCGATCGACGCCTTCGACAACCACGGCATCATCCCGGATCACGATGTGGTCGTCTTCGACGAGGCGCACGATCTGACCCCGCGCGTGACCAGCGCTGTCACTGACATGCTCAATCCCGGGATGCTGCGTGGCACCGTGCGCGACCTGAGGGGCCTCGGGGTGGCGGCGACCGCGCTCGACGACGCCTCCGAGGAGCTGCGCGAATCCCTCGAGCTCGCCCCGGACGGCCGGGTGATCGGGGACCTGCCGCAGCGGCTCGGCGATGCGATCACCCAGCTGCGGGTCGAGGCCCGCACCGCCCACTCGGACGCGAAGGACGCCGGGGACGACTCCTCCGCGGGCGCCCGCAAGACGGTCCGCGCCCACCTGCAGGAGATCATCGACGTCTGCGAGCGGCTGACGGCACCCGCCGAGGACGATGTCGTCTCCATCTCCCACTCACAGGCCACGGGACGCTCCAGCATCCAGGTGGCACCGCTGAGCGTCGCCGGGGCGATGCGCGGCGCGATCCTCGAGGAGCGCACCGCCGTGCTCACCTCGGCCACGCTCGCCCTGGGCGGCCGCTTCGAACCGGCGGCAGGGGAGGTGGGTCTGGCCCGACGAGATCGGATGGGCGAGGACGAGCTGCCCCCGCTGGGCAACCCCAGCGCCTGGGCCGGCATCGACGTGGGCAGCCCCTTCGCCTACCGCCGCCAGGGCATCCTCTACACCGCACAGCACCTCCCGCAGCCGGGGCGCGAGGGACCCTCGCTCGCGATGCTCGACCACCTCACCGAGCTGGTCGACGCCTCGTGCGGGGGAGCGCTGTGCCTGTTCTCCTCACGCCGGGGTGCGGAGCTCGCGGCCGAGCACGTGCGCGCCCGGCTCGACCTCACGCTCGCGGTGCAGGGCGAGGACTCGATGGCGAACCTGGTGCGCACCTTCCGCGAGGAGGAGGACGCCTGCCTCTTCGGCACCCTGACCCTGTGGCAGGGCGTGGACGTGCCGGGACGCTCCCTGCGCCTGGTGACGATCGACCGGATCCCCTTCCCACGACCCGACGACCCGCTCACCGCGGCGCGCCAGGAGCGCATCGGCCTGCGGGGCGGCAACGGCTTCATGTCGGTCTCCGCGCAGCACGCGGCCCTGCTGCTCGCGCAGGGCGCCGGGCGGCTGATCCGCTCGACGGCCGACCGCGGGATGGTCGCGATGCTCGACCCACGGCTGTCGACCGCGCGCTACGGCGGCTTCCTGCGGGAGGCCATGCCGCCGCTGTGGACCACCACGGATCCCGAGGTGGCCCTCGGCGCGCTGCGCCGGCTCGCCGAGAGCTGACGAGCCCCTCGCGCCCGGAGAGCACGAGGGGCCGGACCGCGCGACGCCGCGGGGCGCCGCCCCCGTTCAGACCGAGCGCAGCACCGCGACGACCTTGCCCAGGATCTCGGCATGGTCCCCGAGGATGGGCGCGAACGCCGGATTGTGGGGCATCAGCCAGACGTGGTCGTCGCGCTGCACGAAGGTCTTCACCGTGGCCTCGCCGTCGATCATCGCCGCGACGATCTCGCCCTTCTCCGCGGTGCTCTGCGAGCGCACCACCACCCAGTCTCCGTCGCAGATCGCGGCGTCGATCATCGAGTCACCGACCACCTGGAGCAGGAACAGGTCGCCGTCGCCCACCAGACGCTGGGGGAGGGTGAAGACGTCCTCGATCTGCTCCTCGGCGGTGATCGGGACGCCGGCGGCGATCCGGCCCACCAGGGGGACCGTCACCGAGCTCGCGCTGAGTTCCGGGCCGGGAGCGGGCTCCGGGACGGGGGCGTCGTCGACGCCGGGCATCACGACCTCCATCGCCCGCGGCCGCTTGGGGTCGCGCCGCAGGAAGCCCTTGCGCTCGAGCGACTGCAGCTGATGGGCGACCGACGAGGACGACGTCAGCCCCACCGCATCACCGATCTCCCGCATCGTCGGGGGATAGCCGTGGGCGGCGACGGCCTGGTTGATGGTCTCCAGGATGAGCCGCTGCCGCCGGGTGAGCCCCTCGGTGAACTCATCGGCGGGGGCGTCGCCGTGAGCCCGGGTCGGCTTCGGGGTGCTCGGGGTCATCGTGCGGCCTCCTGGCGTCGTCTGTCGGACCCTCGCGGTTCCGTTGTCCTGTGGCCCAGCGTAGGGCGGCACGGAGCGGAAGCCAAACACATGTTCGATCTTCCTCTTGCGTGTCGCCGGAGCGTCGGGCTACAGTCGCACAGACATTCGATCGAACAGGAGTTCGGATATGCGTACCGGTACCGCCACGGTCCTTGCCTTCCCCACGCAGCGAGCACAGCGCGAGGGGGCGGCTCCTCGAGCGCGCGTTCGACTCGAGCTCACCCGTCGGGGTCGCCGCGCCGTCGCCGGCCTCGCCTTCGTGCTGGGTCTGCTGGTCGCCGCCGTCGCACTGCTCACGCTCGATCTCTCCTCCGCCTTTGCCGTCTCCGAGCCCGAGGGCCCCGTGACCCTGACTGTCGAGTCGGGGGGCACCCTGTGGGGCTACGCCGAGCAGTACGCCCCCGAGGGCATGAGCGAGCAGGAGTTCGTCACCGAGGTGCGCAGCCTCAACCATCTGCCCACCGCGCGCGTCACCGCCGGTCAGGAGATCGAGCTGCCCGTCTCGGAGGATGCCGCCCGCTGAACCGCCGGTGTGCCGGTACCCTGAGCGGATGCACTGCCCGTTCTGCCGACACTCCGATTCGCGCGTCGTGGACTCGCGCACGTCCGACGACGGCGCGACGATCCGTCGGCGCCGCCAGTGCCCGAACTGCTCGCGGCGCTTCTCCACCTCGGAGACCGCCTCGCTGTCGGTGCTCAAGAGGTCCGGTGTCAGCGAGCCCTTCAGTCGCGCGAAGGTGATCTCCGGCGTGCGCAAGGCCTGCCAGGGACGGCCGGTCAGCGATGACCAGCTGGCCATGCTCGCCCAGCGGGTCGAGGAGCACATCCGCTCGAGCGGCGTCGCCGAGATCGATGCCCATCAGGTGGGGCTGTCCATCCTCCAGCCCCTCCAGGAGCTGGACGTGGTCGCCTACCTCCGCTTCGCGAGCGTCTATCAGGATTTCGACTCCCTCGAGGACTTCGAGGCCGCGATCGAGCGCCTGCGCGTCGAAGGGCGCGAGGACGCGTCGGCCGAGCGCTCCGCACCCGCCTGAGGGCCGTCCGACCGCTGTCGGAAGCGTCCGATTCGCGGGATCCGCACACAAATTGTGGATCCGGTGCGAACCATGCTCCGGCTGTGCTTAAGATATCCCTCGTGCACTCACGCAGTGCACACCAGATCGGCGGTCGTGGAGGGGAAGCCACGGCCGCCGATCCTCGTTCCCGGGGGTTGCCCGGAGGTCCCTCGGAGTCAGCGGCCGAGGCCGATGAGCCGGGGCGGTGTCAACCGTCGACGCCCGCCGGCAGCTCCCGCGCGTGGACGATGCCCAAATGCTGCGTCGGCCGGCTCATCGCGACGTACAGGTCCCCGGCGCCATGGGCGTCGATCAGCTCCGCGGGCTCCACGATCACCACCGCGTCGAACTCGAGGCCCTTCGCGTCCTGCGCCGTCATCACAGCGATCTCGTCGTCCACCCCGGCGGATCCGACGCCCACCGCGGGAAGGTCCTCACGAGCCCGCAGTGCGGCGGCGAGAGGTCTCACCCGCTCCTCGGCGACGATCACGGCCAGGCGCCCCAGGCGCTCCTGATGCACGGCATGCGCCGCCTCGACGGTGCGCTGGGTGAGCTGAGCGGGCTCGGTGCGCTCGAGCAGCGGGTCCCGCTCGCCCTCGCGGACCGAGCTCACCTCGGTCACGGGCAGATCGTGGGCCTGCGCCATCGCGACGGCTCGGTCCATGATCCGGCTCGGGGTGCGGTAGTTGACCGTGAGGTGCTCGACCTGCAGCCGGTCCTGGATATAGGGAGAGAGCGCCGCGGTCCACGAATCGGTCCCGCCCGCGGACGAGGTCTGCGCGACGTCACCCACCACGGTGAAGGACTTGGTGGGGGCGCGCCGCATCAGGGCGCGCCAGCTCATGGGGGAGTGCTCCTGCGCCTCGTCCACCACCACGTGCCCGTAGGTCCAGCTGCGCTCAGCGGAGGCGCGCTCGGCGAGGGTGCGTCCGTCCCGGATGTGACCCACCTGGTCGGCGAGGTCCTCGGCCCGGATGATGCCCGAGGTGTCGATGTTCTCGATCACCTTGCGGGCGTAGTCGACATCGGCCTGGCGGCGCTCGGCGTCGTCGCGGGCCTTCGCCTCGGCCGGCGCCGCATCCTCGCCGAGCAGCTCGGCGACCTCGTCCAGCAGCGGCACGTCCTCGATGGTCCAGGGGGAGTCCTTCGGGCGCACCAGCAGATCCACCGAGCCGGCGAGAGAGCGGGGCGCCGCCTCGCGCAGGCGGTCCGGCCGCGCGAGCAGGATCTTCAGGAAGCCCTGCGGGGTGTACGGCAGCCAGGCGAGGTTCAGGTGGCGCTTGATCTCGGGGTCGTTGCGCAGATCCGAGAGCAGATCCGGGCGGTCCTCGGGGACCACGGTGTGACCCTGGGCCCGCAGCGCCTTCTCGTACTTCTCCACGAGGCGGTCCATGGCGGCGCGCACGAAGACCGCGCGGGCGGCGTTGTGCGGCTTGTGGCTGGCGCGAGCCTCGCGCCGGGCGGCGGCGATGATCTCGCGGCTGAGGGTCAGGGGCGTGCCGTCGATGCGCAGGCGGATGTCCGCACGGGGGACCACCTGGCGCTGCTTGACCGCGCGGGAGAGCAAGGTGGACATCGCGATGTCGCCCTTGATGCGGGCCACGTCGTCCTCGTCGTGGAGGAAGGTCTCGATGCCGGGGAAGAGCTCGCCCGGCGTGAGCATCACGACCCCGGACTCGCCCAGGCCCGGCAGCACGCGCTCGATGTACCGCAGGAAGCCGGTGGTCGGCGCCATGATCAGCACGCCGGTGTGCTCGAGCCGGCGGCGGTGGGTGTACAGCAGATAGGCAGCGCGGTGCAGCGCCACCGCGGTCTTGCCGGTGCCGGGCCCGCCCTGGACCACGAGCACGCCGCGGTTCTCGGAGCGGATGATGCGATCCTGCTCGCCCTGGATGGTCGCGACGATGTCGCCCATCCGGCCGGTGCGCTTGCCGGAGACGGCGGCCAGCAGCGCTCCCTCGCCCTGGAGCACCACGTCGTGGTCGGCCTCCTCGAGCACCGCCTGGTCCAGCACATCGTCCTCGAGACCCACCACCGAGCGGCCCCGGTTGATGAGGTGACGGCGCAGCCGCACCTCGAGACGCTCGGCGCTGGTGGCGCGGTAGAAGGCGGCGGCGGCGGGGGCGCGCCAGTCCACCAGCAGCTGTTCGCGCTCCGGCGTGAACAGGCCGATGCGGCCGATGTAGTGCCGTGCCCCGTCGTCCATGTCCAGGCGCCCGAACACGACGCTGCGCGCGACCGAGCGCAGCAGCGCCAGGCGGTCCTCGTACAGCGCCATGAACGCATCGCGCTCTGAGCGGTTCTGATGCGTCGAGGCGTGCTGCGAGGCCTGGATCTGGTCGAGGTTCCGCTCGACCTGGATGATCAGCTCATCGAGCCGTGCATAGAGCCGGTCCGCATACGTCTGCTCGCGTGCGATCTCCCGGGCGATCTGTCCCTCAGCGTCGTCCACGGCCCTGCCTCTCAGCCAGTTCGTCCACTTGCTGCGCCGACTCCCGGCGGGACCCGGGGCGGCGGAGCACGGTGGTCCATTATGGTGGACGGGCCTGGGTGCGCGTGCCATCAGGTCATCGATATCCAGACGGCCGCGAGGGAGGAGACCGCGATGCGTGACCCCCGTGATCTCTACCGGTTCGAATCGACCGAGGTGCTCGAGGCCGTGCCGCGCGGGGGCCTGACCCTCGTCCACGCCCTGCCGGGGATGGTCGACGCCGGCGGCGCCTGCCGGATCGCCTCGACCTACCTCCGTGACGAGCTGCGCCATCTGCCGCTGGTCTCCTTCGACACCGACGAGCTGGTGGACTACCGCGGCGCCCGCCCGCAGGCCACCTTCGACGGTACCTCGTACGTGGACGTCGAGCTGCCGGAGCTGACCCTGTCGCTGATGTACGACGAGCGCGACCGCCCCTTCCTGTTCCTCGACGGGCCCGAGCCGGACCTGCAGTGGCGCCGGCTCACCGAGGCGCTGATCGATCTGGTCGAGTACTTCGACGTCGAACGTGTGGTGGGGATGCAGGCGGTGCCGATGGCGGTGCCCCACACCCGGCCGATCGGCCTGTTCGCCCATGCCAACGATCCCGCCCTGCTGGGGCGTCCTGGTACCCGCCCCACTCCGGCGCCCGGCACCTCGCACGATCCCGAGTCGGAGGACTCCGCCGAGCTGGTCATTCCCGCCGCTTTCAGCGCCCTGCTGGAGCATCGGCTGGGCCGTGCCGGGCACCCGGCGATGGGGTACGCGGCCCAGGTCCCGCACTACCTCACCCGCACGGACTTCCCGGCGGGGGCGCTGGCCCTGCTGCGCCGGGTCAGCGAGGCGGCGGGGCTCGATCTCCCGCTGGTCCACCTCGGGGACCTCACCGATGCGGCCACCGTCGCCCTGCAGGGCACGCTCGCCCAGAACGGGGAGGTGCGTCAGATCGTCAGCGCCCTCGAGGAGCAGTACGACGCGATGAAGGATGCGGAGCAGTCGCCGCTGGCGACCACCATGGATCTGCCCACGGCCGACGAGCTCGGCGAGCACTTCGAGCGCTTCCTCGCCGACCACGACGGTGAGGGTCCGGAGGATCCCTTCCCCCGCTGAGCGCCGCAGGACGGCGTCGCGCCGGGTCTGCGGGGCGCAGGTCTCGGACCGTACGCGCGCGAGTTGTTACGCCTTCGTGACCGCGGCGGGCCGTACTCCGTGTGAACCCGGCCACGATCGTGACAGAATGGGGCCGTTGCAGTGATGCAGGTCCAGCAGGACAGTCCTACGAGGGTGCCTAGGCACAGCAGTACGGCACACACAACGCGCCACCCGCTTCGGCGGGGGACGGCTTCACGCGGCACCGCGATCGCGTCGTGCGATCGATGAAGGACGACACAGAAGGTGACAGGTATGGCACAGGGCTCGGTCAAGTGGTTCAACGCCGAAAAGGGCTTCGGATTCATCGAGATCGACGGAGGCGGCGCAGACGTCTTCGTGCATCACAGCAAGATCGACATGGACGGCTACCGCAGCCTCGACGAGGGCCAGCGTGTGGAGTTCGAGGTCACTCAGGGAGACAAGGGCCCGCAGGCCGAGCAGGTCCGCCCGCTCTGACCAGCGGCGCCCCCGCGATTCTCACGGACCGGGCAGGAGCATGATGCTCCTGCCCGGTCCGTCGTCTGATCGGACGTCGTGAGGTCGTGAGCGGACGTCGTGAGAAGGCGTCAGCAGCTCAGCGCGGGCCCAGCACGCGGCCGGCCCGTGCGAGGGCCTCGACCTGCGCGGTGCGGGCCAGGCGCACCGAGACCGCGTCGGAGCGCAGGTCGCGGTCGATCATCTCGTGCAGCGGGTGCTGCGAGGCCAGCAGCACGCAGTTCCCGCGGCGCTTGCCGGACAGGTGCGCGGGCTCGGCGATGACGCCGACATGCGCGAAGACCGCGGACAGCGTGGCGACCTCATCGGCCATCAGCCCGCTGCCCGGCGGCGCCGCGCAGTTGGCCAGGTACAGCCCGCCCTCGCGCAGCACCCGGTCGGCGTGCTCGGCCGCGGCGAGGCAGGTGAGCTCCTCCGGAGTCCGATCCCCGGCGAAGACATCCCGTACCAGCACGTCGAAGCGATCCTCGCGCCAGGAGGCCAGCGCGCTGGAGGCGTCCTCGATCCGCACCCGCAGCTGAGGGGAACGGGGCAGAGCGAACCAGGTGCGCACCTGCTGGGCGAGCAGCTCGTCGATCTCCACCACGATCTGCCGTGCGCGCGGGTGGCGAGAGGCGATCGCCCGCGGCAGCGAGCAGCCCCCGCCGCCGAGGTGCGCGAGCTGCGGCGTGCCCTCTCCTCGCCCGCCCTCGAGGTGCCGGTCGATCACCAGGAGCATCCAGCGCATGTACTCGAACACCAGATGCTCGGGATCGGGGTGGAGATGGGAGGAGGGGACCCCGTTGACATCGAGCAGCACCGAGCCGTCGCTCTCGAGCGTCAGGCGGGCGGTGCCGGTGGAGATCGGGATCGGGGAGTCGAGCGGGCCGAGCTGCGAAAAGGCAGGGCGGCGCTCGCGGTCGCGGCGGGCCATCGCCCCACTCTAGGAGATCCTCCGACCTCTCCTCCCCACTGCCGCACCGTCCCCAGCGCGCTCGTCCCGGCGTCGGCTGTCACACCCTCCCCCTAGCGTTCAGAGCATCAGGACGCGCAGGAGACGTCCCCGGACCGCCAGGAGGAGGAGCCCGATGACACCGACGACATCCCGCCGCCGTGGAGCGGGCACGATCAGCTCCGACGCCCGCTCCCTGCGGCTGCGCCTGGCGCAGCTCGACCAGGACCAGGCGGACCTCGAGCGCGCCCGCCAGCTGTGGGCGCAGGGCCGCGAGCTGAGCGAGGTCGCACCCCGGGAGGCCTTCGAGCTGGTGCACCGTGCCGCACTGCGCGGGGCGGGGGTGCTGGTGGCACGCGCGAACCGCGCTCGCCGCCGCGCCCTGCCGTTGAACGTGTGGGCCGCGATGGAGCGCATGGGAGGGGAGGACGCCGAGCGGGCGGAGCGCCTGGCACCGCTGGTCGCCGAGCGCACACGCCTGGACCGCGACGGCTCCGCCCTGCCGGACCCGGCACTGCTCGAGCGTCACCTCGAGGAGACCTCCGCCCACCTCGCGCGGATCTCCCAGCGGCTGCTCGAGGACCTCCCCGGCCACGCCGCGGACCTCGCGACGGCGGGATGAGACATGCGGTGACATCGCCCTCGCGTGCCCGAGTACAGTGCGGCACGAGGGAGGTGCCGATGGGTGAGCAGGTCGCGGGGGAGCCCCGCGCGGAGATCCCCGGGATCCTCCATCTGGACATGGACGCCTTCTTCGCTTCGATCGAGGTGCGCGACGATCCCCGGCTGCAGGGACTGCCCGTGGTGGTCGGCGGCGCCGGAGCCCGGGGCGTGGTGGCCGCCGCCAGCTATCCCGCGCGCACCCGCGGCATCCGCTCGGCGATGCCGATGGCCACGGCCCGCCGCCTCGCCCCCGATCTGGTGATCGTCCCGCCCCGCATCGACCACTACCGCACGGTCTCCGCCCAGGTGATGGACCTGCTCGGCACCGTCGTGGCCGACCTCGAGCAGATCAGCGTCGACGAGGCCTTCCTCGATGTGCGCGGCGCACGGCGCCTGTTCGGCGAGCCCGAGCAGATCGCCGATCTGCTGCGCCGTCGCATCCGGGAGGAGATCGGTCTGCCCAGCTCGGTGGGCGGCTCGGTCTCCCGCGCCGTCGCGAAGATCGCGTCCGCCCGGGCCAAGCCCGACGGCATGCTCATCGTCCCGGCCGCACGCACCGCCGAGTTCCTCTCCCCGCTGCCCGTCGGCGCGATCTCCGGGGTGGGGCCCAAGGCCCAGGCCGCTCTCGAACGCCTCGGCGTGCGCACCATCGGCCAGCTGCGGGAGATCCCGACCTCCACCCTCGCCCGTGCGCTCGGCCCGCGGGCACCCGAGATCGCCGCCCTGGCCGCCGGCACCGATCGCACCGGGCTCGGCCATCGCACCAAGGACCGCTCGTTGGGCACGGAGCGCACCTGGGACGAGGACCTCACCGATCCGGAGGAGGTGCGCCGGCGCATCACGCTGATGGCCGATGACGTGGCCCGCCAGCTGCGTCGCGGAGGATTCGCGGCCCGCACCGTGGTGCTCAAGCTGCGCGCCCCGGACGGCACCACCATCACCCGCTCCTCGACCTTCGATCTGCCCACGGCCAGTGGTGAGCGCCTGCGCGAGCAGGTGGTGACCCTCTGGGAACGGGAACGGCACTCGATGCGCCGGGTGCGCCTGGCCGGAGTGCGCGCAGTGCACCTCGAGACCGCCGACGGCATCCCACAGCAGTCCGAGCTGACCGCACGGTCGGCAGGATGGCACGACCTGGAGGCCGCGATGGACCAGGCCCTCGAGAAGTTCGGGACGCGCAGCCTCGGCCGCGGCTCGACCCTGCGCTCCACGGCCGACGGTGCTCAGCGCACTGCGCCGGGCAGCACCACGGCGGAAGGCGGGGAAGAGGCGACGGGAGATGCCGGGAGGGCGGACCCGCGCAGGTCGTGAGCCGCGGCGGCAGGGGATCGGTGATGCGGTGCCCGGAGTGTTCCCATTACTCAGGAACACGCTCTAAACTGGGTGAACCGCCAATGAGGGCCGAGGCTCCTCGTGCGGTGAACTGGGGCGCCGACCGGCGCGAGAGGACGGGGACAAGGAGCGGAACCATGCCGCTGTCTGAACACGAGCAGAAGATGCTCGACGAGATGGAGCGACAGCTCTTCGCGGACGATCCGCGCCTCGCGAAGGCATTCGCACCGAAGGCGCCGCCGCGCCGCAACGGCCGCCGGATCATCATCGGCCTGGGCGCCGTGGTGGTGGGCCTCGGAGTGCTGGTGCTCGCGGTCAGCCTCCCTGCCGTCTGGCTCGGCGTGATCGCCTTCATCGGCATGCTGGCCGGCGCGGTCTACGCGGTCACCGGGCCCAGCGGATCGGCAGGCGAGGACAACCCCGGCGGTGGCGGCGGTGGGGGGGGCACGAAGCCCTCGACGTCCGGAGGCGACTCCGCGTTCATGCGCAAGATGGAGGAGCGCTGGGAGAAGCGCGCGGGCGACGCCCCCCGCCTCTGACCCTCCGCACCTCGTCGCGCGGCACCGCTGCGCCCGTGAACACCTAGAGCACAGAGAACACCGAGACCCCGGCTCCCAGGAGCCGGGGTCTCGTCATGTGCGCTGCCTGGTGGCACCGTGCCGCCAGTGCCAGTGCCAGTGCCAGTGCCAGTGCCAGTGCCAGTGCCAGTGCCAGTGCCTGCGAGCCTGCGAGCGACCGGGCGGTCGCCGCGCCGCAGCCCTCCTCCAGTGCGCTCCCCGACGCTCCGCGATGACGCGGATCCCCTGAGTCCCCACATTCCCTCCACCTCGCCCCACACGCTCCGCAGCCGCCCCGCAAAACCCTTTGACCTGCAGTGTTGCAGGCCGGCGCCGTGGGCGCCTCGGTGGAGCGGCGCGAGAGAGAGTGGTCGGCGACGCTCCGGCAGGGAAATTCCCCCCACCTCGCCCCACAGCGGTGACCTGCAGTGATCCCTGAAATCTTCACGAGGTCTCGCCCATATGTAGCACTAGGTGGGGACTAGTGGGGTAAAGTGGAGCGCGTAGGGAGGAGATGGGTTCCGGATCGTGAGGCTCGGTGAGTGAAGGAGGGCGTGGATGTTCCTCGGCACCTTCACGCCCAAGCTCGACGACAAGGGCCGCCTGATCTTCCCTGCGAAGTTCCGCGACGAGCTCGCCTCGGGACTGGTCATGACTCGTGGGCAGGAGCACTGCATCGCCGTGTATCCGCTCATGGAGTTCCGCCAGAAGCTCGAGGAGGCCCGTCGGGCGCCGACCACCGACAAGCGCACCCGCGACTACCTGCGAGTGCTGCTCTCCGGTGCGGAGGACGTCATCCCGGACAAGCAGGGCCGCATCACCATCCCGGGCCATCTGCGCAACTACGCGGACCTGGACCGGGAGTGCGCCGTCATCGGCGCACTGGACCGGCTCGAGATCTGGTCGCTCCCGGCCTGGGAGACCTACCTCGAGCAGAAGGAGCAGGGCTTCGCGGAGACCTCCGAGGAGGTGATCCCCGGCCTGTTCTGAGCCCGACACGGAGCATCTCCGTCCTGTGAGACCTCTCGTCGTTCCCGCCCCGACGCAACTTCCCCGGTGGCGGGTCGGGAACGACGAGGAATCTGGCAGGACGGCACCGCGGAGAAGCCGCGGAGTCGGGCGGGGCCTCAGGGCCCGGACCGCCGCACACAGCACACAGCACCGACCCAGGGGAGGGGTGACATGGAACCGACGCACGATGACAGGCCCGCGGAGAAGCGGCACGTGCCTGTCCTCCTCGACACCTCCGTCGAGCTCCTCGCCCCCGCGCTCCAGGAGCCGGGGTCGATCCACGTCGACGCCACCCTCGGCATGGGCGGCCACGCCGCCGCCGTGCTCCAGGCGGCCCCTCACGCCCACCTCGTCGGCATCGACCGCGATCCCCAGGCGCTCGAGCTCGCCCGCGAGCGCCTCGACCGCGCCGGGGTGGGCGAGCGCGCCACCCTGGTCCACGCCACATACGACGAGATCCCCGAGGTGCTCGCGGAGCTCGGACTGCCCGGCGCCCACGGCGTGATGATGGACCTGGGCCTGTCCAGCTTCCAGATCGACACCGCGGATCGCGGCTTCTCCTACGCGGTCGACGCACCGCTGGACATGCGCATGGACACCTCGAGCGACGGCCCCACCGCCGCGGACCTGCTGCGGGACCTGCCCGAGGCGGAGATCGCCCGCCTGCTGCGCGACCTCGGTGACGAGCGCTTCGCCAAGCGCATCGCCCGCCGCATCGTCGAGCAGCGCGAGAGCGCACCCCTGATCCGCAGCGGCGAGCTGGTCGAGCTCCTCGAGCGCGCGATCCCCGCCGCCTCGAAGGCCAGCGGCGGCCATCCCGCCAAGCGCACCTTCCAGGCCCTGCGGATCGCCGTCAACGAGGAGCTCGAGATCCTCGCCTCCGCGATCGAGTCCGCGCTCGACTGCCTCCACGTCGGCGGTCGGATCGTCGTGGAGTCCTACCACTCCGGCGAGGACCGTCTGGTCAAGACGGCCTTCGCCCGTCGCACCCGCTCCACCGCCCCGCCCGGCCTGCCGGTCGAGCTGGAGGAGCACCGCCCGTCGTTCGCCCCGCTCGTGCGCGGCGCCATGCAGGCCGACGACACCGAGCGGGACACCAACTCCCGCGCGGCCTCCGTCCGCCTGCGAGCCCTGACCCGAACCCGAGACGCTGAGAGAGCACACTGAGATGGCAAGCACCACCGCCGTTCATGCGCCCGCGATCCGCCCCGTCCGCGGGACGAAGCACTCCGAGGCGCGCCCCCGACTCACCGTCGTCGCCGCCCCCAAGGCCGGCGGCAGCTCGATGCCGTTCACGCTGCTGTGCACGCTCATCGTCGCCGCGACCCTGTCGGCCCTGCTCTACCTGAACATCCAGATGTCCGACGCGAGTTACGAGATCACCCGGCTCCAGGGCCAGTCGCAGCGGCTGACCGAGGAGCGCCAGGCGCTCGCCGAGACCAACGAGCGGCTGGGCACGCCGCAGGAGCTCGAGCGCCAGGCGCGCGAGATCGGCATGGTCCCGGTGTCGGCTCCGGCATATATCGACCTCGACACGGGCGAGATCATCGGAGAGACGTCCCCGACAGCGCAGACTGAGGGCAATCCGGAGCTCGCGGAGGTGCCCGCAGAGGTCGCCGTGCCGCCGGCTCAGATCTATGACCAGCCCACCGCCTACCACGGCATGGGCAACGAAGGGGACTGAGGATGACCTCACCGCGCAGGAACGGCAGGAAGAAGACCACCCGCTCCGCGGGTGCTCCCCGCCCTCCTCGATCAGGCGGTGCGGTGAGTGCGAGGATCCCGCGGGCCCGGCTGGGGGAGCCCTCCCAGCGCCACCGCCTCATCATCAGCCTGATCATGGTGGGCGTGCTGCTGCTGTCGGGACGCCTCATCTGGGTGCAGGGACTGGACGCGAGCGCCCGCGCCGAGGACGCCGTCGCCCAGCGCACCGTCACCCGCACCATCCCCGCGCTGCGCGGAGAGATCACCGATCGCAACGGGACGGTGCTGGCCAGCTCGGTCCAGCGCTACGACCTGTGGGTCAACCAGATGCAGGTGGACGAGTACCTCGAGAACTCGAAGACCGCCGAGGTCACGGGGGTCGAGGCCGCGGCGGTGGAGCTCGCTCCCGTGCTCGGCTGGTCCGTCTCCCGCACCGAGGAGGCCCTCACCGGCGATGCCGGCTTCTCCTACCTGCGCAAGAACGTCGAGCCCGAGGTGCGGGACGCCGCGATGTCCCTGAGGATCCCGGGCATCGGCTCGGACCCCGTGGCCGATCGCATCTACCCGGCCGGCTCCGTGGCCGGGAACATCCTGGGCTTCGTCGGCTCCGACGGCACCGCCCTGGCGGGCGCCGAGCTCTCCTTCGACGACGAGCTGCGGGGCACCGCCGGCAAGACCACCTACGAGCGCGGCGCCCAGGGACAGATCATCCCCACCGGCAAGCAGGAGACGATCCCCGCCGAGAACGGCAGCGACGTCGTCCTGACGATCGACCGCGACCTGCAGTGGAAATCGCAGCAGATCGTCGCCGGAGCGGTCGAGCAGTGGGGCGCGACCGGCGGCAGCGCCGTGGTCTACAACGCCAAGACCGGGGAGGTGCTCTCGCTCGCGGAGTACCCCACCTACGATCCGAACGATCCCGGCGCCGCCGAGGAGCAGGACCGCGGCAACCGCTCGATCTCCAACGTCTTCGAGCCCGGCTCGACGGGCAAGCTGTTCACCCTCGCCGCCGCGCTCGAGGAGGGCACGGTCACCCCCGAGACCGAGTACGAGATCCCTTACGAGATGTGGTTCGACGGGCACCGGGTCAAGGACTCCCGCTACCACGAGGATCAGCAGCTCACCCTCGCCGGCGTGCTCAAGAACAGCTCGAACGTGGGCACCGTGCAGATCTCCGAGACCCTCACCCCGCAGGTGCGCCACGACTACCTCAGGGCCTTCGGGCTCGGTGAGGCCACCGGCGTGGAGCTGCCCGGGGAGTCCTCCGGGCTCGTCCACCCTGCCGAGGACTGGACCGGCCGCACCCGCTACACCACCTCCTTCGGCCAGGGATACAGCGTCAACGCCCTGCAGATGGTCTCCGCCGTGGGCACCTTCGCCAACGACGGTGTGCGCGTCCAGCCCTCCCTGATCGCCGGCACCCGCCAGGACGACGGCTCGGTGCGCCCCCTCGGCGAGCCCGAGAGGACCCGCGTCGTCTCCAGCGGCACCGCCGAGACGATGCTCCAGCTGATGGACAACGCCGTCGAGGACGGCCGCTCCTCGGCGAGCGTCACCGGCTACGCCGTCGCCGGGAAGTCCGGCACCGCGCAGGTGGGCGACGGCACCTACACCGCATCCTTCATCGGCTTCGCGCCCGCGGATGATCCGAACCTGGTGGTCGGCGTGTTCCTCTTCGGCCTGGACACCTTCATCTCCGGCAGCCGCTCCGCCGCACCCGCCTTCTCCGAGCTCACCACCTTCGCGCTGCAGAACCAGGGCATCGCCCCGACGGGCGTGGCCGGTCGCGAGCTCGAGAACGAATGGGGGCAGGAGTCATGAGCCGACTGCACGAGCCCGCGCTCGAACCGCCCCGCCCCCGCCGCCCCGTCGGTGTGAGCGCGAGCGACCTCGCCCGCGTCCTCGGAACGACCGCTCCGCAGACGGAGATCGCCCTGAACGGCGTCACCCTCGATTCCCGCTCCGTCGAGCCCGGAGACCTGTGGTGCGCGCTGCCCGGCGCCACCGCGCACGGTGCGCAGTTCGCCGCCCAGGCCAAGAGTCTCGGCGCCGTCCTCGCGCTCACCGACCCGGCAGGGCGCGCGCGCTGCGAGGCCGCCGGACTTCCCGCGCTGGTGGTCGAGGATCCCCGCGCGGCCACCGCCCTCGCCGCCGCGCTGGTGCACGACCGCCCCGCGGCGAAGCTCACCACCCTCGGCGTCACCGGCACCAACGGCAAGACCTCGATCACCACCGCCGTCACCCGCACCCTGCACGCCCTCGGCGTCGCCGCCGGGTCGGTGGGCACCAGCGGCACCGCGTACCGGGACGCCCAGGGCGCCGACCACGCGATCGGCACCGTCCGCACCACTCCCGAGGCCCCCGAGTTGCACGGCCTGCTCGCGCGCATGGTCGAGGACCAGGTCGAGCTGGTCTCGATGGAGGTCTCCAGCCACGCCATGGTGCTGCACCGTGCGGACGAGGTGGTCTTCGACGCCGTCTGCTTCACCAACCTCACCCAGGACCACCTCGACTTCCACGGCACGATGGAGGCCTACTACGAGGCCAAGCGCCTGCTGTTCACCCCAGAGCATGCGCGGCGTGCAGTGGTCTGCGTCGATGACGAATGGGGTCGCAGGCTCGCCCGCGAGGCGACGATCCCGGTGACCACCTACGCCACCCGTGAGGGGATCGAGGCGGACCACCGGGTGCGGGAGATCCGCGCCGGCGACTACGGCTCCGACTTCACCGTCGAGGGCCCGGACGGGACCCGCACCCTGCACGCCGCTCTGCCGGGACGCCACTACGTCGCCAACACCTTGGCCTCGGTGCTGCTGCTGGAGGCCCTCGGGCACTCGGGCCCCGAGGTGGTCCGCACCCTCGGGGAGGCTGGCATCGTGCCCGGCCGGATGGAGCCGGTGGCCCATACTCCGCGTCGCGGCGTGGTCGACTACTCGCACACCCCCGACGCCCTCGAGCAGGCTCTCGAGACCCTCCGCGCGATTCCCGGCACCGGGCGGCTGCTGGTCGTGATGGGTGCGGGTGGCGACCGTGACCGGACGAAGCGCCCCCGCATGGGCGAGGTCGCCGCACGGCTCGCGGACGTGGTGATCGTCACGGACGACAACCCCCGCACCGAGGACCCCGCCTCGATCCGCCGTCAGGTGCTCGACGGCATCCCGGATGCCACGAAGGCGCAGGTCCACGAGGTGGGAGGGCGCGGAGAGGCGATCGCGCTGGCCGCTGCGCTGGCCGACGTGTCCGACACCATCCTCGTCGCGGGCAAGGGAGCCGAGACCGGACAGCAGATCGGGGATATCGTCCATCCGTTCGATGACCGCCTCCGGCTGCGCGATGCTCTGAGGAGTGCGCCGAGGGCGCGAACGGGCACCGACGCCGACCGCACGGATGAAGGACGCTGAGAGCATGCTCCAGATCACGGCACGGGATATCGCCGCCCTGACGGGCGGCGCACTCGTGGGAGGCGCGACAGGTGACGAGCTCGTCACCGGGGTCGCGCAGATCGACTCCCGCGAGGTGGGCCCCGGTGATCTCTTCGCCGCGTTCCTCGGCGAGAACGCCGACGGCCACGACTTCCTCGACGCCGCCCACCGTGCGGGGGCGGCGCTCAGCCTCGTCACCGAGGAGCGCGGCGTGCCCGCGGTGCGCGTCGATGACGTGCGCACGGCGCTGTCCCTCCTCGCCCGCGAGCAGCTGGGCCGCGCACGCCGCGAGAACCCGCAGCTGGTGGTCCTCGCCGTCACCGGCAGCGCCGGCAAGACCGGCACCAAGGACCTGCTCGGCACGATCCTGGGCGCCCACGGCACCACCATCGCCCCCGCCGGAAGCTTCAACAACGAGCTCGGACTGCCCCTGACGGTGCTGCGCCTGGGCGCGCAGACCCGTTTCCTGGTGCTCGAGATGGGCGCCCGCGGCATCGGCCACATCGCACAGCTCACCGACATCGCCCGGCCCGACATCTCGCTCGTGCTCAACGTCGGCTCCGCCCACATCGGAGAGTTCGGCAGCGTCGACGCGATCGCCCAGGCGAAGGGCGAGCTGGTCGAGGCGCTCGCCCCGGAGGGCCGCGCGATCCTGAACGCCGAGGACCGGCTGGTCGCCGCGATGGCACAGCGCTCCCCGGCGCCGGTGGTCACCTGGGGCATCACCGACGGCGACGTGCGCGGCGCGGAGCTGACCCTCGACGAGCGCGCCCGCGTGCGCTTCGACCTGGTCGTCCCCGAGGGCCTGACCACCCTGCACGGGCAGCCCGTGCCTACCGGCCGCTTCGGCGTCCACCCCGACCTGCTGGGCGAGCACCAGGCCGCGAACGTCCTGGCGGCGCTCACCGCTGCGCTGGTAGCCGGGGTCGCCCCGGCCGAGGCCGCGGCCGCGCTCGAGGGCGCGACCCTCGCCTCCGGGCAGCGGATGCAGGCGCTCGAGGCCGGGGGAGTGCTGGTCATCGACGATGCCTACAACGCCAACCCCGACTCGATGCGCCAGGCGCTCAAGACTCTCGCCCACCTCGGTCGCACCCACCGCACCATCGCCGTGCTCGGCGAGATGCTCGAGCTCGGTCCGGACAGCGTGCGCCTGCACGACGAGATCGGCCGCCTCGCGGTGCGCCTGAACATCTCCCAGCTCTACTCCGTCGGGGACGGCGCCGCACCGATCCACCACGGGGCGAGCCTCGAGGGCAGCTTCGGCGGCGAGTCCGAGTACCTCGACACCGTCGAGGAGGCGATCGCTGTGCTAGAACGGACCGTGCAGCCCGGCGATGCGGTGCTGCTGAAGTCCTCCCGTGACGCGGGCCTGCGGCGGATCGCCGGCCCCCTCGTCGAGCACCTCGCACGGCGCGACGGATCCGCCGGGACGACGCAGAACGGAGACCAGCAGTGATCGCGATCATCATCTCCGGTGCCGTCGCCCTGTTCATGTCGATCCTGGGCACGCCCCTGTTCATCAAGGTGCTCCAGCGCCGCGGCTACGGCCAGTTCGTGCGCGACGACGGCCCCACCACCCACGCCACCAAGCGCGGCACCCCCACCATGGGCGGCGTCGCGATCATCCTGTCCGTCCTGGGCGCCTACTTCCTCACGCACCTGGTGCTGTGGACCACCCCCAGCGTCTCGGTGCTGCTGGTGCTGTTCCTCATGGTGGGTCTCGGCGTGGTCGGCTTCCTCGACGACTACCTGAAGATCTCCCAGCAGGACAGCACGGGCCTGCGGCCCCGCTACAAGCTGCTGGGACAGTTCGTGGTCGCCACCGCCTTCGCGGTGCTCGCGCTGCTGTTCCCGGACGAGAACGGCAACACCCCCGCCTCCACCCAGATCTCCTTCGTGCGGGACATCCCCTGGCTCGACCTGGCGTTCCTCGGCACCGTGGTGGGCTTCCTGCTCTTCGCGATCTGGGCGAACTTCCTGGTCGCCGCGTGGTCCAACGGCGTGAACCTCACCGACGGGCTCGACGGCCTGGCCAGCGGCGCGACCATCATCTTCACCGCCGCATATCTGATCATCAGCTTCTGGCAGTGGCGCCAGGTGTGCAACGTCGACCTCGACGCCGGGGGCGTGGTGCACTGCTACGACGCCCGCGACCCGCTGGACACCGCCGTGCTGTGCGCCGCCGTGATCGGCGCGCTGGTGGGCTTCCTGTGGTGGAACACCTCGCCCGCGAAGATCTTCATGGGTGACACCGGCTCGCTCGCACTGGGCGGTGCGATCGCCGGCATGACCATCATCTCCCGCACCGAGATCCTCGGCGCGATCATCGGCGGCCTGTTCGTGATCATCTCGCTGTCCGTGATCATCCAGGTCACGAGCTTCAAGGCGACGGGCAAGCGCGTCTTCCGGATGGCGCCGCTGCAGCACCACTTCGAGCTCAAGGGCTGGAACGAGGTCACCATCGTGGTGCGCTTCTGGATCGTCGCCGGGATCCTCGCCGGCTTCGGCCTGGGGATCTTCTACCTCGACGCCCTGCCGAGGCTCACCTCATGACCAGCCTCCAGCCCACGGTCCCCGTCCTCGAGCGGGCCTGGCCGGGCCTGGACGTCGGCGGTCTGGGCATCCTGGTCACCGGCTTCGGCGTCTCTGGCTTCGCGATCGCGGATCAGACCATGCAGCGCGGCGCGCACGTGCTCGTGGTCGACGGCGCCGACAGCCCCGAGATCCGCGAGCGCGCTCAGATCCTCGAGGTGCTCGGCGTCGAGTTCCGCCTCGGCGCGGAGCACACCCGCGCCCTGCCCCAGGATCGCGAGATCGACCTGGTGGTCACCTCCCCGGGCTGGCGCCCGGACCAGCCGCTGCTGCGCGCCGCCGCCGACGCCGGGATCCCCGTGTGGAGCGAGATCGAGCTGGCCCGACGCATGCAGGCGGCCGACGGGCCCGCCTGGCTCGGCATCACCGGCACCAACGGCAAGACCACCACCGTCACCATGCTCGAGTCGATCCTCCAGCACGCCGGGCTGCGCGCCGTCGCGTGCGGCAACGTCGGCCTGCCGGTGATCGAGGCGGCCCTGGACCCCGAGGGCTTCGACGTGCTCGCCCTCGAGCTGTCCAGCTTCCAGCTGCACTGGACCGAGCATCTGGACTGCGAGGCGGCCGTGGTGCTCAACGTGAGCGCCGACCACCTCGACTGGCACGGCGGGACCGAGGCCTACGCCCAGGCCAAGGGCCGGATCTTCGAGGGCGTGCGCACCGCCTGCGTGTACAGCGTCGCCGACCCCACCACCCTCCACCTGGTCGAGGAGGCGGATGTGGTCGAGGGCGCCCGCGCCGTCGGCCTCACGCTCGGCCCGCCCGGGCTCTCCCAGCTCGGCGTGATCGACGGGATCCTGGTGGACCGCGCCTTCCACCCCGAGCGGCGCAGCTCTGCCGCCGAGCTCGCGACCCTCGAGGACCTCGCGCACCTGGGCCCGCAGGGCGCCGGTCCGCACCTGGTGCTCGACGCCCTCGCGGCCGCCGCGCTGGCCCGTGCGCACGGCGTCGAGGCCCATGCGGTGCGCGACGGACTGCGCGCCTACCGGATGGGATCGCACCGCGCCCAGCATCTGGCCACCGTCGACGGCATCGACTTCGTCGACGACACCAAGGCCACCAACCCGGCCGCCGCCGCGGCGTCCCTGCGCTCGGCCGAGCGGGCCGTCTGGGTCGCCGGCGGCGACACCAAGGGCGCGGACCTCGACGGACTCGTCGCGGCCGTGCGCGACCGGCTCGCCGCTGTGGTGCTGCTGGGAGTGGACGCCGAGCCGTTCACCGCGGCGCTGTCGCGACACGCGCCCGAGGTCCCCGTCCGCCGCATCGATCCGGGCGACACTGACGACGTGGCCGGACGATCCCGGCTGATGGATGACGCGGTGCAGGCCGCCCGCGCCCTCGCCACGTCGGGGGACGTGGTGCTGCTGGCTCCGGCGGCCGCCTCCATCGACCAGTTCCGTGACTACGCGGAACGGGGGGATCTGTTCGCCGAGGCCGTGGCCCGACTGCCAGGAGAGCGCACATGACGCTGGAGGACACACGACGGGAGTCCCGCGGGGACGCCCGCCGCTCCACCCGTGTGGTGCGCCCCGACGAGGAGCAGCCGCTCGGCAACATCGGCGACCGCCTCCGTGACGGGCTCGGCAACTGGCTGCGCTCCCCGGCGCTGGACTTCTACGGCCTGATCGTGGTCGGTGCGCTGCTGGTGAGCGTGGGCCTGGTGATGGTGCTGTCCTCGAGCTCGGTGGGCAACATCTCCCGCGGCGCCTCAGGCTTCGACGGCCTGATCCGCCAGGGCACCTTCGCGGTGATGGGCCTGGTGGCGATGGTGACCGCGGCCCTGCTGCCGCCCGGCTTCTACCGGCGCGCGGCCTGGGTGCTGTTCGCGATCGGTCTGCTGCTGCAGTGCCTGGTGCACGTGCCGGGCCTCGGCGTCGAGGTGTACGGCAACCGCAACTGGATCCAGATCGGCTCCCAGCGCCTGCAGCCCTCGGAGTTCCTCAAGCTCGCCCTGGCCGTCTGGCTCGGCGCGATGCTCGCGACCAAGCGCCCGCTGCTGACCAAGCCCTTCCACCTGTTCATCCCGCTGGCCCCGGGCGCGGGCGCGGCCCTCGGCCTGGTGGTCTGGGGCAAGGACCTCGGCACCACCTTGGTGATGTGCATGCTCGTGGCCGGAGCGGTCTGGGTCGCCGGCGTCCCGCGGCGCTGGTTCATGGCCGCCGGCGCGGCCGGTCTGCTCGGCGTGATCGCGCTGACCATCACCAGCGGCAACCGCATGGCCCGCATCAACAACTGGATCCACGGCACCTGCCCCGGCGACTCCTGCCTCCAGTCCGAGCAGGGCCTGATGGGCCTGGCCGAGGGAGGCTGGTGGGGCGTGGGCCTCGGCCAGTCCCGCCAGAAGTGGGGGCGCCTGCCCGCCGCCGAGGACGACTACATCTTCGCGATCATCGGCGAGGAGCTCGGCCTGATCGGCACCCTCGGCGTGCTGCTGCTGTTCACCGCCCTCGCCCTGATCATGCTGCGCATGATCACCCGGCTCGACGACCACTTCATGCAGATCACCGTCGCCGGCATCAGCGCCTGGCTGCTGGGCCAGGCCTTCGTGAACATGATGGTGGTCACCGGGCTGCTGCCGGTGATCGGCGTGCCCCTTCCCTTCATCTCCTCGGGGGGCTCGGCGCTGCTGGCCTCGATGACCGCACTGGGACTGCTGATCTCCTTCGCCCGCCGCGAGCCGGGGGCGCAGGAGGCGATCGGAGCGCGCCTGAGCTCGGTGCGCCGCTCGATCAGCATTCTGCCGGCCCCGCGCGAGGACTCCGCGGCTCCTGCCGCCCCGGCCCCGCGCAGCTCCGCGCCCCAGCGCACGCGCAAGGGGACGCCCAAGGGCGCGGCCAAGGCCAAGGGCGCTGCCAAGCCCGCTCCGAAGAGCAATGCCGCGCGCTCCAGCTCCTCCCGCTCCCGCCGCCGACGTGGGCGCGGTTCCGCCCCCTCGTCACGAAGGTCCTGATGTCCCACACCTCCGCACCCCGCATCCTGCTGGCCGGGGGAGGCAGCGCCGGGCACGTCTCCCCGCTGCTGGCCACCGCCGCGCAGATCACCCGCCGCAGCCCCGAGGCCGAGGTGCTCGTGCTCGGCACCCAGGAGGGTCTCGAGGCCGATCTGGTGCCCGCGGCCGGGTACGAGCTGGCCACCATCGACAAGGTGCCCTTCCCGCGCCGCCCCAACGCCGCCGCCCTGCGCTTCCCCGGCCGGTTCGCCGGCACCCTGCGACAGGTGCGCACCCTGCTCAAGGAGCGCCGCATCGACGTGGTCGCCGGCTTCGGCGGCTACGTCTGCCCTCCGGCCTATCTCGCCGCCGCCTCGCTGAAGGTGCCGCTGGTGGTGCACGAGGCGAACCGCCGCCCGGGCCTGGCCAACCGGCTCGGCGCCCGCCGCGCCGCCGCCGTGCTCACCGCCTTCGACGGCTCGAGCCTGCCCGGCGCGCGTCGGATCGGCATGCCGATGCGCGAGGGCATCGCCCACCTCGACCGGGATGCCGAGCGCGAACGCGCACGGCGCGAGCTGGGCCTGGCCCCCGACCGCCCGGTGCTGCTGGCCACCGGCGGCTCCCTCGGCGCCCTGCGGCTGAACACGGCCATCGCCGAGGCCGCCGAGGACCTCCTCGCCGCCGGGGTGCAGATCCTGCACATCACCGGTCGCGGCAAGGCCGAGGGAATCACCGAGCGCGAGGGACATCGCGTGCTCGAGTACGTCAGCGCCATGGAGGACGCCTACGCCGCGGCCGACCTCGCCCTGACCCGCTCCGGTGCCGGGACCGTCTGCGAGCTCACGGCCGTGGGACTGCCCGCGGTGCTGGTGCCGCTGCCGATCGGCAACGGGGAGCAGGCCCTGAACGGGCAGGAGGTGGTCTCCGCCGGCGGCGCCCTGATGGTCCCCGATGCCGAGCTCGACGCCGCCTGGCTGCGCTCCCGGGTGCTCCCGCTGATGCAGGACACGGCTCGGCTCACCGCGATGGCCGAGGCCTCCCGCGCCTTCGGGATCACCGACGCGGCCGAGCAGATGGCCGACGTGGTGACCGGCGTCGCACGCCGCGCCTGACCCGGCCGTCCCGCCGCGCGGACTACGGTGAGCCCATGACTTCCTCCCCCGAGAACGGCCCCGCCGGACAGCCGATCCCGCGCACGATCCTGCGCCCCGGGGACGTCATCACGCAGTCGCACTGGCCCACGGACCGCGGCGTCTCCTCCCTGCACGTGGTGCGCATCGGCGGCGCCGGGATGAGCGCCGTGGCGCGGCTCGCGCTCGAGGCGGGCCTGGCCGTCTCCGGCTCCGACTCCCAGGACGGGCAGTTCATCGCCCCGCTGCGGGAGGACGGTGCACGGATCGGGATCGGCTTCGACGCCGCCCTGCTGGCCGAGGACCTGGACCTGGTGATCGTCTCGACCGCGGTGCGGGCCGACAACCCCGAGGTGCTCGCCGCCCGCGAGCGCGGCATCCCCGTGATCCATCGCGCCGCGGCGCTGGCCGGCCTGCTCGGCGGGCGGGAGCTGCTGGCCATCGCCGGCACGCACGGCAAGACGACCACCACCGGCATGGCGGTGACCGCGCTGCGCGGCGCCGGGCATGACCCGGCCTGGGCCCTCGGCGCGGCCGTCCCGGACCTCGGCCGCAACGCCGGGCTCGGCGCGGATCCCGCCGCACAGCACAGCGACGGGGAGCTCGCGGTGGTCGAGGCCGACGAGTCCGACGGCTCCTTCCTCGCCTTCGCCCCCCGCGCCCTCGTGGTCACCAACCTCGAGCCCGACCACCTCGACTTCCACGGCGACGCCGCGACCCTCACCGCCGCCTTCGACGCCCTCACCGCGCAGCTCGCCGAGGGCGGCACGCTCGTGGTGTGCGCGGACGATCCGGGCGCCCGCGCCCTCGGGCAGCGCGCCGAGACCGCCGGGACCACGGTGCTGCGATACGGCATCGCCGAGGACGCCCAGTGGCGCCTGCGCGCCGAGCGCAGCGGACCGCGCGGTGCCGAGATCGAGGTGGACACACCCCACGGACCGCTCGAGATCGCCCTGCCCGTCACCGGCCACCACAACGTGCTCAACGCCCTGGGCGCCCTGGCCGCTGCCGCCGCCGCGACCCCCGATGCGCCGCTGACGCAGCTGGCCGCGGGACTGGGCACCTTCACCGGTGCCTCGCGCCGCTTCGACGTCGCGGGCACCGTCGCCGGAGTGACCGTGGTGGACGACTACGCCCACCACCCCCGCGAGGTGGCGGCGACCATCGACGCGGCCCGCGGGATCGTGCAGGCGCAGGAGCGTCCCGGGCGGGTGCTCGCCGTGCTGCAGCCCCACCTGGTCTCCCGCACCCGCGACTTCGCCGGGGACTTCGCCGAGGCGCTGTCCGCCGCGGACCACGCCTGGGTGCTGCCGATCTACGCCGCGCGCGAGGACCCCGACCCCACCGTCACCGCCCGCACCATCACCGACCTCGCGGCGCCCGGCGTGGTCCCGGTCGAGGACGAGGCGCAGCTGGCCGCGCTCGTGAGCGCCCACGCCCGCCCCGGCGACCTGCTGCTGATGCTCGGCGCCGGCGACATCGTCGAGCTGACCCCCGCCCTGATGACGGTGCTGGACGCGCCGGGAGACCGCGCCTGATGGCACGGCGGCCCAACGCGCCCAAGCCGCGCCAGAGCACGCGGCGTCCCGCTCCCGCGCCGACGCCGCGACCGGCTCCCGCACCGACGCCGCGTCCCGAGAAGCCCGCGCCGCGCCCCGAGCGGCCCGCCCGCACACCGGACCGGTCCGCCCGCCACGAGCGCTCGGCTCCGTCGGCCTCCACCGCTACGTCGGCTCGATCCGCGCGGTCCGCGCGCTCCGCCCGTTCAGCGGCGTCGGCCGCGTCGGACGCCTCTTCGGCGTCCGCCCAGCCGGCGCCCTCCGTGCCGTCGGCCCACTCCGCCGTCTCCGCGCATTCGCCGTCCTCCGCGAACGCCGCGCCGCCCGCCCGCAGCCGCTCCGTCGGCCGCGCCCGGCCCGCCGCAGAGGTGTCCGCCCCCGCTCCCGCGACCGGGCCATCGGGCGAGGGACGGGTGGTCCAGGCAGCCGAGCGCTTCCGCGAGCTGGTCGTGGGCCGCCCCTGGCGCCGTCGGCGCCGCGCGATCATCGCCGGTGTGCTCGTGACCGCACTGGTCCTCGTCGCCGCCGGCGTGACCGCGATCTTCCTGCCCGCCCTCCAGGTCCAGCAGATCCAGGTCGAGGGCACCGGCTACCTCGAGCAGGAGGAGGTGCAGGCCGCGGTCCAGCCGCACACCGGGGGCAGCATCCTGCTGCTGCCGACGGGACGCATCACCCAGAGCGTGGCCGAGGTGCCGGGCGTGGACACGGTCGAGGTCGAGCGCTCCTGGCCCGACGGCGTGCGCGTGAGCGTCACCGAGGTCGTGCCGATCGCTCAGCTCACCACCACCGACGGCAGCACCACCGTGATCGGCGCCGAGGGGCAGCAGCTGCCCGCGGCCGCGGGGGAGGGGGCCTCGCTGGTCCCGCTGACCGTCGGCGGCGGCGCTGGGGATCCGGAGGGCGCCGCGCAGGCGATGGCCGAGGTCCTCGCCGGCATGCCCGAGCCGCTTCGCGGAGCCGTGCAGGAGATGACCGCCTCGAGCGCGAGCGATGTGACGGTGGTGCTCGCCCTCGAGGATGGCGGCACCAAGGAGGTCGTCTGGGGCGACGCCCAGGATGCCGAGCTCAAGGCCGAGGTGGTGCAGGCGCTGCTGGGCCAGCCCGGCACCGTCATCGACGTCTCCTCCCCGGTCGCTCCCGTCACCCGCTGAGCGGCGCGCCCGCCCCACGGTGATCTGGCCCGCCCTCGGGGGCCGACACGCGCACGCGGTATTTGCGTGCAGGTGCCCACGTCCATAGCGTCGAGGGAAAGGAGAAGCGCCCTGAAGTCCGAACCTCAACTCGAGGTCTAGGGTTTCAGAAGTCGCACGACCAGGTGCGACGCAGGCCCACTCCCCGGATGAACGACAAGAGCAAGGACCAACACGTGGCCGGAACGCAGATCTCACTCGCAGTCATCAAGGTCGTCGGCGTCGGCGGCGGAGGTGTCAATGCCGTCAACCGCATGATCGAGTCCGGGCTCAAGGGCGTCGAATTCATCGCGATCAACACCGACGCCCAGGCGCTGCTGATGTCCGACGCCGACGTCAAGCTCGACGTCGGCAAGGAGATCACCCGTGGTCTCGGCGCGGGCGCCGATCCCGAGGTGGGCAAGCGCGCCGCCGAGGACCACGCCGAGGAGATCGAGGAGGTCCTGCGCGGGGCCGACATGGTCTTCGTGACCGCCGGCGAGGGCGGCGGCACCGGCACCGGCGGCGCCCCCGTGGTCGCCAAGATCGCCCGCAGCCTCGGCGCGCTCACCATCGGCGTGGTCACCCGCCCCTTCACCTTCGAGGGCCGCCGCCGCTCCACCCAGGCCGAGTCCGGCATCGCCGCGCTGCAGGCCGAGGTCGACACCCTCATCGTGATCCCCAACGACCGCCTGCTGTCCATCGCGGACAAGCAGGTCTCGATGCTCGACGCCTTCAAGAGCGCGGACCAGGTGCTGCTCTCCGGTGTCCAGGGCATCACGGACCTGATCACCACACCCGGCCTGATCAACCTCGACTTCGCCGACGTCAAATCCGTCATGCAGGGAGCAGGCAGCGCCCTGATGGGCATCGGCTCCGCCCGCGGCGAGGATCGCGCCCTGCAGGCCGCGGAGCTCGCAGTTTCCAGCCCGCTGCTCGAGGCCTCGATCGACGGCGCCTACGGCGTGCTGCTCTCGATCCAGGGCGGCAGCGACCTCGGCCTCTACGAGGTCTCCGAGGCGGCCCGCCTCGTGCAGGAGGCGGCGCACCCCGATGCGAACATCATCTTCGGCTCCGTCATCGACGACGCCCTCGGTGATGAGGTCCGCGTGACCGTCATCGCCGCAGGCTTCGAGGGCGGCGGCCCGGCGCCCCGCCAGGACGTGGCCCCGCAGCAGCGCCAGGCGCCCCGCGCCGAGCCCGCCCGCACGGAGCAGCCGCGCACCGCCGCACCTCGCCCGGCCGTCCAGGAGCAGCGCGCCTCCCACGGTGCCGCAGCCGGTGCTGCGGCCGGTTCCGGCGCTCCCGGGGCCTGGGGTCTGCCGCAGCAGGCGTTCTCCCCGTCGCGCCCGAGCGCGGCCGAGCCCGAGACCGAGGTGCTCGACGCCGCGGACTCGGAGGATGCCGAGCAGCAGGAGCGCACCGCCCCGCAGCCGGCTCCGCGCGCTCCCGAGCCCGCGCGCCCGCCGCACATCGAGGAGCCGCCCGCGGACGACGACGATCTCGATCTGCCGTCCTTCCTGAAGTGACCTCCTCGCTTCCCGCACGGGCCTCGCGACTTCGCGGGGCCCGTGCCCTGTTCACGGGCCGTGAGGGCGGGGTCAGCGTCGCAGAGCACGCCGGGCTGAACCTGGCCCGGCACGTGGGCGATGACGAGGACGCCGTGCGCCGCAACCGCGAGCTGCTCGAGCAGGAGCTCGCGGTGCCCGTCGTCTTCGTCGACCAGGTCCACTCCGCCGATGTCCACGTGCTCCCCGCCGAGGGCCCCGTCCCGGTGGTCACCGCGGACGCCCTGGTCACCGACCGGGACGATGTGGCGCTCGCGATCATGGTCGCGGACTGCCTGCCTGTGCTGCTGAGCGATCCCGTCAGCGGCACGATCGGCGCGGCGCATGCAGGTCGGGCGGGCCTGCTGGGAGGAGTCCTCGAGCGCACCGTCGAGGCGATGGGAGAGCTCGGCGCCCGCCCCGAGGAGCTCACTGCGAGCATCGGCCCCGCCATCTGCGGCGCCTGCTACGAGGTGCCCGAGCAGATGCGCGCCGAGGCCGCCCGGCAGCTGCCGGCCACCCAGGCGAGCACCTCCTGGGGGACCCCCTCCCTGGATCTGCGAGCCGGCGCGGTCGAGATCCTCGTCGCCGCGGGCATCGCACTCTCGGCGATCGACGCCGAGCACCCCTGCACCCTCGAGGACGAGCGCTTCTACTCCCACCGCCGCCAGGCGCGCACCGGTCGCTTCGCCGGGGTGGTGCGGCGGGGCTGAGCCGCCCCCCTGCGCATCGCGGCGGGGCGACATCGCGCCCGCTGCCGTGCGGCAGCGCGTCCGCCCAGGTGCGGGCGTGCGACACACGCACGACACGCCGGGCGCCTCCCGACCACGGGGAAATCCCTGCGGTAGTTTCGCGCAGTAAGGGCTCCCGCGCACTCCCCGTGCTTCCCCGGAGTCCGTCAGCGTGAACAACGAACTGGGAGATCTGCGATGGGAACCTGGCGCAACGCCATGGTCGCACTCGGCCTCGCCAACGAGGTCGACGACGAGTACTACGAGGACGAGCGGTCCCGTCACGACGAGGTCGCCGCACCGTCCCGCCGCACCGAGCGCGGCCCCGAGCCCGCACCCGAACGGGAGGCCCAGGTGACCCCGATCCGCCAGCATTCGAACGTGGTGGCCATGGCCCCGGCAGTGGAGGAGTCGATGCACCGCATCACCACGATCCATCCGCGCTCCTACAACGACGCCAAGGCCATCGGCGAGTCGTTCCGTGACGGTGTCCCCGTCATCATGAACCTCTCCGACATGCAGGACGGCGACGCCAAGCGCATGGTCGACTTCTCGGCCGGCCTGGTCTTCGGCCTGCGCGGCACGATCGAGCGCGTCACCTCCAAGGTGTTCCTGCTCTCGCCCGAGTTCGTCCAGGTCGACGGTGACACCTCGGCCGACGAGGGCAGCTTCTACAACCAGAGCTGAGCCCTTCCGTGCAGATCATCGCAGGAGTGCTGTACCTCGCAGTGCTGGTGTACCTCCTCCTGCTCCTGGCGCGCCTGGTGCTGGAGTGGATCCAGTCCTATGCGCGGGAGTACCGGCCCTCGGGCCTGGTCCTGGTGCTGTTCGAGGTCGTCTACACGCTGACCGACCCGCCCGTCCTGGCACTCAGGAGACTCATCCCGCCGCTGCGCATCGGCGCCGTCGCGCTCGACCTGAGCCTGATGCTCCTGCTGGTTCTCGGGTGGATCCTGCTGAGGGTGCTCGCGGGCATCGCGATGTGAGGTTCCCCGATTCAGCATCCCCGGCACGATCCGCTAGGCTTGACGCCACCGCGACTCCGCGCATTCGACTCCCGTACTAAGAAAAGGTGACCCATGGCTCTGATGCCCGAAGACCTGCAGAATCAGAGGTTCACCCCTGTCCGGTTCTCCGAGGGCTACGACATGGACGAGGTGGACAACTTCCTCGACAACGATGTCGAACCGCGCCTGAAGGAGCTCATCTCCGAGAACGAGCGCCTGAAGAAGGAGCTCGAGGAGGCCCACAACCGCATCGCCGAGCTGGAGTCCGGGGCGGCCGCCGCCCCCGCGACCGATGCCGCCGCCACCGGCGAGAGCGACGCGATCATCGACTCCGCCCCCGTGGCCGTCGAGGACGAGGTGGCCGAGGACGCCACCGCCCCGCAGGCCGTCGTCGAGGAGGAGCCCGCCGAGGCCCCTGCCCCCGCCGCCGCTCCGGGCCCGGAGACCCCGGACCAGTCCGCCGCCGGGATCATCGCCCTGGCCAACCGTCTGCACGACGAGTACGTCAAGAACGGCGAGGACGAGCGCGATCGGCTCATCGCCGAGGCCAACGCCGAGCACAAGCGCATCGTCGACGAAGCCGAGGAGAAGTCCCGCACCACCCTCGCCGATCTCGAGACGAAGAAGGCCGATCTCGACAAGACCATCGAGGGTCTGCGCAACTTCGAGCGCGACTACCGCAACCGTCTGCGCAACTACCTGGAGAACCAGCTCAGCGAGCTCGACACCAGCGAGACGCAGGACAAGCAGGCGAACTTCGGTCTGTGAACAGCGCACTGTCCCAGTCGGCGAGCGCCGGGCCCGAGGGGTCCGGCGCTCGTCGCCGTCTGAGCCGCCGCACCGTCCTGGGGAGCATCGCCGCGATCGGCGCGGTGATCGCGGTGATCGACCAGATCACGAAGAACTGGGCGGTGGACTCCCTGCCCCTGCTCGAGCCGCAGCCATTCATCGGGGAGATCCTCCAGCTCACGCTGCTGTACAACAGCGGTGCGGCCTGGGGGATGGGCTCCGAGATCACCCCGGTGGTGACCTGCCTGCAGCTCGTGATCGTCGCCGGCGTTATCCTCTTCGCCGTCAAGGCCGTGCGCTCTCCGTGGTACACCGCGGCGCTGGGCCTGATCATGGGCGGTGCGCTGGGCAACATCCATGACCGGCTGCTGCGCGAGCCGGGGCCCTTCCGCGGCGCTGTCGTGGACTTCCTCGAGCTGCCCAGCTGGCCGGTCTTCAACATCGCCGACATGGCCGTGGTGGGCGGAGCGATCATGATCGTGGCGCTGGGCGTCTTCGGCGTCGCCTCGGATCCCGCGCACGATGAGGAAGACTCCTCTGCGGAGGGGACGGGCGAGCCGGCGCAGAAGGACGCCGCATGAGCTCCTCGAGGATCCTGATGGTGCCCGACGGTCTCGCCGGGGAGCGCGTGGATGTGGGGATCTCCCGGATGCTGGGCCTGTCCCGCACCCGCGCGGCGGATCTCGTCTCCGACGGCCACGTGCTCGTGGACGGGCAGGCTCCCGCCCGCTCCACCCGCCTCGAGCCCGGGGCGATGGTGCACGTCGAGCTGCCGGACGAGAAGCCCGCCGTCGCCGTGCGGCCCCAGATCGCCGAGGGTATGAGCCTGGTGCACCAGGATGACGACATCGTCGTGATCGACAAGCCCGTAGGCGTGGCCGCGCACCCGAGCGCCGGCTGGAGCGGGCCCACCGTGCTGGGGCACCTCGCCGCGGCGGGCGTGAGCATCCGCACCACGGGGGATCCGGAGCGGCAGGGCATCGTCAGCCGTCTCGACGTGGGCACCAGCGGACTGATGGTGGTCGCCCGCACCGAGCGCGCCTACACCACCCTCAAGGACGCCTTCCGCGCCCGCGAGGTGGGCAAGGTCTACCACGCCGTCTGCCAGGGCACCCCGGAGCAGCCCCGCGGCACCATCGAGGCGCCGATCGGCCGCTCGCCCTCGCACGACTACAAGTTCGCGGTGCGCGAGGACGGCAAGCACTCGGTCACCCACTACGAGACGCTCGAGGACCTCCAGGGCGCGACGCTGCTGAAGGTCGATCTCGAGACAGGGCGCACGCACCAGATCCGCGTGCACATGGCCGCGCTGCACCACCCGCTGGTGGGCGACCCGCTCTACGGCGCGGATCCCACCCTCGCGGCACGGGTGGGGCTGATCCGCCAATGGCTGCACGCGATGGAGCTGACCTTCGTCCACCCCGCCACAGGACGCGAGGCCACCTACACCTCGCAGTACCCGGAGGATCTGCAGCAGGCGCTCGACTCGCTGCGCGGTCTCTGAGGGGCCCGGTCTCTGAGATGCGCGGTCTCTGAGGAGCGCCCCCGCCGTGCCCCGGCACCGCGCACCAGGCGGTAGCGTCGAGGCATGAACGACGAGCAGAGCCCCGGCGCCCTGGCGCCCACCCGCGATGCGGCCCTGGCCCGCCCCGACTTCCCCTTCGCGCGCGTCGCCCGCAGGCTGGGGCTGGATCCGTCGCAGGCCGAGCTCGTGCTGCACGACGACGAGCGCGTGCGCGCGGCGCTCGCCCGCTCCGTCGAGGAGTTCCTCGCGGCCGACGACGAGCGCCGTGCGGGCCGGCCGCCGTCCACCGCGCTCGCCCTGGACCCCGATTTCCCCACTGGCGTGGGCATGGCGCTGGTGGGCGCGGCGGTGCTGTGGGATGCGCGCGATCTGGTGCCGCGGGTGGCGCTGCGTGTGGCCAAGGACCACTTCGAGGACGGGGCCGACGAGCTCGCGGCGAGCTATGCCGCCCTCGTGCAGGAATCGGTGGACCCAGGGGAGGACTCCCGGGACGACGCCGTGGCCTGGGCCGCGCAGTCGCTGCTGGTCTCGGTGCTGCAGCGGGCGGGGGACCCCGCCCGGGCCGAGGAGATCGCCCGCGATCTCGCCGCCCATGCGATCCCGATCGACCTCTGGCGCGATGACGACCCGTCCCTGCCGGACGACTCGCTGGCCTGGCACGGCGGCGCCTTCGTGGGCGGCATCCCGCCCCGTCGGGACGAGCGCTCGCTGAGCTACGAGGACGTGCACGACTACATGAACACCCTGCTCGCCGAGACCCGACGTGCGCAGGACGCCGAGGGGGACGGCACCGGCCGCTGAGCATGCCGGGGAGGCCGCCATGAGGCCTTCGCGGCGCTGCGGGCCGGGCGGCGAGGAGGACCTGTGAGGGCGCACCGGGAGCGCCGCGGCGCCGACACGCCGAGGGCGCTGTGGTGACCTCTCCGACCCCGTGCGGAGGCCCCCTCCGTGGGCCCGCGCGGCTACTCTGGAGGGCATGGCTTCTGCGGACTCCGATGACTTCGTGCATCTGCATGTGCACACCGACTACTCCCTGCTGGACGGGGCCGCGAAGATCGACAAACTGGTCGACGAGACCGTCCGCCAGAACCAGAAGGCCGTCGCGATCACCGATCACGGCTACCTCTTCGGCGCCTACGAGTTCTACAAGACCGCGAAGGATGCCGGCATCAAGCCGATCATCGGCGTCGAGGCGTACGTGACCCCCGGCACCAGCCGCCATGACCGCACCCGCGTGCAGTGGGGCACCAAGGAGCAGCAGGCCGCTGGGGATGACGTCTCGGCCCGCGGCGCCTACACGCACCTGACCCTGCTGTCGAAGACGACGCCCGGCATGCACAACCTCTTCCGGCTCGCCTCCGCCGCCTCTCTCGACGGGCAGATGGGCAAGTGGCCGCGGATGGACCGGGAGATCCTCTCGAAGTACGCGCCCGGCCTGATCGCCACCTCCGGCTGCCCGTCCGGTGAGGTGCAGACCCGCCTGCGCCTGGGCCAGTTCGACGAGGCCGTCAAGGCCGCCGGCGAGTACCAGGATATGTTCGGCAAGGACAGCTACTTCATCGAGCTGATGGACCACGGCCTGGACATCGAGCAGCGCGTCACCAAGGACCTGCTCGAGGTGGGCAAGGCCATCAACGCCCCGCTCGTAGCCACCAACGACCTGCACTATGTCACCGAGGCTGATGCGCAGATCCAGGACGTGCTGCTGTGCATCAACTCCGGATCGCGCCTGAACGATCCGGACCGCTTCAAGTTCGGCGGCTCCGGCTACTTCCTGAAGTCCGCGCGGCAGATGCGCGAGCTGTTCCGCGAGTTCCCCGAGGCCTGTGACAACACCCTGACGATCGCCGAGATGTGCGATGTCGAGTTCCGCACCACCGACGAGGGTGCGAACTACATGCCGCGCTTCCCCACCCCGGCGGGGGAGGACGAGGAGTCCTGGTTCGTCAAGGAGGTCCAGCGGGGCCTGGAGTACCGCTACCCCTCGGGCATCCCCGACGAGGTGCAGAAGCGCGCCGACTACGAGGTCTCCGTCATCCTGCAGATGGGCTTCCCCGGCTACTTCCTGGTGGTCTCCGACTACATCAAGTGGGCCAAGGAGCAGGACATCCGCGTGGGACCGGGCCGAGGCTCCGGCGCCGGCTCGATGGTCGCCTACGCCATGCGCATCACCGATCTCGATCCGATCGAGCACGGCCTGCTGTTCGAGCGGTTCCTGAACCCGGATCGCGTCTCCATGCCCGACTTCGACGTCGACTTCGATGATCGCCGCCGCGGCGAGGTCATCGAGTACGTGGAGCGCAAGTACGGCGATGACCGCATCGCCCAGGTCATCACCTACGGCGTGATGAAGACGAAGAACTCGCTCAAGGACGCCGCGCGCGTGCTCGACTACCCCTTCGCGATGGGCGACAAGCTCACCAAGACCCTCCCGCCCACCGTGATGGGCAAGGACATCTCGGTCAAGGGCATCTTCGACCCCGAGGACAAGCGCTACGCCGAGGCCGAGGAGTTCCGTCGCCTGCACGACGAGGACCCGGACGTGCAGAAGGTCGTCGAGATCGCCAAGGGCGTCGAGGGCCTGACCCGCGGCTGGGGCGTGCACGCCTGCGCCGTGATCATGTCCAGCGACCCGCTGGTGGACATCGTGCCGATGATGCGCCGCCCCTCGGACGGGCAGATCATCACCCAGTTCGAGTACCCCACTCTCGAGACCCTGGGCCTGCTGAAGATGGACTTCCTGGGCCTGCGCAACCTCACCGTGCTCTCCGACGCGGTCGCGAACATGGAGCGCAACGGGAAGACCCCGCCGGATCTGGAAACGCTGCCCTTCGACGATCCGGCGACCTACGAGCTGCTCCAGAAGGGCGACACTCTTGGCGTGTTCCAGCTGGACGGCTCGGGTATGCGCACCCTGCTGCGCCAGATGAAGCCCGACCAGTTCGGGGACATCACCGCGGTCTCCGCGCTCTACCGCCCCGGTCCGATGGGCATGGGCTCGCACACCAACTACGCGCTGCGCAAGAACGGGCTCCAGGAGATCACCCCGATCCACCCCGAGCTCGAGGAGCCGCTCGAAGAGATCCTCGGCGAGACCTACGGCGTGCTCGTCTACCAGGAGCAGGTCATGCAGACGGCGCAGAAAGTCGCCGGCTACTCGCTCGGCGAAGCGGACATCCTGCGCCGCGCGATGGGCAAGAAGAAGAAGGCGGAGCTGGACAAGCAGTACGTCTCCTTCGAGGCGGGCATGAAGAGCAACGGCTACTCCGACGCGGCCGTCGCCGCGCTGTGGGAGACGCTGCTGCCCTTCGCCGACTACGCCTTCAACAAGTCCCACTCCGCCGCCTACGGCGTGGTCTCCTACTGGACCGCTTACCTCAAGGCGAACCACCCCACCGAGTACATGGCCGCGCTGCTGACCTCCACCCAGGAGAACCGCGACCGGCTCGGCCTGTACCTGGGCGACTGCCGCCACCGCGGCATCACCGTGCTGCCCCCGGACGTCAACGAGTCGGACCTGTACTTCTCCGCCGTCGGCGATGACATCCGCTTCGGCCTCTCCGCGATCCGCAACGTCGGCGCGCATGTGGTCGAGGAGATCATCAGGACCCGGGAGGAGAAGGGCGCCTTCACCTCCTTCACCGACTTCCTGGACAAGGTGCCGCTGTCGGTGTGCAACAAGCGCACCATCGAGTCGCTCATCAAGGGCGGCGCCTTCGACTCGCTCGGCGCGAACCGTCGTTCCCTCGTGCTGATCCACGAGGATGCGGTGGACTCGGTGGTCGACGTCAAGCGCAAGGAGGCCCAGGGCCAGTACGACCTCTTCGCCGACATGTTCAGCGGCGGGGGGGGCGACGGCCCCGAGATGGCCTCCGGCTCGGCCGCCACCATCACCATCCCGGACCTGCCCGAATGGGACCGGAAGGAGAAGCTCGCCTTCGAGCGGAACATGCTGGGTCTGTACGTCTCGGACCACCCGCTGTACGGGCTCGAGCACGTCATCGCGCAGAACTCCTCGACCTCGATCAGCGCGCTCGCCGACGACGGCGCCGTCGAGGACGGGGCGATGGTCACGATCGCGGGGCTGATCACCACCCTGCAGCGCAAGACCACCAAGAAGGGCGACATGTGGGCGATCGTGACCGTCGAGGATCTCGAGGGCTCGATCGACTGCCTGCTGTTCCCCTCGACGTACATGACCGTCGCCGGGGAGCTCGCCGAGGACCTCATCGTCTCGATGAAGGGCCGCGTGGACACCTCGAAGGGCATGCCCGAGCTGCGGGTGATGGAGATGACCGTCCCCGAGACCGGGGGAGGGGCCGACGGGCCCGTCGTGATCGCCCTGCCGGCGATGCGCGCCACCGAGCGGGTGGTCAGCGACCTGCGCGGCGTGCTCGAGGACAATCCGGGAGCCAGCGAGGTGCGCCTGCGCCTGCAGGAGCCCGGTCGCACCACGTTGATGCAGCTGGACAAGCGGCTCTCGGTCACCCCGTCGGCCGCCCTGTACGCCTCGCTCAAGGCGCTGCTGGGCCCGAGCTGCCTGCAGTGAGGCCGTGAACGGCCGGCGGCAGGACAGCTCCGTGGCGGGGCAGGCGGCGGCCCTGTGGCGGGTGGCGACCTTCAACATCCGCCACGGCCTGGGTCCCGACGGGCGGGTGGATCTGGCCCGCACCGCACGCGAGATCGCGTCGCTGGGCGCCGACGTGATCGGCCTGCAGGAGGTCGATGCGATGTTCGGGTCCCGGTCCGATCATGAGGACCAGCCCGCCCGTCTCGCTGAGCTGCTGGGGATGCAGAGCCGGTTCGGTGCGGCGCTCGATCTGCCCCCGATACGTGCGGGCGCACCGCGCCGGCGCTACGGCGTCGCGCTGCTGACCCGGCATGAGATCCTCTCCCATTCGTTCTCGCTGCTGCCCGCTCACCCGCACCACGCCCCGCCCGCGGAGCCGCGCGGCGTGCTCCGCGCCGTCGTGCGCGGCCCGGGTGATGAGCGGCTCGAGGTGCTCGTGACCCATCTGGACAATGCCGAGCCGGCGCACCGCACCGCCCAGGTCCAGGGCATCGTCCGTGTCTGTCAGGACCTCGCAGGGCCGGCGCTGCTGATGGGGGACATGAACGCCGAGCCCTCCGACCCGGAGCTGGCCGCGCTCGCCGCCACCGGATGGCGTGACGCCGCCGAGGCGGCCAGGGAGATCGGGGAGGCCGGGGCGGCAGCGTCCGGGGTGATCGGACCATCCGGGGCGGCCGGTTCAGTCCCGGCGGCGGTGCCCGAGTCCCGATGGCAGCGCCTGCTCAGCGCCCCCGCTGTCTCTCTGCGCCGACTGCGCCTCGCCACGCATCCCGCGCGCTTCCCGGTGCGGCGGATCGACTCGCTCTGGGTGCGCGGCGACATCGGGGTGAGCGCGCTCGAGGTCGCCGGGCGCGGCTCCTCGGACCACCGCGGCACGGTCGCCACCGTGCACCTGACCCGCTGACGCTGCACGGGTCAGAATCGACCCCTCGTCGGTCGGGTACTGGCGTCCTGGCGAGCACTACGGCGATATCGCCGTAGATGTCGCCCCTGAACCCGTAGCTGACCAACCGCCCGGGCGAGCCTCCACGAGCGGCGGGGCCCGCCGTGTGGCGAGGCTGGCACCCACCAGCGGCCCGCCCTGGACTAGCGTTGGCTCATGAGCATCATCGCCGAGGACTTCCTTCCCGATTCCCTGCTGGAGACCTTCCGCGAGCGCGCGGTGGTCCACGACCAGGAGAACACCTTCCCCGAGGACGACCTCGCCGATCTCCGCGAGCGCGGCTACCTGCGCCTGCTGGTGCCCACCGAGCTCGGAGGTCTCGGCGCGACGCTGCTCGAGGCCACCCGCATCCAGCGTCGCCTCGCCCAGGCTGCCCCGGCCACGGCGCTGTCGATGAACATGCACCTGGTGGTCACCGGAGCGGCGCTGCATGCCCACCGTCTCGGGACGGACGGAGTGCGCTCGATCCTCGAGGACGCCGCCGAGGATCAGCTCTTCGCCTTCGGCATCTCCGAGGCCGGCAACGACGCGATGCTCTTCGACTCCTCCACCCGTGCCGAGGAGCAGCCGGGCGGTGGCTTCCAGCTCACCGGCACCAAGATCTTCACCTCCCTGGCGCCCGTCTGGGACCGGCTGGTCGCGCACGGCCGCGTCGCCGAGGCGAGCGAGGCGGACCCGCGCCTCCTGTTCGGCGTGCTCGAGCGCAGCGACGCCGTCGAGGTGCTCGACGACTGGGACACCCACGGCATGCGCCCCTCCCAGTCCCGCACCACGAAGCTGCACGCCGCACCTGTCACGGCCGAGCGCGTGGTGACCAGCACCCCCGTGGGCCCCAACCAGGACCCCTTCGTGATGGGCATCTTCGGCGCCTTCGAGCTGCTGATCTCCTCGGTGTACACCGGCATCGCCGAGCGAGCGATCGCCGTGGGGACCCGCATCGCCACCACCCGTCGCAACGCCACCAAGGGCATCGTCCATGCCGATGACCCGGACATCCGCTGGCGCCTGGCCGACGCCGCGATCGGCGTGGACGGCGTGATCCTGCAGATCGAGAAGGTCACCGCCGATCTCGACGCTCTGGGCACGGGGGAGCAGGGCAGCGGCCTTAGCGATCACGGGCCGCGCTGGTTCCTGCACTTCTCCGGGGTCAAGTCCCGCGCCACCGAGACCGCGATCGCGGCCGTGGACCAGGTGCTGCGCGCGAGCGGGGGCGCCCAGTACTTCCGCCGCAGCGAGCTCGAGCGCCTCTCCCGCGACGTGCGCGCCGGCATGTACCACCCCTCCGACGAGGAGTCCGTGCACGCTTCCTACGCCAAGGCCCTGCTCGGCGAGATCGGGGCGGCGTCCTAGCCGAACAGCACCTCGGCCTCGCGCCAGCGGGACTCGGGCACGCGCTTGACGCTGTCGATCGCCTCGGTCAGCGGCACGTCCACGATGTCGGTGCCGCGCAGCGCCACCATGTGTCCGAAACGGCCTTGGTGGACGAGATCCACGGCGGCGGTGCCGAGCCGGGTCGCGAGCACCCGGTCGTAGGCCGTCGGCTCACCGCCGCGCTGGATATGGCCCAGCACGGTGGCCCGCGACTCGATGCCCAGCCGCTCCTCGATCAGCGGGGCGAGCGCCTGGGCGATGCCGCCGAAGCGAGGCCGGCCGAACTCGTCGAGGTCGTAGTCCATGAACCCCTCCGGCGCGTCCGAGGGCACGAACCCCTCGGCCACCACCACCAGGGGCGCGCGACCGCGGTCGAAGGCGGCCTTCACGTACTGGCAGATCTCGGCGATCGTCAGCGGGAACTCGGGCAGGCAGATCACGTGCGCGCCGGCGGCCATGCCCGAGTGCAGCGCGATCCAGCCCACGCTGCGGCCCATCACCTCGGCCACCATGCAGCGGTGATGGGAGTCGCCCGTCATCCGCAGCCGGTCCAGCGCCTCGGTCGCGATCTCCACCGCCGTGTTGAAGCCGAAGGTGTAGTCGGTGGCATCGAGGTCGTTGTCGACCGTCTTCGGCACGCCGATCACCGGGATCCCCGCCTCATAGAGCCGGTTCGCGGTGAACAGGGTGCCGTCTCCGCCGATCGCGATGATCGCGTCCATGTCGTTCTCATCCAGGTGGCGGCGCACGATTTCCGCGCCGTCCTCGCCGTCGGCGAAGGGGTTCGAGCGGGAGGTGCCCAGGATCGTGCCGCCGATCCGGCCGATGCCGCGCACTCGGCGGCGCGGCAGCGTCATCCAGTCGTCGTCGATGACGCCTCGCCAGCCGTCCTTGAAACCGATGAACTCGTCCTCGAAGAGCTTGTCGCCCTTGATCACCGCGCCGCGGATCACGGCGTTCAGACCGGGGCAGTCGCCGCCGGAGGTCAGGATTCCGATCTTCATGGGGGAGGGTTCTCTTCTCTCGTGGAGCAGGGGAGCCGACGAAGCACGGGCCACTGCCCACTCTAGGGCCGCACAGGGCCCCTGCGCAGGACCAGTTTCCCTGCCCAGCGCGAGAATCTGGGAGCAGCGCGCGATCGCGACGGCGTCCGCACAGCAGAGCGCCCCGGCTCCTCCACGACGGAGTGACCGGGGCGCTCGGAACGCTCGGCGTCGGGGGATCAGCCCTCGTCGGCGGCGGACTCCTCGGCCGGCGCGGCCGGCGCGGACGGCGCCGCCTGGGAGGCGTGCTGCGCCTGCTCGGACTGGGCACGCACCTCGCGGCCGCCCTCGGCGGCGCGCTGGAGCGTGTCCTGGAAGTCCACGCCGGTGGTGGACTTGACCATGTCGAGCACCTGGGCGAGGCCCACGGAGATGTTCTGACCGATCTTCGCCTCGCCATCGGTGGAGAACACCGAGAGGTTGTCGATGTTCGAGTACGGCGCGGCGAGCTCGCCGGCGACCTCGGGCAGGACCTCGAGCACCTGGGCGAGCACCGCGGCGTCGTTGAACTGCTTGTACGCCTCGGCGCGGGCACGGGTGGTCTCCGCCTCGGCGTCGCCCTTGGCGCGGATCGCCGCGGCCTCGGCCTCACCCTTGGCGCGCAGGGCGTCGGCCTCGGCCACACCCTCGAGGCGCACGGCCTCGGCGTCCTTCGAACGGCGCTGCAGCTCGACCTCGGCCTCGGCGCGACCCCGGGCCTCGATGGCATGGGCCTCGGCGTCCGCGGTGACCTTGCGGGACTCGGCGCGGTTGCGCTCGTCGGTCAGCTGCGCCTCCGACTCGGCGATGCGGGTGTACTTCTTGGAATCCGCATCCTGCTGCTCGGCGTAGCGCTTCGCCTCGGCCGGCTTGTGGACCTCGGCGACGAGCTGCTTCTCGCGCAGGTCGTTGTTGCGGACCGCGATGAGCTCTTCCTGCTCGATGATCTTCTGCTGCTGAGCGGCGCGCGCGAGCGGACCCGCGGCATCGGCGACGGCCTGACGGGCGTCCGTCTCCTCCTTGATCTCCGCGTTGCGCAGATCGAAGGCCTGCTTGGACTCCGCCTCCTGCTGGAGGTTGAGGTTGCTGGCCTGGGTGGACTCACGGTTCGCATCGGACTCGGCGATCGCCGCGCGCTTGGCCACCAGTGCAGCCTCGGGACGGCCCCAGTCACGCAGGTAGGAGCCGTCATCCTCGATCGCGGAGATCTGGAAGGTGTCGATGACCAGGCCCTGGTTGTTCATCGAGTGCTCGGCCTCGGCCTGCACCTGGCTGGCGAAGGAGGCGCGGTCGCGGATGATCTGCTCGACGCTCAGCGTGCCGA